>NZ_JTFC01000037.1 GCF_003991225.1 Candidatus Kurthia intestinigallinarum
AATGGATATTGATGAAGAATCCTTCCCTTATAAAGATACAGCGATAAAATCAGCTGCGGCAAAAGGCCATTATGAGATGGTGCGCTATTTATTACAACAGGGGGCTGCGATAAATTTTGAACCGCCTCATCCCTATAAAGATGTCCTATTCGGTGCTATTCGATCTGGAAATAAAGAAGTTGTCCAACTGTTAATCGACCATGGTGTGGATACGACGATTCGTTATTTTGAGCGAAAAGATGCAGAGTTGATGGCGAAAGAACAAAATCAAACGGAAATTCTAGCGCTTATTCAGGCCCATAATGCAACTTTACCAGCCGACCATGTGCCGCGTACAACGCCTAAAGAAGAATACGATGATGAGGACGAGGACTATGAGGATGAAGAAGAAGAGGAAGAGGAAGAGTACGAAGAACCATCCAGTCATGCGGTAATTCGTGCGGCGTTTGAAGAGGTGTACGGTCCGATTCAAACAACCTATTATCAAAACTTCCCTTCTGAAGTCCCGATTCAGGCGCATATTATTGCCCCATCAGCCGCCCATCCGTATTATGTTTTATTTACAACAGGTATGAGTGACCGCGCGGTTGGATACAACCTGTTATATGTGGAAAATATGATGAAAGTACCTGCAGATTGGCTTGAAGGCGGGGCAGACTGGTTAGATCGAGAAAAAATATGGCCGATTAATTGGTTGATTAAATTAGCATGTATTCCGCATGATGAAAACGTTCAGCCGGCTCGAGGGGTCATCGTCCCCAACAAAGGGGATTTAGCAGACCCGTATGGCATTGAAACCTATTTAAGCTGTATGTTAATTTCGGCTCCTACTGATTCAGATATCCAGCACTTGCAGGTAGAAGGCGAAGAAATTCGTATCGATGAATTGGTGCCAGTATATAAAGCGGAGTGGCAGTATGCGGAAGCAAATGGCTATCCTGCTTTACAAGAAAAATTAACAGCCGCACAGGTCCAGGAAGTCATTGATTTTCAACGTCCTGCCGTTGTGGAGAAGCCGGTAGACGATGGACAGCCCAAACCAATTGGAACAGTTTCTAATTCAGAGAAAGTTCGTCAACGATTTGAAAAAGAATATGGACCGATTGCGCTCCAATTGACAGACTTGACGGTAGAAAGTGACCCGTTGATACAAATTAGTGGAAATATCATTTATCCAACGAAAAAATATCCATATTATGTTGTTTTCACACTGGGGGTCAGTAATCATATTCCGCCAAATGTGACGCACAACGAAGCGTATGAAATGATGATGAAATTGCCTTTAGATTGGGTCGCTTCTGAAGAGGAATGGACACTTCCTGAAAAAAATTGGCCCCTACGTATGATGGCAGAATTCGGGTATTATGTTCATAAAAACTTATTGAAATATGATGGGGATACAACATTTCCTGTAGAAGGGAAAACAAAAGAAATTCTTTTCGAATACACAAAAATGACGCATTTACTAGCAAGAGAACCGAGTGAATTGTTTGTTTCTGCAATTTCAAATGAAGAATTTCTGGTTGTACTTCATCAACTTATCCCGATTTATGAATCTGAAATGGATTATGCCGAAGGAATTTATGGTGTGGATTTGATTCACTGCTTAGAAAAGCAGCATGCTGAGCATGTATTCGTACAAAATCGACCACCATCTGTCTAAAAAAGACACGGAGAAATCCGTGTTTTTTTGTGTATAATGGAGATAAATGACAAATACCTACCATTTCTTTCATAAGAAAATTAAATGGGGCATACATAGGAAAGAAAGTACGACAATTGGAACAATGGAGGAATTTAAGCGTGGAAAATAAAAAACCAAACACACCGTTATTAAATCAAACGGTACAGAAGGCGATCAGAGAAGGGAAGCTAGACGTCCTGCAACAGCTAGACGAAAATAACGAGGATGTATTGCATGCCTATACACCGGTT
>NZ_JTFC01000038.1 GCF_003991225.1 Candidatus Kurthia intestinigallinarum
AGCGAAACAGTTATTCTAAAACAGATAGAGATGCGACGTTTATGCGTATGAAAGATGACTATATGAAAAATGGGCAGCTTAAGCCAGGTTATAATCTACAAGTAGCAACTGAAAATCAATATACACTCGCGTATGATGTATACCCTAACCCAACAGATACGAAAACGTTAACGCCTTTTTTAGAAACGATTACGGACCAGTATTTCGAATTACCGAAATATATTGTGGCAGATGCCGGTTACAGCAGTGAAGTTAATTATCAAAACGTGTTAGAAACACATGAACGTATCCCTCTTATCACTTATAATATGTATCGCAAAGAAGGAAAGAAGAAGTTTCAGCAAGACCCCTCAAAAACAAATAATTGGCCATACAATGAAAAAACAGACAGCTATACCTGCCCGAATGAAAAACAATTAACTTATCAATATGATGCGAGCCGTAAGGATCGTTCAGGGTATATACGTACGTTTAAAGTATATCAATGCGAAGACTGTTCAGATTGTCCAATACGTTCTCTCTGTACAAAAGCTGCCGAAGGCGCGCATCGAAAACTGTATGTGAACACGAAATGGGAACAACAGAAATCATATATACGACAGAAGCTTTCAGAACCAAAAACAGCTGAAATCTATCGTCAACGTAAAATTGACGTAGAACCAGTTTTTGGATTTCTGAAGGCTAATTTAGGTTTCACTCGATTCTCCGTCCGAGGAAAATCGAAAGTAAAAAATGAAATTGGCCTCGCATTAATGGCGACAAACTTAAGAAAATACGCAATAAGGGAATGGTAATTCCCAATTTGCGCATAAAAATAGAGAAGGTGATGTCAAATTCGACATCACCTTCTCTATTAAAGACTGGAATTTTTACTTATGTCCCAGCCTCTTTTTTTTATAAGAAAATTAACTAATTAATTTATAAAATGATTAATTAGTCGTTTGTGAATGAAAAGAACGATAGTATTTGTATCGATATTTAACTAATTAAATTATTAATTAGTTAAATAATTAATTGGTTTATTAAAAATTCTGAATTTATGATATAATCTAGTTAATTATTTCATCTTCCCGCCAGTAGTAACTATCTAAATTTTAAAAATAATTTTGGCATTGGTTTTGTGTTTTTTTTTTTTTTTGAAAACGGGAGGGGATCAGATGTAGCTTCAAACTACCTTTTAAATTTTTTATAAAAGAAAGGGTAGGGAAGATGAAAAAATCGTTCCATTTTTTATGGGTAAGTCAATTATTCGCCAATTTAGGTGATGTTTTTTACATTGTCGGTCTCATTTCGATTTTGTATCAGTTCAATGAATCTACATTTACACTGGCATTATTACCAGTATTAAATATGTCCGGGCGTATGATGAGTAGCTCGGTTGCACCATTTTTCTTAAATCGATGGCGTTTAAAAAGAATCTTATTGGTGTCGCAATTTTTAAAAACGATATTACTCGCATGCCTTCTTTTTAGTGTGATGACAACCACAAATTTAGTCATTGTATGTTCAATGATTTTTATCATTGCATTGCTTGATGGAGTAGCATTGCCTTCGAGTGAAGCGATGCTACCGAGACTTGTCACAAAGGCTCGTTTAATTCGCGCAAATAGTTTTTTATCAATGCTTAATGAATCCACAAGATTAGGTGGCTGGGCACTTGGTGGGCTAATTGTTGCGATGACAAATGGGTCGTGGATTATTATGCTGACATTAGCATTATATGTTCTATCAACATTGGCTATTTTTTGTATTAAAGATGCAACGGAATTTATACGAAAAGAAACCGTTTTGGAAAAAAGTGAATTAATGGAGGGCTTCCAAATTATCTGGTATAACAGATCGTTTCGCAGTCTTCAAATTCTTTCATTTTTATCAACGTTTGCGAATGTTGTATGGGTAGCTGCCTTTATTTACATTTTTGTAGATGAAGTGCTCCAAGTTTCTGAGGCATGGTGGGGCTATATTAATACCAGCTTTTTTGTAGGATTACTTGTGGGTGCTTCAGTATGTATGAAGCTTGAACAGTATTTTCAGATGAATTTCCGCAAATGGCTGTTGCTAAGCAGCATTATCATCGCCGTTGTTATGCTAGGTTTTAGTATAAATACGTGGCCTTTTATGGCGCTTGTATTGTCTGCTGCTTTTGGTTTTGTGACGCAGCTGCAAGGAATACTTATGGCCTCATGGATACAGGTGAGAGCAGATGAACAGATGCTTGCGAAAATATATAGCGCGCAGGAAGTTTTAAATGGCGTCGCATTTGTTGTCGCCACACTTTTAGTCGGCTATGTTGCTGATTTTATGGCGATTCAATTTGTTTTTATCGGTGCCGCCATTTTATTAGGCATCACAGCATGTTATTTTCTGTATGAACGCAAAAATTTCACGAAAACATTGCATTAATTTTTTGAAGGAAGTCGCATCAAGCGGCTTCTTTTTTTATGTGGCAGATGTAAATGATTTGCTAGAAATACCGAATTACCTCAGAAAGCGTGTTTTAACTACGACATATTTTTTAATAAGTGCTATCCGTATGTTTATTTACATAGTTATGTAGTAATCATTTGCTTAGGATAAATGAAATAACAAATCTTTAGGATTAATTTGGCGATAAATACAAAATTGTTGTATAGAATATCAGCAGAAAACACCCGCTAGAGCTACTCTAACGGGTGTTTTTTGACTATTTTCTTGCTCAAAAGGGCTTTTTTTGTAGCAGCAAACGAGAATTTTCGGCAGTTGCAGCGAAAATATTCGTTATTTAAATAAATGACACGATCCAGATGGAATTTCGATTTTATGGGATGAAAAAAAGAGCATTTTCTATTAAAAACTACCCCATAGAGCCGCGTTTTTGCACAAAATTCGACTTTGCCGGGAATCATAAATAATAACTATTTTTCAAGATGTCGTGAAATAAAAGTTTAGTTGACAAGGTTATGCAATATTTCTAATAAAACTGTCGAGATTCATCGGCCAATCGTCTTTGATTGGCACATATTTTTAAATATGTCGTATCCAAAACCCGCTTCTTGAGGTGATGAGTGATTTGTGATGAAGAATTTGTTGGAGCTGATTTATTAATAGAAAATACATTAGAAAATTTAAATTTGAAAGGTGGTGAATAATTGTTAAACGATTTAAGCTGAAAAGAAATGATGGGAGGAATTATATGGAAATAGATGAACTACAGTTATTGATAAAACAAAAAGCAAAACGGTTTCACAGAAAATATACGCCAACAAGCGAACAAGTTAGACGTAATCGAATTTTAAAAAACAGTGGGCATGATATTAAAAATATTAGACGAGGAAATTATCATAATTTTTTTCAATATTTTTTGATGAACTATGCTAAAGAATTTAATTTGATTGGTATTAAAGAATACAAAGTTAAAAATGGGCGAATTGATGTTATGTGGCAATTACCAAATGGTGAAAATTTTATTGCATTTGAAATTGATACGAGTAATAGAGTAAAATCCATTCAAAAACTATTAGATGTTGAAGTGGAGCATCGAATTTGGATATGTTCTGCATATATTGTGAAATTCGAAAAGTTTAAAGTGTTTGGTGAAGTAACTGCTAATGAAATACGAAATGGAAACCGAGTTATTAAATGTATCTATATTTAATTAGAAATGTTAAATATATTTTAAATGGAATTAATTTACTTTTTGTGTCATTAAAAGCGCTTTTTTTTATTAATGATGATAAAATATTATTAGAAAGAGGTGTTGGTATGGAGTGGACAGTAGAGGGATATAAAGCATCATTACATGAACAATTTTCTCAATATTCAGCTGAAATAATCGAAGGATTTAAAAAGGTGAAGCAGGAGAGCTATTCTGAGGACGTGGCATTGTTGCAGGTGATGGCTTTTATTGGCGAGCCTACAATCGATATGCAATTGTTTTTCATGGCAGATATGTTTGATGAAGCGGGTACAGAAGCATTAGATTTCTTAGAGGATGCACTGCTTGATAAATGGCTTGATGTGTATGGCTATGGTGAGGATTCAGAAGCATATGAAGAATTCTACGAAGAAAATGAGCTTGAGGATGTATTGATTGCAGAGCTTGGGCAATGGATAAAGGATTGCTTTGATGAAGCAAATGGTTCAGACATTCGCTATCCAATTTATTTCGGAGTGCATGATGGTCCATATATGCTTGATTTGCATACGAATGAGTGGATAAATCCAGATGAGTCAGATGAGGACGAATAAATAGTAAAAGGGGTTACAGAATTTATTCTGTAACCCCTTTTTTTATTAGGGAAAATGGGAAGAGACATATAAAAGGAGGGCGTGAGATGTTTGCTCTAGCAATGGCAATCGGTGTAATTATGGCAATTCAATCAGCGGTAAATGCACAACTTCGTATATATGTGGGTTCGGCATATGTAACATCCTGGGTATCGTTTACGGTGGCACTTCCTTTTCTCATCATAATGACGTATGTTACAGGTGCATCACTCGGATTTCCGCTTACTCTGTTTGAAACAGAGCCTTTTTATATATGGATAGGTGGTCTATGTGGTGCCGTGGCATTGATGTCAAATGTGCTTTTATTTCCGGTGCTGGGGAGTGTGCAAACGGCAATCTTACCGATTGTTGGCATGACAATAATGGGAATGCTTATTGATCATAATGGTTGGTTTCAAGTACCACATTATGCTTTTGGATGGGCTCGATTCACCGGATTACTACTCGTTTTAACTGGTGTTGTGCTTGTCGTTTATCGAAAAAAAACAGTGGTAGTTTCGACAAATAGACAATGGCTCTGGCGTTTATTAGGCATTGTAGGTGGTCTACTACTAGCGATACAGGTAGCCGTTAATGGTCGTTTAAGTACGGTGCTTCATTCCGCACCGCATGCAGCGTTCATTTCCTTTTTTGTCGGTATGCTGACGCTTGCTTGTATCGTTGTCGTGACGAAACATTCATTTCGTCAAGTGCTCACCCCATTTCGTGAAAAAGCGCCGTGGTGGATTTTCCTCGGAGGGATTTTAGGTGGAACCTTTGTACTGGCGAATGCCTATTTAGCAGGAGTTTTAGGGACAGGACAAACTGTTGTATTTGCGCTTTTTGGACAAATGACTGCGAGTGTAATCGTACAGCAATTTGGCCTTTTTCATTCAGAAAAAAATCGCGTACGCCTAATGCAAATAATGGGTTTAGTCATCATTATCGTTGGCATCGCGATGATTCAATTATTATGAATTAATTTGTTAATAAATTAACTAATTAATTTCAATTTAAAGTATTTCTTTTTTGCTTTTCATATATGTCTGATATCAAGTACTGAAATAAACAGTAGATTAGCTGTATTTAATAACGTATATGCTACATCAGTACGGTGTGGGAAATGGTGGTTTGGAAGTAAAACACTCTGACTTATCGATGCTAATCGTCCATTCTGAAAAATCTCTAGCCGATATATTAAAACAATTTTTATAAGGCTAAAAAACGACTGGGGAAAAAATATATCCAGTCGAAAAGATAAGCATAAACATAAGGAGTCGTGCTAACGTGCGATTCCTTTTTTGTTGTGAACCTACTTGAGACTTTTCATTGAATAATTTTCTCCATTGATACAATGGCCATAACTTCTCCATTTAAATTCGTGTACAGCTCCTCGGTTGTAATGGTGAAGCCCAATTTCGTATAAAGGGCGATATTGCCATTCTCAATTTTACGAACCTTACATTGGAGGAAAGCTTTATGCTGGGCAAGTGCCATCCGTGCCAATTCATCGACTAGCTTACTCGCAATGCCGCGGCGCTGATAGCTTGGTAGAACAGAAAGACGTGAGAAATACAGAGCATTTGGCATCCATTTATATTTAGACATCGCTACTAGCTCGTCCTCTAGTTGATAGCCAATGCAATACACGCCATTTTCGAGCTCCTGCTCAAGTGATTCGATGGTTTCCTTTAGCGCACTTGATGGCTGTGGATCCTCCTTGTATCGTTCAAAGGCTGCTAACATAATAGGCAAAGCCTCTGAAGCGGTTAAGTGATGATTGAACATAAAAATCCCTCCTTTTACATTAATATACATAAAAACATAGGCATAGTGTTAAAATAATATATTATTAAGTAGAACTAAAATAATTATTAGGAGTGTTAAGATAATGGTTTACTTAGAAGATTTAAGCATCGAATTTAGTGAAACAAAAGTTGGTTTGAATGTATTAGAGAAAAAAGACGAAACAATTCATTTTGATTTAATGCTTGAATGCGAGTTTTTGAATTTTTCACATGACTATGTATGGCTTGAAGAAGATGTTGATTTAGTATTAAAAAGTATTGCGAACATCAAAAGAAACAACTTAGAACAAGATATTATCAGTGTAGATTCTCCAGGGATAGCGTTTAGTTATGAACAATATTCTCACGACAAAACGATATACTTTTTCACAGTGTCAGTAGATTTGGGATTCATCACATCTAATATGGGGACAGAAACACTACTTAGTATCACACTAAATACTACGCTAGCTGATTTTGAAAATTGGATTAGAAAAGGCTTCAATAAATAAACATGCTTAAAAGCAAAAGAAGATAGCCTAGTAAGCTACCTTTTTGGGTGATGTAATTGTGTAGCTAAATTATGTGAAATAGTGTTATCGGTAGTTACGAAATCGGATGAATTTACTGTCTAAACATTATTACACCATTTTAGAAATAGTATATCTTATACATATACTATATTGTAGGGAAAATGGGCTACCCTTGAAAAAATCATATTATTTTACAAAAATATGGAATTATATTTACTGAACTCATTTTTAATCATGGAGAGACAGATGAAATGATAGTATCCGTTAAAAGTTCGGGTTTTAAGTTTAATTGTAAATGGTTTGGAAAAATCTTTCCTGATACATACTAATCTAATATTGGAAATGGAAATTTATGGCGTATACATAAGTGTCATAACATTCCAAAATGCCATTTCGTTAATGTTCAATCGAGCAGCATAAAAAATCGGAGCTATATGACTGATTAGCAATCAGTAGTGAAATTTATAATTATTGAAATTGATGGCTACGTTAACCAAGTTATCCTTAGAGGAAGAAAGTGTTCAAAACAACAATTGAAACAAATGTATTTCCAAGTAAAAGAATTGACACGGGAGACTAGTGACCTGCCTAACATTTTTTGTAGACTTTATAACTTTGAGCAAGTTTCTTATTCAGAGGATATTGAAGTAGATTTTGTGATAGATCTTGATACAGACAGAATTTATTCGCCTTCATACTAATAATTTCAGGAAATTCCCTAAATCTCTTTTGAAAGATTTGTTACATTTTATACAAGGCTATAAACGCCTAAATACCTCAATAGTATTGTCTGTTTGGAAAGGAAAAAAGCGTGAATAGAGTTAAGTTAAATAAGAGGGTAGTAGTATGATTGAATTTATTGACAGTTGGCTAGGCTTAGCTTGTTGGGTGTTGATTCTTTGGCAAGTCTTTTCTTCTAAAACATCAACGAATAGGATTTATACTACATTCTGCAAAATCGTATTTTTGGTCTACCTTGTTTCACTCATCCTATTTTATTTAAATTATGATGACACTACATTTTTGATGAAGCATTTCTTCTTTTTAGCCATTATGACAAGCTTTCATCTGGCAATGACTTTTTCGGAGCAAGAAAAAAAGAAATCAAGAAATCGTGCCATCGTTGTTTGTGTGCTTAGTCTTTTAATTAGCATCATTTTTTTTAGATAATGAAGAGAATTTCTGAACTATCCAATTGTTAGAGTTATCTAGCAATTGGATAGTTTTTTAATGCTTATGAGATATTTTCAAGTGTTGATAGCGAGCGAATGGATTTTTTCGTTACCCAATAGCAGCCTACAAAAATAATTAAACATGCGCTATAAAAAATGGTTTGGTCTGAGCCGATTAATGCGCCTAAAAATCCTCCTAGCAGTGCTCCTAAAGGTGCTAATGTAATGGAAATGCCAACCATTGAGCCAATTGCCATGCCTAATTTGTTTGCGGGCACACTTAATTGTACGATTGTTTGAGAAATTATATTTAGAATGCCAACTGGGACCCAGCCTATAAAAAATAGTACAACTGTGAGTATTTTAGCCGTTATTGTATCAATATTTATTAAAGCTACTAGCGCCCAGAGAACACCTACTGTGAAAATGGAGAGAATGTATGTTTTATTTAAAGGCTTTTGTGTTAATTTGAGCCTATTAATTAATAGTGAACCGATTAAAATGCCAATGCCAGAAGCGGCCATTAGGAAACTGTAATGAATAGTTGAAGTTGAAAATGAAGGCAAGTTTGCGTAAATACTTGTTGTTGCAAAGTTAATAACAATTACACCGATTAGCATTGGTAGTAGAACAGGGTTTTTCCAAAAAGCTAATCCTTCTTTAAAATCTGCGAAGTAGTGTTTAATAGCATTTGCTTTCTTTGATGCTTCGGCGCTGTTATTTATTTGAGCTATTTTTTGAGATAAGAATATAAATAAAATCCCGTTGATTAAAAATGTCATACTGTTTAAATAGTACACTGAATAAATTCCTACTAAAGCAATGACTACGCCAGAAATCGCATTAAATAAAGCATCACTACCTTGATAAGCAATCGTGAATAATGAATTCCCTTTGACTAACTCATCCTCTTTCAAAATTTTAGGTAATAATGAAATCTGACTTGGATAAATTAGTTGATTCATTAACGTTACTAGAGGCATGATAACTAAAATTTTTGTCACAGTTAATTGATCAAAATAATGTAGCAGGGGAATTGTTAACAGTAGAAGAGCTTGAATAAACTGAAATGAAATTAATGATTTTTTAATATTGATACAGTCTAACATCGGACTCAGTAAGACTTGTACAATACCCATTGAGGACGTTAAAAATAGAGCAAAACCTGAATAGAATACGGAATTTGTTAAATGGTAAACAAGTAGCATAGTCGCAATGGAATACATACTATCTCCGAAATTAGCAATGAATCTTCCTACAAATAAAATGTTGAAATCTCGATTTTTAATCATTTCAATCGCTCCTTTAATATGTTGTAAAATTTTTAATCGGTTACTATTTTTATAACGTTTTAAAAAAACTGACAGTTAAGCTAAAATACAACCAGAATACGTATTCTTGATAGAAATGTATTCTGGTCCTTTTTTATTCACCAATATATAAAGTAATCTTTTCTGTAGTAGTAGATGCTGATACACCGTATTTATTAATTAGATCATTCATTTCGTTTTTAAAATTCGCTACATTTTCCGCTTCAACAAAGATTTCCTTATAGCCCGCAAAGAAATGATTATTGAATATCGAAATATCTGGAATAAATGCTTTAGCAACAGGAAGATAAAATTTTTGGATAATGCCATTTTTAACTTCCGTTTTGGCGACCTCAATAAATCCATGATTTTCTAACTCTTTTAAATGATAGTGGATTTTTGAGCGATTAATATCTATGGCCTTTGCGATATCCTGCCCAGACATCGGCCCATCTTTTAAACTCAAAAGAATACTAATGCGAAGCGAATCACTAATGGCCTTTAACGATTCAATATCCGTTATATAATGTATGTCTTTCAATGGCTTACCGCTCCTTTATGAGTGTATTAAAAATACTGTAATATATTTTTTTAAAACGGTCAACTTTTTTTGACGGATTTATTTGAATATATTTACAAATTGATAGAAGGAGAGAAAAAAGATGCTTTAAATTCTTCTATTTTTTTATAAAAGATTATCCTCCTTCATACTCTCGATTACCGCATCAATAATCTTTTCTAACATCAGCACTTTCTGCGTATAATCATCAATGCTTTTCCCAAGTGAGGATTTATCGATAGGAATCGACAAGGATAGGAGCTTGGTGTTTCGTTTTTTGCTAGCTGGCAAGCTTTCTTTTACAAGCTCATATAAACGTTCCGCAAATAGCTGTTTATGTTCAATAAACTTTGCGTATTGTGGATCGTTTTTAATTTTGGCATGGGGTACATAGGGGTTCGTCTCAAAACGCACGCCAATTTCGTTAAGGGAATCATTGGAGCTGCTCAATAGATTAATGTAGGTATCAATATGAACATAGAAGGTTTTGGATAAGCCAGCTTTATCAAATGGTGCTGTCGCTTTCCAATTTGATTTTGTAATCAGGAATAGGAAGTTATTGCGACCAGTACCTCCTACCTCTCCCCAGTCGAGTGTAAACGGAGCATGTGCGTTAAATTGGTCAAAAAGAAGTTGTTGCCAACATATTTTCTTTTGTGTGCTATCCAATGCATAGTCTGTAGCTAGTGTTTCAAATGGTGTACGTAACGGCGCATAAAATGCATGTAATTTTTCTTGGAAATCCTTAAAAATCATATGTAGCGTCGAATCCTGTAAAATCCAATCCTGCGTTAAAAATTCACTATAGTATAGATGCTTAAAATTTGAGCTACTTGGCATAACCGTTGTATCCAGCGTTAAGAAAATATAATGAAATGTGGCCGCTTCCATTCCGACCTTTTTTAACAAGCCTTCTTTAGCTTCGTTTGATTCATAACGTATTGTCTGTAAAATGCCTTCACCTGTGCCAAGCTTATTTTCAATCACAATGATTTGATCACCGTTCACAATCACCATATCCGGAGTTCCAATCGCTTTACCGAGTTCTAAGCGATTCATAATCGTGTACCCAGCGTGTGTATTGAGCGCCACATCCCCCGCTGCTAGAAATTGTTTTAAGAAAGCTGGAGAATCTTCAAAACAGCTTTTAAGTAAATCAGAAATTACATCTTCTCTGTAAAAAATATTCAATGCATCAATGGTGTTCATGGGCAGTGCCTCTTTTCTATGTAGATAAGTGAGTATAGCTTAACATTTTAATTTTTTGTGAAATTATGAATTTGGAAACATTATCAAAAGAGCAACGTCAGATTAAATGGAAATAAAGAGTATTTAGTTAACTGGTGTTAAAATAAATAAACGGAGAAAAAAATGAAAAAAATATTGCTTTCTATAGTGCTACTAATTATAAGCATTGTATATTTAATTACATCTTTATCAAAAAAAACGCTGTATGTATCTAGTATGTCAATGGATGTGGATAATCCGATTCATTTTCACCCGTTATTTTTAAGAATCAATTTAAATATTTCTGATACTCAACTAGCCTATTACGATATTACACTAGTACCCGTTTATCTATTAATAGTAGTTTCATTAATATTAGTAAGTTTAGCCATGAAGAAAAATAAAAATAATTAATTTAAGAAGCTTAAAAACAATTCCCAAACAACATTTTGATAGCCTTATAAATCAACGACTTTATAGACAAAATCCACTAAAAAACGCCGCTTCAATGTTAATTTGAAGGAGCGTTTTAATTTGTCTATAAAAGGATTGTTTTGGAGAATTAAATTCACTATGTTGAAAATCATAAAAAATTATCAGTTTAATCTTCTGAGAAAAGCGCTTCAGTGAATGGTTTGTTTTTATGTACTTCAAGCTTTCCATATTCAGCATCGAACAATGAAGCGAGTTTAAAAGATGTATTGCTGCCTTAAAAAATTAAAGCCCCGCCCATAAAATTAAATATTTATTTAGCATTTGACAAGTGGATGGAGCAAATGCTTATTTCGTCCTGCCAAAAATTAAATTATAAACTTGTTGAATTGCTTAAAAGGGCATAAAAAAGACCTCTAAAGTCGAGTTCAAATCATTATTTTTGGTTTGATAATTCTTCGCCAACAAGGATTTCAAAGAGTTCTGCTGAATTCCCCGTATCTAGTTGAACATAGTTACTTTCAGCGTCTATAACAAGTTCTACTTTATCGTTGTTCGGAGTTATCCAAAGTTCATATGTCACCGCTTTTGATTCAATTTTAGGATTTTTGTATGGAAATATGAATCTGTAATCAGGTGGGTGAGTCATATTTACTTTTGCATGTTCCCAATCAATCTCATTTAAAATATCTTTCACTTTTTGAACCTGTTCATTATCAGTAATTTTTTTGAAATCCGCATATTTATTTTCATCACCAATGCGATGTTGAACTTGTATATAGCGTTCTTCATTTTCTATTACGTTTGAACACCCTACTAAAAATATGGAGACGATACCAAAAAGGGAAATAAAGTATTTAATTTTTTTCATAATATCTCCTTCTATATAAAATGGCTATAATTGGAAACTATTTCATGTTTAGTATAGCATATTCTAAAAACAACAAACTTTACGAAAACAGCCTTTAACAAAAAAATCCCACCTTTCATGAAAGGTGAGTTTCTTCTTTTGTATCTTTTAAAAAATAAGAAGCAATGAAAGCTGTGATTGGAATGACAAGGGTTACGCCAATACCAGCGCAGCAAATCGTAATGAGCTCACTACTAAAAATTTTGGAGTTTACAATCTCACCAAGTGAATAGGATAAATCATTAAACCAAATAAGTAGGGCTAGGTAGCTTCCGAAAAAAGCGAAAAATAAGGTATTCGCACTTGTACCAATAATATCTCGGCCAATGTGCATGCCAAAATCAAATAATTGTTTACGCGTAGCTTCAGGGTGTAAAGTGAGCATTTCCCGCATTGGAGAAGCAATCGCAATGGCTGCATCTGTAATGGCGCCGATTGTACTCATAATAATGACCGAAATTACGATTTGCTGAAAATCTAGGCCAATATGGAGGGACATCATACTTAATTCTTCTGTTTCTTCCTCGCCAAACCCTTGAATTAATGAGCTTTTAGTGAAGAGCCAGATGAGTACTACAAGAAAACCAGTAGTAGCGAGCGTAGAGACGAATGCGATTTTTGTCATGGGATTTACTTCATTAATATAAAACAAATTAATGATACTAACGACAATACAGGCAATAAACGTCAATAAAATCGGGTTGAATTGTGGAACATTCATAAAGAAGAGCAGCACAATTACGACAATGAAATTTAAAAATAAAGCAATAAATGAACGCAATCCTTTTTTGCCGCCAATTATCAGCATACATATCGCTAAAATAATGGCGAGTACTATAATAATATTCATCGTATCGCCTGCTTTCGTTTAATAAAGAATAAGACAATGACTAGCGAAATCGGGATGGCTAACACAATACCAATGCCGCCAACAAGGGCACGGACAAGCTCTAATGAAAGGTTAATGGATAATGTGTACCCGAATGCCGATTGATTTTTAAAATAAAGTAACAGCATGGGAATGGAGCCACTTACATAGGCAAAGAATAAAATATTGGTCATTGTGCCCATAATATCTTTTCCGATTTCACGGCCAGATTGAGCCAGTCTTTTTAAAGAAATAGCGGGATTTTTCTCATACAATCCATAAAGCGAGGAAGACATCGTAATCGCAATATCCATTACAGCTCCGAGTGAACCGATGAAAAGGCCCGCCATAAAGACCGTTTTATATGGCCGCGTAATAAATTGTAGCTCTTCATAGCGCATACCTTGTTCATTTGTCAGCTTTAAGACAATAAAGGCAAGGCCGAGTGACACGAATGTACCAACCAATGTGCTGAGAATAGCAGTCATTGTCTTTTCGTTAAAACCATTTACGAGTAGAAGGGATAAAATGGTGAAGAGGAAAATCCCAACGATGCATAGTATAAGTAGATAGGCGTCGTATGTTGTATAAATATTAATAATGGTCCAAACAATTGCCGCGTTAATAAAAAGACTAATGACAGAAAAGAGACCTTGTAAACGCCCTACCGCAATTAAAACCGCGATAAATACCCAGAGTAGTGTGACGATATGAACGTCTCGCTTAACGCCTACAATATCATAGCTATGTATGTCATTTTTTTCGGCTAGCTTATTTTTTTCGATAAATAAATCATGGCCAATTTCATATTCATTATCAAATCCTTTTGAGTCGGAATATTGATTAGTTAACGTGATAACGTCGCCTTTTTTTTCACCATTTGTAATTTTTGCAGTTAGCTGCTGTGTATAGAGCGTATCTTTATTATTGAATTGATCAGTAACGGCTTCCGTTTTTGTGACAGTGTTTTCTGTTACAGTCGCAATGGTTTGATGATAAAATGAATCATTATAGTGCGTAAATACGATAGAAACAGCCGCACAGAGAATGAGTAAGGCGGCAAGCCACCATTTACGAAAGGATTTCATACGCTAGGCACCTCCTTGATATGTAATACCTTAGCTATCTTACAGGTTTTGAGCATGTTGATAAAGTAGAAAGTGCCTTTGTTTAAGCTAAAAATGATACATACGGAACTAAGGAATGAAATAACTCGATAAAAGGAGCATTCTATGGAGAAAATCTTATTTATTACCTTTTTTATCGCTATACCGCTTCTATCTATCATTGTCGTCACGGGCATAAACGTTGTGCTGCGAGACGCTGCATTTTGGCCAGCCTTAGAAGCATCTTTTCCAATCATTGTTTTTTACTATTTAGCCTTGAGTATTGTTTGGATAAGTAATGTAGAAAAAAATACGCCAGGTTAAATAAAAAGAGGCTGGGACATACGTATAAAAACAACCTCTCCTATGAGCATAAGACAAACCGGAATCGCGCTGTGACGCGGTTCCGGTTTGTCATTGCGAACGCTAAAAAAGGAAAATGACGTGTTTTGTCCCAGCCTCATATTTTCACCATCTGGACGGTTTTTATTACTTTCTATTTTTGGTAGACTATTACTGGTAGGCTATTGAACTAATTTGAACTATTAAAGTGATATCTTTTAATGTAGGGGAGTGGGTAAAATGATGAAGAAAAAACGAATTCAACATATAAACTACAAAAGATTTAAGCTTAAAACGGATTGCATTGCAGCGCAGGAATGTGAGGTATGTCATGAATATTTTGTTGTTGAGGATAAGGACATCAGGGAATGCTGTCCGAGCTGCGGGGGTGCTTTAGAAAATTTCACTGAACATAAGGGAACGGAATGTATACAGTGCAATCAGTTGTTTGAAGCGTATGAACCGATATATGTACATAAGGAAAATCGTCGTCTATGCATAGGGTGTTATGAATTATTAGAAAAGAGGTATTTGTCTTTTAAAAGGGGGAAGGTAGATGAACAAAGTTGAAGCTTACTGGCAGAGCTATGCGACAAAAAATGGATTGAATCTTAGCACACCCGATGCGTAGATGTTTGGGGATGGCTCGAAAGAAATGGGTGATACATTAGGTGCGCTTGTTGTAGAGGGTATCAAAACAGGGACCTGCGCGGCGCATTGTATTTATTAGTTAGAGGGCGAAAAGCTTCAGCAAGTCGGTCAGTTTGATATTGTCTTAGATGGCGATGAAAATCCGCTTGCCATTATTCAATATACCAACATCGAGCTCGTCAAAATGAAGGATGTAACACCAGCCTTTGCAAAATCGGAGGGTGAAGGGGATTTAGGCTATGATTACTGGTATGACGCCCATGTGCAGTTTTTTACATGGGAGCTAGGCTTGTATGATCTCACCTTTACACCAGATATTTTACTCGTTTGCCAAACGTTTGAAGTGGTTAATATTTATTAAAGGCACCTAAAATGATGGCATAGGTTTTTTGACCTGTTTTATTTTTCAGTATAATATTTTTCATGGAGGTATGTTATGCTTTAATTGGTTATTACCATAATAAGGTATAATTTACAAAGAGGTGACAGCGATGAAATTATTTTTATGTATACTGGGTGCGGCTGTATTAAGTAGTTTACTTTTCTTTGGTATTTTGGGTATTTATATTGTCAGTGCAGTCGTAATTGGTGTGTTATTTAGAGCATTGATGCTACTTCAAGAGATTCATAAACAAACGGTACCAGCGAAGGATAAGGTCAATGATGCCTATACAAGCTATATGAACGAGCGAGAAAATTAAAGGTACATACAAAAAGGCGTGATTCCATCATAAAGAATCGCGCCTTTTTTTGTTAGCGCAATAAATATCAAAAACGAGGTAGTTTTTTCACTTATACTTATTTTAAGGTGAAGCAAGATGTACAGTCAAGCAGTCGAGCAAATCATTGATACATTAGAGGAACAGTTATTAACTGATTGGCAGTTGGAGCAATATGCGGAGCGAATAGGCTATTCAAAATATTATTTAACAAGAACCTTTAAAAAAGAAACGGGTCTTACGATAGGAGCGTATATTTGAAGAAGACGTCTTGCTGTAGCGGCATTTTTATCATGTCTGTAGCAGAAGACGCTCACCTCAAGGAGCGAAGTGAGTAGGTGGGCGATGCATGCTGTGCTTTTGACGAATAGCACGTTTCAGGAGATAATCCGTATGATAAGTATGAAAGATTGATGTGGCAATGAAATTAGATAGTAATAACCAGTCCGTATTTTCGTTAAAATACCATTCAATCCGGACTGTTACAAATCGAAAAAGGGTATGGAAAGACTAGAAAT
>NZ_JTFC01000039.1 GCF_003991225.1 Candidatus Kurthia intestinigallinarum
ACGATCCGAAAACCTTCATCACTCACGCGGCGTTGCTCCATCAGACTTTCGTCCATTGTGGAAGATTCCCTACTGCTGCCTCCCGTAGGAGTTTGGGCCGTGTCTCAGTCCCAATGTGGCCGATCACCCTCTCAGGTCGGCTATGCATCGTTGCCTTGGTAGGCCGTTACCCCACCAACTAGCTAATGCACCGCGGGCCCATCCTGTAGTGACGCCGAAGCGCCTTTTAGCTTAAAGCCATGAGGCTAAAAGAATTATCCGGTATTAGCTCCGGTTTCCCGAAGTTATCCCAGTCTACAGGGCAGGTTGCCCACGTGTTACTCACCCGTCCGCCGCTAAATCAGAGAAGCAAGCTTCTCATCATTCGCTCGACTTGCATGTATTAGGCACGCCGCCAGCGTTCGTCCTGAGCCAGGATCAAACTCTCCATAAAAAGTGTTTGAAAGCTCATTTGCTTTGCTAGCGTTATCTTGCTTGATAACATTTTTTTCGATTCAATTGAACCGAATTTATTGTGATTACATCTTGCTTGTTCAGTTTTCAAGGTTCATTTTGACCTTATAAATAATACTAATGGAGCGGGTGAGGAGAATCGAACTCCCGACAACAGCTTGGAAGGCTGTGGTTTTACCACTAAACTACACCCGCATATGGTGCGCCCAGCAGAAGTCGAATCCACAACCTTCTGATCCGTAGTCAGACGCTCTATCCAATTGAGCTATGGGCGCATTATTATAAAGTTATAATATTAA
Organism: Candidatus Kurthia intestinigallinarum; assembly: GCF_003991225.1. Lineage (GTDB taxonomy): Bacteria > Bacillota > Bacilli > Bacillales_A > Planococcaceae > Kurthia > Kurthia populi. Next base: position 753 of record NZ_JTFC01000039.1, read on the forward strand.
AATATGAAATATTTGGTGCGGTCGAGAGGACTTGAACCTCCACCGAGTTGCCTCGACTAGGCCCTCAACCTAGCGCGTCTGCCATTCCGCCACGGCCGCATCTCATTCAACGAAGTGTTTATATTGTAACACATATAATTCTTAGTGTCAATACTTAATTCCAAAAAATAAAATGGTGAGTCATGCAGGATTCGAACCAGCGACCCTCTGATTAAAAGTCAGATGCTCTACCAACTGAGCTAATGACTCATGACCAAAAATAACAAATGCAATAAATTAATTGGCTGGGGTACCAGGATTCGAACCTGGGCATGATGGAATCAAAATCCATTGCCTTACCGCTTGGCTATACCCCAATATTTAAATGGCGGTCCGGACGGGACTCGAACCCGCGACCTCCTGCGTGACAGGCAGGCATTCTAACCAGCTGAACTACCGGACCATTGGTTGCGGGGACAGGATTTGAACCTGCGACCTTCGGGTTATGAGCCCGACGAGCTGCCACTGCTCCACCCCGCGATAATGATATTAATTTAAATGGTGACCCCTACGGGATTCGAACCCGTGTTACCGCCGTGAAAGGGCGGTGTCTTAACCGCTTGACCAAGGGGCCATGGCTCCGTTGGCAGGACTCGAACCTGCGACCCTCTGATTAACAGTCAGATGCTACTACCAACTGAGCTACAACGGAATAATAAATAAAATTTTCGTGTCGTTCAGGTAAGTGATTACCTTGTCGACTTTCACTATTATAGAGAGGTATACAACAAACGTCAATAGTTTTTTCAAAAAAACTTTTTATTTTTTTAAAAGCTCTCCTAAACATCTGCTACAGCGGTATTTTAACGTATTTATCTTTCTTTGTCGTTGATAGCTTTGCCCACATTTACTGCATACATAATGATGTTTATATAATGTTTTTTTCACTTCCTGTTCAATAGAAGAACAGTGGCGCGGCGCACCTACTCTCACAAGAAGCTGTTTGAAGTCCCGATCCTTATGCTGATATCCCTTGTTTTCTAAATGTAAATGATAGTGACATAGCTCATGCTTAATAATCCCCGTTAATTCATTCAACCCAAATACCTCAAGCATTTTTTTATTTAATTCGATGTTATGGCTATTTAGCATATAGCGTCCACCGGTTGTTTTTAAACGTTGATTAAAAAAAGCTTGATGCCGAAATGGCTTATGAAAGTATTGCATTGAAATATCACATACTAATTGATGTACTTGTGTATCTGTCACACGTATTCCTCCTCGATAAAAAAAGTACTACCTTCTATTCTACACATAGAAGACAGCACTTTCTATTTATTGTGGTGCAAGCATCGTTAAAGCAATGCGTTCTTTTTTTGTATCAACCGAGTCCACCCATACCGTTACAATGTCGCCAAGTGATACAACATCTAATGGGTGCTTCACAAACCCTTTTTTCAGTTTTGAAATATGCACAAGTCCGTCTTGTTTAACGCCAATGTCGATAAAGGCGCCAAAATCTACTACATTTCGTACTGTTCCTTGTAGCTCCATACCCGGTTTTAAATCATCCATTTTTAAAATATCTTTCTTTAATAATGGCTGAGGGAACGCATCACGTGGGTCACGCATCGGCTTCATTAAAACATCTACCGTATCTTTTACTGTGATTTCACCAATACCTAACTCCTTGCTTAACGCCACAATGTCTAATTGACGTAATGATTCCTCCGCATCCGGTGCACCAATTGTCGTATTGGCGCGTTTTAATAACTCTTTTGCGAGTGGATAGCTTTCTGGGTGAATGCCGGTAGCATCTAACGGATTTTTTGCGTCCATGACACGTAAAAAGCCAATTGCTTGCTCGTACGTTTTCGCGCCAAGTCTTGGCACCTTTTTAAGTTGTGTACGCGCTGTAAACTTGCCAATATCGCCGCGCATCGTCACGATATTTTCTGCGACACTTTTTGATAAACCTGAAACATATTGTAAAAGAGATGCAGAGGCTGTATTCACATCAACCCCTACTTGGTTTACTGCTGTTTCTACGATAAACGTTAATGACTCGGATAATTTTTTCTGCGAAACATCATGCTGGTACTGACCAACACCCACTGCCTTCGGTTCGATTTTAACAAGCTCTGCTAGGGGGTCCTGCAAACGACGTGCAATGGATACTGCACTACGTTGCTCTACTTGTAAATCAGGAAATTCTGCACGTGCCACATCAGATGCCGAATATACACTCGCGCCCGCTTCACTCACAATGACATAAGCCGTATCACTTGAAGCTTCTTGTAACACCTCCGCTACAAAGGCCTCTGATTCACGAGAAGCTGTGCCGTTACCAATCGCAATAATCGAAATCGGATATTTCGCCAAAATCTCTTTCATAATACGCTTCGCATCCTCACGTTTTGCTTTTGGGGGATGTGGATAAATTACAGAGATATCAAGCATTTTCCCTGTATCATCTACGACTGCTAATTTACAGCCCGTACGATATGCCGGGTCAAGTCCTAATACATATTTCCCCTTCATCGGAGGCTGCAATAATAAGCTACGCAGGTTTTCAGAGAAAATATGAATGGCCTGTGCTTCTGCCTTCTCCGTTAATTCCCCGCGTACCTCGCGCTCAATTGATGGTGCAATTAAGCGTTTATAACTATCTTCAATCGCGAGTTCAAGCTGTGCAGCTGTTTTTGCTTGTGGGTTTGTAATCCACAAACGGCGCATTGCTTCCTCAATTTTTGCGACGGGCGCTTTAATAGCTACACGTAAAACCTCCTCATGCTCTCCGCGATTAATCGCGAGTGTCCGGTGTGGCACAATTTTAGCAAGTGGTTCCTCGTAGCTATAATACATTTCAAAGATGGCTTTTTCATCCTTCTCCTCATCCTTAACCGATGTAGAGATGACACCTTCCTTCCATGTGAAGCGGCGAATTGTTTCGCGAATTTTTGCATCATCACTAAAACGCTCCGCTAAAATATCGCGCGCACCTTGTAATGCTACTTCCACATCTACTTCCTCTGATACAAAGGCTTGCGCTAATTTTTCTGGTGCTTCATTTGGTAGCGCTAGTAATTGGTCTGCTAAAGGCTCTAGTCCTAGTTCTTTTGCAATCGTTGCCTTCGTACGACGTTTTTGTTTATAGGGACGGTATAAATCTTCCACTTGTTTTAAGATTGTTGCACGCGTAATTTGTGTTTGTAGCTCAGGTGTCAGCTTACCCTGTTCATCAATCGATGCAATGACCTCTTTTTTACGGTCCTCTAATTGCACTAAATAATGATGGCGGTCCTCAATGGCTTTAATTTGTACCTCATCAAGAGAGCCGGTTGCTTCTTTTCGGTAACGCGCAATAAACGGCACTGTATTGCCATCTTCTAGTAATGTAATAACTGCTGTTACCTGCTTCGGTGCGACTGTTAGTTCCTTTGCAATCATCGCTGAAAAATTCATCTACCTCATCCTTTCTCTTCGCCTCATTTTATCATTTTTCTCTATTATCCTTACATAAAAAAAGAAGGCCCGGTTTCCGGTACCTTCGATTAAAGATTGAGCATCACATACGTTAAATCGTCATCTTTATATGTGAGATATTGCTCTGTATCATCTTGCCTCAACGCTTGCCATGTTGTGCAATCAACTAATTGCTTCACATCATTTACCTCGATACCATCTGAGTGAAGGAAGCAACGATCTCCTTTTGTAAAAGAAAATGTCTCTACAAAAGGATTAATTCGTTTGCCCGCTAAATAGCCATAATGCGGCTTTGGATAACTCACATTATTTTCATGAATCAAATAACATGAAATATTGCCAACACCGCAATAATGGATTTGTTGCTGCGTGGAATCAATATAGAGAATCGACGCGACAGCTCCTTGTTGCATACGTAGTGCTTCATTGCATCTATGCATCATATCTTGAATGGATAATGTCTCACTGTATTGTTCTACAGCCTGTGTTACAAGTTTGGCACTTTCATGCGCATTTGGACCGCTTCCTAATCCATCTGTCACAACACAAACGATACGTTCACCAAACTCTCCGATAAAAAAACCGTCACCACAAACATCATATTCTTTTTTATTGCGCTGAAAAACATGATACGACCACTTTATCTTAGACACCACCTGAAGCGATAATTGCCTGCTGTAATTTTTTAATGGCTTTTCGCTGTAGACGCGACACATGCATTTGAGAAATACCTAGACGCTCACCAGCTTCTTTTTGACTTAATTGTTCTAAATAAGTCAGTTGAATAATTTGTTTCTCGCGCTCATTTAAAACATTCATTGCCTCAGAAACAATCATGCGACGATTCGTTTTCTCAAACTCATCATCCTCTTGCCCAACAACATCAAATAATGTCACCGTACTACCATCGGAATCCGATTCAATCGAGTGGTCCATTGATAGCGCTTGGTAGCTACGACTCATTTCCATTGCTTCTAGAATTTCTTCATCCGTCACTTCTAAACGCTCAGCAATTTCCGAGACTTTCGGTGAGCGCTGTAACTCTGTCGTCAATGCTTCTACTGTAGCCTTGATACGTGGACCAAGCTCTTTAATACGGCGAGGCACATGCACATCCCATGTTTTATCACGTAAGAAACGTTTGATTTCACCGACGATTGTTGGGACGGCAAACGCTTCAAAGCTACGACCAAATTCAGGATCAAAGCGACGAATTGCACCGAGCAGTCCTAGCATCCCTACTTGCACAATATCATCATGATACGAACGGCCATTTGAATACTTACGAGCAATTGATTCAACTAAATACTGATAGTTCTCCACAAGACGTGTTTGTGCTTCATCATCTTTTTCTTCTTGGTATAGTTTAATCCAAGCGAGTACTTGTTCCTTTGAGGCATTTCTAGTGGACGTCTGTTTCCACATGTGCATTCACCTGCTCTCGTGAAACATATTTGGTCATGAACACTGTTACGCCATTTTCGTTTAATACTTTTACTTCATCCATTAAACTTTCAATTAAAAATAAACCTAACCCTCCTTCACGAATAAATTCCACTTCCGTTTCTTCGTGATACGGGCCTACTTTTTCTTTTACTTCTTCAAATTCAAAGCTACGGCCATAATCCGCAACCATGATTTCTAATTTATCTTCGTATACTGCGCAACCAACAACAACTTCTTGCTTTTCTTCATCCTCTACATAAGCATGTTGAATCGCATTTGTTACCGCTTCACTTGTCGCAATTTTCAAATCTTCAATGTCGTCATAAGAAAAGCCTAGGCGACTTGCTAAACCAGATACTGTTAAGCGCGCAACACCAACGTATTGAGTCTTTGATGGGATGCGCATTTCAAAATAATCGAATTCCTTCATTACCTATGCCTCCTCCTCTACATGAATAATGCCGCTTAAACCTGTAATATCGAATAAACGTTTTAAACGTGGAGACAAGCCGATTAGTGTAAGGTCACCGCCATCTGCGATCACACTCTTATAAAATGCGACGATAACGCCAATACCTGTACTATCCATATAGCCTACATCTGCTAAATCAAGTACGGCTTTTTTTGCACTCTTCGTATCAATTGCAAGTAACTGTTCGCGTAATTTAGGTGCTGTATATGCATCAATTTCCCCGCTAATTACACCTAAAACGCTATTATCTTCTTGTATTGTAATATTTACTGTTAAATCCATTATTTACACCTCTGTTTAATTTACTGTACTTTTTTTATTACCGCTAATGTAAAATCATCACGCTGATGAAAGGCCTGGAATTTTTCAAGCGCTTTAAATACACTACGCGCTAAGTCCCCTGGCGTTTCCTCTTTCACATTAAAAATCATCTCAATTAACTCTTCTCGCGTAAGGAAACGTTCATCTTCTGTACGACACTCTGTTACGCCATCCGTCATAATGATAATCATGTCATTCGCTTCTAGTTTAATTGAACTTTCCGTATAATGAACATCTGGTAAAATCCCTAACAATAACCCTTTTGATTCATCGAGATCATAAAACTTCTGTTCTCGTGCACAATAATAAAGCGCGGGCTCATGTCCTGCCGATGCATATGTAAAAATGGACTCTTCACTGTCATATCGTCCATAGAACATCGAGATAAACATATTATCTTCTACACTTTTTTCAACGATGCGATTTAACACATCGAGCGCATATGCCGGGCTAATACTCGCTTGACCCAATGTATCAAGACCATTTTTCACCATTGACATGCAAAGCGCTGCCGGAATACCTTTTCCGACAACATCTGCTACGCCAACCCCTACAAAATCGCTATCATCATCTTGAAAATAAACATAATCGCCATTCATCTTGCCAGCTGGTACCGAAAGAAAATCAATCTCAACACCATCGAGCTCTGGCTTTTTTGTACGCAGCATCGTATTTTGCACTTTCGCTGCTAATTCAATTTCATGATTCATTGACTCTTGCTGCTCAACTAAGATTTTATGCTCACGTAGCGCTAAGCCATACTGGATCATAAATTCTGTTAGGAAATCGAGCGAAATAATGATATTATCCGTTATTCCTAATTCTTGAATTTCTTCAAGTGCAACTTTGTGGATGCTAATGACCTCTTCTGGTGTAATGTTCTTTTGGACAAGGTGGCGACTGAAGTTTTGGCCTAAATATAAATTTCTCTCTGTTTGATACTTTAAATATTGGCTAAGTAACATTGTATACTGCTTTTGTATCTCTTTCGTAACGCATCCTCACCTATCTGCTAAGACAACCATTTTACAATTGTAATCTTCGTGCCTTCTCCTACTTCTGTTTGAATATCAAATTCATCCATCAAACGCTTTACCCCTGGAAGCCCTGCTCCTAAACCATAAGAAGAAGAATATCCATCTTGAAGCACTAACTGTACATCACTAATCCCTGGCCCATAATCTTCTGCAACAATACGGATTCCTACTTTACCTTCTTTTTCGAAACGTCCAATCGTGACGCTTCCTTGCTCTGCATACAAATAAATATTTCGAGCTAGTTCACTAATTGCTGTTGTTATACGCGCTTGGTCCACAGCTCCAAAGCCTATCGCTTTCGCTTCACTACGGCCCATTTGACGTGCAGCCACAATATCCCATTCCGTCAAAATGCTCACTGAGGAAACGTCCATTCTTATCCCTCCAATTCTTGTTGTAATCGATCCAAACCACTCTCTAAATCGAGCGCCGTTAATACATTACTTAATTCAATGCCTAATTCAACAAGCGTAATCGCAATCGGTGGCTGGATACCTGTTAGCGCTACTTTTGCACCCATCATTCCTGCCATTTGAATAACCTCATCAAAGATTCGTGCAATAAACGAATCAATAAATTCAATTGCTGTCAAATCAATCACAACCCCGCGTGCATTTGTTTCATGGATTTTTTCGAGAACATCTTGTTGAAACTGTAATGCTGTTGCATCATCAAGCTCCCATTGAATTGAAATAATTAAACAGTTCTTCAATTTTAAAATCGGCACTTTTGGCTGTATCATCGTTATCACACCTCGCTAATTTTTCTCTTTGTTAAGCGTAATGCCTCTTCTACGCCACGTTGCAATGTACCTGCTGTCATAAATTCATCTAAATCAATGCCAAGCGATACAATCGTCTGGGCAATCTCTGGACGAATGCCGACGATAATACACGTAGTACCTAGTAGCTTCACCGCTTTAACTGCTTGAATAATATGATGCGTCACCATTGTATCAATGACCGGAACACCTGTAATATCGATAAGCAATACTTCTGATTTATGTTTTAATACACCTTCTAAAACATTTTCGATAATCAATTTTGCACGCGTTGTATCAATTGTGCCAACAAGTGGTAAGACGGAGATTTTATCAAGAATTGGTATAATCGGCGTCGATAGCTCTTTTAATGCGATTCGCTGCATATTCATCGCATCTTTATAGCTATGTTCATATTCTTTGACAAGAGAACGCTCAATGTCATGCATATTTTTATAATTTTCTTTTAAAAAAATGCTTAGTTTTTCAACGGAATGGGTATTTGATTTAAGAACGGCGTCTAATACAGCTTCTTCTACAAGCTGTACAAGTAATACGGTGTCCTGGAAATACTCATACTTTTGACTATATAATTGACAAAGTTGTTGACGTCTTTCCTCATCATTACAATCAATTTGCTCAAATAAATAAATCATGTCGGTGATTTTCTCATTTGCGATTTCTTGTCCATTTCCACGCTGATTCCACGCGTGCTCTACATTTGATGCAATCTCTAACTTATGCTCTTCTATCCAGTTAATCAAAAATCACCATCCCTTCAGTATAATCTTTACACAATTGTATAATATTTCTGTACATAATTCACTTTTAAAAGTCATTTTTTTCTATATCGGCTCAATTTTTATTTCTATACATAACTTTGATAGTTTTTATTTTGAATACAAAAAAGACTACTCGATCTAATAGTAGTCTTTTTTTATGTATACTAAAATTTAATGAGGCCTAAACTAATTTCCAATGCCGATTCTACTTTTTTCATTAATGGTCCGTCTAATTGTGTTATTTTATCTGTTAGTCGAGACTTATCGATTGTTCTAAGTTGTTCTAACAAAATAACCGAATCACGTTCGAAGCCATATTTTTTCGCATCAATTTCGACATGTGTAGGTAGTTTTGCTTTTTGTATTTGTGCTGTAATCGCCGCAATAATGACGGTCGGGCTAAATCTGTTTCCAATATCATTTTGAATTATCAACACCGGTCGCGTCCCACCTTGCTCGGAACCGACCACTGGTGATAAATCTGCAAAAAAGACATCTCCGCGTTTTACGTTCACATTTTCATCCTCCGTAAACGAGACGCGCTACCACATACGGCCAGTTACATGCTCCGCTTCGTACTCTACATGCAAACATTCGCTGCATATCGTAAGGTTAATTTGAGACATTTCTTCATATCCCTTAACCATTGCCTCTCGAATATGTTTTTGTTGTTCCTGACGTGCATTTTTTCGCACATCACTTTCATATGCGTAATGTTGAGCAATCTTTTGTAAAACTGCTTCATACGCTTTTTCCATTTCATATTCGGGCAATTGAACTAAATCTAATTGTTTTTGACTCACAGCCAGCACCTCCAAAACAAACCTCAATTTATAGTCGTTCTTAAATAAGCTTAACACCAATACTACCATCGATTGGTAATCTTGAAAAGGTGTAAAACAAAATAAACGATATAAGTAATATTAGTTTTCTGAATTTTCGTGCCTACTACACCGCCCGAATTAGGCTTTGTAGACGCGTGGAATTCGGGGTGTTAACATGCATGGAATCTCATAAACAATCGTATTTAGACGGCTTGCCCACTCTTGCATTGTAATTTCATCCTTGCCTTGTTTACCAATTAAAACAACACGTTCACCAACGCTCATTTTTTTTGGTAATTTAATCATAATTTGGTCCATACAGATGCGTCCGACAATTGGTGCGCGCATTCCTTGCACTAAAAATTCTTGGTTCGCAAGAGCACGAATAACGCCATCTGCATAGCCAACCGGTATCGTACCAATCCATTCGTCTTCTGTCGCTTCATACGTGGCGCCATATCCAACTGTGTCCCCTTTGTGCAATTGTTTCACATGCACAAGCTCCGTTTCAAGTGAAAATGCAGGGCATAGGTCATATGGTAAATGTTCTTCCACATAAGGTGATGGGGATAAGCCATAAAGCGAAATGCCAAAGCGAACCGCATCAAACTGTACATGCTCTTTCACAAGAGATGCAGCAGTATTTGCCGCATGCACGATACGTGGTTTTTTAGGAAGGGACGCCACAAGCTTTTTAAATGTTGCAAGCTGATGCTCATAAAACGTCGTTTGCTCCTCATCCGCTGTCGCAAAGTGTGTAAAGATACCATCTACAACGACATTTTCTAGCTGTGCAGCCTCGTATACAGCATGTAACTCTTCAGCTGTGCGCACGCCAATTCGACCCATTCCACTATCCACTTTCAAATGAATCAATAAAGGTTTTTCAAATTGTGGTGCAAGTGCTGCTACTTGTTCAAGCCACTCTGTCGAAAATACCGTTAGCGTAATATTATATTTTGCAGCATATGGCGCAAAGTGAACAGGTACTGCTCCTAAAATTAAAATCGGTGCATCCGCAATAAATTGACGTACATGCAGTGCTTCCTCTGGTGTTGCTACCGCAAGCATTGTTGCACCCGCTTTAAGTGCAACCTCCGCAACACGTATATCACCATGACCGTATGCATTTGCTTTAATAACAGCCATAATATGTACGTCCGAATGTAAGTGTTTGCGTAAATTTGAAACATTTGATTGAATCGCTTTTAAATCGATAACGGCCTTTGTAGGTCGAAAATTTTGTAGTTCTTCCATTTTGTCTAACCTCTTCTAATCGTGATTTATTCTAATATTATGTACCTCTCAACTGATGAGGTCAATCTTTTCAAAGGCTCTTTAAAAAGACATTATTTTCGATTTAAGGGCGATAATTTTCTTTACCCCTAAATTATAACTTTAAGCCCATTTTCATAAGAAACTTTACGCTTTCTCCAAAACGACCTGTGCAGCTGCATAGGCCTTTGAATGTGTAATCGATACAAAACCAGGCACTTTCTCACCTTTAAAATAAAGGAGCGGCTGGCCATTTGGTGCCTTTAAAATTTCAATATCATGCAGTGCACAGTCTTTCCCAAGTCCTGTACCAAGTGCTTTCGAAAAAGCTTCTTTTGCTGAAAAACGCCCCGCTAAAAATTCGAGCTGACGTGCTGGCTTTAACGTATCATAAATCGCACATTCCTTTGCAGTCAAAACCTTTTTTCGAAAAGCATCGCTGCGCTCATTTATTTTGGCAACACGCTCAATTTCAATAATATCGAGTCCAATTCCTGTAATCATTTAGCTCATCCTTTCTTTCTTAATCTTGAAACAGGTATAATAATAGTAACTTGGAACGAGAGGTGACGATATGTTCAACCGTAACGAAAAACTGTCGGATTATGTAAAATTGTATCCGATGGTCGCATTCCTTATTATCATTAATTTACTTGTTTATCTCGCTGGTTTAGTGCCATCCATTCGGATTGAAATACTAAATTACGGCGCAGCAGCAAACTGGTTAATTGCAGATGGTGAATATTGGCGCATTATCACGGCCGTCTTTATTCACGGAGGCTTCTTACATATTTTATCAAATATGTTTTGGCTTTACGTCTTCGGTCCAGAGCTTGAAAAAATTGCTGGTAAACTGCGCTTCTTTACCATTTACATGATGTCTGGCATCATCGGCAATGTCGCAACGTACTTTGTTCAAGGACCTGAATATGTGTCCGTTGGTGCAAGTGGCGCCATCTTCGGTATTTTAGGTGCCTTTTTAGCACTCGTTTACTATACGCGTAAGATCTTCCCGCAGCTGCGTCAAATGATTGTGCCGCTTGCTGTGATTTCTGTAATCATCACATTTTTACAGCCAAATGTAAACGCGACTGCTCACATCGCTGGCTTATTAACAGGTGCCGTTTTTGGCTTTATTAATTTCCATCCAAAAAATATTATAAAGTGGCGTGAACAGCGCCAGAAACGTTCATAAAAAAGAGGCTTCCGATTCGGAGGCCTCTTTTTTTAGTTCATTGGACGATACCAGTTAAAAATCGTCATCAACTTGTCTTTCTCAAAAAAACGTAGCGTCGTTTCAGATTCAGCTGTCCCTGCAACAATTGATACATTGATACGGGCTAAATTGCCACGCTCCGCAAAAACACTTTGCCCGACACCTAACGCCTGAATGCGGTGCTTCATCACAAAAAAGGTCTCTTTTGAAATACTGCGTGTCACAAGCGTTAGCTGCTTGTCATATAGTGCAAAGCCTGACGAACGATATTTTAAATACCCTAAAAACATAAGCAACGGTAGCAATATTAGGCTATACAGACCGTAACCATGTGGCACAAAATAGCTTACTGCTGCTACCGGAAGAATCGCCCACGCACTTGCGAATAATACGAAGCGCCACCAAGCACGTTTTGGCGCCTTCGTTAGCGTATATTCAAATTGATACCCCGGGAATAATTCTGCTAACACAGCTAGTCCTTCTCGTTTTTTAATAAGCGGCACGAGTGAAATTTTCGACTCCCCCTCGCCCTCTGTATTGCCAGCGCTCTCTAGCTGAATCGCCGCAAATCCAAAAAGCTGACGGAAAGGCGTTTCAACAATTTTAATGCCTTGGATACGCGATAACGGTACAGCGACACGCTTTTTCTCAAGCAATCCCTTTGAAATAAATAAACGATCCCCTTCTCGCTCCACCATAAAATTCGCATGATTTAAATACGTAATAACGACGGAAATGAGCCAAGAAATGAAAAGTATCACAAATACGATTAATGACACGATTAAAATACCAATTTTCATAAAGTCTTTTAATTCATTAAAAATAAGCTCATACGGAATAATGTCTGATAACTGAGACATAATCGCGGCTACTGCTGAAAAAATCACCCCAATCCCACTTGACGTCGTCGCTAAAATAAATAAGTTTTTCGTCGTCATTTTATAGACCGTTTCACGTGTAACAATTTCTTTCTTTTCAGCAATAACGCCCTCTTTAGCGACTTTTTCTTGTCGTTTTGCACGTTTTGTCGCCGTATCAATCCAGTCTGCCTGCTCACGAGAAATAGCGGTTAAATCAATACCAGAATCTTCACTACCTGCTGTCTCAATCGACACTTTTACAAGCCCAAACGGACGGTGAAAAATTCCTTCCTTAAAATTTACACTTTGAATTCGCTCAAACGGCGCATACTGATGCTTTTTAACAAATAAACCTTTCTCCACATGCAGCTCATCATTTTCAACCCAGTACACATGCTTTCGCCATGATAGCCATACGAACACAAATAAAATGCATAGTAAAAAGAATACAACGAACAGCCCTAATAAAGTCCACTTAAAATTGGGGTCTGCCGGATTCCATGGAATGTTTTTAATATTTAAGATAAAGATAATCGCAAAGCCCGCAACGGTTTCTTTCACGATTTTTAAAAGTTTTAATAAAATCGTAATCGGATGAAGATGCTGTTTCTCATACATCGTCTTCAGCCACCCTTGCTAATGCGGAAATTTTCGAGCGCAGTGCATCCGCCTCTTCTTCCGTTAGCGCCGGAATGGTATGAACGGTTGCCGCTGTCGAAATCGAGATTTCTGCCAGATGATATTTTTTTAAAATCGGTCCCTGCGTTGTATTGACATGTTGTACACGCACCATTGGCACGAGCACGCGTTCAATAATAAATAAACCATATTTCAGTTCAATTTCTTCTTCTCGTACCTCATAGCGCCAATGACGCCATTTTATTTTCGGAAAAATAAAGATTGCTGTAGCCATTTCGATGACTGCTAACGCGATAATAATGATATAAATCCATGAGTACCAATCAAAAAAATACGTTAGCACGCCAATAAGCGCCAAAATGAGCCATACAATGACGGTTTGAATGACACCATGAATACGCCATACCGTAAGTCCTTTTTTAGAAATCTGTTGCTGTGGTTCCTGCAAAATCTTCACCCTTTCTTCGTTAGTCCTCTAAGTTTCTCATACATTACACGCGAGCACAAAAAAAGAGAGGTCAGGGATAATCCCTGGCCTCTCTTGAAATTTGCGTTATTAGCCTTCGTTGTTGTGACGACGAGGACGACGATCTCCGCCTTCGCGACGACGACGGTCTCCGCCGCCACCATTGCCACGACGTTCTCCACCGCGTTCTCCGCCATCACGACGACGACGATCTCCGCCATTGCTACGATTACGGTTGCCACCGCGGAAGTTACGGTTACCACCGCGACCGCCACCGTTACCACGGCCACCGCCACCGCCACGACGCATTGGAAGTGGACGTTCTTCAGAAATTTTGATTGGTGTATCATCTGGCTCTTTTGTTAATGATTTAAGAGCAGCTGCAACTAAATCAATTGCATCTGTATCTTTTAATAACTCTTCAGCCATTGCACGGTAAGTGCTTAAATGATTTTTCTCAACGATTTCTTTTAATTGTTGAACTGCAACTTCTTGTTGACCAACTAAAGCTTCATCAGCTGTTGGTGGTTTAAGAGGTGTCATACGTTTTTTCGTAGTTTCTTCTACAATACGTAAGTAGCTCATTTCACGTGGTGTTACGAATGTTACAGCAACACCTGATTTACCAGCACGACCAGTACGACCGATACGGTGAACGTATGATTCTGGATCTTGTGGAATATCGAAGTTGTAAACGTGTGTTACGCCTGAGATATCAAGACCACGAGCAGCTACGTCTGTTGCTACTAATACATCAATTTTGTTTTCTTTGAATTGACGTAATACAGAAAGACGTTTCGCTTGAGAAAGGTCACCGTGGATACCTTCAGCAATGTAACCGCGGATGCTAAGTGCATGTGATAATTCATCAACACGGCGTTTAGTACGACCGAATACGATTGCAAGTTCTGGTTTTTGAACGTTTAATAAACGAGATAAGATATCGAATTTTTCACGTTCTTGAGATTTCACGAAGAATTGTTCGATGTTATCTACTGTTAATTCTTTCGCTTTGATTTTTACGCTTTCAGGCTCTGTCATGAATGTATCTGCAATTTTACGGATTGCTGGAGGCATTGTAGCAGAGAATAAAAGTGTTTGGCGTTCAGATGGTACGTTTTCTAAGATTGCATTGATATCTTCAATGAATCCCATGTTTAACATTTCATCTGCTTCGTCTAAAACTAATGTTTTAACGTTTTCTAATTTTAACGTACGGCGTTTAATGTGGTCTAAAATACGACCAGGTGTACCTACGATAATTTGTGGTTTGTTTTTAAGTGCGCGGATTTGGCGGCTAATATCTTGACCACCGTACACTGAAAGAATCTTAGAACGTTTACCGTAACCAATTTTGTGTAGCTCTTCAGAACATTGAATGGCTAATTCACGAGTTGGTGCGATTACTAGTGCTTGGATTGTTGGTTCTTTAGGATCTACCTTTTCAATTAATGGAACACCGAAAGCAACTGTTTTACCAGTACCTGTTTGTGCTTGACCGATAATGTCATGGCCTTCAACAGCTAGAGGAATAGTACCTGCTTGGATTGGTGTTGCTTCTTCAAATCCCATACGTTCTAGGGATTTTAATGTAGATTCGCTAATATTTAATTCTGAAAAATTTGTCAAACTTCTCATTCTCCTTTTAGTTAAGTGTGCAGTTGACAAATGGTTACATTTTCAGATGAAAATAGGGCAAATCGAGCCTCATGTCTAGGATGTTCATATCCTGAACGCTTATACCTTCGTTAAAATACGAAGTATGTTTATATAAAGTAAAGCCCGGACTTTGCCGAGCGGTTTAATTTCGAAGTTATAAAACCTCAACATCATTGACCGTTAATGTTCAAAAAAAAGTACTCCCCATATCAAATGACCGGAGAGTCTCATACAAAATGTATCCATTGCTTTAAATATTCTAACATGCGGTTTGTCACTATGCAACGAATAACAACCGATTGAAATTTTCTGAAAATTAATCTTTGTCCATAAAAGCGCTATCATTTTATGCTACTTTAAAGAAAACAATGCCCACCTATGAAATGCAGTGGGTATTCTTTTAACTACTAGAAGTAAAGTGCGATAGAACGCGCCTTTCATCAATTTTTACCTTTTCAAATACTACTAAAAACTAGCAATATTAACCGAGAAGAAAAGTGTGTTTTTTAGCCTATTAAAAAAAACGATCCTTGAAAATAGTCTTTTTCTTCATGTCTTATCTCATATCAAAAATTTATTGTTTTTCGCTAAAATCGCCATCAAAAAAGAGGCTGGGACATACGTATAAAAACAACCGTTCATATGAGCATAAGAAAAGCCGGAATCGCGCTGTAGCGCGGTTCCGGCTTTTCATTGCGAACGCTAAAAAGAAAAATGACGTGTTTTGTCCCAGCCTCTTTTCATACTATTTCACAAATGCTTGTAAAATGTTTTCAAGCGCCATGCCACGAGATCCTTTTAATAATACTAAAGAATCCGCTGATGCATGCTGTGCAATATGTTCAATAATCGGTGCATAATCTTCTGCACTCCATAACACATCTGCTTGGTCTTTAATCTTATTATAAAGCGCCTCCATGCGTGGTCCATATAGACACACATGCTGAATCGCGTCTAAGTTTAAATCGTCGGCAATGTTTTCATGATATTCACGCTCTAATGTACCAAGCTCTAGCATATCGCCTAGCACGACCCATTTGTCGCTGCGCATTGTCGCATGCTCAACGAAGTTAAGCGCGGCACGTACAGAAGTCGGTGCCGCATTATAGGCATCGTTAATGAATAAAATATCTTTTTTGCCTTCAACAAGTTGCATACGCATATTTGTCAGCTCGACGCCTTTTAATGATTCACGAATTTGGTCATTCGTTAAACCAATATCTTGTGCAATTAAAATCGCAATCAACGTATTTTTCACTTGGTGACGACCTAGTACAGAAATAAAGAAGTTGTCCTCTAATAAACCATGCACATCAAAGTGACTACCCTTTTCATCCTCTGTAATATTTGCCGCATATAAATCATCGGTGTCGGCTAAGCCAAATGAAATCGCATGGATATTCTCTGCTGCGACAAGTGGACGTAATAATGGCTCGTCACCATCATAGAAGAATTTGCCGTCTGCTTGTAGACCTTGTACGATTTCAAATTTCGCTTTTGCGATACCCTCACGAGAACCGAGCGCTTCCATATGTGCCTCACCAATATTTGTGATGACCGCATAATGTGGCTCCGCTAATTTTGTTAGTAACTCGATTTGGTGGAATCCATCCATCCCCATTTCAAGTACCGCAAATTGCGTATCCTCATCTAAGCCAAGTAATGTCAGTGGTAAGCCTAGTTGGTTATTATAGTTACCTTCTGTTTTTTGTACTTTATAGTAAGGCGCTAATGTGCCCGCAATTAAATCTTTTGTTGATGTTTTACCATTTGAACCCGTTACCGCGATAAATGTCGCGTTGTGCTCACTGCGATACGCGCGTGCCATTTGTTGAAGGGCTTCCTCTGAATCTTCAACGAAAAGAAGTGGTACATCTTGCGGTGGATTTGGCTCATCCTTTTGCCAAAATGCAGCTGCTGCACCTTGTTCAAAAGCTTGCGCTACATATTTATGACCATTCACGTTTTCACCACGGAATGGAATGAATAAATCACCTGGCTCTAGCGTACGTGTATTAATGGATACACCGGTTACAACGGCTTCCTCAAATGTTTGAGCGATGCCAAGCCATGCTGCGATTTCATTAATCGTCTTTTTCATGTTTGAGGACTCCTCTTATTGATATTGAAGTTGTTGTTTTTCAGTGTGGCGTTCGATGCCAAGGTTGATTAATTTTTCGATTAATTCGTTGTATGGAAGACCAGTGTTTTTCCAAAGAATTGGATACATACTTACTGGTGTGAAACCAGGTAATGTATTAACTTCGTTGATGAAGATTTCGTTTTCTGCTGTTACGAAGAAATCTGCACGCACTAAGCCAGAACCATCTAAAATTTTGAATGCGCGTTTCGCCATATCAGAAAGTTGTGCTTCTACATCAGCAGTTACAGGTGCAGGAATTAATAAATCTGTGCTGTTGTCATTGTATTTTGAATCGTAGTCGTAAAATGCTGTTTTTGGTTTAATTTCACCAGGTACAGATGTTTCTGGTTCATCATTACCAAGAACCGCCATTTCTACTTCACGAGCTACAACACCCGTTTCGACAACAATTTTACGGTCATATTTAAGTGCTAATTCAACCGCTTCGATTAATTTTTCGCGGTCATCTGCTTTTGATACACCAACACTTGAGCCTAAGTTTGCTGGTTTAACGAACATTGGGTACGTTAATTTTTCTTCCATTTCAGCGATTAATGCATCTTGTTGTTTATGCCAATCATTACGAATGAAGTATGTGTAAGGAACTTGAGGTAAGCCAGCGATTTCGAATAATTGTTTCATTGAAACTTTATCCATACCAGCTGAAGAAGCTAATACACCATTACCTACGTACGGTAAGTTTAATACTTCTAAGAAACCTTGTACGGTACCATCTTCACCGTTTGTACCGTGAAGTAATGGGAAGATAACGTCGAATTTACGTTCTTTTAAAGAAGTTAAAAATTCTGTTACGTCATTTTCTGAATCTGCATCACGAGTAAACGCTAATTGTTCAATTGATTCGACAGGTGCTGTTAATTGTTCACCTACACGCCATTCACCGCCACGTGTGATGAATACTGGGAAAATATCGTATTTATCAAAGTTTAATGCTTGTGTTGCAGCCTTTGCTGTTGATAATGACACATCATGCTCTGCTGATTTACCACCGTATAATAAGCCTAATTTTTTATTCATAATAATGAGTTCCTCCAAATTTTAATTGGTCTACGAACGAATGTCCCTGAATTGAATAGGACGATTTCTATCGGACAAAGTTTCTCTAACTTGATGCGAGAAAAATATCATTACTTATAATAGCACTCTCTCACGCATTTTCATAAAAAAATCTAAAAAAAAGATTCCATTCGTCACACGAAAGGAATCCTATCCACCTATCCAACAACTGAAATAAATTTTTACGGACTACTTATGTACTTCTAGTACCCCATCTGGCTTTTGCTTTAACAATGAATTTAAATCGTCCCAAATCTCATCGACAAAATTAATATCCGCCACATTACGCACCTCAAGCACATAGGCTACTTTCGGCTTTTCAATACGATACATTGAAAAAAGCGCGCCGTCCTTCATATGATCGCGGAATGTATCACACACATCAATTGTAAAATGCGGCATAACGGTCGCCACGCGTCGACGCCAAAAGCTCGTTTGACGCTCTTTGAGTTGGATGACATTGTTGAAAACATTGACGACAAGACGGTCATTGTCTGCTAAATTTCGAAAATAAACTTTTGTATACTTATCCTCTTTATTTTCTAAGTAGACGTATTTATTTTGTAGCTGATGATAAAAAGGTGAACGTAATGGCTCCTTTTTATGCCCGATATAAAGAAGCTCCGCCTGTTCCTGCGGTGTTAATAAATTCAACTTTTTCTCATCTGAAAAATCAATCCAACATAAATCTTGCTTTGAATCTGAAATTTTCTTTGCAAAGTAAGGCATGCTTTTTTCGTCCACAAACCCTAAGCGCGTGTGCATGTTAAACGAGCCATCTTCGAACTCATTTTTCAACAGTAAAATATTTTGAAGCGAACCGACTGAAGAAGCAAATTCGTGAAATTTTAAACCGCTCAATACCACAAATTGGTTCAGCTCATTAACATGCACATATAAATGATGCAAAAAATCATCCGCAGCTCGCATTTTCTTTGCCAAGTCGATCACCCCATTCCTCTTCTTATTATAGATTGAATTGCATGAATTTGAAACATTTGTGATTCGATTTCGTCACAACTTTATGCACGAGCGTGTTACAATGAAATACGCTATAATAATTAAGTGAAATAATTAATATTTAGGTGGCAAATATGAATAACAATCGAAAAAATTTCTTCGATCGTTTGGATTGGACGTTAATCTTCATTTTGGCACTTTTTTGTATTGTTAGTATCGCCGCAATTTCATCTGCGCAAATGTCTGGTCAATACGCAACGAACTTCGTACCACGTCAATTATTCTGGTATGTAGTAGCGGGCGGTATCATCGCTGCGATGATGTACTTTGAACCAGAGCAATACAAAAAAATGGCCTGGTATTTGTATGGCATCGGTATTTTTATACTAGCAGTATTAGTTATACTACCCGACTCAATGGCACTTGTTGAACCACGTAACGGTGCTAAGAGTTGGTTCCACTTAGGCTTTGCCGACATCCAGCCGTCCGAGTTTATGAAAACATTTTATATTCTCGCACTCGCACGTGTTGTTTCTAAGCATAATGAAAACACTTCCGTCAAAACGATTAAAACCGACTTTATTTTATTAGGGAAAATCTTTTTAACATTACTTGTGCCATTAGCATTTATTATGCAACAGCCTGACCTTGGTACAAGTTTAGTATTCTTAGCCATTACAGCTGCGATGGTTATCGTCGCTGGTGTTGCTTGGCGTATTATCTTACCGGTTGCTATTGGCGCAGCTGGTATTGGTGGTACCCTACTATGGATGGCGCTTTACAAGCAAGAATTTTTAAATGCGACACTTGGTGTTAAAACCTATCAATTCGCACGTATTTATTCTTGGCTAGACCCATACTCATATTCATCAAGTGATGGCTATCACTTAGTGAAATCGCTTAATGCGATTGGCTCTGGTCAAATTTTCGGTAAAGGCTATAAAGGGCATGAAGTGTATGTACCGGAAAACCATACCGACTTTATCTTTAGTATCATCGGCGAAGAATGGGGCTTTATCGGCGCTAGTGCTGTCATCGTACTATTCTTCTTCCTGATTTATCACTTAACAAAATTAACATTGCAAATGAAAGATCCATTCTGTACATATGTATGTGCGGGGATTATTGCGATGATTACGTTCCACGTATTAGAAAATATCGGTATGACAACGCAAGTTTTACCAATCACTGGTATCCCACTACCATTCATTAGTTATGGTGGTAGTTCGATGATGGGTAATGCCTTTGCGCTTGGACTTGTATTTAGTATGAAGTTCCACCATCACACATATATGTTTGGTCGAGACGATTAACTAAAGACGCAACACTTTTGAATGAAAAGGTGCTGCGTCTTTTGTTTTGTATACATTTCATTGAAATCGCTCATTCACTCAAGAAGCGTGTTTTGGCTACGACATATTTCATAATAAGCGACAATAGACGGCTATTGGCGCATGAAAAAAAGAAGTTTTATTAACTATGCTGTAAATGCTGTCAACGTAAATTTTTATTTACTAAAAAATGCGCAGATATTTACGATTTTTGGTCTATGCATTTTGCTGATTTAGCCCCGTAGAGTCTCAAAAAGAGCCTATTTCATGGAATTTTGGGCTGTTTTTACACAAAAGTTGACGCAAAATGCATACAGCTATCATTTAGTTTATTTTTTATAAAATGCGACACACCGCATGTGGGTGCTTACATAACAGCGACAAAAAACACCCCTCGGAGCGTCAAAACGAACCCAAAATCGTGAAAAACGGGTAACAAAACGCCCCGTTTCTGTCATCCACTTTACTAAATCATCGTAACTATCCGGCGAGCTTTTGTAGTTATTTGTGAAAATAAAGAGCCTCAGCATATGTTTAATAAAAACCTAGTGACATTCACCCGGGTATGACACATATTCAAAAATATGTTGTATCCAAAACACGCCACTTGGGAAAATACGCAATTTAAAAAGAGCCACCAAAAATTGGCGACTCTTCTTTTTGTGCTACGCTTTTTTCTGACGTAATGATTTTGAACTGCGTGTAAATAACACAAGTATGGTTATACTAATGATTGCAAGCACAGCCGACACATAATACGTGTTGCCGCCCTGCCATGTTAATAGCCATGTGAAAAATAACGGGCCGATAATTCGGCCTAGATTATCCATTGAATAACTTAAGCCCGCTGCCGTTCCGTACATACCGCCAGATTCCTTTGATGCGAGTGACGTATTTAATGTACGCGCAAGTGCATTCCCTGCTGTGAAAACGCATAGTGCCACACCCGCATAAATTAAATTCGTCGTAAATGGTAGCATTAACAGACCAATAGCTGTCAGCACTTGTGCACCTGCTAGCCATTTTACTTCTTGACCATCCTTCACTTTGCGCACGACCATTCCTTGAATAAAAAAGTCAACGAAGCCGCTAAATAAAAATAACGAGCCTAGTTGAGCAGACGTAATATTAATTTGATCGATTTGGAATAGCTGTAACGTCGATTCCACACCTGAAAGTAAAAATGTCACAATGAATGAGAAAATAAATAAATAGCGCACACGATAGCTAAAGAGCTTTGATGTACCTTGTGGAATAATTTCCTTCGCAGAACCTAGTTTTCGTGTTTCTGGCTCTTTTAATACTGCCGATGCATAGAATAATAGCAAGAAAATTAAGATGGCTGACACGAAAAATGGTAGTGTTAGACTGATTTGACCAAGCAACCCGCCAATTGCTGGTCCAAAAATAAACCCTAGCCCAATCGACATTCCCATAAAACCCATATACATATTGCGGTTATCATCAGTTGAAATATCACCAATAAAGCCTGTAACCGCTGTGTAAAGAGCGCCTGAGAATAAACCGCCGATGACGCGTGATGCGTAAAGCATCGGTAATGAATCGATAAATAATGCAATCATTAAAAAGCTCACACTAAAGCCGACAAGCCCCACTAAAATTAATTTTTTACGCCCAATACGGTCGGATAACCGGCCCCACAGTGGTGCTGTGAAAAAACTTGCTAGCGCATAAATCGTTAGTAGGCCACCGACATGCATATCATGAAACCCTTGATTTACAATAACTTCCGGCAAAATTGGAATAATTAAGCCAAAGCCAAAATATACGAAAAATTGTACAGATACTAATAACATAACTGCCTTTTTCATCGTTTCTCCTCCTTCCATTAGCCCCCTCAAAAATGAAAATGCTTACAAATTAGTGTACTGCTAGTGAATACGAAATGGCAATTACATTATATTCTCATTTATTTTTTTAAAAAAATAGGTGTTTTAGCTTTTTTTTCGGGAATAAATAATACAGTAAATTAATAATAGGCGTTGATAAATAAGGGTTTACACAAAATTTACAATTCTTCATTCTATTTAAAAAAATTTACGAATGTAACAATTTTGAAAAACTCTCATTGAGAAAATCATGTTATTATAAATATATTAACAACTTTGTCAAATGAAATGCTGAAACTTCTTATTTGAACTCAGCGTCTTATTATAAAACAAACGAAATTGAGGTGGCTCATGATGACAAAAGAAGTTGACATTACAAAAATTATTTCAAATTTGTCTAAGTTAGGCGTTAAAGCATCAAAAACAAAATCCCGCTTAGAATTGCTTAAAACACTTGCCCCACCGAAATCAACTCCGCAAACTCAAAACTAGATTACTTGAATTTGCTTCGACCATGTCGGAGTTTTTTTCTGCATACATATTGATTTGATGACGTCCAATCGATGGGCGTTTTTTAATACAAAAAAAGAGGCTTAGACGCAATGTCCAAGCCTCTTTTTCATATTTAAATTTCAGCTAAATCTTGAGGATCTTTTGAGTTGTATGTGTCTCGGTCCAATTCCCCTGTTGCACGCGCAGTCGTTACACCCGCAACCATTGAGTCACTAACGTTAAGCGCTGTACGTCCCATATCGATTAATGGTTCAACAGAGATTAAAATACCGGCTAATGCAACTGGTAAGTCCATCGCAGATAAAACAATGATGGCTGCGAATGTCGCACCCCCACCAACACCTGCTACGCCGAATGAGCTAATTGCGACAACGGCGATTAGCATTAAAATAAATTGCCATTCAAATGGGTTGATGCCCACACTTGGTGCAATCATAATCGCAAGCATTGCTGGGTACACACCGGCACAACCATTTTGACCAATTGATACACCGAATGAACCGGCAAAGTTTGCAATCCCTTCTGGAACACCTAAACGCTTACGTTGTGTTTCAATGTTCATTGGTAATGTACCCGCACTTGAACGAGATGTGAACGCGAATAGTAACGTTGGTGCTACTTTTTTCACATATGTGATTGGGCTCATACCTGTTAGGGAAATGATAATAAGGTGAATAATGAACATCGTGATTAATGCGACATACGATGCAATGACGAATTTACCCATATTGTAAATGGCGTTAAAGTCAGATGTTGCGACGGTATTTGTCATAATTGCTAAAATACCGAATGGTGTTAAACGTAAAACTAATGTAACGATACGCATTACTAATGCGTAAATCGTATCGACTGCTTTTTTAATATATGTGGCATGCTCTTCGTCTTTACGTACAAGACCTAAGTAAGCAAAGCCGACAAATACGGCGAAAATAACGACCGCAATAGTTGATGATGGACGAGCGCCTGTTAAATCTAAGAATGGATTCGCTGGAATAAATTCTAAGATTTGTTGAGGTAATGATTTATCGCCCATTTCTTCTGATTTCGCTGTGATTTCTTGACCACGTGCTTGCTCTGCATCCCCACTAACTAATGATGAGCCATCTAAGTTAAATGATAATGCCGAAGCAATCCCTACTGAAGCGGCAACTGCTGTTGTCCCTACAAGTACGGCTAAAATAATTGCGGCATATTTACCAAAGCTTTTCCCTGCTACTACTTTTGTAAAAGCAGCAACGATTGAGATGAAGACAAGTGGCATCGCAACCATTTGTAATAATTTAACGTAACCTGAGCCGATAATACCGAACCAGTCCGTAGTAGTGGCTGTAATTGTTGAATCAACGCCGTAAATAAAGTGTAGAGCTAATCCAAATAGAATCCCTAAACCTAAACCGGCGAATACACGTTTAGAAAATGATACGTGCTTTTTGTTCATTTTAAATAAAAGCATTAATAAAACAAACATCACGACCATGTTCACAATAATCCATACTGTATCCATGTGTTTATTCCTCCATATGACTTAATTATTTTCGTAACACTTAATAATGACAATGCTTATATTAATATCATAAATCCTATAAGTCAAGTAGGTTTTATCGGACGCGATTATTTTTTTCACTGTGTGCTATTTCATGAATACGATATACTAGAAAGTGGTTATTTTTTATAAAGGAGGGGTTCCCGTTGCTCAGTCAATTACTTGATTTCACTTATATTCCGTTCTCAATTATAGGTGTAACTTTATTTATTAACTTTATTTTTGCCGCAACGATTATTTTCCTAGAACGACGTGAGCCTACATCTACTTGGGCGTGGATACTCGTATTATTCTTCTTCCCCGTTGGCGGCTTTATTATTTATCTTTTATTTGGGAGACGATTACGTCAGAAGCACTTATTCCGCTGGGAAGGTCGTAAAAAGATTGGTATCGACTCACTCGTTGATTATCAAATCGAGGCCATTAAAAACAATACTTTTGAGTATCGTCTAAATGATTCTGAACCATTTCGTGATTTAATTTATATGCATTTAATTAATAATCACGCCGTGCTTACGCAAGATAATAAAGTCGATATTTTCGATGATGGGCATGAAAAATTCGAAACGCTGATTCAAGATATTTTAGCCGCAAAAACGAATATTCATATCCAGTATTACATTTTCCGTTTGGATCATCTCGGCAATCGCATTTTAGATGCACTTGTTAAACAGGCGAAGCGCGGTGTGAAGGTGCGTTTACTTTATGATGAAATGGGTTCGCGCGGCGTACATAAGCGCCACTTCAAGCAATTATTAAATGCTGGTGGTGAGGTTGAAGTATTTTTCCCGTCCATTTTGCCACTTATCAATCCACGAATGAATTATCGTAATCACCGAAAGCTTGTCATTATTGATGGGCGCATTGGCTATATTGGTGGCTTTAATATTGGAGACGAATATTTAGGGTTAGATAAAAAATTTGGCTACTGGCGTGATACGCATTTACGACTTGAGGGAAGCTCGGTGCATCCGCTACAAACACGCTTTTTACTCGATTGGAATCAAGCATCTGACCGAAACGACCTGCAATATGAGGACCATTTCTTCCCGATTATTTCACGTAAGGGTGAGGTCGGATTACAGATTGTCTCAAGTGGACCTGATTCCGACTGGGAGCAAATTAAAAACGGCTATTTAAAGCTCATTAATATGGCGAAAAAGTATATCTATATCCAAACGCCGTATTTCATTCCAGATGATAGCTTTATGGATGCCGTACGTATCGCCTGTCTTTCAGGCATCGATGTGCGTATTATGATTCCAAACAAGCCTGACCATATGTTTGTGTACTGGGCGACCTATTCCTATGTAGGCGAACTTATCCAAGCAGGCGCTCGAATCTATATTTATGATAACGGCTTCTTGCATGCGAAAATGATTGTTATCGATGATGAGGCTTCTACTGTCGGTACAGCAAATATCGATTCACGTAGCTTCAAATTAAATTTTGAGGTCAATGCATTTATTTATGATCGTAATGTCTCGCATCAACTCGCTGAATTGTTTGAGCGTGATATGCTGTATTCGCATGAACTAACGCCTAAAATTTATGAGGAACGTTCGCGTGTCATTAAAATGAAAGAATCGATTTCACGACTCCTTTCACCGATTTTATAAAAAGAAGGCATTGCGCGTTGACGCAATGCCTTCTTTTATTTATTATTTTGCTTTTAAATACGCTTCTAATGTCAGTTTTTCTTTATATATTTTAGTCGCTGCAGTTTTACCAACATAGCGGAAATGCCATGGCTCATACATATAACCGGTTACTTTTTCTTTCCCCTTTGGATAACGCATAATAAAGCCATAACGGTGCGCGGTCTTCGCGGCCCACTTGCCTGCTGCGCGTTCACCAAAGCGTGTCGACGCATATTCAGATGGGCGCTTCGTTTCGCCAATATCAAAGGCTAAACCCGTTTGATGCTCTGAAAAGCCTGGACGTGCGCTATAGCGATCTGCTGCCTTACGTCCATCTTTCGCGACATAGTTGTTATACAACGTTTTTTGACGTGCATATGAGCGATATGTGCTAAACGCCTCGAAGCGATATCCCGCCTTTTTCGCCGCCTTATTCCAGCGTGTATAGGCGGCACGTGCTTTGTCACTTTCACCCGGCGCATAGCTTGATGGCAGTGGTGTTTCCTTATTCACTAAAATAATGCCATCGATTATTGTTGGCTTTTTCGGTAGCTTTTGTCCAGCAATATAATCACTTTTCGCCACAACTGTATTCGTCATCGTAGTCCCTAGTAGTCCGATTATAAGCGCTGTACAGCCTACTGCTTTTACCCAATTCTTCATTGTTTCGCCTCCCATTTCTCTATACCCCACTATGAAAAAAAGCTGTCCTCATGCGACAGCTTTTTCCATTTACCCTTCAACGCCTAAGTATTCTTCAAGTGTTGAATCATTATTATAAATTTCAGTGGCAATGTCTTTTCCAACATAGCGGAAATGCCATGATTCATACATATAACCTGTTATTTCTTCTTTTCCATCAGGGTAGCGCATAATAAAACCATAATCATGTGCATGTTCAGCAAGCCATTTCCCAGCTTCTGTTTTACCAAAACGATTCGATGCATAGTCATTTGGGTTACTTGTTTCACCAATATCAAATGCTAATCCCGTTTGATGCTCTGAGAAGCCTGGACGTGCACTGTAGCGGTCTGCAGCTTCTTGGCCATCTTTTGCGACATAGTTATTGTAAAGCTCTGTTTGGCGGTCGTATGAACGATACGTGCTAAATGCATTAAATGTATAGCCTGCTTGTTGTGCCGCTTTGTTTAATTCATTAAACGCCGCACGTGCATCCGCACTTTCACCTGGTGCATAGTCACCTGGCATTGGGAATCGTTTATTCGCAATAACCACACCATCCACCTTTTTCACCTCTGTTGCGGGCTCTTGGTCAATAATATAGCCACCTGCATCACGTTCAACTTCCTCTTTTGCAGGCTTTTCTTCTACTGGCTTTTCCGTCGCTGTGTTATCCTCAGTCGTTTTTTCAGTTGTTGTTTGTTCTGATTCTGTCGTTTTTTTCTCTTCCGCATCATTTCCACAAGCTGCAAGAAGTAGTGCACTTGCGGCTAATGTAAGCATTGGGAATCGAATAAATGATTTTTTCATATTGCTCTCCCCTGACTTTAAACTATATTAAATGAATAGAGACACGATTGCTGCGACGGTTAAAATACCAAAGAAAATAGATATTGTGCGCATCACTTTTGACTCTTTCACATATCCTTTTGCTTTCATATCTTTTGCACGTAATGCATTGGTTAATGTGAACGTGAACGATATTAAAACAACTGCAATGGCATATTGCTGTTTAAATAAAAACCAGACAGCTAATACACTCGCTATCGCCGTCACAATACCTGTAATACGTTGAATATTCACGAGCTCCCTCCACCTCCTCAAAAAAATAAGTCAGAGCATCTAGACACTCTGACTTAATTATACATTATTTTTTCTTTTTGTTTTGTGCTTTCGCTGCGCGTTCTGCAGGCGTTAATTTACGCTTTTCTTGTGGCTGTTCAGCAACAACTGCTTCTGCGGCACCTTTTGATTTTTTCTCTTTTTTGATTGGATTACCATGTTCATCTAGTGGTGGATATAAAATACGACCAAGATATGTTTGACCGACTAATAATAAACCAGACACTGACCAATAAAGTGGTAATGCACCCATACTTGAGAATGAAATCACCATGATCATGATTGGTGAGATATACATCATGATTTTCATTTGTGCTTGTTGTTGCGTTGGCATATTTGCCATCGAAACTCTTGATTGCCAGTAGTAAATCGCACCGGCAATTAATGTCATGATAATATCTGGCTCACCAAGCTCGAACCATAAGAATTTATGTGCATGTACTTCTTCTGAATACAGAATTGCATAGTACAAGCCCATGATGATTGGCATTTGAATAATCATAGGAAGACAACCCATATTTAGCGGATTGACATCATATTTTTTATAAAGTCCCATCATCTCTTGTTGTAGCGCCATTTGTTCTTCCTTAGAAGACGCTGCTTTTAATTTCTTTTGGATTTCTTCCATTTCTGGACGAAGCTTATCCATTTTCATTTTCATGCCTTGTTGGTTTTTATACGTTTTCAGCATGAACGGCATTAAGATTAAACGAATTAATACTGTGATGATAATAATTGCGCCACCATAGCCGCCATCGAATAATGTATTACCAAAGAAATCTAGCAGGAATTCCATAGGTTTTACAAATGTGCTATAGAAAAAGCCTTCACCATTTTTAACCGACTCACATCCAGCTAAAATGAACGGTGCAAGGCCCAGCATTGAAAGTAAGCCTATTTTCTTCTTCACTATTTTTTCACCTACATCATTATTTTAAACTATAGTGAAGTATACCGTATTTCTCTATTACATATCAAATTAAAGAAGAACGATTTTTCGAATATTTGTAAATTACACTAAACGTTCTGGCAATTGGAATCGGAAATATTCATGATCTGGCTGATCGCGGAAGTGTTTTGGTGTCAAACCAACGTATTTTTTAAATATTCTCGTATAGTAACTTTGGTTACAGAAATGGAATTGCTCTGAGATATTTGAAATGCTCTTCGCTGTATGACGTAAGTAATATTGAGATTCCTCAACACGACGTACATTTAAGTATTCAACTAATGTAATCCCCACATGTTCTTTAAAAATACGTGATAAATGACTTGTACTAATTGAGAAATGCAGCGCAATATCTTCTACTGATAAATCGGTTTCGACCTCATCATCGATAAACATAATGACGCGATTCACCGTTTGATGCTTGTAAGAAGGCTGTTTACGTTCTGAAATCACATAAATATAAAACTCCACTAAATCATCTGCGAATTGCAAAAATTCTGCATCATTCATGCGTTCATCGACCATTTGTATACATGCTGAATTAAAAGCAAACGCTTTTTTCAGTGGTGCTTGATTGTCGATTAATTTGCGTGTAACAACGGATGACAGCACGATAAAATAATGACGAACAGCTCGGAAAAAATGCTTTCCAGAACGTTCTGATAATAAATCAATTAGCGCACGTAATGATTCTTTTGCAGCTTCTGTTTCTAATTGATAAATTTCTCTTATAAGCTGTGCTTCAATTTCATAAAACTTTTCAATACCATCATAGCGGTTCATTGTCTCTATTTCTTGGAAATAACGCTTTGAGATTGCTTCTGAGATAGAATATTGATGTTGTAACATATAGAATCCCCATCTTTCTGATAAATATGCATTTTGTAATAACCCAAAACAATCAATCAATGACATTAGTATCAATTCATGCACGAATAGCTACAACCTAATTTTTTTACAAATCCGCCGTTTAGGTCGTTATACTTAAATAATTTACAAAGTAATTGAGTGATTTTTATAAAAATTATACAATATTATGCAGTAAAGGAAAAGGCAATTTTGAAAAAAATTATGCAATTTTTATTATTTATAATAAAAGTTATAGTCCATTCTACATAAGTCGACAAAATATCATTTTTTTGTTACGATGTGAAAGCATTTTGCTTCATTTTATTTAATACGCTGAGAAGATATTTTTATTATTTTCAAGACATATTGCTTCACACGTAAAACATAAGCGTTTACAATCATTCTAAGTGGCAAATTTTCTGCTTAAAAGCATTATTTTTGACCCTAATTGTAGAGAATTTATTTTTAGTACTTAATTTTGGAAACAAACTATAGTAAAATGTTATGACAGGATGAAATGAATTTAAGATATCGGAAGAAACGAGGTATGAATGGATGGATCCCAAATCAATTGAAGAATTAATAGAGGTCATTAAAGAATTTTTCCCGGATAATACTTCTATTGTAATCTCGGATACAGAAAAGTATTTATATTATCAACCAAGCAAAAAAATCGACTTAAAGATTAAGCCTGGTGACGAGATCCCTGAAGGCTCAGCAACACATAAAGCTCTTGATTACGGCCAAAAAATTAACTCATTTATCGAACCAGATGTTTTTGGTGTACCATACTATGGTATGAGTATTCCATTGTTAGAGGAAGGCGAAACGAAGGGTGCTATCACAGCTATCTTCCCTCAAAAGCCATCTCCATTCTTAACAAACTACATTACAATTAAAATCGATGATTGCTGGTACCCAGTAAAACACAATGAAGTGATTTACTTAGAAACACAACTTCGTAAAACATTTGTAAAAACGATGAAAAAAGAAGGGTACCACCGCTTAAACTTAAGCGACTTAGAACTTTTCTTATCGCCTGACACATTCATTCGTTGTCACCGTTCTTACATCGTTAACATTGACTACATCGATGAAATTCAACCAGATTCACACTCAACATTCTTATTAATCATGAAAGACGGCACGCGCATTCCTGTTAGCCAACGCTACGCTAGCTACTTCCGTCGTTCATTAGGTTTCTAAGAATCTATCTAACGTGCGTTATGCTTCTGCATAACGCACGTTTTTTTATATATCACAATAATATAGAGCTTGCTACAATAAACTTTAATTTTCTCTAATAGCTAACAATTCATCCCTTTCATACATCATAAAAAGAATTTGTGACAATTTGGTGATAAAATTTACTATAATGAGGGCGATGCTATTTTCGGAAACGAAAAGCGCCCTTTTCATGAGTATTTTTATAATAAAGAAAGAAGGCAATTTTTATGACTAGCACAGTCGAAGAAAGATTACGCTTCACCGGCTTACAAGACAAAGTAATGTCTGCTGATGCCGCTGCAGCATTAATCAACAATGGCGATACACTTGGTTTAAGCGGATTTACTCGCGCAGGTGACGCTAAATTTGTACCGCACGCTCTTGTAGAACGCGCAAAAGGACTAGAAGATTTTAAAGTAGATGTCTACACAGGTGCTTCCCTTGGTTTTGATACCGATGCACTTATGTCAGACGCTGGTATCGTTCGCAAACGTTTACCTTTCCAAGTAGACCGCACAATGCGTGGTCACATCAACAAAGGTGACGTTGGTTTTATCGACCAACATTTATCTGTAACATCAGAATACCTTCGTCAAGGTGCGATGAAAATTGATGTCGCAATCATCGAAGCGACTGCAATTACAGAAGATGGCTACTTAATCCCTACATCATCTGTCGGTAACTCTCCTATTTATGTAGAATCAGCTGATAAAGTAATCATCGAATTAAATGTCGCTGCTCCTGCTGAATTAGAAGGCTTACACGATATCTATGTTCCTGAAAAACAAGGTGAACGTGGCCCAATCCCAATCATGCATGCAAATGATCGCGTTGGTGCTAAAGGTATTAAACTCGACATGAATAAAGTTGTCGCAATCGTTGTCACTGAACAAGAAGATTCTCCTTCTAACATCGTGCCTCCAGATGCTGAAACACAACAAATGGCGAATCACTTACTTGATTTCTTCCGTAAAGAAATTAAAGAAGGTCGCCTAACAAATACACTTGCGCCACTTCAATCAGGTATCGGTTCAGTAGCAAACGCTGTACTTGCTGGTATGGTTGATTCTGAATTTGAAGAGCTTGAAGTTTATTCTGAAGTACTACAAGATGCGGTATTTGAATTAATCGACGCTGGTAAAGTGAAATCGGCTTCTTGCTGTTCATTCACATTATCTCGTGAAAAAATGGATGCCGTTCTTCCACGTATTAAAGAATATGCAGATAAACTTGTTTTACGTCCACAAGATATCTCAAACAGCCCTGAAGTCATCCGTCGTTTAGGTCTTATTTGCATGAATACAGCGCTAGAATTCGACATTTACGGTAATGTAAACTCTACACATGTATCCGGCAGCAAAATGATGAATGGTATCGGTGGTTCTGGTGACTTCGCACGTGCTGGTCGCTTATCAATCTTCGTGACAAAATCTGTCGCAAAAGACGGTAAAATCTCTTCAATCGTTCCAATGGTTTCACATGTTGACCATACTGAACATGATGTTGATGTTGTAGTTACAGAACAAGGGATCGCTGATTTACGTGGCTTAACTCCTCGTGAACGCGCTGCATTAATTATTGAAAACTGTGCCCACCCAATGTATAAAGAAGCACTTCGTAACTATTTTGAAGAAGCAAAAGCAACTGTTGGGGGTCAAACACCTCATATGCTGACAAAAGCTTTCTCATTCCATAATAATCTTGCAGAACATGGTACAATGCTACCTTAGTTCGCACCAAAAAGAGGCTTTGACATACGTGTAACAACCTCTCTTATGAGCATAAGAAAAACCGGAATCGCGCGGTGGCGCGGTTCCGGTTTTTCGTTGCGAACGCTAAAAAAGGAACATGACGTGTTTTGTCCCAGTCTCTTTTCTTATCCGTTCTTTTTCGAATCAGCATCTTGTTTTTCGTTATAATAGTGTACCGTTGTACCGGCACCTTCTGAAATCATATCGCGGTCTTCATTATGATAAGAAGTCGAATTTTGCTTTTCTTTTTCACTATCATCAAAGGCCTGTGCATCTGCATTTTCATAGCCTACTTTCGTTAATGCACCTTCATCTACCATCTCTTTATCTTCAATAAAGTAAGCCAAATTGTCTTGTTCGTCAACTTCTCCCTGCTTTTCTTCATTAAAATATTGTACCGTTGTTAAAGCGCCCTCATCAACCATTTCCTTCTCTTCGATATAGTAAGATGTATCGCGGTCTGGAATGATTGTATGGTCACCAGTCTCTGGATCTGCCCCTCGTTTACTGTCCATATTTTGCTTTTGCTGTGTAACAAATTCACCCACTTTGTCTTTCGTGCTGTTAAATGCTGCTACTGCTTTATCACGATTTTCTTGCTTACGTAAATAAGCATAAGCACCTGCTGCAAGCCCTGCAATGAGAAGTGTATTTTTTTTATTCGCCATAGTAAAAGCCTCCCGTAAAGTTCTATAGTTAACAAATACCCCTGAACTATTGAAAGTAATCCATACTCTTACTGTAAATCTTTATTTTATACACAACATTTTTGTGCTACGATAATGTCACAACTGACCAAATGAAACGGAGTGTAGAACATGCCAACTAAGGGCGATTTAACAAAACAACGTATTTTAGACGTTGCGCGCGAACTATTTTATAAAAAGGGCTTCGATGCGACTTCTACAGCTGAGATTGCTCGTGGTGCCTCCATTTCAGAGGCTGCAATGTATAAATACTATAAAAGTAAACGAGATTTATTAACCGCTTCTGTCCAGCCAACTCATTTTGTCGAGGACACATCTGATTACTCTACATTAACAAATAATGAATTAGTACAATGCTGGACGGCATTATTTTTAGAAAAGGTTGAAAAAAACTTACCGCAATATATGATTTTATTCGGTGAATCCGTAAAATATCCCGAGCTATCAGAAACCTACCTCGCCACATTTCATAAAGAAACCCTCGCTGATATTGAGGTGCAAAAACGTATAAAAACAGGCCACTTCCCTAAGCTCGATATGACCCTTATGCAAGTCGGCATGATTGGCGCATTAATTGCGATGATTCAGCATCTTGTTATTTATAAAAAACATGATGACCTAAACAGTGTGCCACCTAAGGTAAAGGAAGTTATTAGTAGTATTATTAGCGGTAAATTTTTTAATTAAGAGATTAAAAGAGACTGGGGCATACGATATGTGTAAAAACAACCGTTCCTAGAAGCATAAGAAAAACCGGAATCGCGCAGTGGCGGTTCCGGTTTTTCGTTGCGAACGCTAAAAAAGGAAAATGACGTGTTTTGTCCTATTTTCTTTTTTGTGTTATTTAATGTGTTCTTGATTATTTGAGATTTGGTGCGGTGTTTTTTTGCCGACTGGTGATTCTTGTGGTTGCGCTTTTTTACGTGTAAAACAAAGAATTGCTGCGATATAAAATAAAATAGACGGTACAGAAATGAGACAAGCAAAAATACCTGCACCAATAAATAAGATACCCGCTAGCTTCGTATCACTATGCAACTTAATCATGCCCGCTGTGCCGATAATTAAACTGATGATTAATACAATAATGACGAACCAACCAATCGAACCAAACACCTGCGAAAGATCTTGTAAATCTGTTAATGTCAGCTCTGTTCCTGTACTTTGTTGTACATCTTCAATAATTTGTTGCTGTAAACTTTCCGTTTTAAAAAGATTATCGATACTAAACATAAAGACACCAGTACCAGCAATACCAAAGACATTTAAAATCGAGGCAATCATCGCCAGTACTTTTTCAATCGTTCGGTTCATAGGTTCCCACCCTTTCTACATATGCCGGTGCACCGAATTGGTTATCTAAGGAAATCAAGCTACGTGCGCAAACGTCCTGTTCACAACACTTAACCAATCTTCGTTCGTAGACTGTATTCGCCCTTCCCTTTCCTATACCCTTTTCATCAAATAAAAAAAACGAGACTAGCATGCGCAAGTCTCGATAGTTTGTCACAATTATAATGCTTTAATATCATCGTAATCTGTAGATTTGTCAAAGGCAGCGACGACATAAGAACACACTGCTTCGATTTTATAATTTTTTTCACGTGCATAATCTGCGGCGCGATTTAATAATTGTTTGGCAATACCCTGTCCTCGAAGTGAATCGTCGACGAATGTATGATCAACTACCATCACATCTCCAAGTTGTGTCCAACTAATCTCTGCGTCTATACGCTCTCCTTCTTTATGTTGAAAAGCGTATTCCTCGCCACCACGATTTGTTAATTCAAATTCCATGCTCATTCACTCCTTCTACTAAATTACCGTCATTGTAGCATATATTTTCCAAATTAGCTGTTGCTAACTATTCTTCGAGTGCTAATGGATGTAACGTTGCTTCAATTGATTTACGATGTTCTTCTAAAAATGGAGGCAATGCAAGTTCTTCCCCCATATGTTCTACTGGTTCATCAGAAGAGAAGCCCGGTTCATCTGTTGATACTTCAAATAAAATGCCATTTGGATCGCGGTAATATACAGCTTTGAAGTAGAAGCGGTCGATTTTCCCTGAAGTGTGAAGGCCAAGCGCCTCATACTGTGCGACCATGGCTTCGTATTCTTCAACAGATTTCACACGAAATGCTACATGGTGCACACTGCCGCGACCATGACGTTCAATCGGTAAATCATGACGTTCTTCAATATGCACTTCTCCTGCAGGGCCGCCCTCACCTGATGAATAGACAACAATATCTGGCTGACCTGCTACTGGTGATGGATATGTGCCTACTTTTTCAAAGCCATATAGCTGTGTCAATACGTTTTCAGTAGCAGCTGGGTTTGCGAGTGTTAATGTCACACCGCCTAATCCAACTAATGCAAATTGTTCTGGTACATCTGTTTTTGTCCAAGGTGTACCATAAGGAATACCTTTCCCGTCATCGACTACAAGTAAGAAACGTGCATCCTCAAAATCCTGAAATGGCAATACTTTCCGACCAAAGCGTTCTGTAATGTCACCATGTGTAATATTGTACTCATCAAAACGTTTTACCCAATAAGTTAATGCTTCCTCTGATTTCACACGGAAAGCTGTTGAGTTAATACTTGAGACACCCGGTAATGTACGGCCCATTCCTGGAATATCAAAGTAGGTCATATCTGTTCCTGGTGTGCCAACTGCATCGGCATAAAATAAATGATAAGATGATGTGTTATCTTGATTGACTGTTTTTTTCACAAGACGTAAACCTAAAATTTGTGTAAAGAAATGATGATTGTGTTCAATTTGTGCTGTAATTGCTGATACGTGGTGAATTCCTGATACGTTTACTGTCATGTTAATCCGCTCCTTTTGTTATCTTGAATTCAAGATTCTTTATAGTCATATAATAGCACATATATTTTATTTTGCAATGATAAACGCATTTTTTTAATAATAAAAAAGACTAAGCCTCGTCAGCTCAGTCTTTTTAGTTTATTGATTTGTTTCGCTATCGTTCGAATCGTCACCAATGCCAAATAAGTTTTTGAACCATTGTACGACTTTATCCCAGAAACCTGTATTTTCATTGACGCTATCTTTTAAGTTATTAATTGAATCGGTTAATTTATTTCCTAAATCATTTAATTGATCTGACCACTGACCGAAGTTAATGTCTAGATTACTAATTTTATTCATCAAATCAACAAGTAGCTGGCGGTCCTCATCACTTAAATTGATTTGTAAGCTTTGTAGTTTGTCATCCACAATTTTTGCTACATCTTCTTTTGTCGCTGGCTTTTGCTCAGCAATTTGCTGTTTGATTTCCGTTAATAACTGGCTAACCTTATCTTGGTCGACCCCTGCTTTATCCGCTAATGTTGTCGCTACGTCTAACTCTTGGTTTGCGACATCGGTACGCTCTGTGTCCAGTTTTTCACCAGTTGTGGCTTCATATGCTTTGTAGACGCCTGCAAGCGCCGAGTGACCTGTAACGGCTTTTGGTGCTGCTACTTCTACCTTCGCGTCACTAATCCCTGCTGTTAACATCGCATTGGAATACATATCCGATGTTACTTGCGTAATGTTTTGTGGTGTTTTAATTTCGACCACAATGCCATAGCCTGCATCCTCTGGGGTAATTTTCGCTGAAGAATATAGACGGGCTGAAGAATTACCATTTTGAATATATTTCGCAATATCGCTACCTGTTACCGTTACTTCTTTTACCGTACCAGATACACCTAAATCTTTTTTCACTGTTTCTTTTTCGCTATCAGATAAAGATCCACCGTACACTACGATTGGATCGCCTAATTTTTCATTTACCACTTCTGCTGAAGCTAATTGAGTAAAACTTGTCATCGTAACGGCTGTGGCGCCGACTGCGGCTGTCGTTAGGCATAATGCTGCAATAATGGCATAAGCTCGTTTTTTCATCGTTTTTTCTCTCCCTTAAATAACTATTTTGATTATAATACGCAAAAAAGGACGAAAAAGTTTCATACCTTCTTTTTCGTCCTTTTTAAATTGATGTTTAATTAGTGTTTAATTTTTGTCCAGCCATCCACTTGCTCGATACGACCGGCTTTCATTAATGTACCTAATGCACGTTTAAATGAACCTTTTGAAATGTTAAACATATCTTTAATTTCATCCGGTGATGATTTATCACTAAATGGCATTTGACCGCCAACCTCTTCAAGGTATTTAAAGATTTGTTCTGCATCCTCTGTTAAACGTTCATAGACACGCGGTTTCATAGAGGCATTTAATGTGCCGTCTTCTTTTACTTCGATAATACGTACGCTAACATCTTGTCCTAGACGTGGCTCTGCATCACGTTCTGTTTCGTGTACAAAAATACGGTATGGTTTATCGACGCCAAGTAAAAATGTCCCGATTGGTAATAGGCGGTATGGGCGCGCAATAATATTTTGGTTAAACAGCTCTTCTTCGCCATTCTCAAATTGTTCCATAACACGTTCCTCTGTCACTAAGCGGCCAAATAAATTGCCGTTATAATCGACACGTAATGTAATGTAAAGATGGTCGCCAACTTCTGGCCATACATCTTCAATTTGTGGTAAATCTTCTGCTGGTACTACGACTTCGCGTGATGTACCAATATCTACAACAGCACCATCATGACGAGACATACGCATAACGCGCGCCCAACCAAATGTGTCTTTTGTAATTGTTGGAATGGCAGTAGTCGCTGCCAAATCGCCGCGACGGTCTGCGTATAAAAATACTTTTACTTTATCATGCTCGTTTAATTCCTCAAGCACTTCCGATGCATTTAGTGGTACATCCACTTCATCGTTTGTTAATACATATTGAGATGCTAACTTTTCTTTAACAACAAGTGTTACCACATCTCCTGATTGTAATTCAGTCATGTTAAAACTCCTCTCACTTTATGACGCGTACTATTCAATGTGATGCTCTAAATCTTTCAGTGCAGCAATCTTTTGTACAAACTTAGGATTCTCTTCCAGTACTTGTATTAGGTCTGCGATACGGTCTATGGAGTTCCAGCTAAGGTGGTGCTCTATGCCTTCAACATCGTTGTAAATCAAGTTCTCATCGACGCCAATGAGTCGCAAAAACTGCTCCAATAAACTATGTCTTTCAACAAGACGTTTCCCTAACTTTTTACCCTTAGGTGTTAGTGAAAGTCCTCGGTAACGTTCGTATATTAAATAACCATCTTTATCAAGTTTTTGAACCATTTTAGTAACGGAAGAAGGAAGAACGGACAACGCTTCTGCGATGTCTGATACCCGTGCGTAACCTTTCTGATCAATAAGTAAATAGATTTGTTCGATGTGATCTTCCATACTCGGTGTCGGCATCTACATTCCCTCTCTTTCCAGTAGTTATCTTCCCATTTTACTACACTTAACATGAAAACGTAAGGAAGTTTCAGGGGTTACTCGCTTTTGTGCGTATTTTGACCAATTATGTGTATCGCGTGAATAACTTGTCTATTTAACTCCGCAAGTTGCGCTTGTTGTCTAAGATATTCAAATGCGCGGTCGCGGTCCTCAGCGGTTACCACATAATGACTTTGTAAATGATTTAATGCAATGGCCGATATTTTCGCCTCACACTTTGCACAACTGCAATACATTGGATACTCCGGACCGTTTAGTAAGAAGCGTACAGTGCCCCTTACAATTTCTTCTGTCACATTCACTAATGGAACAGTTTGCTCCACAAAAATTCCCCCTGCTAAATTAAGCTGATTTTAGCATACACACATGTATCACGTAATTGATGCGTATTTGCATTACGAGAATCCTGCTTCAAGATGCCCTCTAGTTCAAAATGATTTTTTTCTGCAATCGCACGACTACGAATATTATCGCGGTCACAACGAATTTCAAGACGATTGGCACCTAAATCTTCAAATGCAAATAACGTCATACTATGCACAGCCTCCGTCATATAGCCTCTACCACTCCAGCGCTCATCAATCCAATAGCCGATTTCAAATTTTGGAATCGTCCAATCAATATGCTGCAAGCCTAAAACGCCCACAAATTCACCTGTGTCTTTCAAAAACAAATGGAAGCGTAGTTCCTCGCGGTTCATAAAGCGTGCAATGGCTTTACGAATACTTTCCTTTACATTTTCATGTGTCGGCTTCTTTTGCGCCCAGGACATGAACATTTTTAGTTTTCCAACTGAACGTAAAATGGCATCATAGACAACTTCTGTATCTTCTTCACGTGGCATACGCACAATTAAACGCTCCGTCTCTAATTGTGATGGGAAATCCCAATATTTTTTATAATCGAATTCTACCGGCTCGTCATTCCACGATACAGGTGTTGTTTTATTACCAAAGAAATCCTCTCGTGTAATCCCGTACGTAACGGCATCGTAATAGGCATCTTCCTTTGGCATATACCAAGCATCACGGAAATGCGCTTCTTTCACAAAACCCACACTCTCAAATGTTTTACGCATTGGTACATTATCTTGGCGCGTATGTCCCTCTAAGCGAATTTTCTTCTCAGGCAAGCTAAAAATAAATTCTGTCACAAGCATTAAAGCCTGCTTCCCGTAACCTAAACCACGCCATTGCTCGGCGATTCGTAAATCAAAAACCGGAATCTCATCTTGCAAATCATAAATCTGCGCCATG
Source organism: Candidatus Kurthia intestinigallinarum (assembly GCF_003991225.1). Lineage (GTDB taxonomy): Bacteria > Bacillota > Bacilli > Bacillales_A > Planococcaceae > Kurthia > Kurthia populi. The sequence goes on from NZ_JTFC01000039.1 coordinate 40,956, forward strand.
CCGACTTTTTGCCCTTCGTCATTTTCAATCCAAAATGTTTTTACATCATCAGACTCATAGCCACCCTCTTCAATTGTACGTTCAATTAATTCACGACCAGGGTGAGATTGTACGTGATAAGGCCATTCATTTTTCGTTAAAAAGTGAATCAGTGGTTCTTGTTCTTCGATTGTCCATTCTTTTAGTCGCATATAAACACCTTCTATAATTAATTAAGTTATCTTCATTATAATAAAAGCGCTTTAAAAGATGGACCTTTTAAAACGCTTTTTTCTTTCTTCATCTTATTTTATACCCTAGCACGATGCAACCAAAGCCAACTATCAATGTAAGTAGCATATAAATAATGGCCTTATGTCGATTTATTTTTAGTAAACGGACCGTATCAAAGGCAAACGTTGAAAACGTCGTTAGTGCACCTAAAAAGCCCGTTACAAAAAGTGCAAGCATAACGGATGACTGAAATAAATGCAGCGCCATACCCATCAAAAACGAACCAACACTATTAACGATGAATGTCGCCATATAAAAAGGCTGTGCCCTTTTTTCAAGCCATTGAATCAGTGCATAACGTACAACTGCGCCTAGTGCACCACCAACTGCTACAGCGAGCATCATCATGCGCGCTCACCCCGTTTCACTAACCAATCACCACTAAAAGCTGCGACTACACAGCAAATGGTCATGCCAAATGCATAAGCGAGTGCCTGCAATGGACTTTGTAGCATGTACCGAAGCCATTCTGCAGAAAATGCTGAAAACGTCGTAAAGGAGCCGAGTAAGCCAGTCGTAAGTAACAATTTAAGCTGTGTATTTGGAAAACGTTCAAAATAAGCATATAACATACCCATCGCAAGACTCCCCGCAATATTCACAATCCATAACACGAGTGCCTCGCTCACGATGAGCATACACCCATACCGTAGCAATACGCCAATGACTGCCCCGCCTGCGACAAAACCGTAATTACGCATAATCAAGTTCTAAGACAACCGGGCAATGGTCACTGCCAAGTTGTTGATCATGCATTGTTGCCTCTGTAATAGCCGGTGCTAAACGATTGGACACGATAAAGTAGTCGATACGCCAGCCGATATTACGCTCACGTACCTTACTCATATACGACCACCAGGTGAAGCGGTCCGTCATATCTGGGTGTAGTGCACGGAATGAATCTGTAAAGCCACTCGCAAGCAGTGTCGTCATTTTGCCACGTTCCTCTGTCGTAAATCCTGAATTGCCGATATTTGACTTCGCATTTTTCAAATCAATCGCTTCATGCGCGACATTCAAGTCCCCGCAATAAATAACAGGCTTTTTCGCGTCTAACTCAACTAAATACGCACGTAGTTCATCTTCCCACTCGAGACGATATGGTAGGCGTGCTAAGTCACGTTTTGAATTTGGTGTATAGACCGTCACCATATAAAAATTCTCATATTCAAGCGTAATAATGCGCCCTTCCTCTTCGGTATCCTTATCACCGACACCATATTTCACCCGAAGCGGCTTATGCTTCGTAAAAATTGCCGTACCTGAGTATCCTTTACGCAGCGCATAATTCCAGTACTGTTCATAGCCCGGCAACTCAAGCTCCACTTGTCCTGCCTGACATTTTGATTCTTGAATGCAGAAAAAATCAGCATCCATTTCATGAAAATAATCCATAAAGCCTTTTTTCAAACAAGCGCGAATCCCATTTACATTCCACGATACAAATTTCATCCTTTACCTCCAAAAAAAGACGCCCCTCTAAAAAGAAGAGCGCCCTCACATTCATTATTTCACTGTTGCTGGTAAGTCGTCCCCAACAATTTTAACTTCTGTTTCTAACGCAATATCAAATTTTTCCTTCACGACACGTTGTACCATGTGGATTGTTTCGATATAGTCTGTTGCAGTTGCTGTACCGGTTTTATTAATAATAAAGCCTGCATGTTTTGTTGACACTTCTGCACCGCCCACACCACGACCTTGAAGGCCACTATCTTGGATTAATTTACCCGCGAAGTGACCTGGAGGACGTTTGAATACAGAGCCCGCTGATGGATATTCAAGTGGTTGACGAGATTCACGTTTGAATGTTAAATCAGCAATTTTTTCATCGATAGCTGTTTGAGCACCTTTTACTAAGGTAAATAGAGAAGATAATGCATAGTAGCCTTCGTCTGCGATAATACTTTTACGGTAGCCCAATTTAAGCTCTTCTTTTGAAAGTTCTAAAATGTCGCCTTCTTTTGTTAATACTTTACAGCTTTTAATAACATCATTAATTTCACCGTCATAAGCGCCCGCATTCATTGCCATTGCACCACCGATTGAACCCGGGATGCCGCAAGAAAACTCTAAGCCGCTTAATGTATGCGCTGCGGCGATTTTTGATACTTCTTTAATTAATGCACCTGATTGTGCATATACTTCTGTCCCATTCACTTCTACTTTGTCTAATTTAGCAAAGTTTAAAACGATTCCACGTACACCACCATCACGAACAACCATATTTGAACCATTGCCTAATAATAAAATAGGAATGTTATGAGCGCGTGCATATTTTACAACGGCGCTTGCCTGTTCTTCCGTTTCTGGCATAACAAAAATATCGGCTGGTCCACCTAGTTTTGTCATTGTGTATTTATTTAATGGTTCATCTATTTTAACATTTGCTGGATCTACGATTTTTGCTAAATCTTTTGCCCATTGCGTTTTCATAATGGAAAAATCCAATCCTTTCTACTTCAAGTTCATCACAACTTAGTATGAATCTTCATTAGACATTTTACAAGCTTTCTACTATTAAAGCCACTCTTTCGACCATTTTTCGATTTCGGCGATTGCGCCTTTCATACTATAACCCTTGTCTGTCAATTTATATTCTACGCGAACCGGTACTTCTGTATAGACACAGCGTTCGACCATTTCTTCTTTTTCAAGCTCTTTTAAACGCTCTGAAAGCAAACGTCCACTAATTGGTAGTGATGACTCAATTTGATTAAAGCGTTTAGGTCCATCTAATAATTCATATAAAATAAGGCCAACCCAGCGTTTGCCAATTAAATCCATCGCTTTTGATAATCGAGGGCATAGTCCTGTTTGTTGTTCCATGTTATTTCACTCCTTGTGCCCTTATTGTACATACATTAAAAAAACTTTTCAACTTTTCGTAACTAAATTACTTGACGTAATAAAGTTATAAATATATATTAGGTTACATAAAGTAAGTTATATATTTTCGTATTGAAAGGAAGATTTCACGATGAGTTTCACATTAGATCCACAAATGAAATTAGGTTATACACAATTACGCGTGCTTGATATTCAAAAACAAACAGCTTTCTATCAATCACTTGGTTTTCAATTAATCGAACAAACTACTGATCATGCCATATTTGGCGCTGGCAGCAATGAGCCTGTGCTTATTTTAGTCCAAGAAAACAACACAATCCCGCGCCCGCCACGTACAACAGGTCTTTTCCACTTTGCCATTTTAGTAAAAAGCAAAGAAGACCTTGGACATGTTATTGGCAACCTCGCCAATCGTGGTATTCGTTTTACAGGCGCTGGCGACCACCTTTATTCAGAAGCATTTTATTTAGATGACCCAGAAGGCAATGGCATTGAAATCTACCATGACCGTCCACATGATGAATGGACGATTCATGAAGATGGCACAATCGAAACCGATACATTGCCAGTAGATGTGCAAGCCATTTTAGATTTATACGATCCAAGCCGCCCATGGACTGGCTTCCCAGATGGCACCATTCTTGGTCACATCCATTTAAATGTCTCAAAACTAGATGATTCATTAAAACATCTTTATTTTGATGCACTTGGCTTTGATTTCAAAACAAACTTCCATGAATCAGCTTATTTTATTTCAGCAGGTGGCTACCATCATCACATCGCTTTGAATACGTGGATGGGTGTGGGCGCTCCCCTTCCTCCACTTGCATCGTCTGGTCTAATGGCTTATTCACTCCATCTATCTTCATTAGAGAAACTAGAGGATCTTCGTCAAAACTTAATAAAAGAAAACGTTTTATTTACCGACGAAGGGGAAAAGTTGGTTGTGAAAGACGTTAATGGCCACGACATGATTTTTGGTGTAACAAAATAATTTTATGTTTTGAATTGATAACTCTTGAATTCAAGATAAAATTACTGTATACTGAGTTCAGCAAGTAAATAAGTTAATTAGACACAATAAAAACATTTATTAGGAGGAATTTTAGTTATGGCAAAATACGTAGTAGATCCAACTCACTCTTCAATTGGTTTTCAAGCAAAACACATGATGATTTCAAAAGTAAAAGGTCACTTTGATCGCTTCAACTCAGAGTTAGATATTAATCCAGAAGATTTATCTGGCGGTAACATTCAATTTGAAGTTGAAATTGCATCAATTAATACAAATAACGAAGATCGTGATAATCACTTACGTTCTGCCGATTTCTTCGATGCGGAAACACATCCTACAATGAAATTCGTTGCGACAGATATTAAAAAAGTCGATGATGATGAATATAAAATTACTGGTGATTTATCGATTCGTGGTGTCACAAAACCCGTAACATTCGATGCTGAATACAATGGTAAAGGTACAAACCCATGGGGCGTTGAAGTTGTAGCATTCGAAGCTGACGGTAAAATCAATCGTAAAGACTTTGGATTAAACTGGAACTCAGCACTTGAAACAGGCGGCGTTTTAGTTAGCGATGACATCAAAATCCATATTGAAATTGAAGCAAATCCTGCATAATTTTTAATTTCTAACTAAGCCTAGAAAATTTCTAGGCTTTTTTTTCGTAAAATTATCGCAATTTTTCAAAATTTATTTATAATAGACATATAGCAAAGAAAGGAGTGTTCAACATGGATATTTCAGATGGGCTTTTATTTTTTTACATTATACCAACTATTGTGATAGGTTTTATACTATATGTAGCAGTTAAAGAATTTAATGAATATAAACGTAATAACGCTGCAGAGATCGAAATGACGCATGCAAAGATTGTTAGTAAGCGTACAGAGTTACTTGGCGGTGGTGATTCCTTTATGGCAATGGATTACTATATTACCTTTCAGCATGCACAAGGTAAACGAATTGAATTCAAAGTAAATGGCCTTACCTATGGTGAATTAATCGAATCGGATAAAGGCTTACTGAAATTCCAGCGAAAACGCTTCTTACACTTTGATCGAATGTAAAAAAGACCTCAACTTTATGTTGAGGTCTTTTTTAATGAATTAATCATTTTAGCGCTGTTCAAAACTCTAAAAAGGAAAAATCATTTCAATTCTGTACGCGATTAACACTGCATCCACTACAGGATAAGGAGTACTAGAAAGGTAAAACATTAAATTGATGAATCTTACGTTCCCTAATTAACTATAGCCTTTTTGCTCATTTTTCAAACGTCCAGACGGCAAAAATTTCCTTTCTGCGAGCCATTCCGCTACACTGTTAAGTAAGAAACGGAGTGATTTTCATGTGGTCAATCATCTTTATCATTCTTGCAATCCTGTTAGTTATTATTGGCAGTATTCCCGAAAAAATCATGATGCCCTTTGCACAGGCAGATGGTGCTTACTGGCGCATCCATTACACGCGTATTGTCGCACTACTAGGCGCCTTTGCATTACTTATTTTAGCAGTCATTAGTTTTTTCAATTGAATACAAAAAGAGGGACTGGGACAAACACGTCATTTTCTTTTTTTAGCGTTCGCAATGAAAAACCGGAACCGCGCCACCGCGCGATTCCGGTTTTTCTTATACTCATAGGAGAGGTGGTTGTTATACGTATGTTCCAGCCTCTTTCGTATGTTAATTAAGCTTCCACTAATGAAGCAACTTTGTTTGCTGCTGCTTTAACTGCTGTGAAGCCAGCTTCTTTAATTTCTGCTGCTTGTGCTGCGTTTGCATTGTGACCTTCGATGATTACTTCATCGATGATTTCCATACCGTATACGCCGCCAATTACATTACGCATGTAGTTAACTGACATTTCCATACCAGCTGTTTCTGGTGTTGAGTAGTAACCGCCACGAGCGTTTAATAATACTGCTTTTTTGTCAGTTAATAATGATACTAATTGACCTTGTTCGTTGTATTTGAATGAGAAGCCTGAAGCGTAAGTGTAATCAATGAAAGTTTGTAACGCTGCAGGAATTGTTAAGTTCCATAATGGGAATGCGAATACAACTACATCTGCGTTTGTTACTGCTTCGCGCGCTTTGTTTTGAGCCGCCATTACACGTGCTTGTACGCCTTCTAATTCGTTACCAGCTTGTAAGTTACCGTAAGCATCAAATACATCTTGACCAAAGTAAGGCATATCTTCAGCAAATACGTCAAATGTTGAAACGTTTACGCCTGCTTTGCCTTCTAATTCATTCATGAATACTTCGTACATTTTTGATGATACACCTTGGTCCGCTGGGCGGTTGTTTGCTTTTACTACTAATACGTTTGTCAAAATAAACTCTCCCTTAACTAATCAATTATTTATCACAAAATTATTTATCTCAAACTTAAGATAAACTAATTCTAATTAATTTCTACAAAATAATCAATAGTTATGCACTCAGACTTTTGACCGATTTTTAAAATTTACAATTATCCCCGTCACAGCTTGCTGAATCGTCACCAAACATTTTTAGTGTTGGTTTTAAGTTTTCCTCTTCTGCAACTTGTTGAATCGCCTTTGTAAAAACGTCATTTGGTTGAGCACCTGAAATCGCATATTTATCATTAATAACGAAAAATGGAACGCCACGCACGCCAATTTGTTGCGCTTCTTGCATATCAACTAATGTTTCAGCTGCAAAACGCTCATCTTGTAATGCCGATTTTACAGCATCCTCTTCAAGTCCAACTTCTTTTGCAAGTGCTACTAATACCGTTTCATCACCAATACGCTTGTTCTCTGTGAAATAGGCTTTTAGTAAGCGTTCTGTTAATTCTTTTTCTTTGCCCACTGTTGCTGCATATTTTGCAAGGCGATGTGCCTTAAATGTGTTTTCAGGATGCATGTTATCAAAATGATATTCTAGCCCTACTTCTGCTGCACGCGCAGTAATCCCTTCTGATTGTTGCTTCATCGCTTCAGGAGTGGCACTATATTTTTTCGCTAATGCTTCATGAATCGTTTCAGTTGTTCCTACTGGTGTGTTTGGATCTAGTTGATACGCTTTAAATTCTACCTCTGCTTGACTGGCAAAGCCTGTTTCCTCTAATGCCATTTCTAGCTCACGTTTGCCAATATAGCAAAACGGACATACATAATCTGACCATACTTGAATTTTCATTTCTCTTCACCTCAGCGTAATTGTAGCGACATTTAAAATAGAATGCATCTTTATTGCCTACTAAAAAAGGACCTCCACAAATGTGGAAGCCCTTTTTCCTACTACTTAAGCAAATTGTTCAGTTAACACTGGTACGATTTGTTTTTTACGAGACACAACGCCTGGTAATTTGATTTGACCGTTTTCTACAGTAGCGTTAAATGCTTTTGCAGATTCTTCGATCACTGAACCAGCTGGTACTGCTACAGAATCGTTATTTAAAATATCTGTTACAACGAAGAAGAATAAATCTAAGCCCTTTTCAGCTACTTCTTTGTTTAAAAGATTTGTTAATTCGTCTTGGCGGCTAAGTACGTCGTTTACGTCAACTGCATTCACTTGAGCGATGACAATTTTTTTACCGTTCATATCGAATTCTTTTGCATCAAGGCTTAATAAATCTTCTAATGCTTTATCAGAAAGGTCAGCGCCTGCTTTAAGCATTGCTAAGCCGTATTCGTCTAAGTTTACACCAGCGATTTCTGCAAGTTCTTTTGCAGCTTTCACATCTTGCTCTGTGCAAGTTGGTGATTTTAATAATAATGTATCAGAAACGATAGCAGATACCATTAAACCAGCGATGTTTGCAGGTACTTCGATGCCGTTTTCTTTAAAGATTTTATTTAAGATTGTCGCTGTACAACCTACAGGCTCAGCACGGTAGTAAAGAGGTGCTGCTGTTTCGAAGTTTGCGATACGGTGGTGATCGATTACTTCTGTGATTGTTACATCCGCAATATCATCTGCTGATTGTTGGAATTCATTGTGGTCAACTAGGATTACTTCGTTCGCTTCAGTCGCTACTTTTTCTACAAGGCGAGGTGCTTCAAAGCCGAATTTTTCTAATGCGAATTTTGTTTCGTCATTTGGTTCACCTAAACGTACTGCTTCTGCTTCTACGCCTAGTTGATTTTTAAGGTACGCATAGACTAATGCGGATGTGATTGTATCTGTATCTGGGTTTTTGTGTCCGAAAACAAGAACTTTACTCATGTCAAAAATTCCTCCTAATATTTGCTTTTTACCGACTTCATTTTACCATAATTATTCTTTAAAAAGAACGCCTCTTCATTAAAACAGAGTGATTTACTATTATATGTATTTTTTAACAAACTAAGCATTTTTTTAATGAATTTTGAGAATTTTTTTCATATTTTTACAGCCATTAGTCACAAAAATATGGTACGATTCTGATAGATTGAGCTTTTAAAGTTAAAGAGGTGTCGTTTTGGAACAGCATATTGAAAAGAAATATATTCCATTATCCAACTATTTTCAGTCTACACAGCAGTCGACGATTCAACTGTCATTTACTGAAATTGAAAACATTCTCGGTCAAAAACTGCCAAACGCCTCTTATCTAAATAAGAGCTGGTGGCAAAAAACAAAATCTCCATTAAAACATTTTCTGGCATGGACAATGAATGGTTATCAAGTAACGGCGGTGCAACCGGGCTACTATGTAACATTCCATAAGCCTGTGCAATACGAAAATTCAGGAGAAACAACAGATGATGCAACCGCCTATCCATTTATTATTAGACAAGCTGAACTAGATGATGCGCGTGATATTGTCCTTTTAGGTGAACAATTATCGCTTAAAATGTTCAAGTATCCATACGGGCAGCAACATCAAAAATACTCTGTACAAAGCTTGCGCAAAAGCATCGCAGAATGGAAAGTTGCAAACACATCCATCATGCTACTTGCAATCGTACGCGGCGAAATTGGTGGTTATTTATTTTTAGAAGGCTATCATTCTCCGTATTTAAAGCACCGAGCAACCTTAACAATTGGCCTTTTAGACGCGCACACGAATAAAGGCATTGGGACGAGACTAATGGCAGGTGCAGAAGAATGGGCAATCAAAAATAAGCTTCGTCGTTTAGAATTAAACGTTGCTAAAACAAATGAAGCAGCAATTGCCCTATTCAAAAAATTCGATTATGTCGTTGAAGGTGAATGCCATGATGCGATTTTAATTGATGGGCATTTTGAAAACGAATTAATAATGAGCAAAACGTTATAAAAAAAGAGGCAAGGATACGATATCCTCACCTCTTTTTTATTTATCCACAATTCCTGTCATCGTGAAAAAAGTTATCCACAGGCGCTACAACTCTAACTTGCGCTCTGTATATTTATCCAAGCGTTCACGATTGACCTTATAGCCGATCCCCGGTGCATCCTTCATATGGACATAACCACCCTCTACATCTACGATTGGGTCAATCAAGTCCTCATACCAGTAATGATCTGAGCCTGCCGTATCACCAGGCATCGTAAATCCTTCAAGTGATGTTAATGCGACCGCATGCGCACGCCCGATACCCGACTCAAGCATTCCCCCGCACCACACTTTAATGCCGTGATGTAGACATAAATCATGAATACGACGTGCTTCCTCTAGCCCGCCAACACGCGCCTGCTTCACATTAATGACACCACAGCCTCGAAGTTCAATCGCTGTCACAACGTCTTCGTACGAATGAATACTTTCATCTAAACAAATCGGCGTCGTAAGTTCCTTTTGTAGCTTCGCATGATTTAAAATATCATCTGCCCCGAGCGGCTGTTCTATCATCATTAAATGAAAAGCATCTAGCTGACGCAAGATGTCCATATCGTCTAATGTATAGGCTGAATTGGCATCGGCCATGAGTGGCACATCTGGGTAGCGTTCACGAATCGCGCGAATTAGTTGCACGTCATTACCCGGCTTGATTTTCACTTTAATGCGTCCGTAGCCATCCTCAAGCGCCGCATCAATTTTGTCATATAACTGACTTGTAGTTGGTTGAAGACCAATGCTAACGCCTACCGCGATTTTTTCACGTGTACCACCAAGCACTTTCCATAATGGCTCGTCTAAACGTTTCGCATAGGCATCCCACACCGCACATTCAACAGCCGATTTCGCCATCATATTGCGGCGGATTGGTTTGAAAAACTGTGTCACTTCTCGAGGATGTTCGATATCCCGGTTCAATAAAATTGGTGCTAGAAAGGATTCAATAATATGCCAGCAAGTAGCCGTTGTTTCCTCGGTATACCAAGGTGCTTCAAAAGCTTCTCCCTCACCATAACCACAATTCCCTAATTCATCATATACTTCAACAATTAAAAAGCGCTTCTCCTGAACAGAGCCAAAGCTCGTTGTAAACGGTGCTTTCATCGTCATGTTCATTTCGCGTAAAACAATTTTTTCTATGCGCATCATGCTTCACTTCCCTTATACATTCATCGCATTCATTTTCGCATACTGCATCGCATTTATGACGGTATTTGTTAAAATTTCTACGCCATTAATTAATTGCGCATGATCAAACTTCATATGTGGATGATGTAAACCAGGTGACACACCACAACCAAGGCCTAGCATCGCGGCTTTTACATTTGGACGTTTCTTTGTATAGAAGTGGAAATCCTCGCCGCCTGGTGTCACAACAGGCTCTGCTAAATGCTTATCGCCAACAGATTGTACAATCGAACGACGTAAAATCTCTTCAGCCTCTTCATCTACTTCTGCGGCTGGAATATTTAATAACACCTTTGCATTGATTTGCGCATCATACATTTCGCGAACAGAACGAATGGCGCGCTGAATCCCTGCATCTAGCTGTTCCATTGCTGCATTCGTTTGAGCACGGGCGTCCATTGTCAGCATAGCCTTACCAGGAATCGTATTCCCATGACCGACACCAGCGGAGAATTTCGTTACTTTTACCGACCATGAAATGCGCGTGTCGACGCGAATTGTTTTTAATGCTTCAATGACACTGCCACCAATCTCAATGGCATTTTTGCCCAAGTGAGGACGTGCTGCATGCGCCTCTTCCCCGTAAATTTCACATTGCATCATCATCGATGCTCCGTGGTATAGTGCGGGTGCATGTTTGCCCACTGGAAGTTCTTGAATTGGTCGTACATGCACACCGAATAAATAATCAACATCATCAATGAGGCCACGTTCAACGATTGATAGGGCCCCATTTCCTTTTTCTTCTGCAGGTTGAAAAATCACACGAATCGTTCCACCTGTTTGAAGTGTGAAATCTTGTGTTTCTTTTAATTTTTTCAGCATGAGCAATACGCCAACCGCCATTGTCATATGCCCATCATGCCCACAAGAGTGATTGGCTTTATGTACACCATCGACCTCCTGGAACAACGAATCAATATCCGTACGCAGTCCAATAACTGGCGCACCGCTCCCAATTTCAACATAAAATCCTGGTGAATCTTCAAATAAACGCGGCTCATATCCTTCGTCTGCTAATAATTGTGCTAAATATTTTGTCGTTTCCCATTCTTCCCAACTCGGCTCCGGATTTTCATGTAAGTATTCAAAGAGATTCCGTAACCTTGGCTCTAATGCATCTAAATAGGCTTGCCTAATCATGTTCATCCCATCCTTTTTATATAAAAACTGCTTTTTTACCTGTACCCTTTATCAGTAAATTATAACGTGCTCGTGACGTTCATGAAACAGCAAAAAAGGACAATGACGGAGCGCATCATTGTCCTTTACAGCAAGTTATTTAAATGCTTGTGCAGCTTTCACTGCTTTATGCCAACCTTCAATAAGTTTTGAGGCCTCTTCTTTTTCCATCTTAGGCTCAAAATCTTTATCTAGTTTCCAGTACTCTGCAATTTTTTCTTGTGACTCCCAGAAGCCTACCGCAAGACCTGCAAGGTAAGCTGCACCAAGTGCCGTCGTCTCATTAATTTCTGGGCGCTCTACTGGGACATTCAGTAAATCTGATTGGAATTGCATTAAGAAATTATTTTTCACAGCCCCGCCATCGACACGTAAACGCTCAAGTGGAATGCCCGAATCTTCTTCCATCGCATCAAGTACATCATGTGTTTGATATGCAAGTGATTCAAGTGTAGCACGGATAAAATGCTCCTTCGTTGTGCCACGTGTTAAACCAAAAAATGCTCCACGTACGTCTGAATCCCAGTACGGTGTACCAAGCCCAACAAATGCTGGTACCATATAGACACCATCTGTTGAATCGACACGTTTTGCGTACTGCTCACTTTCTGCTGAATCTCTAAACATACGTAGACCGTCGCGGAGCCATTGGATTGCGGAGCCGGCCACGAAAATACTACCTTCTAACGCGTACGTTACCTTCCCATCAATGCCCCACGCAAGCGTTGTAAGTAAGCCATGTTCTGAGCGAACTGCCTTTTCACCTGTATTCATTAGCATGAAACAACCTGTGCCGTATGTGTTTTTAACCATTCCTTGCTCAAAGCACGCTTGACCAAATAATGCTGCCTGCTGGTCCCCTGCAATGCCAGCAATCGGTACTTCATGACCGAAGAAATGCTTTGATGCCGTATGACCATATACTTCAGATGAGGGCTTTACTTCTGGTAGCATGGATTTTGGTACTGTTAGAATTTCTAATAACTCATCATCCCACGTTAAATCATAAATATTGTACATCAGTGTACGTGATGCATTGGAATAATCCGTTACATGTACATCACCATTTGTTAGCTTCCAAATAATCCACGTATCGATTGTGCCAAATAGCAAGTCACCCGCTTCCGCCTTTTCACGAGCGCCCTCCACATTATCTAAAATCCACTTTACTTTTGTTCCTGAGAAATACGCGTCAATTAACAGCCCCGTCTTATCTCGAAATAAATCGGCATGACCTGCATCACGTAGCTCCTGGCAAATTTCTGCTGTTTGACGTGACTGCCATACAATCGCATTGTAGACAGGCTTGCCAGTATTTTTATCCCAAACGACTGTCGTTTCACGCTGATTTGTAATACCGATTCCTTCAATTTGAGAAGCACTAACATTTTTCTCTGATAATACGCCTGCAATACAAGATAAAATAGAGCTCCAAATTTGTTCAGGATCATGTTCTACCCACCCAGACTTCGGAAAATATTGCTTAAACTCTTGCTGAGAAGTATGAAAGATTTTACCGTCTTCATCAAATAAAATTGCGCGAGAACTTGTTGTTCCTTGATCTAATGCCATAATGTATTTTTTCGTCATAAAATAATTCCCTCCAAGTTTAATAATCTTCTTTTGCGCTCTTAATTGTCATTTGTGCCCCAATTAAAATAATTAAAACAATGACGCCACAAATCCAAAACGCAATTGAGTTTTCACCTTCAAAAATCTGCTTAAAGAATAATGCGCCAAATACACCACCTACAATCGGTCCAACAATCGGCACCCATGCATACCACCAACCAGATGAACCTTTACCTGGAATCGGTAATAATGCATGTGCAATACGCGGTCCTAAATCACGTGCTGGATTAATCGCATAACCGGTTGGTCCACCAAGTGCCATACCAATTACGACAATTAGCATACCGACTAAAAATGGATTCAACCCATCTGTAATTTCATTTGTGCCTAACGCAAGAATCCCTAATACAAGCGCAAACGTCCCAATCATCTCAGCTGTTATATTTGATAATGGATGCTTAATTGCAGGCATTGTTGCGAATACACCTAACTTCGCGCCAGGGTCCTCTGTTCCTTTCCAATGAGGTAAATATAAGAAGTACACTAATACCGCACCTAAAAAGGCCCCAATCACTTGCGCTAAAATGTATAATGGCACATCTGCCCAGGGAAAATTCCCAATACTCGCTAATGCAATCGTAAGTGCTGGATTTAAATGCGCACCACTAACGCCGCCTACTGCATAGGCTGCCATTGCTACTGCTAAGCCCCATGCAAACGTAATGACAACCCAACCGCCACCAAAAGCTTTCGATTTATGAAGTAGTACCCCTGCAACTACACCGCCACCAAATAAAATTAAAAGCATCGTACCAACTAGCTCTGCTGTAAACGTAGACATCGTATTCCTCCTTTTTGAACAAAGTTTCTCAATCCAAATACCCCAATTATGGTTTTTTAAGACATAATTGGTTAAATAAATCAGTCTATTTCATATAAAAAAGAGGCACAGATTTCTCTGGCCTCTCCTCTTAGTCAATTTCTAATTGCTTTGTTTCTTTTCCAAGCACAAGTACGGCAATAACGGCAAGCGCAATCGCAATTGCGAAAATCGTAAAAATTGGTCCGAGTCCATATCCTGCTGCTGTCAGTGAACCAACAACAAGTGGTCCAATAACGCCTCCCACTCGGCCGACACCAGCTGCTAGACCAACACCTGTACCGCGAATCATCGTCGGATAATTTTCTGGCGTATAAGCATACATTGCACCCCATGCACCTAAATTAAAGAAGGATAGTAGCATGCCAAACATCACAAGCATTGTCGCATCTGTCGCAAAACCAAAAGCTAACGCACTTAATGCTGTTCCCGTTAAATAAACGGCTAATACCCATTTACGCCCCATTTTTTCAATTAACCAAGCTGCTGTAAAATACCCTGGCAGCTGCGCTAATGTCATAATCAACACATATTCAAAGCTTTGAATTAAACTAAAGCCCTTCATGACCATCACACTTGGTAACCAAAGGAACATGCCGTAATAAGAAAACACCACCATAAACCAAAGCACCCACAGCATCGTTGTGGCACGGGCGTATTTTTTCGTCCATACGGTTTTAATGTTTTGCATCACGCTTGTACGTGCTTCTTTTGAAATGGCTTCATATTTCTTTGAGTCCGGCAATTTCACACGTAAATATACCGCGTAAAGTGCTGGTATCGCTGTCAGCACTAATGCCACGCGCCAGCCATATTCAGGGATAATAAAATAAGAAATAACTGCTGCTAAAATCCAGCCTGCTGCCCAAAAGCTTTCTAATAAAACGACGATTCGTCCACGTTCATGTGGCTCAACACTTTCAGATACAAGTGTTGATGCTACCGGCAATTCGCCGCCAAGACCTGCGCCAATAATGAAGCGTAAAATTAAAAAGGCTGTTAATGTCGTTGTGAAGGCAGATAGACCACTTGCTAATGAGAAAATCAAAAGCGTCCACATAAAGACATTTTTTCGGCCGTACTTATCTGCTAAAATCCCACAAAGTACAGCCCCTACTGCCATCCCTATTGAATTGACACTACCAATCCAACCCATTTGAGTTGGTGTCAAATTCCAGTCAACGGCAAGCGCTGCTACAACGAACGATAAAATACCGACATCGAGCGCATCAAAAAGCCAACCGACACCCGCTGTTGCTAATAAACGATTACGCGTCATTGGCTTTGTTGCTGTTTCATTTTTTGTTGTCATGTCACTCTTCCACCTGTCTTGTCACTAGTATACGCATAATATACACTTATTTTATTTTCGTGACAACATTTATTTTTTTCGAATTGTTCGGAAAATTTGTGCTATTCTAAAGGAATATAAAAGAATCTATTGAATCTATAGTTAATTAACGGTAAAATGTCTTTTATAGAAAAACAACTGTTTATTCAGTGCGAACAAAAAGGAGATTATTGCATATGTGGAAAGGCTTATTAGACAATTACAAAGAATACTTACCAATCACAGAAAATACACCAGCTCTAACACTTCACGAAGGTAACACACCTTTAATTCATTTAGAAACACTTTCTAAAGAGCTAGGTATTGAACTACATGTAAAATTCGAAGGCCTAAACCCAACAGGCTCATTCAAAGACCGCGGGATGGTTATGGCAGTAGCAAAAGCTATTGAAGAAGGTAGCAAATGCGTCATTTGTGCATCTACTGGTAATACATCTGCTGCGGCTGCTGCATATGCTGCTCGCGCTGGTATCCAAGCGCTTGTTGTTATTCCAAAAGGCAAAGTTGCTGCTGGTAAACTGGCACAAGCTTATATGTACGGCGCAAAAATCATTGAAATCGACGGGAACTTTGACGAAGCGCTACAAGCGGTTCGTGATATTAGTGAAACAACGGATGTTGCACTTGTAAACTCAGTTAATCCATACCGTCTTGAAGGTCAAAAAACAGCAGCCTTTGAAGTATGTGATCAATTAGGTGATGCACCAGAAATCCTTGCAATTCCTGTAGGGAATGCTGGTAACATCAGCGCTTACTGGAAAGGCTTCAAAGAATATAATGAGAAAAAAGGTACTCGTTTACCAAAAATGTTCGGCTTCGAAGCGGAAGGTGCTGCGGCAATCGTTCAAGGCGCACCAATCGCTAATCCTGAAACAATCGCAACAGCTATTCGTATCGGGAATCCAGCGAGCTGGAAACTAGCAGAAGCTGCACGTGATGAATCAAACGGTAAAATCGGTTCAGTTACAGATGAAGAAATCTTAAATGCTTATCGTCAAATCGCCGCAAAAGAGGGCGTATTTGCAGAGCCAGGCTCAGCCGCTTCAATTGCTGGTGTTATCCAATCTGTTGAAAATGGCTCAATTCCAAAAGGCAGCCAAGTCGTAGCAGTGCTGACTGGTAACGGCTTAAAAGACCCAGACACAGCAGTAAAAGCTTCTACAGTAGAAATGGTTTCACTTCCAAATGACGAAGATGAAATCCGTAAGTATATCGAGAGTGTACTGTAATATGGCAAAGACTTGGTCAATTACCGTACCTGGTAGTACAGCGAATCTAGGCCCTGGTTTTGACTCTATTGGTTTAGCACTTGGCCTTTATTTGAAACTAGAAGTGACGTTGCAAGATGAATGGGAATTTGAACATCATTCGGTGCATCTTCCTGAGAAATTCACTGTAGAAGAGCATCTTGTGTACACGGTCGCAAAGGAAGTTGCTGAACGCTTTGATGTCGAGCTACCGGGCTGTAAAATTGTTATGACAAGTGAATTACCACTTGCGCGTGGACTTGGTAGTTCAGCTTCTGCAATTGTTGCAGGAATTGAAGTAGCAAATCAAGTATGTGAGCTGAATTTAACACTTGAGCAAAAATATACATTAGCTTCTCGCATTGAGGGCCATCCAGACAATGCTTCTGCCTCTGTTTGTGGAGGTCTTACGATCGGTGCAAGCTTACCAAACGGTGATCTTGAGTTAATTCATACACAGGATGTTCAAGCAGCATTCGCTGTTTTCATTCCAAACGTAGAATTAAAAACAGCGGAGGCACGTAAAGTATTACCGCCTCAGTATGATAAAGCATACGCAGTTCATGCTAGCGCCAACGCCAATATGCTAACGGCTGCACTATTAACAAAGGATTATAAGCGCGCTGGTAAGTTTATGGAACATGATTTATTCCATGAACCTTTCCGTGCAAACTTAATTCCAAATTACCATGAGATTCGTCAAACAGCGAAAGATGCAGGCGCTTACGGTACAGCGATTAGCGGTGCTGGTCCGACTGTGATTTCTCTGTTACCGATTGAAAAAGTAACAGCTTTCGTTGAAAAAATGAAGCCGCTATTCCCTACTTATGATATCCAGGCTGTTCGCGTGGATACAAAGGGTGTTCAAGTAGAAATTCATGAAACGATCAATTAAATTTTGAATTGACGACAGGTTGCTATGATGCAATTTGTCGTCTTTTTTATTTGTGCAAAATTTTTATAGTTGACTTTTCATTTCAGTTGTAACTATAATGGTTACATCAAATACATGTGGTGGTGAAAAACGATGGTGAACAGTCGTTTTGCCGTTGCAATTCATATTTTATCATTGATTGCTACTACTTCTGATAAAGCTCTTTTAACGTCAGATTTTATTGCTGGTAGCGTCAATACAAACCCTGTTGTGGTCCGCAGAATTAGCAGCCTTTTAAAAAAGGCAGGTTTAATTTCATCAAGGAAGGGAATTTCTGGTTATGAGCTTACTAAAAAACCTGAAGACATTTCCTTATATGATATTTACCGTGCTGTAGAAGAGCCTAAAGAATTATTCGCTATTCATCAGGCACCTAATCCAGCTTGCTCAGTTGGTAGACAAATCGGTACAACCTTAACGGATGTTTTCGGTTCAGTACAACAGGCGATGGAAAATGAATTGCGCTCGCAAACTTTACAGAGCATATTAGATCGCCTGAAATAATGCGATCTTTATTTTCACCCTACCTGTAACTGAAATGATTACAACTTATATTAGGAGGAATTTTATTATGAAAATCGGTGTTATTGGCGCAACAGGTAAAGCAGGAAACAAAATTTTAAAAGAGGCAAATAAACGTAACCATGATGTCACAGCAATCGTGCGTGATGCATCTAAATTAAAACAAAAAGATATTCCGGCAATCGTTGGCGATGTATTCGACTTAACAACAGAAGATGTAAAAGACTTTGATGTTGTCATCAATGCATTTGGTGCACCATTCGGTAAAGAAGAATTACACGTTACTGCTGGTCGTCATTTAATCGATATTTTCTCACCAATTGATACACGCTTAATCGTTGTTGGTGGTGCAGGTAGTCTCTATGTTGATGACGAGCAAACGACGAAATTAATCGATACACCTGAATTCCCGAAAGAATTCGTTCCAACAGCTGCTAATCAAGCTCAAAACTTAGAAGATTTAAAAGCATCTACTGTAAACTATACATTTGTCAGCCCTTCTGCTGTATTTGACCCAGACGGTAACCGTACAGGCAACTATATTTTAGGTACAGATAAATTACTAGTGAACAATGAGGGTGATAGCTATGTATCCTATGCAGACTTTGCTGTGGCACTTTTAGATGAGGTTGAAACACCAGCATTTGAAAAACAACGCTTCACAGTCGCATCAGATAAAGGCGTGTCAATTCCAAATCCTCTATAATTACTAGCGATCAACAGACAGGTTTAGCTAAAATAAATGAACAAATAAAAAAGGAATCGTGTTTTTTTGGCACGATTCCTTTTTATTTAAGCTAGTAACAATAAACTTACAGCCATAACCGCCATACCGAGTACGACGCCATAAATCGATGTATGTGTCTCGTCATATTCGCGTGCGGCGGGTAATAATTCATCTAATGAAATAAAGACCATAATCCCTGCGACACCGGCAAAAATCACGCCAAACATCGTATCTGTTAAAAATGGCATTAAAATTAAATAGGCAACAATTGCCCCTAATGGCTCTGATAAACCGGATAGGAAGGATAAATTAAAGGCGCGTTTGCGGTCCCCTGTCGCATAGTACAACGGTACAGCAACGGCAATCCCCTCTGGAATATTATGAATGGCAACGGCAATCGCGATTGCAAAGCCAAGTTGTGGATCTTCAAGCGCGGACATAAACGTCGCGATTCCTTCAGGGAAGTTATGAATCGCAATCGCTAGTGCTGTGAAGACACCCATCTTTTTAAGCTTCGTAAATTCTGCAGCAGATGGCTCACGCTGTAAATCCTCTACTTTTTTAACTTCATGCGGATTTTCCGCATTCGGGATTAATCGGTCAATTAACGCGATCAATAGCATACCACCAAAGAAGCCCATAACGGTATACGCATATCCCTGTGTCTCACCTACTGCAGCTGTTAATGAATCTTTTGCCTTCACAAAAATTTCTACAAGAGATACATAAATCATAACCCCTGCTGAAAAACCAAGGGCAAATGATAAGAATTTTGTATTTGTGCGAGACGTAAAAAACGCCACTAAACTACCTAATCCAGTCGCCAAACCTGCAAATAACGTTAATGCAAGGGCGTATAAAACGGCTGAATCCACTTCATCACCTCTTCTTATTAAACTTTATTGTTTTCAGTATACCAAAAAAGTTTCTTTAAGGAAACTTTAATTTATGCAAAATCTGCATTAAATCCATAAAAATGATTCGTTGTTTTTATTTTTTAAAACGGCTTACAATAAAAGGACACCTGATTAAAGGAGTTTTTATATGGCCTATATACAAAAAGGAACGAAAGCATTTCGCAATGCCAACCTTGCATTATTCGCGGGAGCATTTAGTACGTATGCAAATCTTTATATGACACAGCCTATCTTACCTGCACTCTCCAAACAATTTGGTGTTTCACCAACGGTCGCAAGTTTGTCGCTATCGTTAACGACGTTGACGCTTGCGATTGCGATGCTTTTGACAGGTTCCTTATCAGAAGCATGGGGTCGAAAACCAATTATGACGTTTTCGATGATTGCGGTCGGTATTTTATCACTCGCCATTGGCTTCGCACCAAATTTTGAATCTTTACTCGTACTACGCGTCATTCAAGGGGTCGTCTTTGCTGGACTTCCCGCAATTGCGATGGCGTATTTAGCAGAGGAAATGGAGCCGTCGAGCCTCGGTGCTGCGATGGGCTTATATATTAGTGGCAATTCCATCGGTGGCTTATCCGGTCGAGTGATCATGGGCTCGATGACAGATGTATTTAACTGGCATATTGCGATGGTTTCCATTGGCGTTGTCAGTATTTTACTCGCTATCGCATTTTATTTTTTATTACCAAAATCACAACACTTTATTCCACAAAAACTTGCCTTTAAACCATTATTCAAATCGATGATGGCACATTTAAAAGACCGCGCATTACTCATGTTATTTGCGCTCGGCTTCTTATTAATGGGCGCGTTTGTCACCTTATATAACTATGTGGGCTTCCAATTAATCGAGCCACCGTATTCGCTTAGCCAAACGGTTGTCGGCTTTATATTTCTACTTTATTTAGTCGGGACTTTTAGCTCGACTTTTATGGGGAAACTTGCGGATTCACATGGCCGCTTTTCGATTATTTTAATTGCCTTTAGCCTAATGATTGCTGGCGCATTGCTAACATTAAACGGCTGGCTCATTATTAAAATTTTAGGCATTGCCCTTTTCACATTCGGTTTCTTCGGAGGGCATTCTATCGCAAGTGGCTGGGTTGGTGCACGTGCTACGCATGATAAGGCACAGGCATCCTCACTGTATTTATTTTTCTATTATGTCGGTTCTAGCATTGGTGGTACAGTTGGTGGCTTATTTTTCACTGGCTTTGGCTGGAGTGGTGTCATCAGTATGATTATGGTGTTCTTACTAATCGGCATACTCATTACTATCTTTTTAAATCGCTATACGACTAATTAAAAAAGAGGCTGGGACAAGACACGCCATTTTCCTTTTTTAGCGTTCGCAATGAAAAACCGGAACCGCGCCACTGCGCGATTCCGGTTTTTCTTATGCTCATAGGAGCGGTTGTTTTTACACGTATATCTCAGCCTCTTTTTTTACGCTTTTTTTCTTGTGCGCATGTACCAATAAACAACGAGCATAAAGAACGCAAAGCCAAGTGACCAGCCACCGAGTACATCACTCATAAAGTGACGTGACCCTGCAACACGAGATAACCCCACAAGGAATGTGCCAAGCCCCGCAACAAAAAAGGCGATACGTTTTTTCGTCTTAGACATACCTGATGTAATTAAAAATGCGGTCGTCATCATATAGAGCATCGACAGCATCGAATGGCCTGACGGGAAACTGTATGATGTCAATTGATCCGGAATAATTGGACGTGGGCGTTCTATAAGAAATTTGAGCCCTTGGTTAATAATTGTGCCACCAATAAAAGTGAACAGCACGAATGTCATTTTGCGATAGCGTTTTTTCGCTATAAAATAGGCAACTAATATAACCCCGACTATAACAACAAACCAAGTCTCCCCTAGGTAATGAAAAAATTCTAAAAAGGAATTACCCCCAAATAGCTGCTCTCCAAAAGAATCGATATTTCGAATCGCTTCCGTATCAAGCGCAATCCAAATACTTATAAAAACAACTAAAGCGATAAACGCTAAAATATTATAAATAATCAATTTGATTCCTCCTTTATCCTATTGTCTAATTTTCAGAATTCATTGTAAACTAATAAAAAGGAGTGTTTAGGATGCATTATGATGTAATTGTGATAGGAGCAGGTTCAATGGGCATGGCTGCAGGCTATCAATTAGCGAAGGCCGGCAAGCATGTTTTAGTCATAGACCGCTATAACCCACCACATGACCAGGCGAGCCATCACGGCGAAACACGTATTATTCGCTATGCATATGGTGAAGGAGAAAACTATGTACCGCTACTACTTCGTGCGCGCGAATTATGGGCCGAGCTTGAAAAAGAAGTACATAAGGAATTACTCGTACAAGTTGGGACAATTAATGTGAGTCGTAAAGAGAGTACCTTTATGCAAAATGTCATCAAAAGTGCAGAGCAGTACGCATTACCACTCGAAATTCTTACGGCCGACCAAACGATGAAACGCTTCCCAGGCATGTATGTGCCAGAAGATTTCGTTAGTTGCTTCGAGCCTACTGCTGGCTTTTTACGTGTGGAAGATTGTGTGCAGGCATATCGTGACCGAGCTGTTCATTATGGTGCTACAGTACTTGTCAATACACCAGTCGTACGCATTGTACCACAGGAGCAGCACATAGAAGTGCACACCAAGTCGTCTGTCCACACCGCAAATCAAATTATTATTACAACGGGTGCTTGGGCAAAAGAAGTGCTACAAGAAGTAGACGTAGACTTACCGGTGACACCAACGCGTAAAACCTTTGCTTGGTACGAGGCAGATGACGCCCTTTACGGCAATGCGCATTATCCGACATTTGGCTATGAATTAGACGATGCCTTTTATTATGGCTTCCCTAATGACAACGGTGCCGGCTTAAAGGTTGGCCGTCACGATGGCGGCGATGCACTAGACCCAAATGGTGTGCGCGAGGAATTTAATGATGCGGATGCAGCAGATTTAACACGCTTTTTAGATTATTATATGCCACAGCATGGACCGCTAAAATTCGGCAAAACATGTATGTATGCGATGACACCAGATGAAGATTTTATTATCGATCAGCATCCGGATGATGCAAGGATTCATATTGCTGCCGGATTTTCAGGCCATGGCTTTAAATTTGCCTCTGTTGTCGGTGAAATATTAAAGGACTTCGTTGTGAACGGGAAAAGTGACTTGAATTTAACAGACTTCTCCTTACAACGTTTCAAATAAAAAGAGGCTTGGGAATACGCCCAAGCCTCTTTTTTCATTCAAAATACAGAATGCCTAATGAAACTATAACATGGTTTCTCTAGTTGATAGAACGATAGAGATCGATAATATACTTATACAACAGTCATTTTTAGCGTTGCTTACCTATGCCACTAAGCAAGCAAATTACTCGAAATAACTATGATTAGAACATTTCATAAATGAGACAATTCTGCCTTCTAAAATTAAAATTACTCTTTTATTATGCACATGAAAAAATACGAAAGTCAATGATAATTGATAATGACTATCAATAGATACCTATAAAAAAGAAGCGCGGCATGTGCCACACTTCTTTGAAATTTTTTATTTAATTGTTCCCATTTTGCGAGAAATCCATGGGCTTAATACAAGCATGACAACGAATAATGCGATTGCTGCACCGCCAAGGTAACCGAAGTATTGTACTTCAGAAATTTTTGAGAACACTTTTGCGAACTGTGCGTTAAGTGCTTGTGCGACAGTACTTGTTAAGAACCATAGTGACATTGCTTGGGCAGCGAATGCTTCTGGCGCAAGTTTTGTTGTAGCTGATAAACCAACTGGTGACATTAATAACTCACCAATTACTACTAGGAAGAATGAAAGTACTAACCACCAAGGGCTTACTAACGCTGTACCACCTGAAGTAATCGCTGGAATAATCATGATTAAGAATGATGCCCCTGCAAATAATAATGAGAATGAGAATTTAACAGGAGTTGATGGACCTTTTTGACCCAATTTCATCCAAAGTGCTGCCATAATTGGTGCCATGATGATGATGAATAATGGGTTTAATGATTGGAAGAATGCTGGTGAAATATCGAATCCGCCGATTGAAAGGTCTGTACGCGTATCTGCATATGTAGCTAAGATTGTTGACCCTTGCTCTTGGATAACCCAGAACATTGTACCTGCAATGAATAATGGAATGTATGCAAGTAAATGAGATTTTTCTTCTGCTTTTGTTTTCTTTGATGTAAACATCCAGATGAATACACTAATTGGTGCAAGAACACCGATAACAGTAAAGAAGTTAATTACGTTATTGATTGTAATTAAATCTAAGAAGTATGCAATAACAATTAAGATTGCCACAATAACTAATGTAACAACTGTTTTCTTAAGAATACTTTGTAACTCATGTGGCGCTAATGGGTTTGTCGGTTGCGCACCGGCAAGACCAAGATTTTTCTTTTCAGTAACTTTATACATAATCAAGCCGATTGCCATACCGATTGCGGCGATAGAGAAACCTGCGTGGTAGTTGAATTCTTTTTGAACAGCACCAACGATTAAAGGCGCTAAGAATGAACCAAGGTTGATACCCATGTAGAAAATACTGAAGCCTGAGTCACGACGAGGGTCATTTGTAGAATAAATATCCCCTACAACTGATGATACATTTGGTTTTAATAAACCTGTACCTAAGATGATGAAGACCATTGAAATAAATAGGAATGTGATACCACCAGGGAGTGCTAAGCAAATATGGCCTAGCATGATTAAAATACCACCCCAGAAGATGGTGCGTCTTGTTCCTAAAATACGGTCAGCGATCCAGCCACCGATAATACCAGACATGTATACTAACGAACCATACATCGACATAATTGAAGCTGCTGTTGTTTTGTCGATTCCTAAACCACCGTTAGCAACGGTGTCGTACATAAAGTAAAGTAAAATTGCGCGCATACCGTAGTATGAAAAGCGCTCCCAGAATTCAGTGAAGAATAGGCTGAACAAACCTTTTGGGTGTCCAAAGAAGCCTTTCTGAGGGACTGATTTGACAATCTCTTCTTTTGTTGCCATATAGATTTACCTCTTTCTCTTTGCAATATAAAAAATAATCTAACAATTCAAAACGTTTAGTTTGTGTCAGAAAAACGTATGTCCATTATACCTATACATTTTTATTATGTCAAAAATTATTATTATATAGAATTTTCTGATATATGATTGTATAATTCTAGCAAAAAAATGCTTAAAGTACGGAATTTTCTTTATTTTTTGGTATTTCTTAAATTAGCAGAATAATTTTGATATTTAAGTATTCTTTTCTAGAAAAACATTTGTATTTTTTGGAAGCGCCTATTCACCTTTACCAATTTCCTATTTCTAAAAAACTAGTGCATTAAAAAAACGCCCTACCAATGGAGGAGGCGTTTTTTTTTTTGCGTTTAAATTAAATGAAAAAAGGTCGCATACGATTTACATCTGCTACTTTTAAATCGACTTTTAATACCGTACCTGCTTCGTCATAATCTGTTGATAAAATATTGGCATGTTCATTTAAATACGACACTAGATCTCCGCGGTCATATGGAATGCATACCGTATGGATTTCATAATCAGAGAAAATTTCTTTTTTAATCATCTCTAATAATTCATCTAGCCCTTGACCGTCTTTCGCAGATAAATAAATTTGATTTTGGTTTACATATGGATACGCAATATTCGCGCGGTCCGCTTTATTGTAAACAAAAATCGTTGGTACATCCCCGACACCTACATCAGATAAAGTATTGTTTGTAATTTCCACCATATACGCATTTTCAGCATTCGACGTATCGACTACATGTAACAGTAAATCCGCTTCACGTGCTTCCTCTAATGTTGAACGGAACGCTTTGACTAAATGGTGAGGCAGCTTACTAACAAAGCCAACCGTATCCGTTAATAGGAAGCGTTTATTATCTTCTAATTCAATTTGTCGTACTGACGTATCAAGCGTCGCAAACAGCATATCTTTTTCAAATACTTGTTTTTCTTCGTCTGGATTTGTACGCGCAAGCAGTTGATTCATAATCGTTGATTTGCCGGCATTTGTATACCCAACAAGTGAGACGACTGGAATCGCATTTTTTTGACGCTTTTTACGCTGTGTTGAGCGCTGTGCTTGGATTTCATCTAACTCACGTCGAATTTTAGAAATTTGTTTTTCGATTTTACGACGGTCGAGTTCAAGCTTTGTTTCACCTGACCCTTTATTTTGGAAGCCGCCACCTGTGCCACCGCCTTGACGAGAAAGAGAGGCATTCATACCAACTAGTCGTGGCATTAAATATTGTAACTGTGCAATCTCAACTTGTAGCTGCGCTTCACGCGTTTTCGCACGGCGCGCAAAAATATCAAGTACAAGTGTTGTACGGTCGATTACTTTTGCATCGATGTCATGCTCTAAATTGCGTAGCTGCGCTGGTGACAATTCATCATCAAAAATAATGACATTCGCATCAAGTGCATCATATAACTCTCGAATTTCTAAAATTTTACCTGTTCCTACATAGTGAGATGGTGTGACACGCTCTAAATTTTGTGTAATCACACCGACTACCTCAACGTCTAATGCTTCCGCTAGATTGCCAAGTTCTTCTATTGAATAGTCGAAGTGTCGATCATTGCGGATATTGACGCCGACTAATATTGCTCGTTCTTTGATGTTTTCTTCCATCAAAAGCACCCCCGTAACTTAAAAAAGGGAGAGCGACTAGCATGTCTGCTCCCCCTACAGATAAATTTATCGTAACATGCCTAATTGTCCTTGGCAATTTCAATCGCCTGCAAGCGCTCAACCGTATCTTTGCTTTGACGGAACTCAAACACCGTATTCCCAAGCTTTAACTGATTTCCTTTAATAGGTAATGACAGCAAGCGCGACCAATGCGTCATCTTACGATTCACATCTTGCACATCGAAAATACATTTTGTAATGGTTAGCTTTTCATTTTCCGGCTGAATCGTACCGTCCTCACGCAGCATTGCGTAGCGCTCATCATCTGCATTTTCCCATTGAATGAAAAATGGATATGGTAGCTTTTTATCGATTTTATGCTCAATAAACAGCATCTTCCATTTACGTACTGCCCCGTTTTTCGTTTTACGCTCCGATTCTAAAAGCCCGCTCGTCCGATAGCCTAGCTTTTGAAAATAACGATTTTGTTCCTCTAAGTTTTCAGAACGTAAGCACACAGAGCCAAAGCCTTCGCGAAATGCTAAATCGTTCATTAACTGCTGCGTGAGTGGATGTGTTGACGTCGTTGTAATGTCTTCGTTCTCTACTGCTAAATATTCGATATAGCTGTTTTTCGTATATAAAAGCGCATTATGCGTTCCCCATTGTAAATGTTGGCCACCTTCGACGGGATGAATACCTTCAACAGATACCTCTTGTGCAATTTCCGTCGGTGATTTTTTCGTAAAATATACAACATGATCTAATTCAAACATAACTTCATCCCTTTCAACGGCGTAATATCCTAAGTCCTTTTTATATTATCATAAAATTTAGATAATTAACGACCGAAACGGCATAATTTCATATTATTTCCATTTAAATAAAAAGAAATCAAGCAAATGCTTTGCCCGATTTCTTTTTCTAGTTAAGGAATCATAAACGATAAAACATTGCTTTGTAGAAATGTTAAAATGCAGACCATTAATAATAAAATAATGCTGTATTTAATTGTAAAGCGTAGTAATTCAGACTCTCTTCCCATCAAGCCTACTGCGGCGGCCGCTACTGCAATCGATTGTGGCGAAATCATTTTCCCTGTAACACCACCAGATGAATTCGCTGCAAGCGCTAGGACTGGATCCATGCCTACTGAATTTGCGGTTACTTGCTGAAGCTTCGCAAATAAGACGTTGGCAGATGTATCAGACCCCGTAATAAAGACGCCAATCCAGCCTAAAATTGGTGAGAAGAATGGGAATAATGCGCCAGTCTTTGCCAAAATAAGCCCTAGTGTCGTCGTCATGCCGGCAGCATTTACTACATAGGCATACGCAACAACTGCACAAATCGTAAGAAGTGGGTACTTGATTTCATTAGCAGTCTGCCCCAAAATAGCAAACCACTCTTTCCATGACACGTTGAAAATAAATTTTGTCACAATAGCTGCTAATAAAATCGCCGTCCCTGCAGCGCCTAGCACTTCTAACTTATACACTGCTGCAATCGGTACATTCGTCATACCATCAAGAATTTTTTCATGCACGAGCGGTACTTCTGGTGTAAATGTTAGCCATTGCCCTAACTTATTCATGACGGTAAGCGCTAGATTCGTTCCTTCATAATGTCCTGTTAAGGCAGATTTAATTGTCGGAATACCCCAAACAGAAATAAATGCTGTCAAAATAATAAATGGTGACCAGGCTTTAAAAATTTGACCACCTGTGTAAGATGTATTCTTTTGATTTATCGTCAATTGCTCATCTTTGAAACGATAAATCGTTTTAGGTTTCCAAAATTTCATAAAGATTGCGAGTGCGAGTAAAGACACAAGTGCCGATAAAACATCCGGTAATTCTGGTCCTAAAAAATTAGATGATAAAAATTGTGTTATCGCAAATGTGATACCTGATACTAAAATCGCTGGCAATACTTCCCATGTTTTTTTGAAGCCTACCATAATCCATACTAATAAGAACGGAATAAAAATAGATAATAACGGTAATTGACGTCCAACCATTTTCGAGATTTCAAGCGCTGGAATACCTGTAGGACCTTCCATCGCTGTAATCGGAATGCCAATCGCACCAAATGCAACTGGTGCTGTATTGGCAATCATACATAAACCTGCCGCATAAAGTGGATTAAAGCCTAAACCAACTAATAATGCTGCAGAAATTGCAACTGGTGCACCAAAGCCGGCCGCGCCTTCTAAAAATGCACCGAATGAGAAGGCCACTAATAACGCTTGAATACGACGGTCCTCTGTAATCGATAATACAGAATAGCGAATGATTTCAAATTGTCCTGTACGAACCGTTACATTGTACAAAAATACGGATGTTATAATAATCCAACCAATTGGTAATAAGCCATATACTGCACCTTGTGATGCAGCCATAATAGCTGTACCAACTGGCATTTTAAAGAATAGAATGGCTAATAATAATGCGACAATAAGTGTCGTCAATCCTGCAACATAACCTTTCATTTTTTTAAACATTAACGCCCAAATAAAGTAAATGATTGGAATGACGGCAATAAGTGCAGACCAACCAAGACTGTCCGCAACAGCCGTATAATTTTGTGTAAACATGTCTTCCCCCTAAAAATTATGTAATGTACTTATTAACACTCCCCAATGTGAATAAGTTAAAGTCATCAGATGACCTCATGTATTAAATTATATTTTCAATTTTCTTACAATTCAATAGATTTCTTTTTCAAATTAGCTTTTCCGCTATATGAGAGAGCATATCCATGTATAATAAAGCTATATCACTCTAGGGAGGCTCTGGAATGCAGTATCAAAAAATCCAGTCCAAAAAAATTTATGAAAAAGTAGCAGATGCACTTGAAACAAGTATTTTAGATGGCTCCTTGCAGCCAGGAGATCGTCTAGATTCCGTTGAAAAATTAGCACAAAATTTTTCTGTTAGTCGCTCTGCCGTTCGCGAAGCTCTTTCTGCATTAAAAGCAAAAGGACTTTTAGATATTCGTCAAGGGGAAGGGTCATTTGTAAATCATTTTGATGCATCGCAAATCATCTTTCCAATTACACAATCAATCCTTATGAAAAAAGAAGATGTTCAACATCTACTAGAAATGCGTCAAATTATTGAAGTTGGCTCTGCGGGGTCTGCAGCAATCCATCGTACAGATGAAGATATTTTAGCTCTTCAAGAAATTTTAAATACAATGAAGGAATCCCTTACACATAGTGGCTTTGGAGAAATGAATGATTTAGCTTTCCATGCTGCCGTCGCACAAGCATCACATAATCCCTTACTTACGACTTTTTTAAATCAAGTTTCAGAATTGATGCTCGAAACAATTCGTGATACACGAAAACTTTATCTTTATACAAAAAAAGAAACGCTTCAAACACTTTATGATGAGCATTTAATGATTTTTGAGGCCATTGTTGCACAGGATTTTTCAAAGGCTCAGCAAGCAATGAAAATTCATTTAGATAATGTGGAAGCGCTATTAGCAGAGGCTTTTCTATAAAATTCTTAAAAGACATGATTTATTTCTTGGATTATGTCTTTTTTCTATACCTTTTTAAAGAAAAGCATTGACTATTGCCGCATACATGCTAGAATTCTTTATAGCTTCACCGCGTTGAAGCAAAAAAGTTTTAACAGGAGGCGCAACACAGCATGTTTCACTCAGATTCAGCCTTAAAACCAACATTTTTTGAGGCCTGTATTATTTTAATTCTTATGATTGCAATCATGGCCGTTTCATTATTAGGCTTTGGTGCAAATCCACATATTCCCGTTCTTTTCGTCATCATTATGCTGCTTTGCTATGGTGCCTTAAAAAAAGTAGCATATCGCACGATGGAACAAGGATTAGTCGACGGTGCTAAATCAGGTCTAGCCGCGATTTTTATTTTCTTTTTTATTGGTATCTTAATTAGCACATTTATGATGAGCGGTACGATTCCAACGATGATCTACTATGGCTTCGAATTGATTTCTGGTCAATTTTTCTATGCGATTGTCTTCATCGTCGCATGTATTATTGGCGTCGCTGTCGGGAGCTCGCTCACAACGACGGCAACAATTGGTGTTGCCTTTATTGGCATGGCTCATGCGATGGATTTATCGCTAGCGATTACAGCTGGTGCTATCGTATCCGGTGCATTTTTCGGTGATAAAATGTCCCCTCTTTCAGATACAACAAACTTAGCGTCATCAATTATGAATGTTGACCTATTTGAACATATTAAAAATATGGCGTGGACAACGGTTCCTGCCTTCGTTATTTCATTCATTATTTACGGTGTATTATCTCCATCAGGCAAAGAACTAGCAAACTCAGGTGTTGGTGAATTTCAGCAAGCACTCATTGCGACCGATTTAATTCACTGGTATACCCTAATGCCTGTCGTATTATTAGTTGTCTTTGCGCTCAAAAAAATACCAGCAATTCCGACACTTATTATCGGTTCCGTATTTGCCATTGCATTATCCTACTTCCACCACACATACAGCGGTAGCCAAGTGCTGACGATGTTATTTGAGGGCTATAAATCAACGACGGGTGTTAAAGAAATTGATTCCCTTTTAACACGTGGTGGTATTAGTAGCATGTTCTTTACAATTAGCTTAGTGATTTTAGCACTTGGTATGGGTGGCTTATTATTTAAGCTCGGTATCATTCAAGTCGTTCTACAAAAAATTGAGCATCTCTTTAAGTCAGTTGGCGCAACGATTACAGGTGCTGCGGCAACAGCAATCGGCGTAAACGTCTTTATCGGTGAACAATATTTATCGATTCTACTGCCAGCTGAAACATTCCAAAAGCAGTTTGAAAAAGTAGGTCTCGCTTCTAAAAACTTAGCGCGTACCGTTGAAGATGCAGGTACGGTCGTCAATCCGTTAATTCCTTGGAGTGTTTGTGGTATTTTCATCACAACAGTTTTAGATGTTAGCACACTTGAATACGCACCATTCGCGTTATTCTGTATCCTGTCTCCTATCCTCACAATTCTTTTTGGATGGACAGGCAAAACATTAACGTACTTAAAGAAATAATTAGGCGGAGGCTTCGGAATCAACGAAGCCTCTTTTTTTATGCTACACTAATGCGTATCGGATAATTTACGGGAGGATTTTTACATGGAATTCCAAGAAATGAAGCAGGCGCTAATCAAGCGTCTTTTAAATAAACAGCTTGTCAGTGCGACAATTAGCCAGCCACGTATGAAATCAAATGAAGTAAAGCGTGTGAAATTAAAACCTATCGAATTAAAGGGTACTTACCATATTCAGCTAGAATATCAGTACGAACGTATTTTAAAACACGACAATATTGAGCTCCATTTAATAGAAGCAAAAATTAATGAGTTATTTGAGGATTTCCGTCAATTCCAAGGAGACTTCGAAACAGAAAGTGTGCAAGTACAGCTTTCTAAAAAGAATAAAGTACTTATTAAAACTACAGCCAATGCGACGGCTAAAAAAGCCAATCTTTCACATAATCGCAAAAAGAATTATTTATTGGACCCGGAAACACCGTATCCATTTTTAATTCGTTTAGGTGTACAATCGCCTGAAGGAAAAGTGAAAAAGCAAAAATATGATAAATTTAAACAAATTAATCGCTTCATCGAATTTATTCATGATTCACTAGAATACTTACCAAAAGACCGCACAATCCGTATTTTAGATTTTGGCTCTGGTAAATCGTATTTAACATTTGCGCTATATCACTACTTAAAAGTTGAGCAAGGCTTAGATATTCGCGTGACGGGTCTTGATTTGAAAAAAGAGGTTATCGAGGAATGTGCGCAAATCGCCACGGACTTACAGTATGATTCACTAGAATTTTTAGTTGGCGATATTAATGATTACAATGATGAATCAAGCGTTGATATGGTCGTCACACTTCATGCTTGTGACGTAGCGACGGATATGGCATTATCACGTGCCGTAAAATGGGGTGCAAAAGTTATTTTAAGCGTTCCTTGCTGTCAGCATGAGCTGAATAATCAAATCAACAGCTCACCGCTTGATATTATGCTACAGCATGGCTTAATTAAAGAACGCTTCTCCGCCCTTGCAACGGACTCGATTCGTGCAGAGATTTTAAGCTTAGTTGGCTATGATGCACAGCTGATGGAATTTATCGATATGTCGCATACCCCAAAGAACATCTTGATTCGTGCGTATTATACCGGCAAAAAGCCATCTGACGAGCAATTAGCGCGCTATCATGCGTTTACAAATTTCTTATCTGCTACACCATTTTTAGAAAAGGAATTACATCATTTATTCTAATACACAAGAGAAAGTGCTCGTAAAAACGGGCACTTTCTCTTTTTTGTATGTAGACGATTATTTTACGTTGAACTACCCCACTTAGCCGTTCTTTGAATGCGCTTGAAGTGGGGGATTCCTACGAACAGTGCTTGCTTGTTCCGACAGCTCGAACAGCGGCTTCACTTCTTGAGTAGGCGAGCCCCGTAGTCCCTACGGTTGTTGGGTTAACAGCGTGAGTCCTTCAGCTAAAATATTCCGACTTGCGTTAAGGTCTCGGTCGAGTACTGTGCCGCAAGATGGGCAAACCCACTCGCGAATATCGAGGGACTTCTTGCCATCTTGATGGCCACAGACATGGCAAAGTTGGCTCGATGGATAGAAGCGTGAAATCTTTATGATTTTTCGGCCATACCATGTTGCTTTATACATCAGTTTTTGCACAAACGAAGACCAGGATACATCACTAATCGCTTTTGCTAGTTTATGATTCTTTAGTAATCCTTTTGTATTCAAGTCTTCTAGACAAATAACGTCATATTGGCGAATAAGTTCAGTTGATAACTTATTCAAAAAATCTTCCCGTTGAAACGCAACACGCTCACGTAAGCGCGCAACTTTCATGCGTTGCTTTTGGTAGTTCATGCACTCACGTAAATCACGCCCATCTTTTTTCGCTTGTTCGTAGCGACGTGATAACTTGCGTTGTTCCCGCTTGAGTTGCTGCTCCATCTTCACCGTAAAGCGTTGGTTATCCACTTTACGTCCATCAGACAGCATCGCAAAATCGGTAATGCCTAAATCGATGCCGACAACTTGATTGGTTTTCGGTAACGGCTTAAAATCAGGCACTTCACATGCAATCGATACGTAAAAATGGCCACTTGCATGATATTTGATCGTTGCGCGCAGTATACGGCCTTCCACTACACAAGTTTGTTTGAACTTCACAAGCCCAAGCTTCGGCAGTTTGATTCGTTTGCCAACAATCGCGATATTGTTATTTGTATTTTTGGTTGTATAGCTTTGAACCGGATTTTTTTTGCTTTTGAAACGAGGGTAGTTGTTTTGCTTCTTAAAGAAACGATCAAAAGCAGCTAATAAGTGTTCGTAGGAGGCTTGTAATGCCACACTATCTACATTGCGCAGCCAAGCCGTTTCATCTTGTTTCTTCATCTTCGTGAGGACTTTAGACATCAAGCGACGATTTAAGCTTTTGCCTTCTTCTTTGTAGGAAGTGTTCCAAAGTTCAAGGAAATGATTGTAGACAAAACGACAATGACCGTGTGTTTGATGGATGCGTGCTTGTTGGTCCTTATTTGGATATAACCTAAATTTGTAGGCTTTATTTGGTGACATGACATTCACCTCTTCCGCTCGTTCGTTTTTAATCGTTTCGATTGAAGCACCGCTAGTCTCATTTTATTCACCTAGAATTTGCCGATTAATAGGCATAAATGAATTTTGACATTACCGTGTTAGGAGGCGCCTTGAATAGGATATTTAGCGCCTATTCTTTCGAAGATATCCTTTGCGTAAGTGGATTTCTAGTCTTTCCATACCCTTTTTCAATCAATAGCAAGCCCTATTAACGAGTATTTTAACGAGCATCTCTTGAAACGTGCTATTCGTCAAAAGCACAGCATGCATCGCCCACCTACTCACTTCGCTCCTTGAGGTGGGCGTCTTCTGCTACAGACATGATAAATCAAAGCATTTCCACTTAAAAATGCGATACAATTTATTGGCAATATTACATTGGGTTGTAGTAAAATAGCACTTTTGTTTAAAATTCTATTGACTTATCATTGATAATGATTATCATTGTCTTAGCAGTATATAGAAAAACTCACTTAGGGAAAGAAGGATTTTATACAATGAAAGCAAAATCATTATTAGCAATTTTAGTAGCAGGCGGTGTCGTTATGGGTGGATGCGGTAACTCAGACGATACAAAAAAATCTGATACAAAAACAGAACAAACAGCAACAGATACAAAAGAAGTTTCACTTGATGCAGAAACAAAAGCATACAAAGAATTTGCTTTAGACCAACTGGACCAATTCACAAAAGCAACAGAAGAATTTGTGACAGCATTTAAAGATGGCGATATGGATAAAGCAAAAGAACTTTACCCTACAGCTCGTATGTTCTTTGAACGTTCTGAACCAATCGCTGAAAGCTTTGGCGACCTTGACCCAGCAATCGATGCTCGTTTAGCTGACTTAGAAGCGGAAGGTCAAACGAAAGATGACTGGACTGGTTACCATAAATTAGAGTACGCACTATGGGAAGATGGTAAAACAAAAGGGTACGAAGAAGTAGCTGATAAATTACTAGCTGACACAAAAGAATTACGTGCGCGCGTAGAAACAGTTGAAGTAACACCTGACATGATGATCAATGGTGCTGTTGACTTATTAAACGAAGTATCAACTTCTAAAATTTCAGGTGAAGAAGACATCTTCTCTCATACAGACCTTTATGACTTCAAAGCAAACATTGAAGGTGCTGAAAAAATCTTCGAAATCCTAGAACCAAAAATCAAAGAAAAAGATGCAGCTTTAGCTGAAAACTTAACAGATAAATTCAAAAACGTGAACGATTTATTAGCAAACTATGAAACAAAAGATGGTGGCTACGTGTCTTATACTAAGTTAACAGACAAAGATACAAAAGCTTTAGCTAATGCAATTAACCAATTAGGTGAACCATTAAGCCAAATGGGTACAATCTTAGAGTAATTTTGGAGTGATGAAACATGACTGAATCAAATAAAGAGACCTTTATGGATAAGAAGCTCTCTCGTCGACGAATGCTAAAAATGACTGGCGCTGGCGCTGCTGGTGTGGCCATTGGAGCATCTGGATTAGGTGGCGTATTAAAAGCGTTCGGAGTGCCAGATTTTTTAGAAGATGACACTTCTGTAGAAAATAAAGTAAATTTTTATGGGAAGCATCAATCAGGTATTGCGACAGAAGTACAAACACATGTCTATTTTGCCTCTTTATCTGTTTTAGTTAAGTCCAAAGCGGAGCTACAAGAGCTCTTTAAAATGTGGACCCCTATGGCCGTAAGCCTTATGAATGGCAAGCCAATCGGAGAAACAAAAAATAGTTACGTACCGCCTGTTGATACAGGAGAAGCAATCGGTGTCGATGCAAAAAATTTATCGATTACCTTTGGTGTCGGGCCGTCCCTATTTAAAAATAAAAGT
Organism: Candidatus Kurthia intestinigallinarum; assembly: GCF_003991225.1. GTDB lineage: Bacteria > Bacillota > Bacilli > Bacillales_A > Planococcaceae > Kurthia > Kurthia populi. The sequence goes on from NZ_JTFC01000039.1 coordinate 77,089, forward strand.
CTTGGCTTGAGTCATCTCAAACCAAAAGAATTAAATGACTTACCTCACTTTCCTAAAGATCAGCTTGAAGAAGCTTATACAGGTGGCGATCTTTGTATCCAAGCCTGTGCAGATGACCCACAAGTCGCTTTCCATGCCGTACGTAATTTAGTACGTGCAGCGAGTGGCAAAGTATCGATTAAGTGGACACAAGCTGGCTTTAATTCAATTCCTGTCAACAAAGAAGGAAAACGTGAAACACCACGTAATTTATTTGCCTTTAAAGATGGTACGGAAAATCCACGTAGTGAAAAAGCAATGAATGACGTTGTTTGGGTCCAAAAGGGAGAGTCAAAACCTTGGATGACAAATGGTTCGTACTTAGTTGTACGTCGCATTCAAATGCATTTAGAAACATGGGACCGTACATCATTACAAGCGCAAGAGGATACATTTGGTCGCTACCGTCATAACGGTGCGCCTTACGGGAAAGAAAATGAATTTGATGCTGTGGACGAAGACCGTAAAGACGAAAATGGCAATTATGTATTGCCTGAAACGTCTCATGTCTTCTTAGCACGTCAAGTAAAGGCTCGTATTATGCGCCGTGCCTTTTCATACTCATCTGGGGTGATAGACCATACAGGTGCGTATGATGCCGGTTTACTATTTATCTCATTCCAGAAAAATCCGCAACAATTTACGGATATTCAAAATGCGCTCGGTCGCTTAGATAAAATGAATGAATACATTACCCATCGAGGCAGCGGTGTTTTCGCTTGCTTCCCTGGCATTAAAAAAGGGAGTTATATAGGTGAAGCACTTTTTAACGCGTAGCAGTCAGTTTATGATTATCGCGCTGCTAGTAATGTTGACGATCCTTCGCCCAATGCCACAAGCATTGGCGGCGGATTCATCATCTTACAGCGGCCTGTACATTTCAATTAGTGACGCTATTATGGATATTCGTAATGGTGAAGGAAATGATGCTGAAAAAGCATTGAAGGAATTCGATCAAGCATGGCAACAAAAAGAAGTAGCAGATGATCATGCAGCAGAGAAAAAAGCGGTTGATGCAGCATATGACAAAGCTTTTTCTGAAAAAGATAAAGATGCGCGTCTAGCAGCACTTACTGAATTATCAAAAGCACTTACTACTTTAGAAAAAGCAGAAAATCCAGTTGATGAAAAGAAAGAACGTAAACAGTTCATGACGACAATAACACCGGCTTTAACTAACTTAGAAAAAGCGATTAACAGTGGTGACCTTGATAAAATCAATGAACAATATAAAACGTTCAATAGCTTTTGGAATTTAAAAGAAAAGCCTGTACGTGAATTTGACATGGGTGCCTACGGTCAAATCGAAACACAAATGTCCTTCATACGTATGGAGCTTGCTAATGACAAGCCAAATGTTGAATCATTAAAAGATACATTTAAAACATTAAAACAAAGCATTACTGATTTTGGAGACAATAAGAAAGTTGGCGCTGTCAAAAAAGGCTACACACTTCAAACGCTCGTTGATTTAATTGATGATGCAACGGGCTCAATTGATGATGCGGAGTACGAAAAGGCCTCTGCGAGTGTAAAAAAATTCATTACAACATGGCCAAATGTCGAAAGTGACATTAGTACACGTAATGGTTCTCTTTATACATCAATTGAGAGTGACATGCCGATTATCGCTAGTAACTTACTAAAAGATGCGAGCGATAAAGACAAGCTGAAAAAGCAATTAACAGATTTCAAAAAAGAAATTCAATTATTACAAGATGATGATGGTTATACGTTCTGGGATTCTGCGTTAATCCTTCTTCGTGAAGGTTTAGAAGCTATTTTAATTATCATGGCCTTAGTAGCTTTCCTTAAAAAATCAGAGCAAACACATATGACCAAATACATTTACTATGGTGCTGCTGGCGGTATTGGTGTGAGTGCGGTGATGGCGATTTTCATGTCGGTATTCTTCAACTCAGATTCAATGAATTCAAGCCGTGAGCTTATCGAAGGGTATGTCGGTCTCATTGCTGCGGCAATGATGATTGGTGTCGGTGTCTGGCTTCATAGTAAGTCGAATATTAAAGCGTGGAATGCCTATATTGCGAAGCAAATGAATCATGCGATGTCTCGCGGTTCTGTGTGGGCAATGGCCTTAATCAGTTTCCTTTCTGTCTTCCGCGAGGGTGCGGAAACACTGATTTTCTACGCAGGAATTGCACCGAAAATGGAAACAAGCCAATTTGCATTCGGGATTGTCATTGCGATTGTTATTTTAGCAATCGTCGCCTTCTTAATTGTCAAAGTGAGCGCACGTATTCCTATTCATCGTTTCTTCGCTGTCGCGACCATTTTAATTTACTTATTAGCGTTTAAAATTATCGGTGTCTCAACACATAAACTGCAATTAATGGGCGATATCCCAACGAATGTAGTCGATAATCTACCGGTAATCGCAAGCATTGGCTTCTACCCAACTGTCGAAACAATGATTGGACAAGGTATTTTAGTTGTTTTAATCATCGCAACGATTATTTGGAAGCGCCGAAACGAAAAAAACGCATAAATTTAATAGATTCCTAAAGAAAAGAAGAGGCTGGGACAAAACACGTCATTTTCCTTTTTTTAGCGTTCGCAATGAAAAACCGGAACCGCGCCACAGCGCGATTCCGGTTTTTCTTATGCTCCTATGAGAGGGGATTTCTACACGTATGTCAAAGCCTCTTCTTTTTTTATTTAAATTGCTTTAATTGCTGTAAGACACCGGTCGTTGTTGTTTCAACATCTCGAATGACTTGCTGTAAGCGGTCCACTACTTGCTGCTGCGTTAATGCCGCATCCCTCGTTTCATTCGTAAAGTCTGCTGTAGCACGTAATCGCTCATTCATTTCATTCATCGAAGCGAGTACTTCCTCTGAAGCGGCTGACATCTCTTCAATAACAGCTGACTCTTCTTGAATACTTGCATTGACCTCCACAACGGTCGTATTAATCGCGCGTAGTTGGCCACCAATCGAAGCAACAGCTTCATTGCCTGCAAGCATTTGCGCTTTACTATCCGCAATTTGCGCATGTGTACGCTCAGACACTGTCTCGAAGCCTTTTAATTCATTTAAAATATCATGTGCGGCTTTTCCTGACGATTCTGCGAGCTTACGAACTTCATTTGCCACCACTGCAAAGCCTTTCCCTGCTTCACCAGCGCGCGCCGCCTCAATGGCCGCATTCAGCGCTAATAAATTTGTCTGATCGGCAATTTTCGTAATGATTTTCACCATATCCTGCACGCTCGCAAATTTCGTCGTCATCTCTTCTACATTCGTCGCAGTCTGCATCACCGTCGATTCAACGTGCTGCATTTGCGTCACGACCTGCTCCGTCTGCTTTACCCCTTCGCTTACGAGGTTCGTCATATCATTTGAGGCACTCGCAACATCAGATGTCATATCGGCCATACGCTGAATGCCGACTGTCATTTCATCCATTGCAATGATGACTTCTCCGTTGCTCTCTGCCTGTTGAGTACTTTGCTGCGCCACTTGTGCTACATTCGTTGTAATTTGGTTATTCGATTGCTCAAATGTTTGTGAAGAGCCTGTAAGCTTCTCCGTTATTTGCTGTAACTCGTCTGCACGCTTTTGGAATGTTTCAAACGTTTGTTTAAGCGATGTTAAAGACGTACCGAAATGCGTAGCGAATGTCGCAATTTCTGTTTTACCCTTTATCTCCATGTCTTTCACAATCGTCTCGCCTGCTGTTAAATCTCCCTCAGCCATTTTGCTTGCCGCCTGATTTAGCACTTGTAGTGGCTTCAATTGGCGATTAACATACAAGTACATGCATAGACCTGCTAGAATTATTAAAATAATGAAGAAAATTGCGACACCTGGTAGCACACTCCAAAATGTATTTTTTTGTACAGCTGTTACTTGGTCTGCATCAATATCGACACCTAAATAAGCAATTGTTTTGCCGGCATCATTTTTAATTGGAACAGTACCTGATACATACTGTCCAAACGAGCTTTCTAAAATGCTTGATGTATAACTTCCTTTTTTATCGACCTTTTTTAAATCATTTACCGTTGTTGAGGCGGAGGTTGTTTGGATTTTCCCCACATCTTCTGCCTTAGCATCACGAGGTTGGCCGTCTACTAAAAATTGAACTTCATCCTTTTGTGGTACTGCAAATGTGTACGCATATAGCACATTTTTTTGTTCGCGTAATTCATTTAGTTCTTCACGTAATGTCCAATACGTATCATTTTCAGTAGGATTTTTTGTGAGTGTTTCATAACTTGAAGCATCTACTTTTTCAGCTAAATCTTGTGCAATTGATACAGCATTTTGCGCAGCTGATTTTTCAGCTACTTTTTTCGCTGTGTAATCGATTGTTAGCACAAAGAAGATTAGTAACAAGCCAAATACAAGTGTAAGCATTGTCATAATCTTCGTGCTCAGTTTTCCTTGTTTCATTTGTATTCTCCCCTATGTATCTAAAGTAAATGAAAAATGTTACATGAATCTACTTTAGTATAGCAGAGCACAAAAAATATGTCTAAATACTCAGTTATTTTTTATTAAAAAGACTTTTTACATAGGTCCTACATAATGATTTACATAAAATGTAATATTTTTTCTAAAAAAATGCACAAAAAAGAGGCTGGTTTATACCAAGCCTTTTTTTGTAGAGCTTACTAGAATTTGATCATTTTTGAAGGAACAACCCATTCATCGAATTGTTCTTCTGTTAATAAACCAGATTTTAGTGCGCCTTCTTTTAATGTTAAGCCTTCTTTATGTGCTAGTTTTGCGATTTTCGCAGCGTTTTCATAACCGATGTATGGGTTAAGTGCTGTAACTAACATTAAAGAGTTGTTTAAGAAGTGTTCTAATTTATCTTCATTTGCAGTGATACCAGCTAGACAGTGTTCGTCGAAGCTACGTACAACATCAGCTAATAATTCAACTGATTGCATGAAGTTGTGAAGGATAACTGGTTTGAATACGTTTAATTCAAAGTTACCTTGTGATGCAGCAAAGCCGATTGTTGTATCGTTACCCATAACTTGAACAGCAACCATTGTTACTGCTTCACATTGTGTAGGGTTTACTTTACCTGGCATGATTGATGAACCTGGTTCGTTTTCTGGAATTGAAATTTCACCGAAACCAGAACGAGGACCAGAAGCTAACCAACGTACATCATTGGCGATTTTCATTAAGTCAGCTGCTAATGCTTTTAGCGCACCATGTGTTGTTGTAATTTGGTCATGTGATGTTAATGCATGGAATTTATTTGGTGATGGAACGAAGTCTAAGCCTGTTTCTTTAGAGATTTCAGCGACAACTTTCTCGTCAAAACCGTCTGGTGTGTTAAGACCTGTACCTACTGCAGTACCACCGATTGCAAGTTCACGCATGTTTAATGCTGCTTCTTTAATCATTTTTTCAGAAGCTTCGATCATGTATAACCAACCGCTGATTTCTTGACCTAAAGTAAGTGGTGTTGCATCTTGTAAATGCGTACGACCAATTTTGATTAGGTTCATGAATTCTTCTGATTTCGCTTTAAGTGTCGCTTTAATTTGTTCTAATGCAGGAACAAGATTGCGTTCTACAGCGATTGAAGTTGCGATGTGCATAGCTGTTGGGAATGAGTCATTTGAAGATTGAGATTTGTTTACATCATCATTTGGGTGAAGACGTTCTTCAGAACCTTTTGCTTCAAGGTATTCATTACCAATATGAGCGATTACTTCATTCACGTTCATGTTTGTTTGAGTACCAGAACCTGTTTGGTAAATTACTAGTGGGAATTGATCGTCCCATTTTCCTTCTACGATTTCGTCTGCAGCGTGCGCAATAGCTTCTGCTTTTACTGATGATAGTGTACCTAATTCAACACAAACTTTTGCTACTGATTTCTTTAAGATTGCATAACCATGAATGAAATCGATTGGCATATGATCAGACCCAATACGGAAGTTTTGTGTACTACGTTGAGTTTGAGCACCCCATTTTTTGTCTGCAGGTACTTTAATTTCTCCCATAGAGTCATGTTCGATACGGTATTCCAAGACATTCATCTCCATTTCGTTTTTATAAAATTTAAAATTCATTCTTTCCACTATAATGATAGCGTTTCTCAATGAAAATGTCTTTAAAAGTGGATTATTTCCTTCTAAAAGTTGCTCGAAACAGTCAACTATTCACTTTTTTGCGTTTTTTAATAAAAATTTCTGTAATTTGTCACATTTTATGATTATATTTACGTCTTTATGAAAAAAGAAATTTCCGGGTGTTTAAAAGGCTCTGTCAAGTTAATTTTTTGTAAATGAAATGCCCGCTCAATCCTATATTTTCTACAAAATACTGTGTTATTCACTTATTAATTAGTCGTTTTTACTCGATAATTGTCGAAATCGATTGTTACACGATTGTAAATTTTGCGTAATTTTATGTAAATTGAATATGGTTTTTTCGGCTAATTTGTTATTATAGGAAGTGCGTTTAAAATGAATACGCGGTTTATTATTTAGGAGGACTTACATGTTTAGCTCAAAAAAACCCGACCCGTTCTTCAATGCCCTTTACGATATTGCAGTTAACTGCAACAAAGCGGCTCACTATGCAGAAGAATTTAAAATTACAAGCATTGCTGACTTAAAAGAGCTTAGCGTTACATTAAAAAAATATGAAACAGATGGTGACACATTAATTCACAATCTGATTCAAATGTTAAACAAATCATTTATGACACCAATCGAACGTGAAGACATCTTAGAATTAGCTGTCCGCATGGATGATATTTTAGATGGTATCGAGGGCTGTATCGCTCACTTTGAAATGTTCTCATTAACAGAAGTGGATGACTATATGCGCGATTTCTTAAAATACATCGTCTTAAGTTCAGATGAAATCATGAAAGCGATGACGCACTTAACAAATAAAAAACTTGTGAATATGCGCGAACATGCCATTCTAATTAAAGATTATGAACGTAAATGTGATGAAGTATTACGTACGTCAATTAAACAATTATTCTTACATGAACAAGATCCAATTCGTATCATCCAGTTCAAAGACATTTATGAGCAACTTGAAGAAGTAGCGGATTACTGTCAAAACGTTGCGAATTCAATGGATACTATTATTATGCGAAACGCGTAGGAGCTATCAAAATGGAGAGTATAATTATTCTGACCGTTTTAGTCGTTTTCTTTGCTTTAGCATTCGACTTTATTAACGGATTTCACGATACGGCAAACGCGATTGCTACAGCCGTATCCACTCGTGCATTACCACCTCGTGTTGCTGTATTAATGGCCGCTACGATGAACTTCATCGGTGCCATTACCTTCACAGGTGTTGCCCAAGCTTTAGCGAAAGATATCGTCGATCCATTTGCACTTGAAAATGGTGTAGTTATTATTTTGGCGGCGTTAATTTCAGCGATTATTTGGAACTTAGCTACATGGTATTTTGGTATTCCTTCAAGCTCTTCTCACGCATTAATCGGTTCTCTAGCTGGTGCTGCTGCAATGGCAGCCGGCTTTAGTGCCATTAACTGGGAAGGCTTTACAAAAATTATTAAAGCGTTAATCTTATCTCCATTTATCGCGATTGTTATTGGTTTCTTAATGATGACGTTATTCAAAGTCATTTTCTCTGGCTTTAGTCTCTACAAAACAAATAATGGTTTCCGTAAAGTACAAATCTTTACTGCAGCTGTTCAATCGTTTACACATGGTACAAATGATGCGCAAAAATCAATGGGTATTATCACAATGGCATTGATGGCTGGTGGCCTACTTGGTCAAGGTTCTGAAATTCCATTATGGGTGCGTATTTCATGTGCGCTTGCAATGGGTCTTGGTACATCTGTTGGTGGTTATAAAATCATTAAAACAGTCGGTAGTAAAATTATGAAAATTCGTCCTGTTAATGGTGTAGCAGCAGATATGTCTTCTGCTTTAATCATCTTTGGGGCAACGCAACTTCACTTACCTGTTTCAACAACTCATGTTATTTCTTCAGCAATCATGGGTGTTGGTGCAGCTCAAAATGCAAAAGGGGTAAAATGGGGTGTCGCACGTAATATCGTTATTACATGGGTCATTACGTTACCACTTGCAGGTCTAATGGGTGGCGGGATTTTCTTATTGCTTAATTTATTCTTATAATGAACCGCAACGAAGCTGGTGCTTGCCAGCTTCTTTTTTTATGGTGCTAACACATAAAACGTAGACTTTCTTTCAGTTGAATTTGACGGACGCTTTCCTGAGGCATGGCGGAAGCCTCCTCGCTCGCAGGCTCACTGCGGGGTCTTCCGCTCATGCTATTCCTCTAGGAGTCGCCGTCAAATTCTTGGTTCATTCTCTTTCTTAGGTGTACAGCTAGCGTTTAACTTTGTCCATTAAAAAAACACTTTCAAAGATGTACCTTTGAAAGTGTCGATTTGTGTTATTTAAAATTTTTATTATACCAAGCCTTCGCATCATTCACTTCATCCATCGTTAATTGATGACCATGCTGATGCCAAAAGACATCGACTGTGGCGCCGTGTTGCTCAAGATATTTTTGTAGGCCTGTTGAATGTTCTACAGGTGTCATCTGGTCATTTTCACCAGCACCAATCCATACATTTAAGCCTGTTAAATCCGGAATCTCTACATCCTCACGTGGAATCATCGGATGGTGTAAGATCGCACCCTTCACAATATTCCCCACTTCAAAGAATAAGTTCGCCGCGATATTCGCACCATTTGAATAGCCAACCACAATGACATTATCGCGGTCAAAGCCATACTGCGCCGCCGCTTCATCAATAAATGCCGCAAGCTCCTTCGTACGCTCCGATAAGTTATCTAGATCAAACACACCCATGCCTAGACGACGGAAGAATCGTGGCATACCGTTTTCCACTTCACTTCCGCGCACACCAAGCAGTGATGCCTCGCTATCGTATTCACGTCCAAGTCCTAATAAATCTTGTTCATTCCCGCCCGTGCCATGTAGTAATAAAAATGTCGGTGCTGCGTCATTTGTTCCTTTTACAAAAACATGTTCCAATATATCCGCCTCCATTTATCTTGAATTCGAGATAATTATAAAATAAAAAAACAGAAGAGTCAAAAGTTAACTCTTCTGCTCCTGCTTACTTCTCTTTTTTAAAGCCTTCTGCAGCTAAATATTCTTCTGCATCCTCACGTGTACCAAAGCTTTCTTCTAAGTTAAAGCCATGTGATACATTCCAGAATGCGCCGTCGAATGATAGTAATAATTGATCGCCTGAGCGATTGCGGAATGATTCCTCAATCGTTACCTCCTCTACAACATCATCTACTTCTGTTAAATACGTGATTGAATCTTCAATGGCATCGCGTAGCTCTTGTTCAGAGAAATCACGAATATTCACAAGACCGCGGTCGTCTGCTTTATACGCTAATAAATCGCCAACGTACACGAAACCATTGCCGTTTGGATGTAATTTTTCAACAACGATTTTCTTTTCATATTGGCTTCCTGGATAATGGTAATTTAATCGATTCATTGAAATCGGTTTTTCGACAAGCTCATCGAATGAGTCGATAATGGCCTTTTTTTCTTCAAATGATAACATTTTTTTCGCTCCCTAGTTTGGACTTAAATTTAGTATACAAGAAAAAAAGCCGTCCTCCTAGTGGACAGCTCTTTTTCATCATATATCTTCTTTCGCGTAGCTTCTAATTTTTTTACGACGATTATAAATGCTAATCACCACGACCTTAATGACCGCATAGATTGGCACACCGAGTAAAATACCAACGAAACCGGCAATATTACCCGCTGCTAAAATAACCGTAATAACTGTCAGTGGATGCACATCAAGTGATTTACTCATGACATTTGGCGTCACAAAGTTACTATCAATTTGGTTTACGACTAATGTAATCACACATACCCAAAGTGCTTGCATCGGATCATTTACAAGTCCAATGAAGAACGCTGGTAAAAAGGCTAGCCATGGTCCGATAAACGGTACCATATTTAAAAAGAATGCCAGTATACATAATAATAACGCGTAATCTAAGCCAATAATGCTGTAGCCAATAAACATCAATGTTGCTAAAATCGCACTAACGAGCATTTGACCTTGCACATAACCACGCAATACATCATTCACATCTTCTAATGTTTCCTTCATCCATTCACGTGTTTCCCCTGAGAAGATGCCATATACTTTTGGACGGAATTTTTCGTGGTCCTTCAACATAAAAATATAGAAGAACGGAATTAAAATTAAGAGCAATGCGCCGTTAATTAAAGCACTAATGAAATCAACGACAAACTTACTCGTAAATACAGCAACATCTTGTAGAGAAGCTAAGAAGTCATTAATAGCTTTCGTCACTTGGTCTGGGAAATTTTCACGATTTTTCAAGACGTAATTTACCTTGTCCTCAATCTCATTAAATAACCACGGAATGTTTTGAATTAGCAATGTAATCTGCTTCGTTAAGTACGGTGCTACCCACGAGACAGCCGCAAAAACAACTGCAGCTAACACGAAAATAATCGCTAAAATACTGCCCCAGCGCGGGAAGCGAAGTTTCTTTTCAAGTAAACGTTGTAGCGGCTCGGTAATGTAGAATAAAATCCCACCCGCTAAAAGCGGTACGAAAATCGCGCCTAAAATAATACCAATCGGCTTAAATAAATGGTCGATTTCCAAGAAAAATTTAACGATTAAAATCGCAATAAGCACGCCGATGCCTAGCTGAAACCAGCGCTTATTTAGCATGTGTCCACTTCCTTTTCTGTCATTTTTTTAAGTATACCAAAAGATTTCCAAAAACCACGCGTAATTACTGTATACAAAAAAACAGGGACTCAAATGAATCCCTGTTTTTATCATTTAAAGCGCTGTATCGTCCACACCATCTAAATACGCACGAATCGCTATCATCACATCTTCTAAGCAACCATCCTCAAATGGTGATACAAGATTTGCTTCTGCAACGAGTTTTGTGAATGATTTTGATCCACCTTGGCGACATAAATGAAGATAATCTTTCCACGCATCTGCATGGTTTTCACGGTCACGTTTCCAGAATTGGAACGCACACACCTGAGCCAATGTGTAGTCAATATAATAAAACGGACTATTATAAATATGTTGCTGACGTTGCCAGAAACCGCCACGCTCTAAATAGTCATAGCCATCGTAGTCACGATGTGGTAAATAAATCTCTTCGATTTTTTTCCACGCTGCTTTACGCTCAGCTGGTGTCATTTCTGGATTTTCATACACAACATGTTGGAATTCATCGACAGCAACACCATATGGTAAGAATAATAGTGCTTCACTTAAATGTGAGAATTTATATTTCTCAACATCTTCTTTGAAGAATAACTCCATCCAAGGCCATGTGAAAAATTCCATACTCATTGAATGGATTTCACATGACTCATAGGTTGGCCATAAATATTCCGGAATGCCGATGTTACGACTAGAGTACACTTGGAAGGCATGGCCTGCTTCGTGTGTTAATACATCAATGTCCCCAGATGTACCGTTGAAGTTTGAGAAAATATACGGTGAGTTGTAGTCTTCAATAAACGTACAATAACCGCCGCCCTCTTTGCCTTTTTTCGCTACTAAGTCCATTAAGTTATGGTCAATCATAAAGTTGAAAAATTCGCTTGTTTCGCGAGAAAGCTCATCATACATTTTTTTACCGTTATCAACAATCCATTGTGGGTCACCTTTTGGAATGGCATTCCCTGTTTTAAAAGCAATTGGTTCATCATATGATTTTAATTTATCAACGCCGATACGTTTCGCTTGGCGCTCACGTAATTCCGTTGCATATGGTACGACAACGTCACGAATTTGGTCACGGTAGTTTTTCACCATTTCCGCATTGTAGTCCACGCGATTCATTAACACATAGCCAAGCTCTACATAGTTTTTGTAGCCCATTTTTGTCGCCATTTCATGACGGACTTTTACTAAATCGTCATAAATGCGGTCAAACTCGTCTTCATGTGCGCTGTAGAAGCCAAATCGGGCCTCTTGAGCGGCTTTACGTACATCGCGGTCACTTGATTCAGCAAATGGACCAAGTTGCGCTAGCGTGTATGTTTCACCGTTAAAATCGATTTGTGCCGATGCGACAAGTTGCTGATACTCAGAAGATAATTTATTTTCTTTTTGCATTAGGTCAATAATATCTTTTGAAAAGCCTTTGATTTGGTAGTCAGCTAAGTCAAATAACTGCTGGCCCCATTTTGCTTCAAGCTCTGTACGGAATTTTGAAGTAGTTAGCGCTTTGTAGTATTCCGTTACAAACTCTTCGTATTGCGGGCTGATTTCGTCGATATACTCGCGCTCTGCTTTATAAAATTCATCAAGTGTATCAATCGATGCGCGAATATAGCATAAGTTCGCTGCAGTCGAGAAACGATTTTGAATGGTATTGATTTGGTCAATAACCTCACTTTGTGCTTCCACAGTATCCGCTGCATTGAATTTTTCCAGTAATTCAGTGTAGTCTTGCTTAATATCGTCCATGTCCGGGCGTGCATATTGATAATTGTTAAAGGTTACCATTTTTTCATCCTCCTCTATTTCGCATCACGAAATAATTACTATTATTATTGTCATTTATTAATTGAAAATTTGCAACAATTATTCAGAATATCTCGTTATACCTAGAAATATATCCCACAAAGATGTAAATTAGCGTAAAATACTTATTTTTTTTCCCACATTGTGATAATCTAATTCTATGCCTAAATTTTAAAGTGAGGTGCTTACATTGGTAGGACGTAATGATCCTTGTCCATGTGGTAGTGGCAAAAAGTATAAAAAGTGTCATGGTAAAAATGTAAATGGCGATATTACTGCAGTAGTAGAAAGTGAAATTACTCGTCTTAAAGGCGTTTTTGCTCAACACTACTATCAAAATTTCAACTATAAATTACAACCACGTTATCAAGCATGGAGTCAAGAACTTCAACATGCTCCACATCTTCCAGAGGGATATCTTGAGTACGCTGTAGCTGATACAGCAATGTACGTTGATGAACCTGCAGATTGGAAACAATATGTTGAACAAATTCAAGCGGATGATTCAGTTCGCGAACAAGTAAAAGCTGTATTCGCAGAAGCGGCAGAAGCTAAATTCGCATTAGCAGAAGTAACAGGTAGCGACGAAAACGTATTAAACTTACAAGACGTTGCCACTGGTGAAACTTATGTAATGCCAATTTCAGAAAATGCAAAAACTGCAAAATGGGTATTTGGTGTAATCTTTAATGATTCACGTGTTGGTGAAAACGGAATTTCTGTTGCGCAAAGCACATTATTCATTCCAGAAGCACTTAGCATGGTAACAGATATCATGAAAGCTAAAATCGAAAACGGTGTAACGGACGCATTAGAACTTTACAAAGCATTCGTTGAAATCTTAGAAAACGATACAACTGATGCTCCTGTTGAAGCAAAAGAAGTAACGGCTACTGAGGAAGCAATCGTTGAAGAAGATGGCGATGCAGATGCTGGTGAACCAGTAGAAGCTGAAGAAATCGTAGAAGTTGAAGAAGCAACTGAAGAGCAAACTTTCGAACAAGAAATCGCTGCTCTTGTAAAAGCTTATTTAACTGAATACAACTTAGATGCAACTGATTTCGTGAAATCTGTAGATGCTTACTTAGCTGAAACAGACATTAAAGCGAAAAAAGCTGGCGCTGTAGCTGCTGGTGCAATCCTTGCTGGTCAAACAGCTGGTGTTGTTCCAGAAGGCGGCCTATCTAAAGTTAAAGATGTTGCAGAGCATTTTGATGTTTCTTCATCATCATTATCTAAATACCGCAAAGAAATCGCTGAATACTTAGCGAAATAATTTGCACAAAAAAAGGAATCGCGCATTGGCGCGGTTCCTTTTTTTATTGTCACATATAGAAAAATTCATTTTTATACACCTGTGGATAACTTAGCGACCAAAAAGCCAAGCGCGTAAAATCGCTAGTTTCTCTCGTTCACGTACTTTACGACGAATGCCCCCTGGCGTTTTCGCACCAAGCGTATCCACCTTTAAGCTCTGCCACTTCGCGAGTACCTTCGCCCGTTCTAAGTGATAGTCATTTGAAATGATGGTCACCTGCGTCATTTCTGGTAGGAGCTTATGTGTAAAAACAATATTTTCATACGTCGATGTCGAGCGGTCCTCTTCGGTAATGCGCGCCGCATCAATTCCCTGCTTCGTCAAATAACGCTTCATAACCGAGGCCTCGGTATGATTTTCATCAAAGCCTTGACCACCAGAGACGATGACGTGCACATGCGGATAACGCGTCGCATACGCTGCCGCGACATCTAGACGGTAACGTAGCGCATTCGTTGGTGTCCCATCACGTTGTACCTTTGCGCCTAATACAAGCACATATGGATAAACCCCATTCGCTTTTGGATAGTGCCCTCGTCTTAGCGCAACGCTCGTTAAACTATATATAGCAGCTACCATTGATAAAGCGCCAAAAATCTTTTTCATTACCATCACCTCATTTAAAAAAAGAGAGGGGTTGATTCCTCTCTTTTACGGTCTATTCCTTTAATTTATAACGACTTACTAATTCCATCAAGTTTTCTGCTGTCGCCGCAAGTTCATCGGCGCTTTTAGTTACTTCATACATCGACATACTCGACTGCTCAACAGAAGCGGTCGTTTGTTGAATACCAGCAGCCGATTCTTCTGTTAGCGCGGCATTATCCTCCACAATATGCGTCATGTCAACGCTCTCGCTTAGCACTGCTGTTAAGTTTTGAGATACTTCGCTCGCATTATGTGCCACTTCGACAATCGCATCGTGAATCGTCGTAAAATTATCACCTGTATGTTGAATTTGTGCCGTCCCTTTTTCGACAGCCGCATAACCTGTTTGCAAGGCATCTACTACATCGCTTGTTTCTTGTTGAATACCGCTCACGATGCCCGTAATATCTGACACCGAGCTAGATACTTGTTCCGCTAATTTACGCACCTCATCAGCGACAACCGCAAAGCCCTTACCATGCTCGCCTGCACGCGCCGCTTCGATTGCCGCGTTTAGCGCCAGTAAATTCGTTTGATCCGAAATTTCTTGGATGACTTCAACAAGCTGTGTAATTTCTTTTGATTGGTCGTATAAATGATGCACTTTCGTCACGGAATCTTTGACGATGTGGTCGATTTCAACCATTTGTTGCACTGAATCATTCATCAACGCTTGACCATCTTTTGTATTGTCTAATGCGGTCGTTGCGTGATGCTGAATTTGCGTACCCCTATCATTGACATCATTTAGGTGACGCGTAAATTTCTCCATTTTCGATGACATATCACCAGAGTTCCCTGCTTGTGACTCGGCGCTTTGTGCTAATTCATTCATCGTAATCGCAATTTGATTTGAGCCTTCCATCGTTTCATTCGCCGATTGATGTAGCTCTTCACTATGCGCAGAAAGTACTTCCGCATTTTCCTTAATCTGTTGTAACATTACATTATTCTTTTCTAGTAGCTGATTGCTAATATCGACAAGCTGCGCTGTTTCATCGCGTAAATTCGTGTCGATTTTATCGCCCGTCAAGTCACCATCTGCAACGGCACGTAATTGACGAATAACACGATTAAGCGGTTTTGTAATCGTTGTTGCTGTAAAGAGCGCGATACCCACCCCAACAATTAAAATAATTATCGACACAGTAATCGACATTTTAATGATGTTTTCCCCAACAGTTATCGCTGTCTTACTATCTTCTAACACCTGCGTTTCACGGTCTGTCGCAATATGGCTAAAGCCTTCCATAATATCGCGCGCATACGTTTGTGCCTCGCCTTGTAAAAGTTCAGAGGCTTGTTCTTTTTCACCATTGTCATAGGCTGCGAACACTTCATTCGTAATAATATCAGACCACTGTGTATTTTTTTCAAGCAATGCCTTTGTTTCTGCAGAAGTCGACATGCGCTCAAGATTAGCCGCAATTTCCTCTGCTTCTGTCGAATACGTTTCAAATTTATCCTTATAATCTTGCTCACCAGTTAATAAATACCCGCGCACTAACGCGATGCGCTCCGCAATATTAAACGACATTTTCTCATCATTCACAAGCAGTGGTAGCTTTTGATTTCCTAAATCTTTTAGACCCGAATTGATTTTATTAATGGAAGTAATGCTATACATACTCAACATTAAATTCAACACGAGTACGGCCGCAAATCCCATTAGAACCTTTGTTTTTAGCTTACGAAAATTAAAATACTTTTTCATACTCTCCCCCTAAAATAAGGAATATAGTAATGCATATTCCGTTTTTTCTTCCTTCTATATAAACCTATTTTACTATTTAATACAGATACTTACAATCAAACGAAACATTTTACACAAACTGTACACATATAATGGAAACGTTCATTTTTAACGCAAAAAAGCAGGTAGCGCATTTACATACGCTACCTGCTTCAGCCTTAAAACGAAAAATTAAAGCTCTACGTTATGGAAAATTTGTTGTACATCTTCAAGCTCGTCTAAAGCATCAATCATTTTTTCAAATTGTGCTTTTGATTCGTCATCAAGTTGTACTTCTGTTTGTGGAAGCATTGAAATTTCAGCTACTGTGAATTCTTCGATGCCTTCCGCTTTTAATGCATTATCTACTTTTGCGAAGTCTGTTGGCTCAGCATAGATAATTGTTACATCGCCTTCTTCAAATACGTCACGAATGTCGATGTCAGCCATGATAAATGTTTCTAATAACTCGTCTGCCGATTTACCTTCCACACCGAAAACAGCTGTTTTTGTGAACATATAATCTACTGAACCTTTTACGCCCATGTTACCGCCGTTTTTACCGAAAGCAGCACGTACGTCAGAAGCAGTACGGTTTACGTTGTTTGTTAGGGCATCTACGATTACCATTGAACCGTTTGGACCGAAACCTTCGTAGCGTAATTCGTCGAATACTTCATCCACATTACCTTTCGCTTTGTCGATTGCGCGGTCGATGATGTGTTTTGGTACGCTATATGTTTTTGCACGTTCTAAAACGATTTTTAGAGCGCCATTTGATTCTGGATCAGGTTCGCCTGATTTTGCCGCTACATAAATTTCACGACCAAATTTAGCGTTAATACGGCTAGCATCTTTATCTTTTGCTGCCTTTTTTTCTTTAATGTTATTCCACTTACGTCCCATGTAATTTCACTCTCTTTCAAAATTAGGATACATTTAAATGACGTTGTGGGCAGAAAAATAGCGCCCACAGAAGGACGAGCCATTAATGGACTTTATTATACACTATTCGAATACTCGGAAAAAGGAAAAGTTATACAAGGTCCATCCCTTTTCAACAGAAAAGGAGACGTAATCTACAAAAAAGGATGCGACCTTTCACAAAAAATAACAAGCAGAAACCAGCATAAGCTATGATTTCTGCTTGTAGGTATCCCTATAAATCTGAGGCGCTAAATGTATTGCCATGTTTTAAATCGCCGTATTCATAGCCTCGTTCTAGCCATTTCATACGTTGTGCAGAAGTACCATGCGTAAATGTTTCTGGTACGGCATAGCCCTGTGCTTGTTTTTGAAGTGTATCATCACCGATTGCACTTGCTGCTTTAATCGCCTCTGAGAAATCACTCTTATCTAAATATTGCTTATTATGATGCGCGAATACGCCCGCATAATAATCCGCCTGTAGCTCAAGCTTTACAGACAAGGCGTTCGCCTGCTCTTTTGATACTTGGCGCTGTTCTTTACTTACTTTTGTTGATGTACCTAATAAATACTGCACATGATGTCCAACCTCATGTGCTACGACGTACGCCATCGCAAAATCACCAGGTGCCTTAAACTGATTTTTTAATTCCTGATAAAAACTCAAATCAATGTAGAGCTTCTGATCACCCGGACAATAAAATGGCCCAACTGCGGAAGTTGCACTACCACAAGCGGTCGAGACACTGTTGGTAAATAATACGAGCGTTGGGTTTTTGTATGTTAAGTTATTTTCTTTGAAAACATCCTTCCATACATCCTCTGTATCAGCGAGCACAACGCTCACAAAATCTGCAAGCTCTTCCTCTTCAGCAGTTGGCTCATAATTTTGTGTTGCTTGATTTGTTTGATTCGTAGAAGAGTTATTCATAATGTCCGTTGGATTGCCACCAAGTAATGTATAGATAATGACAACGATAATTCCGAGACCACCAAGACCACCGCCAAGTGCTAGGCCGCCACCACTTCTACCACGTTGGTCTTCGACATTGCTACTTTTTCTTCTGCCTTTCCATTCCATATCGAAACACCTCACTTTGTCGTTGATATACCCTTATTTTCCCACAAAAAAACAGCGGTTAACACCACTGTTTTACGCTTTTCTCAGTTTTTCAGCTGTTTGTACCATATCCGATGAGATTTGATGCAAAACATGCACGAGTTCTGCTGTATTTTTGACGCTACTGACTTGCTGCTCCGCCTGATTCATAATTACTGCGGTCGTCTGCTGATTTTCTTTTAATAGTGACGTGATACGATACAAATTCTCAAGCGTCGCCTTCGAAGTTTCGTCTACTTTTAATGAATAACTAGCAGATTGTGTTAAGAGCTCCGTCGTACTTAGTGTGTCCTGTGTAATTTGTTTAAAGGTCATTTCAGAATCATTCATATACGCGTCACTATCGTTTAACTGCGACACGACCGTTTGCATATCGCCGAGCATTTGCTTTGCATGCGTAATACTGGTTGTGCTTTGCTGTTGAATGGACAATGCTATCTTATCTGAGGCCTCCGCAAGCGCTGATACCTCACTTGCCACTACTGCGAAACCTGCACCGTGCGCACCAGCCCGTGACGCTTCAATCGAAGCATTTAATGCCAGCAGTTTCGTCTGTCGTGCAATACCATTAATTTTTTGTGCCAGTTGGTCAATTTGCTGTACCTGCTGCTGATACGTTTCAATTGTCAATGCGAGCTCATGTACAGATGCTGTTGATTTTTTAAATTGCTGTTGTGTATTACCAATAAGCTGTTGACCATTCATCGCATTCTCCGAAACATACTGTGCCTTTTGCTGCCCCTCTACTGCAAGTTGTGTGACATTTGCTAAATCTGCACTTAATGCCATCATCTTCTGCTCAGACGATTCTAAATCATGTACTTGTAAATCCATTGTTGTCGATAAATTCGTAATCGACTCACGCGTATGCTCAATCGATTCATGTGATTTTACAGAGCTTGATACGAGTTCCTCTGCTGTTTGCTGTAAGTGTGTCACTGTTCGTTCAAAAACCGTCAAAATCGACTGTCGTTCCTCTGTTAATAGCTGCTGTCTCGTGTGCTCCTCCTCTTTAATCGCCTGATTACGCTGTACAATTAGCACGATATTCGCCGCGCTCGTAAAAATTAAAAATACAGCATGAATCATAAGTAATCTAAAATGATAGTCATGTGTACCACAAATCAGTTCCGGAAATAAAAAATAACCTGCAAAATGATGTACCGCAAAAAGAATCGTACTCAGCACAATCATACGAACAGACCCTAAAAAAGCAATCATCGCAAGCACCATAAAAATGGAAAAATGATACTCCACCATGCCATTACCCATCGCAATAATCGCCATCGATGCAAAGGTATTTGAAAGCGTCAGTACAGTCGGTAGCATGTCATGATTTGGATTACGTTTATACAATATCGTACTCATAGCAAGTAACAACATTGCTATGCTAAAAAAGCTCCAACGTAGTAACTCAATCGACCAGTGATGTTTCCCTTCATGATGCATCAGTTGATAGTCTGCTAGGAAATGAAATTGCTGATGTAAAATCATGACGGTGATCATAAGCATTACGGTCAACGATGTTAAAATAATCATTAGCTTATGCTTATTCATTTTGTGTTACACCTCTTTTATTATTTTTTTCGTTTGCTCTTTCATTCCCATAGACCTACTATTCGCAAACATCTATATCTTTTAAACTACTAAAAATATAAAAAAAACAGGAAGCATTTATTGCCTCCTGCTCATATCTATTAGCACAATTTCTCTAGTAATTTCGTACAGCCTTCTAAGCAAAGCTGATATGTTTCCTCAAAATCCCCCGTATAGTATGGGTCTGGTACTTCTTTTACTGTATGTGTGGTTAAATCAAGCAAGCGAAGGACTTCTTTGTCTCCACCTAAAATACGGCGCGTATTTTCAACATTACTCTCGTCCATGCAAATAAAATAATCAAATCGCTCGCTGTCCTCTTTCGTCAGCGGGCGACTATACATGCCTTCTGTTGAAATGTCGTGTTCTCGAAGTTTCGCAAGCGTCCCCTTATGCGGGCGCTCTCCCTCATGCCAGCCGGCTGTTCCCGCTGAATCAATCGTAAATGCTGCTTCTAGGTTTTGTTGCTTTACTAAATCTCGAAAAATCGCCTCTGCCATCGGTGAGCGACAAATATTGCCTAAACAAATGAATACTACCTTTTTCATTCTTTTCCTCCATTAAAAAAGAGCTAGAAGAAATCATTCCCTCTAACTCATTTATTTGTTAGTTCCAAGGCCAGTAGCGGAATAATACTTTCCCATCCACTGCATCTTTTGTAATAAAGCCATACGCACGCCCATCGCTACTATTTGGGCGATTATCACCTAATACGAAATAAGAATCTTTCGGTACTTCTGTTTTACCAGTTACTTCTTGCATTGTGAAGTCCTCTGTATATTTAAGACCTGTCTCTTTTTCATATTGTGCAGCTGCTTCTTTAATATAATCTTGTTTTACTTCTTTACCATTCACGTAAAGTTTTTCATCTTTCACTTCGACATTATCGCCTGGTAAGCCGATGATACGTTTAATATAATGATCATCTTCTACAGGAGATTGGAATACGATGACGTCATCATAATCCAGACCACCTGGCTTTAAAATCATGACACGATCATTATTATGATAGGTTGGCTCCATCGATTCACCTTTTACGGTTACGGGTGCTAGTAAAAATTGACGTACAACAAATGCAATAACAACCGCTACAAGAATTGGTACGACCCATGATAAAAGCTCTTTTGATTTACTTTGCTTTGCTTCCATTTTCTCATCACCTTTAATTTTATGAATTCTTCAATATTATGCCATTCTTTTTAAAATTGCGCTATTCACGACAGTACATTAGACAAAAAAAGGAGCAACTAGGTTCCCTTCACCTAATCACTCCTATTTTATACGTAAACCCCTATTAGTTTATGTATTGTTTTAGATCCTCTAGATGTTGTTCTGTGATGCCTAAAACTTCATAAACTTTTTGTAATGTTGTTTCGCGGACCTTTGTATCTCCACGTTCGATGCGGCTAACTGTTTTTTGAGTAACATTCGCTTTTTCTGCAAGCTCAGACTGTGTTAAGCCTACATTCATGCGTTTTTTGAAAATAATTTGGCTACGGTGTTCTGCCATTAACTCTACTGCTGATTTTTCATGTACGGCCTTACCTTGTTCTGTATTTTCTAAAATGTTAACTGTTACCATCGAATCCACCACTCCTAATTTTGTATGAATTTGCAAGTAGCAGCATTCCCAAAAATAGTTTATCGCATGTAGTATCCCCTTTGCGGTTGACTATTTCTCAGCAGCAATTTTTCGTTGTAATTCTTGTCGAAGCTCGTCAATTGTCTGTTCTAAGCGGTGAGTATATTCATCGCGACCTTCTTTACCCTTCGCCTCTACATAAAAAGGCTCTCCGAAAATTAAATATCCCTTTTGACGCTTGAAGACATCTTTCGGATTGTTCGGGCCGATATATGCTGCGGGAACTACTGGCGCCTTGGCTAATTGCGCGATTGTAATTGTCCCTTGTTTCAAAGAATCTCCCTCGGCATTTCGGGTGCCACTTGGAAAAATCCCTACCACCTTGCCTTCTTTTAAAAGCTGACGCGGTACTTTAATTACACTTGGACCTGGATTATCGCGATCAACTGGAAAAGCATTCATTTTCCCGATAAACCAGCCAAGCCCCTTAATATCAAAAAGTTGTTTTTTCGCCATGAAATGAATTGGCGTTGGATAAATAGAAACACCTAGATTCAAAATATCAATCCAACCTGTATGCGTACAAGCGATAATATAGCCGCCCTCTGTCGGTAAATTATTCTTGTTATAAACCTTTACTTTGTTAAATAATCCTAAAAACCAAATTACAAACCTTGCTACTCGTTTATACATTTTTATCTCCAGCCTTTACAAAATTTCGGACCAATCCGTCCCACTTTGTATCGTGACCTTTTTCCACCAACTCGTCAACTACCTGTGGACAAATCGATGTGACAAAAATACAAAAACTTCGCATTGAATCGTCGGCTTTTATCTTCCTATATGTAAATATTGTAAATGAATTTTCAAAAAATTAAAGCCCTATTTAGATAAAATCTTTAAATTATTTTGTTTTTTCAAAAAATTTACGTTTAAAAGAGCGATTTTTGACATAAATAATCCAATTTTTCACTCCCTATTTATGACATAAAAAGATAAATTTCGTTTCTAGAAAAACTGCAGTAACGACTATATGTCCTCCTGACATGGAAAAAACGATAACATAGTCATGTTATCGTTTTGTGCGTTTAGCCCCTCATTTGTTTTGCGAGAAAGCCACCATTTAATTTATTTGGCTCGTACGATACGATAAATGCTTTCGGCCACATTTGTAAAATCGCCGCGCGCAGTTTCTTTTCGTTTTTTCGTTTTGCGATAACGGTCATACATAATTTACGCCCGTCCTTCCCGTCCGCAAACCAAGATGTGACACCATATCCTCGTTCACGAAGTTGCGAAACGATTTCAAACTCAGCGGCATCGACAATGATTTCAAATAATACATAGCCAAGCGCTAGACGGCGTTCAATTAGGCTACCGACGTAGACACCAAGTCCCCAACCGAAGCAGTACGCGGCCATATTCCATGGATTTGAGATTTCATCAAGCACCATTGTCAGACCGATTAAATACACAAATACTTCAACCATCGATAAAATGGAGGCAACCTTTGTATATCCCTTAATTACCATAATTAGGCGTAGTGTTGTCAGCGTCATATACGTGACATTAATGATGATAATTAAAATAACTGTTTCTAACATGGGATGCACCCCCTTACCTCATTTCTATTCCCTCCTCGTATGTATTTACGCATAAAAAAAGCCTCCACATAGTATGTGTGAGACTTTTTTTAATTTAAGATATGCGTTTTTTGACATCTTGCTTTTGCAAGAAAAAGTACAGTAAAATGACGGAAATAATATTTAGTAAAATACCACCAATTAAACACGCCCATTGGATATGAGGAGGAAGCACGCGCGTCATGCCAAATGTGATGCTTAAACAACCAATCACAATACATATTAAATAGGCTGGTAATCGATTCATTCATGTTCCTCCTCATTGTTTATTATCGCCAATACTATCATTTATTATATGAAATGTCTAAATACTTTATTTATTTGAGCTATTGTTGTCATGCAATTGACATCTTTTTATGGTAAATTATTAAGGATTAACAGAAAGGCGCTGATGTTTTGCGTTTTATAAAATTTTTACCATTAATCTTCTTGATTATTATTATTTTCATTTCATCAGCTACACCCTACCAGCAACAAAGTATCGTACCTGATTTGATGAAATGGTTACCTGGCGAACCACTTAATAGCATATTATCACGTATTCATATTCCGTATTACGGCATGGATATTTCCGTTGAGACACGTGGCTATTATTACTTTTTAGAATTTCTTGTACGTAAGTTTGCACATATTACAGCATTTGGCGCGATTGCCATTGCGGTTTATATTGCGCTTCCTAAACGACGTCTGCGCTACGTACTATCACTTGTCGTAACCTTCTTTTTTGCTTGTATTGATGAACTTCATCAACATTTTACATCTGGGCGTACTGCTTCGATGCAAGATGTATTTCTTGATACATTTGGCGGGATTTTATGGCTAACGATTTTTGTGCTCATTGCACGCAAAGTTAAAAAATCACCTACAAAAAAGGAGACAGCTCAGTAGCTCGTCTCCTTTTTTCTATAATAAGTAGGTCATTAAATATTCATCAATAAATTCCCCGTCTTCATCACGAATAGACTTTTTATCAATGCCCACCACTTCAAAGCCAAGTTTTTTATAAAGCTCAAATGCCGGCTCGTTGCTTGTGAAAACGCCAAGGTCAAGCTTTTCTAATTCCGCATGCTCGCGCGACCAATTAATAATTTCTTTCATAATCGCGGCGCCTGCACCGTTACCACGTGCATCTGGTGACACATAGACCGAGCCGATGTAACCGCGATGCTTCGTTTTAATCGCTGTTTCAAGTGTCAAAGTAGCTACACCTAATAACTGCCCATTGATAAAGGCTCCAAAAATATGTTCATGATCTTTTTTAATCGTCTTTTCGACACGCTCGACCGGATTATCATGACTTGTCGCTTCTGTATACGTTTCACCAAAAGCTCCAGGATCCTGCTTTAATGCCTCTTTACGCAGTGCCCAGTATGCTTTCGCATCACTTTCTTCTAACAATCGAATTTCCATTGTCATCGTATCACCTCTTAAAATTGTCGTTTTGCTAATTGTTGAATGGGATCCCAGACAGAGTTAAATGGCGGCGCATACGATAAATCTAAATCTAATAAATCACGTAATGTCATACGCTGCTGAAGAGCTGTCGCAAAAACATCTAGGCGCTTATCGACGCCTTCCTTGCCGATGATTTGCATACCAAGTAGCTCCTGTGTGCGTTTACGCCAAATAATTTTCAGCGTCAAGGCCTCAACACCCGGGTAATAATCTGCATGATTCCCCGCTTCATGTGTATATGTTTCATATTGGTAGCCTGCTTTTTGCACTTCAAGCTCATTTAAGCCGGTCTTCCCAATTTGTAAATCAAAGCATTTTAAAATCGATGTGCCCACAATCCCTCGGAACTCATCAGGAATATCTGCCATATTTAAGCCTGCTAGACGCCCTTGTTTATTCGCCGTTGTACCGAGCGGGATGTAGTCATTTTTACTTTTCACATTATGATAATGGGACGCACAATCTCCTGCCGCATAAACGTACTGCATGCTTGTTTCTAAATGAGGGTTCACCAGTACCGCCCCATTTTTCAATGTATAAATGCCACTATCTTCTAGGAATGCTGTATTCGGCTCAACACCTACCGCCTCAACGACAATATCTGTCGGGTAGCTTGCATGCTCGGTGCGTACCGCCGTCACATGATCCTCTCCCTCGTAGCCAAGCAGCTTTTCATTAAAAATAACTTCGACGCCTTTTTCTTTTAGTTCCGTATGAATTTTTTCAGCAAATGAATACTCTAAGAAGCTTGCGACTTGCTTGCCACGTAAAATCATGCGTACTTTTTTGCCAGCATTCGTAAATGTTTCCGCAAGCTCAAGCGCGATATAGCCACCGCCAATAATCGTGACATGCTCGACATCCGCCATTTTCGCCTTCACATCATTCGTATGTGGAATTGTTTTAAAATAATAGATGCCCTCTAATGGATAGTCTGCATCATCAAGCGCTTTGCGTGGCTCTGCACCTGTCGCAATTAATAGACGGTCATAGCTTTCTTCAAATGGCTCATTCGTATCCGTTTTATAGCCGTATACAACGCGCTCAATACAATCAACCTTCGTCACACAATGACCTGTGCGTGCGTCAATGCCATACTTTTCATTAAACTGTGCCGCCGTTTTATGTACAACATCCTCGGCATTTGGCACGCGTCCATCTAACACATAAGGTAACCCACATTGTCCATACGAATAATGCTGCCCCTTATCTAACGTTGTGATTTTTGCTTCCTTATCATGGCGATAAATTTCCATTGCGGCACTCATTCCGGCCGCATCGCCTCCAACAATTACATATTTCATATCCGTTCACCCCACTCAGTCTTTTCCCCGTCATTCCTAATTCAAAACGATACAAAAAAAAGACTAGGACAAAACACGTCATTTTCCTTTTTTAGCGTTCGCAACGAAAACCCGGAACCGCACCACAGCGCGATTCCGGTTGTTTTTACACGTAGGTCAAAGTCTCTTTTCTTATTGCCCGATTAGTACATCTACATCAATCGTAATCTCCGTTAGCATACCCGCTTCAATTTGCTGCTCTTGATGCCAGCCCATGGGCGTCATATGCGCAAGTAACGGTACAAGCTCACTGCGAATTGGCAATGTCGTCGTCACGCGCTGTACGCGCACGTCGTCAAAGTTTTCACTAAAGCGTGCAACTGTCTTATCATTCGAATACGATTCCTTCTCTGAATCCGCAAAAAATAGCGCACGTAATTCACGTAAATAACCTGCCTGTGGCACGATTTTAATAACCTTCCCGTTCGGTTTTAAAATACGCTTAAACTCTTCGTAATTTGCTGGTGATAAGAAATTCAAAATGACATCAAAGGCATTTTCCGCATACGGACTTTTCGCTAGGTCGCCAACTACCCACATCATATCTGCGTAGTTTTTCGCCGCCTGCACGATGCCTTCTTTCGCAATATCAATCCCTGATGCCACCATGCTAGATGCGTAGCTCTCCTTTAATTTCGCTAAATGCGAGCCCTCACCGCAGCCCGTATCAAGAATCGCCACATCTCCGTCTAGCTCTGCTAAAATCACGTTGTAGACAGCGCGGTATAACTCACTATCAATGACTTCCTTACGCGCCTCAAATAATGATTTATCGTACATCGATGTTGCTGGATGCGTCATCATGTTGACATAGCCCTGCTTCGCCATATCAAATGAATGATTCTCCTCGCAGCGCACTGTTCCATTTTCCTCTACCATCATCGCCTCATGACAAATCGGACATTGTAGTAGCGCACGATGCTGTGCGAAATAGTTCGCCGCACGTTGTTTTTTTGTTAGTCCCACAAAAACACCTCATATAAAAAGGAGGCACAATTTTGGCCTCCGCATTTTTTTCTTTTAGTATACCATGCTATTTTGGTGACACGAGAATATGGCGCTCCCATTTCCTGCTTTTCCAGCGAATCATAACAACAATCGCGCGGAACCATTCATCCGCCGCAATCGCAAGCCAAATACCTGGTAAGCCCATATCCAAATGGAACACAAGGAAGTAACCAAGCGGCACACTCATGCATAGCATCGATACAATCCCTAGCATGAGCGGGAATGTCGCATCCCCTGCCGCACGCAATGTATTAATAATCGTAATGTTCACCGTACGACCTGTCTCCAGTAAAATACTGAGCACTAATACACTCGCACCAATTTTCACGACCTCTTCATTGTCTGTAAAAATACGCATAAACGGTTCACGGAAAATAATGACTACAGCGACCATGACGAGTGTGAAGCCCATTGCCCAGCGGACACTACGCCACACCTGGTCATACGCCTCGTCCTTTCGCCCAGCGCCGACATAGCGCCCGACAATAATCGCCGTCCCCGCACCAATCGCCATCGCGAATAAATACGTAAACATCGAAATATTATATGCGTACTGACGTGCAGCTAGTGCCTCCGCGCTAATATACGTTACGAAATACATTAATAAAATTTGGCAAGTTTGATACAATACTTGCTCAAGCGCAGCCGGAATACCGATTTTGAAAATCTTCTTAATATACGCCATCGGTAGCGCCACATAATCACGCCATTTAATTTTCACTTCAAGCACGCGGTACAATAGCCAGAAGAACACAATAAGTGCTAGTCCACGACTAATGACAGAAGAAATTGCCGCCCCCTGCACTCCTAGCTCTGGCGCCCCAAACTTACCGAAAATCAGCACATAATTTAAAATGATATGCACGATATTCATGCCAAGTGACACGTACATCGCCTGCTTCGTGAAGCTATGGACACGAACGATGGCAGCCGTCGCATTAATTAATGCCTGTAGGAAAATCCCGCCACCAATAATAATTAAATACTGCTCCGCATACATCAGTACATCACCATGTAAATTCATCGCAATCATCATCTGTTTTGAAAACAGCACAAATAGAATACTTAAAACTAAGCCGAACACTAAATTCATGAAAATCGCAACAGCGGTAATCTTCGGCACCTCATTTAAACGACGTGATCCGATATACTGCGCCACTACGATAGAAGCACCATTACCGATGACTTCCATAATTAAAATCGTCACATGAATAAACTGATTGGCTGTCCCAACACCGGCCACTGCTTCATCTGCTAACTTACTTAGCATTAGCGTATCGACAATACCCATCAGCGTAAATAACAGCATCTCTAAAAAGATGGGCCATGTTAGTGAAAACAAATTCAATTTTTCTTTCATCGTTTCCATAAAGTGCCTCCTTTTTTCATAATAACTGATGTATCATAGCATAATTTTTCAAAAAGCGGTATAGCAAAACTCCATAAAAAAACAGGAAGCGCCGCGAAGCACTCCCTGACTTTTTATTTCATTACATAGGCGATAATTAAACCAATCGATAATAAGAAACCGAAAAATGTATTGGTCATCGCTGTTGATTTCATGGCTAGGCCTTGCTTTTGTGGTACGCCTTCACCCTCGCGGAAATTCTTAATGGCCGCAATTGGTTTTGGCACACATAGTAAGACGATTAATAACCAAGGGCTCACTTCACCTAAAATAACTAAGCCGATAATCCATAAATACGAGATGATAAAGCTAATCGCAAGTACTGTAATCGCTTTATCACGACCTAATAAAATCGCTAGTGTTTTACGGCCACCAATCGTATCTTCTTTAATATCACGAATATTATTCGACATATTAATGGCACCAACTAAAATTCCTAGTGGCACGGATACTAAAAAGCTCGTCATGCTCACCGTACCTGTTTGGATGAAGTAGGCAATTAAAATAAAACCAATCCCCATGCACAGACCGGCGAATAATTCGCCAAATGGTGTATACGCAATTGGGTACGGTCCACCTGTGTATAAGTAGCCGACCGCCATCCCGATTAAGCCGATAACGACTAGCCACCAGCTACTCGCCATACAAATGTAGACGCCAATTGCCATGGCAATCGCATACAGTACAAGTGCAAATGCAAGCACCGTTGATGGCTTTGTACCATGACGCACGAGGGCGCCACCAATTCCTACAGAATCCGCTGTATCTAAACCGCGTTTAAAGTCATAGTATTCATTAAATAAGTTTGTCGCGATTTGTAAGCATAAGCAACATACAAGCATCGCGATAAATAAAAGCCAATCGATTTTCGTATCAAAAAGCGCTAGCGCCGTCCCTAAAATAACAGGAGAAAATGTCGCTGTTAATGTATGCGGACGTGTTAACTGCCACATTAATTTCGCTGTGCTAATATCTTCGATTGGTTGTTGCATTGGTTGACCCATATCACAACTTCCTTTCAAATTTGTCTAACTCTATAATAGTAACGTATTTTTTAAGCGTTGCCAAAGCAGTTCTGCTCATTTTTTCGTATAATAAATACACATTGCTTAAAAAAGGAGGCATTCCCATGAAATTAACACCGATTCCCATTACAAACGACACTGATTTAGCGCGTTCATTTGCCATTCGAAAAGAGGTCTTTGTTGACGAGCAGCATGTGCCAATCGACGAGGAAATCGATGCATTTGATGTCATTGATAGCGACTGCACGCATCTCTTAATCGAAAATGACGAGGGCCAGGCAGTTGGCACAGGGCGCGTACGCTTAGTCGATGAATACGGTAAAATTCAGCGTGTAGCCGTTGTAAAACCATTTAGACAATATGGCATTGGTCGCATCATTATTTTAGCGCTTGAAAAATTAGCTGCCGCACAAGGTGCCACAAAGGCAAAACTCGATGCACAAGTTCATGCGATTGGCTTCTATGAAAAGCTTGGCTACGAGGTAAAATCCGATGTCTTTTTAGATGCCGGTATCGAGCATGTCTTAATGATAAAAGCGCTCTAACAAAAAGCGACCTTATGCGAGGTCGCTTTTGTTATCCACAGCAGCTTGTGGCACGGGTTTTAGCAATGTATAAATAATGCCACCAAAAATAAAGGCAATACCGAGTAATTGAAGCCAGCTTGGGCGGAAATTCAAAATGACTACATCCAATAAAATCGCCACAAGTGGATCAACAAACACGAGCGCCGATGTCACAAGTGCTGGTAGCTTGCGTAAACTATTAAAAAATAAATAATACACAAACCCCGTATGTATAAAGCCCGTCCCTAAAATATAAAGCCAATTTGTCGTCGACAGCCCCGAAAACTCTGCCATCGATACAATTGGTGCAAGCATAAAAATACCAACAATTGTTTGCAAAAAGGTCGTCGCATACGAGCTCAGCTGTTGAATATTTTTCCCGATAAACATCGTCATCGCATAGCAAAACGCTGATAAAATTGCCCAAATAAAGCCGGAATTTAAAAAGTTATCCACAGATTTAAATTGCTCAATCCCAACAACGAATAAACTTCCTAAAAAGCATACGACAACCGCTAGTACTGACTGAATATTTATACGTTCGCCTAAAAAAAGCGTCCCCATAATCAACACAAAAATCGGCGCTAAATTATAAATCGAAATCGCCGCTGAAATCGACATGGCTTCGAATGCTTTAAATAAAAACACCCAGTTCAATACGAGAAACACACCACAAACAAGCGTGCGAATCACTTCTCGACGTTGCCATACCTCGCGCTTCGCATAGCCAAGTAGTAGCCATAGCCCCCCTAAAAAAAGGGTCGCACAAATACAACGAATAAAAACAAGTGCCTCGGCACTCACCCCTGTCTGACGCGTGAAAAAGCCAATGGAGCCAAAAAGCGCCATTGAAACAACCATTTGTAAAGCTGCACTCTTATTCATATCCCTAGTCCTTCCTTATATGATTCTTTTTATGATACCGTTTGGCACAAAAAAAGACTATGCCTTTTCAGCATAGCCTTTATTTATTATCGATTTTTATTAAATATACTATCGGCTTCACTTTTACCCGGTAATAATAAAATACCGATTGCGAATACGATAATACCGGCGTAAAGAGTATACTCCACTGCCGTTGATTGTACGAAACCTAGTGGATGTGTAATCCCTATTAATAAAAGCACTAAGCCTCCATAAAACATTAGTAGTCTCATATCTCTTTCACTCCCTTAACTTTTTTCATAGGAAATAGACCTACTTTTCTATTGTCCAATAAATACTATATTCCCTGTTATTTTCTTTTTAAACCTACGTGATATGGAACAGTAATAATTGCGACGTCCTTTCTATATAACAGATACGTCCGCAAAAATATCCCCGTTTGATTGTGTAAGGCATATTGCCAGCGCTTATTCGGTAAAAACTGTGGAATCACAATCGATAGCTGCGCATCCTTATATTTCGCAATTTTTTGGATGCGGTCAATAACCCGTGTCATCGGCTGCAATAGCGTACGGTACGGTGAATATAGCGTGATGATGCGTGTATCCGGCTGCCAGTTTTTCCACTGCTCCTCAAATTGTTTACAATCGTCCTTTTCAAAGCTGACATGCACCGCAATAATTTGGTCTGGGTTCAATGACTTTGCATAGTTTAGCGAATGCTCCACTGTACTTGTCATACTCGCTACTGACAAAATAAAAATATTACCCTGCTTAATATCAATGACATGCTGTAGCTTCATTGCTTCATGTACCTGCGCATAATGCTGATGAATTTTATAAAAAATAAATACCATCAGTGGTAAAAATACGAGCACCGGCCAAACATGCGTGAATTTCGTTATAAAGAAAATCATCGCTACTGTAAATGAAATCAGTGCCCCAATGAAATTAATCGTCATTTTTACACCAAAGCCTTTTGGGCGCTCCCGTAACCATTTCATAAACATTCCTGTCTGTGCCAATGTAAATGGAATAAATACGCCAACCGCATACAACGGAATGAGGTTGGTCGTCTGGCCGTTAAAAACAAGTAGCAGAATAATGGCACCAATGCCAAGCATTAAAATCCCATTGGAATACCCAAGTCGGTCGCCGCGCATCTGTAACATACGCGGTAAATAATTATCCTTTGATAAACTTACCGCTAGCATCGGAAATGCTGAAAATCCTGTGTTGGCTGCTAAAATTAAAATCAATGCTGTCACAGCTTGAATAACATAATAGAACATACCATGCCCGACAATTGCCTCTGCTAATTGAGACACAATCGTATTGGTTGGTTGCGGTATGAGGCCATATACAAATGACAAATAGACAATTCCTGAAAACATCGCCGCTAATAACAGCCCCATCATCACTAATGTTTTCGTGGCGTTCACCGCTTCCGCTTTACGGAAATTCGGTACAGAATTTGAAATCGCCTCAACCCCCGTTAGAGCAGAGCTTCCGGATGCAAATGCCTTTAACAATAGAAATAAGGAAATGCCAGCGACCGGCGTCCCAATCGACGTATGCACCTGCTCTACTTGCCCAGTTGCGACATGAAATAAGCCCATAATAAGCATGATAAACATCGCACCGATAAATAAATAAACCGGATACGCAAGCACTGTTGCAGACTCTGTAATTCCTCGTAAATTCAATACCATTAATACAATGACAAATACAATGGATAACTCTAAATTATACGGCTGTAAACTTGGAAATGCCGACGTAATCGCATCGGCACCAGCAGATACACTTACTGCCACCGTCAACATATAATCAACAAGCAAAGCCCCACCGGCAATAAGCCCTGCATTCAACCCTAGATTTTCTTTTGATACAATATATGCGCCTCCGCCCTGTGGATACGCATGGATCACTTGGCGGTACGATAAAATAAGCGCCGCTAATAAAACAACAACACCCATCGCAATCGGCAGTGAATACCAGAGTGCGGCTGCACTAACCGCTACTAACACAATAAGTATTTGCTCCGGACCATACGCTACCGATGACAAGGCATCCGATGATAAAATCGCCAATGCTTTTGTTTTGGACAAACGCTTTTCACTTAATTCTGTTGATTTCAATGGTCTTCCAATAAAAATACGCTTTAATGACATCAGCATATTCAACACCTTCTTTAATTAGAATGTGTCCCTAAGCGCTTGATTGAACGAAAAAAGGCAACACCAAATAAAGGAGTTGCCATCTCCTTATAACGCTTACGAGGTTAGCTGTCGGATTCAGGCCATAAGAGTTAGCCTTACCACAATGTGGATTCACCCCAAGAAGTACAAGACTTCGTAACGATTGGTTCCCCCGCGTTTTCACTTCAGCGATTTAGAAACGATATTTTATTGCTGTTATTCTACGCCCAGCAATTTTTAAAGTAAATCTATCTAAAGTCCCGACTATTTGAAGGTTTATTTAGACTAAGTAAACGGGAACAGTAAGACAAACAACCTATTAAAGGAGGTTAAGAAAATGTTAGAAACATTAGCATGCACCTATGAGAATTTACAACTGCACATACAACAGCTCGTTGAAAGGATACAACAATCAGCCTGTCCTACAGCGCAAAGCGCACTTTATCATGAATTTCAAATTATTGATCGACAACTTCAAAAAATTGAACATCAACTTTGTTTCATCATCGAGGAGAAAGATGCTTCAATCTAGATGCTCGCAGTAAAATATAAATCATCACTAGTAATAGTGAACCCGATATAATAAAAATTAGTGACGCATCAATGTAATCAAATAAGGCACCATAAATAAGCGAGCCAATCGGTCCAATACCAACAGCTAATGTTTCAATAATGCCAAATACTCGCCCTCTATGCGCATCGTCTACTTCTCGTTGAATGACGACACCAATTGGCGTATTTGCCCAAATCGACATAGCCGAAAAAACAAACATCAACAGCATATAATAAATGAATGCTATCGACGTGCTAAAGCCTGCAACCAGTGGAACAGCAATGCATATCATGGCTATGCACATTACCGTCGCAGCACGTTTTACAAAGCGCAGCGGTCGTACTAAATCCCCGCGCATCGATAAATAAAGAGACGCCACGAGCATTCCAATTGCACCCGCACCTTGAATGATACCAACTTGCGTGGATTCAACAGATAATCTTTGCACTAAAACGAATACTAAACCCACACTTATTGCAGCCGAAAAGAAATTAATGCATACTTGTGTCATTAATAAGGACTGCACGAGCGGTTTGCTTTTTAAATACACAAAACCACTTCTCATACTCGCCATCATCGATTCTTTTTTCGCTACAAGCCTGTCCGCAAACAATGTAAAATTCATCGAAGCCTCTAAGCACAGCGCAATAAAATAAGCGATAAACATGGCCCATAAAAATACCTCCATCGATACAAAGCCGTACATCATACCCCCAATTGTCGGCCCACCAATTGCCCCAATCGAATACGACACCTGATTAAATGCCATCCCCTTTTGCACATTATGCTTACCGACCATATTCGGAATGGAGCTCGAAAACGCAATACCATTGAAGGCGCCAATCATTGAAAAGATGGCTGTAATCGTATAAATTGCTGCGACCGAAATGCCACACAGCTCCGTATAAATAATCAATGCCCCAATCGATGCTGTAATACCTGCCATACTTACTACAACGATTATTTTTCGCGGAAACCGGTCCGCCACATAACCAGCTAATGGTGCAACAAGTGCACGTGGTAGCACATTAAACATAATATTCGTCGCAAAACTTAACGCCGATCCCGTCAATTGTAAAATATACAGACTAATCCCAAAGCTAAAAACCCCAAATCCTAATGATGTTAAGAGCTTGCTGACGAAAAACGTATATAAATTAATCATTGCGCGGCGCTCTATCCATTCATTCACTCATCATTCCTCCTCCATACACACAATGATGACAGTGTAAGCGCGCGCACCTTAAAAGTCAAAATCACGATTAAAAATCACCCATTAGCTCAACAAGCGTCTTTTGGATACGACATATCTATAAATATGTGTCATCTACATGAAAATAAACCCATACTTTTAATAAAAATGTATTCGACGCGTATTTAAACGCAAATAATTATCTTTTCTTTCTTAAATACTTACAACACATTGTTAATAGCAATCTTGAAAAGCGTGTCAAAAATGCCCGTCAGAGCCTCTATTTTAACTCCTTTTGTTTAATTTCGGGACTTCTAACAGCCTCTTTTTATCCCTGCAAGTTAAAAACAGTTGCTGCTATATCACTTTTAGCTACATCATGAGAATCGGCATATTAAGCGCCTCTTAAACACGCAAAAAACACCCTTAGTGCACCCGAAAAGGCTGTTTTTAGCCCATTTGGGTCGAAAATAGGCTTTTTTCATTTATTAAAAATGCTATAAATCGATGAACTTCATTATGAATAACGCGTTGATTTGCCAGTATTTACTGGATGATTAATAAAAGCATTCTTTTCTCTAAGACGATAGCCACTCATTGGCACTTATTTTAAAATATGTCGTATCTAAAACACGCTGTCTGACGTAATCGGTCATTTCAAATAAAAAAACGGGTGCAATCAAGTTGATCGCATCCGTCCGTATTTTTTAAGCACTATTTATTTAAAATGAATTGTTTTTTTCGTAATGCTGCACGCTTCCACGCAAATTGGTAAAGCGCTGTCGCTGCTGGGTAGAACAGTACGACGATTACAAAGAAGCCTGTGACATCCTGCCAAAACGGTGATACTTGCCATACCCCATAACCAACTGCTGCCACTTTCAATACAAATGCTAGCCCAACAAGAAGTCCAAGTAACGCACTTCCGATAAATACTAAGTCTTTCCACATTAACATTCGAAACTCTGTGTGATATTCTCTTACGACCACACATACTGAAATTACGATGAATAATAGAAATAATAGATTTATCATTTATTGCACCTCCATCTACTTCTAGTTGTAGTGTACAACAAAGTTGTTAAGCTAACGTAAAAGCTGTTTTAAGTTAACGTACAGATGTGGCGATTGTTAACAGCCCTTTTGCAGTCGTCACTTTGTCAATCGTCATCACAGCTGTTCCTTTTTGAAGACGTAATGCGTGATTTTTACCAACTGCATCTAATTGAATCGCACCATATTGATTTGGCGCCGGTAAAAGATGCGTCTCTAAATAATGGACCGTATCTTTTGCTAATGTGACCCCACGTGCATTTTGATTTGTGTACGTATGAGTCGCTAACGCCCAGCGTCCCTCATTCCAGCTCGTATAAAGCTGTCCGGCACCAGCATCCTGATAGCCTGTGATGCCGTGTGTTAACGCTACCTTTTGTCCCCCGTATTTACTGTAATTTAAATAATTTACATGTGATAATGCTTCTGCTTTTGTTGTATAACGTTCCATTTGAATGCGTGCAACGACTTTTTTTGAAACGGTCGTCAATTTTTTCGCATTCACTGGTACTTTATGAGAGGTTTCGTAAAACACTACTTTGTAATAGTTTTTAGAAACCATCGTCTTTGCTGTTAAATGTTTCCCGCTTGTTACAGGGATTTTATGCGGTAATGTAATAGGAAGTGTTGTCGTTAATGCATCGTGTACTTGAGCCATTACTTGCTCTGTTTCCGTTGCCGCTTTTGCCGTAATTGGTGAAACTGGTAACGCTGCCACTGTCCCTATTCCTAATACGCTTGTCGCAGTAACAAATGCTATTTTTTGAACAAACTTTTTCATTTTCGTTGCACCTCTTTCCTATCGAACTATAATTAAAAAATTCCCTTTTCGAGAAAAAATAAAACGTAAAACCTTTAAAACGCGAAGAAAGCCACCCTATTTCTCTAAAATAGGATGACTTTCTTATACTTTTTCCAATTTACTCTATATACGTTTTTATGATAGACCAACTTTTCACTTTCTCCTCAAAACTTTTAATATTCTTCCCTGGTATTGGACTCGTAGAAGGCATTTTATAAAAATGGCGACCTGTTAATACGTTTAAACCAATTCGCTTTTTAAATACTTGCTCTGCCTTTCCACCATTAAAAAGCACACATTCAATCGCTGGATATTGTGCTAATAACGTTTCGAAATCATTTGGAACCTCATTACGAATTGCGGCATCAAGACTTCCTTCACGTTCACAGTATTTAATCGTATCCCATAATCCAATACCATGCTGTTGGAGCCAATTGAGTCGTTCTGTATAATTTTCTGGTGCGCATTGTTCTAACAACTCTGACATAATCGGCCAAAAATGATTACGTGGATTTCCATAGTACTGCTGCTTTTCAAGAGATTGCTGCCCTGGCATCGACCCGACAATTAACACGCGCGTGCTTTTATTGACGACTGGCCCTAAAACATTTTCAATCATGCTGTTCACCTCTCTATTTATTATAAGTAGTCTATCAGGAAAAATCACCGAACATGACTTGCTTTGCGGGTCTGCCCGCTTCCTTCTGTAATCAAGAACATCACTATTTTTTCTTTAGCGGAACGTAAGCTAATTACGCCGTCGTCCGTTCATTAGCCATGACTCACTTCTTTTACTATCTAGCCTCGCGTGCTTGCTTTTCGAGTCCGCCCGCTTCCTTCTGTAATCAAGAACATCACTATTTTTTCTTTAGCGGAACGTAAGCTAATTACGCCGTCGTCCGGTCTTTAACCATGACTCACTTCTTTTACTATCTAGCCTCGCGTGCTTGCTTTGCGGGTCGTTTCATTCCTTCCTACGTGACGAAGAACGTCACTTGTCAGGAACTAAAAACGCCCGTCAAAGCAGAGCGAGCACGCTCAGCTTTCAATCAAAAAAAAATAGGACCGGCTCGTATGTGTTGTTACGAGTCAGTCCTATCTACTATTTGCGGTATCGTCCATTATTAAATCGCCACCAATTGTTTAATTTTGTAGTGCATTACGATGACTTCACCTTTAGCGCCCATTGTGCGTACGCCTTCGTCAATAAAGCCACATTTATGATATAACCTTTGTGCTGCTGTGTTGTAAATATTTACGACTAGCACAATCTCATTTTTGTCAGTAAAGTTTTGCTCGACAAAGTCAGGTAACATGTTCATGACACGTTTTGCGTAGCCTTTACCTTGATGATGAAAGTCCGTTGATACGGCACGCAGTAAAATCGCATTCGGATTATCCGAGTATAGTTTGCGTCCCTGGTCTCCATCTAACATTAAGAAGTTAACGATTGCGCCATTATCGATTGCGACGATTGGATAGCGATATGGATCATTTTTTGCCATCTCCATTGCTACATCTGGTGCTGTCGTAAAGTGCAATTGCTCCTCCGTTAATGTGTAATTTGCAAGCATTTCTCCGTGCTTGATTTCATTGTAAAAGCATAGTTCCATTTCTTAACCCCTTTCAGGCTGTAGTAAATAATTTTAACGACTTAAATCGTTTTTTTCAACAGAAAATTATTGTCTATTTTGTGTTAACAATTTGCTGTAAATTCATGTACAAGAACTAAAAATAGTTGTTTTTTTCTATTCGATATTGTAGTGATTTTACACCCTGTATCACAAAATAAAATTGTAAAACAAACACACAGAAAAAGCGAGAAAAATTTCAAAAAATCAACAAAAAAAAACTACGCAATTTGCGTAGCTTCTCACGATTTATAAAAAACTTGGATTTACAACTTTGTCTGCCTTGCCAAGGTCTGTCACCATTGTGTTATATGCTTCTACTGCCGCTTCATATAACGCTTTGGATTCTTTCGCATTGACTTCTGCAGGTTGTTTTACACGTAGTGGCGCATAAGGAGCATCAAATGTTAATACCCGTTGTTGGAAGGCTTGAACATGTTCATTTTCATCAACTTCAGAATCCATATGTGTATACACATCAAATGAGTGGAAATTGGCGAAGAAACGTGTGTAATCATCCGACGCCTTATCCATGTTTCGATTTGAAAAGTTCCATAAACCCTTCATTGATTTTAATACGTTTAGACCTTGTGTTACAACCATCTCAACTGCTTGTGGATTAGCCATTGTAACCGCCTCCTATATAAAATTCGTTCTCTTATATTGTAGCATAATCAGCCGGCTCTATATGAACAAGTGTCACCGCAAACGGGTTATATTCACGAATAACGCCCTCGATTACTTCTGTAATGTGATGGCTTTGGACCACATCCATTTTAGGATCAACCGTAATCGTAACATCTAAAAACATCATATTCCCAGACATACGCCCTTTCATATCTTCTACCTCAATGACTCCATTTACATGTTGAATAAGCGTTTTAATTTCTACTAACTCATGCTCATCAAAGCCATCCGTTAAAGTATGCACAGCCTCAACAAAAATATCATAGGCGGTTTTAATAATCAGTAAACCAACTAATACCGCTGTAATTGAGTCAATGATGGGGAAACCAAAAATAGCAGCAAAAATACCGATAGCTGTTCCAAAGCTCACTAACGCATCCGAGCGATTATCATACGCTGCCGCTTTGACAGCCGAACTTTTAATACGTCGTGCGAGACGAATATTATATAGATAAACGATGTACATGACGATACCACAAAAGATTGCGACGATAGCAGTCAGCATAGATGGTGCCTCATGCTCACCGCTAAAGAAACTTTTTATCGCATTAAAAATAACCTGTAAGCCGACAACGGCCATAATGAATGAAGCGAGCAATGATGAAACTGTTTCAGCACGTAAATGACCATAGTGATGGTCCTCATCCGGTGGACGCTGCGAAATACGCAGCCCTACTAGTACCGCAACAGAGGCAATAATATCCGTCGTATTGTTCAGACCATCCGCTTTAAGTGCTTCCGATCCTCCGACAACACCAACCGTTAATTTTAAGGCACTTAAACAGAGATACGTGAAAATACTAACCCAAGCGCCTTTTTCCCCTTCACGTAAATTTTTATATACGTCCAAAAAGTTTCCCTCCCTCAAGACTTCCAGAAACGACAAAAACGACGTAGCGCACAAAAGTGCGTTACGTCGTTTTTTATATTCCGTTCGTTATTAAGCTTATCTATTATAACAAAGTCTGACCTCTAAAGAAAGGAAAGTTTAGTGCTTTGCTTGGAAATC
Source organism: Candidatus Kurthia intestinigallinarum (assembly GCF_003991225.1). Classification (GTDB taxonomy): domain Bacteria; phylum Bacillota; class Bacilli; order Bacillales_A; family Planococcaceae; genus Kurthia; species Kurthia populi. Next base: position 117,066 of record NZ_JTFC01000039.1, read on the forward strand.
TTTCATGAAGTTCGCAAGTGCTTGGCAAGTTTCATATGGCACGGCATTATAAGTAGACGCTCGGCAACCGCCAACTGAACGGTGACCATTTAAGCCAACAAAACCTGCTTCTTTTGCTTCTGCTAAGAATTGTTTTTCTAATTCTTCATCAGCTACACGGAATGTAATGTTCATCAGTGAACGGCTACCTTCTACTGCATGACCTGTGTAGAAGCCGTTGCTTGCATCGATAACATCATAGATTAATGCAGCTTTTTCTTCATTGCGTTTTGCTACTGCCTCAACACCGCCTTGTGCTTCAACCCATTTTAATACCTCACCTAACATATAAATACCGAATGTTGGTGGTGTGTTGTAAAGTGAGTTTTTGTCAGCATGTGTTTTGTAGCTTAAAATAGTTGGTACATTTTCTGACGCTGTTTCTAGGAATTCTTTACGAATGATAACAACCGTTACGCCTGAAGGGCCAAGGTTCTTTTGAGCACCTGCATAAATCATCGCAAACTTAGAGATATCTACTGGCTTCGATAAAATATCACTCGACATATCAGCTACAAGCGGCACGTCCCCAGTGTCTGGGAACTCTGCCCACTCTGTACCGAAAATCGTATTATTCGATGTGATATGCACGTATGCATCATCCGCATTGTAATTTAATTCATCAAATGCTGGGATGTTTTTGTAGTTGTTCTCTTTTGTGCTTGCAGCGATTACAGCGTTCCCTAAAACTTTTGCTTCTTTGAATGCTTTTTCTGACCATGAACCAGTTTGTACGTAGCTAGCTGTTTGACCTTCTTTTAAGAAGTTCATTGGAAGCATTGTGAATTGTAAGCTTGCGCCGCCTTGTAAAAATAACACTTCGTAATTTTCAGGAATGTTATAAAGTTTTTTAAGACGTGCGATGGCTTCCGTATGTACTTCATCATACTCTTTACTACGGTGGCTCATTTCCATTACGGACATGCCAGCACCTTTAAAGTCTACTAATTCTTCTTGAGCTTTTTGTAGGACTTCAAGTGGTAATGCTGATGGACCTGCATTTAAGTTATAAGCGCGTTTAACTGTTGTCGTCAATGTAATACACTCCTTGTGGAATAATGATGAATCCTATTCTACGCTATTTTCTGTTTTTTTTGAAGGTTTAGACGAATATTCGGCTAAAATTGTCATAATATTTTAAAAAAAGACACCAAAACAAGAATATTCATGTAAAAAAAGCTTCGTAATTATCGGAAAAACCGATTAATCCACTTATCACTTATTTTCTAGATAGGTAAAGTTATCATCTGCTGTCCTGTAGAGAAAAACAAAAAAAGGCAGCGTCATAAAGACGCTACCTGCTTTTTATAAATTAACGAATTGTGTAAAGCGCTTTTGACCAAGGAATTACTTGATCTAACATTTGGTTTACTGAATCAGTTTGAACTTCTTTTGGTTTGAATTCACCATTTTCAAAGTCAGTGAATAATGATAATGCTGGGTGTACACGAACGTCCGCTACTAATAATTCGCCTAAGATGCCGCGTAAATGTTCTGCTGCACGTGCACCACCAACTGAACCATATGATACGATACCTGCTGCTTTGTTGTTCCATTCAACACGTAAGTAATCTAATGCGTTTTTAAGTGCGCCCGTAATTGAATGGTTATATTCTTGTGTAATGAATACAAAGCCATCTTGTTTGGCAACGATTTCTGACCATGCTTGTGCACCTGGTGCTTCTGCTGTACCTAGTAATGGTAAATCGTAATCTGCAATATCAATAATGGTGTAGTTTGCGTCGCCGCGTTTGTCTGCGATTTCTTTTACCCATTGTCCAACTTGTGGTGATACGCGACCTTCGCGTGTTGAGCCTAAAATAATACCAATGTTTAATTCTGCCATGTCTTTTACCTCTTCCTTTTTACCGAATAATTTATTTAAAAAGTTCATTATTATACCTATTTATCTCGAATTCATTTATTTCGAAATTATTTATCTTGAATTCTAGATAAATAATAACATGGTATTTTCACCTCGTCAACTAGTTTCATCTAAAAAAGGAATTTCGCCAAAATCAGAAGGTTATGCTATGTTAGAACTAATCGATTATATAAAAGGAGCGAGCGCTATGCTCATACAAGATGAGGTACTCTATTTACGTCCTGTCACACCACGAGACGCCGAGGCGATTCATGCATCCGTTACCGAACCAGAAATTCGTTATTTAACAGGCACACATTCTTTATTCACTGTAGAACAAGTACGACAACATATTGTGACTTGTGAGGATGATGACAGTCGCATAGATTTTGCAGTCTGCTTACGCGAAGATGACACGATGATTGGCGAAGGTGGCATTGTCGAAATAGATGTAGCCAATCAACTCGCCTATTTTCGTATTGCGATGCTTGGCATGAAAAACACCGGCAAAGGCTATGGCACACGCGCTGTTTTGTTAGCTGTCCGCTATGTATTTGATGTGTTAAAGCTTAACCGTTTGCAACTTGAAGTGTATAGTCATAATCCACATGCAAAGCGTAGTTATGAAAAAGTTGGTTTTCAAGTAGAGGGTATTTTACGTGAGAAACTACTATGGGATGGCGTTTATTCGGATGAAATTGTGATGAGCATATTAAGAAAAGACTACGAAAAAAAGGGAACTGCGCAGTAGACGCAATTCCCTTTTGTTTATTTAATGAACGATAAGCACCTGGCATGGTGATAGCTGTGCAATTTTTGAGCTGACACTGCCTAGTAGCATTCCTTTTAAACCACGTAAACCACGACTACCGATGACAATGACAGATTGCTTTGTTTCTTCTGCATACTCAAGCATTTTATCCGCTGGGTTTCCAGCTAATGATACGAGTTCAATCACGCATTCAGGATGTTTCGAAAGTACGATTTCTTTCGCTTTCTCTAAACGTTCTTCACTGTCTTTTAGTAAACCTTCATTTACCGTTTTCACATAATCACGTGTGACATCATATGGGTAGGCAGGTGCAATTGGATTTTGATGTACATTGACAATCGTTACAATTCCGTTATTTAAGCTAGCTAGCTCTGCTGCCGCCTCTAAAATTTTGGCATTTAAATCTGATTCATCAATTGCTACAAGAATTTTTTCAAACATTGAACTCATCCTTTCGGCATATTATTACCTTTATCATATGACATAATGTCACAAAAAATAACCCCAAATTAAACTTTACTGGAAAAAACATGCTTTAAAAGCATACATTGTTCACAAATTCTCTTCATTCTTTTTTTCATAGGCTAAAATATCGCCTGGTTGACAATCCAATGCCTCGCAAATGGCTTCTAACGTAGAAAACTTAACAGCCTTCGCTTTTCCATTTTTTAAAATGGATACGTTCGCCATCGTAATCCCCACACGCTCAGACAATTCTGTCACGCTCATTTTTCGTTTCGCGAGCATCACATCGATATTCACAATAATCGCCATTCTCTCACCTCAGATTGTTAATTCGTTTTCTGATTTCATTTCAATGGCTTCCTGCAATAATTTTTGTAACAGTGCAGCAAACACCGCAATGACTAACGATGCAAATGGCACAATTAATCCGACAAAAATAACACCGGGTGCATCATCAAATTCAGCAAATAAGTAAAACGACGGTAATACGCATAAGTGCAAAATACTAATCGTTCCTGCACAGCGTTTAATTACTTGTAGCTTCCTCACTGATGATACCGAAAAGGCCCTTCCCTGGTCAATGCAGCGTAATAGTTGGAAAGCCTGATAGAGACCGATAAAATAAATGATAACGGATGCGTAAAGTAGTGCCCAAACCACATATTTACTTGCCCCAAAAGCTGGCAGTAAATCAGCGGTTGCACGACCTACTTCCGGTATAAGGAATAGACAGAATAAAACCATTGGTAAGCTTAAGACAAAAACAGCCGTCTTTAAAAACAACGTCGATGCGCTCTTCATAAAAACACCTCACTTTTTATTTTCATGTTGATAATAGCATGTGATTTATCGTTTTACAATAAATATATATCGTAAAGGAGAATATAAACAATGAAAAACTGGAAAACAAACGCACAAAAGCAACCCTTTATCGCCTCTTATAGCGGCGGAAAAGATAGTACACTCGCGCTTTATAAAGCGATGCAACAAGGAACTGCTACGGGACTAATTATCATGCTTGAAGAGGAAGGCAAGCGCTCACGTAGCCATGGCATGCCACCTGCATTAATCCATGCACAGGCAGAGGCGCTTCAGTTGCCTGTTTATACTATTGCAACGAGCTGGGAAGGCTATGAGCAAGCTTTCATGACGATTCTGTCACAAGCAAAGGAGGACGGCGCAAATGTCCTCGTAACGGGTGATTTAGATGTCCCTGAGCATGGTTGTTGGCATGACCGTGTCACAAAGCAAGTTGGTCTCAAACTAAGTATGCCGCTATGGGAAATGGATCATGTCGAAGTTGTACGTGAATTTATTGATGCTGGCTTTAAAACCATTTTAGTAACGGTCAATTTATCACTCGGTATGCATGAGGAGGACCTCGGACGCGAGCTGACACATTGCTATGTCGATGAGTTGATTACGCGAGGGATTGACCCTTGCGGCGAGGGCGGCGAATTCCATACAACGGTTTTAGCAGGCCCTATTTTCAGTAAAGAAATCGCCGTCAAACGCGAGGCAATTATCCGTGACGGAGACTATGCTTTCTTACCGCTTACATTGGCATAAATAAAAAGCAGGAATCGCTTTAAACACGATTCCTGCTTTTCTTATGCTTTACTTACGCCAAAACGTTGTACAATCTGCTTTATCCTTCATATTAAAATCGATAATTTCCTGCAACAACTCATACTGAACGGGCTTTGCAAATGGGATACGAATTAATTTCTTCCCATGCGTATAGCCTAGTTCCTTAATACGTGCTGAAAATTCCTCATCAATATAGCCCTCTGGTGCTACGGAAATATGCGCCTTCGATACACTGAAGCCAATAATAAACGTGCCATGATCTGTAAACATTGGCTGATTCCATTTAAACTCAGGCTTTAGCTGTGGATACGTTTCATGAACCCACTGAAGGACTTCTACCATGCGAGCCCGATGCTCTGCCGGCTCAATCTCTTGAATAAATTCTTCAAATTGCTCCATTATAAAAGCCTCCTTCTAACAACTATTCGTTCTTTTATTCCACTGTAATTCCCGCTTCGCGTAAAGGTTCTAACACCTCAGGCTCTGCCATCGAAATATAGTCTACTGTCATAAGGTTCGGCAAATGTTCAAAGCCTTCAACAGACGTTACATCAAAGAACTCATCCTCACCGTCCCAGTCTGGCTGAAGAATATGATAGATTTCATTACCACCATCAAAACATAGATAATCAACCTTCAATAAATCCTTTTTCGAAAGCTCTAGGTTTTGTAAGTATGTCATAATTTGTGGAATCGGCTTCATATCCTCGTACCATTCATATTGTGTTGTAAATTGCTCTTTCAATGCTTCTAATTCCTGTTCGAAAATTGGTTCCTTATCAAGTAATGCATCAATAACAATGAGCTTAAAATTAAAATCTTTAAACATATTATCACTCCTCATTTTCTTATACCCATTTCAACAAAAAAAGAGCTGCCAAGAGACAACTCTTTTTCATTATAATACGTAATAGCCGCCGCCATCACGCGAAATAATATAGTCTGGTTGTGGCGGCTTGCCACCATGTTCCGCAATCTGTTTTTTATGACCAGCAATATGCTCTGGACTCTTTTCCCATGCCTTCCAAGCCTCTTCCGATTCCCAGCGAATAAGTACGATAACTTCTTCTTCCCCTCGGCGTGTTTTTTTCACTAAAATCTCGCGTCCAATAAAGCCCTCGCGTTGTTCAAGTAGTGATGGCTTTCCTTCTTTTGGTTGGAAACGCTCTAAAACCTTATCTTTAAATCCTTCTTTTACAACGGTACGACGCATTTGTACAAACATGTTTTTGCCTCCTTTTTTATAAAAAAAGAGCCTGTCTCAAAAGAGGCAGGCTCCCTATTATGCTTAGTGAATTATTTTAATTCGTCTAAGATTTCATCCATTTTTTCAACTTCAGTTGTAGCACCGTTGCTTGAGAAGTACCAGTTTGTACCGTCTAAGTATACGATTGTGCCGTTTTTGTAAGCTTGTGTTTTCTTGATGATGTCGTTTTCAACATCTTTCTTAAGTGCTTCTACATCCATATCATTACGATCGATTACGAATAATACTTCAGGATCTGCTTTTAAGATGGCTTCGTAAGAGAAGTTCGAACCGTGAGCTGATGTATCAATACCTTCAACTGCTGTTTTGAAGCCAAAGTCATCGTATACATATTTGAAACGAGAGTCTTCACCGTTATCAAAGCCTGAAATTTGTTTGTCAGAGTACATTGTTACTAAAGCATTATCGTATTTAGAAGCTTTCTCTTGGATTGCTTTTTTCTTCTCATCTAGCGTTGCTTTTAATTCTTTCGCTTTATCTTCTTTACCGAAGATTGAAGCAGCTAAATCGATTGAATCTTCAACGCCACCAATATAATCTTTGCTATCAGAACCAACAAATACTACATTTGGTGTGATTTTTTTAAGCTCTTCGTAATAAGGAGCTTGACGACCAGTAATGAAAATAATATCTGGCTCAGCAGCCGCAACTACTTCAAGATTTAATTCTTTTAGGTTACCTACGTCTTTAATATCATCACTTGGAGCATATTTTTCTTTAAGGTTTTCAGGCATATTCCCTTGGCCTTCACCGTAAGGAATACCAACAATACCTTCAACACCTAATGCATCAAGTGTATCTAGGAAGCCATAGTCCATTGAAATAATGCGTTTTGGTTGTTCTTTTAACTCAACGTCTTCGAAAGTGATTTTGTCGCCTTCTTCTGTTTCACGTTCAGTTGATAAAGACTTAACTGTCATTGGGAATGCAGTGTTTGATTCTGCTGAAGTTTCTTTGTCAGTTGAAGTTTGTTCTGTTTTTTCTCCAGAAGATTTGTCCTCTGATTCGTCAGTACCACATGCACCTAACATTAAAGTTAATGCTGCAGTTGCAGTTAAAAAACGCCATTTTTTCATTTTAAAATTCTCCTCCTGAGTTGTATCCCCTCACGCACATGAGAGTGATTATCATTTTCAATTAACTAATGCTAATTCTAGCGGATATCATTTTACCTTGTCAATAGGCTTTTGGTAATTTTACTGAGATTGGAAATAAACACAAATTTTACAACCATCTTGTTCTTGGACTGGAATGCTCATGTCATACACTTCACGAAGTGACTCAGTATTGATGATGTCACTCGTCGGACCATCCTTTACAAGACGCCCATCTTTTAACGCAACAATGCGGTCTGAATACACCGATGCAAAGTTAATATCATGCAGTACGATGACTACAGTTTTTCCTAACTCATCGACTAGTTTACGTAAAATTTTCATAATCTGAACAGAGTGCTTCATGTCTAGATTATTTAAAGGCTCATCTAGCAAAATATATTCTGTATCCTGCGCGATGACCATCGAAATAAATGCACGCTGCTTTTGACCACCTGATAATTCATCTAAAAACTTGTCCTGAATATCAATCAAGTTCATATACTCAAGCGCCTGATCGACCATCACATTATCCTCAGGTGTCAAACGCCCATGAGAGTATGGATAGCGACCAAAAGAGACAAGCTCACGAATTGTCAGACGTACATTAATAAAATTGGATTGACGTAAAATCGCCACGCGCTTCGCAAAATCTTTTGATTTCAGCTTTTTCACGTCTGTCTTATCCAATAAAACTTCCCCTGTATCTGAATCTAACAGGCGACTTACCATTGACAATAGCGTCGATTTACCCGCACCATTCGGGCCGATAAAGGACGTGATTTTTCCTGTTTCAATCGTCACAGACACATCTTCTACAACAGGCTTTTTGCCAAAGAATTTTGTGATTCCTTTAATTTCAATCATCCTGCTACCCCTTTACTTTGTTTTAGTAATAAATAGATAAAGTAAATACCACCAACGAAGTTGATAATAACGCTAATTGTCGTATTTAAATTAAACACATGCAGCACAAGGAACTGCCCACCGACGAGCGCGATAATACTAATAAGACTCGCGCCAAGTATGAGTATGGAGTGCTTGTACGTCACTAAAAATTGATACGCTAAGTTTGAAACGATTAATCCTAAGAAAGTAATCGGCCCAACTAAAGCCGTTGAGGTCGCAATTAAAATAGACGCTAAAATAAGTACACGTAGCACCATTTTGTCATAGCTAACACCAAGATTCATCGCATTATCACGACCTAGATTCATGACATCTAAGTCGCGCATTAAAAAGGCCCCATAAATAAAGCAAGCGATTAAAATGACAGCAGAAATCACAACTAGTTCTGACTTCACATTTGTGAAACTTGCGAATAATTTATTTTGTAAACTTAAATATTCAACAGGATCAATCATGACCTGTAAAAAGCTCACTAAACTTCCTAAAAGCGTTCCGATAATCATTCCTGCTAATAACAGGAGAAAAATCGGGTATTTATCTGCTCGGAATAAGAAGCGATAAAGAAGTAGCGCGAAAAGTACCATCGCTAAAATCGCTGTTCCAAAGTTCAAATAACGGTCGACGACAAAAATAGATGCCGAGCCTAAGAAGAAATAAATAACTGTTTGTACAACTTCATACATCGAGTCGACACCAATCATCGATGGCGTCAAAATACGATTACGCGTAACCGTTTGGAACATTACTGTCGCATACGCAATCGCCACCGCTGTAATAACCATCGCCGCTACACGATAAACGCGCATCGGAAATGCATAGCTAAAACTTCCTTGAATGTTGTAAAACAAAAAGCCAGCAATCGAAATAATGGCTAATACAGCCAAGCATAAAATTTTAATTGTATTTGTTTTCTTCACACTACTTTGCATATGCTTTCCCCCTAAACAACATCACTAAGAAGATCGCACTACCAATAACAGCCACCGTTGTATTTACTGGAATTTCATACGGCGCTACGATAATACGACTTAAAATATCGCAGGCTAGAAGGAAAACGACACCAAGTGCGACTGTATGAGGAATCGTTTTTCGTAAATTGTCCCCTAAATATAATGACACGATATTTGGTACGATTAATCCTAAGAATGGAATAACCCCTACCGTTAAAATAACCGTTGTTGAGATAATGGCGATAAGAACAAGGCCAATATTTAACACCGTTTTATAGCTCAAGCCAAGATTTTTCGCAAATTCTTCTCCCATTCCTGCGACCATAAATTTATTCGCAAAAATGTACGCAATAATAATTGCTGGCACTGCAACGTATAGTAATTCATAACGTCCAGACACAACAAGCGTGAAACTACCGATGAAGAACGTGCTAACGTTTTGTAAAATATCCGCTTCGTATCCAAGGAATGTCGTAATCGAAGAAATAATATTCCCGAACATAATCCCTACTAATGGAACGAAAATGACATCCTTAAATTTGATGCGATCAAGTAAACGCATAAAAATAAATGTTCCAATTAATGCAAATGCAAAACCAAACATCACTTTTTGCATATACGTTACATTTGTGAAGAAAATCATTGAAATAACAATACCTAATTTCGCTGCATCCAACGTACCTGCTGTTGTTGGTGATACGAATTTATTGCGGCTTAATGATTGCATAATTAACCCGGCAATACTCATACCAGCACCTGCTAAGATAATCGCCATCAACCGCGGTACACGACTAGCAAGGAAGATTTGTACTTCATCCGATTGAAAATCGAGTAAATCCGCCGGTTTAATATCGATAGCTCCTATAAACAGCGAGGCAAACGATAAGATAACTGCAGCTACCACTAACATCCATAATCTCATTCTATTGCCCTCGTTTTTATAATTTATCTATAAATGATAATGAAAATGATTATCATTTAATTCCCGCTTCATTATATAACGATTTTCAGCGTAAATTCAACCGACTTATCTAATTGAGAATGGATAAAAATCCAAATGACCGACCAATTTTCTTCCTGAACAACTGATTTCTCAGCGTTTTACAGAGTTTCTTTTTTAAAGTCCATCTAGAAAAAAATTTCGAATTCGAAATACTTTAGAATCGTTTTAAATTTCATTTAATGAAAATAAAAGGAAATTCTCATCTAAATTTTCATTAAATAAAGCCATCTTTTATAATAGAAGAAATGATGGAGAAAGTATGTCTACTTTTCAACAATTAAAGGAGGCTTTATATGCCGATTCGACTCGCTAATCAAACAGATACCAAACGCCTAAGTGACATTTATGTAGCTTCTCGGCAAGCTCATTTTCACTGGCACACCGAGCCTTTTTCATATGAAGATTTCGAAAAGGATACGGCTGAGGATATTGTCTATGTCCTAGAGGAAAACGGTGTAATCATTGGCTTTTCTGCATTATATGTACAAGATAGCTTTATTCACTGTCTTTTTATTGACCCAGACTATCAGCATAAGGGAGCTGGCTCTATCCTACTCCGTCACGCGACCACCTTACTACCCCATCCCGTGACATTAAAATGCGTTTCTGAAAATAAACACGCACTCGCCTTTTATGCACGACATCATTTTGAGAAGGTACATGAAGAAGGTCCCTCAAATGAACGTTACTGGTTACTCGCATTAGACGAAAAAAAAGGACCGCTTTAAAAGCAGTCCTTTTTCTATTAAAACTCTTCGTATTCATATGTGTAACGTTTTACATCGCCATCTGCTAATTTAAAAAATGTCTCATGCGCTACTTCTAAGCTCAGCGCCTCATCTTTATTGAGGTTTTGATACAATCCACGAATGATTCGACTTGTGACACCATGCGCCACAACAATCAGTTTCTCTTTATCTTTCACGCTCTCTAAAAATGCTTTTACGCGGCCCTCCACATCAGCATAACGCTCACCGCCAAGTGAATTGAAGTACCAGTTATAATGATTTGTGCCTTCTAAAAGACGCGGCCACTGCGCTTTAATATCTTCAATATAAAGCCCTGCCCAGTCGCCTACAGATACTTCAGCTAGGCGTTCGTCCGTCTGCACTTTAGTTAAATCATATGCTAACGTCTCACATAAAATTTTCGTACTATCCATTGCTCGGCCAAGGGGACTCGAAATGATTTCCCAATTATGAATATCGTCACCAAGCTCCATCTTCAACATACGGGCCACCTGATAAATCTGATCTTTCCCGTTCTCAGTAAGCGGTGAATTGGATTGACCCTGGAATTTTCCTTCCACGTTGAATTCTGTTTCGCCGTGACGAATTAAATACATTTCTTGTGTCATAAAAACCATCCCCTGTCTAAACATCTTGTTGTCTATTAATTCACTTAAACCGAAATTTATAAACCCATTTTTAGATTATATTTTGTTAAGTTACTTTAAGAAACATTGGACGTCTAAAACGGGTTTTTATATCCATTGGCTAGGTGATTTTTTGTTCTAATCGTTTAAATACATCTACTGCATTTGTGATTTTCTTTCGCTCTTCTACCTTTTGCTTAATTTGTTTATTCGTTTTTTCGTCATAGAATTTCATTAATGCTTCAAAGAAAAGCATTTCCTCTTCTATCCAACCATTTAAAATCATTAATTGGAAATCCATTAGCTGTTGAAAGTTCATTTGCTTTTCACGCGTCGTATCAAATAATTCAGAGCCCTCACATACAATAATTAATTCCTCTAGCATAGACTCAATACTCCTATGAAGTTCGCTATCTAAACCACCTACTTGCTTACGCAATAAAGCTAACTGTTCAATTACTATAAGCGCTAACTCAATCGCTTCTCTCCAGCTCTGCTCCATCTTTTTCTGGTGAAATAGTTCAATTATTGGATTCATAGTAGTTAAAAGATCGTCCTTTTCTCGTGTACCAATTAACCCAATACCAGGTATAGCTTCAATTACAGCTTTTCTATATTGCGCTTCCTCCGACATACGATGAATCAACCAAGTACTCGCTGCAGGTACCTCCTCAGCTAATGTATTCAATAAATCCAATAACTCGGCCTTTTTATACTTTTTTAACGCCTCTTTAATCGATGGCTGATGTTGTGTAGCCTCGATTATATTTCGAATTGCAAAGAACGCCGCTACTTCATGTTTACAATAGGTACTATACGTATAAGGACATGTACAATCACTACTCACAATTCTTTGACCATCTAATTGAACGCCAACCTGATACATTTTTGTACCCTCTATAGTAATTTCATATAAATTATCGTTTTGTTGAATATTACATATCGCATCTTCCTCAAAATATAATTTTCCTCGATGCACAATTTTCTTACTAATTATCGCTTCAAAGTTAAAAATATTCATCATAAGCCTCCTTACTTATATCTATTTCTTTTCATTATTCCGTTAAAAAACCTCCTGAGAAAAGTTATCCACAGGAGGTTTTGAGTCATTCAAATCTTATCCACAGCCTACTCAACTGTTACTGATTTGGCTAAGTTACGAGGTTTATCAACGTCACAGTCACGGTATAGTGCTGCATAGTAGCTGATTAATTGTAATGGGATTACTGTAACAAGTGGTGTTAATAGCTCTTGTACAGCTGGTAATACCATTGAGTCGTCCGCTTCTTCCATACCTTCCATCGAAATGATGATTGGGTTTGCGCCACGTGCGACTACTTCTTTCATATTTCCGCGTACGTTTAAGCTCATTGCTTTTTGTGAAGCAAGTGCAAATACTGGTGTACCCTCTTCGATTAACGCGATTGTACCGTGTTTTAATTCACCGCCAGCAAAACCTTCCGCTTGAATATATGAAATTTCTTTTAGTTTAAGTGCGCCTTCCATACTTACACAGTAATCAATACCGCGACCGATAAAGAACGCATTACGTGTTGTTGCAAGAACGGCATCCGCTACTTGTTGAATTTCTTCTTTTTTATCAATGATTGTTTGGATTGCATTTGCGGCTACGCCAAGCTCAGCTTTTAGATCAAAATCAATGTCTAAGCCTTTTGATTTACCTTCTACATATGCTGTGATTGCAAGAACAGCAACCTGTGCAACATACGCTTTTGTAGACGCTACCGCGATTTCAGGACCCGCATGCAGTAATAATGTGTAATCCGCTTCACGAGATAATGTAGAGCCTTGTACGTTTGTGATAGTTAATGCTTTGTAGCCTAACTCTTTCACTTTTACTAATACTTGGCGGCTATCTGCTGTTTCACCTGATTGTGAAATAAAGATGAATAAAGGCTTCTCAGAAAGTAGCGGCATATTGTAGCCAAACTCACTTGCGATATGCACCTCTACAGGGATTTTCGCCATTTTCTCAAAGTATTGTTTACCAACTAAACCTGCATGGTAGCTCGTACCTGCAGCGATAATATACAGACGATCCGCTTCGCTTAATGCAGCCTTAATGTCCGCATCAATTGTTAGCTCATCCTCAACTGTGTATGCTGAAACAATTTTACGAATAACACCAGGTTGCTCGTCAATTTCTTTTAGCATGTAATGAGGGTATGTGCCTTTTTCGATATCGCTCATATCTAATTGCGCTGTGTACGGTGCACGTTCTACTTTTGTGCCATCTAATTTTTCAATTGATACACTTGCAGCTTTCACGATAACAACCTCTTCATCATGTAGCTCGACGAATTGATCTGTTACTTGTAGCATCGCCATTGCATCACTTGCGATCACATTAAATGTATCTCCAACACCAACTAATAATGGTGATTTATTTTTAGCTACATAGATGGTTTCTGCGTCCTGTTCGTCTAAAAGACCAAGGGCATAAGAACCGTGTAGTAATGATAATGTTTTACGGAATGCTTCATCTGTTGATAAGCCTTCATTTGCAAAATGCTCCACTAATTGAACGATTACTTCTGTATCCGTATCTGATTTCATCGTCACATTTTGTAAATATTCCTGTTGTAGTAAGTGATAGTTTTCGATAACTCCGTTGTGTACTAAAGTAAAACGACCTGATGCACTTTGGTGAGGATGCGCGTTTGATTGATTTGGCACCCCATGTGTAGCCCAGCGTGTATGACCGATACCAGCAGTTGCTTCTACTGATTCGTCTACTGCACCACGTAAGTTTGCAATACGGCCGACTTCTTTAAACACATGTACGCCTGCTTCGTTCATAACAGCGATACCTGCTGAGTCATAACCACGATACTCTAATTTTTCTAGACCTTTTAATAAAATTTCCTTGGCGTCTACTTGACCAATATATCCTACGATTCCACACATAATAAATTCCTCCGAATTGTCTGCAAATTTTTTGTCCATACGAAACTAGACCTTATCTAATGATAGGGTTCGGTTCATATAATGAATTTGCCTGATAACTTCTTTGTCCAACAAATTACTTCATTGTTTTAAAAGTCATCATCGATCGGGCAATACGACCGGGAGGCATCCGCCGAATGTTCGATACTCCTCCACCTCGTCTACTAAGGCTGTGTGGCTTTATTTCCTTAGTACTGGCGCTATAACTGTTTTTCCGATTTTACTGCAACCCAATCCTCCTTGGCAGTTTTAGAGATGTCTAACCTCTTTTCTAAATTGCATTACAATCATACTTAATCCCTTTTTAATAGTCAATCAGAAACTAATAATGAAAAGGGTTCCATCTGCATTTTTTCAAAAAACATGTCTTATTGTTGAACGTCTTAGTTGGAAAATAGTTTCTTTTTCCTACATTAAGAAATCCTAAGTATATTAAACTTAGGATTTCAACATCACATGGGAAACAAATTTTATTTTAATAACTTCACGATTTCTCGGTTAAATGCTGGAATATCATCTGGTGTGCGACTTGTGACAAGCTGATCCTTACACACCACTACTTCTTCATCCTTTACATTTGCCCCCGCATAAGCCATATCAACAAGAATCGATTTATATCCTGTTGCTGTACGTCCCTCTAATGACTTTGCATTAATTAATAACTGAGGACCGTGACAAATTGCGAATACAGGCTTTTGTGCATCCATAAAACCTTTCGCAAATGCAACAAAGCGGTCGTCTGCACGTAACTGATCGGGTGAGAAACCTCCTGGTATAAGTAACGCGTCAAAGTCCTCGACGGATACATCGTCAATGCCCTTATCGATTGTTACCTTTTCTCCGTGCTTCCCTTCAACTTGCTCGCCTGCTTTTTTCTCAATTGTCACTACTTCATGACCAGCGTCACGAATAGCTGCGGCAGGCTCCGTAAATTCAACATCTTCGAATAAATTCGTAATGACTGTTGCTACTTTTGCCAAATTGAACACCTCTTTATTTAATTTGAGATTTAAAAACATCTCATTCTACTTTTAGTGTTCCCATCTGTCACCTTCTTAAACAGAAATGTTAAATTTAGCCATAATAAAAAGACGAGTGTTCCGTTATAACGGAACACTCGCCCTTTGACTAACTTTTATTCAGCTAAGCCCATTTCTGCGCGTACTACATCAGCGATTGCTGTGCAGTATTCTTCGCAAGCTTCTTGTGTTGGTGCTTCCACCATGACACGTACTAATGGTTCTGTACCTGATGCACGTACTAATACGCGACCGTCGCCAGCCATTTGCTCTTCTACTGCTGCAATTTTCGCAGCAACAATTGCATTGTCGGTAACAGCATGTTTATCTGTTACACGAACATTGATTAATTTTTGAGGGAAAATTGTCATTTCCGCTGCAAGCTCAGATAATTTTTTACCTGTTGCTTTCATTGTATTTACAAGTTGTAAGCCGGTTAATAGACCATCACCTGTTGTATTGTAATCTAAGAACACGATGTGGCCTGATTGCTCGCCGCCCATGTTGTAATCGTTTTTACGCATTTCTTCTACTACATAACGGTCGCCAACTTTTGTTTGAACACTCGCCATACCGCTTTCTTCAATTGCTTTGTAGAAGCCCATATTACTCATTACTGTTGAGACAACTGTATCTTTTTTCAGACGACCTTTTGCGTGTAAATACTTACCGCAAATGAACATGATTTGGTCACCATCGATGATTTGGCCATTTTCGTCTACTGCGATTAAACGGTCACCATCACCATCAAATGCTAAACCAAGGTCAGCGCCTTTTTCGACAACAAGCTCAGCTAACGCTTCAGGATGTGTAGAGCCGACACCATCATTGATATTTAAACCGTTTGGTGTAGCACCCATTGTTGATAAATCCGCTTCTAAATCTGCATATAAGTGAGCTGCTAATGAAGAAGTTGCACCATGTGCGCAGTCTAATGCGATATGAATGCCTTCAAAATCTTCATCTACTGTTTGTTTCAAGTATTGAATGTATTTTTGACCGCCTTCAAAATAGTCACTAACGCTACCAAGGTCTTTCCCAACTGGACGTGGTAATGTATCCTCATCTGCGTCTAATAATGCTTCAATTTCTGCTTCTTGATGATCTAATAATTTAAAGCCATCTGAGCCAAAGAATTTAATGCCATTATCTTCTACTGGGTTGTGTGATGCAGAAATCATAACCCCTGCATTTGCGCTTACTGCACGTGTTAAATAAGCAACCCCTGGTGTTGAGATAACGCCTAAACGCATTACTTCTGCTCCTACTGATAATAGACCTGCTACTAAAGCGCCTTCTAACATTTCCCCAGATACACGTGTATCACGGCCGATTAAAACTTTTGGACGATTTGTAGCTTCTTTCGTTAAAACGTATCCACCAATGCGACCTAATTTAAATGCTAATTCTGGTGTTAGTTCACTATTAGCGACGCCGCGGACGCCGTCTGTTCCGAAATATTTACCCATGTTTTTCTCTCCTTCAAAACTCATACATATCTCTATCATTCATTATGATTTTTTTGTAAATTTAACTTTTGCTGTTGTTTCAGATGCTTTTGCTTTAATGCCCTCAGGTGCCTCTACATGAATAGACATCGTTTTTGTACCTTCGGCAACATCTTCTACTTCCACACTTACATTAAAGCAGCAGCAGAAAGTTTCTCTATTGCATCCTTTTCCCCTTCAATCGTTAATGTAACCGTTCCAGGGTTCGGACGTACAAAATCAATTGTATACGCATCTGGATCAAAATTTAATACGTTAATAGGTACATTTTTTAATGTTTTTTGTGTTGTTTGTACCGTATCTGTCTCCTCGGTTTGTTCATCATCATTATTTGATGATTCATCCTCGCCCGTCGCTGCTCCAGCTTCTGTATTAACAGAAACATTCACTTTAGCAGTTGACGCATACGTTACACCTGCAGGCAGCACCACATCTACTGCTTTTGTCGTTGATGCTGTAACATCTGACACATCCACATTTAATGTTAAATTCTCAATTGTTTCTACTTGCTGTTTCGGGCCATACAATGTAATCGTTGCCTGCTCCGGCTTCATCGATACAATATTAACGCCTTCTGCCGGTTCCCCTTTTTGTTTCACAACAAGTGGTACTGTTTTATTATACTCGCCCACGTCAACTGTGACATGAACCGTACGTGGTGAAAACGACACTTCCAGTGGATTCCAGCTTGCATCAAAGGCTTTCACACGAATATCACGTTCAAATGATTTTTCAATATCACTACCAGGTACAATCGCCTTCACGTACGCAATGTCATTTACATCTTCTGCTGCACCCGTTACCGTTACCGTTTGCGGAGCTGCAGCTGAGGCAACTACATAGTGACCTGTTGCCAGTTGTTGCTGTGTAATCTGTGGTTCTACTTTTACTTGCTTAGATACGCGTTCTTGAATTTGAACAGTGACTGAACTTGGCTCAACTGTGTAATCCAATTTATCCGATAGTCCAGAAACGCGAACTTTCACTTTATGTGTGCCAATCGTTTTATTTTTCAAATCGATATAGGTCTCAAAATTTTTCGAGTTTTTCACCGGTAAAAGAATTCCGATTGGCCCTTTTAATTTAACAGATACCGTCTCTGGCTCACCCGCTACCACAAAATTACTATTGTCATAACGTACAGTAAGCGGCATTTCAAGCGTTTCTTCTTTTGTGCCTGATAGGGTATTTTGTGTTTTATCATCACTTTCAGGTTTGACCGTGAAGAATAATAGAATGGCTAAAATAAGAGCTGTAATTCGCAATAACCACGGATTATCAATAAATTTATCCATTATTCTTCTTACCCCCTCTCCAGTTCCATTTCGGCGCTGTTTGATCTGTCATATCGCCGAACCACGCTCTACGAAGGCGCACTTCAAACTCTTCTAGGGATAGGTCGCGGTGGATGTCTCCATTCACCGTTAAACTAATACCGCCCGTTTCTTCTGATACGATAATTGTAATAGCATCTGTTACTTCACTAATACCAATCGCAGCACGATGACGTGTTCCAAGCTCCTTCGAAATAAAAGGATTCTCAGAAAGTGGTAAATAACATGCGGCAGCAGCAATTTTATTTTTCTTAACAATTACTGCACCATCATGTAGTGGCGTGTTCGGAATGAAAATATTAATCATCAATTCAGATGAAATTTCAGAGTTCATTTGAATCCCTGTTTCAATATAATCCGTTAAGCCCGTATCTTTCTCAATCGACACCAATGCACCAATACGACGTTTCGCCATATAGCCCACTGATTTTGTCATTGCCTGTACAAGGCGGTCTTGTTCTTGCTCCTCTTTCAGATTACTACTTCGAGAGAATAATTTGCCTCGACCAATTTGCTCAAGTGCTCGACGAATTTCCGGTTGGAAAATAATAATAATAGCTAAGAAACCGAAATCAATAATCTGCTTCGTAATCCAGCCGAGCGTATCGAGTCCGAGTAGCACAGTTGCGACGCGGATAATGAATATTACAAAGATACCCTTCAACAATTGCACTGCTTTTGTTCCGCGTATTAGAGTAAGACCTTTGTAAATCACATACCAAACGAGTAGAATATCCAAAATATTAAGGAACAATCTTACTACTTCATTGTCTGCGAGTTGACTAATTTCTTGTATAAAATTCATGTGGATCGATCCCCCACTTTTCTAGCAAGTGCATATGTGTCAAGTATAGCACATATCCTAAAAAAACCCTTCTGAGAACATAGAAAAACAGCTTAAGGTTACGAGTACACCCTAAGCTGTTTTATTAGTCTGCAGTACTAAATAGCTTTTTGACACCGTTTTTAATCGAATACCAAAGCCACTCAAACGATTCATTGATTTCCTCAACGTTTCCAGTGACATTTGCTGTAGAAGCCATATATTTACCGTTTACGACAGTAACATCGCCTTCCACATTACCTTCGACAACTAAATTGCCATTT
Source organism: Candidatus Kurthia intestinigallinarum (assembly GCF_003991225.1). Taxonomy (GTDB): domain Bacteria; phylum Bacillota; class Bacilli; order Bacillales_A; family Planococcaceae; genus Kurthia; species Kurthia populi. The sequence goes on from NZ_JTFC01000039.1 coordinate 136,329, forward strand.
TCCACAACTAAATCAGATTTAATTGTTTCACCAACTGGTACTGTGACCGTTTCTCCCTCTACGATGAGACCAGGAGCTTTTGTTACGGAAAATTGCTGTGAATTATTAAAGCTTGAAAATAAAGTCGCACTCATCAAAATCAAAAATACTACAGCGGCTACGAGCATCGGATGTCTACGTAAGAAACGTTGTACCCCTTTTAATGCACGCGGTTTCATAGGAATTCGATGCATCACATTCGTTGTAAAGCCCGCAGGTACAGAAATTGCGGCAGCACTTTTTATAAATGCAACGACATTCGTTAATTCATTCATATGCTCTTTACATGTATCGCAACTTTTTAAATGTGTTCGTAATTCTTTTTCATGTTGTTGGCTAATATCGCCATCCAAATATTCATGCATATATTCAACTACATGCTCTGGACACTGCTTCATAGAAATGACCTCCTACAAATCCCCCAACTGCTTACGTAATGCTTCGCGTCCTCTATGAACACGTGTTTTCACTGTTCCTAAAGGAATGTCGAGAATATCACTAATTTCTTGCAGGGGTAACTCCTCAATATACTTTAAAATGATGACCGCACGATACTTATCCGGCAAGCGACTAATTTCATATTGAATGCGCTCTTGTAGCTCCATGCGTTCAAGTTCTTCCTCTGGTAACAGTTCATCCACAGCAAGCTGTGAATACATATCTAACCCTTCCGTCCCAGGTACTTCCGCGTCTAAATAATAATCCGGTTTTTTCTTACGAATACGGTCAATACATAGATTCGTTGCGATACGATATAGCCATGTAGAAAATTTTCGTTTTTGATCATACGTGTGCAGATGAATATAAGCTTTAATAAAAGCTTCCTGTGCCGCATCTTCTGCTTCTTCTTTATTGCCAAGCATGCGGTAGCATACTTGATGTAAGCTTTGTTGATAAAGGCTCACAATATCCGCGTATGCACTTTGATCACCTTTAAGTACTTGTTTAATTCTTTTGTTGATTAACGGATCCATTGTGATGTCCTTTCCACCTTCGCTTGTTTAATATACGGATAACTTTTTAAAAGGTTTCATTTTTTCATACAAGTTGCTCTCCCATTAATGAGCCAAGCAATGTAACTGCAACCTCAGCAGTTCGATTACGCTCATCCAAAATCGGATTCACTTCTACTAATTCAAGCGAGGTAATAAGATTTGAATCTTGTAGCATTTCCATCGCTAAATGACTCTCACGATATGATAATCCTCCTGGCACTGGTGTTCCTACTCCAGGCGTATACAATGGGTCAATACCATCTAAATCTAGAGACAAATGCACACCGTCCACATGCTGACCTTCTAAATGAATAATAGCTTCTTGCATCACCGCAGTCATCCCTAAACGATCCACATCATGCATCGTATACACTTGAATTCCATGCTCACGAATAAATCGCTTCTCACCTTCATCAATTGAACGTGCGCCAATCAATACGACATTCTCCGGCTTCACTTTCGGAAAATCTCCTTGAATAGCGGTTAATACCTTCGCACCATACCCCATTGCAACTGCTAATGGCATGCCATGAATATTTCCACTAGGTGATGTTTCCTCTGTATTCATATCTGCATGTGCATCATACCAAATAACGCCTAGGTTTTCATAGTTTTCAGCCAAACCTGCAAGCGTTCCAATAGCAATACTGTGATCACCACCTAGCACTACTGGAAACATTCCTTTTTTCACAATAGCATTTACTTCGCCCGCTAATCTTTTTGAAATGTCCACCACGCCGTCTACATTTTTTAATGTTGGATGAATTTGATTATGAAACTTCTTATCAATATGTAAATCGCCTAAATCTTCAACATGATGACCCAAATTTTCTAAGCGCTCAATCGCTCCAGCATAACGTAATGCACTTGGTCCCATATCTACCCCACGTCGGTTTTGTCCAAAATCTGAAGGTACACCAATAACTGCGACATTCAACGTTTTCATAATCAATTCCTCCTGTATGCGTTTTCATTATTATTATACAGAAAAAAATCCTCATATGATAAAAATTACCATACAAGGACTTATATTCTTTGAACACAATTATTTATTATACTTATCTTTCAAATCTGCTACCTTTTCTTGTGCTTCACCTTTAGCTTTATCTAATTTACCTTCAGCTTGAAGTTTCGCATTATCTGTAGCATTCCCTACTTGATCTTTCACTTCACCCTTAGCTTTGTTAACGCCTGCTTTTAGTTTATCTGAGAACTCTGACATATAAATAAAACCTCCTAAAAAATTTAATTTATACAAACACAATATATCTATTCCCACTATTTATTATTTAAAACAAAAAAACTTCCTCACACATATGTGAAGAAGTTTGTTATGAGTCATGCAGGATTCGAACCAGCGACCCTCTGATTAAAAGTCAGATGCTCTACCAACTGAGCTAATGACTCATGGCTGGGGTACCAGGATTCGAACCTGGGCATGACGGAATCAAAATCCGTTGCCTTACCGCTTGGCTATACCCCAATATTAAGTTTGATTAAAATGGTGGAGGGGGGCAGATTCGAACTGCCGAACCCGAAGGAGCGGATTTACAGTCCGCCGCGTTTAGCCTCTTCGCTACCCCTCCAGATAAAAGTATTAAAATGGTGGAGGATGACGGGATCGAACCGCCGACCCCCTGCTTGTAAGGCAGGTGCTCTCCCAGCTGAGCTAATCCTCCATAATGGTGACCCCTACGGGATTCGAACCCGTGTTACCGCCGTGAAAGGGCGGTGTCTTAACCGCTTGACCAAGGGGCCATTAAAAATATTTAAGTCTTTATCAAGACATTTAATATAGTATCATATATCAATATATCATGCAATACGTTTTTTTATTTTTTTATAAAGTTAAGCTTCCAACCGGATTCGAACCGGTGACCTCTTCCTTACCATGGAAGTGCTCTACCTGCTGAGCTATGGAAGCACAGCTAAAAAAAGACAAAAAAATGGCTCCGTTGGCAGGACTCGAACCTGCGACCCTCTGATTAACAGTCAGATGCTGCTACCAACTGAGCTACAACGGAACAATACTATTTCAATATGTATTTAACTCTCTTAAATACATTTATAATTATAGCTAAAATACCTATAATAGGCAATAGTTTTTTATAAAAAAATAAATGTTTTCTGAACATTTAATTATAGTAATATACATAAATATATATAGAAAATAAAAAAAGCACTGACTTCTGTCAGTACTTTGGTGTGCCTAGCAACGTCCTACTCTCGCAGGGGGAAACCCCCAACTACCATCGGCGCTAAAGAGCTTAACTTCTGTGTTCGGCATGGGAACAGGTGTGACCTCTTTGCCATCATTACTAGACTGTGAAAGATTGTTCTTTCAAAACTGGATAAACTGTGACATGAAAGTAATATTTGGTTAAGTCCTCGACCTATTAGTATTCGTCAACTCCGTACATCGCTGCACTTCCATCTCGAACCTATCTACCTGATCGTCTTTCAGGGGTCTTACTTACTTGCGTAATGGGAAATCTCATCTTGAGGGGGGCTTCATGCTTAGATGCTTTCAGCACTTATCCCGTCCACACATAGCTACCCAGCGATGCCTTTGGCAAGACAACTGGTACACCAGCGGTGTGTCCATCCCGGTCCTCTCGTACTAAGGACAGCTCCTCTCAAATTTCCTACGCCCACGACGGATAGGGACCGAACTGTCTCACGACGTTCTGAACCCAGCTCGCGTACCGCTTTAATGGGCGAACAGCCCAACCCTTGGGACCGACTACAGCCCCAGGATGCGATGAGCCGACATCGAGGTGCCAAACCTCCCCGTCGATGTGGACTCTTGGGGGAGATAAGCCTGTTATCCCCAGGGTAGCTTTTATCCGTTGAGCGATGGCCCTTCCATGCGGAACCACCGGATCACTAAGCCCGTCTTTCGACCCTGCTCGACTTGTAGGTCTCGCAGTCAA
>NZ_JTFC01000004.1 GCF_003991225.1 Candidatus Kurthia intestinigallinarum
GGCAATATCATTTTTTTGTAATTTCACTTCTAAATCTAGCGGTAATATGAGTTGATTCATGTTATAATTTTTATACATAAAGAGTCTCCTTTTGGTTGGTTTGGTGTGGTAACTTAATTTTATCAAAAGGGGCTCTTTTTATTCTATACAAAAACAAAAAAATTACAGATAAAAAGGACTTCGGCATCTTCATTTGCCGAAGTCCTTTCTTTAGCTAGGGTTTTGTCCCAGCCTCTTTTTTATATTTTATGACGCAATGTATAAAGTGCTTTTTCAAGTGTTTGTGCATTTTTTTCTGTAATCTCAGCTCGTCTTGGAATGGCTTCAAACAGTGGAGATGGATCATCCCAAGTCGGAATTAAGGTTACTGGAGATTCAGCCTGCCAACGTTTTAACCATTTTTCTGGTAATGGACCATGTGGCTGCTCAAAGTCACTCATCTCCGTCCATACATAAGACCAAGCTCTAGGAACGACACGCCAAATATCATAGCCTCCACCACCTACAGCAACCCATCGACCATTACAGTATTTGTGTGCTAAATCATGTGCTATGCGAGGAATTTCTTGATAAATTTTCATTGTACAAGATAAATGAGTTAATGGATCAAAGTGATGTGCATCTGCACCATTTTGGGTCAAAATAATATCTGGTCTGAAATCTGCAACGATTTCCTCCATCGCTTCTTTATAACAATACAGAAAAGAGTCATCTTCTGTAAAAGCATCGATTGGAATATTAAAAGAGGTCCCATAGGCTTCCCCAGTACCACGTTCAGTAATTGACCCAGTCCCTGGAAAAAGATAGCGACCTGTTTCATGAATCGAAAATGTGCAAGCATCTGGATCATCGTAAAAGCTAAATTGTACACCATCCCCATGATGAGCATCTGTATCGACATATAACACACGTGCACCGTATTTTTTTTGCATATAACGGATTGCAATTGAGCTATCATTGTAAATACAAAAACCAGACGCTTTGTTTTTGAAGCCGTGGTGAAGACCGCCGCCTAAATTAACCGCATGTTGTGCTTTTCCTTGCATAACATAATCACAAGCTGTTAGCGTAGCAGCCACAATACTAGCGCTTGCTTCATGCATATTAGGAAAAATAGGAGTATCTTCTGTACCGATACCAAAAGGTTCACCTTCTGCATTTGTTACATATCCATGACCCGCGCGTTTGACAATATCTATGTAATCCGCATCTAACGCAAGCAATAATTCTTCATCCGTTGTAGTACGTGGAGGAACAATTTGCTGTGCGTTTAGTGCACCAATTTGTGTAAGTAAATCCATCGTTAATTCTAGGCGTTTTTGGTTGAATGGATGCTCATCTGAAAATTTATACGTTAATTGGGATGGAGAATAGATGAAAACTGCATTTTCATGTGCTACATGGTCGGTAAATTTGGCCATAATAATTCAAATCCTTCCTTGCGCATATCTTCAATAATGGCTTGAGGACTAATGCTTTTTACGCGAATTGAAATGATTTTTTTTGATGAATCATTTGCATCAGGGTATACAAGTAAACTAATAATGCTAGCGCGATGATTTGCACAGATAGTCGTTATCTGGCTTAAAACCCCAATTTGGTCCGCTGTACGTAATTCAATTTGTGAGCTTGGCTTATGGGCTCCTGTTAACTCGATATAGTTATATAAAATATCGGTGTCTGTCAAAATTCCAACAAGTTCACCATGTGAAACAATGGGTAAACAGCCAATGCGCTCTTCAAAAAATAATAAAGCTGTTTCTTCAACAAAATCTAATGGATGGCCAACTAATACTTCTGTGACCATGAATTCTTCAATCAATCGATTATTTAGAGAATTGCGTTCAGTTGTTAAAAGAGAAGACGGCATTGCACGTTTTAAATCTTGCTCAGTAATAAGTCCAACTAAATGGTTCAGATTATCGACAATAGGAATATGCCGAATACGACGATTACGCATTAATTCTTCTGCATCAAATAATGTTTGAGTAGGTTTGAGTGTATATACTTTTTGAATCATCAAGTTTTCCACAAGCATAAAAAACCCTCCTTATTTATGAAGTGCGATAACGATTGTAAAAACGAATACGGTCAAATGCTTCAATGCTTTCTTGAGGTACACGATTGCCGATACGTGCCATTAAGCAATTGGCGGGATGTGCAGTAATTTCAGGGTCATCTGTTGTATATTCAATTAAGCCACCAGTGTTCATCATTTTCTCCATCATTTTACGATAATCCCAGACACTTAACCCCGTACTTTTTAAATCCCAATGCCAATAGTATTCGGTCGTAATTACGATAAAATCTTCTAAAGAATCATCGCTCATGCTAAGACGTACAAGTGCTTTACCAACACCTGAACCACGACATTCTGCTATTACTTCAATAGCTCCAAGCTCTATTAAATCAGGCATTTTAGCCTCGGACCAACGCTCTAAAGGATCAGGATATAAAATCGTTACATAGCCAACAATTAAGTTGTCGAGACGTGCTACAATGATTCTTCCTTCAGGCATTTTTGCGATATTAAGTAATGCTTTAAATTGCTGCTCAGCGGGACGAAATGCTTTTAATCCGGGGTGTAGCGACATGTCTTCTAGCGCTTCATAAGACATAGGACCTTCTAAAATTAATGTACCTAGCCTACTTTCTAAGGTTTGTGTAGCAAAGGTTTTAATGTGTTCCACACGATTTCCTCCTTCTAAAATATTCCTTTTCACATATTATACAGGAATATTTTAGAAAAAAATAATATGAAATAAAAAATAGATGTTTTAACGAGAAAATTTTGACTTAACAATGAGCAGGAATGAATCATTGATAATTACATAAAAATAAAAAGAGGCTGGGACAAAACTCTAGCTAAAGAAAGGACTTCGGCAAATGAAGATGCCGAAGTCCTTTTTATCTGTAATTTTTTTGTTTTTGTATAGAATAAAAAGAGCCCCTTTTGATAAAATTAAGTTACCACACCAAACCAACCAAAAGGAGACTCTTTATGTATAAAAATTATAACATGAATCAACTCATATTACCGCTAGATTTAGAAGTGAAATTACAAAAAAATGATATTGCCTTTCACATTCACCATC
>NZ_JTFC01000040.1 GCF_003991225.1 Candidatus Kurthia intestinigallinarum
CGATTAATTGGTTGATTAAATTAGCATGTATTCCGCATGATGAAAACGTTCAGCCGGCTCGAGGGGTCATCGTCCCCAACAAAGGGGATTTAGCAGACCCATATGGCATTGAAACCTATTTAAGCTGTATGTTAATTTCGGCTCCTACTGATTCAGATATCCAGCACTTGCAGGTAGAAGGCGAAGAAATTCGCATCGATGAATTGGTGCCAGTATATAAAGCGGAGTGGCAGTATGCGGAAGCAAATGGCTATCCTGCTTTACAAGAAAAATTAACAGCCGCACAGGTCCAGGAAGTGATTGATTTTCAACGTCCTGCCGTTGTGGAAAAGCCGGTAGACGATGGACAGCTCAAACCAGTTGGAACAGTTTCTAATTCAGAGAAAGTTCGTCAACAATTTGAAAAAGAATATGGACCGATTGCGCTCCAATTGACAGACTTGACGGTAGAAAGTGACCCATTGATACAAATTAGTGGAAATATCATTTATCCAACGAAAAAATATCCATATTATGTTGTTTTCACACTGGGGGTCAGTAATAATATTCCGCCAAATGTGACGCACAACGAAGCGTATGAAATGATGATGAAATTGCCTTTAGATTGGGTCGCTTCTGAAGAGGAATGGACACTTCCTGAAAAAAATTGGCCCCTACGCATGATGGCAGAATTCGGATATTATGTTCATAAAAACTTATTGAAATATTATGGAAATACAACATTTCCTGTAGAAGGGAAAACAAAAGAAATCCTTTTCGAGTACACAAAAATGACGCACCTACTAGCAAGAGGACCGAGTGAATCGTTTGTTTCTACAATTGTAAATGAAGAATTTCTGGTTATACTTCATCAACTTATCCCGATTTATGAATCTGAAATGGATTATGCCGAAGGAATTTATGGTGTGGATTTGATTCACTGCTTAGAAAAGCAGCATGCTGAGCATATATTCGTACAAAATCGACCACCATCTGTCTAAAAAAAAACACGGAGAAATCCGTGTTTTTTTGTGTATAATGGGGATAAATGACAAATACCTATCATTTCTTTCATGAGAAAATCGTAATTGGAGGCCTACATATGCAAGAAAATACGACGGAAGAAAATTTGACCCTAAAAGTAAATAAAGCGATTATAAATGGAGACCTAGCAACATTACAACAACTATACAATCAAAATGAAGATATCTTTCATGTCTATACACCGGTTGGAACGGTTTTACATTTAGCAGCTGAGTATAATCAATCAGCTATCGTGAAATGGCTCATAGAAATGGGGATGGATATTAATATAGAAGATAAAAATTATGGCCATACACCGATAAGAAATGCAATATCAGAAGGGCATGTGGATTTGTTTAAAGAAATATTTCAATTAGGTGCCAAGATTTATTTTGAAAACCCAAAACATCCTCACCAAGACCCATTATTCGGGGCTATCCTGGCGGGAAGTAAAGAGATGGCGCAATTATTAATCGACCATGGCGCGGATACGACAATTCAATATTTTGAACGAAAAGATGCCGCGCTGATGGCGAAAGAACAAAATCAAACGGAGATTCTAGCGCTCATTCAGGCCCATAATGCGACCTTACCTGCCGACCATGTGCCGCGTACAACGCCTAAAGAGGAAGACGAGGATGATGGCTATGAAGAGGAGGACCAATATGTAGAGGAACCTGAGGAGCCGGCAAGTCATGACGTAATTCGAGCGGCTTTTGAAGAAGTGTATGGACCCATTCAAACGACCTATCGTCACAAATACCCTTCTCAATTGTTTGTACAAGTGCATATCATTGCGCCATCAACTGCCTATCCTTATTATGTTTTATTTACAACGGGCATGAGTGACTATGCCATTGGGTACAACCTGTTATATGTGGAAAATATGATGAAAGTGCCGGCAGATTGGCTTGACGGCGAGGCAGACTGGTCAGATAAAGATAAAAAATGGCCGATTAATTGGTTGATTAAATTAGCAAATATCCCACATGCTGAAAAAACCCAACCTGAGCGAGGGGACATCGTCTCTAATAACGACGGCTTAGCTACCGTCTATGACATCGAAACCCATTTAAGCGGTATGTTGATTTCGGCTCCTACTGATTCGGACATCCAACGTCTGCCTATAGAAGGGAAAGAGATTCGCATCGATGAACTGGTGCCGGTATACAAAGCCGAATGGCAGTATGCAGAAGTAAATGGAAATGAAGCGTTACAGGAAAAACTAGCTGTGGCACAAGTACAGGAAGTGATTGATTTTCAACGTCCTGCGGTTGTGGATATGCCCGCAAGTGAGGGACCATCTAAACCAATTAAAAAACCTAAAAAACTGTCTAATTCGGAAACAATACGCCAACGGTTTGAAACAGAGTATGGACCGATTGCGTTTCAATTTACGCACTTGACCGTAGAAAGTAATCCTTCCATTCCAATTAGTGGAAATATCATTTATCCAACAAAGAAACATCCGTATTATGTTGTTTGCACGCTCGGTGTCAGCGATAATGTGTCTACAAAAGAGTCCACTACTTATTCGACTAAAGTAGTGGAAATGATGATGAAACTACCACTTAACTGGGTCGCTTCTGAAGAGGAATGGACACTTCCTGAAAAAAATTGGCCACTCCGTCTAATGGCAGAACTAGGGTATCACGTTCGGAAAAATTCATTGAAACTAGATGTGTATACAACATTTCCGGTAGAAGGGGAAATAGCGGCAATTCTTTCTGAGTATACAAACATGACGCATCTTTTAGCCAGACCTCCAATAGAAAATGATGTTTCTGCTGCATCGAATGAAAGATTCTTTATTGTCACTAATCAGCTTATACCAATTTATGAATCAGAGATGGATTATGCGGAAGGGATTTATGGTGTGGATCTTATTGATTACTTAGAAAAACAACAGGCAGATAATGTATTAGTTGTGAATCGACCACCATCTGTCTAAAAAAGACACGGAGAAATCCGTGTTTTTTTGTGTATAATGGAGATAAATGACAAATATCTATCAAAAGAGAAGATGGAAGGGATTTTTAAATAATGATATTCAATCAATTTGACTGGTCCGAAGTAAAAGAACCTGCAACACCGCAGGAAATTAAACAAGCAGAAGAGGAACTACAAGTGAAACTGCCAGAAGATTTTCTTGATGAAGCAATCCCTTATTTTGGCGCCTATTTGCAACAAAATGTCACGTGGGATGGACTTTCTTTTTCACAATTATTAACGATCCCCTCAAAGCAAGCACCTTATATAGCAACATTTAAAGTAGCTAAAGATAATTATGTTAAACAAGGGCGGATGACGAAGGAGTTGGTGCCTTTCGCATTAACACCAGGTGGTGACTATTTCTGTTTTGATTACGTAGAGGGGCCTGAAAATCCAACGGTGGTATATTGGACGCATGACGGTTCTGATTCGATTGAAAATTTAATGGAGGATGACGGCCTGACGGAAGAGGAGGCTATTGCTCATTTACGTGAGCACTCAACAAGCTATTTAGCGGAAACCTTCACAGAATTCGCGAAGGATTTAATGTTATCTGAGGAATATGAAGCGCTCGAAAAGGCCGAAGCAGAGGCAAGAAGAAAAGTGGAAGCAGAACGAAAGGCGGCTTATGCGGCATTACTTCGTACAAGTGAGCCAGGTTTTGAAAAACTTCTCCCAGAAGAACCGGTAGAGTATGAAGATGGGCATCCTGTTTTTGAGGGGAATAATTTATACTTTACCGCAACACTGCCCGAAGAATTATATTTAGGCGAAAGCGATGTGCAGCTTGAAGAATGTTTCCGTCAACTAAATGAAGCGCTCGAAACAGGAGCGTTATCTGCTTCTCGCTTTACACCAATGCAGCTACAGGATTTAGCGGCAGGGGCGCCGAAGCTAAAAGGTTTAGTTTGGCATCATCACAAAGAACCTGGGAAAATGCAGTTAGTCAATGCCTATGCGCATCTAGTAGTACACACTGGAGGTCGTTCGACGTGGGCGCATGATCCTGACCCAACCAAATATAGGGTGGATCGCTCAGACATTGAGCAAACAGGCATTTATCGAACAGAGGAAAAAGATGCTTTAGAGGGCCTACGTGAGGTTGAACGTCAGTTAGAAGTCCGCTTTCCTAAGGATTTTATCCAATTCTTCCGCACAATCAACGGGGGGCGTTTTGAGCACCAACACTTTTTAAGTGTAGGGATTGAACTCTTTGTGGGCGATTTACTGTCCTTTAATCCAGCAAGTGCGGATTATGTGTTGGACTATGTTAAACGGATGGGTGACCGTATGCCGGCGCCATTTGTGCCGTTTGCCTGTGATCCTTTTGGGAACCTATTTGGTCTTATTTATGCAAGGGAAAGTAAAAATACTTTACCGGTAGGTGTGGCTTATTGGTTGCATGAAGGGGCATCGCCATTTAAACCATTAGCTGTACGATTAGGGAAGAGCTATGATGAGACAGCAAAAATTGTCTTTGAAAAACATACACGGTTGTGCTCGTTTACCTTTACTGCATTTGTAGAACAACTTTATTAACACAAAAAAACACGGAGAAATCCGTGTTTTTTTGTGTATAATGGAGATAAATGACAAATACTTACCATTTCTTTCATAAGAAAATTAAATGGGGCATACATAGGCAAGAAAGTACGACAATTGGAACAATGGAGGAATTTAAGCGTGGAAAATAAAAAACCAAACACACCGTTATTAAATCAAACGGTACAGAAGGCAATCAGAGAAGGGAAGCTAGACGTCCTGCAACAGCTAGATGAAAATAACGAGGATGTATTGCATGCCTATATACCGGTTGGAACCGTTTTACATTTAGCAGCTGAATCAAATCAATTAGCGATTGTGAAATGGCTTCTAGAAAGTGGAATGGATATTGATGAAGAATCCTTCCCTTATAAAGATACAGCCATCGCATCAGCTGCAGCAAAAGGCCATTATGAGATGGTGCGTTATTTATTACAACAGGGGGCAACGATAAATTTTGAGTCCCCTCATCCCTATAAGGATGTCCTATTCAGTGCCATTCTTTCTGGAAGTAAAGAAGTTGTCCAACTATTAATCGACCATGGTGTGGACACAACAATTCGTTATTTTGAACGAAAAGATGCCGAACTGATGGCGAAAGAACAAAATCAAACGGAAATTCTAGCGCTTATTCAGGCCCATAATGCAACTTTACCTGCCGACCATGTGCCGCGTACAACGCCTAAAGAGGAATACGATGATGAGGACTATGAAGATGAGGAGGATGAGGAAGAGTACGAAGAACCATCCAGTCATGCGGTAATTCGTGCGGTGTTTGAAGAGGTCTACGGTCCGATTCAAACAACCTATTATCAAAACTTCCCTTCTGAGGTACCGATTCAGGCGCATATTATTGCCCCGTCAACCGCCCATCCGTATTATGTTTTATTTACAACAGGTATGAGTGACCGCGCGGTTGGATATAACCTGTTATATGTGGAAAATATGATGAAAGTACCCGCAGATTGGCTTGAAGGCGGGGCAGACTGGTTAGATCGAGAAAAAATATGGCCGATTAATTGGTTGATTAAATTAGCATGTATTCCGCATGATGAAAACGTTCAGCCGGCTCGAGGGGTCATCGTCCCCAACAAAGGGGATTTAGCAGACCCGTATGGCATTGAAACCTATTTAAGCTGTATGTTAATTTCGGCTCCTACTGATTCAGATATCCAGCACTTGCAGGTAGAAGGCGAAGAAATTCGCATCGATGAATTGGTGCCGGTATATAAAGCCGAATGGCAGTATGCGGAAGCAAATGGCTATCCGGCTTTACAAGAAAAATTAATCGCTTCACAAGTACAGGAAGTCATTGACTTTCAACGTCCTGCCGTTGTGGAGAAGTCGGTAGACCATGGACAGCCCAATTCGAAAGTGACGGCAAAAATAACGGAAGCGTTAACAAATGCGGACAAAGTACGTGAGAATTTCGAAAAAGAGTATGGGCTGATTGCCATTCAAATGTCAAATTTATTAGATGAAGAAAATCCGACGCTTACGATTACAGGAAACATTATTTATCCAACGAAAAAACATCCATATTATGTTGTTTTCACACTGGGTGTTAGTAATGATATTCCATCATCTGTAACGGACAATAAATCGTATGAAATGATGATGAAATTGCCATTAGACTGGGTCGCTTCTGAAGAGGAATGGACACTTCCTGAAAAAAACTGGCCTTTACGCATGATGGCGGAATTCGGATATAGCGCACGTGAAAAGATGCAGAAGATTTATCGCTATACGACGTTCCCCATTGAAGGGAACGCATTAAAGATTTTATCGAATCATACAAAAATGACCCATTTATTAGCAAGAGAACCAAATGAATTCTCTATTTCTGGTACAGTTGTAGAAAAAGTTTTAATTGTAGCACATCAACTTATCCCAATTTATGAATCTGAAATGGATTATGCAGAAGGAATTTATGCAGCTGATGTACTACGGTTGTTAGAAAAACAACAGGCAGATAATGTATTAGTTGTGAATCGACCACCGTCTATTTAAAGAAGACACGGAGAAATCCGTGTTTTTTTGTGTATAATGGAGATAAATGACAAATATCTATTGAAAATAAAGAGGGCCACAATGAAAAATAATAATAACGATTCAGAATTAGTTATTACAAAACAAATTTATGCCGCCATAATAGAAGGTAATGCAGAGGAAGTTAAAACACTAATTAAAGGAAATCCAGCGCATCTTTATGAAGATGTGGTTACAGGTAGCTGGTTACATTTGGCAGTGAGAGAAAATCAATTAGAAATAGTAAAATGGTTAATAGATTTTGGATTAGATGTTAATGTAGCAAATAAAAATCGTGGAGGCACAGCATTATCGGTTGCTGCTCAAGAAGGACATTATGAGATGGTCAAGTATCTTCTTAAACGTGGGGCTAATGTGAATTTTGAACCGCCTCATCCCTATAAGGATGTCCTATTCAGTGCCATTCTTTCTGGAAGTAAAGAGGTTGTCCAACTATTAATCGACCATGGTGTGGACACGACGATTCGCTATTTTGAACGAAAAGATGCCGCGCTGATGGCGAAAGAACAAAATCAAACGGAAATTCTAGCGCTCATTCAGGCCCATAATGCGACCTTACCCGCTGATCATGTGCCGCGTACAACGCCTAAAGAAGAATACGATGAGGAGGACTATGAGGAGGACCAATATGAAGAGGAAAAACCTGCAAGTCATGCGGTAATTCGTGCAGCGTTTGAAGAGGTGTATGGTCCGGTTCAAATGACCTATCGTGAAAGATTTCCTTCGGAAGTGCCAATTGAAGCGCATATTATTGCCCCGTCAACGGCCTACCCCTACTATGTATTATTTACAACGGGTATGAGTGATGAAGCACTAGGTTACAATTTGTTATATGTAGAGAATATGATGAAAGTGCCGGCAAATTGGCTTGACGGCGGGGCAGATTGGTCAGATAAAGAAAAAACATGGCCCCTTAATTGGTTGGTTGAATTAGCGAATATCCCCCATAATGAAAACGTTCACCCCGAACGTGGGGTCATCGTCCCTAATAAAGGTGAGTTAGTGCACCCATATGGCATTGAAACCCATTTAAGTTGTATGTTGATTTCGACCCCTACTGATTCAGACATCCAACGTCTGCCTATAGAAGGGAAAGAGATTCGCATCGACGAACTTGTGCCAATTTATAAAGCCGAATGGCAGTATGCGGAAGCAAATGGCTATGCCGCCTTACAGGAAAAGTTAACAGCGGCACAAGTACAGGAAGTGATTGATTTTCAACGTCCTTCCGTTGTGGATATGTCCGCAAGTGAGGGACCATCTAAATCAATTAAAAAACCTAAAAAACTGTCTAATTCGGAAACAATACGCCAAACATTTGAAAAAGAATATGGACCAATTGCGTTACAATTTACCGATTTATTAGAAGAAAGCGACCCGGCTATTCAAATTAGTGGAAATATCATTTATCCAACGAAGAAACATCCGTATTATGTTGTTTGCACACTTGGTGTTAGTAATGATTTATCTATAAAAGAGCCCCATACACATGTTATCAGGGTAAACGAAATGATGATGAAACTACCACTTAATTGGGTCGCTTCTGAAGAGGAATGGACACTTCCTGAGAAAAATTGGCCGCTGCGTCTAATGGCGGAATATGGGTATCATGTTCGAAAAAATGAATTGAAAGTTAACTCCTATACAACATTCCCAGTAGAAGGACAAGTAGCAGCAATTCTTTCCGAATATACAGAAATGGACCATCTTTTAGCTAGGAAGCCGAGGGAAAAGGATGCTTCTGGTGAAGTGAATGAAATGTTTTTTATCTCAATTAATCAACTCATTCCGATTTATGAATCAGAAATGAAGTATGCGGAAGGGATTTATGGTGTGGATTTGATTCACTGCTTAGAAAAACAACAGGCAGATAATGTATTAGTTGTGAATCGACCACCATCTGTCTAAAAAAGACACGGAGAAATCCGTGTTTTTTTGTGTATAATGGAGATAAATGACAAATACCTACCATTTCTTTCATAAGAAAATTAAATGGGGCATACATAGGCAAGAAAGTACGACAATTGGAACAATGGAGGAATTTAAGCGTGGAAAATAAAAAACCAAATACACCGTTATTAAATCAAACGGTACAGAAGGCGATCAGAGAAGGGAAGCTAGACGTCCTGCAACAGCTAGTCGAAAATAACGAGGATGTATTGCATGCCTATATACCGGTTGGAACGGTTTTACATTTAGCTGCTGAATCAAATCAATTAGCGATTGTGAAATGGCTACTGGAAAGTGGAATGGATATTGATGAAGAATCCTTCCCTTATAAAGATACAGCGATAAAATCAGCTGCGGCAAAAGGCCATTATGAGATGGTGCGCTATTTATTACAACAGGGGGCTGCGATAAATTTTGAACCGCCTCATCCCTATAAAGATGTCCTATTCGGTGCTATTCGATCTGGAAATAAAGAAGTTGTCCAACTGTTAATCGACCATGGTGTAGATACGACGATTCGTTATTTTGAACGAAAAGATGCCGAGGTGATGGCGAAAGAACAAAATCAAACGGAGATTCTGGCGCTCATTCAGGCCCATAATGCGACCTTACCCGCTGATCATGTGCCGCGTACAACACCTAAAAAGGAATACGATGATGAGGACTATGAGGATGAAGAAGAAGAGGAAGAGTACGAAGAACCATCCAGTCATGCGGTAATTCGAGAGGCGTTTGAAGAGATGTACGGTCCGATTCAAACGACCTATTATCAAAACTTCCCTTCTGAAGTTCCGATTCAGGCGCATATTATTGCCCCATCAGCCGCCCATCCGTATTATGTTTTATTTACAACAGGTATGAGTGACCGCGCGGTTGGATACAACCTGTTATATGTGGAAAATATGATGAAAGTACCCGCAGATTGGCTTGAAGGCGGGGCAGACTGGTTAGATCGAGAAAAAATATGGCCGATTAATTGGTTGATTAAATTAGCATGTATTCCGCATGATGAAAACGTTCAGCCGGCTCGAGGGGTCATCGTCCCCAACAAAGGGGATTTAGCAGACCCGTATGGCATTGAAACCTATTTAAGCTGTATGTTAATT
>NZ_JTFC01000041.1 GCF_003991225.1 Candidatus Kurthia intestinigallinarum
AAAGGCAATATCATTTTTTTGTAATTTCACTTCTAAATCTAGCGGTAATATGAGTTGATTCATGTTATAATTTTTATACATAAAGAGTCTCCTTTTGGTTGGTTTGGTGTGGTAACTTAATTTTATCAAAAGGGGCTCTTTTTATTCTATACAAAAACAAAAAAATTACAGATAAAAAGGACTTCGGCATCTTCATTTGCCGAAGTCCTTTCTTTAGCTAGGGTTTTGTCCCAGCCTCCTTTTCCCTATATTAGATTATTGAGCAGTTAAACCGCCATCAATAACAAATTCTGAACCAGTTGAGTAGCTAGATTCATCAGAAGCTAAGTATAATACTAAGTTTGAAACTTCTGAAGGCTCTGCTACACGGCCAATTGGAATATGTTTAGAAAATTCTTCTACTGCTGCTTTTGTATCTTCTTGAACAACCATTGGTGTTGCAATAACACCTGGGTGTACAGAGTTTACACGGATACCTTTACGAGATAATTCAAGAGCTGCTGCTTTTGTAATACCACGTACAGCGAATTTTGTATCTGTATAACCGACAGCGCCACCTACTAAGCCGTTCATAGATGAAATATTAACGATAGAGCCTTTGCCACCCTCGATCATAGCTGGTGCTACTGCTTTAATACCTAAGAATACAGATACTTGGTTGATTTCAACAATTTTACGATAATCTGAAAGTGTCATATCTAAAATTGATTTTGCCATTGTGATACCGGCATTATTTACTAAAACATCTACTTTACCGAATGCTTCTACTGCTTTATCTACAACTGATTTCCAGTCTTCTTCGCTTGTAACATTTTGTTTCACGAAAATTGCATTGTCGCCAAGTTCAGCGGCAGTTTGTTGACCTTTTTCTTCGTTCAAGTCTGTTAAAACTACTTTTGCGCCTTCTTCAATGAATAATTTTGCGTGAGCCGCACCCATACCTTGTGCTGCGCCTGTAATAATTGCTACTTTACCTTCTAAACGTGCCATGTTAAATAGCCTCCTTATATATGTGTAGATATTGCCTACACCTGTAAGTTACCATCTTTTATAATCCCATGTCAACGAAAAGCACTTATTTATTTTAACACTAAAGAATACTTGTATTAATTAGGAATGTTTAACAGTAAAGAAAATTTACACTTATCTAAAAGCACATTATAAGTCAAGTGATTAGCTTCTATTAAAAGGACCATTTAACTCATTAATCAGTAATTTTCTACTCCCTTCTAATCACCCTTTAAACAGTAAAGAAAGAACATATTGGCATCGTTTCGTGCCATGTTATAGCGGTAATGGTTAATCATATATTCCTTTAAAAAGAAGGTGGGTAGATATGTGATGAGTCAAACACTCGAAAATACATTACTACTGGGTGCTATATTTATTGTCGTCACAATTTTCGGCGTTCGTTACGTACAAAAACAACAAAAGCGAAAATTAATAACCGGTTTTATAGTAGGATTACTAATTTCTTTATTAGGTGTCGCGTTTATACAAGGGGCCAAGCTATCTGTTGAGCTTCAACAATGCTCTACTACACCATTGTCACAAACATTAACTGATGAACAATTTTTAGCAAAACTCACATATGCTGAGCGTTTCGGTGATTCACTTACTGTGCAAATTGATGATTTGCGACAACTCGCAAAAACAAAAGACTTTCATTCACTACAAATCGCCACAAATGAATTATCTACGTTATTAAAGGAACGTATTCACTCTATTAATTCATTAATCGAAAATGAAAATTTATCCTCACAGCAAACAAATTATTTACTACTTTATAAAAAAGGCCTCAGACAATATATTGATGCTACTACTCAGTTTGAAACCATTACCGAAACAAAAACAATTCATGCGCTACCTAACGCCTCTAAAAGATTTTCTCAGGGTCTAGCAACAATTGAACAGGCGCAGGTTATTATTAATTCAATGACCTAGAAAATGCTGAGACAAAACACGTCATATTCCTTTTTTAGTCTTCACAACGAAAAACCGGAACCGCGCCACAGCGCGATTCCGGTTTTTCTTATGCTCATGTGAGCAGTTATTTTACATGTATGTCAAAGCCTCTTTTTTATTGTTCCCCTTCTACTAAATCCTCTAATAAAATCGTTAAAAAGTGCTGTGCTTTTGGTGATAATTCTCTTTCTTTACGGTGGAGTACAACCGGTTCAAAAATAAGATGTAGGTCATCAGTTGGTACAATTTGAATTCCTGGAGTTTGCTGCACCCCCATCAGTGGCACAACACCAATCCCCATTTCTTTTTTCACAAGAGATTGTACAAGACCGATATCATGACATTCAATTTCAATATTTGGTTTTAAGCCTTTTTCATAAAAAGCATTTAAAACATTTTCATACATCGAATAACCTTCCATACGCCCTAAAACAATCAATGGCATCGTATGTAACTCAGCTAAGCTCACATGATTTTCTAAGAGCGACCAATTTTCTGGGAATAACGCCACAAAAATCTCTCGCGACAAAGTGCGCATTTCATAATCATGATCATACAAGGGCTTTAACATCATCGCGCACTCAATATCATTTTCACGAAGTTTTTCTTCCATTTGATGTGAGCTACCCTGTTGAATATTTAAAAATACATTTGGATATTGCTGTTTGAATTTTTTTAATGAACCTACACAAAGCTGCGCACATGCAGTCGAAAGTCCGATTGATAATGTACCCGCTTCGCCCAATTCAATCTCTTTTACTGTTCGACGCATAATTCCCATACGTGATTTTAATGCCTCTGCCTGTTCAAATACATACTGCCCTGTTTCTGTTATGGACCATTTTGTACGGTAACGCTCAATTAATGTCGTTTCAAGTTCTAGCTCTAATTTCTTTAATGCCTGACTTAGGGGTGGCTGTGCCATATGCAAGGCCTCTGCTGCTTTCGAAATATTCCCATGCTTCACAATTTCCGTGAAATAATGCAACTGTTTTAAATCCATTTTTCTCACCTCATTATATATTTTTTATATGTTTTATGACTAAATTATATATTTTTCATATTAATATTTACAGTTTATACTAACTATGAGTGACAGTTTAAAACAGGAGGCTTTTTTTTGAAACATTATGATCGAACAATTAAACAGGTAACCGTTTATTTAAGCGGGCTGTTTATCTTAACACTTGGCATCAGCCTTTCCATTTATGCAGGACTTGGTGTCTCGCCTGTATCCTCACTTGCTTATGCCTTTACATTAGCAACAGGAATTTCTGTTGGGCTAACTACTATTATCGCCAACGTCTTATTTATTATTATTCAAATTATCATTACACGTGAATGGAAATTTCGCTCCTATTTAGCACAATTTATTATTACATTATTTTTTGGCTCCTTTGCTGATTTTACTCTTTGGCTCGTTCAAGCCTTTTTGCCAATGCCTGAAACAATGCTACTGCGCGTCGTTTATTTAATGGCTAGTTTATTTGTCGTATCATTTGGCTTACTTGGATACTTATCTGCTCGCTTACCAATGATGCCTTACGATGCTTTAACCTATGTCATCAGCGACCATTTCAATATGACATTTAGTAAAGCTAAAGTAACAAGTGACCTTTTAAATGTCATTATCGCAGGAATCGTCTGCCTACTAACTGTTCATCAACTAGGTTCTATCGGTATCGGTACAATTATTGCGGCATTATTTATAGGGAAAATTTTAGGTGTTTTTATTCGCTCTTGGCAACAACCACTTGTTAAATGGATGATGCATTCAAAGTATAAACCGTAAAAAAAATAAACACATTTACATGTAAACAAAAAGTAAATCGTGCTTATTATCTGAATATTTACGTTTCAAATTATGTAGTGTGGGAATATAATGATTAGTAAGAATATAAACTTCTTACCCATGTTATATTCTCCCTAAATAAAGAAAAAGCCCGTCACTCCCCAGATGGCGGGCTTTTTCTTTATATTTTTATGTATTAAAAAACTTCTCTCATTGGGTGAGAGAAGCGTAAGCGATTTATACAGAATCTGTACCTTAATACCATACCATACATCTATTACAGTTTCCTAATAAATTTCGTATTTAATTTATAAATTTTTGAATTGCTGTTGTTAAAATGTTTAATTGGTCAACCATCGGCGAATGACCACAATCTTTAATTTTTAAAACTTTTGCTTTACCTCCAAAATCTGTAATAATCTCCTGGGTCATTTTTTCTGATACAACATAATCTCTATCCCCATAAATTATTAACATAGGCACTTGAATTTCATCGATTTCATCTGTGATATCAAATGTGTGTAGTGCATAATACACATCACCTAAATTTTGCTGTGTACAAATATCGCGTAAATACTTTCCGTAGTGATCGTGATCTGGTTTATAATGCGTATAAATTAATTGCTCCCATACTGCTTGGATACCTGCATAGTTTTTCATACGTTGCATGGTCTCAACAGGCACTGTCACAAATGGATCATGAATAATTTCTTCTTTAGTTTCTGCTATACGCTGCTGCGCCTGTAAGAAAAATGGATACCCTCTCGTTGATGCTGATGCCACAAGAATGCATTTTTCGATACGATGCTCTGTATCATCTATGCACATATCCATCGCTACTGCACCACCTGTTGACCAGCCGACCAATGTTACATTACGTAAATCTAACTTAGCCATCCATTCTTCCACATCATGACTAAAATCCTCAATGCGCTCAATCTCTCTACTATAAGAGGATTCCCCAAAACCTCTTAAATCTACAGCGTAAATCGTATACTTTTCATCTAGCGCTTCCATTACCGTATCCCAATGAAGTGACGATGTCATATTACCATGAATCAGTACAATTGTTTTGTCCCCTGTTCCTGGGCGATGACGATATGCAATTATTTCCCCATTCTCTAATGCTACTGTTGGCAGCCCCATTATAAGCCCTCCTAAAATTGTATTTTTTACCAATTAAACTATACCCTTTTATTATTTATTAAGACAAATTTTCCCACAAAAAAAAGCATTTCCAAAGAAAACTCTTCGAAAACGCTTTTCTTTATCGACTTTTTACGACAAGCGTAATTGCTTCTTGCACGACCTCATTCATTTTATCATCATCGCCTTCGTTCTCACGAATACATTCTAATAAATTATCTGTTACAATAACGCCAATTGTACGATCAACACCTGAACGAATTGCACTCAGTTGTGTAATGACTTCCTTACAATCTTTGCCTTCTTCCATCATTCGAAGAACACCACGCAATTGACCTTCGATACGTTTTAAACGATTCATAGCTTTTGCATCGTATTGCATCGAACCACCACCTTGTTCATTAATGCCCTTATCATAATACCCCCATCCGTATAAGTCAACTATTATTGCTCTACTATTCATATATAGCTTAGTAAAATTAATGTCCGTAGCACGGCTAATTTCCATAAAAAAATGCCTGCTCAAATTGAACAGACATTTTTTTATTTTTTATTTTGCAACGTCAATAATACGTCCTTCTGTTTTATTATTGACAGTTTTTAATGATTTTAATTGTTCCTCAAAGTTCTCCCAATCAGATAAACCTAGATCTTGTACTCGACCATCGGCATACGCTTTTTCAAATGTTGCAAAGCCATCTCCACCTTTAGCAGTAAAGGCGTTTGTTGCAATTGTATAGGTTTGATCATCCTTGACATCTACATAATCATCCCCCTGTTTAATTTGGAATGATACGATACGTGAGCCAACTGGTTTAGATGAATCAAATGTGTATTTACCACCTGCAATGTGTAAGAATCCACCACTTTCTTTTGGCGAGTCTTTTACACCATGCTCTAACGCTGCACGTAAATCTGCTCCTGAAATATCAACCGTCGCTAGCGTATTACCAAATGGTAGTACAGCAATCACTTCACCGACTGTAATCGGACCTGCGTTAATCGACGAACGAATTCCCCCACCATTTTGAAGTGCTAATACGACTTTATTGTTTAATGTTTTTGCCTTTGCTAGCATGCCATCTGTAATGTAATCGCCAAGTGCCGTTTCATTTGCGCGAACACTTTCTGTAGATGTAGCGGATGCACGTGGATTCGTTAATTCTTCTTCAGCCACTACGCCCGTTTCTTCATTACTAATTTCAGCAATACGATCCTTATACTGTTTTAATTTTTCCGCAGCGGCTGGATTTTCTGCTTTTTCTGCAACATTTACTAAATGCTGTTCAGAAGCAGTAACTTCACCTTTTTTATCAAATGTCACACTTAAATTCCCTAAATTTTCACCATATTGACCTGTTTGAACAATAACAGTTGGTGCTTTTTCATTATTATCATTATCTGTATCAACGGTAACAACCTGATCTAATTTCGTATGGGTATGACCACCTACAATGACATCAATTCCTTTAACTGTTTTCGCTAAAATTTGGTCATTGTCATATACCGGGCTATCATCGTAACCAATATGTGTTAAGGCAATAATTTTATCGACATTTTGTCCTTTAAATGCTTTTACCGCTTTTTGCGCTTCTGCAATATAATTGTTAAATTCTATTGAACCAGGGCTTGAAATATCTTTTGTTTCCGCTGTTGTCAGGCCAAAGATACCCACTTTTTGCCCGTCAACTTCTTTAATAATACCTGTATAAATTTGACCTTTTTCTGGATTCGAACTTACCAAGTCAGAGAATAAGCCTTTGAATTTATCATCTTTTGAAAAATCGACATTTGCACTAACAAACGGGAAGTTGGCGTCTTTGATAAAGTCTACTAATGCTTGGTGTCCTTCAGCAGATGACCCTAAATCAAATTCATGATTTCCAAAAGTCGCTGCATCGTAGCCCATCATATTCATAAATTCTAAGTCCGCTTGTCCTTTGAATTCATTGAAGTACAGCGTTCCACTAAATACATCACCTGCATCTAATAACACATTGCTTGGATTATCTTTACGAATTTCATTAATTGCTGTTACACGCTTTGCCACACTATCTAAGTGCGCATGCGTATCATTTGTATGCATAATCGTTAACGAAAAATCCTGTTTAACACCATCTTTGAATTTATAGGTTTTACCATTAATCGTGACATTGCCATTTGCTAAATGCCCCTTTAAATAATACTTGCTATCTTTCCACCCATTAAATCGCTTGCCATCTTCAAAAAGAATTTTATTGTATTCCCCTGTTAATGGTAGACCGTCTTTAAAGCGTAATTTTTGCTGCCCTGAGTATCCCGTATATGGCTTTCCTTGATGGTAATACACATCGTTATACCAATACGAAGCTTTCTTTCCTTTATTATAATAAGTATTTTTGTAAATTCCTTTAAATAACTTGCCGTCTTTATATAACTTACCGTTGTACGTTTTATACCCTTTAACTACTTTTTTCGTTTTAACATCTACTAATTTTCCATTAACAATTTTGTATGTTGTTTTCGCATTTGTAACTCCTGGCGCCATCGCAATCGCTGACGTGAACATCGCCGTGCTCAGTGCAATTGCCGTCAATTGTTTCTTTTTCATCAAAACCCTCCTAAAATTGTCAAAATAGTCTTACTTGTTTATAGTATATAATAGAAGATAGTCTAAAATATAGTTATTTTAAGTTTATTAATATGAAATTTATTTAAATTTAATGTCATATGAACCAAATATTTAACTATTTTGAAGGGGGTATACGTATGCAACTTGCACAACTTATGCTATATGTAGAAAATCAAAAAGAAATTCGTGATTTTTGGGTAAAGCATTTTGATTTTGTTGTTAAAAATGAAGTAATGAATGGTGATATGTATATGATTGAACTTTCACCACATGCAAATGCGGAAACAACCATCATTTTACATAATCGCGAACAAATAATGAAAATGTCTCCAGAAATCGATATGACAACACCTTCATTATTATTTGCAACATCCGATTTAGAGAAGCTCCATGCTCGATTAGTAGCAGCAAATGTTACAGTAGGTGAAATTGTCGATATGCCTGGATATCGTGTGTTTAATTTTGCTGATCCAGAAAATCATTACTTTGCTGTTAAACAAGCCTAACGTTGACCTTTTGTATATTTGTAAACATTTTTACTTTCATACAAAAAGAAACTTCGTACAATTCATGATACTTTACCAACTTGTAAGAAATTAAAGTACATTACTAAAAACCATTTTTTTATAACCGATGATATACGTATGGAGGTGTGCGGCCATGTATCTTTTAGGTATTATCGCATTTATTACCGCATTTTTAATGATAGCTTTATTCTCCTATCTCTTTAACGAAAAATCTGAAGTCATCGTTGATGGATTAACAGAAGAGGAAGAAAATGCTTTATTAGAAGCGCATGAACAACAACAACGATTATTATGGCGTACAAGCTATATATTATTAACAGCTTTTGTCATCGCGATTGCACTTATTTTTGCACAGTCTTTATTAAATTATTATCGTTAAAAAGGAATCCACTCTTTGTTTGTTACAAAGAATGGATTTTTTGTTTATTTGTAAAAAAAATTACTTGTAAACATATTAACCGTAAAAAAGGAATCGTAACAAGTGCACGATTCCTTTGGGCTTTATGACGAAATAGAGTGTTCATTCTCTTCAAAGTCATCATGGCTCGCTTCAATATGTCCACAATGTGGGCATGTGTAAACATAAGTTGGGTGATGTAGCGCTGTAAACGTACCATGATCTATTTCAATACGATCTTGTAAACTCAAAATTCGATTACATTTTGAACACGTCATCGCTTGGCTATTCATACTCACCGCCTCTTTCATTTATATTGAGACATTTGTAGCTATCGCTTTATGCGCCTTACCTTACTGATAAACATCTGGTAATTTTGAAGAATTAGAGATTACTTTATTTAGCATCATGTCTGCATCTGGATTATCAGAGATCATAAGTAATTCTCGTTGCTTGTCAGAATGTACCGGTTCAATATAGAAACCTTCATTCATTATGACATGTACATACTGTGTCATGTCTCTACCCATTATTAATTTATATTCTTGTCCGTCCATTTCTAACACAATAGCATCTCGTTCGATTCTTTTCATGACTGCCTTCATTTATTTTCCCGCCTTTCATTAAATCAACAATTTGAAATGATAAGCGCATCCAACGTCATCTAGCTATATATGTCTTTTGGTAGACTATACCCATTCTCTTCTTTTTTAATCTAAAATGCCTGTATATATGATGTATTTTCAGAATAAAAAAAGAGTAACGAATTATCGTTACTCTCCACTTATATAGCTTACATCATTATCGCGCCATCTACATGTAAGACATGCCCTGTAATATATTTTGCTTCATCAGAAGCTAAAAAAGCATACGCATTAGCAATATCTTCTGGTTCACCAAGCTTTTGTAATGGGATAGTCGCTTCCATCTTTTCAATTACTTTTTCAGGCATTGCAGCAACCATTGCTGTTTTAATAAAACCTGGTGCTACGGCATTTGCTGTTACACCATTACGGCCAAATTCTTTTGCCCAAGACTTCGTCATTCCAACAATTGCCGCTTTTGAAGCCGCATAGTTTGTTTGACCAATGTTACCATAAATGCCACTTACTGAAGATGTCGAAATGATTCGACCATATTGCTTCTCTTTTAAAATTGGATATACAGCTTGTGTACAATTAAATGCACCCTTAACATTCACATTCATTACTTGATCAAATTGTTCATCTGTCATTTTGTGTAACATTGCATCACGCGTAATGCCGGCATTATTTACAAGAATATCAACTGTCCCGAATTGATCTACTGCAAATTGCACCATTTCTGCTACGCTCTTTTTATCTGTCACATTTAGTTTGAAAAAGCGAGCTGAATCCCCAAGATTTTTCGCCACTTCTTCGCCATGATCAGCAAAATCCGCCACTACGACTTTTGCTCCTTCAGCCACAAATTTTTTCGCTGCTGCTTCCCCAATACCATTTGCAGCACCCGTAATAATGGCTACTTTGTTTTCTAAACGCATATAAAACCCTCCTCATATAAATTCGCTCAGCAAAATCCGTCACACCCCTGTGACATTGCTGGCTTTTTCTAATCTTAAAATTCAAATTGTCCCAGATTAGAAAAGTAATTTAGGAAAAATAGTAAATAATTAGTCTGCTATTTTTACTAAATCATATGTAAATTATAGCAAATTTTTGAAATTTAATATGTTTTCTTTTCAAATTATTGAATTTTTTTGAAAAAATTAAAAAATACTAGCTTAAATCGGGAAGTTACTATAGAGGCAGCCGATTATTATAGACATGTATAAAAAATAAACCGATCTACATATGGTATATCTTTTCTATGTAGTTTGTTATATGTATATAATGATTATAAGAAATGCATTATCACTTCATGTAAATATTTTGTATAATAAACAAAAGGAGGAGTTTCGATGGCAACATTATACGTTTCACGTTATAAAGAAGGGGCTTATCAGTCTTTATTAGAGGCTTTAGAACATGCAGAAGATAACGATTGTTTAGAAGTTTCTGCAGGCATCTATGATGAAGTGCTAGTCCTACGTAAACCTGTAACCATTCATGGACATGGTGCTGTATGTATTATAGGTGATCTTGTTGTAGCACCTAATGTAAAGGCGACAGTCCAAAATTTACATTTCGAAAATGTTTTAGAAATGAAGGAAGCCACTGTACATTTTGAAAATTGTTGTTTTGCAGGCAACTATACGGAGCATACAATTTTAGCTCAAAACTCAACAATTAATTTGACAGATTGTTATTTTGAAAGCTCAGCTAAGGAAGCGAACAAAGCTTTCTTAGCAGTGGCTCAATCAACAATCAATTTATCAAAATGTCAATTTAACGGTAAATATTACGCAATATTTGCGAAAGAATGCCAATTAACAATTGATCACACACTCTTTAAAAATCAATTAAAAACACATCTTTATATGGAAGAAAGTCAATTAACAAGTACTCATAGTCGCTTTCAACAAGCTGTGCAAGCAATTGTTGCAACGAAAAAAACAACACTCAATATTTCTACAAGTTACTTCTCTGAACATACAATGGGGACGCAAATTGAACTTGCTCAATCATCAATGATTTTAACGAATAGTCAATTTCAAAAAGCGAAACAGCATCTTATATTAATCGATAGTCAAGCATCTGTTTCTGCAACACTTTTTACAGAAACAACAGATACACAAATCACTGCATCACAAAATTCTACATTCCGCGCAAAACATATGGAATTAACATATGGTGAACATCATGCCATCTTAGGCCAAAATAGCGCGATTTATTTAACTGAGTGTAAAATTATGGAGCATAAAGGAAAGGAAAAAGCTCAAATTCAATTAAATCATTGCCAGTTACATATCGATAATACAGCTATTTATCGTGGTAGCCACCGTGCCATTTTTGCTACACAATCCGAGCTTTCTATTAGCACTACACATTTTATGACACATCGGGGCGTTCAACTAGAAGCTGTTGGTGGAAATTGCAAACTAACAGCATGTGAATTCCAATCTGAGCTAGCTAGTGCCATTTTATTAGCTGAGCAAGTTACTGGTACAATTAACGATTGTGCCTTTATCATTGCGGCTAAAAATCATATTACATTGGCAGCTAAGTGTGATATTGACATTACACATTGTCGTTTCGATCGTTGTGGAGGAAATGCAATCAATGTAAATAATAGTGCAATACGATTACAAAATATTATCGTGATGGGGCATCCATCTAACTTTCCAGCTATCTTCTTAGCACAAACTCAATTTAAAATTGATATACTTCAAATCTCAAATTCAAATGCCATTGCATTGCAGATTAACGACCGCAGTAGTGGAACGGCTGAAAATCTAACATTCCATAATAATATGGATATTAATATCGATCTACTTAATAGTGAAGCTATTTTCAAAAATCTTACATTATATGATGGTACTTATGGAATTTATGCAAATAATAGCAAACTAACTATTAATAATATCGAATGTGAAAACCAAAAATTAGATGGTATTCGTTGTCTTGAAAACGGTCATTTATTATTAACTCAAGGAAAATTTAGTGGCGCTAATCAATATGGTTTAGCTAGTGAATATTGCACACTCTCACTAGAGCATGTAAATTTCATCAATAATGGTAGTGGAATTTATACAAAGGGTGCTACAGTAACATTAAATGATAGTCAAATATCCAAAAATAAACAACATGGTATTTGTGCAATAAGTAGCTCATTTAATTTATTAGATGTCTTATTCTCGCAAAACCTTGCAATACAATTTGATGCAACTCGTTCTACTTTACAATTACAACAAATTCATTTTAATAATGGTGGAACCGCTTTAGCATTAACAAATAAAGTGAACGCTACCTTTAATATGGTAACTTGTACAGACCATCTCCATCCGACAATCACAATTGATCAAAGTACACTTATTGGAAAGAAATGCTTTATTGCTGGTGGAGCCGATTATGGTGTGCGTGGAAAATCTAGTCAAATTACCTTTACAGATAGCACATTCAAACAACACGAAAAAGATGAATTTTATTTAGAAGGTGATAGTGAAGCTGTATTAACAGAATGTGAGATAGCGCCAAAACGTGCAAATGAACGTGGGGCTACACTTTTTGATAACTCTACAGTTTCATTAAATGGCTATATGATGTATCGCAAACGCAGTTCGTAAATTAATAAACTTGTTTACAAATAAACAAAAACCCCGTACGCTAGCAAATAACGTTAGCATACGGGGTTTTATTTATTGGTTCTTATAAGAATATTTCATCAACAAGTAAATTTGTAAACATTTAAACTTGTTTAAATTGATACATATCCTTATTTATCTTTTCAACGTACTGTAAGATAGTTGATTTAGCTAATTGCTCATTCATAATTGCCCCATATGCTTGTTTGAGTTGTTCAAACGAAAATGTTTCTGGTAACAATTCAAGTGCTAATGGTGAAGTTTGTGCTCTTTCTCGCATACGTAAAATTGCATAGACAATTGCTTTAGCATGATCAAATGCAATATTTTGTTGTTCAACAATATTTATTTTTTCATGTAATTGCTTTCCAACTTGTGTATACGTAATATCCAGCTCAGCTGACAACGTTCCTTTCTGTGGATGACTTAAGCGTAACATTATACGCTGTGTTCCTACATATTTTTTCACAACAGGAAGTTCAATCGTAAAAAGAGCTACGTCAGCTGCATCATCAGCTGCTTTTGCAGCCAATAACGCCTCTCGATTTACAAGTGCTAAATAAGATGCGCTAATTACGCGCATCCGAGGATCACGATTTACATCTGACCATGTATATAACTGTGTTGCATAAATTTGTTGAAGTCCAGTTTCTTCTTGCAACTCACGCAGAGCTGCAGTATCTAAATCTTCGTCCATATCAACAAAGCCCCCTGGAAATGCCCAACTTTGCTTAAAAGGATGTTGCTTTCTTTGAATTAGTAATAGTTGAAGTTTCTCATGTTGATTCGTAAAAATAATCATATCGGTTGTCATGCTAGGTGTTTCATATTTTCCTTTTTCATTCGCTTGATACCATTCAATGAATTGCTGTTCCGTCATATTTGTTGTATCCATTTTTATCACCTTCATAGAGTATTTTTTTGTCAAAAGGGAATAACAATACCATCTTATCTTTAAGGAGGAAATTCCATTGATTACACCTTATTTAATTTTTAATGGCGAGGCAACAGAAGCTATCACTTTTTACGCCAATGCTTTCCAAAGTAACGATACATCTATTATGACATTTGGCGAGGCACCTGAAAACCCTGAGCATCCAATACCGATGGATGCTAAAAATCGAGTAATGCATGGGTATGTAACAGTGGCTGGAGAAAAAATTATGTTCTCTGGTACATTTAGCGACGCACCTGCCTCAATTGGTAATAATATTACATTGGCCATTATTTCAAATGATAAAGAATTTATGCGTCAAGCATTTACTAATCTCTCTAAAGAGGGTGACATTTTAATGGATTTGCAAGAAACTTTCTTTAGTCCTCTTTATGGGTCAATACGAGATAAATACGATATAGAATGGCAATTCAGCTACGAATAAACAATCTGTTATATATCAGAGTTGCACACACTGTGTAGCTCTTTTTCTATTGTTTTAACTACCTAAAACTGAAATATTCTCATTTTACACTTATTTTTGTTCTATAACTACTTGATTTTTTTGTATTCTGTTATATAATAGATTTAATTATAAAATAATTGAAGGAGCTGGTTAGCTATGATTCAACTATTACACGTAACCCCCAAAACCGTAGGAAAATTTATTGGCTTAGGATCTACACGTAAAGTGGATCGCTTTGACCAGTTTGTCGTTAAAACATTTTTACATCCGCTTGGAAAGAAACAAAGCTATCTAGAACAAAAAATGTATGAACATTTATATAAAGAAAACTTACATGCCAATGTTGCACCTGTTTTACACATGGATGAACAAATATGTGTCCAGCCTTATTATCGTCCTGTTCCAGCTGACCTTGGAAATTATGCAATCGATTTTGAAACAGACCCACGTGTAACAGATTCATTAAAACAAGCCATTCATCTTTTAAAAGATGAAATGGATTGTTATGATATTTTTGATAGTAGTAATTACGCATTAAATAAAGAAGGCAAACTTATGTTAATTGACTATGGCATGACCTACGAGATGTATATGACCGAATGGCTGCCTTTAGCACGCCAGGGTATTCTTCCACAAATTTCAATGGGACAATGTGAAAGCTGTGGTGTCGTAAAAGAACTCCGTATTTATGGAGAAGATGATCCAGATCGTCGTTGCGTTTCTTGTGGGAAAATTTAGAGGTATTATTAATTAGCTACTATTCGTACTTTAAAAATAAACACGTAAAAATGTTTACATTTTTACATTATAAAACCCGTTCAAAAAGCCATTAACTTTTTGAACGGGTTTTTATGTATGCCAAAGTTATTCTCTAATTAACTAACTTTGGCGTAATTAGTTATTAATTCATTCTAACTATCCATTAATATAATTACACATGTATATTTGTAAACATTTTTACTTATTTAAAATACGATTCATTACTTCTACATCTTGACGCTGTTCATCATCTAATGACTTCATATATGAATCAATCATATCATTTACTAATTCATTCGCACTTTTAAATTCACATACTTTCACTAAATTTGAAATGCGATTTTTCGTCTCTTCATCAACACGTAGCATCGCTGCTTTATGTTGAACAGATTTTACACTTTTAATTTCTTCACTTACTTCATCCTTATTATATTTTAAATGATCAGGTAATGCTCGATCATGACGTAATAATGATTTTTTTGCCATCATTAATCCTCCTCAATTTCCACAATACGTTTAATAAACTCATCGACAATTTCATCATACAAATTATGTACACGGTGATCATGCATATCATCATTTGTAATCCCTACTGAGTTAAAACGTTTAATACGCTCCATTGTTTTCACACGGTGCTCAAAAAGATTTTCTTCACCAAAAATAGCAATTGCATTTTGCATCGTTGCTTGTTCTACACGCGAATCTGCTTTTAAAATTACCGGTAAAATACCAACAATCTCTAATTGTGCTTTATCTTCATCTAGTAGATCTTGTAAATAATTAATAAATACTTCTGCACCATCTAATGATGCTTCCTGCGTTTGTAAAACCAATACGACATAATCAGTTGCTGCAAGAGCTGCATCTGTAATATCTGAAATAGTCGGCGGAACATCAATTAAAATAAAATCATACTCGTCTTGAATTGATTTTAATAATTCACGGAAGTAGAAAATTCGTTCACGCTCAGCCTGGTCTGTCATACCCGGAAATTTCTTTTGTAAGAATTTGGGGTATAAATGGAATGTTGGCGTATTGGGAATTAAATCTAGATTATCGTGAATCGTAAAAATTGTTGTAGCTAAATCGCCAGCTTTTACACCATCTAACATATAATTTGAAATAACTGGTGTTTCCTCACGTTCAGTCATATACGTTTTTAATAAAAATGTTGTCGCATTTGCTTGTGGATCTTTATCAACAACTAACACTTTATAACCTTGTTTTGCAAGTGTATATGCGAAAAGGACAGCATTTGTTGTTTTTCCTGTACCGCCTTTAAAGTTTGCAAACGTAATAATTCTTGTCACTAAAAACCCTCCTTATACTATAGTTGTTATTTATTATACATGAAAATAGTAAATAAATAAAATAGTAAAAATGTTTACATGATTACATATTTAAATGAATGTTTCACGTGGAACATTCATTTAAACTGTTTCTACTAATCTTTTTTCTCCCGCATAAAATGAAGCATGCCTTATGCAACTTAACTTACTCTAAAAAAGAGGCTGGGACAAAACACGTCATGTTCCTTTTTTAGCGTTCGCAACGAAAAACCGGAACCGCGCCACCGCGCAATTCCGGTTTTTCTTATGCTCATATGAACGGTTGTTTGTATACATATGTCCCAGCCTCTTTTTTATTTCAGCTTTTAATCAATAAGTGCTTCCGCTAATAAACGATAACTTTCTAATCGATGTTCAAAAGTAGATTGATTTGAATTAATCATAGCTTCATCAAAACCATATAAGTGTTGGTCTGCTAGCAATTGTTCAGCTACTTGTTCTTTAGTACCTACTAAATGTAATTTACGGTTTTGTTCAATTGTGGCTAAGTCCATTTCAGACAATGGATAATTTTGAGCTTCTTCTGGCGTAAGTGCTTGTTGCGGTTCACCACGCATCAACTGTAGTCTAGAGATATCAATTGATTTCGCACGGTATTCTGCTTCCTCTTTTGTATCAGCTACTGTTGCCGCATAACTAACAATAATTTGAGGCTCTTTCATAAAATCAGATGGAATAAATCGTTCGCGGTATAAATCAAAAATCTCCTTTGTTGCTTGCCCATTAAAAAATTGTGCAAATGAATAACCTACACCGTAATCTGCAGCTTTTGCTGCACTTTGTCCAGTAGAGCCTAGTAACCACATACTAGCTAATGGAACTTTAGCTGGTGTTGTTATTACATTTGTATATGCTTGATCATCGGCTCTTTCTCCTGCCATCAATTGCTGGATAGCCATTAATTTATTATATTGTTCATCTACAAAAGGTCGCTTCCCTTGTGCCAAAGCATACGTTGCTGCATAGTCTCCGCCCGGAGCACGACCTAAACCTAAGTCAACTCTCCCTGGCGCAAAAGCACTTAACGTATTAAACTGCTCCGCAATCTTCAGTGCAGAATAATGCATCATCATGATGCCACCAGTTCCTACATGAATACGATTTGTTTGTGCTGCAATATATGTTGCGGTAATTTCTGGTGCGCTACTTGCTAATGTACGTGTGTTATGATGTTCTGCCAACCAGAAACGCTCATAGCCTAGGTCATCTGCATGCTTCGCTAAAGCTACACTATTATGTAGCGCCTGTTGTGCCGTCATTCCCTTAGCAATAGGGATTTGATCTAGTATGCTTAATTTCATATTATGACCTTCTTTCTACTTTCACAAGATATCTCTATACTAGCAATTCTTATTTCATTTTCCTATAAATTTGCCTACATTTAAAACTCTATATTATAGAAGAAACTCCGTTCAAACGAACGGAGTTTACTTGTAAACATTTTTACTTATTAACTATTATGATTCATTTGTACAAGTGAGAACCATTTTTCACAATAAGCTTCTAATGGCTTCCTATTTTTTATTGAAATCTTTTTCGGTGGATTTTTTAAATACCGATGTAATGTACTGTAGGAAACATTCGCCTCTGCTGCTGCCACCTTAATCGTAATACTTCGTTCTTCAATAATAAATGCTACTTTCTCCATTAAAGATAATTCTTCGACTTCTTCAACGGGCTCATGCGGAACATCAATTACTTTAGAAGCTAATTTCAATTCTGCAATACGTTTGTTTTCTACAACAAGTTGATCTGGGGGCGTGATAGAAATATCTAGTTTTTCCCACACATGTAAATACCATAATCGTTTTGCCGTTTCAACTTCTTCAAATGGCTCTGTATACTTCCAAGATTTAATCACTTCATCATTTAGTAAATCATCTAGCACTCTTTCTACACGCTCACGCAAACGTGCCCCGTGTACACTATTTTTCCCAAAATCCATAATTTCAATTAGATGTCCTACACGGAAGGTTGATGCCTCTGAATTACGTTGGTTTTTCCATTCCGAATTTAGAAAGCGCACTAACCGCTTATGCTGACGATGTTTATAATAATTGTATTGAAATACCTTATAATCTAAATAGGCAAATGCTTGGTCATTATGAATTAACAATCGGTCGATTAAAGGTGAGGGTTTAATGGTCACTGAATAAATCCCTTTTGCTTTTTTTGTTTTTTTGTCATATGCCATCTCAATTGAGCCTATTTGGAATAATGGATGGAAATCTGCAAATTCATAATTTTGGCGGTCAATATCTTCTGTTTCTGGGTTGATAACAATGAAATCATCATTATCCATCGCAATCCAAACAGATGCAAGTGTCGCAACACGCTGCATAATATCAAACCGCTCTTTTTCTCGTACACGGAATGACTTTTCATAAGGGTCTTCAAATTTTAATCGTAATGCCTGGTCACTGTCAAAATGAATATAGCCATAATCATTTTTAGGCTGTTTCATCCAAGAAAATGCAATTAAATCAAATAAGTCAGCAGATAGTTCATCTAAAGCGGAATTCGTTGATTCTAAGAGTGAAAACCAAATACGTTGTTTTTCTAATGTATCCGCTGGTAATCGCTGGATTTCTTCATCTGTACGAATTTCCGCAGTCCCTTGCTTCACACCATCTACAACAATTTCCTTTTGTAAATCTCCATCTTCATTTTCCTCAAAATCTTTTTTTGTTACTAAATCACGCAAAGCTTGATAACTATGGCTAGAGTTTGTAATTAAATATTCCTGATCTTTTATTGCCGATACAATTTGTTCAGTTCCAATATCTGGCATATCAAGTGATAACTGCTCCTCTGGCTTATGCTCAACAATTATAAAATCATCAAAGGGCTTAGAAGGGGAGGGCTGTTTGACATTATCAAGTTCTTGTTTTTTTACTTTTGGTTCTTTTTTGGGTGGCGTAGTCTTTTTCTTTTTAACGGGTTTTGGCTTAATACCCTCTTCTAAAACTGGGCGCATAACTTGGTCTAATAAATGACGTTGAGTATCATCCGCTAGTTTTTCACGCAAATCAATTTTTCGAAATGCCCGATTATCGAGCATGATGAGCTGCACAAAATTTAAAAGTTTTTGAAAACTTTTTGATGGCTTATAATCATCTTCTTGTTGCATCATCATCACATCAGTTGTCCATTCTGCTACATGCTCAAATTCGTCAATATATAACGGCTGTACCGCTTCACAAATTGCGAGTGGTTGTAAATCCTTCGTTAAATATACATTATCAAGCATCGCTGAATAATCCATAGGGGATACAGCCTCCTTTATTCTCATATTTATTAAAAGTATATCAAAACTCCATTGTAAAATCTTATAATCTCATTTTTATGTAATATGTGCCCAATAAATTATCGGGCACATAAAATATCGATTAACCACTCTTATTGCAAGATGTGCCCAATACTTCTCCTTGTTTATCTACATAATCTCATTTTTATACCTCATCTACCCAATAAATTTAATTAATTGCTAAAGAAAGCCTGCTATATAAGCATTCTATTAAATATCATTATCGTGCATATTGTGCCCAATAAACTCTTTTTCTTATTAAATTTTATGTTTTTGCTCTATCTGCTTAATAAATAGCGGTTGTATCTACCCAATAAAGCGCTGAAAATCTCATTTTAAGTGTTGCATCTACCCAATAAAATATTCTGACAATTCTTGAACATACCGATTTATCAATGTTTTTCTATAATCTCATTTTTTACATGCAATCTCATTTTAAGTGTTGCATCTACCCAATAAATCAAAAAAATCAACTATTTTTATAAAAAAGATGCCTTTTATGTGCTATTTTGCTCTCACTTTTTTTTCACAAAAAGTGGATACACCCTATAAAATTTTTTTTGAGTTGCATCTACCCAATAAATTAAGCTATTTTTGCTGTTTTTTATTGTAAAACAATAAAAAATGGTCTTTTATTCCATTAAAATTAGCGGTTGCATCTACCCAATAAATCATTTTAAGCGGTTGCATCTACCCAATAAATTTTTTGTTATATGTATAAAATCTTTTATTGACAACTCAAATCGGCATTTTTTATATAAACTAAAAATCTCAAAATCTCATTTTTGCGGTAGTATGTTGCACACTTTGACAACTGAATCACTGTTCAAAAAACGCTGTAACACTTGATATGACAGCGTTTATCACGGTTTCAAAAAATGAGATAGTGTAAAAAGTAACCTTTTTTTTCGCTTATAATAATTTAACAATAGCGAGAGGAGGATACCTATGCAATTTCATTTTGAAGATTTTATTAATACACTCTTTCATGATAGCTTACGAACAGCACAAAATATGGAAAAAACACCAAATCGACAAGGCGGTATTTTTGCCGTTAAACAAAAGGAACATTTGCAAACAGCTTACGGAGTACAAGGCGATATTATTACATCGAAAAAACAATTATGTTCACGTGTAAATAACTACTCACATTTTACGCCGAATCCTTATTTACAATATCGCTATACGAATCGCTATAAAGAATATGTAAAGGGCTTCGAAGAACAAAACCTTTTACAAGTGAATACATTTGTAATCGATATTGATACAAAAAATTATTCTCCTCAAGAAATTTTACTTGCTTGCTTGGACGATAGTATTGGTACACCGACACTGTTACTAGAATCGACAAGAGGCTATCAACTTTATTTTATTTTAAGTAAGCCGCTTCATTTGAAAAAAGGAGGGGTTGGATTAGCTGTGGCTAAAAAAATAGCTGCACAACTCAAGAAAAGTCTTACTTGTGTAGGTGCAGATATCTTTTGCAATGATTTTGGTTTTTTCCGCATGCCTACAAAAAAAAATGTGCTGTGGGTAGATTTGACACATACATATGATATTTCTCAATTAATCAATTGGTCGCAACAGCAAGAGGATGACACAATCTCATTTTTCGTGTCAAACAACTCACAACGCCAATCCTTAACACAACAAGAGTGGTTTAAAGCGCTGCTACAAACACCTGATATTCATGGTGGAAAAGGAATTTTAGGACGTAATAATACATTATTCACACTGGCGCTAGCATGCTATGCTGATCAAATCTCATTTTCAGATGCAATGTGCACATTAGGCTCATTTAATGCACAGCTTCTCAAACCATTGTCTGCACGTGAATTTCATGCCATTATGAAATCTGCCTATAGTGGGCGTTACCAAGGTCCTGAGCGTTTTTATATTGAGCAATTAACAGAAGCGTATACAAACGTAAAACCGTATGTAAACTATAAAGGCTGGTATAAGCATAAAAAAGAACGTGCAGCTCGTACGCGTAGCCATTTAAGTGAATGGGAGCAAGATCTAATCACATATATCGAAGCTCAACCACATCAAGATGGATTTTTATGGACAACTCAGCGAGAGCTATGTAAAACTCTAGGAATCCCTAAAAGTACTTTAAACAAGCTTCTAAAGCATTCTAACATTGTGTTAACGCGTACTTTTGGTAAAGGCCGTAATGCGATGACTGGTTTTACAACACGCACTCTTTTTAATGCTGAAATGGTATCACTCTATTTAAGCAAGAAAAAACATACTAAAAAACAATACCTAGCTTTTTTAACAACATACATCCATGCCGTAGAAGCATGCGATGTTTCTTTAGCACGCACATCATTTATTGAAGAATTACAGCAACTAAAAATGAATTTAATAAATGGTCCACAATGCCATTACATATCTATATCTAGGCATAGAAAAAGCACAGCAATTACATAATCACTGTGCTTAAAAGAATTATTTATTGACCACTAAATACATCTTTTGCTTCATTGCGAATTTCTTCTAGACGTTTACGGTCTTGTTGACGTTGGATAACTTGTTCATCTTTTACCTGTTTGTATTCATCAATACCTTTAGTAATGGTATCCCACATATCTTCAATGGTATCCATTTTAATGCTTGATGTACCGGTTCTGCGTGCAATATCTACACTTTGATTCATAATGTCTTTTGTTGTTTCACGGAGCATTTCATTAGCTCGATCTTCAAAGGCGTTAATTGAATCTGCATGAAGCTTTTGACGTTTGGCATTGACAGCATTAATGATGCCCATTTTAAAGATTGGAATCGTTGTTACAAAGGCGCTATTAATTTTAGCGATTAAATCATTATTACCACGTTGAATGGTTTTAATTTGAGGAGCTGCAATAACAGCAACCATACGTGCTTTTTCTAAGTCGTCAACTTTACGGTCTAGAATTTCTTCGGCTGTACGAAGATTTTCTAGTTGAATACGTGCCATTTGATTACCAGCAGCTACTTGTGTTTCAAGTTTAGGAATATCTTGTTGACGTAGTTCTTCTAGCTTCATTTCAGCTGCAACAGCATATTTTTCAAGATTTAAGTAGTATTGAATATCTTCTTGATAAAGGCCTTCTAAATCGACGTTGTTTTTCTTTAATTCATCTTCAATAATCATAAATTGCTGATGAATTTTATCAATTTCACTACCAAGTGATGTGTATTTAGCAAATAAAGAATCAATGCTTTTCTTAGCGCGATTAAATAGTTTACCAAAGAAGCTAGGCTCTTTCAAAATCTCATCTTTATCAAATTTGTTCATGACTTTTTCAAGTTGTTTTAGTAAATCACTTGAATCATCTAGTTTTGATAATGTCATAGAATGTAGAATTTTATCTGTAAAACGTGATAGCTCCTGAGACGGCTCTTTACCTAAAGTTAAGATATCGTTAGCATCACGCCAATCAACTGCTTTGATAATAGATGCTACCTCTGGATCGTTTCGAAGTGCTAAACGTGTTTCATTAGCTGTTTGCTCTGTTAGACCTTCTTTTTGTAATGGAATTAACTCTGACATATAATTTCCTCCTTAGTCAAAAAAACGTTTACGAATTTTTTGAATAAATGATTGTGTTTTAGTAGGTTGTTCATAGTGGACATCAAAGACCATTTCTTCGAGTCGGTGAATGGTATAAATAGATGGTTCTAAGTAATTTTCAATATCTTGTTTACCGGTTGGGGTATAGAAAATAATATCAAAGCCAAAACGGTTTAAGAAACTAAATAATATGGCGTCTGCTCGGGTTAAATGCCCAAGTGATTCATCATAGAAAACAACGATTTTAGGTAGCTGTTGAGCGTAATCAAAGCTTTGCATAAAGCGTAGAATCTCTTTTGGTACCATCGATAATTGCTTTAATGTGGTAATGGCAAGGTCGCGCTCTTTTTCGCCATTTATTTTTTGAATGCTTGGGTTCTCACAGCAATCAATAATAATACGTGCAATGGCTACTTGAATTTCAGGTGAGAGCTCTTTATATTGCCACCAACTTGTCCCCATCATTCGCTCACTATCTAAATTTCCTCCGACAAGGCTCTTATCGTAATGAAATTGGAAATTGGCTTTTGATTCTTTTACATATGGGAATTGCTGAATAAGTAAAGTGTTAGGTAGTTCAACAAGCGCATGCATCTTTTCCCAGTAATCCTGCTTATCACGTGACATCCCGTTTACTTTTGCAAAAATATTGGGAATGTAGATAGTTGGTTTTTGTGCTTTAAAGCCTGGGCGCATCATAGCGGGCTCTTTAGCATAAATGAAAATGTCATCATAGGTATGTTGCAACATGACATTATGTGGTTCATAGTTTTGATACTGCCAGGGGCGATAAAC
Source organism: Candidatus Kurthia intestinigallinarum (assembly GCF_003991225.1). GTDB lineage: Bacteria > Bacillota > Bacilli > Bacillales_A > Planococcaceae > Kurthia > Kurthia populi. The sequence goes on from NZ_JTFC01000041.1 coordinate 23,830, forward strand.
ACCATGTTCGTCCTCTATAAGACGTTCTAGCTGCTGTGTAGAACGATAACCGACCGTTGCTTGAACTTCTCTTATTTGCGTTGGAAACGGTTGCATAGGAGCTGTATCACCGTAACGATATACGGTTGATTCTTCATTATGTGGATCAAGTGGTTGAAAATCATCTTTTCCGGCTGGATGGAAGAGTAAAACATCACAGCCAAGCCACATTAATAATAATAAAAAATATCGCTGGCTTTGCGTCGTATCACCATACCACACGACTTTTGGAAAGGGTGTTTGTGGTGTAGCATCTTTCATCCACACAATCCAGTGATTTTTCATCCATTTGACTAAGTCGATTAAGAAGCGACGAAAATCATTAGATAGTAATCCTTGTGCTTGCTGTTGTTGAAATGTTTTAATGACTCGAATCAGTGTCGTCTGTAAATGACGATTCATTTGTGGATCTTTGTGTTGTGGGATAAGTTTCGCACCATACATCATCGCAACGAGCCGATTAATTGATAAGCCTTTAGGTAATTCTTTATGTTGTTGCAAAATGTTTTGAAGGAGTTGGAAATCTTCATTTTGTATTTGTTTATTCAACTCTTCACTCAATACATGGACATCACTCGCTGTATGCCATTCGTACAACGTGTTAAAGTACTCGACATCGTCCAATGGAACACCGAGAACGCGTACAGCAACGCGCTCAAATGTGAGATTTTGCTCGGTTAGACTATAGCGAGGGCGCTCTGTGCTAGCTAATAGGAAATAATTAAGCCAGTCATCAGTGTCTTTCCATGGAAGAGGTGTAATCGTTAGTTGATTCATTGTTTCAGGCCCCCTTTATTGCTTCTTCTACTGTACCACATACGGATAGCTTTAATCTTTTTATTGGGTAGACACCGCATTTTTATGAGAATAGTGGAAATAGAATCCAAATAGTGTGCACATCGCGCATAAAAATGAGATTTTGAGATTCTACCTATGTAAAGACAAAGAAACCGCGCGGTTGCGCGGTTTCTCAGTGTGTTATGCGCAGACAATATGTCCTATGCGTTTGGTTAATTAGTTTACATCTAGACCGTAATCAGTTGCTAGTGCAGCTAATCCACCTTGGTAGCCAGCGCCTACAGCATTGAATTTCCATTCGCTACCGTGGCGGTAAAGTTCACCTACAACGATTGCTGTTTCGATTGAGAAATCTTCACCTAAGTCATAGCGAATTAATTCTTCGTTTGAAGCAGCGTCTACGATACGGATAAATGAGTTTGAAACCATACCGAAGTTTTGACCACGAGATTCTGCATCGTGAATTGTTACAGTGAATGCGATGCGGCTAATATTTTGTGGGACATTGCTAAGTGCCACTTTTACTGTTTCATCGTCGCCATCGCCGTCACCAGTTAAGTTATCGCCAGAGTGTTCTACTGAACCATTACCACCAACTGTATTGTTATAGAAGATAAAGTTAGCAGGATCGTCTACTTTGCTTGCATCGTTAAGTAAGAAGACAGAAGAATCTAAATCAAAATCTTGTCCGCCATCATATTTATTTGTATCCCAGCCTAAACCTACTACGATGTTTGATAACCCAGGATTACCTTTTGTTAAATCTACTTTTTGACCTTTTTGTAATGAAATACCCATAATATTTGTTTCCTCCTTATTGATAACTTGCTACAACAGCGCTTAAGTTAGCATCTGTTGTGCCATTGCCAAGTGCAGCAAATTTCCACTCTGTGCCATGACGATAAATTTCACCTGTCACTAGAGTCGTTTTACCAGAATAATCATCTGATAGGTTGTAACGAATTAATTCTTCATGGTTGTTTGCATTAAATACGCGGATATATGCGTTTTGAATCATGCCGAAATGTTGTTTTCGATTGACAGCATCATAGATGTTTACAACGAATACAAGGCGATTGAATTCTGCAGGGATCGCTTGTAAATTGATTGAAATTACTTCATCGTCGCCGTCACCAGCACCTGTTAAGTTGTCACCTGAATGTTGAACGGAACCATCTTTACTACGTAAGTTTCCGAAAAAGACAACATCCTCTTTAGATTTAACATGATCGTCTTTTAACATAATAACAGAAGCGTCACAGTCGACATTGCTTCCCTTATTACCGCCGCCAAATAAACCACCTAGAAAACCACCGCTGCTTTTATTTTCAGCAGGGTCCCAACCTAGGCCTACTTGTACTTTGCTAAGACCTGCATTGCCTTTTGTTAAGTCAACACGTTGGCCTTTTTGAAGATTGATACCCATAAAAAACTTCACCGTCCTTAATGAAATGGAAATGTGCTAGCCTAAATACTAGTCTCTTACTTATACGACTTAGCTTCAAGAAAGTTTCATTTTTTAAAAAATAGTTAAAGAAATGAAGAACATTCAATCGAATACCGTTGTTTTGTCCATCAAAAAACACTTCCAAAGTTTTAATACCTTAGAAGTGTCTTTCTTTTGTTATATTGTCACTGTTTTTAGGTTAGTCCAGACTAGCGATTATTTTTATGTTGTGCAGCGCGTAATGCTTGTTCTAAAAAATCATATTGTGCAGTAGTTTGTAAGAGTGCCCCATTTGGCTCATACGGGTTACGGTCAAGCTCTTTTAATAGTCGAAATTTTTCCTCAGGTGAAATTGGTAGATCGTCTAAATCGCGATGAAATGCGCTTAGCACATGAATGGTTTCACTAAAATCAAGTACAAATCCATCATAAGGCATTGAACTCCCTTCTTTCTGTAAAAATGTAAACAAGTTTATATGTAGATGCGATAGCTAAAACGCTATTGCATAAGAAAATGAAAACAGGAATCGCGTAATGACGCCATTCCTGCTGTATTTATTCGCCAAGAATTGTGTTGTTCAGCATGATTTTTTGGTGCTATTTTGTAGACGAATTTGCTCGCGGCGGAATGCGTACATCATCTCGTTGCGGATAAAGTGACGCAGTGTAGTCGCTTCATTCACAATATTTGCAATTGATTCTGTTTCTGATACCGCTAGAGCGATTGATACTTGATAAAGTGGTGTGCCATCGTCAGCTGTCGTTTTATAATGTGCTAAAACTTGGCAATGCTTTTCAAGTGTTTCTAAGTAAGCTTGCTCGTAAAGAGGAAGAAGCGTGAGATCTTCCTGTTCGGGCATGAGTAATCGTTCATCCATGTATAACACCGCATTGTGTGCGAGGTCGCGTTGAATCGCTAGATCATCTGCGCATGTATAAAGCTTAAACTCTTCTAAATCATGCAAACGCCAAGCATTCAGCTCATTCGCTAAAACAAGGTGTTCAAAGTACATTTCTAAATCTAAAGAACCCATCCAAACCCTCCTTCATTAGTCATTTTTTATTCATAGAAAAAGTCAGCTGGAATCCAACTGACTATACATTGACAAATGCGTTAACAATTATTTAATTCTAACGATTTTTGATAAGAATCGCAAGTGATTACAATGACAATATTTGTTGATAAAGTTTCTTGGCTGTTTCCAATTTAAAAAAATTGTGCTGGGCCGCACGATAGCGCCTGCGTTGTTCGAGCGTTTATGAATGATGCTACATAAGAGTTAACTTAAAAGTAAAAATTGTTGACTAAAATAAATGGATGGATTATAGTAAAAAACGTTCATAGTTGAGAGGGGGGAAAGAGATGACGACATACACAAGGGTACGTGCACGATTTACTGCGTATGATGTTGTGTATTGTGGCATGTTTGCGGCATTGATGATGATAGGGGCAAACATTACATCATTTATGCCATTTATGGTAGTCGGAGGGGTGCCCATTACATTGCAAGCATTTTTTGCAATATTAGCAGGACTTGTGCTCGGTAGTAAACGCGGGGCGATTGCGGTAGCTGTTTATGCGTGTGTCGGCTTAGCAGGGGCACCTGTTTTTGCACGTTTTAGCGGCGGCATTAGTCAATTATTGAGTCCTACGTTTGGCTTTATTATTGTTTTTATTTTGTCGGCCTACATCGCTGGAAAAATGATTGAAGTACGTTCAACAAAAGCAATGTATGTTGCAGCAGGACTTGTCGCCATGATGATTAGTTATTTACTTGGTACAAATTGGTTGTATGCCGCCTATAAATTATGGGCTGCTGCACCGGAAGGTTTTAGTTATTGGATGGCGTGGGCGTGGATGTTGCCGCCGCTACCGAAAGATATTGTGTTGGCTATACTAGCTGGTTTATTTGCATTTCGATTACGACACGTTATAAAGGTGGGAAACTAAAAAGGTGGGAAACTAACATGAATTATCAACAATTAGCACAACGAGTTATCGATGGTTATGTGATAACAGATGAAGAAGCATTGGCTATTTTAGAAAGTCCAGATACCGAGCTATTAGCTGTATTAGATGCTGCCTATCGTATCCGCTACCATTATTATGGGAATAAAGTAAAGCTGAATATGATTATTAATACGAAATCGGGCTTATGTCCAGAAAATTGTGGGTACTGTTCGCAATCGATTGTATCAACAGCACCGATTGAAAAATACCCAATGATGAAACAACAAGAAATTATTGATGGGGCGAATCGCGCGGCATCACTACAAGTTGGGACCTATTGTATTGTGGCAAGTGGCCGTGGTCCGCGTAATCAAGAAATTGATATTGTAGTAGATTCAGTGAAGGAAATTAAGGAGCACCATCCTGAAATGACAGTCTGCGCGTGTTTAGGAATTTTAAAGCCTGAACAAGCACAACGGTTAAAAGAGGCTGGAGTAGATCGCTATAATCATAATATTAATACGTCTGCTCGTAATCATACGAATATTACAACATCACATACATACGACGATCGTGTACAAACGGTTGAACGTGCAAAAGAAGCCGGAATTTCGCCATGTTCAGGTGTCATTGTTGGAATGAAGGAAACAAAGCAAGATGTGGTGGATATGGCACGTAGTTTGCATGCATTAGATGCAGACTCGATTCCAGTTAACTTTTTAAATGCCATTGACGGTACGCCACTAGAAGGCATAAACGAACTGAACCCACGTTACTGTTTAAAAGTATTAGCATTATTCCGCTTCATTAATCCGACGAAAGAGATTCGCGTTTCGGGTGGTCGAGAAGTTAATTTAGGGCATATGCAACCACTCGGTTTATACCCGGCTAATTCAATTTTCCTTGGTGATTATTTAACGACAGATGGCCAACCTGGCGATGATGATAAAAAAATGTTAGAGCAATTAGGGTTTGAAATTGATTTAACGCCATTACAGCAAGCAAGCTGTTAAAAAAATTTGCACTTATGGTAAACCTTTTTTATAATATAGTTAACACAAAACTCCCCGTTTAGTGAAAAGGTAGAAAGAGGCTGGGACATAAGTGTAAAAATACTATCTCAGATGAGCATAAGAAAAACCGGAATCGTGCTGTGGCGCGGTTCTGGTTTTTTGTGGCGAACGCTAAAAAAGGAACATGAACTGTTTTGTCCCGGCCTCTTTTTTCATTAGACGAAAAGTGGGTATAGTAATTATGAGGTGATTACTATGGAATTTGAATTGACAGAAAAAGGTTATGAATTATTCCAGCAAGGGAAAAGTGTTGCGCGTATTGAATGGTATGTTGAGGATAACGTGATGCAAATGACTGGAACGTATACAGATGAAGTGTTGCGTGGGCAAGGTATCGCTGGAAAATTATTGAATGAGGCGGTAGAGTATGCGCGCGCCCACGATTACAAGATGAAGGCGATTTGTCCATATGTTGTGAAGAAATTTGAGGATAGCGCATTTTATAATGATGTGAAAATTTAATCGTAAAAAGAATAATGAGGACATGAAAATAGGAATGACACAACCCCGTCATTCCTATTTTTTAATCGGTTAAATTTTCGTTGTGCTACGTTTCCAACCAGTAGCCCATATACCAAGTAGACTAACAAAAATCGTCCATGCAACAACAATGCTACAGGTGCCCCATAAGTAATCGCTCTGTGTCGTTAGCCAAGAGGCGCCATATAGAGCCAATTTGTATGGACTATAATGCCAATAAGCACCAATGACAGAATCGAGTAATATGCCAAGTGGAAACAGCACGATTGCAACAGTCATTGCAATCGACGTTGTCCACAATGCGCTAAATGTTATGGTCGTGGCGATTACCATGAGTAACCATAGCCAATAAAAGAGCATCAACAATAAAAAAGCAGTCGTTGAGACGCCACCATATAATAGATACGTGTAATACATCGATGCACCAAAACCGGCAATTGTGCACACAAGTGTTAGCAGTGCCATCGCGATTAATTTACTCATATAAATCGAGAAATTAGAGACAGGGCGTACATAAATGAGTGTTGCGGTGCCATTTTGGCGTTCGCGACTAATCATCGAAGCTGTGATTGCGACGATAACGAGGAGGCCAATCATTTGAAATTGACCGAGTGAGGCGATTAGTAAATCACTTGGCGCAAGTTCTGGCATCGTCATAGAAAAACCGTCTGGCATATTGCCAACAGTCGCTAAAATATCTTCCATATAATAGTTCGTGAGCGGATCGCTAATACCGAGCAAAATAAACAATAGTGGTAGCCATACAATACGATAACTGCGCAGCATTTCAAGCCATTCTTTTTTCAATAAAATTATCATAGGCTCATCACCTTCATAAAAATCTCTTCAAGAGAGGACGTATGCTGTTCAATTTTAACAATTGGTGCATATGTTGTACTTAAAAAAGAGAGTAAGTGTTGCATCGTTGGATAACTTGTCATTGGCACGAACACTGTTTTTTCAATTAGCTCAACTTGATGTTGTGTACTAAATGCTTGGGCATCTGCTTGCTCGCAAAATGTCACCGCAAAACGAGGGTCCATGTAACGCGCGCGAATCGATGGTAAAGTCCCTTGTTCAATGAGCGCACCATCTTTTAAAAAGAGGATTTGGTCAGTCATTTCTTCTGCATCATTTAAAATATGTGTTGAATATAAAATGGTTGTCGTCTGTTGCAATTTTTTTAATAAACTCATCATATCGCGACGCCCGAATGGGTCGAGTGCCGAGACTGGTTCATCTAATAATAAAATGGCTGGGCGATGAACAATAGCTTGTGCAATGCCGAGGCGTTGCTTCATACCACCTGATAATGCGGCTGTTTTTTTCGTTAGCACTTCCTCTAGTCCAACAAATGATAGCGCTTCATGTGCTCGGCTGCGCGCTTCTTTTGTTGATAAACCACTTAGACGCGCGGCCATTTCTGTAAACTCTAGTACTGTCATCCACGGATAAAATTGCGGATATTGCGGAAGGAAACCGATTTGAACATCATTATTTGTGATTGTGCCCGCTGTTGGTTTCAATAAACCTGTGAGCATCGATAAAATCGTCGTCTTACCTGCGCCATTTGGACCAATGAGCGCAGTTGCTGTATGTGGTTCTAATGTAAAACTAACATCATTGACGACGATATGTGCGCCAAATTGCTTCGTTAAATGAGCTGCAATCATACGTTTTTACGTCCGAAAATGAAGTACACAATCGGCCCAATTGTATTGACGACGATAACGACGAGAATCCATACCCATTTTGGTCCATTTGTGGCGTGGATGCGTTTAATATCAATTAATGCCATAATCATAAGTACAAATTGAATAACAATCAGTGGGGCGATAAGTGCCCAGTTTAGAGTATCCATGTCATGACTTCCTCTCTAACATATGGTGAATTGTTTGGACAAGTAGCTTGTAATCATCGCGTTCATGTAGTGGTGCAAATGCAGGGTGCTGTGTAATGGATGACACAATATCGCGGCGTACAGAAGCTTCATCGCGTGGTGTGACAGTCGCCAGTTGCATCGTTGAATGAAGCCAGTGATTGATTAAGTTAAAATAGGTATCACCACATAGCTGAAGCGGAAATGATAACTTAGTACATGCCTTCGCATATTCTTTTAGCATCACAATCGCCTCATCGTGCTTCTGTTGCTGCATATAGCCCGTTGCTGCCGTTAAATAAAACACAAGACTCGTATTTGGATTTAACGCTTGGATATTCCACGTGTCAATGAGCTGTGTGACGCGTTTAATAGTTTCATCAAAATGAGTGGCTTCTTCTAATAATAAGCTGTCGGTACATGTAGAAATGACGAGAAAGAGATGCTGATATGTGCTCGCTTGCAAAATTTCTGTTGCTTGCTCGATATTGCCGAGTAATTGATGTGCCCGTGAAATTACTTGGTCTTCATTAAATTGGATTTGCACGCGGTTGCCGATTTTTTCGAGGACGTCACTAGCGCGTTGCTGCATGAGGAGCGCTAGACTGCCAATCATGCGCGCTTCATTTAAGGAATCAAAATCATCGCTATATTGCTCGACACGTAAACAGAGTTGCTCAATGCGTACCGCTATCGTCACGGGATTATCAGCGAGCGCCGCATAATTTAAATAGAGCTGCGCCATCTTCAATAAAAATGGAAAGCAAGAATAATAATCATGAATAAGTGCTTCTACTGCTACTTCGGCTTCATGAAATGGCTGCTCGTGAAACGCTGTTGACAGTTCTTTATAGAGCGCAATGATGTGTTCGGTCGTCAACTGCGGCTCATAACCAAGTAATGTATCAATTGATAAATTGAAATAGGTCGCAAGCTTTGGCAGTATTGTAATATCAGGGTAACTTTGGCCTTTCTCCCATTTTGAAACGGCTGCCCGCGACACACCGATGTACTGTGCCACTTGTTCTTGTGTCACGTTAAGCTCTTTTCGGCGAGTCGTAAAAATCGTTGAAAATTGTAGATTCATAACACCACCTCCTACAAATAGCATATAGTTTCAACGTGAAATTTACTAGCGAGTAATTGTAGCATTTTGTAGATAAATGCAACTGTAGGTTGATTTTTTAAGTACATACCGAATGTTCAGTTAAAATATCCCTTTTTAAGTTTTCTTAGTTGGAAGTCCACGCAAAATACGCTAAAATAGAGTGATTAAGAATTCTGATAGGAAAAGTAACATAGCTAAGGGAGGCCACCAAGAATTATGGAATTACATGAATGGCTAGATAATAAAGTACCGTCGATCGCGCGTGAATTAACAGAAATTAACCGCGAGCATTTCGATACAGAAAATTCGATTGGATTTAAAGGACGCGACCGCATCGTGAAAGTGTTAGAAAGCTTCCGTATGGCACTGTTCCCAGGAATCTATGACCAAAAGAAAATGGATGAAGTACGCCTGAACATGGCTGTTAGCAACAACTTGCGTAAAGCGGCTGTTGATTTACGTGACATGGTTGAAAAAGTACTAGTCTATAGCAACGAAAAAGATTGTCCAACAGATGCGCGTGAGTGTGCCGATCAGATTGTCATGGATTTATTAAATAAATTCCCGGCAATTCGTAAAATGATTCAATCAGATATTCAAGCAGCCTATAATGGCGACCCAGCGGCCGTATCATTAGAAGAAATTCTACTGAGCTATCCATCTATCCAAGCAGTATGCACACATCGTATTGCGCATGAATTATATAAAATGGACGTTAAAATCATTCCACGTATCATGTCAGAGCATGCACATGATTTAACAGGAATCGATATTCATCCAGGTGCGACAATTGGCCACTCATTCTTTATTGACCATGGTACAGGTGTTGTTATTGGTGAAACATGTACAATTGGGAATCATGTCAAAGTGTATCAAGGTGTTACATTAGGAGCACTTAGTTTCCCATTAGATGAGCAAGGAAATCCGATTAAAGGCATTAAACGTCACCCTGATATTGAGGATAATGTTGTCATTTATGCAGGGGCAACGATTTTAGGTGGGAAAACGAAGATTGGCCATGACTCGATTTTAGGGTCAAATATTTGGTTAACACATTCGATTGTGCCCTATTCTCGTGTGTACAATTCACAACCATCACCTAATATTAGTAGTAGTAAAGCTGTGGCAATTGAATACGAAATTTAATCAAAAAAGAAGCTAGGAATTTTAGTTTCATTCATTGGTTCATAAAAAAGGAATTGCGCTTTGATTGCGCAATTCCTTTTTTTCGACTATCGATGTCTTTTTAATTTTAAAGTCTTCCGTAGCTATGAAAATGTTTCGACCAATAGCTGTCTTGCACGTTCGTAATTTGCACACCACTTGAGCCAGCGTGGATAAATTGACCACCGCCAATATAAATCCCTGCATGAGAGACGCCTTGTTTATAAGTGTTTTGGAAGAATACGATATCGCCAGCACGTAAAGAACTAGCAGATACAGATTGTGCCTGTGCGCGGTAAGCAGCTACAGAAGTTCGTCCAATATTGTAGCCGTTATTTTTAAATACATAATAGATAAAGCCAGAACAGTCAAAGCCATTTGGTGTTGACCCTGCCCAAACATAAGGCACGCCTTGCTGTTTCATCGCAAGATTTAAAATACCGCCACCAGCATTTGATGTCGCTGTAGTCGTTTTTGTAGATGAGACTTTATTAGATACGGTCGTTGTTTTACTTGCGTAAACTGGTTGTGCCTTGCCCTTTAATTTTAATGTTTGATTTGGGTGAATTAGGTTAGAAGTAAGACCATTAATACGTTTTAATTCAGACATGCTAATGCCGGTTCTACTAGCAATAAGGCCAAGTGAATCGCCAGCTTTAACTGTGTATGTCGAAGTAGAAACTTTTTGCTTTTTCACGGTTTTTGTCGCTGGTGAGGCAACAACAATTTTCTTTGTTGTTTTTCCAGTCGTTTTTAACGATTGACCGACAAAGATTCGATCAGATGATAAACCATTGATTGATTTTAATGTCTGTAATGACATACCGTGCTTTGAAGCAATAAGACTTAAAGAATCACCAGGTTTGACTGTATATGTAGCTGAAGCGCTTGATGTTTTATGTGAAGGTGATGTTGTTGTCGATTTTTTCGTTGTTTTCAGTGTGTTTTTGGAACTTTTTATATTAATTTTTTGTCCTATATAAATATAAGGACCTTTTAGTTTATTGATTTTTTTAAGCTTATCAACGGATGTGTTGTACATAACAGCAATTTTTGAAAGGCTATCGCCAGCCTTTACCGTATACGTTGATGTTGCACTTGCAGTATCTGTTGCAGCAAAGAAAGCTGTTACGGCTCCCGTTGCCATAAATGTCGTAATTAGTTCTTTTCTCATGAATAGCTTTCCTCCTGGATAATAAGTAGTTTTAAATATCTAGTTAAATGTATTCGGATTTGGTATGGTTTTTATATACCCTACTTTCATAATGTTATCCTCTTTTTTTTATATATTTTTATTAATTTTTAATAAAAAGCTTGTAAACAACGCCAAATTTAAAAAAATCACGATGGCTAAAATCTTTAGCCGTTATAAAACCCCTTGAAACCTTGTTTTTTTAAATGAACCTAAAGATAAAAAAACGCAATTTTAAAAACGAGTATAGGTCTAAAGTTAATCCTCTGAAAATTTATTTTCAGAATTTTTTAATTTTTTATGTTAAATAATCACTTGATGGCTTATAATGAAAACATCTTCTATAAATAGAAAATAGGGAGAAAGAAATTCCTTTTTAAATTAAGGAGTGGAGGAATATGAAAGTAAACGTTCGCTATGCTACGATTGATGTACCAGTGAAGACATTGGATAATAAAACAATTGAGCGCATTGAAAAGGCGCCATTCGCAATGTATAATGAGCAACTACTAGCGCAAGAGAAAAGACATATGAATGCGAAGGAAGTGCATATCGTGACAGCGTATGAGCGAGATCTATTACTGCACCTCAAAGCAGCTTTCGTTTACTTTCAGCATTACCGAGCATTTGATGGTTTGATGGCGCAGTCATTCTGTGGGAATCTAACACAATACGAACAAGTAACTGAGGAAACTGTACTGAAAAAAGTATATTACGTAACAATACGAGCTATTTTATTTGAACATACAGCGCAAAAAATCGCGCTTTCAGAAGGACAATTTTTACGATGCTATCGTGACGAAGATCAATGGATTTATGTCATTATGGAAAATGTCTAACTAAAAAGAGGGAATCGCGCGTTGGCGTGATTCCCTCTTTTTGTTGAGAACCGCTAGTTGCAGTTTTTAGCGCGCTAACGTTTCCTCTAGCGCAGTATACCAATGTGAAATTTCTTTTTTGTAAAGTGTTCGATAAACGACGACACTTGTACGTCCATTTGTTAATAAATTGATAATCATTTTTGCGGATAGACCAAAGTCATTTAATACCTTTAAATCACGCGCATCACATGATTGAAAGGCATCTTGATAAAAGGTTTTCACTCGTTTGTTTTTTGCAAGTGAATCTTTGCCAAGCAGCTGCATGAGTCGGTACGTATAAATGATTTCGGGGTAGCGACGTAAAAGCGGTGCAATTTTCTCATTTGTTTTAGGTGCCTCTTGTTGCACGACAAGAAGGCGTAAGAGTGTTCGTTCCGTTTGGAATCGCTGATGATAGCTATCTAACGCCATATAAAGAATACTTGTGATAGCCGTTGATGGAATCGCTGTAATAGAACCTTTTGTTGCATAAAGGAAAGCTGTTACGACAAAGGGAAAGACTTCAACAGCAATTAATAGCTGGATTATCCATGAAAGTGGCGCAGATAATAAAATCGCGATTTCAACCGTGAACAAAACACTGGCTACTATCGTTAAGAGACGATGAATTGGTGGAAGTTGATAAATCATTGCCTTTGGCATAAGCATCCTCCTGTTTTTTTGTTATCTTTCAGGTACCCGTTAAAGCAAAAAAATAACAAAATCAGTATGGGTTTATAATTAAAATTAACGAATACCTATTTTGGTGCTAAAATAGTAGTTAAATAGGAATAAAATAAGAAATTGGTTTGAGGTATAGATGTCATGAAACAGTTCGTTGTATTATTTATAGTTGTATTCACGCTCATTAGCAGTAATTTCACAGTTTCAGCGCATACATTATCAGCTGAAAATCGCTTGCATACACTTGATGGTGAATGGGTATTTTATTACAAAGAAATGATGACTAAAGGTACATTTGAACAAGGTAAGGTTGTACACATACCGAGCTCTTTTCAAAAATCAGTTGGTGTAAGGAATACATATGGCACGTATATTCGGAAGTGGTCCGTACCGAAGGAATGGCGTAATCATCGTCTAGCTGTACATATTCCTTTTGAATATAGCGCATATGCTTTCTATGTGGATGGGAAAAAACTGGTTTCTGTAGGGGAAGTTGGTCCTGAAAACCTACATGAAACATTGTTAGCTTCTCGAACAGCTTATTTCACACCATCAAAAGATACGGTGACATTTCAAATGGAAATGTCGAGTTTCCAGCAGATGCGTGGGGGTTTTGAAAATTCGATTTACATTGGAAATCAGGCAGCAGTTGATCGACAAAGTAATTTGCAATTTTATCGGAATACTGTTGTGTCGGGGCTAATGTTTATGATGGGTTTATTGATGTTAATTTTTGCATGGTTTTTAAAAGATTTACGTGAATTTTTTGTATTCGGTTTATTTTGTGTGAGCTTTGCAATCCGTTCGTTTTTTGCGGTGCCATTTTTATATGAAAAGGTGACAAGCATTTCATACGTGGGTGCGACAAAGATGGAGTATATTTGGACACTTTTATGCTTTGCTATTTTTATTTATTTAATGAAATTGTATTATGAAGGGTTTTTTGCTAAGTGGGTTGTATATAGTGTTTGGGTAATTTGTGGTTTGTTAATCGTTATTACAGCATTGACCCCACCACTTGTTTTCCAAACCCTCTTCTTTAGTGTTTCGTGGGTGATGCTACCCGTATTTTTCTATCTATTATATGTCATGATTCATTCGGCCCGATTAAATAAATGGGTGTCTCGTCTCAATATGATAGGGGCGATTATCGTATTTAGTGGTGTTATTTTAGATTATTTAAAAGGTAGTGGCGTTACCACGATTCGTTATGAAATGACAATGCCTGCTGTAGCGCTTTATTTATTACTACAATTAATTGCTATCGCAAAGGATTTTGCCGAAGGGCGCATGGAATTAATTCGCCTTAATCAATCATTAGATGAAGAAGTAGCGTTACAAACAAAACAGTTGAAAGAGAAAAATGAACAGCTAGAGGCGCTTGTTTGGTAGGATGGGCTTACAGGTATTGCGAATCGTCGATACTTTAATGAAATGGTTGCCAATCAATTTGACCATGCAAAGCAGCAACAGCAAAAATGGTCACTCATTATGATAGATATCGATGAATTCAAACAATACAATGACTATTACGGTCATGTCGCAGGGGATCAATTATTAAAGGTTTTTGTTGATATAATTAATAAAATCTTGCCTCCAAATGTATTATTTGCACGGTATGGTGGCGAAGAGTTTGTGTTGATTACGCAGGATGATCAAGCGATGTCTTTAGCTGAGGAGCTCCGTCAACGAATTGAGCATGCCAATTTGGAGCATCTAGGTCGCGATTTAAAGCGCGTAACTGCAAGTTTTGGGGTTGTGACATATACGAATGAGGAAACGGTAGAAGAATTACTGCATAAAGCAGATGAAAATCTGTATATGGCGAAACGGTCTGGAAGAAATCGTGTGTATGCATCATAATTGTACAAAAAAAGAGGCTTTGACATACGTGTAGAAATCACCTCTTATAGGAGCATAAGAAAAACCGGAATCGCGCGGTGGCGCGGTTCCGGTTTTTCGTTGCGAACGCTAAAAAAAGAAAATGACGTGTTTTGTCCCAGCCTCTTTTTTTATTATTGTATAGGTAAAACAAATTTTTGGGCTGGTGAACCATCTTGTGTATGCAAATAAATAACAGATGGTTCAATTTTAAGTAGTGTAACCTCTGCCGCTTCTTTTTGAAATACGGACCGAAAGAAATTACGCATTTTAATACGTAACTGGTCGTCCATTACATCGGTGACCTTTCCTTCAAATTCTAAGTAATTGTATTCAGTGCCAGGTTGATAGCCTAAAATAATGTGTACATTGGGATTTTTTTCAATGGCCATTAATTTAGCGGAATCTTTATCGGTTACCGTATAAAGAGTGGCGCCGTCACTTTTAAATGTCATATACCGTCCTGTTGGTTTGTCATCTTGGACGATGTAAAGTGTACCAATAGAAGCGCGGTCTAAAACAAGGCGAATATGTTCTTCTACAGTCATAAAATTCCCTCCTTAATGGATAATAACTTCTAGTGGCTCATTACGCGTTGTATGCATAATGCGCATGCGAATCGGTTTGATTTTTAGTAGAACGTGATGCTGTTCATTAAATGAATTACGATGAATGCGGTCATAATTTTGTAAAACCGCCATAGCTTTTTCAGTATCTTCAGCCTGCTCAACTTGACCTTCAATTTCTAAAAAAACATCATCTTCATGATCCTCATAGCCATATAAAATATGGGTGAATGGATTGTGTTTAACATGCTTTAAAATGTTTGAATGGACTGGGGCAATAGTATACAGCGTTAAATCCTCATCGTGAATAAATGTCATAATGCGTGCATAAGGTTTATCGCCGTCTACGGTGCCCATGACGCCATAGGGTTGCTTTTTTAAAATTTCTAGTGCTTGCAGTTTTGAGTCCATTTCTCCTCACTCCTTTCTTAAAGTATTCCCTTAATTTACAAAAAATAATAAAAATCACTGAAAAGTATTCATAAATTTAATGTAATTATGGATTTTTTTCATATATTTAATAAAAAAGCTATCTCAAACTGGTATTTTTTATTAAAATGAAAGCAAGTAACATCCTATAAATAATAATTTTTTGAGATAGAATATGAGGAGGGTTTTGAATGAGTTTCCATTCGATTGGTAATGAAGTGCAGAAAACATTTTCTAGCGAGGATTTTAAGGCGTGGGTTGCACAGTGTACGGAGCATTTCAGTTTAACGATAATTTGCTCAAAAGAGGAACGCTATGAAGGGCAGCAAGCAATTAGTGAGCTTGGAAATTTATTTAAACATTATCATTCAAATGAAGACCCTGAATTGATGGATGTAGCACATTTTTCAATTAATGAAGAGCGTAAAATTTATGTGACAACAGTTCGCTATACAGAAAAAGGACAACAAAAACAACATTTATGGGTAAATAATATGGTTTGCCAAGAAGGTGAATGGATGTTTGACTCATCGAATGTTTATGTGGAAGTAGATCCGTCATTATTAAAAAAATTCCGTTTTAACACATCGATTTTATATCAGCAGAAATTTGATTAGCATAGAAACAGCTTGCGTAATGCAGGCTGTTTTTTTATGCTTGAAAGGAATGAGGTGGGAAAATGAATATATTATTAATAGAAGATGATGTGGTTATTGCATCACAAATAAAAAAGGATTTTGCATCGTGGAACTATACAGTAGAAACACCAACGGATTTTCATGAAGTACTAAAGGATTTTGAAGCAATTGAGCCACAGCTTGTCATGATTGACATTCAGTTACCTGCGTTTGATGGCTTTCATTGGTGTCGTCAAATTCGAGCGATTTCAACAGTGCCGATTTTATTCTTATCCTCGCGTGACCAGCCACTAGATATGGTGATGGCGATGCAAATGGGCGCAGATGATTATGTGCAAAAGCCCTTCCATATGGATGTACTGCGTTCAAAAGTACAGGCCTTGTTACGTCGCACCTATGATTACCAGGAAGTGAAGGAAGCGAATAATCAATTTCATGATGCACAGGTCGATTATGCGGCAAGTACCATTTCAAAGGGAGAGCAAGTGATTGAGCTAACAAAAAATGAGCAGTTTATTTTGAAAGTTTTGCTAGAATCCCCAGATGAAATTGTGTCGCGTGATGACTTGATGAAGCGTCTATGGGATGATGCACGCTTTGTAAATGACAATACACTGACGGTGAATGTCAATCGACTGCGCGGCAAATTAGAGGAGCTCGGATTGGTTGATGTTATTGTGACGAAAAAGGGCCTTGGCTATATGGCTGTGACACATCATGATTAAATTATTTTGGCGAGAGCATCGTGCAACGGGCTTGTTTTTCTTCTTTTGCTTAATCTGGATGAATGGCTTGCTATTGCTGGAGGTGGATTTTAAAAGTGTCGCGACGATTTATTTAAATTCGACACTGTTGTTTTTCTTCGCCTTATTTATAGGCTATCGCTTTTTACGAGACTATCGACGATTGTATGCGTTGAATTTTCACAATGCGGAAGATTATATGGATGCCTTTAAACTTCAAACGGAACAGGCAGAGCTTGATGCGATTCGTTTACTACATAAGACGCAGGCGGAAATACGAGAAACGAATGATTTTCAGGTGGCATGGGTGCATGAGGTGAAGACACCGTTGACTGCGATGCGCTTATTATTAGATGAATTGCCATCTAGTGAGACGAAGCAACAACTAGAAGTAGAGTGGCTTCGTATTCACTTATTAGTAGATCAATCCCTTCATACACTACGCTTATCTGCAGCGGAGCATGATTTGCTATTTGAAAAAGTATCCATTCGCCAGGCGATTATAAAGGAAGTACAGGAGCTTCAAAACTGGTGCTTCTTAAAAGAATTAGAAATTGATTTAGCAGTTGGCGATGATGTGTTAGTGACAGATGAAAAGTGGCTACGCTTTATTGTTCGCCAAATTTTATCAAATGCAGTGAAGTATAGCCATACAGGTGGCCTTATTACGATTCGTTACACGAAAAATGAGTTAATCATTCATGACGAGGGCATTGGAATTCGGATGGAGGACTTGCCACGTATTTTTGAAAAGGGCTTTACAGGCTCTACGGGGCGTAAGCAATCTGCTTCAACGGGGATGGGATTATTTTTAGCGAATCAAACGGCGAAGAAACTTGGACTTACTTTACAGGCAACGTCTCATAAAGGCACAGATTTAATTATTCGCTTTCCAGAAGAAAATACCTATGCGAAAGTGCGTAAGTGACAAAAATGTCATGTTCCTGTCATGTCAATCAAACGATTTCGTTCGCGATAATGCGTAAACTAAACGTATTAAGAAATGTGGAGGAATCATTATGGATATTTTAAAAGCAACGCAGCTTCATAAAACGTATGGTAAGCGTCGCAATCAAATTGAAGTGCTAAAAGGAATTAGCTTTACAGCACAGGAAGGCGAATTTGTTGGCATCATGGGGCCATCTGGGTCGGGAAAAACTACATTATTAAATGTACTGTGCTCGATTGATCAGCCGACAAGTGGGGATGTGGCCATTAACAGCCAAAGTCTAACAACCCTTTCGAGTAAAAAACTTGCTTCTTTCCGTCGTACCCAAATGGGCTTTATTTTCCAAGATTATAATTTACTTGATACCTTAACGGTAAAAGAAAATATTTTACTGCCACTAGCAGTGAGTGATATTTCAAAACAGGAAGCAGAAATGCGCGTTCAGCAATTAATGAATGAGCTAGATATTCAAGAACTAGCTCATAAATACCCGAATGAAATTAGTGGTGGACAAAAGCAGCGTACTGCAGCGGCACGTGCTTTGATTATGAAGCCAGCGATTGTTTTCGGTGATGAGCCAACAGGAGCGCTTGATTCAAAATCAGCTGCCGCTTTACTTGAAAAGTTATCACAGTTAAATGAAGCGCAGAAAACAACGATTTTAATGGTGACACATGATGCGGTGGCCGCAAGTTATTGTAGCCGCGTACTGTTTTTAAAAGATGGGAAGCTCTATACAGAACTTTACAAAGGAGAACAAACACGGAAACAGTTCTTTGAAAATATCTTAAATACGCAGGCGATTTTGGGCGGTGATGGCTATGAAGCTTAGCACACTTGTCTTTCGTACAATGTGGAAAAATAGCCGATTATATGGCCTTTATTTTCTCGCATTAATTTTTAGTAGTGGTCTTTATTTTTCATTCTTAACTTTAGCTGCTAATCCAAGCGTTGTTGAAATGAACTCAACGAGTATGAAGGCAGGCGCTGCGTTTGAAGCAGGTTCGGTCATTTTAGTTGTGATTGTTTTCTTCTTCGTACTTTATGCCAATCAATTGTTTATGAAGCGTCGTAGTAAGGAGTTTGGGCTATATCAGTTAATTGGACTACCAAAGGGTCGTATTGCACGCATGCTTCTATTAGAAAACAGTGTAATGTGGCTAATCGCCGTAGCTGTTGGTGTTGGAATGGGCGCAATTTTTAGTCGCTTTTTCGCACTGCTATTTTTAAAAGTTGTCGAAGTTGAACGTAGCGTAACAGTTGAGTTTTCACTAGATGCACTCGTTCAAACAGCACTTATTTTTGTTATTTTATTTATTGTGATGTATTTACAGTCACTTCTTCATATGAGCCGTACCAAGTTAATTGATTTATTCCATACGTCTGGAAAAGCAGAGCAACGCGTGAAACGCTTTTCATGGATTAGCATGATCATTGGTTTTATGGGGATTGGTTTAATCATTTTAGGCTATTATCTCTCAACGCAATTGCTGACGAGTGATAAATTTAATACAGAAAATGCACTTTATGTGGGCATGTTGACGATTTTAGGGTCGGTTATTATGGGGACGTATATTTTCTTCCGCTTTAGTGTTTCTGCACTTTTGAATGTACAACGTAAAGCGCGTCAGGGTCATGTAAAAATTGTGGATATTGTTGCGATTTCTCCGATTATGCATCGTATGAAAACAAATTCATTGTCCTTATCGTTAATTACGACATTAACAGCACTTGCTCTTGCGGTATTAACGTTATCGTATATCGCGTATACATCAGCAGATACGCGCGCAAAAGAGGGTATGCCTTTTGATATTGGTACTATTACAGAACAAGCAGTACAACTTGAAAAGGAATTTGATAAGGCTAGCATCGAATATGACAAGTATACATTTGATATTCTTGAAGCGAGCTTTGATTTAAAGAATGCGTATTCACGTGAGATACCGGACATTTTACAAGATGATACGATGTCATTGCTTGTTGTTAAAGAAGGACAAGTAAAAAGTATGATGCCGGATTTAATATTGAACGATGATGAAGTCGCTGTCTTTAACTATGCAAAAATGACAGAGTTCTTTATGCCATTAGAAAAAAATAAAAAAATTGAGCTTGTTGATTTGAAGCAAAAAGCAACGATTACAATGATTGAAGAGCGCTTTGTATTACCATCGACGCTAAGCAACTCACCGATTATGGTCGTATCGGATAGTATGTTTAATGAAATCAAAAAGCATACAATAAAATTGTCTTCTATTCAGTCATTCACTGGTTTCGATATTGAGGATGAACAGCAATTAGAAAAGGCACAACAAATCTATATGGACACGACGAATGGTATGGCGAAAGTTGGGGAAGGCAAGGATAGTTATAAAATGTCCTTCTCAACACAGGAGCAACATTATCGCGTATTCCTTGAAACAATGGGGATCGTCATTTTCGTAGCAGGATTCCTTGGCCTAGCATTCCTGTTAACAACAGGGAGTATTTTATACTTCAAACAAATGAGTGAAGCCGAAGATGAAGCACCGCAATTTACGATGCTACGTAAAATTGGCTTTACAGAGCAGGAATTAATGAAAGGTGTAAGCTATAAACAACTTTTCAACTTTGGATTCCCATTACTCATTGGGATTTTCCATAGCTATTTCGCTGTAAAAGCTGGCTGGGTTATGTTTGGTATTGGCTTTGAAAAACCATTTATGACGGTATTAGCAGTTTATATTGTCCTTTACTTAGTATTTGCGCTCTTAACATTACGTTATTATCATAAAATTATCACAAAGAGTTTATAAGGCGAAACTTTTTCTAAGAAAATACGTGTTACTATAGAGAGAAAAGAAGTGAATAGGAGAAAAAATAGTGGATTTTGATGTGTTATATACCTTGAAGCTCATTATTATTGGGCTTGTACAAGGCTTTACAGAACCGATTCCGGTATCATCGAGTGGACATGTCATGATAGCGAGTCAGTTGCTTGGTGTAGGGGAGCAAGGTTTTACGTTCGCCATCTTAACGAATACGGCTTCATTACTAGCCATTCTAATTATTTATCGTCGTGATATTCAGCGTCTAATCGTTGGATTTGTGCGCTATATAATGACGCGACAAACGCAGTATAAGGCGGATTTCCGCTTTGCGCTATTCGTTATTATTGGGTCGATTCCAGCGGGTATCCTTGGCGTGTTACTAAGTGATGTCATTGCCGATTCGGTGAGCATGACAGTCATTGCCATGATGCTGTTTGTGACAGGGATTGCGCTATGGCTCATTCGTAATATGAAAGGGAGCAAAGGAGATCGTGATATTACCGCGAAGGATGCGGTGATTGTTGGCTTAGGCCAGGCTGTTGCCTTAACACCGGGGATTAGTCGCTCGGGTGCAACGGTGATTTCTGCTGTTGCGGTTGGAATGAAACAGGAAACCGCGCTCCGCTTTTCATTTATGCTCTATATCCCTGTTAGTCTAGGTGGTGTAGTGCTTGGTTTATCCGATTTCTTAAATGAATCAAATAAAGCAGATTTAGCGATTCCATATATTGCCGCATTTATCGCCACATTTATGATGACGTACTTTGCGATGAAGTGGTTTATGGGCATTATGAAAAAAGGCAAGCTACAATATTTTACTTATTATTGCTTTACAGTTGCTGTGTTATTACTCATATTTTTCTAAAAGAAAACACGTTCTTGGGATGAGCCAGGGACGTGTTTTTTTGCATTAATCAATAACGGCGAACGTCATTATATAATAATCTTTTGCTGGGTAGGGGATGATGGTTCTTGAAAGATGCTGCCCTGTTTTTAAATTATAGGCATTGATTTCGCCGCGTGTTTTTTCATTTTTTACATATTGCGTGAAAATATAGGCTGTTTGATTGATAACGGTAATTTGATCAGAATTAGTATCCATTTGTGCTAATTCATTTTTCATTTGTTTATCAATCTTAAATTTCATTGCTGTTATTTTCGTCGTTTTGTCCATCATATAGGCCTTTTCAAAGGTATCTAAAATGACGAGCTTATTTTGTACAACAGCTAGGGTATCTGGATTGAAGTTTTTATCTTTAATCGCGATTTTTTTCTCTATTTTGAGTGTCTTAGGATTGAGCTGTAAGAGGCTGCCATTAAATTCATAAACATCTGATTGATAATCTTGTGTGGCAGGAATCACATGTGTTTTTGTAACTGCAACATATAATTTTCCATGAAACATTATCATGGATTGATTGCTTGGTAAGGCACTTTGTGTGTATTCCTCCGCTTTTAATGTTAATTTTTTTGCCTGCATAAGTTTCCCTGTTTTTAAATTTACTTGATGAATATATTATGTAGCGTCAGGGTTTGATGTGGAAATATAGGCAATATCGTGGTGAATATAAATAGACTGGGCAAAGCCATTTGGAATGGTAACGATTTTTTTAGCATGAGCATTTGCTCGTTTCCAGTAAACAAGCTGCTGTGGTTTCGTATAATCAGCTGCAACGTCATAGATGACATACTCGCCGTTTGTATGTAATGTAAAGGACTGTGCATTTTTTTGCTGAGTGGCCTTTAAGGACTGGATTTTGCCGGTCGTTAAATCAACGGTATAACGGTCGCTTGAGCTGTTATTTACGAGGTAAGCATCCTTATCGGCTTGTTTAAAGGCAATAGGGTCTGAAATATTCATTTCTGCGCTTCTCGATAAATAATTACCTTGTTGATCGATCGTAAAAAAAGCGCCTTTATTTTCTCGCGAGGCATTGGCTTCAGAAAAAGCGAGTATGTATTTTGCACCGTCTAAGGTCAGTGAATCCGTCGTATTTTCAGGAGTCGCTTGCTCCTTTTTTGCATCAGTCATAATATTGAAAATAATAATCCCGGCAATGATGATAGCACAGCTGGCTAACATGAAGAGAATTTTTTTCATACATATCAAGTCTCCTTTATAGTAGGATTAATTGGTGTTTTCACCCATGTATAGTATGAGACATGTTTGTTAAAAGTAAATAGCCAAGCGCTTAAAGAGTACTTTCGCATTAAAGTCTTTTCAGAAGAAGTGTAAATAAAAGAGGCTAGACAAAACACTTTATTTTCATTTTTTAGCGTTCGCAACGAAAAACCGGAACCATGCCACCGCGCGATTCCGGTTTTTCTTATGCTCATATGAGTGGTTGTTTTTACACTTATGTCCCAGCCTCTTTAAGTCGTTTGTGCGCTTTTTTTGGCTTTTTTCATTTCTTTAAATGCTTGGAATAAGGAAATAACATAGACTATCCATACGGCATAGCCTGTTGGATTGATGCCATGTTGTGAACGGCCACCCATCCAGTAAAAAGCAATTGTCAGTAGCATCAATATAGTTGCTTCAACAATACTAAGAAACGCAAATTTTGATTTTGAAATCTTCCATGCGAATTTCTCATTTCGTGCAAGGACAGTGCTCACGATGACAAGTGCGACTAAAATTATTAATGGTAGAAATAAGCTGACGCCTTCTTTAAAGAAATCTAAATACAGAATAAAAATGAATAGCAAATAAGCAAGTATCGCTGTATATTTCTCCATAATAGCACCCACTTTACATTTATTTACATAATTATACCATGTCTATGTGTAAATAAGTAGGTGAAGAGGCCGTGGCCATTAAAGTAACTTGCGTTGAATCAAAATTTTTCAAACGATAATAATTTATTTTTATTCAATAGCATAAATTTAGCTACTTAAAATACTTATCATCATATTTTTTCTTGAGTACTTTCAATTCATTGTTTAGCTGATGCGCGGCATAGTAAAGAGATGGATTACTTTGCGCAGTCGTACCGTTCTTTCCAAAGAGGCTTTCATAGCGAATGGCACGTGCCGTCAGGGCGTCATTTTCTGTCGTAAACCATTTTCCTTGATCCGCTTCGACTTGTTTTAGTTTTTCGACATCATGTAGTAATTGATTGAAATCACTATTTGATTTTAATTGAAGCAGTGATTTGAACGAGAACGTTTTGTTGTTGAAATGGAGTGCCCCGCGCCCTTCGCCGTAAAATAATGAAGAAATCGTGACGTTAAATGAACCATTTGATTGAATGCCGGTGAATGTAAATACTAAATCACCAAGTTGACCAGCGCCCGGCTCTATTTTCCAAGTGGCGGGACTTCCCTGCATAGAAATAATCGTGCTAGCAGATGGATATTTAATAGCGGAAGGAATGCCTGAAATGCGCACAACGGCCGATTGCTCATCGGTATAGGATACCGTCACCATCGCATCACTTAGCATACCATTATAAATGTCTCTGCCATTATGATAATAATGCTGGCCATCAACACCTGTATACGGGTAGCCATCTGAATAAAGAATGCCTTTGTATTCCTTCATACCAGGGTAAAGTGGCTCGCCCTGATGTAATTTTTCATCATGGACAAATAGCGCGTTGCTTTCAAAGACAATACCATCGACATAGAGCTTATTTTTGTATGTATTCACGCCCTGATGTTTTTTACCTTTTGCGTAAAGTATGCCCTTGTATAATGTGTAGTTTTTTGGAATCGAGCCTTTAACATAGAGTGTATTTTTGTAAAGCACCGTCCCTTTTGCAAGCACCCCTTTTTTATAAAGTTGCTTTTTAAATACCGTCGTTTTTGTGACAATTTTGCCGGTCTTTGCATTGACGAGCTTGCCCTTAACGACCTTGTAACTCGCGGCTTGTACGGGCGTTGAGATACTTGAAGCGGCAAGCGTGATGAGTGCAGTTGCTGCAATTAATTTTTTCATAAAGATAGCCTCCTTTTCTTATTAGCGTACCAATAGGAAATAGAGAAAAATAGCAGACAGAAGCGCTAATTTCAATGAATGAAATGATAGAAACTGTTCATTTTTAGTAAATAAATGAAGATGTATCCATTAATCGTTTGATTTCAGAAAATAGAATGACGAAAATTACTTATTTTTTAAATAAAGGGTATCTTTTTGTAACATTTTCTAGTTAAAATAGAAATGTTCACAAAATTGAGAAAACTTTTGTGGGAATGCACGGAATAAAACGCTACTTTTCGTAGTGATTTATCTGAAAATTCTGTGCAAAATCTATACATATTTAGGGGGATGACAGATGAATGCCATTACACTTGTAATTGGAGCAATCTGTGTGCTAGCAATAGCGTATCGTTTATATGGTATTTTCTTTACGAAAAAAGTATTGAAAATCAATGATGATGCACCAACGCCTGCACATGAAAAAAATGACGGCAAAGACTATGTGCCGACAAACAAATGGGTGGCGTTTGGTCACCATTTCGCAGCTATCGCGGCAGCAGGGCCACTTGTAGGACCAATTTTAGCAGCACAGTTTGGTTATTTACCAGGCTATTTATGGCTGTTAATCGGGGCAGTAATCGGGGGTGCCGTGCATGATGCGGTTGTATTATTTGCGTCGATGATGAAAGGCGGTAAATCATTATCAGAAGTGATGCGTGAGGAGCTTGGTCCAGTAGCGGGTTTTTGTACAGGCCTTGCCATGCTATTCATCATTACGATTACAATGGCTGGTTTATCGATGGTTATTTTAGGTGCGTTAGCAGAAAATCCATGGGGTACCTTCGCAGTGGCAGCAACGATTCCAATTGCGATGTTAATGGGTGTGATGCAGCGTTTAATGAATAATTTATGGGTTCCGACAGTGATTGGTATTTTACTCTTAGTGGCAGCCGTATTCTACGGTCCATACATTGAGGGTACATGGCTAGGAAACGTTTTAACATTAGATAAAGCGACATTATCAATTATTTTACCAGTGTATGCATTTTTCGCAGCAGCTCTGCCAGTGTGGTTCTTATTAGCACCGCGTGATTATTTAAGTAGTTTTATGAAAATCGGTGTTTTTATTGCACTAATTATTGGCGTCTTTATTATTAATCCAACAATCCAGTTCCCAGCTATTATTCCAGATTTCATTAATGGTGGCGGTCCAATTGTTGCAGGTCCTGTGTGGCCATTCGTTTCGATTACGATTGCATGTGGTGCGATTTCGGGCTTCCATGCCTTCGTTGGATCAGGGACAACACCAAAAATGCTTGACCGCTGGGAGGATATCCGCATCGTTGGTTTTGGAGCGATGCTTGTAGAATCACTTGTCGGGGTGATGGCATTAATTGCCGCAACGGTTTTACATCCGGGCGATTATTTTGCGATTAACTCTACACCTGAAGCTTTCCAAGCACTTGGAATGGCGACGGTTGATTTGCCACAGCTTGCGGCAGCGGTTGGTATGGATTTAGAAGGTCGTACAGGTGGTGCTGTAACGCTTGCAGTCGGTATGGCGTCTATTTTTGCGGGTGTTGAGTGGTTTAGCCATTTAACACGTTATTTCTATCAATTCGTGATTATGTTTGAAGCCGTATTTATTTTAACGGCAATTGATGCGGGAACGCGTACAGCACGTTATTTAATTCAAGATTTCTTAGGCAATGTGTATAAGCCACTTAAGAAAACAGATTGGCTACCAGGCACGATTTTTGCGAGTGCGCTTGCCTGTGTGATTTGGGGTTATTTACTCAACTCAGGTGATATCGCATCTGTATGGGCATTATTTGGTGTATCCAATCAGCTCATGGCCTCAATCGGCTTAGCCTGTGGTGTCACGTATGTATTGAAAGTGGCAGACAAACGTATTTATGCGTTAACATGCTTTATCCCACTCGTTTACTTATACATTACGGTCAATGTAGCAGGGTTCTGGATGGTGAAAAAAGTTTACTGGAATTCAGCAGCAGGTGGCTTCAATGTATTAAACGGTATTTTATCATGTATTATGTTGGCGCTTGGTATCGTCATCATTATTGCCTCTGCAATGAAGTGGAAGCAACAATGGCAAGATCCACGCTTTGTGAAAACAACGGTATAATAAAAAAGGAATCGTCAGCGAGCTGGCGATTCCTTTTTTTATGAGAATTATTCGATACCGTATTTGATATAACCGATTTGCATTTCACCTGAAGTTTTCATGGCATCAGGCGTTGAGCGTAATGCCTGTTCTTCTGACATTCCTTGATACTGTACCTTGTAGGCTGCAGGAGACATACCATATTTATTAACAAAAGCCGTTAATGTTTGAGGTTCGGCCTCGGCTTGTTTAGCGATTTCAGCTTGTTTAGCGTTTTCGGCTTGTTTAGCAGCTTCCGCTTTCTTTGCCGCAATACGTTCGTTTTTAACAATTTTCTTTTTAATGCCGGTTAGCTTGTTTACTAGTTTGTCTTTTTCATCTGTTTGTTGTAGTTGATTAACGACTTTTTTCGCCTTTTTATAGGTTGCCCAGTCCAATTTCTTTTGTGCCTTCGCAACTACTTTGCTGGCATGCTTTTCTTGCTGTTGTACAATCTTTAGTGCTTCCGCTTTCTTTTGCTCGGCCAATTGTGCTGCTTCCTTTTTAGCAGCAGCTTTTTCTGCTACATCATTCGAGCAGGCAGCTAATGTGAAAAGAAGTAAGACAGCGGTACTTAATTTTGCGATTTTCCTCATTATTAAAACTCCTATTTCTATGTTTCTGATTAGTTTCCAGAAAATAGTATAGGCTTTTTCAAATGAAGTCGCAATAGGCGCTTTAAATCGTCAAAATCATATGTATATAATGATAACGATCAAGTGACTTCTGTGAAAATGCCGACGATGGAATTTAAGTATGCATATGACCTAAATGGTGATTTAAGTGCCACTACTTTACCATCAGGTATTGAAACAAATTATACTTACAACAGTGATGGTCAAGTAAGTCAAATAAATAATGGCAATGATATAGTTACGTATGAATATGATGAAAATGGGAATACAAGTGCTATTTTACGAAATAATGAAGCCTTAAAAATATTTATGTATGAGGCTGAAACAAATGCCCTTGCAACCTATACATTAGGCCTGTTTAGTCAAAAATATGAATATGATGAGACAGAGCGTCTTATCAAGAGTCAAACAGTTTATAATGATGAAACTGCTTTCAATCAAGAAATTACTTATAAAGAAAATAGTGATGACATAGACCAACTCAAGTATGGTCTGGACAGTACAAACGCTCATACGTATACAGTTGATACAGATGTTGCGAATAGTCAAACAACTTTAACATTAAATGCTGATTTACTTGTACAAGTTGCACGAACAAATGATAGTAACTTATTAAATTCATTAGTTTATACAACAAAACAACAAACGCCTTTTGAAATCACTTATGAATACACAAAGAATGGGAATATTTCAAAAGAAACAGTGAATGATACTTCAAGTTCATTTGAATACGATAAAAACGATCAATTAATCAGAGAAACTTTATCGAACGGTACGATTAATTCTTATGAATACAATGCTGTAGGAAATCGAACGCAATCAGACACAAATGGAATCGTTTCTACATTTACGTATAACGATGCGAATCAAATTAAAACGAAAAATGATACAGCGTTTGAATATGATAAAGATGGTAATTTACTACAAGATGAAAACTATAAGTACACGTACAACCAGCAACAACGCCTTACTCAAGTAAAAACGTTGGAAGGTAACCCAGTTGCTTCTTACACATATGATGAAGATGGTCTACGTTTAACAAAAACAGTTGGTGATACAACACATGAATACTTCTATAATAATGAAGTATTAGATATGGAAGTTGTGAAAGTAAATGATACTGTAACCGAGTACCGTTTATATGAATGGAATGGTTATACACCACTTGGTATGATAGTGAAAGCCAAAAACAATGTGGATACTTTTGAAACGAAAGCATATCAATTCATCACAAATCATCGTGGCGATGTATTAAGCATTCGTGATAGTGAAGATAATGAAGTCGCCTCATACACATATGATGCATACGGAAACATTCTTACAGCTGAAGGTGCTTTAGCAAAAGCGAACCCAATTCGTTACGCTGGTATTATGATGAAGAAACGAATAACTACTATTTACAAGCACGTTACTATAACCCAGAAAATGGTTCTTTCTTAGCGTTAGACCCACATCCAGGAGATGATGACGAACCGCTGTCGCAAAATGGTTATAGCTATGAGAATGGTAATCCAGTGATGAAGATTGATCCTAACGGGAAATTAGCCCAAATATTAGGAGGTGCTCTGATCAATGCTGTATCCTATATAGCTAAATTAATTGCTAAATATGGAACTAAGAAATTCAAGAAAGAAATATGTTTTAAAGAATTAGGTATTACTATGGGTAGAGGTGCTTTATCAGGAGCAATAGGATTAGGTTTAGTTAGTAAATTAAAAAAAGCTGGTGAACTCAGCGATATAGCAGGTAAATTTTTATCTGGACATATTGCTCCGGCTGCTTATCTAGTCGGTAATTTTGGTGATTTTTCTAAAGGTTCGTTCAGTGAAAATCAAATACTCTCATATTTTGGTAAAACAGAATCTTTTATTTGAGCAGGAATAAAACCTTTTGTACAAAAAATAAAGAATAAGTATACAAAGAAAAAAATGGTGGTTTTAAAGTGAAGTTTGAAAGGCGTGAAATAAGATATGTTTGAGAGTCCTTATATAGGCTTTGTTTTTTTGATGTTTCCGATAGTATTTGTATATCTATTCTCGCTCAAAAAAACAAAAGAATTATATTTTAATGATTCAGATTGGGAGGCTTTCAGAAAAATAACTCCTTTTTCTCCCAAGGTTAACTATTACTTATGGGCTATTTTCATTTATGGAGGGTGTGCATTTTTATTTTATTGTTTGATGCTCAAGATTTTATATGATTTTGGAGTAATTGATTAAGAATTTTGTATTCAAATAAAATATACACGATCAGACTTTAGTATAGAATAAAGAGATTCAATTGACGCATTATTAGCTGCATAGGCATTGACCAAAGGCGGATATAAAGGCTATGAAAAATATGGATAGTAGGTGTAATGATTTTTTAAATGATATCCTATTTGAAATAATTTTCTTAATCTTATTTTTTTCAATGGGTTCTATTTATTCAATGATTAAGTTTCTTGGAGCTGCGATGATAGAAAAAAATACTCTGTTTTCGTCACTACCGATAACACCCCTTTACATGAATTGCATACACAATTTAAACACGAAAAAGGCAGTCAATCGACTGCCTTTTTTTCTTGATTTTTTATTAGTTCGCTTCTCTAATCCCTTGGTAGTTTCAAAAGATTATCCTTTGATTTTCAATTTGGAGAAAATCGTATGTATTTTTGTTTCCAACACAACATGCTTTTGATTATTTAAACAGCACCTCTTTGCATTTTGATGAATGGCAATAGAGAACTTTCCCCAACTGGCACATTTGATACGCAAGTTACAGTTGCTCGGATCTCTTTTACTTGAACCCGAAGAGCCGCCTGCGCTTCTAATGTTTCCCCTCTATACTTTGTTGTGTTGATGATGTATTCGTTATCTCCTGTTCGTTGAGCAATTGCTGTTGCATATGAAAAAAGCGTCCCTCCTTGAATCGTGATCGTATCTGATGGAACGGATAATTTCCCGTCAAGCTAGTGTGCAATGGCTTTTTCAGCTTTCATGGTGAGCCCTCCTATGCAAATTTACGAGCTGGCAGAACAACACTTGCTGTTGGCTCGAATGTGATAGTTTGTGTTTGGTCGTCAATTACTTTAACTGGAAATTCGCGCACCGATTTGCCATCGAGTGTAGCTTGCGAAAAGCTTACAACGTCCCCTACTGAAATTTATTCTAAAGAATCAATTGCGCTAAATGTTATTGCTGACCAACCTGTGATACCTTTAGTGTTTACCATTAACATAATAAAAATCCTCCTAAGATTAACTGTAGTTATAGTTTGTAAGTGTAGAAATCTATATAGATGCTAAGATCTTCTTCGACTGCTTGTTCTGGAAATACGGACCAATCCATTCTTTTAATAGAGAGGGATAATCCATACTTCTCTAAGATATAAAGAAGTGAATCCTCAATCATTCGAAATACGCAGCCCGCCGTATTCCTCTTGAATTTTTTAGATAGTCTATTGAAGTATTCTGTGGGGACGTTGTACAACCTTACGAAGCAGGAAAATTTAGTGTCCGCTTCATTAACTTCTAACGTTTCCAATACCGTATGTGCTATACGCAAAGATTGTGAATATACATAGTCGAAAAATTTATCTGGGAATTCAAGTTCATGCGACACAGCCTAAACGCAAAGCTCTTTGGTTGCGCCAATCATCTTTAAGAAGTTGATTTGTGTGCGCACATAATGTGAATTCTCTAGGCCACCAGCTTCGAACCAGTCGTGCAAACGTTTGTTGACATCTCTTGCAACGTATACCGGTACTTGCATCGTTTCAGTTCTTTTAGAATCATTTCGTTTTTAATAGTCATTAGTAAATCCCTATTCAATAAAGAATGGAGCTTGTTTGTTCAACACTGTAATTAATTTTAGGCAGATGTTAGCAGTACTAGAATTATTGAAGTCTTTGTTCAAACCATTTACTTTGTTCTTTTTGCGACTCTACAAGCTCTTCATTTGATTCCAAACACCATGTAGTTAGGCCGAAAGAGATAGCCCAGATACATGCATAAAAGAAGTCATATGTAAGCAGATAGTAAATCGATTCAGTGGCATTGTAGATATTGATAGCCCACGTAAAGCGTTGAAGTAAGCGTGAGCCGTTAGCTGATGTTGTCATGCAGTTCGCCTTCTGTTGAAACATTGGAGCAATTTATTGATGCGTCGATGGCATATGCTAAGCCATCGACGAATATTGTACTGTCATGTAGCTCGAAAAAAAGTATTTTACCATATACTGAATAAATAAAATACGATACAATAGAGGTAATAACATAACGTGTATGAGCTGGTGCGTGTGAGAGCATGCTTAAAAGGGAAGCGCGGTGAAAATCCGCCACTGTCCCGCAACTGTGATTCGGAGTCTTTTATGATAAGCCACTGGGAAACTGGGAAGGCATAGAAGATGTGGATGAGAAGTCAGGAGACCTGCCAGTATCTAGTACACACCAAATGCCTACGTGGAAATAGGCGGTGTTTTGTGCGAAAGTATCGTGGTGTAAGATAGGCCACTTATTTGACTATGCATAAAAATCCAGCGCTATTTCTTTATTGAAATAGCGTTTTTTGTTTGGCTTATGTTAAATAAAAAATGAGGAGTTTTACAAATGAATGAAAACACGTATGTAGATCAATTTTGGATAATGATTTTAAACAACCAGGTAGCAGGTGTATATTCTACAATGCAGGATATGCAAGCGGAATTAGTTGACGACCATCCACAAGAGCAGCAACTGATTATGCAGGCTTATGAAATTGTACGCCGTGAGTTAGTAGGACGTAGTTAATATGTTAAATGAAGCGGAAATGGATGAGCTTTTGCATGATTGGGACGGAGAAGAGCCGTTATATCAGGAATTTGAATTGATTTGTGCATAGGGAAATGGAGAGGATGTTAGATGAAAAATTTGACGCTACAAGACATCGTTAATAGAAAAATCCAGTATATTAAAAATCGTTCCCCAGAAGAAAAGATAGATTTTGAGATTTACGATAGGGGGAGCCTTAAAGCATCTGTTGAGATTTTAAGTGATATAGAAACTTTAGATGAAAATGCATTTGTTAAAAAATATCTCGACTTTATTCAAGCGAATAAAGAGACAAAATTCATCCTTGAAGAAGAGATAGAAGAATTTGATGGTTATAATAATTTTATTGTGTCTGTTCTCATGCTTTTGAACCCGATATATGAATATGATTTAGACGATTAATTTCTAATGAATAAAAACGCGTACCTGACCAAGTATATGGTAGGTACGCGTTTTTTTCTGATTAGTCACGATTTATATACCGAAAGCGATGATGGAATGATTTCCTGCTTCCATCATTTCTAGAAAGTAATCCAGCTTATCAAATTGATAATATAATTCTTCTTTAGATTAGAAATCGACGTCTTTCACTTGTTCTAAAACAAAGGGATCTGATGGCATCGCACGAACAATTTCCCTAAGCTTTTCAATGCAGTGTATAAAAGAAGGCATCGATTCTTTCAATAATACAGTCGCTTTGAAATAATCTATGTGTCTATAATAAATACTATTTTTGCGAAAAGAAGGGATTGTGCAATTGCCTATAGAATACGATTATATAAGTTCCTAAGAGATGGGGTGTTTGTCTTGTTAAATTATCCACTTATTGCGCCGCCTTTTGACATGAAAGATTTTGAAGAAATGAATAAAGGTGAAGCGAAGCAATTTTTTGATTGGTATATTTCTGAGATTCCTTCACGACTTAATGTGCTAGAGCAGTTAACACAAGGAAAAATCGAGCTGGATTTCTCGCCAGCGTCACTTATTCACCTGTTTGATTGGTATTTGTCTGTTATCAATTTATACAAACTTTCGGAGGAAGAATTGGAGGAGATTTTTCAATCATGGGATGGCCTGCCATGGTTTGTGTACGAAAGTGAAAAAGAAAGTCTGTTAGAGCATCCCTATGAGATAGATCAGGAAGATTACGCACTTGCATTGGATATTTCCATTTATTTTGCGGAGACTATTCGCGCTCATTTTCCAGAAGTACAATGGGCATATAAAACGAAACCAAAATCAGATGCAGAGCTCAATCAACCTATCTTGCTATTTGAAACAGAAACGATTTATTACGAAAGAAACCCACGAAGGCTTCTACTTGTAATCATTGAGTACATTAAAAAGCATGATGTAACGTCTAAAAGTCTATTTGATATGTTTCATCAAGACGGGCAGCTAATTTTGGGAGAAGATGAATAAAATGAAAAAGGTACGAAGCAGTTAGATGGCTTGGTACCTTTTTTATATGGCAAATGGTTTAGAAAAAGGGAGCATATTAGGCAAGGAGTATGAGCCTTTTCATGCACTATATCGTCAGCATCGAAGCGAGTTTTTGAATACCTATTTCCATCTGCTCAAAAGTGGCATAGGCATAGGATAAGCGTAGATGATGAAAATCATTTGGCTGATAGACATATCCGGGGTGAATAATGATTTTTTGCTCGAGCATCGTCGTAAATAAAGCTTTTGTAATGACGGGCTCTGAAAATTTCAGCCAAATATAAAAGCCTCCTTTTGGAGATGTCCATGTGGCAATGTGATGGAAGTATTTCACAAGAAGCTGCTCGAGAAAATCAGCACGTATTTTTAATTGCTGTCGAAGGGTAACGAGTGATTTTTCGTATAGGCCCGTCGTTAGCCAATGAGTTAAAATTGCTTGTGAAATCGCACTTGAGCCATAATCCGTCTGCATTTTAATATCTGCCAAGCGTCGAATCACGGTTTTAGGACCGACAATCCAGCCAATACGTAGTCCGGGGCTGATCGTTTTCGAAACACTGCCCACATAAAGCACCTGCCCTGTCTGGTCGAGGGTTTTAATTGGGCGGCTTTTTGCTTCGTCAAATAGCAATTCACCATACACATCGTCTTCAAGTATCGGAATCGACAGCTTACTACATATATCATACACATCTCTTTTTTCTTTCTCTGTCCAGATGCGTCCCGTTGGATTTTCGAGCGTTGGAATCGCATAAAAAAGACCATGACGATTTCGTTTCAGCTTCGCCAATGTGTCGTGAAGATTCGACGGATTATCGACGCCGTACAGATGCATGCCCGCTGATTGAAATGGATGAATCGAATTTAAATAAGAAGCCTTTTGCTGGAAAACAAATGAGCCCGGCTCTAATAATCCAACAGCAGTTAGCTGGAATGCCTGCAGTGCACCGGAAATAATCAAAATATTATCAGCTGTTGTTTCAATACCTCTTTTTTTCAAATGAATACAAAGATTTTCACGTAGCTCCTGATTGCCCTGTGGCTCCGAATAACCGATTGCTTGCGGGGAAAGGGTGATGTTTTTTAGCGAGTTTTCGAGTGCCTGTGTTGGTAAAAGCTCTAATGCAAGTTCGCCTGTCCCTAAGCGTATCATGTCCTGTCTTTGCTCATAATCATTAATTAATTGAATGGTTTCGATGTTTGGCTTATGGATACTGGCGTTAATTTGCTGCTGCCATTTTGGCTGAGAAAGCAAATAAGGCCAAGGATTTTGGGCAATAAATGTACCAGAGCCAACAGCTGTTTCAAGCAAGCCGTTTGCCTTTAATTCCTCCATTGCGGTGTTGATGGTGCTACGATTAACGTCAAATTGTACAGCTAAGGCGCGCTGTGACGGACATTTCATACCGATTGGAAAATCACCACAGGCAATGCGTTCGGTAAACCAATTCACAATTTGTGTATGATACGTTTGATAGCTCTCTTTTGTAGGCTTCCACTCCATATAAGGTCAAGGTCTCCTTTTAAATTGGTTGGGTAAATAACCAACCAATTGGTCGTTTTCTACCAGTATAGCCTGCGATAAAGTAAAAGGGAAATGGAGTGAGAGAATTGGAAACGATTATACATGGATTTATTTTAGCATTGGGTCTTATTTTGCCATTAGGCGTACAAAATGTTTTTATTTTTACACAGGGCGCTACACAGCCGTCACTCATACGCGCATTACCTGCGAGTATTACTGCTTCAATTTGTGATACAATTTTGATTTTATTATCGGTAGGGGGGTTGTCTTTTTTAATTATGCAGCTTGAGTGGCTACGCATGGTGATGATGATTGGTGGCGTTTTGTTTCTACTCTATATGAATGTATCGATTTGGCGTTCAGCACCGAGTGGGGAAATGGATGGTACTGCCTTACCTATCAAAAAACAAATTTTATTTGCTTGCTCGGTGTCTTTTTTAAACCCGTCTGCATTAGTAGATATTATAGGAGTCATTGGTACAAGCTCCTTGCAGTATAGTGGCTCGGAGCTTGTGTTATTTACCGCGAGTTGCATCATCGTGTCATGGATTTGGTTTTTTGCGCTGATGTTGGTCGGCTCACGCATGAAATATTTACATAATCAGCGAAAAGTGATGATCATTTTTAATAAAAGCGCTGCGATTTTTATTTTTGCAATGGCCATTTATTTAATGGCTGGCTCTATATAGAACGCATTCTAAAAAGGGTGCTTGGTCATTGACCGAGCACCCTTTGATGTCATTTATTCGAAATAAAAAAGGTCTTCAAATTTCATCTCCAGTGCGATGCATAAAATTAAGGCTAATTTTGCGGTAGGGTTGAATTGCCCCGTTTCGAGTGAACTGATTGTATTTCTTGAGACGCCGATTAGTTCGGCGAGCTCTCGTTGAGACATTTTTCTCTTTTTTCGTGCAGCGCGAATATGATTTTTTAACAATAATTCCTCTTTATTCATTTCAATCAACTCCACTTATCAAGTTTGGAGGATGTACCCAACAATAAAAGTAATGCAAATGGCTGCATTTAAAATAGTCATATACAAATGACACCGTACTGACGAATGAATGCCGTCGTCAACTTGTGTAAGAAGTCCTCTCGCTGAAATGCCACTTTTTCACGCAAACGCGCCACTTTACGCCGTTGTTTTTGGTAGTTCATGCAGTCTCGTAAAACCCGGTTGTCTTTTTTCGCTTGTTCGTAACGGCGTGAAAGGTTTCGTTGCTCACGTTTTAACTTTTGTTCCATCTTAGCCGTAAAGCGTTGGTTATCCACTTTACGCCCATCCGAAAGAATCGCGAAATCGGTGATGCCTAAATCAATGCCAATTGCTTGATGTGTTTTTGGCAGGGGGTGAAATTTGGGGACCTCGCACGTAATGGACACCGAGAAACAACCACTCGTGTGATAATGATTCTAAAGACATATCATAATATTAATAAATTATTCATCTTTTATTTGAATAAGCATTTTTTATTATAAAAAAGGTTTTTAGGAGGAAAGATAGGGAAACAGAATACTGTAATTAGTTTCCAATAATTACAAAACAATTCTTTCTGGAGGGTATTACATGAAAAAACTAAGCAAGTGGGCAATTGCAACAGCACTCACAACTTCAGCATTTGGATTAAGCTATGCGGCAGCACCATCATCTGCAACACAAGCACAGGCAGCGACGGTGAAATATTCGCAGGTGGACCATCTAAATATCCGTACAAGTGCAAGTACGAAAGCAAAAGTAGTTGGGCAATATAAAAGAAATAGTAAGGTAACGGTTATTAAAAGCTTTAATTCAAAATGGTATCAAGTATCTTACAAAGGCGTAAAACGCTATGTAAGTAAAGCTTATGTGAAAAAACTTCCTGTGGCAGTAGCACTTGGCTACGTAAAAACAGGTGGTGCGAATTTAAATATTCGTTCAGGTCCGAGCACAAAATATAAAGTAATTGGAAGCTATAAAGACGGCAAATTAATTTCATTAACAAGCTATGATAATGCAAAATGGTATCAAGTTGTGTACAAAGGGAAAATCGGCTATGTGTCCGCTAAATATGTACATGGGCCATTTGACGCTCTGTAATAAAGTAGTAGGCCTTCAACAGTTGACTGTTGAAGGTCTTTTTTTGAGGAATGAAAAAAACCCTTTGCAAGAAAGGGGTGGAAATAATCTAGTGTTGATTGTGTGCGGTCAGAAAGTGCAAAATATTATCTTCCTGTACGGTGTTCACAGCGACTTTATTGTGCTGGATTTTCCCGCATCGGAGGCACTTATGGACAAGCTGATACCCTTTTTTACGGTTTAAAATAATTTCTTGCTAAATCAATGGCGCCAAGCTCATCAGCAGGTAGCTCTTCTTGTGGATAAATGGCTTCAACCGGGCACACCGTTTCGCAGGCGCCGCAGTCAATACACACATCTGGGTCAATGACATACTGCGTACCGGCAAGGACAATGCAATCAACCGGGCATGCAGCAAGGCAGGTGGCAGCTTTTTCATTTTGACAAGCACTCGTAATTACAAAAGCCATGTTACGCACCTCCTAAAGAATGTAGCACGTCATGCGGTGTATTGGCATAGTAGTCTGCATTTGTTTGCTGCAAGAAAGCGCGTAGTAATTCCTTGGAACGTGCATCCATATGCGCAATTATCGTTTTGCCTTTCATCGCGTGGTCTAAAAAATTTACTTGCTCCGGTAAGGATTTGTAACCAAGTTTAATGCGGCGCTCGGACTTGGCTACGCGGACTTCACTTGCTGTAATCGCATGATAATAAGGACCTTTGTCATTCAATTCCATTGCCATCCAAACAATCCAGTACGCATAATACTCTTCGGTGGCATGAGCTTTATCTGGTGAAAAGCGCACCTTTTTTTCAATCTGGCTACGACCATGTAAGGCGTCAATATCGATGTAAGCCTCGTCCTTATCACAGTCGATAATGATTGGTGTGATATTGTTTAAATCAATGACCCCAACACCAAAGCCGCCATCTCCATCCGTCGAATCGTTTTTTAAAATTGTAAATGCCATCTTTTTCATGTATCTTGCGCCTCCTTTAGCCTTCTGTTACTACCAACATAGCATGCTGTTAATATGCTTTCTTCGGTCATAGGAATGAAGGTTACAAAGTTCATTCAAAAGGCTGAAAGAGTGGAGCGGTGAGTGTACACTTGCACATTTCGTTGAAAAGAAATGCGAAAATTGTCATCGAAGTAAGTATGACGCTACTAGCTGTGGTACCATTAATAGAGGTAATGTTTATGTAGCTTGTCATGACATATAAAAGTTGCAGGCATTTGTGGAGGTAGAACATGGAGCTTGTTCATGAGTTAATTTCCCAATATGGGTATCTGATTGTTTTTGTTAATTTGATTTTAGGTCTTGTGGGCATCCCTGTGCCAGATGAAATACTGCTACTGGCGGTTGGCTATTTGACGAAGTTTGGATCACTTCATTATGGCTATGCACTGATTATTAGCTTTGCGGGCGCGTTTTCGGGAATGTTTATTAGTTTTGTTGTTGGCAAAAAGGCGGGGCAACCCCTTACAAGAAAGTTGTCAAAATGGCTTAGAGTAAAAGAAAAATCGAAAAAAAGAGTCAAGAAATTTATGGCAAAATATGGTCATCTATCGATTTTAATTGGTTGCTTTATTCCAGGCTTCCGTCAAATTATTAGTTATTTTTGCGGCACATCGAATATGAAAATGAGCGTTTATACAATGTATACGAGTATTGGTGCTTTTTCATGGTGCTTAGTTTTTATTACAGTGGGTCGTCTGATTGGTCACTTATGAGCTTCTGAGACTTTATTGGCGCTAGTAGATTATCGGTTCGTAACAAAAAGAAGGCATCATGTGAGCACATGATGCCTTCTTTTTTATGCCTATTTTTTCGCCTACGCATTCATTTTAGCAAAGGCAACTAGTTCGCCTTTATCACAAGATGTAAAGCCATTTTTTTCATAAAAATGACGTACATCTGGCGCTTCTTCTGTCAATAATACATGCTGGCGTACATGATTGTATTTTTCAAGCGTAAGCTGTAATAAATGCGTCGCGATGCCTTCGTTTTGATGGCTCGTTAACACTAAAATATCCTGAATGTAAAGAATTGTTAAGCCATCACCAATGACACGTACAAGGCCAATCAGTTTATCTTC
This sequence comes from Candidatus Kurthia intestinigallinarum, assembly GCF_003991225.1. Classification (GTDB taxonomy): domain Bacteria; phylum Bacillota; class Bacilli; order Bacillales_A; family Planococcaceae; genus Kurthia; species Kurthia populi. The sequence goes on from NZ_JTFC01000041.1 coordinate 63,153, forward strand.
TTGCCATGCTGAGAAGATGGCGAGTGATTGACGGCAAGCCTGCTGTAATAAGTCAAGGTCGCATGTGTAAGCTGTCCAGCCAACATCGCTGTATAAGGCTTCTAGCTGGTTAACTGGAATATTTTTGTCTTCTTTTACTATAAAATTCATTGATTTTCCTCCTCTTTCATTATGCTGTAGAGGAGTTAGCGTAATTTCACCATCAGTAAGACCACCTTTTTTAAAGTTGTCCTTAGTTTAATTGGAAAATTTAAACATGTCAATGCTAGTTAAACAACGCCGTTAGCATTGATGGCAAGGTCGCATAATCCGTTAGTACAGCGTCCGCTTCTATCGTTTTTTGCTGCGCGTCTGTTTTCAAAATGCCCTTCATACCTACCTGTTTTGCGGCCTGCACATCATTTAGCGGATGGTCGCCAATAAAAACACTTTCTAAAGGCGTGACATGTAGCTTTTCAAGCGCGCGTAAAAAAATGGCGGGATTCGGCTTTTTAATGCCTTGTGACTCTGATATGAGGATAACGTCAAAATAATGTGCAATACCGAGTGCCTGAATATTCGCTAGCTGAAAATCATGATAGCCGTTCGTAATAATACCGAGTGCGATTTGCTGTTGTGTGAGATGATACAGCATATCTTCAAGGTGAGGAAAGGCGATGCAGTGACGCGGAAAATTGGTTACATAATCTGCCAGTAACATCTGCCATGTAAGCGTAGAAGGGGGGAGTTCACTGAGAAGTTGCTGATATACGCGGTCTTTCCATACATAGCCGTAGTTGTCGAGCTCGATAAAACGCGTGCAATAGCGCTCCTTTGAAACAGCCTTTAATGCATCGAAGCGGTCATATTGGTCATCGATGAATGCTTTAAGAGAGGCCTCCCGGTTTAATAAAGTGCCATCTAAATCAAATAATACAGCTTTTAGCATGAGCAGTCCTCCAACAGAATTTTCGCCATTATAACATGAAAAAACCAGGAATTCGTGGATTCCTGGTTTTTATTTCTTAATACGGAGCGCCTTCTAAAAATGTACCATTACGATAGCTTGCGAAGGCTTCGTGTAATTCTTCTTTCGTATTCATAACGAATGGACCTTGTGCTTCAACAGGCTCTTTGATCGGTTCGCCACTGAAAATAACAAGTGTCATATCTTCTGCTGCATCAATTGAAATCGTTTCTGCATGGTCTACTGTATCAAATTGTACGGTATCAAAGGCTTTTAATGCTTCGCCGTTAATGTTGAAGGCACCATCTAAGCCGTAAAGATACGTGTTAAAGCCTGCTTGTACAGGGAAGTCATAGTGTGCGCCTTTTTCAAGCTGTACTTCTGCAAAAACGAATGGTGTTACTAATTCAAGTGGTGAAGTCGTACCATCTACGTCACCTGCAAATACTTTCACATGACCACCAGCGATGTCTTTTACAGGGACATCTGTGCTTGGTAAATCTTGATAATTTCCCGGTTGTTTTTTGTTTTCTGATGATAAATTAACCCATAATTGAAGGACACGTACTTCTTCGCCTACATCAGGATTTTCATTGTGAATAATCCCACGACCAGCCGTCATGATTTGGAAGTCGCCTTCTGTTAAGCGACCGCCGCCACCTGTTTTACTATCAAAGTGAGTTAAGCTACCTTCTAACACATACGTTACCGTTTGCATCCCTTTATGTGGATGATCCGCACATGTGTTATGTGCGAATTTATCATCCGCTAAAATGATAAATGGGTCACTTTTCATTGGGTCTTGAAGTTGTAATACGTAGCGTAAATTGCGTCCGTCACCACGTTGTAATGGGATTGATTGAATTGTATGAATACCTAACATTTGAATTCCTCCTCTAGTTTCTCGGACAGATGTTTTATAAGCAACACCTGTTGTATATCTATACTATCGTCGCTTTTGTAAAGGGTATCAACAGACAGCTACCGGTGTTTGTTGTTTAGGCAACACATTTTAAAAGATGTTGTGGAAAAATGGTATAATGAATTGGAGGTGAGGATATGCAATCAAAAACAGGAATTCACTATACATATGAGAAACGAGGCGCAAAGACACTTTGTGTGATGCTTTCAGGAACAAATTATACATACGACAAGCCATTAATGTATTACGGTTCTATGCTAATGAAAGAGAAAAACATCGATACCGTGCAGGTGCATTATGAGTATGATGACGCTTTTTTTACACAAGCTACAGCGACGATAACTGAGCGAATTACCGCAGATGTATCCTCTGTTATTGATGAGGTACTTGAAGCGGGGCAGTATGAGCGCATTTTATTTTACGGGAAATCGCTTGGTACGCTACCGCTAAGTTATGCATATGTGACAGCACAGTGGGATGTCGAAGTCGCTTTTATTATTTTAACGCCATTACTACAATTTGAAGGATTTACAGAGGGCTTACTTGCGAGCGACAAGCCCATGTTTGTGGTCATTGGAACGGAGGATGGGCATTACCGTGCGGATCATGTGAAGCGGTTAGCGCAAAAGGCGACGCTTTTAGAAATACCCGGGGCGAATCATTCGCTAGAACAGCGAGAGCCAAATGTCGACGTAGCGCTACAACATCTGCTCGACATTCAACAGAGGATTCAACAATTTATGAAGGAATGGTAAGGAATGCTCGATAAGGTTTTAAACTTTGCGAACGCGGATGAGCGCGTGCGTATGGTAGCGATGAATGGCTCGCGGACGAATGATAACGCGCCAAAGGATGCATTTCAGGATTATGATATTGCTTTTTTAGTGACGGATATGGCGAGTTTTTTAGCAGATGCGCAGTGGATCGATATTTTTGGTAAGCGCCTGATAATGCAAACGCCTGAAAATATGACGCTATTTCCTCCAGAGCTAGGTGGGCGCTTTAGCTATTTAATGCTTTTTGAAAATGGCGAGCGCCTTGATTTGATGCTCATTCCAATAGAGGAAAAACAGGCGTATTGTCACGAGGATAGCTTGACGCAGATTTTGCTGGATAAGGATGAAGAAATATCTTTAACAGCGCCTAGTGACCGCGACTACTGGGTGAAACAGCCGAGTGCGCTTGAGTTTGGAGATTGCTGCAATGAATTTTGGTGGCTGACGACCTATGTCGCAAAGGGCGAAGCGCGCGGTGAAGCGTTGTATGCGCTCGATCATCTAGCGAGCTGTCGTGAGATGCTTCGACTCATGATGACATGGCATGTTGGCATCGATACGAATTTTTCGTGCAGTGTTGGAAAAAATGAAAAATATTTGGCGCGCTATGTATCAAAGGAATGGTGGTCACGCCTCATAGCAACGTATAAGGACCCGCTTCATACGAAGGAAGCGCTTGAGATAATGATGACATTCTTTGAGGAAGTTGCTGCGCAGGTGGCGGAAAAATTAGCCTTTTCTTATGACGCACAGGAATTTTCTACGGTGCGATGTTATGTGATGGATGTTTTGAAAAGATAATGATGTTCGTAAAACGTTATATCGTCAATGGGACGTTTTTTATATTCATTTAATATGCATGTTATGTAACTAGTTACACGCGGGTTTTTTGCTGACAAAATTCGACTTCATTCTTCATTTTTACGCTATTTTGAACTATTAAGACGTAGTAAAAAGGGATTTTTATGCTATATATTTCAGAATAATATATGTGTAACATTGTATATATATAATTTATATATGATAAATATGTATTTAAGCGTATATGTGTTATAAATGAATGAATAAGGAGTTACAGCATGAAAGCAGAAAAACTATTTTTGATTCTGGGCATTCTTGGCTACGGCTTATTTATTGTATTATTCAATGGGCTTAGCATTACAAGCTTGACGATGCGTTTTGCATCAACACAGCCCGTGGAGAATTATGAGCTTTTCTTTTTTGGTATTAAAACCATTTTTATTTTTATTGTGCCGTTGATTTTAACAATCATTGCGATAAAGGGCTATAAAAAAGTAGATACAGAAGGTTTATCTAAAAAATGGGGAGTTTATTTTACAATCTCTGGCTTCTTAGGAAATCTATTTACGATGATTGCGGGCATTATCGTTCTTATGAAACAAGGAAATCAACCCGTATTAGCAGGTGTAGACGCTATGGAATCTATCAGTGAACAGCCAGAACCCGTGGAGCAAGCACATGAAAAAACAGAGGATACGACAGAAAAAACAGGTGTGACGTATAATCTTTTAGGCTTTCCGCATTTTGAAGGCGATGCAACAAAGTTTAGCGCACATCTACCAAAAGAGCTCTATCATGCGACCGATTTAATGCAAGCACAGGCCTGCGTTGAACAACTACAGCAAGCGCTTGATTCAGGTGAGCTATCAAAGGATATTTTTACTGCGCGTCAGTTAGCGGATATCCAACAAGGAAAATTGAAAATTCACGAATTAGTGTGGCATCATCATGAGGTCTCAGGAAAAATGGAGCTCGTTAGTTCCGCTTTTCATACAGTTCCACATGTCGGTGGACGTATTATATGGGGACATAAAGAACAGCCTGTTGAGCCGCAGTATTCTGATGAAACCGTGTCCTTTATTGATTCAAATGACGAAGTACCAATTGCGTCAGTTAGAGAGATTGAGCAGGACTTAGTTGTTCATTTACCAGAAATGTTTAAAGTAGTATTTTCAAAACATCATGGTTCCAATCTTTCTCTTTATCGCTTCCAGGTAAATGGCTATGAACGTGTATTTGGTAATTTTTTATCAGTCAAGGGAAATGAAAGCATCATGCTCTTTATGTATAGACTGGCAGGACCTCGTATCCTTCCGGCAGGGATTGTACCATTTGCGATTGACCCATTTGGTAATTTAATATGTTTCTGTTACACTTCAGAGGAGGATATACATCCACAGATTGTCTTTTGGCGACACGAGGAAGCAGTGCCAGAAGAGCATTTATTAGAAGACTTTGATAATGATCTAGAGGCAGTGGAATTATTTATGAGACGTAATAATTTATCATTTGTCGCAAAAGATTTTGATACGTTTATCAGTTTATTATATTAATAAAAACGAGCAACCATCACAAAATGGTTGCTCGTTTTTTATTGGAATAAACTATTGTTTCATTGTAAAATAATGGAGAAAAGAATGGGAGGCGACAAAATGATTCCGTTAGTATATGATGTGCTCAATCGCTGGGCAAAAGATGATGATTTTTTTAGTGGACTTGTAAAACGCTATGAACCAGAAACGATGGCTGACCTTGGTTGTGGGACAGGCCGGTTGACTTTACGCTTTGCAGAAGATTCGAAAGTGACTGGCATTGATCCAAACGAGGAGGCATTGGCTGTTGCACAAACAAAGCCACATGCAGAAAACGTCACATGGCGTGTGGGCGATAGTACGACGCTTGAAACAGCGGCATATGATTTGGTCGTAATGACAGCTAATGTATCGCAAGTATTTTTAACGGATGAAGCCTGGCAGCAGGTCGTAGAAGATGCATATCGTTCACTGAAGCCAGGTGGTCGCTTCGTATTTGATACGCGAAATCCTACTGTGCGTATATGGGAGCAGTGGATGCGTGATAGCTCACCAGATATCGCGCATGTAAATGACAAAACATATGAGGTTCATACAACATATGGCGGCTACAAAAATGAGATCTTTTCATTTAATGAAGCGGTATTTGATGGAGAGCAGGAAATTGAATCCGTTGATTTACACTTGCGGTTTCGTCCAATTGATGTGTGGCAAGCATCACTAGAGGAAGTAGGTTTTCATGTAGAAGTGTACGGTGATTTCACTTGGCGTACCGCAGATAGCCATTCAGAAAATGTTGTCTTTATTGCACAAAAAACGTTATAGCGTAAAAGGATTCCGTTTTGGAGTCCTTTTTTGTTTCCATTAAAGTGACTGCTAACAATTTGAATCGAGTGATTGCGAATGGCCGATCACCCCAAGGAGCGTGTTTTAGCTACGACATATTTTTAAATAAGTGCAAGGCATAAGTGAAATGACCTGTATTTGTGTTAGTCATTTGCTTTTAAGAATTAGTATCGCAAATCATTATTATATATTTGGCGATAGTTACAATTATTTTGTCTGAAGAGCTAGTAAAAAGCATCCTTTACGGCGTCTCTAGCGGGTGTTTTTTGCCCGTTTTTACGCTTTTAAGGGGCTTTTTCACACGAAGGATATGGCGATTAGCGGACGAAATTGTCTGATTGTCGTTTTTTCAATAAATTTTATTATGCGAGCGAATTTTGCTTTTTGAAGTGAAAAAAAGGGGCTGCTTTTTGCTCGAAATGGCCCCTTAGAGCCGCTGTTTTAGCATAAAAACCCCTTTTTCGGGAATCAAAAATAGTTATTATTTGCTTGCGTGTCGCGAAATGACTGTTTTTGTTGACGGATTATGCAAAATCATTAATAAAAGCTGCTCGTTTCATCAGACAATAGTTGTGCGTTGGCACTTATTTTTGAATATGTTGTATTCAAAACCCGCTTCTTGAGAGAATGAGCGATTTCTAATCATTCATTTGCTGCTATGTAATTTTGTCATACCAATAATGCTGAAAATTTTTAGAAAACGGATAGGCTGTCGCTTGACGAGTGAAATGGACTGAAATACTGCTTAAACGCATTAGAATTTGTTTTAAACGATGAAGTTGTTTGGGAATAGTGCTTTTTTTATTTAATAGAAATCGCAAATCGACTAATTAAAAATGTCTAAAAAATGACGGTAAAAATAGACAACTAACATGACATGACATTTGTCACTATAGGAAAACGCTTTCAGAAAATATCATGGAGTTATCTAGAGAATATGAGGAGTTACTGAAATGAAAATTGCTTGGATTACAGATACAGCTGCCTTCTTGAGCGCACAATTTATTAAAGATCACGCCATTCACGTCTTGCCACTGAACGTTGTTTTTGAAGAGGGCGCCTTGCGTGAAACCATTGATATGACGGAGCAGCAGTTTTATGAGAAATTACGTACAGCAGCAAAGCATCCGAAAACATCACAGCCGAGCTTTGGAGAACATGTGGCATTATACGAACAATTAAAGGCGGAGGGCTACGATTGTGCGATTGCGGTTCACACATCAGCGAAGCAATCAGGTACTTTTGCGAGCGCGACGATGGCTGCTGAGCAGGCTGGATTTAAAACATATCCAATCAATGCAAAAATTGGCTCGTACCCAATGCAGCGTATGCTTGAGTATGGTATAGAGCTTGCGGCAGCAGGTAAATCCCCTGAGGCCATTGTGTCATTGATTGAGGAAATGGTGACTCGCTCGGAGCTCGCGTTTATTCCAGCGAGCTTAGAAAATTTGCATAAGAGTGGTCGTGTGTCAGGGACAGCGATGTTTTTAAGCAATTTATTAAATATGAAATTAGTTATTGCGTATGATGATGAGGGTGTATGCAATGTTATCCATAAAGTACGTGCGACAAAGCGTGCGAAAAAAGCCGTTATGGAAAAATTAGATGCGGCGATTGCGAAGTCAGATGTAAAAGACGTAGCGATTATTCATTGCAACAATGATGAAGAAGTAACGAAATGGCAAAGTGAGCTTGAAGCGAGCTATCCAGCCATTCATTTTATGAAAACACCATTATCAGCAGCAGTAGGTGTTCATGCAGGCGAAGGTACGATTGGTCTTGCGTGGGTACGAGAATAGCGTTGTAAAACACTTTTGCTTAATAGGCAAAGGTGTTTTTTAATTCATTAAACTGAAAGGAACGAAATGGGGATGCAAAATCACCTACTAGACGGTCGTTAACTGAACGTATCATTCTACAAATGTAATTTAGTTAATATGTAATTTTGTTTATATGTTTACAAAAAATAACTCAGTCAAATTATTCGAAATCGATTGCATAATAGTGGGAACTTAATAATTCCATTTTAAGTGCTCTGTAGTAGTCTTATTTTAGGATACTTTAATGAGGTAAATGATAATCAATGAAATCGACTAGAATAAAAAAACGGCTCACAGGGAGCCGTTCTTTTATTTCACTTTTTTAATATGATAATACATACGTGTATCCATATCTACAGTAGGCCGGATTGAACGACCATTAATGACAACCGTTTTTTTATCCTTAGGCATAATCCCGATATACAGGCGATAATGCACACCTTCAGGGCTATGGAATGTCGTTTGACTATTGGCGGTCTGTCCGTCTGCAAAGCGAACGGTGAGCTTATTCGATACACGCGTCCACGCGAATTTTTCGTCGTTTTCTTGCTGCATCGCTGCGACGCCAATGCCTTCACCCTGTGTAGTTGTGGCGTGATAAATAATGAGTTGCTCATCGCCAAATTGCTTTGTCTCTAAAATATTTTCCTTCCGTGTGCCTTCTTTTTTTAAGCCTTTAAGGAGCGCTTCCTCGCGGCTATCATACCAAGTCAGCTTTTGGTTTGTTGGTGTGGGTGTTTCAGTTGGCGTGGTCGTACAGCCTGCGAGAATAGGAATCATCAGTGCAATTGCGAGTAGTTTTTTCATGCGGCCATCACCTCAGTATCCTATACCCCAATTTTAGATGAATTGCACTGCGCGCCCTGTTGGTAACAGCTCAAAAAGAGCCTCCTTTGAGCGCGGGAAGTGTTCGAGTGGCTTGATAATCTGTTTTTGAATTAAGGCCATCGTCGTTTCAAAAAGCCACGGTGTGTCGAGATGGGCCTTTTTTAAAATCGTATCATGCTTGAATAAATGAACTGGGTCCCCTTGATAAAGCAGCTGGCCATCACTGACGACAATAATTTCATCTGCCCATTCATAGGCAAAATTCACATCATGCGTCGATAAAATAATCGTGCGCTCAGGCGTGTGCAGTGTCGATAAAATCTGCATGATTTGCTGTGTATAATAGCCATCAAGTCCAGCAGAGGGCTCATCCAAAATCATCAATTCTGGCTCCATTGCTAGAACACCCGCAATGGCCACGCGTTTTTTCTGGCCGAGACTTAGAAAATGAAGGGGCTTTTTGCGCAAGGCTTCAATTTCAAGAAGATCAATAACAGCATCGACCTTTTGTTTAACGATTTTCTTATCCCAGCCAAGATTGGTCGGTCCAAAGGCGATATCCTGCTCAACCGTACCAGAAAAGAGCTGCGAGTCCGGGTCTTGAAAGACAATGCCCACTTTTTGGCGTAATGTTTGCAGGCCTTTACGTTTATAGTCTAGCGGCACGTCGTTGTATAAAACGGTGCCATTTGTTGGCTGTAAAAGGCCATTCATATGCTGAAAAAGAGTCGATTTCCCGGCACCGTTATTGCCAAGAAGGGCGATTTTTTTCCCCGTTGGAATGTCGAGGGATAAGTCATGTAATGCGGTCGTCCCGTCTCCGTATTGAAATGTGACGTGCTGAAAAGAAATCGTCATGTAAGAAGCCCTCCTAATGTGAAGTAAATAATAAATAAACCGCATAGACAAGCGGCAACACCGTACCAATTACGACGACATACACTATAGCCGTACAATGTATCGGTAATTGTATCATCATAGCAGCGCGCCTGCATCGCATTGTTGAGCTCATGTGCGCGCTTGAAGACATCCTTAAACATCGAAGTAATCAAAAAGCCAATTGACTGAATCCATCGCTTTTTATTTTGATAGCCAAGACGTGACTGCTGTGCCTGATAAATGCGCTGCATACTCGCTAAGAACACGAAAATAAAACGGTATGTTAATTCACATAAATCAACAAATACAATTGGGAATTTTAGTTTTCGCATCGCATAGGTAATGGCGGTAATGGGTGTCGTCAGCGTTAAAAAATACAAACAGCTAATGCTTGCGAGCACTGAAAAAAATAAATGATAGGCCGTATGAATACTTGCGGTGCCGATGAAAATCGTCACACCAAAGACGGTCCAATCCGCAACATGGCTCGGTAAATGAGTGGCGGTTGTAAAGGAAATTAAAATTCCTGCAAGGCTCGATAATAAGAAGAAGCCGGGTAGAAGGAGCAGTTTAAGATACGTTATTAGCGGAATTTTTGCGGCAATTAAAATGAAAACACTCATTACGAAAAACGTAATGAGTGAAATCAGCACATCTTTTGTTGAAATGGCAAATAATAAAAATACAAATGAAAAGGCCATTTTTTCAAGTGGATGCACCGTCGCTAAACGATTAACGTAGGCGTATTGATCAATGGGAATCATGCAGATCCTTGTCCACTTTTTTTGAGCGTCCGCGCATTAAACCGCAGAAGTAACCGATAAATCCTGCACCAATTGCCGCTTGTAGTGCAAATAATAAACTTTCAATTTCGCCACTTGGTGGTTCCCAAAGGCTTGAAAACCATGGCTCATAATCTTTGTTGATTTCAGTAATGGCCGCTTCCGCTTCACCATCAGCGCCGCCAAACTCAGCGCCTTTTTGAAGGAATAGTGGCACAATGGCTAAAATAATAACGATGGCGATTAATAAGAGATTTTTTTTGAACATTATGCCGCCTCCTTATTTTTTTTGAAAATATTTAATGCTTTTAATTCAGCAATATTGTATTTACGTAAGAAGTTCATGACAACAACGGTTAATAACCCTTCGCTAATCGCAAGTGGAATTTGTGTGAAAGCGAAAATGCTCGCAAATTTACCGAATGATGCGAAAATACCACCAGACTCAGCTGGGAAGGCAAGTGCTAATTGGAAGGATGTCACTACATATGTACCGAGGTCACCAAGCATCGCTGCTAAAAAGACCGCAACAGAGAACGACCAACCAACTTTTTGTGCGCCTTTAAAAACATACCACGCAATGATTGGACCAGCGACTGCCATTGAAAAAGCATTGGCGCCAAGTGTTGTCAGGCCACCATGCGCAAGTAAAAGTGCTTGGAATAGTAGAACGATAGAGCCGACAACACTCATCGCAAGCGGTCCGAATAATACCGTACCAAGGCCCACACCTGTTGGATGTGAACAACTTCCTGTCACAGATGGTATTTTTAGTGCAGATAAGACGAATGCAAACGCGCCAGATAAACCAAGCATCATTTTTGTTTCGGGATGCTCCTTAATCGTTTTCGTGATTGAACGAATCCCTAAAATAATGAATGGTAGCGCGAGTACCCACCAAAAGATGGCCCATTCGACTGGTAAAAAACCTTCCATAATGTGCATCGCATTCGCCCGCGTTGGTACGAGCAGTAAAATGGGCGCGAAGTACATTAATTTTAATAATTTTTTCATGCAAAATCCCCCTTATAAAAGTAGAGGAATGTACGAAAAAAGCCTATCTCCATAACGGAAATAGGCACAAAAAGACAGCATTCATCGTAAGTTTGTCTTTCGTACACCTATCCTCGTAGGCCGAATTGATTTTACGGCAGGTCTCCTGGCTTCGCGTCAACATTTCATTACACCTTCCCATCGTCTAGACAGTGGCATACGCAATGAAACTCAGCATCACAGTTGCGGGACAGCACTTGTTTTTCACAAGTTTCCCTTTTAAGCGAATAATTGATTATCCGCACCGTAAAATTGTATATAATTTTTCGACATTTCGTAAAATAGCTTATCATTGTCGTGGGAATTTGCCAATAACAATTTTTATTTCAATTTATTTGAAATCAAAAAAACTGTATCAATACAGAGAAAATGCTGTGATTTCAAGCGATTTATGCGAATTTTCTTTTGTACTATAACATCATAGTAAAAAAAGATTTGAAAAGTAAGATAATTACCGATATGATGAAAATAAGATTTTTTAAAAACTAAATACTAACGATACATTTTAGAAGTGCCTCGTTGTGAGGATAATAGGGAAAATGGTGAGAAGCCATTACAGCCCCCGCTACTGTAAGAGTGTTGAGGTCATCAAATCCATTGGCTAAAGCTGAGAAGGGATGACGTCATAGACACTTGAGTCAGGAAACCTGCTTTTAAAATCGGACAAAACTTTTCGGAGGGAGAAGCTTTTGGACAAACTTTATTTGCAGTATTTTTTAAATTTGCGAATTTTCAGTATGTTCAGCCTTTTATTCTCCGGAATAGAGGGCTTTTTTTGTTGTCTTCATTGTCCGAATGGGGAGTTGTGAGTGACAAGAAATGGAGGAAGTAGCATGGCACAGGGTAAATTATTCGTCGTCGGGTTTGGACCAGGGGACTTTCAACATATTACGAATCGTGCAGTCGATGTACTGAAAATGAGTGATGTGGTGATCGGGTACAAAACGTATGTCGATTTAATCAAAGATTTAATTACAGCAAAAGCAGTTGTCAGTACAGGGATGACGGAGGAAGTATCACGTGCACAGGAAGCGGTGAAGCAAGCAGAGGCCGGCGAAATCGTATCCGTTATTTCAAGTGGTGATGCGGGTGTATATGGTATGGCAGGGCTTGTGTATGAAGTGTTAATCGAAAAGGGCTGGACGGAAGAAACGGGTATACCGGTTGAAATCGTGCCAGGTATTTCGGCAATCAACTCATGTGCATCCTTACTTGGCGCACCGGTCATGCATGACTCATGTACGATTAGCTTGAGTGACCACTTAACACCATGGGATTTAATTTCAAAACGAATTGAAGCAGCCGCAATGGCGGATTTCGTTATTGCACTGTACAACCCGAAAAGTGGTCGTCGTACGCGCCAAATCGTTGAAGCACAGCGTATTTTACTTGAATATCGTCATCCAGATACACCAGTTGGCCTGGTAAAAAGTGCGTATCGTGATTCACAGCATATTACGATGACGACTTTATCGGAAATGCTAACGCATGACATTGGCATGTTGACAACCGTTGTTATCGGGAATTCATCAACATTTTTCTATGATAATAAAATGATTACGCCTCGTGGCTATCAAAAGAAATATACATTAGGCGAAGAAAAGCAACCGCTGAAGCCGCATCAGCGCTTGAAGAAGGAAGCAGAACCATGGGCAATGGATCAGGAGACAGGGCGTTCTTATGAGCCCGTAGCACCTGCACCAGAAAAAAAGCCTGAGCCATTAAAGCCTGCCGAGTCGGCCCTATCTTTAGCGGAGGAGGCACTTGGTTGCTTAGGTGTCGAGGTTTTTGAGCCAAAGCACTATGTGCATCAGAAAATGGAATCGATTTTTGAATTAGCCGTTAGTCCAGGTGTGGCTAATAAAAAAATTACGCCGCAGCAAATGATGACACTCGCAGATGTTGTCGGTGAAAAAGGCACGATGGAATATACGCCAGAGCATGAATTTATTTTGCGCATTCCAACGACGGCCCCTGAGCTTATTACGGACCGTTTGAAGGAATCAGGCTTACTTGTTTCACCATACGGCGACGTGGCACGTATTAAAGCGTGTGATTTCTGTGATGGTGAAAAGGCGGATTCAATTCCATATGCAGAGGAGCTACACAGCGTTCTTGGCGGTATGAATTTACCGAAGGAATTAAATATTGGCTTTAATGGCTGTGGGATGGCATGTTACCGCGCGGTGATGGATGACATTGGGATTGTCTACCGTAAAGGGGCCTTTGATGTCTTTATCGGCGCGAAGCCAGTAGGTCGCACCGCGCATCCTGGTCAGCCCGTTGTCGAAGGCTTATCAAAAGAGCAGCTTGTGCCAATGGTAGAAGGGCTTGTGGCGGAATATAAAGAGAATGCGCATCCAAATGAACGATTATTTAAATATTTCAAGCGCGTGAAGAAACTAGGCAACTTCGTCTATCAGGATATTGCACCAAAAATTAAAATTGCTCCTGCACCATGCGGAGATTAGGAGATAAAGCGTATGTTATTTTTAGCTGGAACAAGTGATGCTCGTGCACTCGCTGTTCGTCTAGCTGCACACTATGATGTGCTTGCAACCGTCGTAACCGATTCGGCAGCGAAAAGCTTAACAGATGAGGGCATTCCTACCTTTGTTGGGCGTTTAACAGCTGAGGAAATGGCTGCAAAGGTGAAAGAACGTGGTGACGACATGATCGTTGATGCGAGCCATCCATTTGCAGAAGAGGCGTCAAAAAATGCGCAGGAAGCTGCGAAGTTAGCGGGTGTACCGTATTGCCGCTATGAGCGTACATCAGAGGATTTTACAAATCCACTCATTACAGCGGTTGAAACGTATGAACAAGCGGCAGATGTCGCACTCGCTCGTAAGGGGAACGTTATGCTACTAACAGGCAGTAAGACGCTGCAAATTTTTGCAGATAAATTAGTTGGTGTTGACGGTATTCGCATGATTGCGCGTATGCTACCGCGTCTAGACAATATGGAAAAATGCGCCGCACTTGGCGTTGAACAAAAAAATATTATTGCGATGCAAGGACCGTTTTCTCGTGAACTGAATGAGGCGTTATATAAGCAGTTTGACACGACGCTAATGATTACGAAGGAAAGCGGAAAAGCTGGCTCCGTAGATGAAAAAATTACGGCGGCGCTTGATTTAGGCATCGAGGTTGTGCTCATTACACGACCAAAAATTCAATATGACAATGCATTCGACACATTTGAAGCAGTCGAACAATTTATAGGGGGAATTTTACATGACAAATGATACAGAGCAAAAAGAATTATTTATCAATACCGATAACTTCAATACGGATTTTACACCGCTTACAGTTGAGCCAAACCGTATTTATGACTATAGCTTTGAAACGATTTTAGAAGAGTATGGTCCACATGATTACAATGACGATGAATGGTCAATTATTCGCCGTATCGTCCATGCTTCAGCGGATTTTGAATTAGGAAAAAGTGTAATTTTACATCCAGATGCGATTCGTGCAGGTGTGGAATCAATTCGTGCAGGTCGTCCGGTTATTGCTGATGTGCAAATGATTCAAAGTGGCTCAGGACGTAAACGATTCCAAAAACATGGCGGCGACTTATTCTGTCATATCGCCGATGAGGACGTATCAAAAATGGCGAAAGAGCATAATACAACGCGTGCGATTATTTCGATGCAAAAAGCGGCTCGCTTACATGAAGGTGGTATTTATGCCATTGGGAATGCGCCAACTGCTTTACTTGAACTGATTCGTTTAATTCGTGAAGGCATCGCGAAGCCAGACTTAATTATTGGAATGCCGGTTGGTTTCGTATCAGCAGCTGAGTCAAAAGAGGAGCTTGCGAAAGTAACAGAAGTACCATTCATTACAAATGTAGGGCGTAAAGGCGGTAGTACGGTAACTGTTGCAGCGCTAAATGCGATTTCGATTCTGGCGGATCGTCAAGACTAGCGTGGAGAAACGAAAGAAAAAAGACCCGAAAGATATGCGCTCGGGGTATACGACCGGCGCCTGTGCAACGGCCACCACAAAGGCTGCACTTATTGCACTACTGACGGGCGAGGAGCAAGAAACGGTAACTATTTTTTTACCGGTCGGCAAGTATGCGACATTTACGATGGAACATACCGTACATGTTGGGGATGCGGTGCGATGCGGCACAATTAAAGATGCGGGCGATGACCCGGATGTGACGCATTTAGCACTTATCGAATCGACCGTATCGTTTATCGATGGGGAAGACGTTGTACTAGATGGTGGCATCGGTGTAGGGCGTGTCACAAAGCCTGGTTTACCGGTGCCTGTAGGGGAGGCAGCCATCAATCCAGTACCACGAAAGATGCTACATGAAGTCGTAAATGAAACACTTGCACAATTTGGTGTGAAGCGTGGGGTGAAGGTCGTCATTTCTGTTCCGACAGGAGAGGAATTGGCGAAGAAAACACTGAATGGACGTCTAGGAATTCTAGGCGGCATTTCGATTTTAGGCACGCGTGGCACCGTCGTACCATTTTCAAGCGCTGCGTATATGGCGAGTATTTCCGAAGCGGTCAGCGTGGCACATGCTGCCGGTCAGCAACATTTAGTGCTGACAACCGGTGGGCGTAGTGAACGCTATGCGATGGCGCTGTTTCCGGAGCTTGCAGAGGAATGCTTTATTGAAATGGGCGATTTTGTAGGACATGCACTGAAGCATTGTAAAAAGCATGACATTAAAAAAGTAACGCTCGTTGGCATGATGGGGAAATTTTCAAAAGTCGCACAGGGCGTCATGATGGTGCATTCAAAAAGCGCGCCGATTGATTTTAACTTCCTTGCAGAGCTTGCAGGCGATGTTGGAGTACCAGAGAATCTGCAAGACGAAGTACGCGCGGCAAATACGGCTTCACATGTTGGCGAAATTATGTCCGAGCATGGCTATGATATTTTTTTCAATCATTTATGTGAGGCATGCTGTTACTCGGCGATTCATCATACCGGTGGCGGCATCGAATTAAGTACCTTTATTTATTCCATGAAGGGCGAACAACTAGGAAGGGCTGAGAACATTGACAACATCGATCAAATTGATTGGCATCGGGGATAGTGGTGTCGATTCATTAAGCACAGAAAAGAAACAATTCATCGAAGACAGTGATGTGTTAGTCGCAGGAGAGCGTGTTCTCGCCTTCTTCGATACATATAACGGCAAGAAAATTGTTATTAAAGGCGGGCTAAAAAAGGTCGTCGCAGACATTTTAGCGTCACAGGGCAATATCGTCATTTTAGCCTCAGGTGACCCATTATTTTACGGCATTGGCAACTATCTTGCATCAAAAATGACACTAGAGGTATACCCGCATTTAAGTTCGGTTCAATTAGCGTTTGCGCGTCATCAATTGTCATGGCAAGACGCCAAAGTTGTGAGCTTACATGGCCGGTCAATAAAAGGCCTCGCACAAAAAATAAATGGTGAGAAAAAAGTTGCGCTGCTGACAGATGACATCAATACACCCAATGCCATTGCCGATTATTTACTTGATTTTGGCTTTCACGAATACCGCGCCTTTGTTGCAGAGAATTTAGAGGGGGCCGATGAGCGCTGTCGCCATTTTTCATTAGAAGACATGCGTACAGCTGAATTTTCACCGCTAAATGTCGTTATTTTACACGCCACAGAAGCGCCGAAAGTTTGGCCACTTGGCATTGAAGATGAGGAATTTTCACAGCGTAAGCCCGATAAAGGCTTGATTACGAAAAAGGAAATTCGTGTGTTATCGATTCAGCAGCTAAATGTCAAAGAGGATTCGATTGTGTGGGATATTGGTACATGCACAGGGTCGATGGGCATTGAAGCCGGACGCATCGCGAAAAACGGTGCGGTGTATGCTATTGAAAAAAATGAGCCTGACTTAGCCAATTGTTTAGAAAATCAGCGCAAATTCCGCGTGGATATGACCGCTATTCATGGCAAGGCACCGGAGCGTTTGGATGAATTTCCAAATCCAGATGCCGTATTCCTTGGCGGTACAGGCGGCAATATGAAAGATTTACTCGCGACGATTGCGGGCCGTTTAAATGAAGGTGGACGCATCGTTTTAAATGCAGCAACGATTGAAAACTTAGCAAAAGCTGTTGAAACCTTTAAAGAATTAGGGCTTACTGTATCGATTATTCAAGCGCAAATTTCTCGCAGTAAACCAATTTTAAATATGACACGCTTTGTGCCATTAAATCCAATATACATTATTACAGCAGTTAGGGAGGAAATTTAACATGGCAACATTGTACGGCTTAGGGGTAGGACCTGGGGATCCAGAATTAATTACCGTAAAAGCATTCCGCATTATGAAAGAATCACCCGTCATTGCGTATCCGAAAAAGATGAAAGGCAAAAAAAGCTATGCACAGCGCATCGTTGATGTGTACGTCAGTGGCATGGATAAAGAAATGCTAGGCCTTGTATTCCCGATGACAAAGCATCAGGAAACATTGGACCGCGAGTGGAATAAGGCAGTCGATGAGGTATATGCGCGCATTGCGGCTGGAAATGATGTGGCCTTCGTGACAGAGGGTGACCCGATGCTTTATAGCACATTCATTCACTTAATGAACTTGATGAAGGAGCGTCACCCAGAAGTTGATATTAAAATGGTGCCGGGGATTTCATCATTCAATGGCTCGGCCTCTCGTCTAGGCATTGCGCTAGGTGATGGCGATGACCATATTGCGATGATTCCAGCAGTGGATGATTACGACCAAATGCGTAAAGCAATCGAAGACCATGATGCCGTTGTGTTCATTAAAGTCGCAAAAGTCATTGATTTAATGTTACGTGTGTTACGTGACTTAGATTTACTAGAAAAAGCACATGTGGTGACAAAAGTAACGTCTGATGAGGAAGTCATTTGGAAAACATCTGAGCTTGATGGTGTCGAGCTTGAATACTTAACATTAATGGTGGTGCGTAAATAATGAAGAAAATTTATATCGTAGGTGCTGGCCCTGGGGATCCAGATTTAGTAACAGTCAAAGGCTTAAAAATGATTCAAACGGCAGATGTCGTCATGTATACCGATTCACTTGTTAATCAAGAATTAATCGCAAAAGCAAAGCCAGAAGCGGAAGTCGTGAAAACAGCGGGCATGCATTTAGATGAAATGGTACAAGCCATCGTCGACCGCGTTAATGACGGCAAAGTCGTAGCACGTGTGCACACGGGTGACCCGGCAATGTACGGCGCTATTATGGAACAAATGGCGATTTTAAAACAGCATGATATTACATGCGAAATCATTCCAGGCGTTAGCTCGGTATTCGCTTCAGCAGCTGCAGTGGGTGCTGAATTAACAATTCCAGACCTGACACAAACGCTTATTTTAACGCGTGCAGAAGGGCGTACGCCTGTCCCCGAAATGGAAAAATTAAAAGACTTAGCAAGCCATCATTGTACGATTGCGTTGTTCTTAAGTGCCACTTTAACGAAAAAAATCGTCAAAGAATTGCAAGCAGCTGGTTGGAGCGATGATACACCGATTGCCGTTGTGCAACGTGCTACATGGCCCGACCAAAAAATCGTGCGGACAACGCTCATTAACTTAGACGAAGATATGCGTAAAAACGGCATTCGTAAACATGCGATGATTTTAGCGGGCTGGGCACTTGATCCAAACATCCACGAAAAAGATTATCGTTCAAAATTATATGATAAAACATTTACACATGGCTTCCGTAAAGCGGTGACAGAGTAATGGTCATCGAACTACAAGAAGACGTCCTAGCGCCGATTGAGGTGAAGCACCAATATGCGGTCGTAGCGATTACAAAGCATGGTGTCGACATTGCACGTCGTTTGCATGCTAATTTTCCAAATACAGATGTTTATTATATGAGTAAATTTGAGCGCGGTGATGAGCGTGAGCATAATGTGCAGCTGTTTAAAAACAGTGTACGTATGCTTTTCCCGGCACTTTTTAAACATTATGATGGCATCATTACGATTATTTCACTTGGTGCGGTCGTACGTATGATTGCGCCGCTTCTTGTTGATAAAAAGGTTGACCCGGCGGTTGTGGTCATTGATGACCGCGGTGACAATGTCATTAGTATGCTGTCGGGTCACTTAGGCGGTGCTAATGCACTGACTCATACCGTAGCAGATGCACTTGGCGCCAATGCGGTTATTACAACGGCATCGGATGTACAAAAAACGATTCCCGTTGATTTATTCGGTGCAAAATTTGGCTGGCAGTGGGATTCGGCAGAGAAGTTAACGCCTGTATCAGCCGCTGTTGTGAATGAAGAGCATGTCGCAATTGTACAAGAAGCGGGTGAGAAAAATTGGTGGATGCACGATGCCCCGATGCCGCCGAGCTTAGTGGAATATGCGTCACTTGAAAGCGCTATGGCCGCAAAACCAGATGCGGCACTGATCATTAGTCATCGTTTACTGAATGAGGACGACTTAGTTGAAAATCATGTTATTTATCGCCCGAAATCACTCGTCATTGGCATGGGCTGTAATCGTGGTACATTGGCGGAGGAAGTCGATGCCGTAATCAAGGAAACTTTACAGGAGCTTGGATTATCGATTAAAAGCGTCAAAGCACTTGTCACATTTGAGCTAAAACGTGATGAGCCATGCTTCCACGACATTACATCAAAATATGATTGGCAATTTAAATGGTATACAAAGGACGAGTTAAACAGCCAGCTTGTGACCGATCCTTCCGATACCGTCTTTAAATACACAGGAGTTTACGGCGTGAGTGAGCCAGCAGTACGACTTTACAGTGGCAATGATGAGCTCCTACTCGTGAAGAAAAAATCAGGGAATACAACCATTTCTGTTGCAGAAATTTTATTTTAAGGAGGGGACCGCATGAAGCGTTTTGTCATTGCAGGGACGAATAGTGGCGTCGGAAAAACGACACTGACAATCGGTTTAATGGCCGCATTGCAAAAGAAAGGATTACGTGTACAAGGATTTAAATGTGGACCCGACTATATCGACCCATCATTTCATAAGGCAGTAACCGGGCGTCCATCGCGTAATATCGACAGCTTTATGTTTGAAGCGGATGTCGTGCGTGATATCGTACGCCGCGCGACACAGGGCAGTGATATTGGCATTATTGAAGGTGTGATGGGCTTTTATGATGGTAAGGACCCACTATCGAATGTCGGTTCCACCGCAGACATTGCGGTCATAACAGAAACACCGGTTGTCCTAGTCGTCAACTGTGGTGCAATGGCGCGTAGTGCAGCGGCGATTGTGAAAGGCTTCCAGCTATTATCAGATAAGCCGAATATCGTCGCCGTTATCGCCAATCAGGTCGGGAGTGCAAGTCACTTTAAGATTGTTAAAACAGCTATTGAAGCGGAGTGCGATGTGCCGGTCATTGGCTATTTAAAGAAAAATAGTGAGCTGCATATGCCGAGTCGTCATTTAGGGCTCATTCCAGCGCTTGAACGCGGGGAAATGCAAGGCTACTTCGATGACCTAGCGGCACTTGTGACGGATACGATTGATATTGATGCCCTACTTGCACTAACAGAGGTACCGGAATTAACGGTTCCAACATCGATTTTTGATGAAAAAAAGGCGGCTTGCTGTACGATAGCGGTTGCACATGATGCGGCCTTTAACTTCTATTACGAGGAAAATATCGAGTTACTGCAAGCAAATGGCGCAAATATCGCCTACTTCTCACCGCTTGCAAATGAAGAGGTACCAGCAGAAGCGGATGGTCTTTATATCGGTGGAGGGTTCCCAGAGGAATTTGCGAATATTTTAGCTACTACTACACAAGCGAAAGAATCGATTCGCTCCTTTATTGCCGCGGATAAGCCTGTATTTGCAGAGTGCGGTGGCTTTATGTATTTAACGGAGGCCATTGAGACATTAGATGGTAGACGATTTGATATGGTTGGCGCGATTCCAGGTGTCACCAAAATGCAGGGCAAACGTGTAGCGCTCGGTTATCGTGAGATTTTTGGTAAAAAGGACAACTTCTTATTAGACGAGGGGATGCTTGCGAAGGGGCATGAATTCCATTATTCAACGTATGAGCAAGGGCCAGAGCAATTTGCTTATGACACAAAAAGTCGATTTAAGGCGAAGGGGGAAGGCTATATGCAGGGGAATATCGTCGCTGGTTATACGCATTTCCACTTTGCTTCAAATCCAGAAGTTGCAGCGCGCTTTGTTCGTGCCTGCGTAAAAGGGGAGTAAGACATGTACGGAACAGTTTATTTAGTTGGCGCAGGTCCAGGGGATCCAAAATTAATTACGGTCAAAGGTTTAGAATGCATTCAACAGGCAGATGTTATTGCATATGACCGCCTTGTCAATAAGGAGTTGTTAGCACAGGCGAAGCCAGATGCTGAGCTTATTTATTGTGGTAAGGAACCTGGACGTCATCATTTTATTCAAGAGGAAATTCATCAATTACTCGTTGAAAAGGCAAAAGAAGGTAAAACCGTGACCCGTCTAAAAGGCGGCGATCCATTTGTTTTTGGGCGCGGTGCTGAGGAAGCGGAAGTATTACGTGCGGCAGGTATTCGCTATGAAGTCGTGCCTGGTATTACGGCCGGGATTGCAGCGCCAGCTTATGCGGGCATTTCGGTGACGCATCGTGAAATGGCCTCAAGCTTTGCGATTATTACGGGGCATGGCCGCGATTCAAAGGGCCAAGATACGATTAAATGGGAGCACATCGCCACAGGTATTGATACATTAGCCTTTTATATGGGCGTTGGAAACTTGCGCTATATTGCAGACCAATTAATGACATATGGTCGCCCGCGTACAACGCCGGTTGCGATTATTGAAAAAGGTACGACTGCCCAGCAGCGTACAATTACCGCCACACTAGAAACAATTGCTGACGAGGCAGTAACACAACAAATTAAAAACCCAGCAATGGTACTTGTCGGTGAGGTTGCGAGTCTACATGACACACTTGCCTGGGTCGAGGAGGAAGCACAATATGTCAATCATTCAGGAAATTAAACAGCGTCGTGCCATTCGTAATTACGAAGACCGCCCTGTTGAAAAAGAAAAAATCGAACAATTATTAGATGTAGCAACGTATGCCCCAACGGACCGTTTACGTGAGCCTTGGCATTTTTACGTGCTTGGTGCGGAAAAGAAAAAAGCATATGAAGCATTAGCTACAGCTTATTTAGAAGAACGTTTTCCAACGAAGCCACATCTTGTTGAAAGTTCAATGAAAGTTGTGTTAACAACACCGACCGTTATCGTTGTGACAGCGAAGCAAGTAGCAGGGGATGCGGATGCGACCGAGGATGATATTTTCGCGACAAGCTGTGCTGTACATGCGATGTGGCTAGCAGCGCGCGAATTAGGACTTGGCTTTGTATGGCGCACACGCGGCGTTGGGCTTGTCCATGATGCACGTCTACCCGAATTTATTGGTGCGGCGAATGATGAAAAAGTGATCGGCACAATTTTCATTGGTTACCCAGCGGATGAAGAAGTAAACGTAACGAAGCGTACGCCATTTGAGGAGAAAACGACATGGCTGTAAGACGCGGCTTATTTTTACTATACACTGGCGATGGCAAAGGGAAAACAACGGCTTCACTTGGCGTGACATTACGCGCTATTGGACGAGGCTTACATGTGGAGTATTTACAATTTATTAAAAATCCACAGCGTACATACGGGGAGCAACTTGCGCTACAAAAACTCGGTGTCGACATGAAGCAGATGGGCATTGGCTTTACATGGACGAAAACGCCTGAGGAGCATCGCGAGGCGCTACAAAAAGCATGGGCCATTACAAAGGAAAAGCTTGCGGATGAATCAATTGATTTACTCGTATTAGATGAGCTCAATAATGCATTAGCTATTTCAAAATTCCCAGTAGACGACGTGCTACCACTTGCGGAAGTTGTTGAGGCGATTCGAAATCGTCCGGCATCGATGCATTTAGTTGTCACAGGGCGTAGTGCGAAGCAGGAGCTGATTGATTTAGCAGATCTTGTATCAACGATTGATGCAACGAAGCATTATTATGAAGAAGGCATTCCGGCAGTAAAAGGGCTCGAATTCTAAGGGGGAATTCAGGTGAAAGCAAAGGCGGTTATGATTCAGGGAACGTCATCAGATGTCGGGAAAAGTATGCTAGCGACAGCGCTTTGTCGGCATTTTTCGAATGCAGGATTTCGTGTCGCACCGTTTAAATCACAAAACATGGCGCTGAATTCATTTGTGACGACAAGTGGTGGCGAAATCGGACGTGCGCAAGGGGTGCAGGCGGAAGCAGCGCGCGTCGATGCAACAACGGATATGAACCCGATTTTATTAAAGCCAAAGCATGATATGATGTCAGAAATTATCGTCCATGGTAAGCATCACTTAGATATGACGGCGCGTGATTATCGTCATAAATTTGTTGATGAGGCCCTGCCGATTGCAGAGGCTGCGATTCAACGTCTCCAGGAGCAGTATGATGTTATCGTCCTTGAAGGAGCAGGGAGTCCTGCGGAAATAAACTTAAAGGCGCGAGATATTGCGAATATGAAAATGGCGCATGCGGCGGATGCCGATGTGTTGCTTGTAGCTGATATTGACCGAGGCGGTGTGTTTGCGTCGATTGTCGGCACATTGGCCCTGTTAGATGACGACGAACGTGCACGCGTAAAGGGCATTATTATTAATAAATTTCGCGGCATGAAAGAACTGCTTGATGATGGGCTCGTGTGGCTGGAGGACTATACAGGCATTCCGGTTTTAGGTGTTGTACCGTATATGAATGTTCAAATTGAAGCAGAGGATTCGCTCGCCTTATCGGCACTACGTTTTAAAAAGCCGAAGCGGGATGAATTCGCGATTGATGTGGCGGTCATTCAGCTACCGCGTATTTCAAACTTTACCGATATAGATCCACTGATGGATGAGCCGGGTGTTGGCGTACGCTTTGTGAAAACTACTGCGGACTTTGGAAAGCCAGATGTCGTCATTTTACCCGGCACGAAAAGCACGATTTACGATTTACGCTGGCTACGTGAAACGGACCTTGATGCATGCGTATTACAGCATGCACGTCAGTCGAAGCCAGTCATTGGCATTTGCGGCGGCTATCAAATGCTAGGTGAGCAGTTGCTTGACCCACATGCTATTGAAGGCGATGGTCGGGACGAGCTTGGACTCGCATTATTGCCGATTACGACGACATTTGTCGGTGAAAAACGAACCGTTCAAATGTCCGGCACACGCTATGGTACAGAGGACATCTTAACCGGTTATGAAATTCATCTAGGACGTACGGAGCGCACTGCAGATTGTGCACCATTTTTATTATTAGACAATGGACGAACAGATGGTGCCGTTTGTGAGCATGTGCTAGGCACGTATTTCCATGGAATCTTCCATAATCGCGCCTTTACACGTGAGCTAGTGAATACCTGGCGTACCCAAAAGGGCCTCGCACCGCTATCAGAGGAAGTTCAATCAGAAAAAGAACTGCGCGAGCAGGCGTATAATATTGCGGCTGAGCATTTTGAGCAAGCTATCGACATGGACAAACTGTACCGCATTATGGGCTTAGAGCGCGTAATGCAATAATCTGGGAGATTACGTGAAAACGTAGTCTCTTTTTTATATAATGGAAAATAAAGGGGTTGGTGAAATGTTTACAGAAGCGCAGTTAAAAGCATTGATTCGTGGCGAAGTTGTAGGGGATAGGTATCCATATGATACACCAGAAGAGCAGGTACTTATAAATTATTTAAAACCGATTCAAGAAGAAATGAAGCGACAGCATATCCAATGTCGCCTTGCGAGTGACTATTTTGATAGTGGCTATGCCTCGTATATCCAGCTACTTTGCTATGAAAAAGAGCATCAGCTAATAGAGGGAAATGAAGTGACAATCAAAGGATTACATGTCTTAGTGAGCCGCCTCGCACCGGTCGTTGTCATCGGACAAGCTGAAGAGACGAGCTGTTATGATGAGGACGGCGAAGAAGAGACTAGTAGCTATACGCTTTTAAGTCATCCGCAACAGCTAGAACTTGAAACAACGTCACTTCAACAATTAGCGCAAAAACTAGAGCGCTTGTTCATGAAATATCACTTAACGATTTTACATAAGGAAGATGTCGACAAGGCATTACCTTTTAAAGCAAAAATCCCAACTATTTTTCGTAAGCCAAAAGATTATTTAATATGGGATGCTATTTTTTACTGGAAGGATTGAGTAGATGCGGAGTACATTAAAATCTTTATGGATGAGTAGTATCGCGGCACTTACCGCATTTATGATTGTAGAGCTGGTCATCAATGTGTACCGATTAAGTCGCCTATTTGCATTAGAACTCACGTATACGCTGTTATTCATCGGTATAATAAATGGTGTGTTGCTCATTGGCGCAGCCGTTTATTTGTATCGAATTTTAAATTATACGACCAATGCATGGCTCACTACAGCTTTGGCATTGATGCTATTTTATACATTGCTTCAACTGTTCACATATTTCTGGCCGCTCCATCATGCCGAAGCACTGTTTCCGATTTTTAATGTGTTTATCTATGGCTTTATCGCGGTTTATTTTCTTGCTCTTTTCGGCATGCTTTCTTTTTTAAAGCGACAACAACTAGCCTAAATTAATTATGAAACATTTCCCGGAGTTATCCGTAGAATAATTACTGGTAAGGGAGGTTTCCAATGAAGTTATTTCAATCAATAGGGTTGGTGTTAATGGGCGCGCTAACGCTCTATATCGTCGTGTCCTTTTTCATGTTGCAAAAAGGCTTTAATTTGCCGATGTGGGGGCAGCTTGTATTAGCGCTCGTATTATTAATTGTTGTGCTAAATCAATTCCGCGTCAAAAATAAAATGATGGGCGCTATTAGTATCGT
The DNA here is from genome assembly GCF_003991225.1 of Candidatus Kurthia intestinigallinarum. GTDB lineage: Bacteria > Bacillota > Bacilli > Bacillales_A > Planococcaceae > Kurthia > Kurthia populi. The sequence goes on from NZ_JTFC01000041.1 coordinate 89,189, forward strand.
CGGCTTTATTATTATTGTAGCGAGCATTATTGTAACTGCTATTTATTAAAAAAAGGAGAAATCGCGTGGATGGCGATTTCTCCTTTTTTTATTTTAAAATTTTTGTTGTGATAGTGAGATTATCACCATATACACTATAACGTCCTTTTTTTACAGTATAAACAAAATCACGAGTATTTCGTTCAGGGGTCAACGTTATCTTTTTAACAAGTTGATTTTGATCATTATAAATTCGAAAGACATTGTTATTTTGTGTTTTTGTAGTTAAAGAAAATTTAATTTTTGTATCGTTTGCTGTATTTAATGTATACGGCTTGCGATCGGAATGGCTTAAAGCAATTGTTTGATTGAGCGGTAATATATCGCTTAATAAATAATAGATGCTTACATGGCCAGGAACACCTTTTTTATCTAAATCTAGCGTTAATGTATATGTCCCATTCGGTGCGCTTATACCATATTTCATACCGCTACCTTTATAAGTACTTTTATATTGTTTACCAGTCTTATCATTTGTTAAAATGACTGCCTGAATATGCTGGTCTGTTTGGGACGTATAATTAGCAAAGAATGTCGCATGTTGATTCGTTGTCAATTTAACTTTTGTAGAAGGTATTGAATAGGAATAATACGGGATGTCAATCCGATGTTTATGCGACATAAATGCATCATTTGGTGCAAGTACAGCAGGTAAATCATACGCATGTTTCTTTAATTTAAAGCGGTAATCACTCATCGGCTTACCTTTTACTGCGACATAATAATGTCCTTTTTCAACATACATATCTTTATTAGCAGCGCGTACGGGCATATCTTTTAGATTGCTCTTTATTGGATTCATGTACAGTTTATATTTTGTGACGGCTGCATTTCCAACAAATTTATAATTTCCTTCGACATCTGGTACCGTGATTTCAAAGTAAGCAAAACCATCTGCATTAAATTTGCCTGTTGCGACTTCATTAATTTGAAGTGACATGAAATCAGCCTTTTCATCTAATTCCCCAATACTTTCATCACTATCAATTGCAAGGAGAGCCGCACGTAATTGTGAATCGAGAGCCATTGTATCAAGCGTCCATTGATGTTTTTTTAATGTCGTTAATAAAATCGCCCGCTGTTCAATGGCATTGTGAATCGCATTTTTTGCATCTGATGTACTATAAAGGACATTTTCATAAGAAGGTTTATTCGCTGCTTCTATTACCGCTTGTGCACGTGAAATAATAGTCATGACCTGTGCTTGATAATTTGCTGCTTCCTCCGGCGTTGTCAATGTTGTAGATAATGATTTTATCGCATCATCGAGTTGCTTATTTTCAATTGAACTCAGCAAACGCCCCTTTTCATAAAAATTCCCTTTGTATGCGCCATCGACAAGTTTGCCATCTGCATATAATAATTGCTGCCATTTATAAAGCGTCGTAATTGTTTCTTCGACTAAACCATTCATTTTTTGTGCGCTTTGGCTATCGCCTGCTTGTTCGACCATTTTTGAGACGTCTTGAATATGACGCAAATCGCTAATAATTGCAGGGTAAGAAGCTAAATCGTAATTTTCTAGTTCATGACCAACAACGATTTTTTGTTGCTGTATAGTAAGGTCCACAAGTTTTGGTGCGACATCGGCTACATGCTCAGGAAGCTGCTCAGCAAGTGTGTCCATCATTTTTATATTTTCGCGAAAATGCTTCGTACCTTCTTTTTCAACATAGATACCGTCTTTGTAGAACTTGCCATCATATATACCGTTTGCAAGCTTATGATTGTAATACATTTTGCCATCGTAGCGAATAAGACGATCTACTGCTTCTACACCATCTTTATAAAGGAGTCCTTTATATAAATGTACCCCAACTACACGGCCATTTTTAAATAAATATCGTCCTTTTTTAAACGTAGAATTAGAACCTGTAAATTCCGCGAATCCAAAGTCTTTTGCAAGAACCCCATTATGGAAATAAAATAAATCGTCAACGGTATCATATTCATTTCCTATATCATCTACCATGACAAAATCACCTTTTTTTAATTTTCCATTTTCATAAAGTTTGTTGTCCTTCATTTCAATAAGGGATGTGATTCGTCCATCTGTATATGTCATGTGCTTTTGATAGAGTCCATCGCGTACATAGATACCTTTGATTAAGCTGCCATTTTTAAAGGCATATTTATTATCTTTCGTAAAATAGAGTCCACTTTGTAAGAAGCCATTGTGATAAAGACGTAGATTATCGCCTGTACCATATTTAACACGTCCTTTTGCAAGTAGGCCATCCTTATATAGACGCTTTTTATATACTTTGTAGCCTTTTACTATTTTTCCTGTAGATAATGTTACAAGTTCACCTTTATCATTGATTCCGATTGTTGCTGCCTGTACTTGTTCAGGTTTCATCTGTGTAGTAGTGAAGAGCATTGTTAGCGCTAGTGCGCCAGTTACCATTTTTTTCATCTAATTCCCCCCTATATATGCCACTTTACTCTTGGAATGCCAATATTTAAAGGGCAAATTCATATTTTGATGAAAATAAGGATTTATAGTGTATATAAAAAGAAAAATCCTCTTTTTCAATAAGAGAAAAAAGAGGATTTTTCACAATTTCTTTAAGCTTCCTGTTGTCGTTTTTTCTTTTCTGCTGGAACGAATAAAATAAGCACAAACGCAACAACAGCGACCGCGAGCATAAATAAATACGTATCATTAGCGCCCATAATCGGTGCAAGTGCTTTCGCATCTTCATGAGCAGTTGATTGAATCGTATACACCGTCACAATAACCGCCGTTCCGACTGCACCGGCTAATTGGCGAACGGTATTGTTTACAGCTGAGCCATGTGAGCCAAGTTCGAGTGGCAGTGCATTTAATGCAGCTGTATTAAGTGGCATCGTAATAAAGGATAAACCAATACGAAGGATAATCGTACGCATCATAATGTAGACGAAGCTTGTTGTTGCAGTTAAATCCGTGACCATCCACATCGAAATCTCAATTAACAGCATACCGATAATAAATAATGGTCGTGCGCCGTGCTTATCATAGAGCTTCCCGGTAACAGGGGATAAGAAGGCGTTAATAACAGCCCCTGGTAATAGCAGTAAGCCCGCTTCAAAGGCGCTAAAGCCGCGACCTGTTTGTAAATACATCGGTAATAAAATTAAGTCGGCATACATTAAAATCGTTACTAAAATATTGACAAGCGATGTCATCGTAAACATTTTGTATTTAAAGACGCGTAAATTAAGCATCGGCTCATTTGAAAGAAGCTGCATTTTACAAAATAGCGCAATGACGATTAAGCCGGTGATGATACAAGTAAGTACTGCCCAGTCAGACCAGCCACGACTACCGGCACTACTAAAGCCAAAGAGTACAAGGCCAAAGCCAACTGTTGAGAAAATCATGCTCGTCATATCTAGCTTGACATCCTTTTTTTCGCCGACATTAAATAAATACTTCGCTGCTAATAAAATGACGATAATTGAAATCGGAATCATCATAATAAAGAGCCAGCGCCAGGATACGAAATCTAGCATAAAGCCAGCAACTGTTGGCGCAATTGCGGGCGCGAAAATAATCGCAAAGCCGATTTTACCCATGACCGCACCACGCTCATTTTGTGGATATAAATAAAGAATAACGGTCATCATCAGTGGTAAAATAATTCCCGCTCCAGCCGCCTGAATCATACGGCCAGCTAATAATACGCCAAATGTTGTCGCACATGCGCTGACAATCGAACCAATCAGTAAAAAGAGCATTGAGGCGATAAAAAGCTGACGTGTTGTGTAGCGCTTCATCAGAAATGCCGTAAGTGGTACAAGCACCCCATTGACAAGCATAAAGCCTGTCGCAAGCCATTGAATCGTATCCGGTGTCACCTTAAAAATTTCCATTAAGTCACTAAGCGCGACGTTTAAAAGGGTTTGGTTAAGTGTTGAGAAAAAACAGCCGATGATCATAATCGTAATTAAAATCTTTTTCGTGCTGTTAGGTATTTCGTTTTGCATCGTACATCTCCTTACGCTACTATTAATTTTATAGACACTTTGTCTATGAAATATCATAACAAGGAATGAATTTTGTTGACCATGCACAATTTTCATCAAGTTGTTGACTAAAAGACAAAAATAAAAAAGATGTAGATAAAATCGAAAAAGATGGACGAGGAGAATGAATATGTCGAAAAAAGAAGACCCGCGCGCCATACGCACGAAAGAAATGCTGAAACAAGCTGTGATTGAGCTGTTACAGCAAGGCATTCCCGCCGAAAAATTGTCGATTCAAAAAGTGTCGCAACAAGCTGGGCTTAACCGGACGACCTTTTATTTGCATTACGAGGATATTCACGATCTTTTGCAAAAATTAACTGATGAAATCGTCGGTGAAATTACGAAACAAATTGAAGAGCTTATGCAGGTGCGCGAATTAAGCGAGAAATCCCAGTTGATCCGCTTACTCGATTATTTATACAATCAGCGCCAACATTTGCTCGTCTTATTTCAAAAGAATGATTTTGAAGAGAAATTATATGAGCAAATGAAGCGTCTTATTAGCGTGCGCCGCGAAAATAGCGTCACACAAACGCCACGTCGTGACATTGATATCGATATTAAAACAGCCTCGCTCGTTGGTATTATGATGTGGTGGCTAAAACGAGGGCTCCATTATAGCTCAGACTATATTGCGACAGAAATTTATAAAATGTACCGCTGAAATATGGATTGAGATGGTTTCGAGCCGGGAATTGATGTAATAAGAAGAGAACTAGGGGGCTTTTAAATGGACGAACAGACCTTACTACAACAGCATATTGATGTATTATTTCAGCAAAATGAAGTGGGCGATTTAACGGTACTAAATGAGTCGCCATATGATAAAGCACCTCAGTTTTATGTAGGGGTGACACGTAAAAAAAGCATCACCAAATATCAAGAGCATATGGCACCAGAGCTTCGAAAGCAGCTAGAGGCCATCGTGAGCGACACACCGAATGAGCAGCTATTACAGGCGATTCAATTATTTTCAGCCGAGCAAAAGCTGCAACATTTTCATTTAGGCCCATTTTATGAAATCCCAACGATTGCATCACAAATTGAAGGCCCAATTGAAATTACAGAGGACAATAAATATTTAATTAAAGAGGCATTTCCGTACACGCATGATGAATTAGCTGAACGTGCACCAGTATTTACAGTTATTGAAGCAGGCGTTCCGGTGTCCCTTTGCTGTAGTGCACGCCAAACGACCGAAGCGGCAGAGGCCAGTGTCTTTACAAATGAGCATTACCGTGGACGTGGGTATGCGGTCGATGTCGTACGTGCATGGGCTAAAAAAGTGCAACAGCAAAATCGAACGACCTTTTATTCAACATCATGGGACAATTTTAGCTCTCGTATGATTGCGGAAAAGCTCGCAATGAAACGCATTGGCATTGATATTACACTGGATTAACAGGTGCTAATGCTCGTAGTAACATATCTTTTAAAGCGCTCATTTGAATGTCAAAATGAGCGCTTTTTTGTGCGAACGGCAACGTCTGATCTTTTTCAATTTTCATATTCATATAGCTAAATGTCGTGACGGCTGTATGAATCGCTACTTTTAAATCGATGGTTGTATGAAACGACTGATCTTGCTTACCTGTTTCAATAATATGGTCGACTACTTCACTGAACATCGTAGTAGAAGAAGGCACCTCAATGCCTTCAACCGCTGCTAAATATTCAGTAGCTTCAAGATAGCGGACGAGCTTTTGCGTTACCTCGGGCGTTGTCGCCATAAAATAAGTGAACATTTTTTCGAGCTTTTCATAGGCCGTCAAAGGCATGGTCGTAATTTTTTGCATATCGCGCCCGGCATCCTGCATAAAGCGGTCCATTACTGCTAAAATAATTGCGGCTTTATTCGCAAAATAGCGGAATAACGTCGCGTTACTGACACCCGCTTCCTTTGCGATTTCGAGCATTTGGACGGAGCCAATGCCTTGCGCTAAAAATAATGTATACGCGGCATCGATGATTTTTTCGTGACGTGCGTTTTTTGCTTGCTGTCTAGTTGTCATATTTTTTCCTCATTTCGTATAATAAAACTTGAGAGTCGACTCTCTTTATTTTATAATAAATGTAAATAATTTGAAAGGGTGAGCTAAAATGGTACAAGTTGCAGTAGAAAAGATCCATGATATTTTTAATCAACAAACGAAACATCAATGGGAGATGCGTCAAACAAACGCTTCTGAACGTGTGGAGATGCTACAACGTTTAAAGACAAATATTTTAGCCCGTTTAGAAGATTTAATTGCGGCGAGCATCAAGGATTATAAAACACCACGCATGACCGCAGAGCATCAGGTATATGCTGCAACAGAGGCGATTGATTATGCCTGTGAGCATGTGGCACAGTGGATGGAACCAGAGCGCGTCGAGCAGCCAAAAGATGGCAAGGGTGCTTATATTGTATACGAATCACGTGGCACTGTCTGTATTTTTGGTACATGGAATTCCCCGATGTCGGTAACGATTCACCCATTAACAGAGGCACTTGCGGCAGGAAACTGCGTTGTCATCAAGCCAAGTGAGTTTAATCCACATTATAATGCCGTACTACAGCAAATTATTGAGGCGACATTTGATGAGCGGCAAGTAGCATTTGTACAGGGCGAGGCGGAGACATCTGAGCAGCTATTAAAATTACCATTTAGCCACTTTTTCTTTACAGGAAGCCCACGCGTCGGCAAAATTGTCATGCGTGAAGCAGCGAATCATCTATCAGCCGTTACATTAGAGCTTGGCGGTAAATCACCGTCAATCATCGATAAAGGCTATGATGTAGCGAAGGCAGCACAGGCACTTGCATTCGGCAAAGTATTAATGAGTGGTCAATTCTGTATTTGCCCCGATTACTTATTTGTTCATGAGCAGGATGTCGAGGCTTTTGCGGCTGCGTACCGCGCAACAACACAAGGCCTATTATATGAAAACGGCGAAATTCGTACAACCGAGCGTACACAAATTGTGAACGATGCGCATTTCAATCGTTTAAAAGGCTTATATGACGACGCGATGTCAAAAGGTGCGGTCGTATTAAGCGGTGGAACATTCGATGACGTCAATCGCCTAATTGAGCCGACGTTACTTGGCAATGTCACAGAGGACATGCATATTGCACATGAAGAAATCTTTGGACCGTTAACATTTTTGAAAGCGTATACATCGCTTGATGAGGTGCTACACTATATTCAGCAGCGACCAAAGCCACTTGCATTCTATGTATTTAGTGACGACGAGGCATTCCAAGAACGTTGCCTACGCTATACGTCTTCAGGTGGTGTGACGATCAATGGTATCGTCCAGCATAATACGTATTTAGAACTACCTTTTGGTGGTGTCAATAACTCAGGGCTTGGTAGCTTTCATGGCATTCATGGCTTTAAAACATTCTCACATGCTCGTTCGGTATTTGAAGCTTATTAAAAAAACACGCCATTCGCAGTTTGCGAGTGGCGCGTTTTTTTATGTCATGAAAAACGGTAGTACAATCCCACCGTATAAAAAGGCGCCTGCAATGACGAAGGCGGGGTGGAATTTTCGAATCATCAAAGCCCAGTAGGCCACACCGCCAATGAGTAAAAATTGTAGTGTGCCAATCGTTTGCAGAGACTCACGAGACATTTGCACGATAATCACAAACATCATAACTGCTAAAATTGGTTGAATCAATAGCGTCATCCCTTTAATGACTGGAGAAGCACGATGCTTTTGCAAATAATTCATTAAAATAATTAAGAGCACCACCGTCGGCACAATTGTCGCCGTCAACGCAATGAGGACACCCCATATGCCATATGTATCGTAGCCAACAAAGGCGGCAATTTTCGTCGCAATCGGACCTGGGAGTGCATTACCGAGTGCTAAGACATTTGAAAAGGCCTCATTACTAAGCCAGTGATAACGTTCAACCACCTCCTCGTAAATGAGAGGGATAGACGAGGGCCCGCCACCATAGCCTAAAATATTCGCCACAAAAAAGCCGATAAAAAGCTGAATCACGAAGCGTCGCCCCCTTTACGCCATCTCTTAACGCGCTCAACTAGCTTAAAGTGTGCCGCACCATATATTAAAAATAAAATGACTGCCACACCTGAATGAATATGAAGTACTTCAAGTAATAGAATGGCTATCGCGAAAAATACAATGCTCATAACAATGCCAAGCCCCTTGAGTGATTTTTGTGAGAATTGTAACGCCATTTCAAGTAGCATAATGACTACGACGGGCATTACGGCTGCAATCATACCAATCACAATTTTTGAGCTACTGAGCCAACCAACAATTGAGAGAAGCGCAATCATTAAAATAGAACTAGGGAGAATGTGGCAAATAACGCCCCAGATCGCACCGAGGGCACCATGCAGTCGATAACCTAAATAACCTGCCATTTTTGTGGCAATCGGGCCGGGTAGTGCATTCGCAATCGCTAATATTTCACTAAATTCATCATCATCCATCCAGTGATATTTTTTCACCGCTTCATGGCGAAATAGCGGCATGACGGATGGACCGCCGCCAAAACCAAAAATCCCAGCGCGTAGCATCGCTAGTGATAATTCCTTCATGCAATCCCTCCTTTAGTGTTTATTTTACATGAACTGGAAACGGGCGAATAGTAAAAAAAAGCGAGAATCGCATAATCGCGACGCTCGCTTTTTGTATTAAATAAATAAACCAACTAATGTAGCTGTGAATACAGAAACTAATGTAGCAGCGAATAAGATTTTTAAACCGTTTTTAGAAACGATTGCTGCTTTTTCACCGCTGATTGCTTGTAAAGAACCGGCGATGATACCAATTGAACTGAAGTTAGCAAAGCTAATTAAGAATACAGATACGATACCAACTGTTTTTTCAGATAGGTTCGGAATATGATCCATAAATTGAAGCATTGCAACGAATTCATTGGTTGCTAATTTAGTACCCATTGTTTGACCAGCTACTAAAATGTCTTGTGCTGGAACACCCATGATCCAAGCGATTGGTGCAAAGATGTAACCTAATACTTCTGTAAATGAAATACCGATTACTGCACTGAATAGACCATCGATTAAAGCCATTAAACCAACGTATGCAATCAGCATCGCGCCTACGATTAATGCAACCTTACCACCATCTAATGCACCGATAGAAATGGCTTCAAATAAAGATTTCGCTTCAGTAGCGTCTTTAATATCCACTTTTTCAGTATCTTTTTCAACATCTGGTGCAATCATAATACCGATAATTAAGCTTGATAATGCATTTAATGCCATCGCACCTAATACGTATTGTGCAGGAAGCATCGTAATGTATGATGCCATGATTGAAGCAGATACTGAAGCCATTGATGCAACAGAGATAACGATAATTTTGTTTGAATCCATTTTTAGGATTTGAGATTTGATTGCTAATAAACCTTCAGATTGACCGAAGAAAATATTATTAATCGCATGGAATGTTTTGACTGGAGAAACACCTGTAATTTTTGATAAAAATCCACCTACATATTTAATTAAAATAGGTAGAACGCGGATATAAGTCAAGATTGAAAGCAACATAGACGTAAAGATAATAATTAATAAAACATTAATGAAAAATGGTGAACCACCTTCTGGAATCCAACCGTCAACAACGAATGAAATCCCTTCACGACCATAGCTAATTACTTTCGTAATCCCGTTACTTACAGATTCGATTACTTTTAACCCAACCGATGTTTTGAACATCACTAATGTCAGAAGAATTTGTAATACGAACATAATACCTACCGCTTTAAAGTCAATCGCTTTGCGGTTATTACTCATTAGGTATGCGACGCCAAGAACGACGACTAAACCTAAAATTCCGATTAAAATAGACATGTTGATACCTCAATATTTAAGTTTTAAAATCTTACATTTCTTATCGTAGAGGTACGGACCATAAGTTGCAAGCGTTTTCTAGAAAAAAACATAAATATGATAAAAGTAAATATTTTTCATAAATAAACGCTATTTTAAAGATTTTTTATATTCTAATAAATTGAAGTTGTATGGACTATAAATCAAGTGATTGGTTGGTATCTTTTGAAGGTTTTACAGGTTCTTCCTTTCCGACAACTTTTTTCACAAAATTGTACACTGATTTTACTGTTGAACCAGTTTCCCAGTATTCCGCAGACTCTGCATGTACTTTTATTAATACAAGTTGAGGGTCGTCATAAGCTACATCAAACATTTTTTCATAGATAGGATTCCAAAATTCTTTTTTACGTGCTTCGTCATCGACAAATTCAGCAGTCCCGCTAATTGAAGCATACGATTTACTAGCAATTGCGACATTCACACGGTTATTGACATTAATTTCATCATACTTATCTGTATCTGTACGCGTAAGTAGCCAAATATCCCCATCAAATTCTACTTTTTGTAGTTGCATTGGTCGTGATACAAGTTTTCCATCTTCCTGCTGCGTTACAAGCATCGCAACAGATGCATCCTCAATAATCGATGTTAAATTGTCTCGAACTTTTTGGTATTCTTCTGTCATCGTAAAAACTCCTTTTGTTTTTGTCGTCTCTTAATTTGTTTGCCCTTTAGAAAATGGATTAAACAAAGTAATAAAAAATCACCGCCCATAAGACGATGATTTGAGTTTATAAAATAGGAGATAACATGCGCGAAACAGATTCTTTAAATTTCACCCATAACGAGCGAGATTCATACGATTCCTTCGTCATCTCAACACATACATTTAAATCTTCATGGAACATATCTGCCAGTTCTTTCGTGATTTTTTCATTGTACATGAAGCCATTAACTTCAAAATTTAAACGGAAACTGCGGTTATCCACATTTGCTGTCCCAACAGAAGCGATTTGGTCATCAATGAGCACGACTTTTGAATGAATGAAGCCATTAGCATAGTGATAAACCTTTGCGCCTGATTCCATTAGATCGCCTGCATACGAGCAGGTCGCCATGTAAACAAATGGATGGTCCGGTTTATCAGGAATCATAATGCGTACATCAATACCAGATAGTACCGCAATTCGTACCGCTTCTAAAAATGCTTCATCAGGAATGAAGTAAGGCGACTGGATATAGACATAGCGTTTTGCTTGTAAAATCATTTTAATATAACTGTTTTCAATACTTGAATATGGTGTATCGGGCCCACTAGAAACAATTTGCATCGCAACATCTCCTGTAATGTAATGAGCAGGGAAGTAATGCGGCGCAAAGGATAAATCAAGTGAATTACCAGCTTGGTTCCAGTCCAGCATAAAGCGCGCCTGAAGTGCATGAACAGCTGCCCCTTGAATACGCATATGTGTGTCGCGCCAGTAGCCAAACTTTTTGTCTAGCCCTAAGTACTCATCGCCGACATTAAAGCCACCAATATAGCCGATTTGTCCATCGATAACGACAATTTTTCGGTGATTACGATAATTCATTCGGGGATTAATAAGCGGTAAGATGGATGGGAAAAAGACCTCAACCTCTCCACCCGCTTGAATCAATTCCTTAAAATGCTGTTTGCGCACATTTCGTGAGCCGAGCGCATCATAAAGGATACGCACCTCAACGCCTGCCTTGGCACGTTCGATTAGCGCAGCAGTAATTTTTTTGCCGATGCCATCTAGTTTGAAAATATAATATTGCACGTGGATATGATCTGTCGCATTAGCAATATCACGCAGTAGCGCGTCGAATTTTTCATGACCATCATTAAAAAGTTCCACATGATTGTTTTTTGTTACGAGTGCATTATTCGTTTGTAAATTCATATGAATTAACTCACGTGCATTTTCGAAGTTTTCTATATTCAGCTCATCTTTTAAAACACGTGCTTTTTGATCATCAATCATTTCCTGAATCCCAATGCTATCCTTTGGCATCCACCTACGTAAATGTTTTTGACGCAATGGTTTACCGATAAATAAGTAGAGGATAAAACCGATATACGGTAAAAAGAATAGCACGAAAACCCAAGCCCAGGCAGCTGATGGTTTTTTACGCTCCAAGAAAATAATGGTGATAGCAAGGATAATGTTCACCACAAGTAAAATGGCACTTATCGTACTCGATTTAAAAAGATAAAGATAAAAATCAGTCAATGTCTCACGCCCTTTTTATGCATATTTTTTCATATAGTATATAGTTTAACAGGAAAGCAGCTATTTGGAAAAAAACGCCGCGTTTTATTTTTATTGAATAAAGGAAAAGAGAGTAATAAAGGAGGGAAAAAAATGAAAGTATATAAATATCCAGTACGCGTTAATACAGTGGAAACAATTGATTTGCCTTTAGGAGCCAAGCCACTTTCCATTGCATTTCAATATGACAAGGTATATATTTATGCGCTTGTAAAACCAGAAGAGCAAAAAACAGCATCTGTTCAAGTTATTGTAGCAGGAACGGGAGACCCACTACCAGAAGACATTGACACATTTACCTACTTGAATACGATACAAATGTTTGACCAGCAGTGGAATTTGCATGGGTTTTATAAAAAATAAATAAAATACATATCAAAATACCTAATTTATAAAAGAAAATTAGGTGTACATGCCGATATGGTTTTTTAGAGGCTTCCCATATAATGAGTATAGTATGTTCATAGAAATGTACATTATCCTTTAAAAAAGAGATACCCGACGCCTGGGTATCTCTTTTTTTATGTGAAAAGACGTAATAACTTCGTCACTCAAAATAATTAAATCAACAAAAAAGCCGTGCCTTTAGACACGACTTTTTTTATTATTAAGATATTGTTTTCGGCGGTTGAGTTTGCTCAGTTTCGATATCTGGCGCTTCTTCATGCCACCATAATGCATCTTCAGGATCTTGTTTCATCACTTCGCGTACTTCTTTTTTCGTTTCAACTGTTGGGTACGAGCCTTTTAATGCGCGACCTGACGTTTGAACGAATAATAAGCTAAAGACGATTAAGCCAATGATGCTGACCGCTGCTAAATAGTACGCTGGTGCAAGTGGATCGCCTGTTACATGGACTAAATAAGCCGATACAAGTGGTGTTGTCCCACCAAATATTGACACCGATACATTAAAGGTCAATGCCAGTGCACGATAACGAACATCTGAGAAGAATAAACTTGGTAGTAATGAAGGAAGTGTCCCTTCATAAAAACTTAATAGGAAACCTAATAAGAAGACACCGGCGAAAATAAAGCCGACTTGGCCAACCCCCATTAACATAAATGCAGGGATTGATAGGAAGGTTAACCCAACAAGGCCAATTTGAACAACACGTTTATTACCAAATTTATCACTCATGCGACCAAAGAATAATGCGAGTGGCATCATTAAGACCATTGTGATTAATAAAATGACTAAACTTGTTGTGTTATCAATGCCGATAACTTCGGTTAAATACGAAGGCATATATGACAGTACCATATAGTTGGTAATGTTAAAGAATGCCACGATAACAACACTTAATATTAAATCTTTTTTATAATGCTTTAAAATTTCTTTAAATGTTAACGGTTCTTCGTCACTTTCTTCTTGTGCTTGCTCCATTTCTTCAAAAATTGGTGATTCGTCAAGATGACGACGTAAATATAAACCAATTAGACCGATTGGTGCAGCGATGAAGAAAGGAATACGCCAGCCCCAAGACATCATTTGAGCATCAGATAGGGCGAACGTTAAAATGGTAACGAGACCTGAAGCGGCAATGAAACCAGATAAAGAACCGATTTCTAAGCCACTACCAAGCATCCCACGTTTTTTATCGGGAGATGATTCGGCGATATAGACCATCGCGCCTGAGTACTCCCCACCAGTAGAGAAACCTTGAATCATACGAGCGACTAATAATAAAATAGGCGCCCAAATACCAATTTGCTCATACGTAGGTAATAAACCAATCATTAATGTAGCAATTGCCATAATAATAATCGTTGTACTTAAGACAATTTTACGACCGTATTTATCGCCGATCTTACCAAAGAAGATGCCGCCAATTGGGCGAACTAAGAAGGCCACAGCGAATGTAGCGAAGGTGAAGACAAGTTGAAGACCACTATTATCAACACCAGCGAAAAATAACTGACTAATGACAACAGCTAAATAAGCATAAAGACCAAAGTCAAACCACTCCATCGCGTTACCGAGACCGGTGGCGACAACAGCCTTACGTGCTTTCTTGGAACTCACAACATTAATATCTTGCGGTTCCATATCTAAATTATTATTTTGTTGCATATTCTCTAAACAGCTCCTTTTGGGTTTGCTATTTTCGAGGATTGCAAAAGATATGTAGTACTTTAATTGTTGGGAAATAAAATAGCGGAAAAGTAAAACAACAATCTCAATCTTTTAAATCCTGATTTTGTTGTCGACAAAACAAAAATAAATCTACTCGAGGTTGTTCATATGTAGTAAAAAACTTTTTACGTGAACACTCTATCTATTCCCCACTGTTTTACTTTGAAACATAAAATATAGAAGTTTTTATTTTCAGAAAATTAACCGGCTATTTTCATATAAATAAGAAGAAACAGAGGAAATTGAACTTAAATACAGTTACTTTCATTAATAAAATATGATTTTTTTTGAAAAAAAATAAAAAAATAATAAAAACAGGTTTAAGCTTTTATAAAAAGGGCTACATTATAAATGTACTTTTCATATTCTTCTCTTTGACCCCCAGTGGAAACATTGGGGGACTTTTTATTTTTACGCTAACAAAAGGTTATGATGAATCTGAGTGAGTACGTGCTTATATACGCACTCATTTTTACGCTTTAATATTTTTTTACACGTAACAAAAGTAGAAAATGCTGCTTTTGTTACGTGTATTTTTGATGGTGAATTTTTTAGTAAACTCGAGTAAAAGCTCATTCTACTTTTTATTTAGCTTATATTGGCAATTTGGATAAATGCACGAAGTAAAATGGGCTATTTTCAGTTTTGAGAGGTGAATTGGTGTCATTTACGCGAAACAAACTAGATGTCATTGAAAGAACGTTGATATAAAGATTAGCGGAAGAAATAATAAATAGTCTAGACTATATAAAATTGGGCAAAGTAAAACCAGCTCTCTGCGGCTGTATACCGAAAAAAGCTGGCGAAATAAAGCTAGTTTTTACGCGCGTATGCCATCAAGTAGCGTTGTTGTAAAGACATGCATCTCTTTTATTAAATCAAAATCCTCTGCATGAATAAGCCAATCATACACATTGGCACGCATCGCCCGTTGAATCATTTTTTCAATCGCTTCAAATGACAGATCCTTACGGAAAATATTTTGTTCCACGCCTTCTTCTAAATAACGACGAATCAGTTCAAAAATCGTCCGCTGTGGGTGAATTAAATAATGCACATGCTCGACTTGATTCGTCATCGCTGCTGTATAGACAGTGCGCATAATGTCTTTGCCAACGACAGTTGTTAAATAAATCATTTGTTCATCGTATAGTGCAATAATTTTCTGTGGTGGACTTAAATTTTCATCGATTTTTTTTGCGGCCTCTACATAATGTGCATCAAATTCCTGAAATTTTTCGAGCACAATATCGTATTTCGTTGCAAAGTGAGTGTAAAAAGTTCCTTTTGAAACGCCACAAGTTGTCGTAATTTGTGCAATCGATACATGCTCAAATCCTCGTTTTGCAAAAAGTTTTAATGCGGTATCTAAGAGCTTTTGACGCGTCTCTAGCGCCTTTTTCTTTCGGTCGGTTGTCAAAAAATCACTCCTTTTCTCTAAAAAGTTAAAAAATTATCGTTGACGAATGAATTTTCTATCGTTTATGATTTAAGTGACCGAGGTCAGTGAAATAATCATACGAGAAATTTATATTTTTTTCTAGTGTATTTTCAGAATTTTTTAAAATTTAGGGAGGCGAACGATATGGAAACAACAGGAATTCAAACATTAACGCATTTTATCGGAGGACAAAACGTAGAAGGGCAGAGCGGACGATTTGGTGATGTCTTTAATCCGACAACTGGAGAAGTCATTGCGAAAGTGCCACTCGCGACTAGAGAGGAAACACGTGAGGCCATTGCAGAGGCACAGGCAGCATTCCCGGCATGGCGTGATGTCTCTGTCGCAAAGCGTGCGCAGGTTTTGTTAAATTTCCGCAATTTATTAACACAACATTTAGATGAGCTCTTAGCTATTATTTGTCGTGAAAGCGGAAAAACGATAGAAGATGCGAAAGGCGAAGTGACGCGTGGTATTGAATCTGTTGATTTAGCAATCGGCGCTCCGCATTTAGTGAAAGGGGAATATTCGGTCAATGTTGGTGGAAATATTAATGCGTATTCTGCAAAATATCCACTAGGCGTTGTCGCGGCAATCTCGCCGTTCAATTTCCCAATTATGGTACCGCTTGCACAAACAAGTATGGCAGTAGCAGTCGGGAATGCGGTCATTTTAAAAGCTTCTGAAAAAGTCCCAATGACAGCATTATTTATTAGTGAGCTATGGAAAAAAGCCGGCCTTCCAGATGGCATTTGGACGGTAATCAATGGCGATAAAGATGCGGTTAATGAATTACTCGAACATAAAGCGGTTAAGGCGATTTCATTTGTTGGTTCAACACCTGTTGCAAAATATATTTACGAAACAGGGGCAAAATACGGCAAGCGTGTCACAGCACTTGGCGGCGGCAAAAATAATATGGTTGTCATGCCAGATGCGGATTTAGAACAGGTGGCAGAAGCCTTTATGGGCGCGGCATACGGTGCAGCATCACAGCGCTGTATGGCATTATCAACGATTATGCCCGTAGGACAAGAGACGGCTGAGCGCTTAGTCGCTATTTTAAAACAAAAAGTAGCAGCGTTAAAAGTAGGCTCCTATGAAGAGGCGGATACCGATTTCGGCCCGGTGATTTCAGCGCAGGCGAAGGAAGCGATGCTTGCGGCGATTAAGAAGGGGGAAGAAGAGGGCGTCGAAATCGTTTGTGATGGTCGAGAGCTTCCTATCGTCAACGAATCAAAAGGTTTCTTCATTGGCCCGACCTTATTTGACCACGTAAAGCCAGGCATGGATGTGTATGAGCAAGAAATCTTTGGCCCGGTGCGTAATATCGTACGCGTGGAAACACTTGATGAAGCCATTCAGCTCATTAATGAGCATGAGCTTGGCAATGGCGTGACGATTTTCACAAATGATGGCTATGCTTCACGTAAATTTACGACAGAAATCGATGTGGGCATGGTCGGTGTCAATGTGCCAATTCCGATTCCAGTTGGCTATCATAATTTTGCAGGCTTTAAAGATTCACGCTTTGGCGAGGGGCATATGTTTGGCCCAGATCAGGCGCGCTTCTTTACAAAAACAAAAACCGTATCGGAACGCTGGCCAGAAGCGGGCTCTCAAATGGGCTCTACATTCGCGTTCCCAAGTAATGATTAGGAGGGTTTCAGATGGCATACACAGTACATTCTCCGGCAAAAATTGTTTATGGTAATGGCGCCTTTCAAACTCTTGGGGACCATGCGCAAAAATTAGGGACGACCGCGTTAATTATTAGTGACCCGATTATGGAAGATTTAGGGGTTGTGGCACAATGTGCAGCGCATTTAAAGCAAGCCTCTGTAGCGTATACAGGGGTGACATCAGAGCCACTAGACGTTTATGTAAATGAGGGACTTGCGCTTTTACGTGAACATCAATGTGATGTCATTGTCTCTATTGGTGGCGGTAGCTGTATTGATACGGCAAAGGCCATCTCGGTTGTGGCAACAAATCGCGGCTATATTGGGGATTATATGCACGGTGCGACGCCCATTACCGAGCTACCGATTCCGCATATTGCGATTCCGACAACAGCGGGAACGGGTAGTGAAGCAACCGATGTGACGGTTATTACGAATACTGCAGAAGACATTAAAATGATGATTAAAGATGCAGCCTTTATGCCAGATGTGGCACTTGTTGATGCACAGCTAACAGTATCGTCGCCACGGCATATTACCGCTGCAACCGGCGTTGATGCGATGAGCCATGCGATTGAGAGTTTATTATCACGCAAAGCGCATCCATTTTCGAATCAATTGGCGCTGTCTGCTATTGAATTAATTACCGCGAACTTACTGCCGGCATATCGTGATGGTCACAATTTGGCGGCACGTGAGGCGATGTCACTTGGCTCGTTGCAAGCGGGGATGGCATTTTCAAATGCTTCTGTGGCGCTTGTACATGGCATGTCTCGCCCAATCGGTGCACTATTCCACGTCCCGCATGGTATTTCAAATGCGATGCTGTTACCAGCGGTGCTTGAATTTTCAAAGGAAAACTGTACGCCGCAACTTGCAAAAATGGCGCCGTTTTTCATTGAGCAAACAGCCGATCTGAGCGAGGAGGAGCTTGCTGAGGAAGTCATTCAGGCTGTAAAAGCATTATGTCGTAGCTTAGACATTCCAAATTTAAAGGGTTATGGCATTGAGGAATCGGCGTTTTATGCAGCGATTCCAAAAATGGTCGTTGATGCGATAGCCAGTGGCAGTCCAGCGAATAATCCGCGCATCCCGACAGAAGAAGAGCTAGCGCAGCTGTATAAGGATGTTTATCATTATGTGTTTTAATGAGGTGTTGTGATGAAGGACCAACAGCAGGCATATGAGCAGCTCATCGCTGTTATTGACAAATCTATTCCCGTAGGCTTTGAAAAATGTGAAGAGCATGGCGGCACTCACTATGTTGTGCCACTACGTGATTACCCAAAAGGTTATCATGTGACGCCCGGTACACCGCTTCCTTTTTTAAGCGTGATTCCGCAAAAGCATCATATTGGGGTGTATCATATGGGCATCTATGCCAATCCGGAGCTACTACAATGGTTTACGACGCGCTACAAGGAAGAAGTGACAACGAAATTACAAATGGGAAAAAGTTGTATTCGTTTGACGAATGCGACGCATATTCCGTATGAGCTATTAGGCGAATTAGTCGAGAAGATGACGCCTGATGCGTGGATTAAAGTATACGAGCAACACTAAATAAAAGCCTTCTAAGGAGTGTCCCCTAGAAGGCTTTTTGTTTATTTATAATACGTTAAGAGGCTGCTTAGGCGTAGTAGATGACTCATATCACCCTTTGATTTCAATTTGCCCATTAAAAAAGCTGTTTGTGGATTCATTTGCCCCGTTGTAAGCTTTTCAAAATTTTTACTAGAAATTGATACGGTACAGTCGGGTGCCTGCGCATCCTTTGCGACATGTGCATTATTGCCATCAAATGAAATGAGCGTACTTTCTGCTGTATCGGTAAAGTCAAATTGAATACGTGCATTGTAACCTTTTAAACCAGCTGGGTCTTGCTGAATTTTTGATAAAAATTGTTCTATCGCTTGATTTGTCATCTAACTACCTCCCTGTTTCCTCTCATCATAAAATGATTTCTAAAAATTTACAATTCATCCGCAAGGAAATCGACAATATCGTCATGAATTTCAGGAATACGCGCTAATGATAAAAGATGCCCGGCCTCCTTATAGCCACGTAACTGCTTCGTTGTAGAGGCAAGTCCGTCATAAATTAACTGGGCACTATGCTGATAAATGTGCGCGTCCGCTTCGCCGTACAAGATAAGGGCAGAACAGTTAATATTCGCTAGTAAATCAGATGTCGCTAAAATAAATTGCTGCAACGCATGTAATTTATGCTCAGGACGAGGGAAGTGCGTCGCCACAAAATGAAAGGCTTCTGGCTCAGGGATGTCGCGCATGCGTAAATAATATGTTGTATAGGCTTTTACGCGTGACTCTAGGCCGCTAAGTTCCCGTTCGACAATGGGCGATGACATCGTCACAAGTGCTTGCGGTGCCACTTCATCTGCTAAATGGAGTGCAATGACGCCACCGAGTGATTGACCGACAATCGTAATTTTTTCATAGCCTTGCTGTTGTAAAAACAAATACGCCTCGCGCGCTGTTTGTAGCCAGTCTGCAATACCTGTTTGGAAAAATTTTTCTGGATGCTGCCCATGTCCTGCATAAATTGGTGCAAGACAAGTAAAGCCTGCTTTATGTAAATGTTTTGCTGTACGTTTCATTTCATTGGCTGTGCCCGTAAAGCTATGAAGCAGTAGCACTGCATGTTTACCGCCTTCTAAAAATAAGCGCTCAGGGGATTTAATGTTCATGTTGTAACCTCTTTTCTAAAAAAAGCCTATCACACAATGAAATGAACGTATAATACATTATTTTTAATAAAATCATGCGAAAAATGCATAAGTGAAATGTGTATATATTTTCTAATCTAGTACTAAAAATCTAGTATCTATGAGCTGTTCGCCCTGAATTAAGCAAAATTTCTAAATGGAAGCGCTTTAATGGAGTATAATACATCGTAATCATAAAAATCATGCGCAAGTTACATAAGGGGTGACGTGATAATGGAATGGCATCATTTTCATTATTTTAAAGTTTTAGCAGAGATGGAACATATGACGCGAGCAGCAGAGAAGCTTTCGGTATCACAACCAGCATTAAGCCGTGCTATTATGCGAATTGAAGAGGAATTGGATGTGTCATTATTTGATCGTAATGGCCGTTCCATTCGATTAAATAAATTTGGCGAGCTCTTTTTAGAAAGTACCAATCGCATCATTTTAGAAATGGAAACAGTCAAAACACGTTTGTCAGAAATGAGTGGTGTTGAAACCGGTGAGGTAACGCTTGGATTTCTTCATACGGTTGGTGCGACTTATTTATCGCTCTTTATGAAGCAATTCAAAGACACACATCCGAATGTGCGCGTGAAGCTCGTTCAAAACAATTCACAGGCACTCAAAAATTTATTAGCACAAGGTATTATTGACCTATGTGTCACAACGCATGTAGCCACTGAAAAAAATATTGAATGGCAACCGCTATTAACAGAGGAATTATTTGTGACGTTGCCACGGACACACCGTTTCGCAGGGCGAGAAACATTGACCGTAAAAGAATTACAAGACGAAACGTTTATTTTATTAAAAGAAGGCTTTGCGCTTCGTCATTTATCAAATGATTTATTGAAAGAAGCGGGCATCCAAGTAGCCATTAGCTTTGAAGGAGAAGAAGTTCAAACGATTGCAAGCTTCGTTGCAGCAAATCTCGGTATTTCATTTTTACCAAAATTAACGCATTTAGCCTTTAATGATCTCGTGCAAATTCCGATTGAAGGAAAAAAAGCAGCGCGTCATATCGGCATTTGCTCAAATAAGGAAGTCGTCGAAACAGCTGTCGTGCGGGAAATGAAAGAGCAGCTTGTTCATTATTTTAAAGGGTTTCCAGAGCTGTAAGAGATGCTAAAGGGTAGCTGCTCTTAAAGAAAAGGCACTCAAAAACAGTATTTTGGCCGTATTTAAAACTGCATTGAAACGTTCCTCATTTCATTATTTCCTTAAAAGAAGTATGATAAAAATAATACTTTTTTGATATTTAAGGGAGGCATACAATGAGTAAAAGTTTAAATACGCCAGAAGCCATTTTACTAACCGGCTCTTTTTTGATGGTTTTATACATTTTCGATGAATTAGTGGAAGATTATCACGTACCATTTTTATGGCTTGTTTTTCCGCTTATTCTATTGGTCTTAGCGATTTTTTCATACGTTAAACGAGAGGCCACCGATGACAAGTAGATACATACTAAAAAGAGGCTTTGACATACGTATAAAAACAACCGTTCCTATGAGCATAAGAAAAACCGGAATCGCGCTATAGTGCGGTTCCGGTTTTTCGTTGCGAACGCTAAAAAAGGAACATGACGTGTTTTATCCCAGCCTCTTTTTACATATATTAGCCGTTTAAAGTCGCAACTTGTGCGAGCTGTGTGCTCATTTCCTGAATATGCTCAACCGCTGTTGTGACAGAATCACTCAAGGCTTTTTGTGTAGATACAAGGGAATTAATACGGTCCATATGCATTAAAATCGTATCAATTTGCACTTTTAAATCGGTTAAACTTTGCTCAATATCTTCTGTAGCACCCGCACTATTTAGCGCTAGTTTACGCACTTGATCCGCAACGACGGCAAAGCCTTTTCCTTGTTCACCCGCACGCGCAGATTCAATTGCGGCATTTAAGCCCAATAAATTCGTTTCATCTGCAATGCCACGAATCATCGATGAAATATTTTGGGTATTGTCCGCACGTTGATGAGCATCAATTGCGGCATTCGCTGATTGCTGCTGAGCATTCGTCAATTCGCCTACATGATTGTGCATATCCTGCATAGCATAGGTCATTTCATCAATGCTTGCATTTAATTGTTGAATGCCTGCTTTCATATGCTCTCCGCGTTCCTTTTCCTGACTTTCTAATGTAATATCACGCATCACACCGACAATATGTTCCACGATGCCATTTGTATTACATGTAATAATAATCCGATTGCTCATCGCAATATAACGTCCGTAGCTATCTCGTACGCGGTAAAGTAACTCGCATTGTGCTTTTCCGTTTTGCTTCGCTTCTCTAAAACATATTTTAAATATAGGATTTGTGCCATCGCGGTCTGTTGGATGGATGAGATTTGCAAAATCCTTATACGTTTGTGGCTGTGTCGTTTTCGTATAACCAAAAGCTGTTAAAAATTGCTCTGAAAACCACACGGTATTTTGAACATCTGCTAAGTTTTGTGGATTTTTCACTTGGACATGCCAAGGTGATTCATACATGACTTCGGTAATTAATCCATGTTTTTCAAGTAGTTGCACTGAGCGCTGCTTTTCAATATGTTGAGCGGTTAGATCGTGAATGACGCCATAGCATTTACTAAGTTTTTGCTCCTTATAAAGAAGCTGAATATGACAATCGATATAGCGGATTTCTCCCAGTGGTGTCACAAGGCGACATTGCTCTTCAATACGCTCTGCTGTTGTTTGAAGCGCAGTCGCGAGTGCATTTTTAATATGTACGACATCATCTTCATGAATAAAATGCATAATGGAACGCTTTGTATCATCGCCAAGCGTTCCTATTAGCGCTTTCAATTCATCGCTCATTATTAACTTTGTGTCCGTATGCATCAAATCACCATGCATAACATCTGCAACCCAATAACCAATGTTTGCTGTATTACAAATTGTTGAAAATAACTGATCATGCTGTGCAAGGCGTTCATGCTGTTGTGTTATATAAGAAGTTAGTTTTTGAATAAGTTGTTGTTCGTGAGGAGAGAGGTGTTGAATCGCAGCGGTAAGGTTAAGGTTTCCACCCGCTTCGAGATTTTCGACCAATGATTCGATAACGGCTAAAAGTGGAGAGGAACTAGCCTTTGCTGTTGTTTGTAAAAATGAGAACATATTACCCCTCTTTTCTAAGTTTGTTTATGAATAATTTACTATATTTTGGCATAAAAAACAATAAAAGTTTAAAATTTTATCGATTTAAACCACGAAGGAATGATATGTTGAAAGCCATGGGGGTCCTGAATCATCTGCTCAACATGAGGCAACGTTGTTTGTAATTGGCCGATATTATCCGCCCAAATGATAGAAGAGAAGGCAAGCATACCGGCATATAGCGTGTAAAGTGTCCAAAAATCATCAGGCAAGTGGTGATCATAATAGCCTTCAAGTAATCCAATGCAAAAAGGAATGCTATGCTCTCTACTAAAGAGGCCGAGTTTTACAAAATCCCAAACCGGGTCACCCCAATCAAAGCGCCCAAAATCGATAACACCCGCGTAGTGGCGGTTATGAATAATTAAATTAGGCAAATGAAAATCATCATGCTGTAAATGGGTAGGGCGCCCGTTTAATAAATGGAGATGTGCATTGATAAATTGCTCGACTGCAGGCATAAAATCATATGTGTACCCTCGTTCATGATACGTTTTTCGGTAACGCTCATATTTAGCTTTTTGATAGCTTGCCCATGTATTTTCCTTTGCTTTAATCGCATGAATGCGACGTAAATCAGCGCTTGCATCCACACCGACTTGATATTGCTCTGTCGCTGTAAGCGTGCCAATTGTATCCTCTGCATCCAATCCTTCTAAAAAGCTCGTTATCATATAATTTGGTCCAATTTCTAGCGGCTCATAGGTCTGTGTACCAGTAGAAAAAAGTTGCTGTAGCAATGAAAATTCCTGCTTTTTTTGTGTGTATTGCTGCGGATCAAATTGTCGATAAAGGCATTGTTTTTGCTCATAATGCACGAGCCATTTTTCTTCTCCAGAAAATCCTTTGGTTATTTTTTTGATTTTTTCCATGTCTACCCCCCGTTATCATTAAGTTGGTCTTATTCTAACGAGAATGATAAAGAAATTCAATAATTGAATAGTGGTTCATAAGGAATTAGCATTAAATGGAATATAAAATATATGTCATACGGTATATTTTTTAGAAAAAAGCTACACAAAGTAGAAAAAATGAGTTAATATGTATAAGAACTAGCGAAAGTGGTTTTTTTATGGAGAAAACTCTACAGGCGTTATTAGGAAATGAAGCGGAAACATTTTCTATGCTCCTTTGCTAGTCAAATCCCTATTTTTAAATGCCTAACCAGTTGGGCGCTGGTGCTAGCCTAAGCAAAAACGTCCAATGCAATTTGTTACACGGTAAATCCCTTACCGCATACCAAACCTCTATCACAAAACAAAGGCGCCTTTTCCATGAGAAAGGGCGCTTTTGTTCCTGTTATAGAGAAAAAAACTGTTAAAGGAGGACACATAAATGCAGCGGGAAATTTCTTTTGCCAATCTACAAACGCATTTACATAGTTGTTCTTTTACACAATTAAAAATGAATTGGATGCAATTAATTGAGGAGTTTTGTACGAATACAACAACCTTTGCCCTTCTTTGGAAAATGTCAGACCGTACGCATTTTGAGCAATTACAGGGAAATGACTATTATTATGAGGTACATGATTTATATGCGCCCATGTCTGAAATTATCAAAATATTACAACAAATGAAATGGCAAGAACGTGGCTATGTACAAAATCTCGTAGAGTCACCAAGCGCGTATGAGGAGTTAATTCAATTAATTTTAAGCATGCTAGAATTTCGGGTAAACAATGCAGAGGCTGAAAAAGTACAACACCGTCTCCTCAAAGCGCATGTGCTCGAGCTCCAAGTAGAAGATGCCACCGTTAATGAATTACTAACACATGCCACAACGTCGATTAAATACGTTCTTTAAATTCTAACAATATAAAAAGCGCGTCTAACCATTTTATTCGTTAGACGTGCTTTTTTATACGGATTTATTAGCGATAGCTATTAATAAAATCAATTAAAGCTTCTTTTGGTTGATAGCCACCCGTTTTTGCAACTACTTCGCCGTCCTTCAATAACACTAATGTAGGTACAGACATTACTTCATATTCACCTGCAGTAGCAGAGTTTTCTTCGACTTCTAATTTTACAATCGGCACATCAATTTCTTGTGCTAGTTCTTCTAACACAGGTGCTAACATTTTACACGGTCCACACCAAGTTGCCCAAAAATCAACAAGTACAAGCCCTGATTTTGTCTCTTCATAAAATGTTTGATCCGACGCATTCACAATTGCCATCGTTATAGCCTCCTTTAATATTGTCTTTATTTTAGCACGATATGTGTTTAATTACTGAAAGATAGGTTAATTATTTTATAAGGGGGAATCGAGTATGATGAAATTATTATGGATACCCATTGTGCTATATTTAGTCGCATTAGGGGTTTTTATTACAAGAGCAACGAGCCGAGGCACAGATGAAGGTGTTGCAGCTCAAATTTTAGCGGGACAAGGACTTGCTTTACCAGTATTCTTCTTTGCATTTTTATTTATTTGGTTCTTTAATCGTCGCAAAAAACGTCAAGACCATAAAAATAATGTTTAAGGAGGTGTCAGCTTATGAGTGACCGAATGAACAAGGAAGATAAGAAAAAAGATACGGATTTTAAGCGTATGGATAGCCCAGATCAAGTGAATTCAGATACAGAAAGTCTTTTTGATAAGGATGAGGAAATGATGTTCGTTGACCCGATTCCTGTAGAAGAACTAAATGAAAAAGTGAAAGATGAAAAACTGGAAAATCGTGAGGATACGAAAAGCACGTCCTCAAGCTCAAAAAAATATAAGCATGATAAGTAAATTGTGCAAAAAAGCGTTCCCACTAAGGTGGGGCGCTTTTTTTTAGAAAAAATTGCCCTATTGATGATAATTTTATCCGTATAATGACTTATCTTTTGTATTTTTACGAGAAAAATCATTGACATTGATAATCATTTTCAATTATGATTCTTTTCGAGATAAAATGAAAATGATTATCAAAGGGAGTACATAGAAATGATGAAAAAAACACTTGCAACGGCGGCAACAGTTGCCCTAACAGCATCAACAAGTTTACCAACAACATTATCAGCACAGGCAGAAACAACAGTAGAAACGACACAATTACTTGTTCAACATAAAGAAAATGCAGAAATTTCAACAAAACAAGCGAAAGCATTGAACGCAGAAATTGTTTCTGAACATGATCAAACAACGGTTATCGACGTTGCCGTATCAGATGTAGATGAAGTAGTTGAAACATTAGAAGCAGATAAAGATATTGAGTTTGTAGAAGAAAACAAAATTTATACAATTGCTGATGATACAGCAATGAATGATGAATTTTATACAAATCAATGGAATTTAAAAGCGATTGATACAGAAAATGCTTGGAAACAAGCTGAAGACGCTTCAAAAGAAGGTGTAACAGTCGCAGTTTTAGATACTGGTGTGAAAGCAACACATACAGATTTAGCAGGTCGTGTACTTGAAGGTGCAACATTTGTTGACAGTGCAGCAGACAATAAAACAGGTAACGATGACCAAGGTCACGGAACATTTGTATCAGGTATTATTGCTGCCAATGCGAATAATGAAAAAGGGATTGCGGGTGTCGCTGGGAAAGAGGATGTCACAATTTTACCTGTAAAAGTGATGGCAAAAAATGGTGAAGGAACAGCAAATGATATCGCTGAGGGGATTCGTTATGCGATTGACCAAAAAGTAGACGTTATTAATATGAGTCTTTCAGGTGAATACAGTGAAGCAATCGATACAGCCGTACAGGAAGCTGCACAAGCAGGCATCGTTGTTGTAGCTGCTTCAGGTAATGGCGGTGGGAATGCAGATACAAATTACCCTGCAGCACTTGATAATGTACTTTCGGTTGGTTCTGTATCCAAATCAGACCAAGTTTATGCTGGCTCGAACACAGGTGAAACAGTCGATTTAGTTGCACCAGGTGTTGGGGTAGTGAGTACATCACTTGCTGGTGACCTAGGGGACGAAACGGGTTATTATACGACAGGCACTGGGACATCTTATGCGGCACCACACGTCGCAGCAGTTGCCGCTTTATACAAAGCACAGCATAAAGATGCCTCTGCAAATGAAGTGTCAGAAGTATTAACAAAAACAGCGACAGACCTAAATACAGAAGGCCATGATAGAGAAACAGGTTACGGTAAAGTAAATGCCGCAAAAGCATTAGAAAATAATGTCTCAATCGATGCCTTCACTGTAAACGCGCCGAAGAAAAACGCGGATGTTATTGGCGTGACACCTATCAGTGTGTCAACAGCAAATGATGCGGTACAAACAATGAGCGTATTTGTCGGTGATAAAGAAGTAGCAACAGGTACAGTAAAAGATCATCAATTCACAAGCTCATTTGATACAACGGCATTTGCAGACGGCGATTACACGGTAACAGTGAAAGCCTATGATAAAGATGGCGTAGAATTAGATGCATCAGAGCGTACAATTCATATTAAAAACGCGCCAGTTTCAGGCTATATGTTTAGTGTTCAATCACCAAACGGTAATGTAGCAAAAGGTGCGACAGTGAAGCTATACGAAAAAGACGATGAAGGTCATTATTCAGAGCTTTGGACAGGCGGTACGGATAATGCAGGCGCTGTACGTGTACCAAGCTATGTCGGCACAGATTTAAAAGATGTGCGTGTTGTTGTACAAGGTAAATTTGACGACGCAGAAGGCAAAAACTCATGGTTCATGTATTCTCGTGAATTAAATACAACAGGTGCAATTACATTAACAAGCGATGATACACAAAAAGTAGCACTTGAAACAACAGGTAAAGACGGCAAAGGCATCGACGGCGCGCAATACTTCATTACAATGAAAGATGATGAAGGAAATACAGTCGGTGAAATGACAGACATTAATAAACTAGGTGCTAGCGAAAGCCCAACCGTTTATTTAGATAAAGGCGCGTACAACATTTTTGCTTATGCAAAACAAGATGGCGATACGTATTTCTTATCTAAAACAGATGAAAAAATCACAGCACCCGGAAGTCTGACATTTGATACAGCACAAGCAGGCCAAATCACTGTGAATAACGATAATGGGAAATTAGAAAATGCGGTGTTATATGTTTATAACGATGCAATGAACGAAGCATTTGGTGAAGGAATCGCAACAGGCCGTAATTTCTATGTAACACCTGGTGACTACCAATACTTAATCGACGCTGAAGTGGCAGATGATACGAATGATGGTAAAGGAAACTGGATTTATTCATTCGCTGAAACAACAAAAGCAACCGTTAAAACAGGAGAAACAACAAAACTACAAGCTGGCGGTCAAGTCGATATGACATTAGAAGCAGACCAAGAAGCAGTCGCACGTTATGCTAAACAACGTAATGTAGCGTATATTGAGCGTGATAATGCCAATGATGCCTATAAAGCGGATCAAGCCTTCTATACAAAACAAATGTTTAGCGATGCATACGGGAACCAATTAGTAGGGATGAAACGTGGCTCATTAACAGAGGAAGATGCGCTTTACAAAAAAGATGTGGAAACAGGAAAAACCGAAATCAAAGCAGATGACGAAGAATGGAAAATCGAATCAAAAGATTTCGGTAATATTTATGCAAACTATAACATCAAGCGTAATAGTGACGGCAAAGTCTTATTAGATAGTGATACGAAAAATGCTACAAACCCTGCCAATCGTATGTATTATATGTATTCATTTATCGTTTTAACATCTGTAGAGTATACACAAGGTACGTATGATATTACGGTATCAGCGAAACCGAGCCCATTAACACGTCAGGCTGCAGATGCAACAAAAGGTCTTGAAAAAACCTTAACGATGAATTTAGTGGATTCTGGCGCAACATTAGCGCTAAAAGATGCAGAGGGTGCCAATGTCGCCACGTATACAACATTATTACGCGCTGAAAAAGATGAAAATGGCAATATTGAATGGAATCAATACTATAACCGTAACTCAGATAGCACGAAAGTATTAAATATTCCAGACAATTTAAAAACAAGTAGCTTAGAAGGCGGAAATATCGCCATCATCCGCTATAATGTACCAAATTCAGGCGGGAAATTCGGCTTTATCTATCGTCAATTTGACGAATTGTCAGATTTACAGCAAGATATTACAATTCCAGAAAATATGACAGAAGTGACGGTTGATCCAAAAGATGGCGACCAAGCGATGAATAATATTTCGACGAAGCTATTAATGATTAAGAAGAAGGTAACTGTAGACGGTCAAGAAGCGTATCCAACAGCGAATACACTACAAGTGTACAAACATAGCTCTGTCTTTTTAGAAGCAGAAAAAGATAATGGTTATGTTATCGAAGGGAATTATGTGACATTACCAGATGCAGAAGGGAAGCAAGATAACTACTATTTCTTAAATGATAAAGTGACTGTAGATGATACAGAAGGTGCGAATAACACCGTAACATTCAACAAACAAGATTTAGCACAAGTGAAAATTAAAGCAGATACAGAAGGATTTAAAGATTTCCGCGGGGCAATTTTATATCCTTATAATAAATATAGCGATTCATTCACGGCGACATTACGTACAGGTCATAACTTCTATGTACCAGCCGATTTAAAAATGAATATGCAAGTACGTCTTGGCTTTGGTGATACGGAAAACAACAATAAAATTTGGAATTACTACTTCTCAAAAGGAACGCAAAGCTTTACAACAGGCGATGTATCTACTTGGAAAGTTGGCGGTCAGTTAACAACAGAGGTTGAGTTACCAAAAACAACATATAAAGCAGGCGAAGAAGTAAGTGCTTCAGCGCATATTAATGATGCGTATGGCAACCAATTATCCTCTGTATTAGTTAATCAAACAAATGACTACACAATTGCAGATGAAGAAGAGCAAGGTTCATATGTTCTTCGTAATGGCCAAGTGTCGTATGAAGTAGCGCATGGTAGTGAAACACACGCCGCTGTATCTGGTAGCGTGAAACCAGTTGCTTCTATTATAGATGCAGAGGGGAATGTTGTATCAAAAGCTTCAGATGAAATGTTCTACAACCATATTCATGGTCTAAATGCACCAACACAAGCAGGCGATTATACATTACAGCTTGCGATTGCAGGTAGCCCATTAGGTGCTGTGAAATCAGCAACTAAATTCAAGGTAGCAGCATCCACTGTCATTGTGCCACCAGTAGCACCGACGCCAAATGCACAAGTTTCGGGTAAAACAGGTGTAATCACAGGTAAAACAACACCAGGTGCAACAGTAGTTGTGAAAGTCGGGAATAAAGTAATTGGTGAAGCGACGGCAAATGAAGCGGGTAACTTTACAATTAAGGTACCGAAACAAGCTGCGGATACAAAGCTAACACTTATTGCATCTAAAGACGGTAAAGAAACAGTAACAACAATTACAGTAATAGACAAAACAGCACCAAAAGTAACGTCTGTCAAAGCATCAAATAAAACCAATAAGATTGTTGTCAAAACAGAAAAAGGTGCCACAATTAAGCTAACAGTTGGCGGCAAAACATATACGAAAAAAGCCAATAAAGATGGTGAATACACGTTCACAATTAAAAACTTAAAAGGCAATGCAAAATGGCGTATGACTGTAACGGACACGGCGGGTAATGAAACGAAAAAAACAGGTAAAGTAGTCGATGCCGTAGCACCAGCAAAACCAAAAGTAACTACAAAGGTAAAATCATCGACAAAAACAATTAAAGGCACAGCAGAAGCAGGTTCACGCGTTTACTTATACAAACATAGTAAAGTCATCGCAACTGCGAAGACAGATAAAAAAGGAAACTACGTACTGCGTCTACCAAAACAAAAAGCAGCAACAACACTTTATGTAAAAGCGAAAGATTCATCAAGCAATTATTCAAAAGGTACAAAAATTATTGTAGCAAAATCAAAATAACTGATAAAAAAGCCGGAGTCACTGGATAAGTGATCCCGGCTTTTTTTAGTATTGTTTTTCAATCCAGTCAATCGCTTCCGTAATTACCGCATCTTTGTCTACCTCATTAAAAATTTCATGCATTAAATGGGCATAAATTTTAAGTGATTTATTTGTAGAATGAATATCACCAAAAAACATGCGTGAATCTTCTTCACTGACAAGGCCATCATCTGTACCATGTAGTAAAAACACAGGGTCTACAAATTGTGCGTGTGCTTCTTTTAACCAGTCCACCCCTTCGCCAAATACGTGATTAATAAGGTCAACGGAAATTTTTTTCTCAACAAGCGGGTCCTCCGTATAGGCTTTTGCAACAGCTGGGTCACTGCAGACGCCATCACCTAATTCATTCGCAAAATATGTGCCCATACCATCTAGTGGTAGCTCACCCACAAGCTTCGTATTATAACGAGTTAGCGCTCCAGAAAGCACAAAGCCATTTACCGTACCAGGATATTTTGTGCCATAGGCGGCTGAGGCAAAGCCACCCATACTATGACCAATAAGGAATAGCGGGAGTTGCGGGTTTTCTGATTTTGCTTTGTTGACGATCGTGCGCACATCCTCGATAATATCGTGGAAATCTTTATAAAAAACGCGCTGCCCTTCACTACGGCCATGACCTCGGTGGTCGAAGCGATAGACGACAAAATTCTTATCAAGTAATTTTTTGGTTACATAATCATAGCGACCCGCATGTTCACAAAGTCCATGAACAATTACAATGGTTGCTTGCGGGGTACTTGCTGGCTCATCCTTTCTAAAATAAAGATTGATGCCATCAAAAGTTGTAATTG
This sequence comes from Candidatus Kurthia intestinigallinarum, assembly GCF_003991225.1. Classification (GTDB taxonomy): domain Bacteria; phylum Bacillota; class Bacilli; order Bacillales_A; family Planococcaceae; genus Kurthia; species Kurthia populi. Next base: position 121,208 of record NZ_JTFC01000041.1, read on the forward strand.
TCGTTTCATGAAACATATCATCACTCCTATCTAGTTATCAGTACCCGAGCTAGCATAGGCTAAAGCATAAATGGTTTAATTTTTACATGAATTGGAAAGAGAACAGCAAGGAGCTGATAAACATGAAGGTAATTGGATTTGAGACGTATGGAGATGCATCGGTACTAGAGGAGCGCGATATCGAGGTACCTGTGCCAAAAGAAAAGCAAGTATTGGTTGAAACGCTTTATACAGCGGTGAATGTATATGATGTTGAGGTGCGTCGCGGCGATTTTGCGGATACGCCATTACCACAATTTTATGTGCTAGGAAATGAGGTTGTAGGGCGAATTGTTGCAGTAGGGCAAGCTGTCACAGCATTTTCAATAGGTGATGTCGTAATTGCGAAAACGGCACGCAATGGCTACGGTGAATATGTGGCAGCTGGCCAGAGCCATACGTTTTTAAAGCCTGAACATTTAACGACAGCACAGGCTGCGAGCTTTTCGCATACGGCTGTCACAGCTTACTGGGCACTGCATGGCTTTGCAAAAGCACAGCAGGGTGAAACGGTCGCTATTTTAGGCGCTTCGGGAAGCGTGGGTAGCTTCGCTATTCAATTAGCAAAGGAAATGGGTTTACATGTTATTGCGGTCGCGAGTGCGCGCAATGAGGCGTATGTGCGCGGGCTCGGTGCAGATGATTTTGTCGATTATCACCAGGATGAAGCTGCCTTTGACGGGATAGCGGATATTATTATTGATGCGTCCTTACTTGGTAAAGGAGGACAATCGGGTATTCGCTATGCAAAGGATGGTGCACGCTTTGTTGGTCTCACAGGCTTACCAGATACAATGCGCTCAGTTCAACTTATAGATGGACAGCGTACAAAAGATATGACCGACAAGGAAGCGATGGATGCACTTATCGATCTGCCGCTTCAAGTACGTGAGCCTGTAGTTTTACCATTTACAGCAACCGGTGCGCGTGAAGCACATGACATGTTGGTGGCAGGTAACCATGACGGCAAGGTGTTACTTCAGGTGCGCGAATCCTAAAAATTGTATGAATTATGACTTAATTTGCAACAAACACACACATCGCCTTGCACAAGCGACGTGACATCGTTAAACTTACGTCAGAAAAAAATGCAAGAAAGCTGTGTGAGAGATGGAGTTCGTTGTTTTTGGATTATTTGCATGTAGCTTATTGCTTTGTGTCGCATTCAATCAATCGATTTTGCTGGCACTTGCGTTTGGCTATATGCTCTTTTTTATGTATGGCTTAAAAAAAGGACATGCTGTACATGAGATGCTGCGCTTTTCATGGCAAGGCATTCGTCAAATTAAAGGCATGTTATTTATTTTTATCCTTATCGGCATGATGACCGGTATTTGGCGTGCAGCCGGTACCATTCCAATGATTATTGATGTTGCAACGGGATTCCTTGTGCCGGCTATTTTTATTATTGTCGTCTTTTTACTCAATTGCCTTGTATCCGTTTTAACGGGTACTGCCTTCGGTACTGTGGCAACGATTGGTGTTATTTGTATGACAATCGGCAATGTAATGGGGGAAAACCCCTTATTTGTTGCGGGTGCGATTTTATCAGGTATTTACTTTGGCGACCGTTGTTCACCGATGTCGACAAGTGCGCTGCTTGTCTGCGAATTGACGCATATGAAATTATTTGAGCATATTCGCCAAATGATTAAAACAGCAGCCATTCCATTTGCGCTAACGAGTGTGATTTATATCGTATTAGGCTTCATTCATACGCCAGAGGCAAAAACTACGCATGTTACAGCTATTTTCGATGATAGCTTTGTGTTAAATGGCTATACGTTAATACCAGCTGCCCTTATTTTTGTGTTGCTGCTATTGAAAATAAAAATTAAACAAACAATGCTCATTAGTATTCTGTCAGGAATTATTATTTGTTTTGTTGTTCAGAAAATGTCGTTCACTGATATTGCAGCAACACTTTGGAGTGGCTATATCGCAGATAATCTACAATTAGGTGCGATGCTTGATGGTGGAGGCATTCTATCGATGGTGAATGTTATCGCTATCATTTGCCTATCATCGTCCTACTTTGGAATTTTCAATGGCACAAATATGCTAGAGAGCATTCAGCATAGTGTAGAGGCATTGGCACATAAAACGACCAATTTCTTTACGGGAACGATTGTAGCGATTGTAGCGGTCATGATTTCATGTAATCAGACGCTCGCCGTTATGTTAACCTATCAATTAAATAAAGACATTTATCATGATGATAAAAAAACAGCGAGTATGCTAGCGGATACGGCAATTGTCATCCCACCACTTGTACCGTGGTCTATTGCCTGTGCAGTGCCATTAGCGGCTGTTGATGCACCAGTAACAAGTATTTTATTTGCATGTTATTTATACTTATTACCGCTTGCTGGAATCATTCGTTCATTTTATATGAAAAAGCATGCAATACCCGCATTGAAGCCACTGTAAATCGTTTGTCATTTTCATTATCTTTAGTACAATAGAAAACGATGAGGTGACAACATGAAGAACAAGAAATTTTTAAATTCACTTGGCCTAATTATGCTTATTATTTTTGGTGGTAATTTTGTTGTGAATTATATCCGCCACGATCAATTTGGTACGGTAGAATTAATCGGTGGTATTATCGGCATCGTTTTATTATTAATTGGAGGCATTGTTATTAAAAATGATGCACCGAATAAGGAACGATAGCACAAAAAAGAGGCTGGGATATACGTATAAAAACGACCGTTCATATGAGCATAAGAAAAACCGGAATCGCGCTGTAGCGTGGTTCCGGTTTTTCGTTGCGAACACTAAAAAAGGAAGATGACGTGTTTTGTCCCAGCCTCTTTTTGTATTTTAACGCCAAACATAATATTCCCCGTGCCCATCAATTTCTCTTAAAATTTTCTCCGAGATGATTTCACCTTGATAGATAGAATCTACATGCAAATGTGTATCAAATAGATTATTGTAGACGTGATATAGAGGCTGTTCCATACTATTAGTCTGCAATAAGTGAAGCAGTTCTTCTTTTAGGGCGGGCGGAAATTGATTCGCTACATGCGTATGGAAAATGATAATTTGAGTGTTTTCCTGCAGTGCCTTTTTTAGAAGGAGAGGCAATAGTGGTCTGAAGTCTCCTTCTATTAATTGACTCTTAACATGCCTATTTAATTGAATCGCTGTTTTTAGATTTTCTTTGCGCTGCGTTAATTCAGGCCATATTAGACATTCAAGCCATAAAGCTTGTTCCTCATCCTGTGTATCGACAATGGAAAGAGGAGGTAGTGTGCTTAATGGATTACCTAAATTTTTTGCATAGATTTTTAGAGGACTATTAAATTGTCCAAACTGAATGGGTGGTTGCTGTTCAATATGATAATGAAAGTGTTCGAGATTCAATAAGAGTCCGGCACTTGTTCCAATTTCAATGATTGCTAAAGGCTTTAGAGATTTTGCAGCGATTCCACAAAAAGAACCGATCGTGATTGCATTGTCATCATCGCTAGCATCGACATTTATTTTATCGATATTACATCGTTTCACATTGGAAGCACGAAATTATAAGCTTGAAATTTTGATGCTTAATCAGCATGATGGAGCTGAGCTGTTACAATCTAAAAAAGCGGATATTGTCATAGATTTAAACCCTACAAAGCAAAAAGAGTATCATGCAGAAAAACTTATTAGTGCACCATTAAAATTAATTTATTCACCCAAGCTATTAATGGCTGGAGATACAAAAGATGCGCGCTTACATCATTTATTTACAAATAATGAGCTTGCCATCGGTTATTTAAATGAGCATGTCCCAGTGTTGCAATGGCTAGAAAATGAGTATCCAATCCATTCCTTTACAGGGGGGAAAGATAGTGTTTTTGCTATTCAATTAATGCAAGACCAATTAGTCCTTGGCTTATTAACAGAATTTTTAGTAGAAAAAGAATTAATGAAGAATGAATTAAATGCATTAACTATAGGAGATATTGCAAATTTTTACGAGGTAAATATATTTGCTTCCTACAACCGTAATCAGCAAAATATTCAATCTTTTTTACATAGTTTGCGAAGTTCTTTAACATAAATCGATGGTTATTTTATATTTACCGTTGACAAACAAAAAATAGAAGCGTAAAATCATAAAACGTAATCATTACTATTTAAAAAAGAGGTGTCTAGTATGCGTGTAAACATTACATTAGCTTGTACAGAAACAGGAGATCGCAATTATATAACGACAAAGAACAAACGAACGAATCCAGAACGTCTAGAATTACGAAAATATTCTCCGAGATTAGGGCGCGTCACATTACATCGTGAAACAAAGTAGCGATAAAAAATTTTACAAAAAAATAAATCGTAATAATTACGATTAAGGAGTGGCGACAACATGACAAAAATTCCGGTGACGGTACTGAGTGGGTATTTAGGTGCGGGGAAAACAACGATGTTAAACTATATTTTACAAAATGAACAAGGCTTACGTGTCGCAGTTATCGTGAATGATATGAGCGAAATTAACATTGATGCAGCATTAGTCGCACAAGGAAGTGGGATTTCGCGTACCGATGAAACATTCGTAGAATTATCAAATGGCTGTATTTGCTGCACACTGCGTGAAGATTTATTACTGGAAGTACAGCGTCTCGTAGATAAAGGAAATATCGATTATATTGTTATCGAATCGACGGGTATTAGCGAGCCAATTCCAGTTGCACAAACATTTTCATACAATGATGAACAATTAAATATCGATTTAACGAAAAGTTGTGTGCTTGATACGATGGTAACCGTTGTCGATGCCAATCGTTTTTGGACAGACTTTCAATCGGGAGAGAGCTTACTTGCACGTCAACAAGCGGCTGGGAATAAGGATGACCGTGATGTGGCCGATTTATTAATCGATCAAATTGAATTTTGTGATGTGCTCGTCATTAATAAATGTGATTTAGTTACGCCACAGCAATTAGCGCAATTAGAGCGTATATTAAAATCTTTACAACCAGAAGCCAAAGTCATTCGTACTACATATGGCGAAATTGATCCGAGTGCTATTTTACATACTGGTCGATTTGACTTTGAAAAAGCCTCAGCAGCGGCGGGATGGTTACAAGAGCTAAATAATACCCATCATACACCGGAAACAGAGGAATACGGCATTGGTTCGTTTGTGTATACACGTACTTTACCATTCCATCCGGCGCGCTTTAAAAAATGGGCAGATCATTTACCACTATCGATTGTCCGTTCAAAGGGCTTTATTTGGAGCGCTGGGCATCCTAATATGGCGCTATTATTTTCACAGGCAGGCTCGTCTGCAACATTGTCACCATTAACGTATTGGGTAGCATCTCTACCGAAAGCTGAGCAGCAACAATTAATGGCGCAGGAGCCTGAAGTGTTAGCAGAATGGGACCCGGAGTTTGGAGATAGAAAGACGCAATTAGTATTCATTGGTATGGATTTAGAGCAAGAAGCCATTACGAAACAACTAGATGCATGCTTGCTAACGGCGAAGGAAATGGATGCGGATTGGTCCACATTTGAAAATCCATTTGATTGGCATGTTGCACATGAATAAAACACGCATTGTGCTACTGAGCGGTTTTTTAGGAAGCGGAAAGACAACGTTATTAAAGCATCTATTAGCACAAGAAGATCAACAGCATGTTGCGGTCGTCATGAATGAGGTAGGTGAAGTATCGATTGATGGTAAGCTATTGCCTCCGGATACACATCTTTCAGAGATTACGGATGGCTGTATTTGCTGCACAGGACGGGATGAATTAGAGCGCGCAATTTTAACCCTATATCAACAGCAAAAACCTGATGTAATTTATATCGAAAGTTCTGGAATCGCACATCCACTTGAAGTTATTGATGCTTGTTTATCCCCCGTTATTGCCGAATATATGACAATTCAAAAAGTCATTACAATAGTAGATAGTGAACGCTGGAGTAAAAAACATCTTTATCGTAAACCGCTTCAAAAATTAATGGATGAACAAATTAAATATGCAGACCAAGTATTAATTAACAAAGCGGATTTAATTACGCAACAACAATTTGAAACAATCGTACAAGATATTAAAATGATTCAGCCAAATGCACAGTGGCGCATGACAACACATGGTCGTATGCCTCTTGATACACACTATTTTACACATGCAAATGGACGTGCAACGGAGGCGCATATGAAGCATCATTTACATGTGCATCACTTTGTTTATACATTTAAAAAAGTTATCTCAAAGCGGGCCCTTGATGCATTTGTAAGAGCGTTACCCGCTACTGTATTTCGTATAAAGGGCTTTGTGTCAGTAGATGAGTATCCGGAAAAAACAACCTTATTTCAGTATTCATTTGGTGTTCCCCTATATTTTCCACAGGAAGTCAAGTTCCCAACAACACTCGTTTTTATCGGAGAAGATTTAGAAATTGAGCAATTAAAACAACAATTGGAGGCTACATAATGGCAAAAAAATCAAAAATCATACGCAATGAAAAACGTCGAGCTATAGTTGAAAAATATACAGCACTGCGTCAACAATTAAAAGAAGAGCATAATTACGAGGCATTGCAAAAATTACCGCGTGATGCATCGCCAGTAAGACTTACAAGACGTTGTGAATTAACGGGGCGCCCACGTGGTAATATGCGCAAATTTAACCTATCACGCATTCAATTCAGAGAGCTTGCTTACAAAGGTCAAATTCCAGGGGTTAAAAAAGCAAGCTGGTAATAGAACGTAAAACACTTCTAAAGAATTTTCTTAGAAGTGTTTTTTAATTAGTAGCTCCCTTATAGCAACTACACGATATGATACACTGCTAATGAATAAATGTTAACAGGGGGATATATGCAAATTTTTAGCTATTTAAATCGATTACACTACGATATTGAGAAGGTGCGTATGTCCATAACCTTAGCAATTGGCATTCTTTTAATTGGTGTGTTATTTGATGCCTTTATCGTGCGCATGATGATTGTCCCCACATTGATGCTTTTAATGGGCAAAGCGGCTTGGTATATGGCGAAATGGTTAGATAAAATATTACCAAATGTTGATATTGAAGGCGAAACAATCATGAGCGAAATTGAAAAAGAAAAAGAGCAGAAATATTAATTTCTGCCCTAAAAAAACGTACATCGTAAAAAATGTACGTTTTTTTTATGCGATTTTTAAAAAATTACGTACGTAACATATATTTTCGCTCAGGGCGCCCGACCGTTCCATAGAGAAGGGCAGTTTCGAGCACTTTTTCAGCAACTAAATGCTCTAAATACCGGCGCGCAGTTGAGCGACTAATACCCATTTTTTCGCTCAGTTCATTGGCAGTCACCTTATCCAGCTGTTTCGCGATAAAAAGCTCCTTTATCGTATCAAGGGTATGTGTGTCGATACCCTTTGTTGAAGTAGTTGCTTGTTCTTCAACAACTGTATGTAAAAAGAGCAAATCTAATTGTTTTTGTTTGAAATATTCGTTTGTAGCAAACATTTTTTGCTCTTTTTGTAATTGTTGAATCGGCGCTTGTAACCGCTCCTCATTAAAAGGTTTGACAATATAATCATAAACTCCGAGCGCTTTTAGTGCATGAATATGCGTCGCTTCAGCCGCTGCTGTGACCATTACAATGGCGACTTTTGGATGTCTTTGACGAATATGCATCACAAGTTCGTAGCCCTCAACATCTGGGATATAGAGGTCAAGAAATAGCATATGTGGAACCTGTTTTGAAGCGAGTGCTTCTTTTACTTCCTGTCCATTACGAAAGCTGCCAGTTACTTTACAGCGTTCTAATTGCTCAATATACTCTTGGTGGATATTCGCAATACGAAAATCATCTTCTACAATCCAAATATTCATTATGAATTCCTCCTCAATACTAATAAGAAGCAGGCACCTGATAAATCACCAGCATCTAAGAAAATATCGCCATCTACTGCCTGCATTGCTTGTTTTGACAATGCTAAGCCATGACCGCGATCATAGCCCTCATTTGTTGAAAAGCCACGTTCAAAAATTTTCGTGGCGAGCTTATCATCGACGCCATCACCACTATCTTGCACTTCCATTAATAATTCATGCTCATATTGTTGGATGCTCACACGTACTTCTTTTAATGAATTCTTTGATTTTAGTACCGCTTCAATCGCATTCTGTATTAAATTTCCAAGAGCCATTGTGACGGCATTAAGCTGTTCATCGGTACAAGGCATGAGCGTATCATCCAGCTCAATCTGTAAGATAATATTTTTTTCCTGCGCTTCAATCATTTTACCGACAAGTAAAGCATTTAAAATCGTGTAGGGCTGTTGATTAGTAAATGAATATTGTTGATGTTTGTTTATTTGGTCTTGTTCTATGAATTCAACGGCTTCTTTGACTTGATGACGCTTTAAAAGACCAAGCAATAAATGCATTTTATTTGAGAATTCATGTGTTTGTGCACGCTGCATTTTGGCTTGCTGTTTGACGTGTTGTAGTTCATTAATAACTTGCTCATATTCATCTTTTTTCCGCAACGTATAAAGCGCACCTTCACGGTCTTTTTTTACATACAATGGCTTCTTTGATAAAATAACGGTTTCCTCTCCAAGTGCCATTTCTACTGCTTGAAATTCAGATTTTTCGGTTAAGCGTAGAGGAATGATATCACTAATGTCCCGTTCCATTAGAATCTTTTCTTTATTAAAAAAATGATAAGCACTTGGGTTTGCAGAAGTGATAGTATGATTTTTGGTTGTGGTAATGATGCCGTCGCTCGTCGTTTCTAAAATGGTTTGATTGAGCTGATAAAGCCTTGCAATCTGCTTAGGCTCCATATCGAAAAGCTGTTTCTTCATATAAATAGATAATAATATGGCACAGAGTACCCCAATCAAGCCGACTAAAATCGAAATACGTAGCCAATGAAAGAATACGCTATCAATATTTTCTTGGACGGTTGAGGTCATAAAGCCAACAGAAACAATACCAATAATTTTACCATCCTTTTTGACAGGGACCTTTCCGCGAATTGATTTTCCTAAGGAGCCTACGCGTTCTGTAATAATTGATTCACCTTTTTCAAGCACAGGAGTGTTATCACCGCCAACCATATGAAAGCCAATTTTATCTGGCTCCGTATGAGAATAACGAATGCCGTCCATATTCCCTACAACGACATAAGCAGCACCGATATTTTTCCGAATGCTTTCCGCTATCGGTTGGATGGCTTTACTCGGATCTTTATCATCAAATGCGTCAATAATATCATCCGTATCTGCTACGAGATGAGCTGCTTGGAGTGCTTGCTTCGCAATTTGTTTATTTGTCGTTTCTTCGATATGATGTTCAAGTAAGACAAGGAAAATGCCACAAATAAGGAAAATGATTGTACTGAAGTAAAGAATCATTTTTGTTTGAAATTTCATATAAATCACCACGCAATCGCCTTCGTTCCTTCTATTATAAGCGGTTTTGGTCATTTAGCGAAGGGTATAGAATTACAGAAAAAAGATTTTTATGCATTATAGGAGGAATTAGATGAAAATTTTTAGAAGTAGTGAATCATATGATAAAGTAGGGCAACGTATTGAGTTTCGTTCACAGTGGCCAGGGATTGCTGAGGGGGATAAAGAGCAAGAAGATTATGCTTTTGGCCCATTACAATCTTTTGATCATGCCATTATTCGAAAAGGAACATTAATTAAAATGCATGAGCATAAAAATGATGAGATTGTTAGCTATCTTGTAAAGGGTGAATTTGTCCATGAAGATTCGCATGGCTCATATGAAACAATTCGTGAAAATCGTTATATGCTAATGAGTGCGGGAGAAAGCTTCTTCCATCAAGAAGGTACGCCACATATGGACGCGGAAATGCTACAAATTTTTGTGCGTCCGCGTGAAGTTGATTTGCCACCAGAAGTTCATTTTGCAAAATATGAGCCACAACAAGGCTTTCGTTTAATTGCAGCTCCTAGCGATGCCCCATTATTGATTCGCCAAAATGTCCATATTTATGATCTTCATGGTAAGGCTGGTGAAAGCTATGCGATTCCAGCATATGAAGATTATGCAACGTGTATTTATGTGTTTGATGGAGCAATTCGAGTAAATGCAGAAATATTAACGAAACGTGATGGTGCTACCGGAAATGATTTAACAGAATTGACGTTTACAGAAGATGGGCTAGTGCTGGCATTTTTAGTTGATTTAGAGGCACCAATGACGAAAGAAGGGCCGTTTAGTGGACGTAATCGACCAACTGATAAAATTGTAAGTCGCATGTGGTCAGATGTGAAAAAGGATGTTGACTGATTATTCAAAATACGATAGAGTGAAGGTAACTACATAAAGCATTAGGTGCTCTAGTAATAGAGAGAATAGGGAATAAAGTGCAAAACTTTAGCGGTCCCGCCACTGTAACAGCGAATGGTCGTAAAGGATGCCACTGATTTTTTCGGGAAGGCTTACGACTATCTTGACCTGAAGCCAGGAGACCTGCCTAACGCTGTATACGTACGTATAGACGATGGAAAAGTCTGTAGTTTATTTGTAATGCAAATAAACTACAGGCTTTTTGTTTTGTGTAGACAACGAGGAGGAAGAACAGATGTCATTATTACAACAAACAATTGAACAAATTACCGCAACAACAAAGGCGAATTACGATAAAGCGGAGAACTATATCGATTCGCTTGCAAAACCACCAAAAAGTTTAGGAAAGCTAGAGCGTATTGCGGCAAAACTAGCGGCAATCCACGATGGAGAATTCCCAAAAATTCATAAAAAAGAGGTTATTGTCTGTGCAGGAGATCATGGAGTATGCGATGAGGGTGTTACAACCAATCCGCAATCTGTAACGGTTTTTCAAACATTAGGCTTTCCTAAAGGGACAACAGGGGTATGTGCTCTTGCAAAATCGGTAGGGGCAGAAGTTGTGGCCGTAGATGTTGGTGTGCTAGAAGATTTACCAGCAGATTCAGGTGTGATCTTGAAAAAAGTTAAATATGGTACAGATAATATGGCGAAGGGCCCTGCGATGAGTCGAGATGAAGCCATTCGTTCGATAGAAGTTGGAATTGAAGTAGCAACACAGCAAATTAAGAATGGGGTAAACTTGTTAGCAACTGGGGAAATGGGTATTGGTAACACGACACCAAGTGCAGCAATTTTATCCGTGTTAGAGGATTGTGACCCGCTTGAAGTAACAGGTTTTGGTGCAGGTGTTGGAGAAGGTGGTATCGCTTATAAAGCGGAAGTTATTCGCAAAGCAATTGCACTAAATCAACCTAATCGTGACGATATTATTGATGTGTTGGCCAAAGTAGGTGGTCTTGAAATTGGTGCAATGGCAGGAGTTACATTAGCTGCAGCGGCAAATCGAGTACCACTTGTCGTGGATGGCTATATTTCAACCGTAGCTGCATTAATCGCAGCAGAACTAAATCCACATGTACAAGACTATGTGTTAGCATCACATGCCTCTGAAGAACCGGGGGCTAAAATTGCAGCAGCGCGTCTCGATATTGAACCAATGTTACATATGAATATGCGCTTAGGTGAAGGATCCGGTGCTGTTTTAGCATTCCCAATTATTGAAGCGGCATTATCGATGGCGACAACTATGGTTACATTAGAGCAAGCTGCATCAATTATTCAACCAAAGGTCTAGAGTTTGAGTGAAAAGTCTCGTTTTATACGAGGCTTTTTTTATTACCTTAATTCCTAATGTACGAACAAGTTATGGGTTTCTTTTTTCATTCTATTATTTTTAGAATTTTCTGACTTATTACACAATTGAGCTAATTTAACTAAGTTTTTGAACTCAAATTTTATTTTTTACGTTTCGTTATAAAAATAAGAGGAAAATATGACTATACGAGAAAAGCTTTTTTGTATTAAATGAAATTAAATAAACCTTTTTTCGTGGTAGAAAGCTTATTTTTATTTTTTTGATGAATTTAATAACAGAAAGGAGAAAGGCTGATGAGGAAACCGCTAGTAGAAAGATTTTTAATTGCACTTGCAGCAACATTTGTATTTGTGTCTCCAACGATGAATTCAATTGCTGTAGCAGAAGGCACGACAACAGATGGTGGACAGTCTACGGTTACAGATCAAGGTTCTAGCGAGCAACCAAAAGTTTCAGAAGACAAGGGTCAAACAAAAGAGCAACCTACAACACAAACACCCGATTCAAAGGGAACAACCAGTTCATCAGGTGATGCTACACAGCAACCTGCAACACAAACACCACCTGCATCGAATGATTCGTCAACGAAAGATAATAGTCAAAAGGGTAATCCTGAGCAACCAAGAGCCCCAACAACAGGAAAAGAGGATAATCAAGGAAATAACGGAAAAGACAATCAAGGAACGAAGCCTCAGACAACAAAGTCAAATTTAGCAATTACAAAATATGACAAAGATACAGGTGCAAAATTAGCCGGAGCTGTCTTTACTGTAAAGGCTCAAGATGGTAGCTCAGATGTGACAGTAACAACGAATAATTCTGGTTTTGTAAATGTAAATAGTTTAATTGTTGGCAAAACGTATATCGTTACAGAAATTAAAGCACCAATAGGTTATAAGGCTTTGAATACATCAAAGGTTCACACAGTGCATCAAAGTCATAATACACTTGCTTTCTATAATGAAAAAGAAAAGCCGGTTGAGCAATTTACGACATTAACAATTATTAAAAAAGCATCAGATACACAAAAACCATTAGCAGGGGCTACTTTTAGTGTGAAAGCACAAGATGGTAGTGGGAAGGCTAAAGTCGTGACAACAAATGCGAATGGAACAGTCACTGCAACAGATTTAATTATCGGTAAAAAATATATAGTGACAGAAACAAACCCACCACAGGGCTATACAGTTAGTGAGGGTGCAAAAGTAATTACAGCTGGTACAGAAAAATACGTACAGTTCTTTAATAGTCCTAAGACGCCAATACCAACGAAAAAAGGTTCAGTAACAATTTATAAAAAAGATAGTGACACAGGCAAGCTATTAGAAGGGGCAACATTTGCATTAAAGCAAAATGGCCATAAAATCCTAAGTAAAACAACGGGTGCAAATGGGATCGTAACATTTAGCGGGCTTGATACAACAGGCTCTTATACGGTAGAAGAAACAAACCCACCAGTAGGTTATCAGCCGGCAACTGGTGAGCAGAAGGTGACATTTGGCGCGCAAATGAAGACAGGTGGAGGCAGTCATGAAGTTACGACATCACTTGTTTTTTATAACAAAAAAATAGTGACGCCACCAACGAAAAAAGGTTCAGTAACAATTTATAAAAAAGATAGTGACACAGGCAAGCTATTAGAAGGGGCAACATTTGCATTAAAGCAAAATGGCCATAAAATTCTAAGCAAAACAACGAGTGCAAATGGGATCGTAACATTTAGCGGGCTTGATACAACAGGCTCTTATACGGTAGAAGAAACAAACCCACCAGTAGGTTATCAGCCGGCAACTGGTGAGCAAAAGGTGACATTTGACGCGCAAATGAAGACAGGTGGAGGCAGTCATGAAGTTACGACATCACTTGTTTTTTATAACAAAAAAATAGTGACGCCACCAGAGGGGAAGCATCGTATTACGATTTACAAAAAAGATGCAGCTGATAAGAAGACACCACTAGCAGGGGCAGAATTCACGCTGAAGCTAGGTGATCAAGTTATGGGAACAAAAATAACGGGTGCAAATGGTGTTGTTCAATTCGCTGGTCTTGCAGCGGGAACGTATACAATTGTAGAGACAAAAGCGCCAGCAGGCTATAAAGCATTAACGACTAGCCAATCTGTAACAATTGGCGGCGCATATGCATCAACGTATAGCGGAGACAAAGGCTCGAATAAAGATGTTGTATTCTATAACGAAAAAGAAAAACCTGCAAAAACAGGCGAATTAACAATTGTGAAGAAAGACAAAGATTCAAATGCTTTATTAGCAGGGGCAGAATTTAAAGCGACAAATAAAGCAACGGGTGAAGTAGTTGGCTCAGGAATTACAAATGAGCAAGGCGTTCTTGTCATTAAAAATTTACCAGTTGATGCAACTTATACTGTAGAAGAGGTTGCGGCACCAGCTGGATATGAAAAAATTACAGGCACCCAAACAGTAACGATTGATTCAGATAAGAATAAGGTAAAAGGAAAAGATAAATGCGCCGTATCACTTGTCTTCTTTAATAAAAAGAAAACGACAGATGAAAAAGGTAGCGTAACGCTGAAGAAGATTGATAACGATACAGGTAAAGCGTTAGAAGGTGCAACATTTGCTTTATTCAATGAAGCAGGAGAAAAAGTCGCAGAAAAAACAACAGGTGCAGATGGTTATATTGAAGTGACCGACCTGAAGCCAGGAACATATTACTTCCAAGAAACAAAAGCACCAACAGGCTACAAAAAAATAGATACGAAGTTTACCGTAACCGTAAAGGATACGAAAAAAGGTGAGCATCATAATGGAAATAGTGTAACCGTTAAAAATGAGCTAGAGAAAAATGGTCTAGGTGTTGTTAAACTACAAAAGACTGAAAAAGGAACGGACAAGCTATTAACAGGTGTTCAATTTAAATTATATGATGCAGACTATAAGCTAGTATCGGATACGGTGTATACAACACAAAATGGGTTCATTACAGTAACGGGTCTGACACTTGGAGAAACATATTACTTCCAGGAAACAAAAGCATTAGATGGCTATGAACCAAATACAAGTTTCCAAAAAGTTGTAGCAGGTGCTGAAGTGACTCCTGGTGTGGTGACGATGGAAAATGAAAAAACAACACCGAAAGTGGGCGCAGTTGGTTTGACGAAAACAGATGCGGTCACAGGAAATACACTAGCGGGTGTTAAATTTAATATCGTCAATAAGGATACGGGAGACATCATTCCAGTCGTGACAAATGAATGGGGTCAAATAAATCGTGGTGACCTTCCAATGGGTAACTATTATATTGAAGAAACGGGACCACTACCTGGCTATGAAAAGAACACAGAAAAAATTGAATTTAGTCTTCCGAATGAAAAAGGTTCAACAGACGAAGAAAAATATTACCCAAGATTTACGATGACGAATATGCCAATCTCAACACCAACCTTATATGATGCAACGCTATTAAAAATTGATAGTGCAGATCATAAGCTTGTATTAGAAGGAGCGGTGTTTGGGGTGTACAAAGCAGGTAGCGACGAGCCAGTTACAAAAGTAACAACGGGGGCGGACGGTACGGCTACGGCTACAGGACTTGAAGCGGGTAGCTATTACTTTAAAGAGCTTGTCCCACCAGCAGGGTATGACAAAAATGAGCAAAGCTATCCATTTACAGTAGGGGAAGATAAAGCAAAAGGTGGCGACCATCATTCGAAAAAAATTGTCGTGAAAAATAACAAATCGACAGTAGAAGAGGACAATGGTTCGGCATCCATTCGAAAAGTAGATGAAAAAGGCAAGGTACTACAAGGTGCGACGTTCCAATTGTATAAAGGTGATGAAAAAGTAGGCGAACCAATTGTCACAGACAATAATGGTGTCGCAGGCGTAGCGAAATTAGCTTATGGTGATTATTATTTTGTTGAAACGAAAGCACCAGAGGGCTATAAGCTAGATTCAACACCAATTAAGTTTACGATTTCAAAAGAGCATAAAGAGTTTACAAAAACAGTTAAAAATGAAAGAGAGAAACCGGAGCCGCATAAAGGAAAAGCTTCAATTAAGAAAGTGGATGAAGATGGCAAGCCACTTGCAGGCGCCGTATTCCATTTATTCACAAGCGATAAAACCTTTGTGAAGGAAGTAACATCTGGATCAGACGGCTATGCGATTGTTGATAATCTTGAAGTAGGTAACTACTACTTTGTTGAAACAAAGGCACCAGCTGGCTACGAAGCTGATTTAACAAAAATGTACTCAGTTGAAGTCACAAAGCATGGTGGCCATTCTAAAGTTTATGCGGTAAATAAATTGTTGCCAGTTGAAACAGGCAGCGCGACATTAGTTAAGGTAGGCGAAAATAAGCAACCATTAGCAGGCGCGGTCTTCCAACTTTATAAAGATGGCGAGCCATACGGCGACCCGATGACAACAACAACAGACGGCGTTATTAAAGTAAGTGACTTAGCATTCGGTCACTACTACTTTAAAGAAGTAACGGCACCGGCAGGCTATGTGCTAAATGACAAACCGATTCATTTCACATTAAGTAAAAAAGATATGACATTTGAGCGTGAAGTACTCAACGAAAAAGAAGTAACACCACCAGTACTTGGCTCTGCAACTTTAATGAAAGTAGATAGCGATACGAAGGAACCACTTGCGAATGCCACATTTGAATTGTATAAAGACGGTGCATTATACGGCACATACACCTCTGATGCTACAGGTTTAGTGAAAGCAAGTGAGTTACCACTCGGAAGCTACTACTTCAAAGAAACTGTACAACCAACAGGTTACAATTTAAATAGTGAAATTGTGAATTTCACATTAACAAAAGATCAACTATCATTCCACCGAGAATTTGCAAACACAAAAACGGTTGTCGTACCACCAATCTTAAAAGGTAATGTTGTGTTGATGAAGACAGATGTCGATACGAAAGAGGGATTACAAGGAGCAATCTTTGAGTTACGCAATGCACAAAATGTAGTGGTACAGTCGGGTCTGACAACCGACGCGACAGGACAAATTATCGTGAAAGATCTTGATGCAGGCACTTACAGCTTCATTGAGACAGTCGCACCAGCAGGCTATAAACTGAATACAGATCCTGTAACCTTCACTGTGAAAACAGGGGATACGGTTTATGTATCAAAAACAAACAAACTAGATACGGGTAGTGTCGTACTGACGAAAATAGATAAAAAATCAGGCCATGTATTAATGGGTGCGACATTCAAAGTAGTAGATGCGACAGGTAAAACGGTAAAAGAAGGCTTAACAACAAATGCAACAGGTCAAATTATGGTCGATCAATTAGCGCCAGGTGCTTATAGCTTTATCGAAACAAAAGCACCAGCAGGCTATAAACTAGATGCGACACCAGTTGCATTTACAATAACAGCAGACCAAACAGCTGCAGTTCAGGTAACGAAAACAAATGACTTAGAACGAGGTAGTGTTGTTCTAACAAAAGTAGATGAAGATTCAAATGTTGTATTAGCAGGTGCAACATTCAAGCTACAAGATAGCGGTGGGAATGTTGTAAAAACAAACCTTGTTACAAACGCAGCAGGTCAAATTGTTGTCAATGATTTAGAGCCGGGCGATTATTACTTTATCGAAACAAAAGCACCAGCAGGCTACAAGCTGGATGCAACACCAACAAAAGTAACAGTTGCTAAAGGATCAAACCAACTAAATTACGTGACGAAAACGAATAAAATGTTAGCAGGTACGGTTATGTTGACAAAAGTTGACGGTAAAACAGGTAAAACGCTTGTAGGTGTTGTATTTAATCTAAAACGTAGTGACGGCACGATGCTACAGCAAAATCTAGTAACAGATAGCAACGGTCGTATTACGGTTAGTAATTTAAAACCTGGTACGTATGCATTTGTTGAAACAAAAACATTAAAAGGTTATAAATTGAATAAAACACCAATGACCTTCACGATTACAGAAGATGTCACATACCCAGTGTTGATTTCATTTATTAACTGGAAAGCATACGAAGCACCAACTGAGGAACCAGAAGAACCATCAAACCCAGGTACACCAGGAAAACCAACGAAACCAACAACACCAGTGACACCAACAACACCAAGCACATCGACGGGAACGAATACGCCAAATAACGCGTCAGCACCAACTGTGAAGGCGACAACAACGTATACAAATCCGCCACAAGCATCAGCTACTCCAACAACGACTGCAGGAACGAAGAGTCTATTACCACAAACAGGTGTAGGCTATGCAACAACTGCAGCAGCCGGAATGGCCATTGTATTGTTCGCATGGTGGTTAATCCGTCGCTCACGTAGAGCACATTAAGAGCTAATCTAAAAAGAGGCTAGGATAGAAGCCTACCTCAACACGCACAATAAAAAGAAGGAATCGCACAGTCAAAGTGCGATTCCTTCTTTTCTTTTTGTGTGAGGGCTATCTTGGTTTCTTTAAAACGCTACCGAGACTTTTTAAAATGACGAGTAAAAAGGTTACGGCCCGCCATGTATCAGGGTCCTTCATCAGCTTTAAGACGCGTAAAAGGGGATGACTTTTCTTGAAAGCAGGAGCTTCTTGTTGCTGTTGTTTTATATCTGATAAGAAGGCCTTCGTTCGTTCACCGTCAATGGAGGCGCCAATTCCTGCTAATGCCTGTACAAGTAAAATTAAATTTTGTGCAGGTTGCTTTTGTACTTGGTCTACGACAACATGGGTTACTTCAGTGCGTGCTTTTAGTAAACTATCAACAGCATCGAGGCCACCCATTTTTTCGAGTTGTTGAACAATGGATAAGACTTTTTTGAGTGCTTCTTCATTATGTGCGAGCTCATGTAGTAGATTGGCTATTTGTGCATCTTCAATTTGTTGTAGCGTAGGTTGTTTTAATTCGATTTTTTGAATTGGTTTTGCCATTAATGATCACCTCCAAGGTCTGTTAGGGACTCATAATCACTACGTCGCCATTTTCGTTCGACTTCAACACCCATTTGTGGATGACGTTTGCGATTGCGTTGATTATTTTTAGGTAGTGGATTTTCATGTTTATCATGCAAAACTTCCATACGTACTTTTGTTTGTTTAAAGGCAGGTGTGTTCGTAAATTTATCAAACCCAGCGCCTGTTAACATATTAACCGCATGCTCGTTATTGCGTGTATGCATTGGTAAGAAAATTTCATTTTGCTGTACGCGTGTTGTCACTAGCGCGGGTACTTTTACGCTACCAAATGGTGAAACGAGTCTTACCATCGTGCCGCTTTCGATATGGCGTTCTTTTGCTAATTCTGGTGATACTTCAACAAATGTCACTGGAAGACGTGTATTAAGACCATTTGATTTTCGCGTCATATTCCCTTCATGAAATTGTTCGAGTAAGCGACCATTATTTAAATGTAAATCATACTGTGCGTCATATTTCACAGGTTCAATCCATTCGTGAATAGCCAGGCGTGCTTTTTTATCCGGGAAATTAAAGCCGTCTGTATAAAGAAGTGGTGTACTTGCACCATCATTACTACCCCAGAAGAAGCTACCCCAATTTGCGAGTACATCATAATTGGCCTGTGCAAATAATGGCGTAAGCGAAGCCATTTCCGCAAAAATTTGGCTTGGATGAGTATAGTACCAATCCCCACCAAGCGCATTGGCAAGCTGTTGTGTAATCCACCAGTCATATTTTGCATTGCCCATTTCAGGAAGTGCTTGATATAAACGTTGCACACGGCGTTCTGTATTTGTGAAGGTTCCTTCTTTTTCAAGGGAAGGGACCCCTGGTAAAATGACATCTGCATAGCTAGCTGTTTTAGAAAAGGTAATGTCTTGCACAATTAAAAATGGTAATTTACTTAGTAACTCATGTGCTTGATTTAAATTGGCATCAACAAGTGCCATTTCTTCCCCGACAACATATAAGGCTTGAATCGTTCCTTTTTCAATCCCTTCCACCATTTCAATATGATTGAGGCCTGGCTGTGGTGAAATCTCAACACCATAGGCCGCTTCAAATTTTTTACGTGCCTCGTCATCCGCTACTTTTTGATAACCAGGGAGCTGATTTGGTAATGTGCCCATATCAGATGCGCCCTGTACATTATTGTGTCCGCGTAGTGGGTAGGCACCAGCACCATGGCGACGATAATTTCCTGTCACAAGTAATAAGTTAGAAATCGCTGCGCTCGACATACTGCCGCCGACATTTTGTGTAATACCCATCCCCCATAAAATACATGTGCCATCCGCTTCATGAATCATGCGTGCAGTTTCGATTAATTGAGCTTTAGAAATGCCCGTTACTTCTTCTACATACTCGAGTGTATAAGGTGTCAGGCTTTCGTAATAGGCCTCAAAATCATTTACATTTTCTGTAATAAAGGCTTCATCATGCCATCCTTGGTCGATGATATATTTTGTGACGCCCATCAGCCACGCTTGGTCTGTGCCTTGTTTTGGATGTAAATAGACATCTGCACGCTCGGCCATTTCATTTTTTCGTAAATCAGCTACAATGAGTTTTTGACCAAAGAATTTATGTGCTCGTTTTACGCGAGAAGCAAGAACGGGGTGCGCTTCGGCTGAATTCGCACCAATAATGATGACAAGTCCTGCGGATGCAATATCATCAATTGTTCCCGCATCGCCGCCCATACCTACTGTTCGGAATAACCCCTCCGTTGCAGGTGTTTGACAATATCGTGAGCAGTTGTCAACATTATTTGTTTCGAGAATTTGACGTGTGAACTTTTGAATCACATAATTTTCTTCATTTGTAATCTTCGAAGATGAAATAACCCCGATTGCATCGCTACCAAATTGCTCTTTTGTACGACGTAGCCCTTCTGCCGTAAAAGCAATTGCTTCTTCCCAGCTCGCTTCAACAAAGTGGTCGCCTTTTCGAATAAGTGGGGTTTTTAAGCGTCCTTGATCATTAACGAAGTCATAGCCGAATTTGCCTTTGACACAAGTCGAAATTTGATTCACTGGTCCGTGCTTTGGCTCGATTTTTAAAATTTTACGGTCCTTCGTCCATACTTCAAATGAGCAACCAACCCCGCAAAATGTACACACTGTTTTAGTACGCTTAATTTGATTTTTACGCATATTGGATTCAATATCAGAAAGTGCAAAAATTAAGCTATAAGGTGGCTCGATATCTTTTATGACATCAATCATTTTATTTAGTAACGGACGTTCAATGCTTGTTAAGTAACCTGCTTCATCAAGCATTGACTTCTCTTGTAACGCATTGCAAGGGCACACAGTGACACATTGTCCACAGCCAACACATGAGGAATCATTAATTTTCACACCTTCATCCCAAATAACAAGTGGCCGGCTACGCTCCCAATTAATCGACAACGTTTCGTTTACTTGCACGGTTTGACAGGCTTCTACACATTGTCCACAAGCAATGCATTGATTGGGGTCATAACGGTAAAATGGGTGAGAATTATCGACAACCCGTCCATCAATTTTTGGCTCGAACGGATATTTTTGTTCCTCAATGCCCATCATTTCAACCGTATTGTGTAGTTTACAATTGCCATTATTATTTTCACAAACTGTACAATACAGCTCATGATTACGGAGTAGACGATTCATCGCTTCTACACGTGCTTCTTCAGCTTTTTCTGATGTGCGCTCAATCACCATATTTGCCTCCACAGGTGTAGAGCAAGTTCGTACAAGCTGTCCATTTACCTCTGCAATACATGTATCACAAGTTTGCGGTGTACTAAGTGGAGGTGTGTAACAAACTTGTGGGTGTTCAAGTGCTAAATCATTCAATGTATCGACAATTGTTTTATCAATCGGTACAGTATAGTGCTCGCTATCTACTACAATTTGAATCTTCTCTAGCATAAAATCCCCCCCTCAAAAAGTCGTATGGTTTTTAATTCCCTTTAGAATAACGACGTAAACGATGGTTTTGAGCACATAAAAAAGAACTTCTTGCTTTTTTCTGCGAGAAGTTCTTTTTGGTGAATATTAGTTTGTAACACCAACTGCATTCCAAGCTTCTGTCACTGCAGCTGCTTCGGTTGCACCGTATAAATCAGTAGCTGATTGGACAAGTGCTTTTTTCGCATCTACAAATTGAGAGTTTGTTGTTAAGTACTGTGTAAGCGCGCGGTAGTAAATTTTTTCGGCTTTTGCTTTACCAATTTTTTGAATGGTATTGTAGGCTGCTTTGTTTGGAATCCCACTATTGATATGAACGCCACCCCAGTCGCCAGCTTTTGTATTCGGTAAGTTTTGATAGTTATTCATATGCGCTGGTTGATCATATTTCGCTGGGTCTGATAAGCTACGAAGCGCATCTCCTGCAATTTTAGGTGTGTAGATATCCTCGCCCATTAACCAGTCATCTGGATCTACAAAATAACCAAATACATCAGAGAACGATTCATTTAAAGCGCCCGGCTGATTTTCATAAACAAGATTTGACGATGTTTCGGTTACCGCATGTGTTAATTCATGTGCGATAACATCTTTTGCACCAGAAAGTTCAGAGAATGTGACACCATCACCATCACCGTAAATCATATACTGACCCGTCCACGCAGCATTATTATAATTTTTATCAAAATGAACTACAGATTCTACTGCAGCACCCTTGCCATTATAACTATCACGATTATGTGTATTTAAGTAATAATCATATACTACATCTGCATAATAGTGCGCGTCCACTGCTGCACGTTGTGTTGTCGTGTTAAATAATGTTGACGTGCTTGTTACCACATTTCCACGAGTTTGTGTTGTTTTTGCATCATATGTGATAATTTTTCCGGTGTGTGTTGTATCTGTTAAACTATAGCCACCACTAATTGCTGAAATATTAATTGTTTTAGTGTCACCTTTTGTTCCGATTCCAGTACCTGTCGCTTCGTGTAAAATATTTTTCTTAGCGAGCACTTTGCCTGTTTGTGCATCGACTTGAATTTGCCAACGTGAAGGTGTTGGTTGTAAATAAATAAGTTCAACATTATAAACTAATTTATTTTTGTCTGCATTAATACCTAACTCTACTTTATTGACAATGTCATGTCCTTCTAAATTTTTAACAGATTTTTTTGTTTGGCCAATTGCTTTAAAAGCCTTGTTAACTGCTTTGGATTGAGAAATTTTTTTGCTGTTATTAAATGAGACTTTAGGTGCGTTAATGTCGCCGTTAACAAGTATTACTTTTTCATTGTCATCCACATGTACTTTGACCACTTGATTGTCTGCATATACCGAGTCCACTTTCGGTTTTAGCGTATAATGCTTGTAGTTTAATTCATCTTTTTCTACATCGACTACTTGATATTGCTCATAATTTTCACTTGCTTTGTTGTTACCTGGTAACTGCTGCAGTAACGCTTTAGCATCGGCTTTACTCGTAACTTCCATTTTTGAAAAAGCCTTGTGCTCAGATGCATCAATCGTTTTTGTTGTTTGTGCTTGTGCAATTGTCCCCGTTCCTAGAAGCATAAGAAGGGAAGCAGCAACACCGGTTTTTACGAACTGTTTGTACGTCATTTAAACAACTCCTCGAAAATTATTAGAATATTAAGAAAATGATATTCTTGAAAATAAATACTAAATATTTATTAAGGGTTTGTCTAGTGTATTTTTACATTTTACTAAAAATAATCCAATTTACTTGGTTGGAATTAATAAGCTAATATACATAATTTTGTTCTGAATACCTATTCATTTCGAGTCAATAGTATGGAAAAATGTATAAAAAAAGAAAGGATACTAAAAATGAAATTAGAGAAGTAAAGGGGGCGTATTTTCATGGGAATATGTTGATTATTATGGAATGGAGTATATAAAAAAGGCGAGGGAATAAATCCCTCGCCTTTTTATATACAGTTGTTATCGCTAACCAAAGAGAATCATAACATATTTTTGATTTTTAATACGTAAAATGGTTGTTTTACCTCAAAAAAATATCTAAAACAGCGAATTTATGACATTACGCAATAGGGATTGTACCGTCCTCATCATCGTGCATATCTCCAACGATTTCACTTAAAATGTCCTCCATTGTCACAAGGCCAACTGTTTTATTTTGTTCGTCCGATACGAGTGCCATATGTGTACGTGTCTTTTGCATTTTAACAAAAACATCTTTAATCGACGTCGTATTTTTAAAACGAGGAATTTTATGAATAAAGTTATCGATTGGACTTGTGCGTCCCGCAGCAATGTCCGTCATCATTTCTTTTGTATTGATAAAGCCGATAAAAGTACTTTGTTTGCTATCACGGTCCGTTATCGGGTAGCGTGTATAGTCATATTCCTCAATTACTTTCACCATTTCTTCAAGTGATTGATGCTTTTCAAGCGTGACAATATTTGCACGTGGAATCATAATCTCTTGTAGTTGTCGCCCATCAAATGCGAAAATATTTTCTAAATAGGCAAGCTCTGTTTGATTGATTTCGCCACCTTCATAACTTTGTGTGACGATTAATTTTAATTCTTCCTCTGAATAAACCGTATCATGACCTGCAGGCTTCACACCAAATGATTTTAATAGTAAGCGAGATGAACCATTTAATACTTTGATAAATGGGCTCGAAACTTTACCAAACCAATACAATGGTGGAGCAAGTAACAAGGTCATGCGCTCTGCATATTGAATTGCGAGTGTTTTCGGTGCTAGTTCACCGAATACAACGTGCAGGAATGTAACAACACTTAATGCGATAACATATGACAGTGTTGTTGCAAGCGCAGCAGGAACTTCAAAGTGTACAAATAGCGGGTGAAGCATTTTTTCAACGGCTGGTTCACCAAGCGCCCCTAAAATTAACGCTGTTAACGTAATACCGAGTTGACACGCAGATAAATAATAATCTAAATCCTGCGCTACTTTTTTTGCAGTAATGGCTTTTTTATTGCCTTCTGAAATTAACTGATCGAGTCGTGAAATTCGCACTTTTAAAATCGCAAACTCTGCGCCTACGAAAAATGCGGTTAAGATGATAAATACGACAATCAGTATTAAGCTAATGATAATTGAACTGTCCAATTAGTCGGCTAGTCAAACTAGCCTTTTCACCTCCGAGATGATTAAGATTGTTCGTCTGTTTGTTCTAATTTATATTGGTGGAATGTGACTTCACGAATTTGATAATTGTCCATTTCAGAAACTGTCCAAATATGGTTTCCTTGCTTGAACTGATCTCCAACGTGCAGGACATCAACGTTTTTATGCTGAAGCCAACCGCCAATTGTATCAATATCTTCGCTATCGTCAAACTCTAGGCCAAAACGTTCTTCTAGTTCGACCAGTAGTACACGACCATTAATTAAATAATCTTGTGCACCTAATGGACGGATATCATCGACTTCATCATCATCAAACTCATCGCGAATTTCGCCGACAAGTTCTTCTAAAATATCCTCCATTGTTAAAATACCAGCTGTACCACCATATTCGTCAATGACAATGGTCATATGCACTTTTTGCTTTTGCATTTTTAATAAGGCATCTTGTAGCGGGGTAGTTTCAACAATAAAAGGAACATCACGTACATATTGTTCAAGCGCTTCTTCACGATTTGTGACGATATGATTTAGCATTTTCTTGGCATTTACAACCCCAATAATCAAGTCTTTATCGCCATCTTTCGTGATTGGATAGCGCGTATAATTATGTTCATCTAAAATTTGGATAATCTCAGCGTAGCCCATTTCTTTATCGATTGTGATTAAATCTGTACGCGGTACCATAATATCGCTTGCGACGCGTTCATCAAATGAAAATACGTTCTCCAAGTATTGAAGTTCTGTCTGATCAATTTGGCCGCCCTGGAAGCTTTGTGCCATAATAATTTTAAGCTCTTCTTCTGAATAAGCTTGCTCATGACCAGCAGGTTGAACCCCAAACATACGTAAAATCAAGCGAGATGCGCCATTTAATGCTTTAATAAATGGTTTCATAATTTTACCGAACCAATAAAGTGGTCCAGAAAGTTTTAATGAAAGTTTTTCAGCAAATTGAATTGCTAATGTTTTTGGTGCCATTTCACCAATTACGACGTGCAAGTAACTGACAATCGCTAATGCTAAAATATACGAAATTACATAAATTAAAACGTCTGGCACATGGACCCATTTTAAAAAAGGTTTCATCAATTCCTGCACGTAAGGCTTTGTAAAAGCACCTAGTCCGATTGATGTGACCGTAATCCCTAGTTGACAGGCGGATAAGTAATAGTCGAGGTCTGTTACAACTTTTTTTGCCACGATGGCCTGTTTATTACCATCTGCAATGAGTTGATCTAGTCTCGATGTTCGAATTTTTACAACAGCAAACTCCGACGCTACGAAGAATGCTGTAGCAGCAAGTAAAACGATTAATAAAATAATATTGGCTATTCCGGTTATGTCCAATCAGTTCCCTCAGCAATGAGGGATTCACCTCCAAATAATTTGAATTTTTAAAAAATAGTGAACAGCTCACATGTCGCTTTTATGGAAAGCGTGGCAGTGAATACAGTCACAATAATTGGGCTATAAGAAAATTATACGGAAAAGGTTATTTTGTCGCAATTATTTCATGTGAAATAGCAAAAAAATGTTTAAGAAAGTCTGAGGATATCGCCATATTTACAAAGAAAATATATGCTTTTAAAGCAAAATAGTTGCAAAATGACACTTTTTTTTCGTGACAGTAAAGGAGTTTCTTTATAAGATGCCGAACAACATAAGAAAAGGAGGTATGCATGATGACAAATCCATTTCAGTGGGAGCATCCAAAAGCTATGGATTACAATGACACAATTCGCCGTCGAATTATCGGCTACGATTTGATTTTTGAGCTAATGAAGGACTTAATTGATGCATCAATAGAGCAGCCAGAGCATATTACGATTGTTGGTGCAGGAGGAGGGCAGGAGTTAAGTACGTTATTGCCCTTATTACCAGCCGCGCATTTCAAAGCAATTGACCCGTCGAGTACAATGCTCGCGCTAGCTGAACAGCGACTGGTTGCCGAGGAATTGAGTGGGGATGTTGCGTATATTGAAGAGGAGTTAATAGCGGTGAAGCTTGAGCCTGCTGATTTGGTGACATGTCATCTTGTCCTTCATTTTTTACCGACAGTGGCATTAAAAAAAGCATTACTTCATGAGATTGCCATGCATGTTAAAGTAGGTGGGACAGTTTATTTATCAAGTATCAATGGCGATTTAGAGGATGCAGCATTCCAACAAACGCTAACAGCTTGGGGGAAGGCGATGATTCGTAATGGGGTGAAAGAACACCAATGGCAGGCCTTTCGCGCATCGTTTGGTGATACACTAATGCCTATTTCAACAACGGAGTTACTTAAATTATGCGATGAGGTGGGCTTGCAGATTCGTCATGCATATTTTCGTGCCTATCATATTGAAGCATTTTGTTTAGAGAGGGTGAAGTAAGTGGGACGTTTAAGCAAATGGCGAGATGATTATATTGTCTGGCATGCCAATAGAGCACAATTACCGCCATATTTTGAAGGGGAGCATTGTACGCAAAAAATTCGCTTTAGTGGACGCGTTCAAAATGTAGGCTTTCGTCTGGAACTTGCGACGCTTGCGAAGCGGTTACCACTCACTGGTACGGTGTATAATTTAGAAAATGGTGATGTAGAAGCGATTTTACAAGGGCCATCAACAGCGATTCATTATGTGATTGCACATATGCATCAGCTGAAACGTGCAAAAGTAAAAAAAATTACTTCTTACGAATTGTCACCGATTGCTGCTACTAAATTTGATATCACTCCCTCATAAAAGAGAGGGAGTTTTTTTCTGTTTAAAACAGGGAAAAATGATAAAAATATGATGAATGGAGGGTGCATGATGGAAATTCTAGTACAACGAAAATCATTAGGGCGTTCGCGGAAACTAGAGCAGATGACATATGAATTACCTGAAAAACCGCATACCTTACGCGAGCTTTTAACGATGCTCGTTCAAATAGAAGTATCAGCCTATAATGAAGGAACACCACTACTTACCTTTATTACAGAGGACCAGCAACAAGACCTTAAAGCGACGGGATATGTTAAGTTTTTACCAGTTGCTGAACGCCCAGATGTAGACAACGCTCAAGCAATTGATACCATGCTACAAGCTTTTGAGGATGGCCTATTTAAAGTTTTACAAGGTAGTGATGTGTATAGTTCATTGGAGGAAGAAATTCAGTGGAGCACAGAGCCCTGGACATTTATAAAATTAACTTTTTTAGCGGGAAGGTAGGAGCTGTATGGACAAGTGGCTAGTGATGGAGGAACAACTAAGAGATAGTGGGAATGTACAGTATTATGAGCTAGAAACTAGTTTTCGTAAGCTTGAAATTGAATCATTTGATGAATTACTCACTGGACGATTTTCGAAAATGCTAGAAGGTATGTTAGATAAAGCACGTTTTACAATCTGGCAGCAAATCATGCAGCTATTACAAAAGTTACCGTATCAAAAAGGGCATATGCGTAGATCTTTCCGCGCGCCGAATAATCCGATGCTACATAATCATGCCATTATCGAAGTGATTCGGCTATTACTAGCAGGCTATGCCGTCAATATGAAAGGTGTCTATGAATCAACAGCGCGTATGACGTATGATAATGGGGCGAAATGTTATGTTAATGCGGATAATGAAATTTTAGCGCCAGCTGGAATATATAAGTATGCCCTTGCGTTACTTTTAGATGAAGAAGATGAGGAGACGATTGCCTTTGTCGAGGATGTTTTATGGAAAAACGGGGCACATCTTTTATTTGACTATGCGTTGATTCAGGCGATTATGATGTCTGAGAATGAGGAAATGTACAAGCTTCTGGCGAATGTATTCAAGGCTGCTCAAAATCAAGAAGGTGTACGTCAAGCAATCGTTGAAAATATTGATTCAGGCACATTTAAAGCACAATGCTTTTTCACAAAATTACTAGTAGAGAATGATTTTGTACGTTTTTCATCGGTTATCCGTGCAGTAGATGTGTGGTTTGGCTTTGGCTATGAGGCAAAAGATAAGAAAAAGGTACAACATATTTTAGAGCTGGTATTAAAAGGGCTTAAAGAAGGGGAAGAAGCATTGCTTGAAAGTGATAATGCGCAGGAAGTGTATGTCGGACTATGGCTGATGGCTAGTCAGGATGTAGAGCTCGTTTTAAAACGTCTACCTTCATTATTAAAGCAGGCACCTCATATCCAGCATGTCACACTTTATGCGCTAAGTCAGTTAGGGATGCACCATGAGCTTGGTGAGCGTTTATATGATTATTCACTTGAAGCGGACACACTGCAAGCGTTTGCTCTTGCTTACCCGATGGTGGTAGGGGAATTACCGTATTTTAGTCGCTACTACAATTTTGACGCTACCAACCGATTAACAAGCTATCATGAAAATCATCCATGGCTCATGCGCCGCTCAAAAGAGCTTTTAGCAAAACTAGAATCAGTAGAACAACAAATTAATGGAGAAGATTGGGTGAGTGACCATGCACCGTTTCCATTTTTAACTGTCCAATTAAATAAAGGAAAGCTCCGTCGTTTAAAGACTGCACTCTTTATTACGTTGAAAGATGATGTGGCGCTTGAAGAAGTTGCGGCGCAGGTTCCTAAATGGGCCGTAGATGACCGTGCTTATTTTTATCATATTGTTACAGTCTACAAGCCAAACCTTTCGTTTATTTTACAAGCTTTAAAAGACCGTAGCAGTGCAACGCGTGAAGATGCGCTTGATATGCTCGATGCATATGCCTTTCCACTTGTGGAATTTGCAGATGCAGCGGAAACGCTTTTAAAACAAAAGTCTGGCACGATGCGTCAGGCAGTGATTAAGCTACTCAAAAAACAGCCACTTGAAGACATTAAGCGCTATGCAAGTCATTTATTAACGAATAAAAATGAAATGATTCGTTTAGGCGCACTGGAGTTACTTGTTGAAGTAAAGGAGGATATACAAGTAGGGCCATTTATTGCACAGCTACCAGAGCCAACCGAAAAGGAGCAACATTTCCTGTCACTACTTGAAGAGGAGGCTGTAGAAGAAGCTGAGCTACCACCAATTGTCTTTAGCCTTGAATTTGATAAGTCCGTTCCATTTACATTAAAGCAGTTTGCTCACTATGATCTTAAAAAATTACGCGAAAAATTTGGTCACCTACAACAAGTGATTGAGCAGTATGCAAATGAGACGTATGAGGTAGAAATGTATACAGGAACTACTGAAACGAGGCTCATTGGCAATAATTTAACGCGTGAACACGGGCAGGATTATGATTTTTATTCTATCGATGGCTTACCGCTTGCAGAAGTTTGGACGACAGCGCTAAAGGATAGTCAATTGACATCAACAGATTTATATATTTATTACACATTCCAAGCGATTGCACGTAACTTCCACTTTGCCCGAAATACGGAAGATATCGCCTTTAATGAACAATTTTTAGCTGGCTTAGACCCTGAGAGTGCTTTTCGTGAGCTACGACAAGGACTTTATATGCAGCAAATTAGTACGCTACTAGAATTTAGTGTGCAGCGTGGTGAGGGACCACTTCAAAAAGAGCTACGGGCACATTTTGATGCACCGATTCCGTTTTCGACATTTGCCAATGGCTTAGTGCTAGATTATATTACACAGGCAAAAGGTAGCGATTTTGTTAATACCTATTATGAGGGAAGTTTGTCAAAGAGCCGAAAAGTGACCTTTATTCGAAGTCTTATTGTTGCGGTTGATCGACAACTTTATTATGGAAGAGAGCTTGCACAGTTACTTTATACAAATCAGCAGTTAGACGAAGCACCAGAAATGGCATTTGAACATCTCTCGCAGCATAATTTCCTTTTCGCGCATGAGTTGGATATGGTTCTTCCCGCACATTTACGCTATTTTATCGAGCACAAGTATTACCGTCTGTTGGACCTCGAGTATTCTAAAAAGGAAATTGCTGTGAGTAAAAAAGCGGATGAGGTGCGCGCTTGTGTACATGAGATAAGCGCGGATGTAATCGCTGGGGAAATTGCACGCGGTGATTTGGAAGCGCCTTTAACAGGGTTAGTGTCATCTCTTGGCAGGATTTATGGTATCGATTACTTTGTAGCTATTCTAACGGCATTAGGTGATGAAAAGTTAAGTCGTAACTATGTTTATTCAGCAAGTGTTCGAAAGGATAGCTTGTCGATGTTACTAGAGAAGACACAACCAGATACAGAAGAGGCAAAGGAATATGTTTTTAAAGCACTGGAAAAAGCGCAGTTTACAGATGAACGATTAATTGAGGCAATGCTTTATAATACGACATGGCTTCCACTCCTTAGTG
The DNA here is from genome assembly GCF_003991225.1 of Candidatus Kurthia intestinigallinarum. Lineage (GTDB taxonomy): Bacteria > Bacillota > Bacilli > Bacillales_A > Planococcaceae > Kurthia > Kurthia populi. The sequence goes on from NZ_JTFC01000041.1 coordinate 152,191, forward strand.
AATTTGTCGGCTGGAAAGGGCTCGCGAATGTTGCCTGGTATTTTGTGGCGCATACATCAGAGTATTCGGATGAATTTGAAAAGGCTCACATGAAAGAATATAGTGCCATTGAGGCGGATGAATTTGAAGATGGCGCATTTGATCGGCATTGGTTTTTAACAGCTTATGATGAAATTGGACCTGAGCGCTTTGCGATTGTTTATGAGGCCGCAAAATATAGTGCATCTGGTGGGAATCATCGTCGAGCACAAATGTATGCGAAAGCGACACTTGGTGAATTAGGTGGTGAAGAACTACGTAGTGAAATTGAAGCGAAGCGTAATAAAGATAAACTACGTGCCTATAGTCTGTTACCGGTTGATAAAGAACAGGCGACAGAACGTTATATGTATTTCCAAAAATTTGCGAAGGAAAGTAAAAAATTTGGTGCACAGCGTCGTGCAAGCGAGACGAAAGCTGCACAAATGGCTATTGCTAATTTAGCACAGCAAGTTGGTAGGGGGAATGTGAAGCAATTCATGTGGGAGATGGAGCTGTCTCAGTGGTTAACAAAAATTCAACCGTACTTCGAGCCAGTGGAAGTAGAAGATGTGACGCTACAGCTTGTACGAGAGGGCGAAAAAGTGGTGCTACAAATTAGTAAACAAGATAAATTACTCAAAAATGTACCAGCGAGACTTAAAAAGCATCCGATTGTAATGGAAATTCAGGAAGCAAAAAAGGAAGCAACGGAGCAATATCGACGTGCGCGTAGCGAGCTAGAAGAAGCAATGTGTGAGGAAGCGGTCTTTGATAGTGACATCGTGAAGAAATTACTTCAGCATTCTTTATTACGGGAATTATTGACGCAACTTGTTTGGAAACAGGGGGAGCAGTTCTTCTATTTGACGGATGATTTTTATTCTGTCGAGCATAAGCAACTCCCAATTAGCGGACAAATCATGATTGCGCATCCAGCCCATTTTTACGCGGCTAAAAACTGGAGACAGTGGCAACATTTCGTTTATAACGAAGAATGGCAACAACCATTTAAACAGCTATTCCGTGAGTTTTATGTAGCGACTGCAGATGAGCTTGAGCAGATGAAAACAACACGTTTTGAAGGCCATCAAATCCAGCCGAAAAAAGCTGTTGCGCTTCTCCGTGAACGTAAATGGGAAATAGGGTACTATGAGCCGGTTCGTCAAATTTCTTATGCGTATAATGTAGTAACTTATTTGGATTTCACATATGATGACTATACGCCAGCAGATGTTGAAGCCCCGACAATTGGCACGGTTTATTTTGCAGAGCGTATGACAGGTAATGGTAAGAAAATCGAGTCGCTTTCGCCGGTTTATTTCAGTGAAATGATGCGTGATTTGGATTTAGTAGCGAGTGTAGCACATGTGGGTGAAGTGGACCCTGAGGCAAGTCATTCAACGGTTGAAATGCGTGCAGTAATTGCAGAGGAGGTTGCTTTATTATTTGGCTTTGACCATATTACAGTAAAATCGCCACATGTATTGATTGATGGCCAACTAGGTAGCTATAGTCTCCATCTTGGAAGTGGTCATGTACATCAGCAGGGTGGCACGATGATTCCAATTGCGACCATTCCATCGCAGCATCGCGGACGTGTCTTTTTACCGTTTGTTGATGAGGACCCGAAAACAGCAGAGATTATGGCGAAGCTTTTACTTTTTGCACAAGATGATCAAATCAATGACCCAAAAATTAGACAGTATATCACACAGTGAATATGTAAAAAATAGGGTATAATGTAAATAATACTATTTTTTCGCTAAGTAGAGGTGACAGACGTGTTGCATCATATTGAAATAAATGTCTCAAATTTAAAAGAAGCCTTATCTTTTTGGCAATGGTTTTTAGCAGATTTAGGCTATGAGCTGTATCAAACATGGGAAGATGGCCAAAGTTGGAAATACGGGGAAACCTACCTCGTAATTGCGCAAACGCAGCCACAATTTCTAGATGCACCTTATCACCGAGGTCAAGTGGGGCTTAATCATTTAGCATTTCATGCAAAATCTCGAGCGCATGTAGATGATATGACAATAAAATTGCGTGCAAGAGGCGCGACAATTTTATATGAAGATCGTCATCCATATGCTGGAGGACCAGCTTATTATGCAGTGTTTTTTGAGGGACCTGATCGTATGAAATTGGAGCTCGTCGCACCAGAAGGGGAGTTGTTAGAGTATGATTAATACATTAATAGAGCATCAACGCCTATCAATAACATTTGCAGAAACATTACAGCGTTTATCAGATGATGATTGGCGCAGGAAGATTGCACTTAATAAATGGAGCATTGCAGAGATTATGGGTCATTTTCGTTTTTGGGATGCATTTTTATTAACGAAGCGTCTACCATTCTTTTTCACGACACAGCAGTTTGAGCCGTCGCCAAATGTAGATTTAATCAATGAACAATCAGCGGCATATGCGCGTGTAACGGAAAAAGATAAAGTACTGGCAGAATTTATTATTCATCGTCAACAAATTGTCGAGCAGTTACTTCAATTTTCACCACAGCAGTGGGAAAAGATGCTTAAAATCGGTGATACAGAATTAACGGTTTTACACTATTTTATCATTTCTTCGCAGAATCCCCCTCCCTCAAGGAACGTAGTGAGGAGGGAGGGGATGAATGCGAACCCAATGATTCTGCCAGTACTAATTTGTTGAAAAGAACATCTGTTCCTATTATACTGTTCAAAAAAAGGAGGTGTCTGTCATGCCACATCAAGCGTATAAATTCCGTATCTACCCAACTAAAGACCAACAAGCGTTCATCCATCAAACCCATGGGCATTGTCGTTTTGTTTACAACCATTTTCTTGCGTTATGGAATACTTCTTATAAAGAAGAAGGAAAAGGGTTGAATCGTTCCATTATGTCCAAAATGCTCACGAAAATGAAGAAACAAGATGATACCGCTTGGCTACGCAACGTAGATAGTGTGGCATTACAAGCCTCTTATGAAAATTTAATAGACGCTTTTCAACGTTTCTTTCAAAAGCAAAATAACTATCCTCGCTTCAAAAGTAAAAAGAATCCAGTTCAAAGTTATACTACGAAGAATACGAATAACAATATTGCGATTATCGGTAATCAAATGAAGCTACCAAAACTAGGACTCGTAAAATTTGCGAAGTCACGTAATATTGAAGGTCGCATTATGCGCGCAACCATTAAATACAATGCGAGTGGTACGTTTTACGTGTCTGTCCAATGCGAAGTACCAGACTTTAAGCCATTGCCTCAAACAAATGAAGCTGTAGGAATTGATTTAGGTATCACCGATTTTG
>NZ_JTFC01000042.1 GCF_003991225.1 Candidatus Kurthia intestinigallinarum
GACAGGTGGTTCCACAACAGGCGGTTCCACGACAGGTGGTTCCACAACAGGCGGTTCCACGACAGGTGGTTCTACGACAGGCGGTTCTACGACAGGCGGTTCCACGACAGGCGGTTCCACGACAGGCGGTTCTACGACAGGTGGTTCCACGACAGGCGGTTCCACGACAGGTGGTTTCCACAACAGGTGGTTCTACGACAGGTGGTTCCACAACAGGATTTTTCGTGTAGTAATACGTAATCGTTTGTTCACCAGCAGTGAATGAACCGGAAGGCGAGCCCACTGTATTAACTAATGTGTAGCCTTCAATATCAGCTCCTGTTTGTGGGAATGACTCGCCCACTTTGCCTTTATGAGTAATAGAATCTTTTAGCGAAGTCGTTGTATCTTGGATGTAATAATGAACAGTTAAATTACCAATCATATCTGGATTCTTTGTGTAAATATAGATGACTGTTGTGTCTTCACGAGTATATTGACCTTGTGTTTCACCATTTACTTCTTTAAATGTATAGCCTTCAATATCGCGCTGAGAAGTTGTGTAATCTGTACCAACCTTTTCTGTATTTGAGCTAGTTGATGAAATTTCGTTTCCAGATTCATCTTGATACTTCACAATTAGATTTCCGGATGCTTTGTTGAAGATGTATTTTACAGAACCATCTTCTTTTAAATACGTAATTGTTTTTCCGTTTTCATCAAACATATTATCTTGTGAAGTTGTAACGGCCTTAAAATCATACCCTTGGTTTTTAATAGCTTCTAAAATAGTACTTAGCTCGTCATTCACTGAATCAGATGTTTTTTCATCACCTGTTTTATCAAAGCTAGGCTTTAAAGAGGTATTCAAATCTTCCTCATCAAAGAATGAAAAAACAATTGTACTTTGCGCGATATATTTATAAATAACAGTTAAATTATCTTCTACGCGAATTAATGTACCATTCGTTGCCGCACTGTTTTCATCCATTGTATCGAAGCGGTAACCATCGAAACTTAATTTATTAGAGGTATAATTTTCGCCAAATTTTCCTGTTTTATCGATTTGTGAGCGTAACTCATTACCATCTTGGTCTACATATTTAATAACGACTTTACCTGGAGCACGGTCAAAGTAATAGATGACCTGACTAGGTGTATTATCAAATTTTACCGCGACATTCAGTGAATCATCTTTATTTTTGGATTCAGTATACTCGCCTTTATCTGTTTGTGTTGAATCTGTTCCGACAAAGTCATAGCCTTGTTTATAAATATCACTGAAGATGCTATTTATATCTGATGAATAATCAGCTGTCACACCTTGTTTATCGTATTTTGAGTAGGCTTCATTCAGCGTTTCATTTTCTTTACTTTTAAATAATGCTGTGAATTTTCCAGCTGCTGTATATGAAAAATCTTCAATTTTGAACTGTTGTAGGTTACTAGAACCACCAGTTGAACCAGTTACAATAAATGAGTAGGCGTCTACATCAGCATTTTTCCACTTTGTGATATCTGCTTCCCATACTTTTCCTTCATATGTGATTTTCATCATTTTCGTATCGCCATTATATTCAAATAAAATGTCTCTGAATGTATTATTATATGGGTTTGAGATTTCTTTTACAGATGCTTCATCTGTATAGGCATAGTGTTTTGTTTTTCCAATTTCATCTTTATTTACATTTTCACCATATTTAGGTACAACGTTTGGGTCTGTATAAATGAACGCGCCATATGATGTATTATCTTTTTTATAAGGATCCCTCATAAAGTATTCACCTTTTGTGCCATTTGCACCTTCTCCATTAAAGAAAGTATCTAATTTGAATCCAAAAGCATCGACTAGGTTCCCGATGCCTAAAGCACCGCCACTCATACCGATTGTAGAAGGGTCACCATTATGGAATGCGAAACCAATACCATCTGCACCGCCTTGACTTTTAGATTTTGTTCCTAGATTAATTTTTCCTTTTAAGGTGAAGCTCTTTGATAAATCTATTTTTTCGTTTAATGCAAAGTTACCGGATTGATCTATTTTGTCAGGTGTAAGTGTTACAGTACCCGAATTTTTGTTGTATTGGTTTTTAGCTGAGCCATTTAACACGAAATGATCTTCAAAATTATCTTTAGTTACAGAAGTGATATTACTTTCTGTTGTAGCGGCTGCTGCTTTTGCAACAGCTTTTTTTGCTTTAGCTGATGTTTTAACAGTCGTTGTTGCATACTCTTTTGCCGCAGTTGTAACCGTTTTAGCTGCTTCTGTAGAAGAAGTAGTTGTTGTTACGGGTGCAGAAGCAGTTGCTTGTTTTGCCTCAGGATTTTCTTCAGTTTTAGGTTGAGAAGCCGCTTGCTCTTGCTGAACAGGAGCAGTTTCAGTTTTAGGCTGAGAAGCCACTTGCTCTTGCTGAACAGGAACATTTTCGGTTTTAGGTTGAGAAACCGCTTGCTCTTGCTGAACAGGAGCAGTTTCAGTTTTAGGTTGAGAAACCGCTTGCTCTTGTTGAACAGGAGCAGTTTCAGTTTTAGGTTGAGAAACCGCTTGTTCTTGTTGAACAGGAGCATTTTCGGTTTTAGGCTGAGAAGCCACTTGCTCTTGTTGAACAGGAGCAGTTTCAGTTTTAGGCTGAGAAACCGTTTGTTCAGTAACAGTAGTGGATTCTTCTGCTGATGCTGATAATCCAGTCAATGTAAATGCGCCGATTGCGATAGTTGATGCAGTGATAGATGCGAATACCCAGTGCTTGCCTTTTTTATACATTTTGTAATGGATTTTTATATTTTGATTATTTTCTCTCATATTTATAATAACCACCGTTATTTTTTGTACTATATAGAATAATTTTACCTTTATAAGTATAATATTAACTAAAATAAAATAAACATTTAGTTCATATGTAATACTATTCAATTAAAATGTTATTTTTTTAAATTAAATAGTTCTAATTTATTATATATGTGTATAAAGACATATAGATATATGTAATATGGTTTCCATTTATTTCTTAAAATAATTTAATTTTAAATAAAGAAAAGACATGATTACATCGATGTAATCATGTCTTTTCTTTTTAAGTCATAATGAGTGTTACTTACCTGCTTTACGTTTGCTTCGCAGCATGCTTGCTTATATGGATTTTAATGTTATTCTTTAAATTTTGCTGGTGTTACAAATAGCGTTAAAATAAATCCTACGATTGAAATCGCTAAGATGAAAATAAAAGCGTATTGTGTACCAGAAGCCATAAGTGTAGCTTCTGTTTTTCCTTCAGCTTGCGTCATGCCGATATTCATTAATGTAATAGCAAGTGCTGTACCTGTAGCACCGGCAATTTGTTGCAATGTATTCATTGCAGCGGCACCATGTGGATAAAGCTGAGGAGGTAATTCGTTTAAACCATTTGTTTGTGCGGGCATTAATGACATTGCTAGTCCAAGGCATAATAAGGCGAATGCGACAATGATGATCCATTGTGGTGGATTGCTATTCATTGTGAAAACAAAGAGCACATTAGCAACTACTGTAATTGCGAAGCCAATTATTAATAAGAAGCGTGGACCAATTTTATCAAAGATGCGACCAACAATCGGTGCTAAAATAGCATTTAAAATATTACCAGGCAACATCATTAACCCTGCAGTAACAGCAGTTAGTAGTAACGCACCTTTTAAATAAAGTGGTAATAAGATTGCTGATGATAAAATAAGTGAAAATCCGATAAATAATAAGATGGTTCCGAGTAAAAAGTTTTTAAACTTGAAAACACGGAGATTAATCATCGGTTCATCCATTTTCAATTGGCGAATACTAAATAATACAAGTGCAACGGCGCCAATAATAAGCGGAATAAACACAGCTGGTTCTGTAATTGCTGTACCTGCTAATGTTCCAAGACCATAAATCAATGTACCGAATCCAATTGTTGAATAGATAATAGAAAGAACATCGATTTTTGGTTTTGTGATATCTGAAACATTTTGAATGGTAGGTACCCATACGATAAATAAAATAATATAGAAGATTAAGCTAATCCAAAAAATGTAATGCCAGCTTAATGCGTCAACGATAATCCCTGATAATGTAGGACCGATAGCAGGAGCAAGTGTAATGACAAGCCCCATAATTCCCATCACTGAGCCACGTTTTTCAATAGGGAAGATGACTAAAATAACGTTCATTAATAGAGGAATTAGAATCCCTGTACCAGTTGCTTGTGCAATTCTTCCGAGCATTAAGAATGTAAAGTTTGGTGCAACGGCACAAATCACGGTCCCCACAATTGAAAAAAGAAGTGCAGCGACAGCGAGTTGTCTGGTCGTAAACCATTGTAATAATAGTGCAGAGACAGGAACTAAAATACCTAAAACAAGCAAGTAGCCAGTCGTTAGCCACTGTACCGTTCCTGTAGAGACAGAGAAGTCAGCCATAATATTTGTTAAAGCCATATTAAGTGCAGTCTCTCCAAATAATCCGATGAAGGCACTGAGCATGAGACCAGCTGCCATTAACTTCGGATTTTTAATTACTTTTAGCGTTGTTGTCATAAAATCCTCCAATATGATTTTGTCTATGTTAACGCTAATCTATTAGAAGCGATAAGGCAACCGCCATTTGACTGAACTATTTATTTTTTTGTCTATTTTCTCAAAAAATATACCTTCTTCAATGAATATAAAAAATAGGCGTCGTATATACGATGCCCATTTCTCTACTTTTATCCAAATGCAACGCTATAAATAAGTCGCGGTGTTAATGCGAGCATAAATAGTAATGTCGCGTAATACAGTACATAATTTTTATCTGATTTTTGACGATAGGCCATAACGAGGACAATGCACAGCATTACAAATGAAAAGAACGCTATTAAAAGTCGCCAAATAAATGGTGATAAAAACGTCCAATTGTAAAATAATGTAGCAATTGGTGTAATAAAGATCGCAAGTAATAAGGCGATGAGTAAAAGCGTGCCAATTTTCAATTGCTGATTCATTAAAATCACCTCTTTCTTACTCTCTACCCATTTATATAAAAAAAACACGCAAACGCGTGAAAAAAATGCAGTGTTTAGTTTACGAACTACCAAGATTAGTAATATAATAACAAGGTGTGTAGATTGTACACAAATGCAGATAAAATGTGCTTTCATGTCAATTTTACTAAGTATATTATCATATAAAAGTAATATGAAAGCAATAACCATTTCTTATGGATAACTTATGGAGGCTATCATGTCAAAATTAAACTTTATTCCGATTATTGTCGGTACAGATATTAACGCATATAATATGTCAATTTCTTTCCACGAAGAATATGGTGTGAATCCTATTTTAGTGGGACGTGGTGAGTTGCCATTCACAAAATTTAGTACAATTCCTGGTAAAATTGAATACTTTCCAAAATTAGGTGAACCAGAAGAGTTCCCGAAAATCATGGAGAAAGTAGCGAAAAAATACGGTAAATCAGGTAAGAAATTAATGCTTGTTGGGACAAACGATATGTACGTTCGTTATATCGTTGAAAACGCGGAGTTCCTTAAAAAATATTTCGTATTCAACTATCCTTCAATCGAAGTAATGGATACCTTACAATATAAAGCAAATTTCTATCAGCTTTGTGAAGAATATGGCATCGATTACCCAACAACACGTTTTTATAACTGTGCATCAATCGAAAAACCATTCGATGATAAAAAAATTCTTTATCCATTAATTTTAAAACCAAGTAATGTTATTTTATACTTAGATTTAAAATTTGAAGGAAAAGAAAAAGTATACAAAGCGGAAAATGAAGAAGAAGTAAACCGCATTTTACACTTATTACACAATGCAGGCTATCACGATGAAATCATTATTCAAGAATTTATTCCTGGCGACGATACGTTAATGTGGGATGGTGTAGTTTATGCCGATCAGAACAAAAATGTTCAATTAGTAGCACTTGGCCAAGTTGTATTACAAGAACATACACCAACAGCTATTGGGAACTATACATCTATCATTAGCCGCTTCGATAAAGATTTAATGCGTAAAATGCAGGATTTCATCGAATATATCGGGTACACAGGTTTTGCAAACTTTGACTTAAAATACGATACACGTGATGGTAAATTCAAAGTATTTGAAATCAATATTCGTCAAGGTCGTTCAAGTTACTACGTTACACGTCTAGGTCACAACCTAGCGCGCTATCTTGTAGATGACTGTGTTGATAATAAGAAAAAAGATGTTGTCTATGCAAATGGGGAATTTTTATTCTCTGTTGTACCGAAAAAAGTATTACGTGACTTCGTTGAGAACAATGAAATCAATGCAGAGTGCCGTCGTCTTATTAAAGAAGGCAAATGGGCAAATCCATTATTCTATCCAAAAGATAAAAGCCTTAAACGTAAATTGTACATGGCAGCACGTCAATACAATTACTATCAAAAATATAAAAACAACCAATGGTAAGAAAAAAGAGCTGGATATCCAGCTCTTTTTTTTATGTCGTCTGCGTATCCAAATAACGTAGTAATTCTGTAACGAATAATGACTGCTCATAAGGGGAAATTGTAATACGTTGTAAAATGCTTGGATCAAAGCCCTCTTTTAAATAGGTTGAACGTTTTGTAGGATCGGCAATAAAGCGCATTACATAGTTGTTGATACTCTCACCATGTTTTTGTGCGAGTATTTCTGCTTCTCTTAGTTGAGTAGGGCGGTCTGGTCGAATCGCATAGAGTGTTAGTGCCTTTTGTGCATTCGCAATACGATTATTGCCACGACGTCGCATCGTTTGATGAACGAATAAAATATGTTCATACGGCATAAAGCGTTTAAATGGCCCAGCTTGTGCTACTAAACCATGCGCTGTCAACGTATATTTAACAACAAGCAGATACCAAGCAATAAAGCTTACTATCATAAATCCGATACCTAAAATAAGAAATCGATCTATCAATTTGAGTTGTGGTATAAACAGGATGGGGAGGGCAACCGCTATTGCAAGACAGCTAATGAAGATAAGTGCAACTAACAGAAAGCGTTTATCAGGTTTTGAATGGAAAATCATCGTTCATACACCTCCTAGTTTGTCCTTTCCCTGTTTTATGTATCGGAAACGATGGTCATTTATTTGAATGAGATAATATGGAAAAAACTATTGCCAAGTAGTTTTAGGAGGCGTATTTTAAACGTAGAGGTGATGAAGAAATGGAAACAAAACGTATCGCGGTCATTGCAGGAGATGGCATTGGACCAGAAGTAGTGACAGAAGGGATTAAGGTGATGAATCGTGCCGCGCAAATCGACGGTACGATTCAATTTGAGTATACATATTTCCCATGGGGCTGTGAGTATTATACAAAGCATGGAAAGATGCTACCAGATGAGGGGCTAGAGCAATTGCAAGTATTTGATGCCATTTATCTAGGTGCAGTAGGATTCCCAGGGGTGCCTGATTATATTTCATTACGTGAATTGCTATTAGTGATTCGTAAAAAATTCGACCAATATGTTAATATTCGTCCTGTAAAATTATTAAAAGGTATAGAGTCGCCGCTACGTCATGGTACAGAGCAAACAATTGATATGCTCGTTATTCGTGAAAATAGTGAAGGTGAATATGCAGGTGTTGGGGAATGGCTTGAAAAAGGAACGCCTCAGGAGAAAGTACTGCAAACAGGTGTCTTTACACGCAAGGGAGTGGAACGGATTATTCGTTACGCTTTTGAAGAAGCGCGCCGTCAAGGTGGTAAGTCAGTCACAAGCATTAGTAAAGCCAATGCGCTTAATTACTCAATGGTCTTTTGGGATGAGGTATTTGAAGAGGTTTCACAAGAGTACCCAGACATTTCAACACATTCATATTTAGTCGATGCAGCGGCCATGTTTATGGTCATGGATCCAGGACGTTTTGAAATTGTTGTGACATCTAATTTGTTTGGCGATATTTTAACCGATTTAGGCGCAGCAATCGCAGGTGGTATGGGCATTGCTGCAGGTGCAAACGTTAATCCAGAACGCCTCTATCCGTCTATGTTTGAGCCTATTCATGGCTCTGCACCAGATATAGCAGGACAAGGCATTGCCAATCCACTTGCCGCCATTTGGTCGGTTAGTCAAATGTTTGATTTCTTTGAACGACCAGAGATGGGGGCACATATTTTAACAACGATTGAAAAGTTACTCGCTGAAAAAACAACATTAACACCTGATTTTGGCGGGCATGCAACCACTGAAGCAGTAGGTATGCGTTTAGTTGAGCTGTTATAAAGTATAAGCAGGAATGTCGTATCATCGGTCGTGCGAAGTACCCGTTTAGCCATACAGATATTAAATTAATTAAGGGGCTTTTTGACAAAGCGGTGGCGTCAAAAGTTTTATATGAAAATGCGTTCAACTGGTATCGTCAGTCATAATCCTGTCGAAATGGTTTAATACGAAATAATACAACAGCTTTAACATCCTTACGCATATCAATGGCACTAAAAACGCGTGAATCTGTGGAGTGATTGCGGTTATCACCCATTACAAATAAATGGTTTTCAGGTACTGTAATAGATAGATGTGTATCGATCATGCGTTCTTTAATATATGGCTCTTCAATACGCTGTTTGTTGCGATAAAGTTGATTGTTACGAATAACGAGCACGTCACCAGGAAGGCCAATGACGCGCTTAATGTATAATTCATGTCCAGGAATTGTAGAGGCATCGAGAATGACAATATCATTATAGTGCGGGGCGTTCCATTTATAGGCCAGCTGACTCGTAATAAACTTATCGCCATCATGAATAGAGTTTTCCATACTCTTACCGTTTACAATAACAGAGCCAATACTATAATGAATAAAGAGCGTCAAAGAAATGAGCAATAGCATACTAAAAAAAAGAATATATAGCCAACGTTTTTCACGAATTATTTGCATAGGGTTGCCTCCCTTGTTCTCCGAAAATAGAGTATGGTATGGTTAATAGTACTTACTGTATACCACAAAATACAGAGGATTATGCGAACAGGGGGAATGAATGATGGCAAAAGTGTTAGTAATCGGAGGAACGCGCTTTTTCGGCAAACATTTAGTCGAAAAGCTTGTACAACAAGGTCATGATGTGACAATTGCAACACGCGGACAGCATGATAATCCATTTGATGAGCGTGTTCATCATACAATACTAGATCGAACAAATAGTAGTGAGTTACGCGAAGCTTTTGAAGAAACGGTGTATGATATTGTGTACGACAATATTTGTTATACGCCAAAAGAAGCAATGGAGCTTTGCGCTATTTTAAATGACCATACGACGCGTCTTATTTTCACATCAACGATGTCCGTTTATGAAGCGGATGGTGTAGCGAAACGTGAAGAAGATTTTAATGCTATGAATTATATCTATGATTTAATTCCTTCACAGCAGCATAGTTATGCGGAAGGTAAACGTCAGGCAGAGGCCGTATTTGAAGATTACGCTAATTTCCCAGTTGTCGCTGTCCGATTTCCAATTGTCATGGGCGATGATGATTATACAAGTCGTTTAAGTTATTACGTAGAGCATATTGAGCAGGGTGAAGCGATAGAATTTGTTAATCTTGATGCTGAAATGTCATTTATTTTGGCAGACGAGGCTGCAGAATTTCTTTACTGGGCAGGTTTTGCTAATATTGAAGGCCCCTATAATGCTACAGCAAATGGTAAAATTTCAATGCGTACATTAATACAAACTATTGAACAAGTAGTTGGCAAAAAAGCAATCATTGTTGAGGGGGCTTCTCCTTATAGCATTCCAGCATCTTGGTATATGACAAATGCTAAAGCGACAGAAGCAGGTTTTACGTTTACACAATTAACAGATTGGTTAAAGCCATTAATCGAAAAAATTGCTAAATAATAAAAAGAGACTGGGACATACGTGTAAAAACAACCGTTCCTATGAGCAAAAGAAAAACCGGAGCCGCGCCACAGCGCGGTTCCGGTTTTTCGTTGTGAACACTAAAAAAGGAAAATGACGTATTTTGCCCCAGTGTCTTTTTTAAGCATTTATTTTAGCTGCATAATATTTCTCGCCAGCTTGTTTAATATATTTATCGAAAATGAAATTTCCAAAGGGAATAAAGGCAACTACTCCTGCAATTAGGCTATAAATAATATGCCAGCGAATACGTAATTGTACAATAGCAATTGCAATAACATAGGTTACAAAAATCGCGCCGTGAAGACTACCTACAATTGTTACAACAATCGGTAATCCAGCAAAATATTTTAATGGCATCGCAATGAGCAATAGTACAAGAAGCGAAATACCATCTGCAATCCCCATTACACGTAGAAATCGGATTTCTTTTGGTTCCAAGGAATAAACCCCTCTCTATTAAAAAACTAAATTTATTATAAAACCGTTATATGAACGGAATATGAACGCCATTGGAATTTACGTCAAAAGTCATATTATCATCAAAAAAATTCTATAAAATGGATGAAATGCAAGGAAAAACTTAAAACATATATCATCTTCCTGTTATTTTCTTTACAATAGGAAAAGGAGTGAAAACTACCAATATAATTATAGGGGGATTTACATGAAAAAAAGTAGTCTATGGTTAGCTATTTTAGTACTAATCATTAGTGTGCTTTTGCCAACTGTGCGGGTTGCAAATGCAAGTGCCGTAACTGATGCAGATTTAGCAAATGCTATTAAGCTAGGCGATAATACCACAATTGATGAAACATTTAACGAAGCCGGAGTTAAATGGTTTAAATATAAACCAACGGCAAGTGATATTAAAAAGCATTCACACGTAAAATTAACACTGAAAAGTGATTATATTTTAAATGTCACAATGTTTTCAAGTGCTGAGAAAGCACAAAATAATGAGGCATATGAACAATATGTAGCTGGAACTGTCGAAAACGGTAAAGCAATTATCAAATTTCCATATGCTTGGGATGAAACGTATTATATTAAAGTAGAGTACAGTGGCTTTATGGATGACGGATCGATGGCCGGTGAACCGGCAACAGAAGATGGTGTGACGGATGAAGAAATGCAAGTGCCGACAGTAGCATATACACTAACTGCACAACCTGTTACATTAGCGCCGGCAACCGAGTTATCAAGTGGCAATGCTTGCCCAGTAGAGCTTGGCGTTGACGGGAAAAAAGATGCGAAAACGATGCTATCAGATATTCGCGTTTTCCGTGATGGTATTTTATCAAAAACAGCAGATGGTCGCGAACTATCAGCATTGTATTATAAAGCAGCGCCATTTTTAGCTGCAAAATTACTAACAGATAGCAGCTTAAAACAAACGGTATACAAACATTTAGTAACGATTCAACCGCTTGTGAAAGATATGAATAAAAACGGGGCAGCAAGTACGCGCGTGATTACGAAATCAGAGGCACAAGCGATTCAAGCATTATTTGATATCACATTTAATAATGTTCCAGCAACATTACAACAAAAAATGACAACGGCAGCGAAGAAGGTTGGCTTAACAGATGGTTTAGCTGGTGAAGATTTAGCCGATGTTGTGAAGCAAGCAACAGGCGAATTAACGAAAAAATCGTCAAAAAATAAATTTATTGTAAAATTGAAAGATGGCTATTCATTTACTAAATTTAAACAGCAAGCAACGGGTAAAACGACAGCTTCTACATTAGCTGTAAAAAATGATGAAATTTTAGAAGATACGTACGTAATCGAACTAGAGCCTCAGGATACGTCAATGTCGATGAAGGCACAGCAAGCAACGACAGCGAAAACAGCCACACAAATTGAGAAGATGGCGGCTGTTGAATATGTAGAGCCGGTTACAACCTATCATGCACTTGCAGCAGATATTCAATATCCATATCAATGGTCACTTCAAAACACAGGTTCTGAAGGAATTACTGGAGCAGATGTAAGCAATGTAAGATTACAAAAATTAGTCAATGCAACAGCTTTAAAAACGACAACAATTGCGGTTGTAGATACGGGTGTTGATAATACATTAGCGGATTTAAAAAATGTTGTGTTAATGAATAAAGGACGTAACTATGTTGATCGCCAGCAAACAGCGCTTGACGATAATGGTCATGGTACACATGTATCGGGTATTATTGCTGCGCAAGCAACAAATGGTTACTCAATGCGTGGTATTAACCAACATACAAAAATCCTACCTGTAAAAGTGTTAGATGAATCAGGTAGTGGCTCACTTGAAAGTGTTGCGTTAGGTATTAAATATGCGGTTGACCAAGGTGCTAAAGTAATCAACCTAAGCTTAGGTGGTTCTTACAGCCGTACCATTGAAGCAGCACTAAAATATGCACATGCTAAAAATGTGGCAATTATTGTTGCGAGCGGGAATGACGGTGCAGAAGGTATCTCATATCCAGGGTCATCACGTTATGTAATTTCAGTGGGTGCTACAAGCCCGCTTGATGTCGTATCCGATTATTCAAATTATAGTCATAAATTAGATTTAGTAGCACCTGGCTCGAATATTCCAAGTCTTGTACCAAATGGTAATGTCACATATATGAGTGGGACATCGATGGCCACACCACATGTAGCAGCGGTTGTTGGACTATTAAAAAGTACTAATCCTTCTATGAAGATTGGTCAAATTCGTACGGTATTACATGAATCATCGAAAAATGTTGCCTTCGAAGAAAGAGACAATGATGGTACATCAAGTGATGATGATATTTTAAACCTTATTGGCGGCTCGGAGGATTATGATGATTATGAAGAAGAAGCTACTTATAAGTTAGCAGTAGGAAAAGACTTAGTGTCTGGTTATGGGCGTCTTAATGGATTCAATGCATTAAGTACAGCGGTATTAAAGACAGACATTGCGAAAACAACTAAACCAACTGTTTTATCAGGTAAAGCTTTAGCTGGGTCAAAAATTGTTGTCAAAAAAGGTAGCAAAGTGTTAGCAACGAAGAAAGTTCCTTCAAATGGTAAATTCAATATCAAATTAGCAAAACAAAAAAATAAACAAAAGTTAACGGTTGTGGTTACAAATAAAGCAACAACTGCTAAAGCAGTATTAGCTGTTTATGTGAAAAAATAATAACGAAAAGCGATCATTCTCTTCTTAGAGAATGGTCGCTTTTTTAATAGGTTCAAATGTAATAATTTGTTATAATAGCGTAAATTGTACAGAGGTGAATGAGATGACGTATCGAGAAATTCAGTTATTTAGTGTTCAAAAAATTTTAGATGAGCAAGCATCAAAGGCAGAAGTTTTTTTAGAATTGAAGGACCAGGGTGAGGAAATAAGTTATCGCCAAATTGAGCGTCTATTAGAAAGTGAGGGTATTGTTCTTCACGAAAAATCATCGCGCTGGATTCGCTGTAAACCTTATTATTCTGTTGAGTCAATTATTGAAGATACGGAGTCACTTGCGGCAGAACGGGATATGACGTTAGAGGAATATCTTGAAAAAGTGTTACAACATCGGAGGTAGCAATGAGGAAAATTAATGTCGTACCCTATGATGAGCAGTGGCCGGTGTTATTTGAGTTAGAAAGTAAAAAAATAAAAAGCATTGTTTATGAAACGTACGTGAACATTTTGCATATTGGCAGTACATCTGTACCGAAGCTAAGTGCGAAGCCGGTTATTGATATGCTATTAATTGTTGAGGATTTAGAGAAACTTAATCAACTAGATGATGATTTTAAGCAATTAGGATATGAGGCACTTGGTGAATATGGCATTATAGGTCGTCGCTTCTATCGAAAGGGCGGCGATATGCGTACGCATCATATCCATGCGTTTCATTATTCAAATATTGTTGAAATCGAGCGGCATATTGCTTTTCGTGATTATTTACGTAGACATCCTGAGCAGAGCCAGCTGTATGAGGCGTTGAAAAGTCAATTGGCTGCACGTTTTCCTTATGATAATAACGCCTATTGTGATGGAAAAAATGATTTTATTAAACAATTAGAGCAACAAGCACTTAAATGGATGATGGCACAGAAAACATGAAAAACCCCTCTTAGGTAGAGGGGGGTCTATACAGTGTTTAGAATAGGTGATTGCTAAGATTACATGCGTTTGTAGCCGACGAAGTGATCGCCCCAGTATGCGCCGTGAATATCATCCACTTGTACGCCGCCTGAAGCAGCACTTACCATTTGACCGTTACCTACATAGATACCTACGTGAGAAATGCCGGCTTTATACGTGTCTTTAAAGAATACTAAATCGCCAACTTGAGGTGTTGACACAGATGTACCCATGCTATAGTAGCCAGCTGAAGTAGCATAGCCGATATTTGCGCCAGCTTGTTGTGCTGCATAGTAAACTAAACCAGAACAGTCAAAGCCACCTGGAGCTTTACCAGCCCATTTATAAGGTGTGCCAACTTGTGCTAATGCTACTTTTGCTGCACCTGCCATACCTGTTGCAGAAGCTTGTGTAGTTGTAGAAGCTTGTGTTGAACGTTTATATTGTGGTGTTGAAGCTGTGCTATTTGATGTTTTTGTCACAGCTTGTGTTGATGCTTTTACAGTACCTTTTACTTTTAATGTTTGACCTGTATAAATCGTTGTAGAAGATAAGCCATTTAATGCCATAATATTTTTGTAAGATGTGCCAAATTTAGAGGCAATTGCACCTAGAGTATCACCTTGTTTTACAGTGTATGTATTTGAAGATGAAGTTGTTGTTTTATATGAAGTTGTTTTATACGTTGTTTTTGGGGCAGCACCACCGTCATTTGCCATAGCTGATGCATTAAAACCACCTGTTGCTGAGAATAACATACCCGTTAATGCTAATGAAGAAAAGATTTTTGCTTTTGTATTCATGAATCAATGAACTCCTTTTTCGTACTTGTTTTTTGTTACAAACACATCATATATCGAATTCATAACAATACTATTATGTGAATATGTTAAAAATATGACAAAAAGCTATCATTTTAATCTGACTGTTAAAATTGACATATCGTCATCGTTTTGTAATGAAAATGCGACTGTTTTGTTATTGTATGAAACTATTTGGATATGTTATGTGTTTTGTTAGAAAAATAGTTTTAGCATCATAAGAAAAAGAATTGCATAAAAAAAGGTTCTCTTCAAAGACGTGAGATCTTTAGAAGAGAACCTTTTTATACGTAGTAATTAGTCATGAATACAAACAGATTTAGCATAAACATACTCATGAATACCTTCTGTACCATTTTCGCGACCAAAGCCAGAATGTTTTACGCCGCCAAATGGTGTTTCAGCTTGTGAAATCGCCATTGTATTAACACCGACCATTCCGTATTCAAGTGCACTTGAAAAGCGTGAAATACGTGCGATATTTTTTGAGAAAAAGTAAGAAGCTAAACCAAATTCAGAATCATTTGCTGCTTCTGCTACTTCATCATCTGTTTCAAATTCGATTAATGGAATGACTGGACCAAATGTTTCTACATAGTAGATATCCATATCTTTTGTAATACCATCAATGACAGTAGGTTCAATAAATGGACCATTTGCAAATTTTTCATCTTCAGGACGTTTACCACCATGTAAAATCGTCGCGCCTTTATCAGTCGCATCTTTTAACTGTGCTTCTACATGTTCGCGTGCTTCTTCATTAATTAATGGACCCACTGTTTTATCTTCGATGCCTAAGCCAACTTCAACCGTTTTCATAGCTTCTAATAATTTTTCAGTAAATTCTTTTTTCACGGATTTTTGAACGTAAATACGGTTTGGTGAGACACATACTTGACCATTATTACGGAATTTCGCTGTCACAAGGCTTGTTGCAGCTTGATCTAAATCTGCATCATCAAAGACGATAAATGGTGCATGTCCACCAAGTTCCATAGATACTTTTTTCAATGTACTAGCAGACTGTTCATTTAATAATTGGCCAACTTCTGTTGAACCTGTGAACGTAATTTTCTTCACTGTGTCATTCGTTGTTAATTCTTTACCGATATCACTTGATTTACCCATCACAACGTTTGCAACACCTTTTGGTAATCCTGCTTCAACGAATAATTCAGCAAGAGCAAGTGCAGAAAATGGTGTCGCGCTCGCAGGTTTAATAACAACCGTACAACCAGCTGCCAGTGCAGGAGCAATTTTACGTGCAATCATGTTTGAAGGGAAGTTCCATGGCGTAATTGCGCCAACAACGCCAAGCGGTTGATAAACGGTTAAGAAATGATGTTCACTTGGAGCGGGAATCGCACGACCATATAAGCGACGAGCTTCTTCTGCGTTCCAATGGAAAGAATCTGCAGAGGTTTGAACTTCTACTTTTGATTGAGAGAGTGGTTTTCCTTGTTCCAGTGTCATGATAAGCGCAAGGCGATCGAGGTTTTCTTCTATTAAAGAGCCAATTTTGTGTAAAATACGCGCGCGCTCTTTAGGATCCGTTGCAGCCCAGCCAGCAAAAGCTCCCTCTGCATAGGCAATAGCCTCAGCTGTCTCTTTTGTGCCACCTTGTGCAATATCAGCAATTTTTTCACCTGTAGATGGATTGTACACAGCAACAGCATCTTCGCTACCATCCACCCATTCGCCATTGATAAATAGTTGATTGTTTACTTCTGGAAATTTCATCATTTCTCCTCCTTAAAAACATTTTATATTATAGGTCTACCACAAAATGGATGAAATAACCACTCTAATGCTTTTTAAAATATATTTATATAATAAAAAGCCTTTCCTATAATGGAAAAGGCTTTTTATTATGAGCGATTATTTTTTACCGCCAATAGCTTTCATAATAAAGCTTACAATTAAAATTAGTACAATTGTTCCTAATAAAGTTGGTAAAATGTAGAAGTCGCTAACTTTAGGACCCCAGTCACCAAGAATTAGGCTACCTAGCCAAGCACCAATAATACCAGCAATGATATTACCAATAACGCCGCCAGGAATGTCTTTACCAAGAATAAGTCCTGCTAACCATCCTAGAATACCACCAATAATAATGAACCAGATAAATGAAAACATGGTAAAACCTCCTTTTTGCTGTTATGTAATATATATTCCCAGTGAAATAATAAATAAACGTTTTTTTTTAAATTTCTTCGTTCATCGAATTATATTACTATTATAAATAAGTATATATTTGTAAACGAATCGACGTTGATACTATAATAAAAGAAATAAGTGAGGAGGGATTTCGATGGCAGAAAAGCAATGGATGCCTATCGCTGCCGCACTTGGGTTAGCAGCGGTATCGTACCAATTTAAAACGGGACAGAAAAAAGCATTGTATACAAAAGAAGAAACCAAATTAAAAAGTGTTCCTTATGAAGGAACTACGTTGGCCAATATACCAGCTTATACACTCCTACAAGCAACAAATTATGAAGGTGCTCATTATTATGTAACCTATGGTAATTTTGTTGGGTGGGTAGCAAAAGTGGATGTTGCAGATGCTCCGAAGGGATATCAATATACAGCGCTAAATGTTCCATATATTAGTCAGTATCGGCCACTTGATGCGCCATTTGGTTGTGAAGGGACATCTCTATTAATGGCCTTACGTTATAAAGGCTACAATGATGATGTCTCCCTAAAAACAATTCTTGATAATATGCCAAAAGCAGATCGTAATCCAAATAAAGGCTTTGTTGGGTCACCTTATTATGCAATGGAGGGTTATTTCCAAACGATTTTCCCAAAACCACTTACATCCTATGCACGTGAAGCCTATAGTAAAATGATTGTTGATATTTCAGGTGCTTCGCCAAAACAATTACAACAAGAATTAGCTCATGGAAATCCTGTAGTGGTATGGGTGACGTTTCGTTTTGAACCTCCGCGCGAAGGGGAATGGGATATTGGTAAAAAACATTCTGCAACATTTGTAAGTAATCTACATGTCATGCTTTTAACAGGCTATAATAGTGTCACACAAAAATATCGTGTTCATGATCCAGCAGATGAAAAAGAGATTTATTGGGTACCAAAAGAGCAATTTGAAGCAGCTTATTTAGCAAGAAAGCAAGCTGTTGTGGTTCGATAATAGAGGTAAAAGAAAGAGGTATTGTTTACTAAAAAATGCCTCTTTTTCTTATGCAGATTTTCTAATAGACAATGAGTGTTATCATCTATTTGTATAAAAGTAGCAATAACTATCAGATAGAATAAGCATGTATTAAAAAACATTCATTTTCTCGCCCTAAATGACCTAAAAAAAGGTACAATAGAACAAAGACTTAAAAAGTTGGCATATTAGTTACATGTCATTATTTGCAAGTGTTCCCACCTAATAAGTTACAGAAAGTGAGGGACTTTTATGTTCCATCTACAAACAAAGCGCTTACGTTTTCGCAATTACACGAATGCGGATTTTTATTTTTTAAAGGGTCTATTACAATCAAAGGATATGATGCGCTATATCGGTGACGGTCAAACTCGTAATGATGCGGAAGTTGAGCAATTTTTATCGTGGATTTATACGCATTATCGTGAAGACGAACATACCGGATTAAAAATTATTGAAAACCGCAAAACAGGTGAGCCAATGGGGCATGCGGGCATCGTACCACAAGTGATGAATGGTCAAAAACAATTTGAAATCGGCTATTGGGTTGCGAAAGCTTACTGGGGTCAAGGCTTTGCGACAGAAGCAGCAGAAGCAATGAAAGACTATGCCGAGCAAGAAATGCACTTAACAAATTTAATTGCGCTAATTCAACCAGGTAACAAAGCTTCGATGCGCATTGCAGAAACAATTGGTATGCATTTGGATAAGACAGAAATGTTGAATGGACAAGAAGTACATGTTTTTACAACAAAAGCCTAAAAACCATGTGATTGCATGGTTTTTTTTGTGTGAAAAAAGCTGTTTTTTGAAGGTATTTAATGCTTAAATGTCGAATTATTGTTAGTGATAAGAAAAATAGGGGGTCAATTATGTCGATGTCACATCTCTCGTTATCGCTAAGTCAATCCTCGGAAATGTTTAGGCAAGAAATGATTAAATTATGTGCACGAATCCAGCCTTTTTATGTACTTTTTATGTTTGAACAAGATGAGCAACCTTACGATTATGTGAAGCTTTTTGAAACCTATCAATCCATGGGAACCATTTTAAAATTAGAAAAAGAGAAAATTTTCCACACATCTGAAGTGTTTATTGTAAAAGAATCGGCTTATTTAGAAAATCAAGCATTGTTTTTTCAGTTACGCGTCCGTGCACGGGAACGTTTAATTGAAAAGCTCGCAAAATCTGTTATTTTTTATGTTGTTAGTCAGCAACAGCATTTAAATTTAACATTGTTACAAGATCAGCACTTACTAGACGATTCATTAACGATTACAAAAAATGTCCTTAAAAAATGGACCTTTATCGGTGAGGAAAAAACATGGGATGCATTCACTACATGGTATAGCGATACTTTGACGATGGCAATTTTAGAAGATATTGTCGTTGTAGAAGGGCTTAATTCGTTGAAAAAATTACCTGATAAAGCATTGAATGCATTATTTTTCGCTCACATGAACGATGTCGCGAATGATGAGACTTTTATTGATAAAATTTCACTTGTAGTTGACGACTATATTAAAGAGTGGCAGGAGCAAGTAATTCTTCTTTTAAAGAAGGATTTAGAAGTATATATTGAGGTCGAAAAAAGCGTAACACAAACAATGCAAAATGCACGCGATTTTTCACAACTTGCAACAGTGCCTCATTATATGTATGTGATGAATAATACACTTTATCAAGTAATTCGAGAAGTGCTTTATCAATTAAACTCTTCCCAAACAGTCTATTCATTTCAAAAAGGAAAAACAAAAGGAACTTTATTTTTAAAAGAAGGACAAATAATTGATGCTACGATGGCTGTATTAGCGGTAGATGTTTTAGATATTTTATGTGGTTTTTTCCTTCACCAGTCAGAAAACATGCAGAATATAGTCGAAATTCGTTTAACAGATATTTTAATGATGCGTGATATTAAGCAGAAATTAGGTGGAGAAGGACGACGAGGAGGCTACGAGGCAAAGCAAAAGCAACAAGTTCTAGCTGTTTTAGCATTGCTAAAAAATATCCATGTGGAGATTGAGCAAATGGTCAGTTATCATACAAATCAACCGACGCCTTTAAAGTTGAAAGGACCATTACTCGTTTTTGAACAAGAATATTGCTATAAATTAGGTCCTATTTTTACACCGTACTTGAGTGGTTCTCAGCGACAATTGGCATTATTACCATTTCGTGCATTTCATTATCATGTATATCGTTTTCGCCATGAAAAACAATTATGTCGATATTTAAGTTGGCGCTGGCGTACACAAGCTTCGCAAGCAAAGTATTGGCAAGCGAATAAGGTGTCGACGCTACTAAAAGCTATTGGGGAAACCTTAAATCAACGTTCACCTTCTCGAACACGTGAGCGTTTTGAAAAGGCACTCGATCAATTAACGACAGATGGTGTGATTGCAGGCTGGCATTATGTCAATTGGGATGAAGCTGTAGCGGTAGGCAAAGGCTGGGGGAATTATTGGCTCAATGCGGCAGTTATTATTGAACCGCCACAAGCGGTACTCGAAACATATCATTCACTTGAGAAAAAAAGAGTACCTATGACGACAACAAAAAAAGAGAATGAAGAATTTGCAAAGCAACTTGCCAATTTTCGTAAAAGCCAGCATCTGACGTTATCACAGGCAGGTGAGATGTTGCATGTGTCAGCTGCTTATATGAGTCAATTAGAGCGAAATATCGTTAGACCATCACTAAAATTACGCAAACGTTTAGAACGTTGGTTATTATCTTGAAACAGTACTTGTCTTATATGACGCGTACTGTTTTTTTGTTGGAATAAAAGCGCTTACATTGTTAAAAAGTCGTGCTTACAAGTTGCAAAGTCGGGGTTAAGTTGTGCATAAAAAAATACCGCTTTTTTTGAAAGTCTATTATATCAAGCTTTTGAAGTGATTAATAGGGACGTTAAATTCCTTATTAGTTTATTATTTTAGCTAACTTTAATTTTCATTATTTTCAGAATACTAAAGGTATGATAGATACACAGATAACGAATCTGCGAACGAATGATATAAGGGGGATAAGTTGATGACACAAAATTTACAAAATTATGAATCATTGAAGCCGTTGTTTAACCCACAGTCTATTGCGATTTTAGGTGCCTCTGAGAGCCCCTATAAAATCGGCCATCTTCAAATTCGCGCATTAATTGATGGTAAATTTAAAGGCGATATTATTCCAATCCATCGTACGGCAAAAGAAATTGCGGGCTTAACATGTTACCCATCATTAGCAGATGTACCAGGTGAAGTGGATCTTGTTATTTTCTGCCTTGGTCTAGAACAAATTAAAGAAGGTCTTGAAGCGTGTGCAGCAAAAAATGTAAAAGCGGCGATTATTTTTGCTTCAGGTTTTTCAGAAGCAGGGGCATATGGTGAGCAACTGCAGCAAGAACTTGGTCAATTCGCAAAAACACACGGCATTCGTATCGTAGGACCAAACTGTGTAGGCTTAGTGAACACAGAGAATGGCTTGATTGGCACATTTACGCCATCATTTTTAACTGTACCACTCGATGGTCAGCGAGGCGTCGGTTATATTTCGCAAAGTGGCGCTTTTGGTGTATTAACGTATATGGCAGCCGCACAGCATGGTATTAACTTTAACTATTTTGTTAGTACAGGGAATGAAATGGAGTCCAGCTTTGAAGATTTCATGGAATATATGGTACATGATCCGCAAACGAATATTATTAGTGGTTACTTAGAAGGTGCTAAAAATCCAGAAAAATTGAAAGCGTTATCAAAAGAGTCTCTTCAAAAAAATAAGCCAATTTTATTGATGAAAACAGGTAAGAGCTCGGCTGGTAGTCGTGCAGCTGCATCTCATACAGGTTCACTTGCAGGCTCAGATAAAATCTATGATGCCTTTTTTAAACAGCATGGCATTATTCGTGCAGAGGATTTTGATGATGTTATCGGTTTTACGAAATTATTTAATCCCAATAAATTACCTAAAGGAAATAATACAGTCATTATTACAAGTTCAGGTGGTCGTGGCATTAATGAGGCGGACCGTTGTGAAGCACATGGTTTAAACATTGTGGAGCTATCTGCTGAAACACAGGCGGCTATTCAAAAGAGCTTGCCGGACTATGCGAGCACAACGAACCCAGTTGATTTAACAGCTGCCGCAATGGTATCGAACCCGGAGTTTTATTTGGAGCCATTAAAAGTACTTGTAAATGATCCGGAAGTTCATAATATTATCTTTACTGATTTCCCATATGCTTGGGATGAAAATTCACCGCAGCTACAAGAATTTATTGAATTAAGTAAGGCGAGTGACAAAGTCATTGGGTTATTCCCATTCCCACTCGATGGTATGACCTATCCAAAAGCGACAAAAGCTTTAGTAGAAAACGGTATTGCGGTTGTACCATGTAATCTAAATCCAGTGCGCGCACTGAAGAAGCTAGTGGAATATAGTGAGGCATATCGACAATCTTCGATTACTTCACTAGCAGATTATCGTCAACCACATGCGGTATTAGATGATTTATTAGTATCAGGTGAAACGTTGAGTGAAGCACAGGCAAGTGAAGTGCTGGCACGCTATGATATTCCAACAACAGAGCGTCGTATTGCGACATCACTTGAGGAAGCGGTAGAGCATGCAACAGCGATAGGATACCCAGTCGTGCTAAAAATTGATTCACCAGATATTCCACACAAGACAGAAGCAGACGCAATTCGGTTAAATGTACAAACACCAGAAGAAGTGAGTCAAGCGTATGTGGAAATTGTGAAAAATGCGCGAAGCTACAACCCAGAGGCACGTGTCCATGGCGTTTCTGTACAGGAGATGTTGGGTGAAGGTGTTGAAATAATTATCGGTGCACATAATGACAGCACATTTGGGCCAGTAATTATGGTGGGACTTGGTGGTATTTTCGTTGAAGTATTCCAAGATATCGCTTTTAAAGTAGCACCAATCAATCGTCAAGATGCATTGAATTTACTTGATGAATTAAAAGGAAAATCAATTTTACATGGTGCGCGTGGAAAAACGCCAATAGATACAGAGGCAATTGTCGATGTTCTGTTAAAAGTATCGGCACTCATGATAGACCATGGAGAGCAGATTCAAGAGCTTGATATTAATCCACTTGTTGTATACGAAAAAGGTATTAGGGCAGCGGATGCGATGCTTGTTGTGAAAGAGCAACAAGTGATTCGACAAGCGATGGAGGGATAGTAATGAGTTTAGCACATTTAATTGGAAAAACAGGAAAACCTTATACAGTAGAAATTGAAAAACGTCATATTCGTCAGTTTGCAGAGGCAATCGGGGATACAAACCCGCTTTATCGTGATGAGGAATTTGCAAAAACAACGGTACATGGTGGTATTATTGCACCGCCAACATTCCCAATTGCGATGTCAGAAGAAAGTGAAGAGGAGTTAGATTTAGGATTAGATTATAGCCGTATGTTACACGGGGAGCAGCGCTTTATTTATACGCGTGCAATCCGCCCAGGGGATGTATTAACATGCCAATTAAAAGTGACGGATGTATATGAACGTGACGGTAAAAATGGAACGATGGAATTTATTGTGATGGATACGGAAATGACAGACGAGGCGGGACAGCATGTTGTCACAAGTCGTACAAATATTATTTATCGTCCGATTTCGGCGAATGCATAAGGAGGAATGACGATGCTAGAACTAGCACAGTTAACAACAGGGCAGGAACTTCCTGCTTATATAAAGGAGCCTGTGACAAAAGTACAGCTCGTAAAATATGCGGGAGCCTCAGGAGATTTTAACCCGCTTCATACAGATGATGCATTTGCACAAAAAATTGGGATGCCTGGTGTTATTGCACATGGCATGCTCATCATGGGTTTCTTAGGAGAATACGTCAATCATCTTGCAGGAACTCTTGCAACGGTAAAAGATTTTAGTATGCGTTTTGGTGCGATGACATTTCCGAAAGATACGATCACATGTCGAGGCGTGATTAAAGAAACGTATGAAAAAGACGGTTCACGCTTTGCGGTGCTGACATTATATGCAGAAAAAGGTCCAGAAAAAATCGTTGGTTCAGGAGAGGCAACGCTACAATTTTAAGTCGAAGGAGTGTTATGGATGAATCAAATTCGAGATAAATACGCCATCGTAGGTGTTGGTGAAAGTAAACGTTCAAAAAATTCAGGAACGACACCGTTACATTTAGCATTAGATGCGGCTCGTGCAGCTATTGCAGATGCAGGAATTGAAGCAAAAGAAATCGATGGCTTTATGAGCTATTGTGAAAATGATTCTTGCTCACCGCATCAATTAGCAACCTATTTAGGTGTACGACCAAACTATGTTAAAGAAATTTTGGGGGGCGGTAGTAGTACGGAAATGCTAATTGCAGATGCTGTTGCTTTAATTGAAACAGGCCAGGCGAATACAGTGCTCATTTATCGCTCGATGAATGGACGCTCTGGTATGCGTATGGGAGGCGGTGGCTGGAGTAGTGATTTATTGCAATCAGCCTTTGATGGCGGCAGCTACATCATTCCATATGGCGCGGCAAGTCCAGGGCAATGGTTTGGTTTATTCGCTACGCGTCATATGAAGCAAAATGGCTTAACACAAGAGCATTTAGGTCATGTATGTACAAGCTTCTATGAACATGCACAGCGTAATCCAAATGCCTTCTTCTATGGTAAACCATTAACAATGGAAGAATATCTACAAACGGCGCAGCTAAGCTCACCGTTTACAAAACATGATTTTTGCTTAGAGTCGGACGAAGCGAATGCGATTATCGTCACAAGTGCTGAACGTGCAAAAGATTGCCAGTCAAAACCCGCTTATATTATGGGGATGGCTGCTCGTCGCGCGGTATCTCATGCACATTACTGGAAAAACATTGATGAAGTGGCGTCTGATTATGTCGCACAGCCGTTATACGAAGCGGCAGGTGTCGGGCCAAAAGACATTGATATTGCATCGATTTACGATTGCTTTAGCTGGGTGGTATTACGCCAATTAGAAGCATATGGTCTTGCTCCCAAAGGCGAATTAGGGGACTTTGTCGCTGCAGGAAACTTGAAAATTGATGGACAACTTCCGACAAACTTAGCGGGCGGAATGCTGTCAGAAGGTTATACACATGGTATGAATAATGTATTAGAAATTGTCCGCCAAGTGCGCGGTGAATATGAAGGAACAGAACGTCAGGCGAAAAAACATGATATCGCGATTTGTACAGGCTGGGCAGGTCCGGATATGGCTGGCGCAATGATTTTACGAAAATAGGGGGAGTTCACATGATTGAAGAAACAAAAGTAGAATACGCGAAACCAATTCCATTAAAAACAATCGACAATGCACCGTACTGGGATGCGGCGGATCGTCATGAGCTTGTACTTCAAAAATGTACGAGCTGTAATACCTATGCACATCCACCAGGCCCAGCATGTGCTCATTGTGGAAGCCAGGAGCTTGTGTGGGAAAACCGAGGAACGGAAATTAGTGGCACAATTTATACGTATGTCGTTTCTTATCGTCCATTTTTACCAGGCTTTGAAAATGATATGCCGTTAGTGATTGCGGTTGTTGAACTCGATGAATTACCAGAAGTCAAAATTATTGGCAATGTCTTAGAGGCAACAGTCGAGCAAATTGATATTGGAACACCAGTAAAAATGGTGTGGCAAGACATTACAGAGGATCGTGCGTTGCCACAATGGACGCTCGCATAAGGTTGAGGAGGAAACGCGATGGATTTTTCATATACAGCACAGGAAGAACAATTTCGACAGGAGTTACGTACATGGCTTGAAGAAAACCTTCCAGAGGGATGGCTAGCGTCGCAACAACTACCGTCAGAGGAAGCAGAGCTAGGTCAATTTTTACGTAAGTGGCAAAAAACATTAGCCGATAGCCGCTGGGCAGCGATTGCATGGCCTGAGAAACATGGTGGACGTAATGCGACACTGATGGAGGAAATTATTTACCATCAAGAAATGGTTCGTGTGAAAGCGCCACCACTTGTAAACTATGTGGGGCTTCATATGGTTGGACCAACCTTGATGCAAATCGGAACACCTGAACAACAGGAAAAATACATCCCGAAAATTTTAACAGGAGAAGAAGTGTGGTGCCAAGGCTATTCAGAGCCAAATGCAGGTTCGGATTTAGCAGCTGTACAAACGACGGCCGTTAAAAAAGGGGACAAGTGGGTGATTAATGGTCAAAAAATTTGGACAAGCTTTGCTCACTTTGCAGACCGGTGCTTCCTTGTTGCACGTACGAGTAAAGGGGAGAAAAAGCATCATGGCATTACATGCTTCTTACTGGATATGAATCAACCTGGTGTAGAAGTACGCCCGATTATTCAAATGAATGGTGAGCATGATTTTAATGAAGTGTATTTAACGGATGCAGTAGCCTATGACAGCGAAATTATCGGACAAGTAGATGATGGTTGGCGTGTGACGATTGCGTTATTAATGCATGAACGTACAGGCATTGGTGCTCAAGTATTTTCACTTGAACAGCAATTTGCAGAGCTTGTGAATGTAGCTCAAACGGTTACAGAGGATGACCAACCATTGATTGCGAAACCAGAAGTACGTAAGCGTCTACTTGACTTATATATGAATCAACGTGGCTCGTTATTAAATTATTATCGCAATTTAACAAAGCAGCTAAAAGTGGGACATCCGGGTGTAGAAGGCTCGATGGATAAATTATTCGTTAGTGAAATGACGAAAAAATTATTCTCAGAAGCTATTTCAATTCAAGGTCACGCGGGAATGCTGTGGGAAGAAGATGCTGTACAAGACCAGGGTTATTGGCAGAAAAATTATTTGTATTCATTTGGTCAAACAATCGGTGGTGGTACGAGCGAGATTCAAAAAAATACGATTGCGGAGCGCATCTTAGGCTTACCAAAAGATGTCGGTCGCTAGAAGGGTTGGTGAAGGTCGATGGATTTTTCATTAAACGAAGATCAAGAGTTATTTCGAAAATTTGTACGTAAATATCTTAATGACCAAGAGCAAACGAAAGTAGCGCGCGATTATATTGCAGGAAATGTCGAAGCAGTGAAGCAAGCAATTACAGGTGTTAATGAGCTTGGCTGTATGATGGTAAATATTCCAGATGATTATGATGGCATGGGTTTAGGTAAACTTGATCTTGTGCCAATTATGGAAGAGTTTGGCCGCACATTAATGCCAGGTGTCTTTTTAGAGACAAGTGCCTTTGCTGTGCCAATTATTAATCAGTTTGCGACAACGGAGCAAAAGCAACAGTATTTATCAGAAGTCGCAAGTGGTGAAAAAGCGTTCACCATTGCCTGGCTAGAGCCTAGTAGAAGTTATACAGAAAAAGGCATTCAATTAGAAGCTATACTTGAGCAAGAACAATTTACGCTAAATGGTATGAAGACGCAAGTAGCCGATGTGGCATTTGCACAGTACCTTATTGTACCGGTACGTGTTAACGGTGAAGTGAGTATTATTGTGGTAGATAAGGAGACGCCAGGCCTTACAATCACAGCGCAAAAAGGCTTTGATGAAACACGTCAGCTATCAAGTATTTATTTTGATAATGTGACGGTGCCAATTAGTGCGTTAATCGGACCACTTGGAGATGGTTGGGGAATCCTTCAAGAAGGTTTGTTATCGTATAATGCGGCTGTATCATCCGTTTGCGTCGGTGCGATGGAAAAAATTATTGAAGTGGCGAGTGAATATGCATGTATTCGTGAACAGTTTGGGCAAGCAATTGGGCGCTACCAAGCCATTAAGCATCGTCTAGCAGATATGAAGCTGTCACTTGAAACAGCACGTTCACTCTCTTATTATGCAAACTGGGCACTTGAAACAACATCGGAGGATCGTGTAGAAGCTATTTGTAGTGCACGTATTTTTGCGACGCAAGCCTTTGTTGAAATTGCCGCGCATAATATTCAAATTCATGGTGGTATCGGCTTCACTGAAGAAATTGATTGCCACTTATTTGTGAAGCGTTCACGTTTCTACGAAAATTACTTAGGTACACAAGCGCAGTACTATGACCAAGCCATTTCGGCACTTGGTTGGGATGCAGCAACTAAAGCCAAAGAACATGAAAATTTACTGATTTCTTAAAAGATAGTTGGTTACTATTTGGAATGGGACTTCTTGAAGCATTTGTTAATGTATAGAACATTTGCTAATGGAAGTCTTTTTTTGTTGAAAATTTTATTTCGAGGTGAAGTCGATGTTTAAAACAAATCGTACAGTTGAATCGATGTCCTATAAACAAAAAGCTCTGCTTGTCGCTGGAATTTTCTTATGTATGGAATTAGGACTCATGGTGTCTATGGAGTTTTCAATTGCTCTGCCTAGCATTATTACAGACATTGGCGGAGCGGAGTTTTATGCGCTTATTTTCACGGTTAATCTTGCTGTATCTGCAATTGTTACACCCTTTGTTGGTAAATTGAGTGATATTTATGGACGACGTCAAATTTTAATTATTGGTATTTTAATTATTTTAGTATCGGAAGTGATTACACCACTACTCGTTTCAAACGTCTATCATCTGATGATTTTTAGAGGTATTCAAGGAATCGGTGGTGCCACGACGGCTGTTGTCGCATTAATTGTCATTAGCGATATTTTTGACATCGAAAATCGTGCGAAATTTTTAGGCTTCTATGGATCATTAAATGCACTGACAGCTATTATTGCGCCTACAGTAGGTGGAATTTTTGTACAATACTTCTCATGGCATTGGGTATTTTATTCAATCGCACCGGTAGGCCTTATTGGCTTAATTATTATTTTGAAATTAATGCCAAATATTCCGAAAGTAGAACGTGCCAAGATGGATTATCTAGGAGCAAGTATTCTATCCGTTTCTATTTTATCATTGGTGGGCTTAACATCTTTTGGAAGTCCAACCGTTACGCCTGTACTACTTGTTGTATTAGCAGTTAGTTTAGTTGCATTTATTATTCGTCAAAAGAAAAGTGCAGATCCATTAATTCCATTACGCTTATTTAAGCATCGTATTTTTACAATTTGTATCTTAGCGAGTATGGCATGCATGTTTGCGGCAACAGGAATGATTTATTTCTTACCACTGTTTTTACAAAATATTCATGGTTTCTCACCGACAGAAACCGGTATTTTTATGACAGAAAGAGGCATTACATCGTTTATTTTCGCAGCAATAAGCGGTTTTATTGTAGCAAAATTGAAGGATTTTAAGCTTGTTGCGATTGTGGCAATGTGTATTTTTGCAAGTATGATTTTTGTATTAACATTCTTTACAGTATCAGCACCAACGATTATAATCACCGCTATTTTTCTTGTGTGGGGGAGTTCAAGTGGGGTATTAATTTCTATTTTCCATACAGGTATTCAAATGAATTTACCTACAAAAGAAATTAGTGTAGCGATGAGTGTTATGCAATTAGCGGTTAGTATGGGTGCCTTACTAGCAACGTCTTTACTAGGCATGTTCGTGCAAACTGAAAATTTAAGCCAAGGATTTAGCTACTTACTGTATACTTGTTTAGCGGTTGTAATTGTGACGTTAGTTGCTTTTGTAATTGTCGTACCAAAAAAGAAGCAAGTTGTTGCGCCAATTCCCGCAGAACTAGAGAAAAGTATTCCAGAAAGCTAAAAATGCCAAGAGGATAGAACTTGTCTTACAGTTTGGAACAAATAAAGGCATCGCGCCAACGCGCGATGCCTTTTTCTGATGTTCTATTTTTTTATTATTTATACGTTGAATTTTGAATTTTCTTCGTTTAAATTATTTGCTAGCTGCGTCAGCATATTTGCGGCGGCTGTGATTTCTTCCATTGATGCATATTGTTCCTCAACGAGTGCTACAGAGCCCTGAGCATTTGTTGCAGATTCCACGGCTGTGATTTCCAATTGCTCAGATGTGGCATTGGTTTGCGTGGCGCTGCTTGTCATTTGATTTGTAATAGAGGCCACACTTTTAATTTGTTCCGCCACAATAGAAGTTGCTTGTTGAATGTCATTAAATGTCTTACCCGTTAAATTGACCGTTTGTACACCATTTTTTACTTGTGTCGTTACTTTTTCCATTTGTGTTGCTGTTTCGCGCATTTCCTTTTGAAGCGCATCAATAATTAAAGTAATTTTATTTGCAGATTCATTCGATTGTTCCGCTAATTGTCTAACTTCATCCGCTACTACTGCAAACCCTTTACCTACTTCACCTGCACGTGCTGCCTCAATCGCTGCGTTAAGTGCAAGTAGATTTGTTTGATCAGATATATCTGTAATGGCTGAAACGAATGTTTCAATATTTGTAGAATGCTCACTCAAGGATTTAATAGATACAAGCATATCATCTACTGATTTTTCGATTTCTTGCATATATAAAACCGTATTTTGAACATCTTTTTGATCAGATTTAGCCTGCTTATGTGCATCTGTTGATATAGTAGAAACATTTTCCGCTGCTGCCGCTACTTGCTGAATGCTTGCTGTAACATTCGATAAAGAGGTGCCACTTTGTTGGATATTTGTTTGTTCTGCATTCGCTAATAGTTCTTCTGAAGCGGCTGCTACTTCATTACTTATTTTAGAGACAGTAGTTAGCACATTTCGTAAACTTTGTGTCATTAAATTGAAGGCCTTTGCTAAAATCGTAATCTCGTCTTTTGACTTGTCATTAATGGCTAAATCTTCGACTGTTAGGTCACCCTCAGTTACTTTCTGTGCTTGATTTGTCATTTTAAATAATGGTTTCATTTTATTTCTAAGCAGGATGAATGTTCCTAAAATAAAGAGAATATATATAATAAATATACCCATAATCATTAAGCTAGTGAAAGCGGTTGTTTCAGCCTTTGAAGATTTTTCTTGAATAAACCTATCCAAGTCACTTTCAAAGGTTTTAAATAAACCTTCGATTTCTGTGAATTTTTGCTCGTATTCATTTGAAAATAATAATGTAGAAGCTTGTTTTTGATCACCTTTCGTGTGAAAATCAGAAGCTTGAATTTCAATATCCGCTAATTCATTTGATTTTTATTGGATGGTTGTCAGCTGAGAAGTAATTGTAGTAGGTACATTTAATTTACTAAGTTCTTTTTCAACTTTACCAAATAAATTTGCTTCTAGGGCTTTTTCATACTTATCGTTAAATTGTTTATTTCCTGTTTACACATATAAGCGTATTTGAGAAGATAAGTATTCATTTTCAGATTCTAGCGATGTTTCGAGCACTTCAATTTCTGCTTTATTAAGTGATGTGTTTCGCATTTCTATATTATTTTTTACAAAGATACTACCAAAAATAGCTAAAATAAGAGCTAAAATAATAGTTCTAATTAAACCAATATTTAAATATTTTTTTAATGTCATAAAAATGCCTCCTAACTATATAGTCTTTTTAACCTAAAAATCCCATTTTAATAAAAATTTAATCCTATTTTTATTTATTAAAAATGATTCTTAAGGCTAATTAAATGCGATTTAAATAATAAAAAAATGTATTTCACAAAAATAAAATATGTTGTTTTATAGGTCAAAATGATTTAAAAAATAAAGGGTAAAAGCAAGTTTTTAACACTGAAAATAAGACCTTAATTTTCTGAATTTTTATTTTTAGTAGTCAAATGAAAAAATTAGTGCTACAATCAATCCCATAAATGAATAACTTCCTTCGGGGTAGGGTGCAATTCCCAATCGGCGGTTATAGCCCGCGAGCTTTCGAGCAGGATTCGGTGAAATTCCGGAGCCGACAGTATAGTCTGGATGAGAGAAGGAATCGATGTATGACGATGGTGCGCAGCAGCGTTTCACTATGGTTTATTTGAGCATCGTAAAATGTAAACCCCGCTTGGTTAGAATACCAGACGGGATTTTTTAATTTTAAAACTACATAGCAATTCTTCGGGGTAGGGTGCAATTCCCAATCGGCGGTTATAGCCCGCGAGCTTTCGAGCAGGATCTGGTGAAACTCCAGGGCCGACAGTATAGTCTGGATGAGAGAAGAATGCGCAGAAAAAGTGTACAATTGTACGCTTGTTTGTCGACGCATAAATCAAGGAACCCCGCTATTACGTGAGGTTCCTTTTTTAAATGCCCAAAAGTTTGTTCGTAGTACCCCTCTATTCATTTATCCGATAAAACCAATTTATTTGGTTTAGAAAGGAGAATGAGCGATGTTTACAGGAATTATCGAAGAAGTTGGGACCGTGCAAAAAGTTTCTAGACAGCAACAAGCATTAGTATTAACGATTTCGGCAAAGATAGTGTTAGAGGATGTGCATATTGGCGATAGTATTGCAGTCAATGGTGTATGTCTAACGGTGACAGCTTTTACATCAATAGCCTTTACAGCAGATGTCATGCCGGAAACCTTTCATGCAACAAGTCTTGCAAAGCTAGCATCGGGTGATGGTGTTAACTTAGAACGTGCCATGCAGGCAAATGGTCGATTTGGTGGTCATATTGTCTCGGGTCATGTTGATGGTACCGCAACCATTGCGAAGAAACGTACAGTATCAAATGCCGTTTATATTGATTTACGAATGGATGCTGAACTGACACATTACTGTATTCCAAAGGGCTCGATTACAATCGATGGTACAAGTCTAACGGTTTTTGATGTTCGTGAAAACGGAATTACGGTATCACTTATTCCTCACACCTATGCGGAAACGATTTTTAGCAAAAAGCGAGAAGGTGCTATTGTTAATGTTGAAAATGATGTAATTGCAAAATACGTCGAAAAACTGACAGCTAAACAGAAGCCATTAACACGCGATTTTTTAGCGCATCATGGCTATTAGGAGGGAACGACATGCTACATACAATTGATGAGGCACTTGAACAATTACTAAAAGGTAACATGATTATTGTTGTTGATGATGAGGATCGTGAAAATGAAGGCGATTTTGTTGCATTGGCAGACTATGTGACTCCAGATACAATCAATGCGATGGCTACATACGGTAAAGGCTTGATTTGTACGCCAATTTCGACATCGATTGCTCAAAAACTAAAACTTACACCAATGGTTACGAATAATACAGACAATCATGGTACTGCTTTTACAGTAAGTATTGATTATAAAGAAACCGAAACAGGGATTAGTGCATTTGAACGTGCGCTAACAATTGAAAAAATGATTAGTAGTGATGAGCCAACAGATTTCCGTCGTCCTGGCCATATTTTTCCGCTCATTGCAAAAGATGGTGGAGTGTTAGAACGCCGCGGTCATACTGAAGCAGCCGTTGAATTAGCGAAGCTTGCAGGTGTGAAGGAAGCCGGCATTATTTGTGAAATCATGAGTGCAGATGGTCATATGGCACGCCTGCCAGAGCTTGAACGCATTTCAAGAATGATGAACTGTCCATTAATTTCTATTGAGCAATTAGTCGAATATGTAAAACAACAAAAGGAGCTGGTTACACATGGGTAAAACAATCGAAGCACAATTAGTAGGTACAGGATTAAAAATCGGAATCGTTGTTGGTCGTTTCAACGAATTTATTAATTCAAAATTAGTTGATGGGGCAATGGACGGGCTTTTACGTCATGGTGTTGAAGATAAAGATATTGACGCGGTATGGGTGCCAGGAGCATTTGAAGTGCCGTTTATTGCAAAAAAATTAGCAGAAAAAGGCGAGTATGATGCAGTAATTGGCTTAGGTACGGTTATTCGTGGCTCTACAACACATTATGATTATGTATGTAATGAAGCAGCAAAAGGTATTGCGCAAGTTGGATTACAAACTGGTATACCCGTTATTTTTGGTATTGTGACAACAGAATCGATTGAACAAGCAATTGAACGTTCGGGCACAAAAGCTGGTAATAAGGGATATGATGCGGCAATATCTGCAATTGAAATGGCAAACTTAACAACATTATTAAAATAATATAATTCTTGTTACGTTTAATAGCTAATTAAAGATATACGTCAAAAGAATGGATGCAATAATCTAAGTTTAGAAAATTGACTATATAATATAATAGAAGAAACACAAAAAACGGGCATTGTAATATGAATGTCCGTTTTTGTCTTCTTTGTATTCCTTTAAAATCTCTTAGGACTTAGTAAGCGAATAAAAAATAAAAGCTAGTAATAGTTTTGCTGTGAAGAATTATTATATGAAAGAAAATAAAGGAAAGAGCTCTAAAGACAAGACTAGAGACATATTGAAGTGTTCTATTATGTAAAAAAATTTCCATCATGTATAATGAAAACAATATCAAATGAATTGGAGGTAGTCATATGGAATATTATTCATTACAACATTTACTAGAGAATACGGAAGTTTGCTTGATGAACCGAGAAACCGGGGACAAGTACGATACGTGGTCGACAGAAGTTGAAATTGATTTAACGAGTTTAGGTATCCGAGCGGAGCATTTTGAAATTACACAGTTTGATATCGACATCGTACATAATAAGGAGCGTGATACAACGTTTTTTATTAATGCGACGCCATATGGCACCGATGATTATGAAATCTACTTGTGGTTTAATGATATATTAGGTCCACGCCTCATGGATATGTTTTTACGGACCATTCATGAGTTTGTACGAGAAAAACAAAGTTTAGCCGAGTCATTTATGAGCGATGATGACTGGACAAATGACTAATGGAGGGTGGCTTTGGCCACTCTTTTTTGTGCTATAATGAGGCTAATGAAAGTGTAGGAGGGATCTGACATGGCTTGTACAATACATGCCTGCTCTCAAGTGGGCTAATGCGGTCCAATTCCGTTCGGCTTTGGACCATAAACCAATTGCCTAGACAAACGGAGGAATAATGATGATAAATCCAATTTTAACAGTAGCTAATGTACGCTTGATTGAGCAACAAGTAAATAAAATTTTAAACTCGAAATCGTTATCAAAAGACCCGGAAATACTAAGTGCAGTAAAAGGTATTGCAGTTGCTGAACTAAAAGAAAAACTCCCTGTAGCGACAGAAGAAATTTTGCGTGCTGTTACCCAAATTTCTGATCGTACGGATGCTGAGCTTTTTATTGAGAGCTTAAAAATTTATACGATTCCATTTAAAGCAATTTCTGAAAAAGGACTGCAAAAACTATTTCGTAAAGATAAAAAATTAAAATTGCCGAAACTTGAAACAATTGATTGGCACGGTATTAGTTACTTATCTTGGGCAGACCAAGGCACACATCGCCAATATATTGTCATTGAAAAAGATGGCACATTTATAGCGTTGCGTGGTATATCGCAGCCACAATATTATACGAAAGGCATTTGTGCAATTTGTAATCAGCATGGACCAGTTCATTTATTTACGGCAACAGTAAAAGGAAATGAAGATCGGTACACATCTTATAGTAATTATATTTGTGATGACCCTGAAAAATGCAATGCACATGTGACCGATTATAAGGTGCTAGAAGACTTTGTTACGCGTAATTTAGTATAGTCTATAGCAGAAAGTAGGAAGTTTTTATGAAAGAAAATACTACATGGTTGCATATTCGTGCGACAATTACATTTGTCTCGCTCATCTGCTTAACTCTTTTTATCGCAATGGTTGCGATTTCAAAGGAACCTGTTGTGATTGATGTCAGTACCGCAAAATATATTTTCTTTGGTGCATTATTTTTATTTTTAATTGAATGTATTCGATTTGCACTACGATTTTATTATAATGTGCGCTATAAATGGCTAATGATACTAGGCGGTATTTTCTTTGCTGCATGGGTCGTTGTGACATTTATTTGGGCAATTTTATGAGTCATTAACCTAAGAAGAGGCTTTGACATACGAGTAACAACAACCGCTCCTTTGAGCATAAGAAAAACCGGAATCGTGCTGTGACGCGGTTCCGCTTTTTTGTATGCTAGATTTCTAAATTAAATAGACCGTAATATAAAGGTGAAAATATGAAATAAAAATTACGATTATGAATAAAGGAACAGGGAATATAGTGTTGTCAATAGAGAGTATAAGTTTTTAAATAAAAAGGCTTATTATTAATATATTCCTATATTGAAAAAGTTATTTAGTACTATAACCTGCTCCTAATTACTTATTCTAATTTACAAACAAATAACATAAAATGAATAATATAGGGATGTTTGGATAAGTAATTTTGAGTGAAAAAGGAATGATAGTTTGTTTAAAATCGAGTTTATTGAAGAAGGTATCTCCATTCGAAAAATTATTTTGAAAAACTTAAAAACATGTACAGAAGAAATTTGTTTTGATCATACAATGCTATTGAGTTTTCGTAACTTTCGTTTTATGGAGATTGGAGAGACATATTGTTGTAAATTATTTTTATCAGGAAAAGTAACAGCTGATGGAGAAACGTATCGTTTTAATCGTTATGTTTCAATAGGTACACAACATTTTTGTGAAATTGTTAATTTTAAGGGAGATATCTATTACATAGAAGATTTTCACATGAAGAATCATTGTAAATTTATACGCTTTCATGTTGAACGGAAAGATTTAATTCAAGTAGGAGAAATTATACACCCTATTTTAAGTGAATAGTGAGGGGGGATATAAATGAGTGGAGCTCGTTTTTATGAAAAATTGAGTCGGGAATTATCGCGCGTCCTTAGACATATGCCAGAAAAATATAACTTAGTTCTAGATGATGGGGGATGGGTGTCACTGGAACAATTAGTAGCAGCATTGCATCAAATGGATAAATGGCGTTTTGTAACGATTCAAGATATTGAGAATATGATGAAACAGGCCACTAAACAGCGACACGAAATAAAAGATGGACGAATTCGTGCGTATTATGGGCACTCATTTAAGGGGAAAATTAGAAAAGAAATTGCTATACCACCGCGTTATTTGTATCATGGCACAACACCAGAGGCAGCGGAACAGATTGTACAACAAGGTCTTAAGCCTATGTCACGTCAATATGTGCATCTATCAACAAATATTAAAACGGCACGTCTTGTAGCCGAACGTCGTACAGCAACTCCTGTATTATTTCGTATTGATACACAGCAAGTGAAGGAGCCATTCTATTTTGGAAATGAAGATATTTGGCTTGTTGACGCTATTATGCCTGAAAATTTGGAAATAATGCTATAGTGTAGAAAAGGAGGCGTTTATATTATGAAACAACTCTATATGAAACAAAAAATATTTAGCTTAAGTGGTAAGTTTTCAGTAACTGATTCGGGACAACAGGACCAATACTTTGTTGAAGGGAGCTTTATGCAAATACCTAAAACATTTACGATTTTGGATAAACAGCGTAATGAAGTAGCGCATATTACGAAAAAAGTATTTAGCTTTTTACCGAAGTTTTTTGTAGAAGTTGATGGACGTGAAATTTTAACAATTAAAAAAGAACTATCTTTTTTTAAAGGTCGTTATACCATTGAAGATGCTGCAATCGAAATGCGCGGTGATTGGTGGGACATGGATTTTTCTGTCTACCACGACGGCCAGTTAATTGGAGATGTGCATAAAAAGTGGTTGAGTTGGGGCGACCAGTATGAAATAACCATTAACGATGAAGCATTTGAAACGATTTTAATTTCATTAGTTGTTGCGATTGATTGTGTCAAAGCATCTGAAGCAGCAGCTGCAAGTTCATAGTGAAAAATAGAAAGTGGGAATCATAAATAATATGATTCCTATTTTTGTGCTCTAAAATGGATTTTTTAATAAAAATTTACAAAAAATGAATAAAGTATTAAAGAATAAACTTTATACTAGAGTGCAATTGAGTATAAGAGGAGTGTTTTAATGTGAAAAGAACATGGATGTCTAACGTAGTTGTCGCAACATTACTTGCTACAACAATCGTACCTTATTCACCTATCTACGGAGTGGCAACGGCGTCAGAAGCTAAAATAAATAAAAATTTAATGATTAAACATCAAGCAATTTCAACTGCGGATGCTAAAAAAGAGTTGTCAATTACAGCTGATTTTAAAGGAGATGTTCCACTTCAAAAAATGACTCTATTATATAAAGCGCAGAAGGGAGCAGAAGCGTGGAGTGAAAAGCCGATGCAATTAAAGGAAGGGCAGTATCATACAAGTCTAGCCCCATATGAATTGCAGGAAAATTTTACATATATGATTTCAGCAACAGATGGTGAAATCATAGAGGAAACGGTACCACAAGATGTTACGGTGGAATTACCCAAATACGAATCAAAACACTTACCACCGCTATTATTGACAGAAGTTGTACCTGACTCAACAAATGTAGACGGTTCAGATGGTTATGAATTTATTGAGGTGTACAATAATTCAAACCAAACAATTGATTTAAAAGATTATAAAATTCATTATCGTTATCCAACAAAGGGGCCAAAAGCTGATTTATTTTGGGGAGATGAGAATGAAAATCGTAATTTACCATTAGCTCCAGGTGAAACGATGATTTACTGGATTATGAATGGGAAAAATAATCATAAAAAACTTGCGGACTTTAACAAAAATTATGACTCTAATGTGGATGAGAATCATTTAGTGCGCGTGTATCATTCTGGCATGACGAATTCAGAATACCGTCAATTGACAATCTCTACAAATGCAAATGAAGATATTGTTATTGCATCTTATAATGAAAAATTAACAAACAATACACAAGATCCAACTGAGATAAATGATGTTGCGAAGGATATGGGAATTCAGTATCAATATCCAGAAGAAGGTTTGGTTATGCGTAAGCATAGCGCAAAGACAGTGAAAGGAAATCCAGGTAAAGTAAGTGATTTTCAAGTTCCGACTGAAAAAGTCGATTTATCAGGAGATACTAAAGCACCGGTTGTAAAAGATATATCAGGATTGACGGAAGTAACAGATCAGAAGGATATTCAGCTAAAATTTGATATACAAGATGAGCGACAACTACGCTCGGCACGTTTATACTATCGGATGAATGATGGTAACTATCATTCTGTAAATTTAAAACGAGGTGCAGATGGTTATTTTAGTCATACAATTTATGCAGTTGATTTAATTCAAAAAGAAAAAGTAGAATACTATATTGATGCAACAGATGGGTTTAATCCAATACAAACTTCTACACGTACAATTATAAATCAATTACCAAAAGAAAAAGAAGGGCTATCATTAAATGTTGAAAATCAATCGCTCCTATCAAAGGAAGTACTATTAAAAGCATTTCATTCAAAAGACAATGAACCAACGACGCTATCATTTGACGGACAAGATGTAACAACTAAAGTAGAACGAGTATTGCCGAATCAAGCTTATTTTGCGTTAGATGTCAATCAAACAAATTTATACTTTAAAAATGCAGTGACAATTGGTAGAGAAGTATTACGTATTTATGATGATACTATCAATGAATACGCAACGATTACTGTACCAGTGGATCCCTCATATTTTAATCTTGGAGAGACCACAACCATTTCAATTCATGC
Source organism: Candidatus Kurthia intestinigallinarum (assembly GCF_003991225.1). Taxonomy (GTDB): domain Bacteria; phylum Bacillota; class Bacilli; order Bacillales_A; family Planococcaceae; genus Kurthia; species Kurthia populi. Next base: position 39,340 of record NZ_JTFC01000042.1, read on the forward strand.
GGGGGACAAAGTATCGCCATTTGGCGAAGCAGGTGAAAATCGAGATGATTATACAGTTAAAAATATTCGTTTAGTTATGCCCGATGGTGAGATTTTACGTGATGAGAAGTATACAGATCCGAAAAGAGAAATAAAAGTAGGAGATAGTTCAGGGATGGAACCAGATGTTGATTTCAACTTTACTATTCCAAAAAGTCAATTTAGTGGGAAAGCTTACCGTTTAGATACGACAGCAGTAAAAGATGGAGAACATGTATTCGAAGCAAAAAATAATAAAGACAATGAAAAAGCCACTGTGCTTGTAGATAATACATCGCCTATCATTACAACTTCGTTAAATGAAGGTGAACTATACAAGGGGCTTATCACGATTGATGCAGAAATAGAAGATGCTAATATTGGTACAGAAGTTCCTGAAGCTACATTAGATGGAGAAAAAATTACGCTTCCATACGATACATCTTCTGCAAAATTAAAGAGTGGAAAGCATCAATTAATTATTAAAGCGACAGATGCTGTAGGAAATGTTGCTACTAAGAAAATCAATTTTAACACAGTAGAAGAACACCCATTTTCACCTGAAAATTTATCACATGAATTACGAGGAAAATCTGCAAAATTAAGTGTAGAGGTAGCAGATCCAACAAAAGATAGATTACGAGTAGATTTTAAGCGAGGCTATGTATATAAACCAACGGACGAAGGAGTAGAGGCGTTTGAACATAATGCAGATAAGGAACCGCCTGAGACAATCACTACAGCACAGGAAAAAACAATTGAAAATGTAGAGGCCCTTGCGAAAGCGGATGGACAATATATAACAACGAAAAGCACAGAAAAGTATCCATATCATCGGTTTAGTGTAAATTTGGATAGAAACATTACTGCAGAAGATTCAATTGATATTCACTGGGAAGGGAAATCACTTCTGGGACGAAAAGTATCAATCTATGTATGGAATTATGAAACATCAAAATGGGAAATAAAACAATGGAAGATTGCTAATGACGAGAAAAATTTTCCTCTTAATGCAACTGTAAAAGGGAACGAATATATTCGAAATCATCAACTTGAAGTAATGGTACAGGATGAAATCGCATCAACGAATCAATTTGATTATTCCTTTGTGTGGATGAGTGATACACAGTATTATTCTCAAAGCTATCCACAAATTTTTGATACGATGACGAAATGGATTGTGAATAATCGTCAAGCTATGAATATACGTTATGTGTTTCACACAGGTGATTTAGTTGATAAATCTTATGAACCTTATCAATGGTTAAATGCAGATAAATTTATGAACACGTTAGATGATGCGGATATGCCATATGGTGTATTAGCAGGGAATCATGATGTAAATCATAAAGATGAGGATTATAGTGAATATAGTCGATATTTCGGTGCTGCTCGATTTGAAGATAATGCGTCTTACGGTGAATCCTACAAAGATAATCGAGGGCATTATGATTTAATTAGCGAAAAGGGACAGGATTTTATCATGCTGTATATGGGATGGGGCATCACACAGGAAGATATCGCTTGGATGAATAAAATACTCGCAAAATATCCAGAGCGTAAGGCAATTTTAAACTTCCACGAATACTTACTTGTATCTGGACAGCGTAGTCCTATTGGAAATGATATTTTTGAAGAGGTTGTTAAACCAAATAAAAATGTACTAGCTGTATTATCAGGACATTATCATGATGCAGAAACGTTAACAGATGCCATAGACGATGATGGAGATGGAAAACCCGATAGACGGGTGCATCAAATGCTTGCAGATTATCAAGGTGGTCCAGAAGGTGGACAAGGATATATGCGCCTTATGCAGATGAATCCTATTAATAATCAAATTCAAATGAAAACATACTCACCTTATTTAGATAAATATAATTTCTATGACCCAACAGAATATCCAGCAAAAGATGAATTTGTGATAGATGCAGACATTGCACCGAAAGAAAAAGAAGTATCAACAGATGCAATATCTGTAGAAGTGTATACGAATGACTCAATTGGGCATGTAGATGATGTTAAAAGTGGTGAAACAGCAAATGTTTTATGGGATAAGTTAGAAATGAAGTCTACTTACAGTTGGTATGCGGTTGTACGGGATGAATTTGAAGGCACAACACGCTCCCCATTATGGACATTTACAACACCTAAAGATAATGGCAAACATAATGGAAATAAGAAGAAATAAAAAAGGAGGTTTCTCGCTTCAAGCGAGGCCTCCTTTTTTTAGACAAATTTATACATCAAAATATCATCAATATACTGATCATCGTCAATTTTGAACTCTTTTACTTTACGACCTTCTACGACAAAGCCAGCTTTTTTATACAGTTCAATAGCTGGTTCATTGATTGAAAATACACTAAGTGAAACTTTTTCAATTAATGGATTTTCTCTTGCCCATTTGAGTAATTGCTTTAATAGTTTTGAACCGATTCCTTGTTGGCGATAGTCTTCATCAACCATCATAAAAAAGGTGCCGGTATGTTGGAGTAGTACGCGGCGTGGTGATTGGAAATACAACCAGCCGACCACTTTTTCATTTTCTTCTGCGACAAAAATAACTTCTCGTTCATTTGTTTGTTTATCTTCAATCCACAAAATTTGTTGCTCAAGTGAACGATTAAATTCCTCTAATCGTGTGACAAAATAATATGGCTCTTCTAATATTTTTCGGTGTAGCGCGAGCATTTCAGGTGCATCGCCTACCGTAGCTAAACGAATAGTCATTCTAAACAACCCCCTTATTGGCTTCATTATACAGAGAAATACATCGAATAACTAATAGAATATTCGGGTAAATAATAGCATACCGGCTTAAAAGGAGAGGATATTTGTGAATACTTCGGAACTTTTAGCACGAAATGCGAGAAAATTTGCGACGCGAGAAGCGATTGTCTGCGAGGAGCATCGCCTCACGTATGCCGAATTAAACGGCTATGTAGAAAATTTAGCACATAGTTTACATGAATTAGAAATCCGCTATCGTGATCCTGTTGTCCTGTTAATGCCAAATTCAATTGAATTTGCGATAAGTTATTTTGCGATTCAACGCGTTGGAGGTATTGTCATACCAGTCAGTGCCCATTCAACGAAATATGAAATCGAGCATATTTTGGCGCATAGTAAAGCAAAAGCTCTTATCGTTCATGATGTACTATACCCAATTGTGGGAGAGATTAATAATGTCATTTGTTTAAAAACAGGAGATGAGGCAGGGAATTTTTTGAGTATGCGTTATTTAATGTCTCATCATAAAGAAAAAACACCGTTTGAACTATCGCTAAAAGAAGATGATTTAGCAGCAATTATGTACACATCTGGTACAACAAGTGAACCAAAGGGTGTGCTTTTTAACTATCGTAATATTTTATCTGTTGCTAATATGGCAGCAATTGAATTTGAGTTAAAGCCTGAGAGTAAGGTACTTGTTTTATTATCAATGAGTCACTCGGCACCGCTGCATATGTTTTTCCTTGGCGCAATACTAGTTGGTGCTACGGTTGTAACAGCACTAGAGTATTCAAATGATTCGATGCTTGAAATGATCCAGCATGAGCGGACAACTCATTTCTTTGGGACACCGCTGACCTATCATGTCTTAGCCCGTTCTGAGCAACTAAGCTATACAGATATTTCGACGATGATTTGGTGGGCGTATGGCGGAGCACCGATGTCAAAAGCAGAAGTGGAGCTCGTTTCAGAGGCACTTGGCACACAACGGTTAGTTTGTGTATATGGTTTGACAGAAACAGGACCTAGTGGTTCCATTCTATTACCTGAAGAGCATGATAAAGGAGCTGGAAGTATTGGGAAGCGGGCGATGTTTGGTACAGAAATGCGCATTGTAAATAATCTTGGGGAAGAAGCGGCTACGGATGAGATTGGTGAAATTTGGGTTGCTGGTGAAGGTGTGATGCAAGGGTATATTGATAATCCATTAGAGACACAAGCAGTATTGCAACAAGGGTGGGTGCGTACGGGTGACCTAGCGAAGGGCGATGAGAATGGTTTTATATGGCTCGTTGATCGTACGAAAGACATTATTATTACAGGTGGACAAATTGTTTATCCTCGCGAAACGGAGGAATTATTAAATCGTATTGATGGTGTTCATGAAACAGCTGTCATAGGTGTGCCACATCCTGAATTTGGTGAGATTGTGAAAGCCTATTATGTAAGTAATGAAGGCATTGACGGCGAAACATTAGGAAATTTTGCGAATGAATTTTTAGCAACCTATAAAGTGCCTCGCCGTTATGAGCGCATTGATATTTTACCGCGCAATGCATCTGGTAAAATTTTAAAGCAAGCACTGCGTGAACGACAATAGAAGGAAGGTTTTGCAATGAAAGGATGGCTTGCTTCGATTTTGATGTATGCTTTAATTTGTGTCATAGGGCTAGCACTACTAACAATTCAAGGATATTCAATATGGTCGTGGAAGTTTTTTGTCGTACAACTATACGCCATCCCTATGTCACTTCTTGTATTAGGCTTTAATTATTGGCAATATAAAAAGGAGCTTAATAAACAAGCACTGTAATAAAAAGCATGTTTTTACTAAAATATCTTAAAAAATTGAGACACTTTCAAGGAGATAAATGCTTTGAAAGTGTTTTTTAATAGGAATAGAAAGTATTTGGCTTAAAAAGCATGAACATTAATAAAGAAACCACCTTTCTCCAGTTGTATACCGGAAAAAGATGGTTGAGTAAACATATGCAAGTTTAAACTTTAAAAATTATTTTCCCACTATTACGTGTACCTTCAAGTAAGCGATGTGCCTCTTTTACACCATCAACTGTAAATGGAAGTGTGTATGCAATTTGGTCAGCTAAACCATGTTTTTCATAGAAATCAAATAAATAAGGAATGACAATATCATTTGTCATCGCTGGTGTACGTGATAGGAAAACACGTTTTACATCTGGGCGGTATGAATTGTCTGGTAAAGTCGTCATGCCAACATAGGTCGCATTTTCTTTCGCTAATATTAATGCAGCATGCTCACCAGCGTTAAATAATGAAGCATCTAATACGAAATCTGCCGTTTTTCCATGTTGCTCAATAGCTTCAGGGTCACGATAATCGACGAACATATCCGCACCAAGCTCTTTTAAGCGTGCTTCATTTTTTTTACTAGCTACAGCAATGATCTTAACATCCCATTCTTGTGCAAGTTGAACTAAGAAGCTACCAACGCTACCAGAGGCACCAACAATAGCAATTGTATCGCCATCTTTTAGTGGATAAAAACCACCATGTAAGCCCCAATAAGCAGTTGAGGCTGTAGCTGAAAAGCTTCCTGCGAAGTCCAGTGGCATATCTTCAGGGATTTTAAAGACATTTTTATTATTAGCTGCTATATGCGTAGCATAGCCACCACCACTTGAACGAACGATAACCTTGTCACCAATTGCAAAGCCATCAAGTGGTTCATATAGTTCGACAATTTCTCCTTGTAGTTCATTTCAAGCGCCGCAAATCCTAAATTAACACGGTCGAGATATGAAATAATATACAGCAGTAAAATATAGGGTAATATATGCCACATTGTTTTAGTAGTTGTTATTTTTTCGATTGTTTGTTGCATCTACTTCGCCTCCATCATAGTTTTAATACAGTATACGAGTTATGGAGACGAGAATAGACCAATGATTATCACGGTTTTTTAAGTGTAAATTCATAAAAAAATAATGATTTTTAATGTTAGTAAAAGAATTGTTATACGGTATGTATACTTGCTATGGTATTTTTATCAAAATAGAAATAGGACTGTATAATAAAAAGAACATCCCTAATGTCCCAGCTGTTTACGGGCAATAGAGATGTGGCTACTATAAAATTTGTAGAGAAGACATAATTTCTTGGATGCTACCTTCTCTTGCTTGATGGCTATGCTCACCCATTAAATAAAAAAAATAATCATGATTTTTCAATGTCTGATTTGCTTTTAAAATGTCTCGCGTTAGTAAATATTGATAAGGGTAAGGTGCAATACAGTTTTCTGCTATACGATTTGTGAATGCGGTAGGTAGCCCACGCGCTGGTTTTCCTGTATACGCTGTAATAAATGTTGTGCTATGCTCTGTGGAATTCAAAATGGCTTGTTTATAAGCGATTGGAATTTCACATTCTTTAGCAACAAGTAGTGCAGTTCCTATTTGTACGGTATCTGCACCGATGTTTAATACTTCTTGAATTTGAGTTGCTGTCATTAAGCCGCCAGCAGCAATGAGTGGAAGTGTTACTAATGGCCGTGTTTCTCTGATAAGTTGATGTAGAGGAACATAATCAAAAGGCATTTGGAAAGTACCTCTATGCCCACCTGCTTCACTACCTTGTAAAACAATCGCATCAAAGCCAGCTTGCGCAATGGCTAGCGCTTCATTTTTGGTTGTAGCCGTACCAATTAAAAATACATGCTGTTTTTTTAATTTATCAATGATAGTTTGATTTGGCAGACCAAAAGTAAAGGAAATAATTTTCACATCTTCTTCTATGACAGCTTGAATTTGTTCATTGAAGTGATTTTCAAAATGTAAATTAGGGGAAGCAGTAAGATTTAGTTTAGTATAATCAGGTTGCAAAGCTTCGCAGGCATTTGTGAATACTTCTTTAGATAATAAAGGGGGATTTTGTACAAATAAATTAACGCCAAAAGGTTTGACTGTTTTCATACGTATCTCTTGAATAGCTAGTTTTAACTCGGATTTTGTAGCATATCCTCCGGCAATAAAACCTAAAGCCCCTGCCTCACATGAAGCAGCAACAAAATTTGGTGTTGTAACCCCAGACATAGGAGCTTGAATAATTTTTACTTTGTCTAACATATGCGCTCACCTCATTAAAATAGATTATCTAATCTTATTACCCGATGACTTTATAAAATATACTTAGATCGTCAATCCCTTACAAGATATAGTAGAATTTTAATAAAGATAGATAATATGAAAAAGAGGTTGGGACAAAACACGTTATTTTCTTTTTTAGCGTTCGCAACGAAAAACCGGAACCGCGCCACCGCGCGATTCCGGTTTTTCTTATGCTCATAGGAGAGGTTGTTTTTATACGTATGTCCCAGCCTCTTTTTATTTTGATATGTTTAGTTAATGTGCTTGTGCTATTAATTCTTTATCTTTGCGACCATGCAGCAACATATACAGCACAAGTGTAACGAGAATTAATACTGCTAAGCCAATATACAATGTACCAAAGCCAACGATTGGTTCGACAAAACCAAGAATGTATGGTCCAAAGCCAAGGCCGGCATCGAGTGCGATAAAGAATGTTGAAGTTGCAAGTCCAGCGCGTGCACCTGGTGTTACTTTAAGTGCAATCGCCTGTGCACCAGACTGTAAGTTACCATAACCAGCCCCAATAATAACGGCGGCTAATAATAATAGAAATCCAGAATGTGTCACACTAAGAATGGCAAGTCCTGCTGCAAATAAAATGAAGCAAGGAACCATAATAGCATTTGAGCCTTTGGTGTCCATCAGGCGACCGCTAAATGGACGTGTAACTAAAATAGCTACAGCATAAACTAAGAAGAAGAAACTTGCCGCTGCTACTAAGTCACGCTCTTCTGCAAAGAAACTAATAAAGGATAAAATGGCGGCGTATCCAAGCGACATTAAAAACGTAATAATGGCAATTGGAATCGCATTAGGTTCAATATATTGTTTTAAACTGAATTTCACTTTAGGTGCATCAGCAGCTGATTGTAATACCGATGCTTTTTGTACACGAACTGTTAAACCAATAATAAAAGCAAGAGCTGCTAAAATAACGCAGAATAAGAAAATCGTATTATAGGACACAAGGCGCCCAAGCATAATGCCTAAAAAAGGACCGATAGCTGTACCAAGTGTTGTACTCATACTAAAGTAGCCAATGCCCTCCGCTTTACGTGCAGAAGGAATAATTTGTGCAATGATTGTGCTTGTGGCAGTAGAGGCAACACCCGCGGCAACGCCGTTTACTAAACGGAAAATAAGAAGCATCGTAATACCACCACTATGAACGAAATAAAGTGCTGTAGTGATAATAAATGCTGCTAAGCCAATCATCATAATTTTTCGTGCACCGACATTGTTAATGACGCGTCCTGCAAACAAACGGCCGACTAATGTCCCGACAATATAAATTCCTGTAGCAAGACCTGCTTGACTTGTGGTGGCATCATATTCATTTTTAGCGAATGATGCAATGGTCACCATTAGTAAATAGAAAATTAAAATGACGATGAAATTCATTAGTGAAACGATAATAAAATCCTTCGTCCATAGCTTGTCTTTTGTATGACTCACTATTTATCCCCGGCTCTCTTTATTAAATTTTGTTGAATTTGATTTAATGTCTCAATAAACATTTGTTGCTGTTCAGCATCAATACCTGTCATTGATTCCATTTCAAATCGGTCGACATATGTACGAACTTCAGCATACATCTTGCGCCCTTCATCTGTGATGAGTAATCGCTTTTTGCGCTTATCTTCATGAGAAGGCTCAACACGTGCATAGCCTATCGACACTAAGTTTTTCATAATACGTGTCACATTTGGTTTTTCAATCCCTAATAATTTAGCGATTTCGACGGATGTTAATTGATCATCCAGAATTAAATAATAAAGAACGGACCAATCTGAGCGATGAATGCCTTGTTGTTGTAAAATAGCATTTAATTGTGCCTCAAATGTGCGGTTCGTTAAAACAAGCTCATGATAGAGCGTCTGAAACATATGCATATTGTCACCTCATAAAAAAGTAGTTAACAAGATTAACTATTTTGTAGAACGTTTTTAATCATAAGAGATAAACCAATGTTTGTCAATACGCTATACTGACAAAAAGGGGGAAGTGAAATGAAAGAATTTTTAGAGGCAACAGCCATTATTGATTATGATGCACCTGTAATTCAGCAACTTGTAGCACAGTTATTTCATCAAGAGGATAGTGATGTTCAAAAAGCACAGAAGGCCTTTGTATATGTACGTGATAGCATTGCGCATACATGGGATATTCAATCGAATCGTGTCACTTGCTGCGCATCAGATGTTTTCATTTATAAGAAAGGCTTTTGCTATGCAAAATCACATTTACTAGCAGCGATACTACGTTCGCAAGGAATACCCACAGGCTTTTGCTATCAAAAATTACTGCTATTTGAAACACCGGAGCAGGGCTATTGTTTACATGGCCTAAATGCAATTTATTTAGAAAATCGCTGGATACGAGTTGATGCACGGGGGAATAAACAAGGTGTTGATGCACAGTTTTCACTTAAACGTGAGCAGTTGGCTTTTACTGTGAATTCAGCGCTTGGTGAATGGGATGATAAAACAGTTTATGCAGAGCCAAATGAGGGAGTAATTCGAGCATTAAGTAAAAACAAGGATGCTAAAAAATTGTATGTATCTGGATTACCGGTGAATTTATAAATACTATACAGGGGTATATAAAGTAATAATTATAAAAATATAAAGTTATAAAAAATTGTTTTTTTAGCATTTATATTATTTTTTATAGATAAATTATAATATTTTTTAATATACCTATATAAGGTATAGATATATTGATTGAAAAATTATAAAATCTTAATAATTTACATACCCCCTTTAGGTATGGTAGACTGAAGGTGTAAATAACAGAAGGAGGATGAGGCGCATGGAACCTGAAATGATATCATGTCGAAAAAGCCACCATCCGGAAAAAGTAAAAAAAGATTTAACGGTCCGCTTGAATCGTGCGGAAGGTCAAATCAGAGGAATCAAACGCATGATTGAAGAAGATACGTATTGTGATGATGTAATAACACAACTTGCAGCAACCCAATCAGCTTTAAACAGTGTGGCTAAAATTTTACTCGAAGGTCATTTAAAAGGTTGTGTGGTTGATCGCTTAAATGAAGGCGATGACGAAGTATTGGATGAGTTACTCGTAACATTCCAAAAATTAATGCGAAAATAGGAGGCAATTCAAATGGAAAATGTAACATTAAATGTACAAGGTATGTCATGTGGACATTGCGTGAAAGCAGTAGAAAGTAGCGTAGGGGAATTAAACGGTGTAGATTCAGTAAACGTTAATTTAGAAGCGGGTCAAGTAGCTATCGCATTTGATTCAGCAACCGTTACATTAGATACAATTAAAGAAACAATCGACGACCAAGGTTATGATGTTGTTTAAATAAGATAGGAGAGTGGAATGTCCTCTCCTTTTTATTTTCAAAATTATATACCCCTTATAGGTATGAGGAAGGTGGAAGAAATGACACAACAACTAAAAGAAAGTAATCTTCAAATATCAGGTATGACGTGTGCAGCCTGTGCTACGCGGATTGAAAAAGGTTTAAAAAAATTAGATGGTGTGGAAGATGCAAATGTAAATCTAGCGATTGAACGTTCAACCGTCCATTATGATCCAGAGAAAATAACAGAAGAAGATTTTGAAAAGAAAATTGAAGCGCTTGGCTATGGTGTTGTTAAAGAAAAACAAGAGTTTGATATTACCGGCATGACATGTGCAGCTTGCTCGGCACGTATCGAAAAGGTACTAAATAAAATGGATGGTATATCAGTAGCAAATGCCAATTTGGCACTTGAACGGGCAACGGTAGAGTTTAATCCAAGTAAAGTGTCTACTGCAGATATTATTGCGCGCGTTGAAAAAATTGGTTACGGTGCGCATAAACACCAAGATGAGGCAGCTGTTGATTACCGAGAGCAAGCAATTAAAAAGCAACAATGGAAATTTATCGCGGCAGCAATACTATCATTACCACTTCTTTGGACGATGGTAGGGCATTTCTCCTTTACACAATGGATGTACGTACCTGATTTATTTATGAATCCGTGGTTTCAATTTGCGTTAGCAACCATTGTTCAATTTGCGATAGGCTATCAATTTTATGTAGGGGCATATAAAGCACTTCGAAATGGTAGTGCGAATATGGATGTCTTAGTTGTACTTGGGACATCTGCTGCATATTTCTATAGTGTTTATGAGGTGTTAACGATGCATGGAAATCATATGCCGCATTTGTATTTTGAAACGAGTGCAGTATTAATTACATTAATTCTGCTTGGTAAATTATTTGAAGCAAAGGCAAAAGGTCGCTCATCTGAAGCAATCAAAAAATTGATGGGACTACAAGCGAAAACAGCGATTGTTGTCCGACAAGGCGAAGAACTTGAGATTCCATTAGAAGAAGTTGTTGTTGGCGATACAATTATCGTGCGACCAGGTGAAAAAATTCCTGTAGATGGGCAGGTGCTCGAGGGACATACAACGATTGATGAATCGATGTTAACAGGTGAAAGTATGCCAGTTGATAAAACACAGGGCGACGAGTTATTTGGCGCCACAATTAATAAAAATGGTGCGATTAAAATGACCGCAACGAAAGTTGGACGTGATACAGCACTCGCACAAATTATTAAAGTCGTTGAAGATGCACAAGGTACAAAAGCACCAATCCAACGTCTAGCTGATAAAATTTCAGGTATTTTTGTACCGATTGTTGTCGGCATTGCGATTATCACCTTTATCGTATGGTATTTCTTTGTACAGCCAGGTGATTTTGTGCAAGCATTAGAAGTATTAATTGCGGTACTTGTTATTGCTTGTCCATGTGCACTCGGTCTAGCAACACCAACATCGATTATGGCTGGTTCTGGACGTGCTGCTGAATATGGTATTTTATTCAAAGGTGGCGAATATCTCGAGCAAACGGGAGCGATTGATACGGTCGTCGTTGATAAAACGGGTACTGTCACAAATGGGGAGCCAGTTTTAACAGATGTGGTGACAACATTACCTGAAGCAGAATTTTTAGCATATGTGGCAAGTGCCGAACGAAAGTCAGAGCATCCTTTAGCACAAGCCATTGTGAATGGTGTGAAGGAGCGCGGCATCTCGTTATATGAGCCGCAATATTTTGAAGCGGTACCAGGATACGGTGTGCAATCAACAATTAATGCGAAAGCGACGGTTGTTGGGACAGTTAAATTAATGGAGCAGTACGGCATTGATGTATCATTCGCACTTTCGCAAAAGCAAGCGTTTGAAAAGCAAGGGAAGACGGCTATGCTTGTGGCAATTGATGGTGAATATGCTGGCTTAATTGCTGTAGCAGATACTATAAAAGATACGTCAAAAGAAGCAGTAGCGCGATTACATCAAATGGGTCTTGATGTGATTATGATGACAGGTGATAATGAAGCAACTGCACAAGCGATTGCGGGTGAGGTTGGTATTAAGCAAGTAATTGCAGGTATTTTACCAGAAGGCAAAGCAAATGAAATTGAAAAATTACAACAGCAAGGCAAAAAAGTAGCGATGGTAGGCGATGGTATCAATGACGCGCCGGCCCTTGCAACGGCAACGATTGGTATGGCGATTGGTACAGGAACAGATATTGCAATGGAAGCGGCCGATATTACATTAATTCGCGGGGATCTAAATAGTATTGCAGATGCCATCTTGATGAGTAAAAAAACAATGACAAACATCAAACAAAATTTATTTTGGGCATTTGGCTATAATACATTAGGTATTCCAATTGCGGCACTTGGATTATTAGCACCATGGGTAGCAGGTGCGGCAATGGCATTTAGTTCTGTATCGGTTGTATTAAATGCACTGAGATTACAGCGTGTGAAATTAAAATAATGAAATAAAAACAGAAATTGTGTTGACGATTTCTGTTTTTTTTGCATGGCTTTTTATTTTTGTGAAATAATGCTATAATAGAAGACGTAATTTTACGTCCTTGTAGCTCAGTAGGATAGAGCAACTCCCTCCTAAGGAGTAGGTCGCAAGTTCGATTCTTGTCAAGGACATTCCAAATCAAATAAGACATTACTATATGAAGCACTTTCAATTTTTTCTATATTACAGGTTGTGTACCGTAATAATGAATAGAATGAGTTGAAGGTGTTTTTTTGACGAGGAAAAAGAGTAGGCTGATAGTAAAGAAGTTAGGTAGCTTATATCTTTTAAATGTTTTTTGCTAGTAGTACTATATTTCACGATAAAGTTATATAAAAAAAGCACCCTGTAAACAGGATGCTTTTGAAATCGTTAACTAAAAATTAAAGTTTTACGATGTTAGCAGCTTGAGGTCCGCGTTGGCCTTCTTCTACTTCGAATTCTACTTTTTGACCTTCTTCTAAAGATTTGAAACCTTCGCCTTGGATAGCTGAGAAGTGAGCGAATACGTCAGAACCGCCTTCAACTTCGATGAAACCGAAACCTTTGTCTGCGTTAAACCATTTTACTGTACCTTGTGTCATTTAAATGACCTCCATTTAATTATATTTAATAAGATTATAATTCCTCAAAAAGAAAAAATTCACATATTACAAAAAATACTAAATCAATCACTAGTACGCTTTGTAATAGGTGAATTAATTATTATCTTGTAAATTTCTTATTAAATATAGTATAAAGGAAAATATTACATTTGTCTACTATATTAATACATCTATAAAAAAATTAAATTAACTAAAAATATTTAGTTGATCTTCTGTAATGCCTTTGATTAATTTTAGTTCACTACGTAAAAATTTCTGTGCATGATCTAGCATTTCTTTTTCACTTGTATTTAATGCTTTTTCTTTTTTTAAACGGCTTAAGTCGCGTACAACTTCAGCACAATCTTGCATACTACCAGTTTTTACTTTAGTTGTATTTAATGTATAGCGTTGTTTCCATGGTAGTACTTCTTCAGACTGCTCGTGCTGAAATACTTGGATAATATGATTTAATTCTACAATATCTGTAACGGGACGGATATTTGAACTTAGTATTTTATCTTTAGGTATTGTAATTTGCATATTACTGATAGCCATTTCAATAACATAATATAATTGTTTTTGTCCTGATATTTCTTTTTCTTCTACTGCTTTTATTGTACCCGCACCTTGCATTGGATAAATGATGTTTTCACCAATTTGAAACATCGAATCCACCTCCGTTTATAGTCATCTATTTCATAATAACATTTAAACGTAACTTTATCAAATTTTTAATGATAGCATAAAGTTATTTTTCGTGTCAAATTATTTCTATTAAAAAATCATTGATAATAATATGGATAGAAAAAATAAGACAATTATAATAATAATTTATTAAAAATAACCTCTTATATTTTAAAATAATGCGACTTTAGAATGTATGTTCAGCGTTGTACAAATGACAGGAATTTGTTATATTCAATACAAAGTGAATACGTTGGTTTTAAAAAATATTGAATTTAGTTTATAGGTAAGTAAATAGGGTATATGGGATTGTTGGAATAGAGAAAATCAGAGGGTGAAGCTACGATGGAATTTAGTGCAAATGATGTTTATTTAACGTGCGTATTACAAAATTATGAAAATGCAATCAATCTACATATGAAGCGCTTGTCTGATTATGAGCAAAGCATTGCAGGCTATGAGCAAGATTTAAAAGAATTTAGTCTTGAAGAGCAACAAATGAATGCGGAAGCAAAAACCATTTATATTGAGTTGCAACTGTTATTAGAAGAGATGCGTGTAGATGCGGCGACATTAAAGCGTCATATTAATGAATGCCAGCAAAAGATTGAGCGTTTGAAACAAATATAATGATGAAAAGCAGGTAACATGTGGGGGCATGTTACTTGCTTTTTTCATACGATTAAATCGAACCGATAGATAAACCAATAATGAAATACAATGTTGTAATAAATCCAGCAAAGAGTAACCATAAAACTAAAAACGAACGCTTGCCTTTAATAAATACGTAAAGACTAATGCCGAAAGCTAAAAATGAAGCAGTAATACCCCAAAAATCCCACATATAGCCATTCGGTATGAGATAAAGGCTTTGTGTTAAAAAGAATAGTAGAAATAAGCTATGATAACAAAAAATACCCCATAGTAATCCATTCATAGACCCTGCCCCTTCTGTTTTCACTATATAAAAGAAGCATAAATGTGTCAAAAATGTGTACATATTGGTTTTAGATTTATTTGTTTTGGGAAAAGATAAACAAAGCCGAGATATGAAATGATTCGTATACCCGACTTAAATGAGTAATTGGTATGGAGGGATTTTTATGAATTTAGAACGTTTACAATATAGTTTTATTAAAGAATTAGAGCGCAAAAACACAAAAATTTGTGCTGCTGATTATGGTGTTGACGTTGCAAAATTTCAACATTTTGTATATCAGCTACAAAAAGATGGCTATATTAGCAACGTACATTTAGCTCCAGAGGGTGGCTTAGATTTGAAAAAAGCAGAAATTACTTATACGGGAATGAAATACTTAGCAGAGCATTTTGAGTGGATTATGCCGTATCGTGATGCGGTTGACCGAAAAGTTTGGATTGCACAATCATAATTATAGATTATTCACGCGGTGCAACGAGCATCGCGTTTTTTTTAGTTTCACCGTATAATGAATGGACGAAGGAGAGATGAACGATGTCGATTCATGAACGTCTAAAGGCAGTGCAAGAGCCATCTTACCGAGAATTTACAAAAAAATTAATTCCGAATGAGCCAGATATTTTAGGCGTGCGTATTCCTGTGCTTCGCCAGCTAGCAAAAGAAATTATAAAAGATGAGCCACTTACTTTTTTAGCAGAAGTAGAAAATCGCTATTTTGAAGAAACACAGCTAGAAGGCTTTGTTATTGGCATGATGAAAATGCCTGCAGAGGAACGTATTCCTTATGTGGAGGCATTTATTCCAAAAATCCGCAATTGGTCGGTATGTGATGGCTTTTGCTCGGCACTAAAAGATGCAAAAAAAAATCAAGCGCTTTACTGGCCACTTGTGGAAAAGTATGCCGCAAGTGATAAAGCGTATGATCAACGTTTTGCAGCGGTGATGATGCTCAACTATTATATTAATGACGACTACACCGAAAAAAGTTTAGCACTATTAGATACGCTGAAGCATGATGATTATTATGTTCGTATGGGTGTCGCATGGTCAGTGTCCATGTTCTTTATTCGAAAACCGATTGAAACGATGCCATATTTACAGCAGAATACATTGGATGACTGGACGTATAATAAGGCTTTATCGAAAATTACAGAGTCGCTTCGTGTATCGAAGGAAACGAAAGATCGTATTCGCGCAATGAAGCGTAAAAAGAAAGTGTATTAAAAAGAACCTCTTCTGTGTAATGGAAGAGGTTCTTTTTTAGTTAAAAATCAATCGTCATATGGACACGAACAACTGATAAAATACCACATACTGCGACTGGAAATCCACAAAATAAAAGCGGAAATAGCGAGGGAATAAAAAAGCTAAGAAGCATACAGACAATCCCTGCTGTAAAATAGCTAATCGCAATACCCATTGTCATACGCTTGTTCATACGGTTCTGTAGGCGTCGTCCGATATAAAGAAAAAATGCGATACCGATGAAGAGACCAATCATCGTAAGAAAAAATTCAACCAAGATGTCGCCTCCTTTGCAGCATATTCCTTCTAAGTCTATCATGTTAGAAATGGTGATGCTTACTGATAAAGAAATTCTTTTAAAGAATAGTATGAAAAGGATTACAAATGGTAGAAAACGGTTATTTATTATGAAAGGGGTGATGTTCAATGAATATGCAAGAGCTTGATGTGCAATTAAAGCGAGGTCGCGAAATTGGCTTCATATTCCAAAATGCACATTATTATATTGCGCAGCGGAATGGTGGCTTTGTACTTGTAGAAATCGTTGGCACACAGGAAATTGACCGTTCGATGCGCACGTCGAATTGTGAAGCGTTTATACGCGATACCGAAATTATGGGCTTACCATTATCGACTATTTTTTCAAGTTGTCATGAGGATGTAAAACAGCTGACGATTTATTAGCCAGCTGCTTTTTTAGGTCCATTGCTCGGTAGTTTTTCGCTGTATAATATTTTATAATTGTAATTATTAAAATTTTCAGTCAAGTGGAAGGGTGAATAACATGGAATTTGAATTGCATAATGATGTGACGGGTGACGCATATCAATCATTTATTGAAGCGGCATGTAAAAAAAGTGCGAAATTTCACTTAGTCATTCGTAAAGAAGTTGCGGTAGCGCAGTCTGCTAAAGCAATTTTAAAAAAATTAGAGCCATCATTGATTCAGAAAGTCGAAAAATCAGAATGGGCGAGCACTATTCTAGATGGCGAAACAGCATATGTATATTATTATCATACTGATGATGCCGCGAAGAAAGTGTTACAGCAAGCCGTATCCTCACTTTATGCATGGCAGCAACCAAACTTTCCTGAAGATTTATCTTTTTTCCGTGACAACGGGGCAGACTGGCTTGCAACATCAAGTCGTGAACAGAATTGTCATTTGACGTTAGAACCGCAAGAAGCAAAAGAATTGCTAGATAAGGTAGCAACATTGCAATTCGATTAGGGAGCAGTCACGCATTGGCGTGGCTTTTTTTAGTGGTGAAAAGCGGGTAAAAAAGTAGTGACGTATCAAGTTGCAAAAGGCGAAGAGAACGATACATTTACATTATATGTTGACAAGAGTTTAATTCATATTCAAATTGAACAAGAAAATCGAACAATAGGGTCATTTGAATTTAAATAAATTCAACGTTTTATTATTTTAGATAATGAAATCAACAAAAAGCGTTTTGCATTCGAAGTTATTCATGGAGACCCTGTGCAATTACTAGAATTAAAATGGAAACCATATTTCAGTGTTATTTTAAAAGAAAAATTGCCTATCGAATCGTTTGTGGTATAGAAGTTTACGGCAAGGAGGAAAATAGTGTGCCATGCAATACCTAACAGCGTCGACCGTATGGGAGGAGCGTTGTTTTGGGGTGCTTAAAAATCTGTGTCGTCTGGTACATAGTGTAATAAATCACCTGGCTGACAGTCGAGTGCCTGACAGAGTGCGATTAATGTTGAAAAACGAATCGCTTTCGCTTTACCTGTTTTTAAATGGGATAGATTAGCGTTTGTCATGCCGATAATTTGTGCTAAATCTTGTGATTTCAATTGTTTTTTTGCTAACTGTTTTTCGAGTTCTATGTGAATCATATGATACCATCCTTATATAGGGGAAGCCCGTTTATTTCTTTTAATCCCATTATTTTCTAACTTTGTTTTATAATAAGTGTAACAGTGAGGTGAGGATATGACAATTGAGTTACTCGTATTTGGTGTAGTAATGATTGTGTGTGGCTATTTAATCGGTGTGAAAAAGCTTTGGCAGCTACTAGCAGGTGTGCAAGTTAAGCGCGCAAAGAATCCAGAAAAGACAGCTAACTTTCTAGCAACGCTGATGTTAATTGTCGGTGCTTTCGTCGTTACAATGGGGGTAGTTGGTATTACACCTGCAGAGATGGTTTTGACACCAGTCGTTTTTGTGCTATTACTTGCGGTGCTTTACGTCAATGTGAAGATGATGCGTTGAACAAATTTAAATGGGGTATCAAATAGCAAAGGGGGCGATGCTTTGTGGCAAATGGGCTCTATGTCTATACACTTAGCGTGCTTGGCTTAATGTTCGCGTTTACAAATATGTATTTGATGAATAAGATGACAGGCTCCTCAGCAGAGATCGTAACGTCGATGCTAACTTTGCTAACCTTTGCGACGTTTATCGGTGTTTGTGGACTACTCATTTATTGTCGTGCGAAACAGTTGATGACTACGGGAGAAATGATTGGCTACTCGGTGCTGACACTTGTGACGGGCGTAATATCTGGTTTTATTACATTGTTTGCGCAACTTTACTAAATAAGGTTGCGTTTTTTTGTGCCACTTAATTAAAAAAAGTGACGTGTTAGGTTAGAAAAACGACCACATACAATGGATTTTAGAAATAGGAGAAAGAAGGGAGTTATAGTAGATGCAGGAGGATGATATGAACATTCATTTACACATTGAACCCGCGCACGAGGGGTTAGATGTCCATGTTTATACCGCGCAATATGACGAGCGTGTCGAAATGTTAATGAAGGGCTTAAAGCAACAGCGTGCGACGACTGTTGTTGGGTATATAGAGGAGGATATTCACCTCATTAAAATTGAGGAGGTATTTTCTATCTTTGTAGAAGAAGCGAAAGTTTTTATTCAAACAGAGGAAGAAGAATATCGTGCGAAGCTGAAATTGTATGAGCTAGAGGAGCAATTTGAAAAACAATTGATTCGTGTGAATAAATCGACACTTGTTCAAATTAATCATATTCAATCACTGCAGTTAAAAGCATTAGGGACGACGCAAGTAGTGTTATCAAATGGTGTGGAAATTCCGATTAGTCGCAAATTTCTAAAGCCGCTCAAGGAAAAACTAGGTATAGGGAGGGGCGCACAATGAGATTTTTATTAAATGCGATTACAGGTGCAATGATTGGCATGACGATTTGTACGATTATTATCGCGCTAACGACAACTGGGAGTATCTCTATTGAAAATTTACGTCAACAATTACTCATCTCCTCGATGATGGGTGCCTTTATTGGCTTGTTTACACATATTTTTACGATGGAACGTTTCCCAATGATTGTTGCACTAATCCTTCATTTTATAGCGACCTATATGAGCGTATTAGTTGCTGGTTATATTGGTCATTGGTATGTGTTTACTTGGCTATCTTTCGGCTTTTTAACATTCTATTTTGTCGTTATTTATAGCTTGATTTGGCTATTCCAATATCAATCCTTGAAGCGACAAGTGTATGAGGTGAATGAATTCATCCGTAAAAAATAGGAGGTATGTTTATGAATGCGATTGAAGTGACGAATTTAGTGAAAACGTACAACGACAAAGTCGCGGTTAACGATATTTCATTTACGGTAGAAGAAGGCTCTTTTTTCGCTTTTTTAGGAGCAAATGGTGCGGGAAAATCGACGACAATTGAAATTTTATGTACATTACGCCAGGCGACAACTGGTGAAGTAATGGTTGCAGGTCAATCTCTTGGTACATTGAAAGGAAATGAGCATATTCGCCGTTCTATTGGCATTGTGTTTCAACAAAATTTGCTGGATGACTATTTAACAGTATATGAAAACATTCGTCACCGAGGTCGCTTTTATCAACAATCGAAAAAGGAATTTGAAGCAAATTATGCATTCGTGAATCATTATTTAAAGCTAGATGATATTGCACATAAGCGTTATGAGAAGTTATCAGGTGGGCAACGTCGTCGTGCAGATATTGCGCGTGCATTGATTCATCGACCACATATTTTATTTTTAGATGAGCCAACAACCGGCTTAGATCCGCAAACGCGTCGCTTCGTTTGGAATGCGGTACGAACACTTTGTCAGGAAACGAATATGACGATTTTTTTAACGACACATTATATGGAAGAAGCGGCGGTGGCTGATAAAATTATCATTATGAAAGAAGGCACTATTGTTGCAGAGGGCTCACCAGAAAGCTTAAAGGCAGCCTATGCAGCGGATGAATTAATTATTGTATTAAAAGAGGATGCCGAACTGCCCGCAGAGCTACATGCTACAAAAATAGGAGAACGCTATCATTTTCAACTTGAGGATACACGAGATGCCCTGCCACTGCTACTGAAGTTGCGCCCATATATCGCATCTTTTGAGGTTATTAAAGGATCGCTTGACGATGTCTTTATTCGCCTGAATGAGGAGAGACGCGTATGAGTGCTTTAGCAAACTTTGTTATTCGTAACAATAAGATGTTTTTCCGCAACCGGATGCAAGTTTTTTTCTCTGTGCTATCGATTATTATTTTAATTGGACTGTATGCGATTTTTTTGCAGAAGCTACAAGTAGATTCTATTGCTGAAATGGCGAAGCAAAATGCGGCGATTAAAACACTTGTGAATGAATGGATGATTGCGGGCGTATTATCGATTATTCCTGTCACATCGACACTTGGGGCATATAGTTTATATGTTCAAGATAACGAGCGCAAAATATTATATGATTTTTTGACGACGCCGATGTCACGTCATACGATTCAGTTTAGCTATATGTTAAGTGCTTTCCAAATTGGACTGTTCATGACATTGATTGCTTTTATTGGCTGTGAAATTTTTCTCGTAGCTACTGGTGGTGAATGGCTAAGTTTCACGAGCTTGTTAAAAGTATTAGGTGTTCTTGTATTAGCAGTCTTTTTGAGCAGTGTTATGATGTTTTTCTTCACATTAATTATTAAAAATTCGGGTACATTTTCGGCCTTTACATCAATTGTTAGTACAATGATTGGCTTTTTGTGTGGCGTGTATGTGCCAATGGGTGTGCTACCCGTCTTTGTACAAAAAGTGGTTGAAATTTTCCCGATTAGTCATACGACAGTGTTACTGCGTCAATTGTTTATGGAGCCAACATTGCCAACGGTCTTTGGTAATATGACGGCGAACAAGGAGTCGTATATGCTCGCCTTTGGTGGACAATATAAGGTCAATGGCGCTATTCTAACAATGGCACAAAGTACAGGGTATGTCATCTTCGCAATCGTCGTTTTTACGCTCATTTCCCTCGTGATTTATCGCTTGAAAAACAAATAGCATTGCAACAACAGCTTTCATCACGTATAATGAAGGCAATTCTATAAAATGTTCTTATATACCAGACATTTAAAACGACTTCTCAAAAGAGAAGTCGTTTTTTTGTTTATAAGCTCCAAACATCAAAATCTTGGACAGTTAAATCGTGCCGATTATATAAATGTTTTAAATCAAATAAGAGCTTACTGTCTGCTGAAAAATGGGTGTGTAATGTCTCTACTGGGAAGGCTTCTAAGAACACATCATGTTTCACCGCAACGATAAGCGCATCTAATTTTTGGAGGTCGTCGAATGAACAAAGCTCAATGCCGTATTCACATACGGTTTCTTTTGCATCGGCATACGGATCATAAATGTGTAAATCGAAACCATATTGCTGTAGCTCTGTAATAATATCGATGACTTTCGAATTGCGCGTATCGGGACAATTTTCTTTAAACGTAACGCCCAGTACCCCCACCTTACGCGTCGTTTTTTGCGGGTATTTTGTGAAGAATTGCTTGGTGAAATTTTCGACAATGTAATGGGCGAGGCCGTCGTTGACTTGACGTCCTGCGGCGATAATTTTTGATTTGCATCCGAGTACTTCTGCTTTGTAGAGAAAATAATATGGATCGACACCGATGCAGTGCCCTCCTACAAGCCCTGGTGTAAAGGGCAGGAAATTCCACTTCGTTCCAGCCGCTTCGAGCACTTCATTTGTATCGATATTCATTTTATTGAAAATCATCGATAATTCATTCATAAAAGCGATGTTAATATCACGCTGTGCATTTTCAATGATTTTGGCTGCCTCTGCTACACGAATCGACGGCGCAATATGAAGACCTGCATCAATAATGGAACCGTAAATCTCTTGTAACACAGTGAGTGCTGCTTCATCAGAAGCGGAAACAATTTTTAAAATGGTTCGTAAGCTATTATTTTTGTCACCAGGATTGATACGTTCTGGCGAATAACCAACTGCAAAGTCCTGTTCAAACTGTAAATTTGATTGTGCTTCTAAAATAGGTACACAAATTTCTTCTGTTGTACCAGGGTAAACCGTCGATTCAAAAACGACAATATCCCCCTTACATAAGTGACGACTAATGATTTCACAAGCGCCAATGAGTGGCTCAAGATTAGGTGTTTTATCTAAATGAATCGGTGTAGGAACCGTCACGATATACATATTACAAGAAGTTAATAATGTTTCGTCATATGTGAATTGTACAGCAGCTGCTTGAAGTTTTTCATTCCCGATTTCTTTTGTAGGATCGATGCCTTCTTTGTAAAGAGCGATTTTTTCACGTTGGATATCAAAGCCTATTACATCATAAGCATGTGATAATTCAACAGCCAGTGGCAATCCGACATATCCTAAACCAACTATGGCAATTTTGTGTGGCATTCTCTACACCTCCATTAATAATTAGTCGTCTTTGAGCATTGTTAGCGTTTTTTCAGCTATACCGCCTGCACGCCAATAGGCAAAATACGTATAGTTCTTTTTCTGCATATAATCACGCCATTGTTTAAGTGTTTCTGTGTCGCTGTACCATACTTCACTACCATCTTCATTTGTAAATGACATGGCGGCACTCGCTGAATCACGTTTTGCTTTAGATGTATCAAGTGCTGCGATCTCTTTATCCGTTAAACTTTTTACACCATCTTGTGTGAAAAGGAAGCCACCAAGTGAAAAGGCGATGGTGATGTTTTTTGCGTCATTTGGAAACCGTTTTGCGAGTGTATCTAAAAACTCAAAATTTGCTTTTGGACCGGCATCATTATGCGGACCATGAAGATTATAGGCCATAATAATAAATTGGGTATTGGCCGGTAGAGGCGCCTTAAATGTTGGCTCAATGACGACACGTAAGGCTATTTCTTCATCATCTAGTTGCTGCTGTAAGTCTTTTATAAATTGAAGATACTGTGCTTCTTTGTCGGCTGGAATATTTTCATAATCTAGTTCGAGCCCATCGACCTGTGCTTGTTTTGTTAGATGAATGAGCTGTTGCTGATGCCTTTTTGGGTTATCCAAAATGCTATTGATGACTGCAATGGATTTTAATTTTTTTTTGCCTTGAATTTGATCATTCACAACGGTTAAATAACGTTTTGCATGTAAATGCTTTGAATCCATAATTAATTTTTTAGAAGAAGCCGGTAGGAAACTAGTATGTTCTTTATTGTAATAGATACCGAATAATGACACGCTGCCGAGCGCATCTCCTAGCTTTTGTGCATCTTGAAGTCCGGCTTCTGGCTGCCAATCAACAAGCCACATACTAGAAGAAGCTGTTGACTTAGTGGCTTTGTTTTGGCTATAAAGATAGAAGCCTAGCAGCATGATGATAATTAAAGTGGCTACAAATAATTTCTTCATCCTGTTGCTACACCTCCATTAAAATGTTTGAATAAAGAAATCGACAACATTATCATATTGTTTTTTCGTACTATCACGAACACGTTCAGCGACAGAAGCGCGTGTTGAGTATAAAATTTCACGGTTTTTGGAAACGATTACATCTTCAAAAAAGGCATCGTAGCGTGTATCTGTATATTGTTCTTTCTCGCTATCACTTGTTAAGTGCTCTCCAGATAATGTGAGCGCAAAATCAGCTAATTCTTTTGGTAACTTAGCTTCGTAATGTTTGCCATCGACCGTAATTAAAAGCTTGTTTTTCACTGCCTGAACGCGTACATAGCGATCATTCATTATATTATTTGGATACGTCTCGGAATTGACACGAGAACCTTGCTGCGTTTCAAGATACGTATAATTGGTTGCTTTACCAAAGGCGTAATTTTCATTTTTCCAATCAATTTCTGGTAAGTTGATTTTTTGAAGCTGGCTTTTTTTGTAGCCATTTTCTGTTGCAATGAGTAGTTTATTTTTTTGTAAGCTAATTTTAGCTTTTACTACACCGTCGGATAATGTCATGCTTTGTGTGCCCATAATAGCCCCATTAAAATCTGCTTCGACAATCGACTGTGCGGGCCATTTTTTCGTTAATGTTGCGGAAACTTCTTTACTCGCCTCAGAGGTTAAAATAATTTGTTGTTTTGTAAATTCACCATAACCTTGTTCGACAATCCAATCATTTGCAAGCTTTTTGTTCCCAGTGACCATTTTAATGTCCAAATCAGATTCATCTTTCATTTTTAATAGCATGTGGTTTGTTGACCAGAATGGTGCAATTTGAAGGCGATTTAGATTGTAAATATTTTGTTCGGCGTCGTTATAGCTTTGATGGTTTGTATTGAAATGTAGGGAGAAGAGATGTTGAATATTACGTTCATTCACCTTCTCAACACTGTCATCCATCATATTGTACATAGCATTTGAGTGCATAATGGCATAGGCTTTTGGTAGCGCGCCACCATCTTGCGTATAGAGCTTTTTCATCTTTGTATACTCATTTGTCAAACGTATGTCCATTTCTTCATTTGTTTCTTTTGGAATCATATACTCATCGCGTAAATAATCCATTAAAAAGTGGTTGTAGTATTCGATTTTTGTTTTATCTGTAACATTCTTTTCAGCAATCTCACCGAGGTAGTCACCATTTGGAGCATAGGCATTAATGTACGAAAGGTGATTACCATTTGTGCCATGCTCCCAGTAGCCACTGTCAACCATCGCTTGAATATCTTTTGTTGTTAGAAATTTATTGTCCTTACTTTGCATATTATCGGCATACGTAAACATCGTTGCTTTGAAATTTAACTCTTCGAGGGTAGCTTGTGAGAAAATACTTGAATCGGTACGCCCATCTTCAAACGATAAGAACAGCGCTTTTTCAGGAAGCGGTGTTCCTTTGTTATAAAAATCAATAATTTGTTGCTGTGAAATTGTAGTGAAGCCTTGTTCCTTTAATATGCTAAGCTGCTTGTTTAATTGTTCGCGTCCAATATGTTTTGTTGAGCCGCTACGATCTACACCAAAGTACGAGATAGCAACAAAGCCTTTTGCATCATTTGCAGCTGCTTTTGGTTCTTCATAATGATAAAGAAAGAACACCGATTTGATGACAAAAAAGCCAGCAGCAATAATCGCAATGACTTCTAAAATTGTACGGATGACCTTATGACGATTTTTTGCTTTGACATTTAATTCTTTATTTTTCGCCATCTAGACGACCTCCTCGCTTTAGTGCCGCACGACGCATTTTTCGTTCTTCTTTTAAACGACGTTCCTCTAAATCTTGTGGGGTATCGCGCGTTCCCCATGTAGATTTCCAGAAAGTAAACCAAGCAATTGGCATTTGCCAAAGTAGTACGAACTCATAAAATAATACGAATGTTAAACCATGTAGCCAAAGTGTACTTTTACGGAATAACAGATGGGCAAAGCTTAGGAGTAGTGCCATAACTGTGAGTCCCACAACGAAAGTAGTAGGGAAAACCTGGTGTGCAATTGGGACATAAATTAAATTGTAGACAACGACAATAGGTGCCGCAATCGGGACAATCAAGCCGACGATAAAGAACAGGAACATGAGCGGCTCTTTTTTCCACATAAACGTTAGTGCGCGTAGCGATTCACGTAGCCAAGAACGTTTCCAGCGCATTTGTTGCTTTAAAAATACATTAAATTGAGATGGCACAATTGTTGAACAAATCGCCGCATCTTGATAAGCAGTACGATGTGTTTTTAAAATATAGTTTGTCATACTGCGATCATCGCCAAAGGTAGCGGGGTGGCCTAAAAATTTTTGCTTTAACCAAGCCTCCTGGTGCTTCTCAATTAAATCTTTACGATAGCAGGATAGAGGGCCTGAGAGACATGTAACGACATCGAAATATGACTCGGCCGCTTTCATAATGCGGAAAGCGATGTAGTAACGCACGGTTTGTAGCTTTGTCATCGTATTTGTATATTTATTTTCGACTTCTGTACGACCAGAAACGCCACCCATTTTAGGGTCTTGGAATGGCTGTACGATATTACGAATGGCATTTGGTTCTAAAAAGCTATCTGAATCGACGAAAACAATCAGTTCATGCTTTGCTTTTTCAACGCCGGCAACGAGTGCTTCGCGTTTGCCACTATTTTGCGCTAGACGAATCAATTGTAGACGTTCTGCAATTTGAAAGCGCTCACCGTCTCTTGCTAATTCTTGAATCGTGCGCTGAGCATTACGGAATGTCTCATCTGTCGAGCAGTCATCAACAACGATAATTTCTAATTTATCAATCGGATAATCCTGGTCGACACATGTAGTAATTGTGCGGTGAATCCACTGTTCCTCATTAAAGGCTGGAATAATAATGGTGACACCCGGTTCATAATGTGGATTGATGGGAACATTTCGGTAAAAGAGCCCAAATACATAACGACTTAATAAAAACGTTGCAGCAATTAAACTATATAAATAAAGGAATTTATTGAATTTAAAATACAATACACTTTCCGTACGCATTAGGAGCACGATGACAGCACAGAATAGTAAAAATAAACTTGCAGCAAAAAAGGATAATCCCCAGCGTCTTTTTTTCATGTAACGGTTCAGTGGCTGTTCAAATTCAAAAGCTTGGTAGTAGTCGCCATCTTCCTCGTAAGCACGAATAGGTGTAGCCCGGATGCTTACACGTGCCTCGTAACCCTCTGGCATAACGCCACCATCTATTTTAAATTTCAGGGTTACTGTTTGTTCAGTATGAATGGGCTCATCTGAACGTACAAGCATGCCTTTATTAGAAATGTCTAAACAAGTGACGGTTTGGGCCGCTTCTTTTGTAGAGAGTAGTTTTACTGGAAAATTGCTAACATAACGTTGACCTTGTTGGCGCTGTACGTATTGCTCATTTGCGTCTAAATCATTTGCTGAAATACCACGTCGGTCGACTTGATGGCGTATTTGATGTGGGTCTGGAATATTAGATAATTTACGTCGGTCTTTTTTCACCAATGTTAATACTTCTTGTATCATCTATCGTCACCTTCATTCGTGTAATAGTCATAGTCTTCTAACATATCCGAGACTAAACGGAATTGATAGCCTCGTTCTTCGTAAGTCTCTAAAATTGTTGGTAACACAGTTAAGATATGGGAGTCGTCTAGAATATGCATGCCAAGAATACTACCTGGCTGCCCTTTATCGAGTACCTTATTTAATACTTTTTTTGATGAACGCGTCATGTCCCAGTCAAAAGATGCGACATCATATAAAATAATGTAATCCATACCCGTTGCAGTAATCGCCTGTGCACTTTTATTGTCGATTGAGCCATAAGGTGGACGATACATACGATTTCCTGGCTTTTGAATTGCATAAGAGATGGCTTTGTCAGTTTTTATAACGGATTCTTGTAAGCGTTTAGGCGTAAGGGTAGTGGAATCGTCATGGGCATAAGAGTGATTTGCTACTTCATGTCCTTGGTCCACAATTTGTTTAGCAAGTTGCGGCGAAGTATGAACACCGTTTCCAATTAAGAAAAAGGTCGCTTTTACGTGATGCTCTCGTAAAATATTGAGCACCTTTGTAAGGGTTTCCTCACTGCTCCAGTCATCAAATGTAATCGCGAGCTCTTTTTTGCCATTTGTTTTGAAGCGTTTGACAATGTTGGGCTGAACATCTTTATAATCTTCTGCATAATCTAAATTGTTTGTTTTATAGTTGTCGGTTAAATACGCATGCTTCATCGCTTCTTTAATGGTGGTCATTTCATAGCCTTGTTTGGCGAACATTTTTTTAAGCATCGGTATGGCATGAATGACCTCATCATTTAAATACGTATTCAGTTCAAGAATCGAGCCGCTTTTTGCCCAGCGCTTCGCATATTTTGTGATTTCTTCAGCGCTTTGCATGTCACCGTCTTTTGGATTGATATTATTCGTAACAACTTGCATGCCGAGTTCAGCAGCTGCTTGTTCGAAATTGCTACTTGAATCTCCAGAACGAGAACGAACTAAATTTGGTTCGATACCTAATTTATCCTTCATTACTTTATTAGCAAGGGAAATTTCTAAGTACGCTTCTTCATAAGTTAATTTCTCAGGCATGACAAAGTTTAACGTGTTATTTTCCACATCATGACCATCTGCTAAAATTCGTTTCACAAGATCAGGGCGTTCAGCAACTTCAATACCAGGAATAAAGAAAGTTGCTGTTATATTATTCGCTTTTAATTCAGTGAGTAATTGGTCCATTTTGCCATCATCTGCAAGTCCATTAAATGTAAGTGCGATGAGTTTTTCAGGTATTTTTACTTGTGAAATAGGTTCTACAGATTTTTTTGAAGGTGTTGGAATCATTATTTTTTCATGTGCTTTTGTTACGGGTTGTGCCTCTTCTCCCGCACATCCTGCTAGTAACATGCAAGAGAGAAGAGTATAGCTTAATTTTTTCATGTGCTCACCGTCCTTGTCTGCTTTTTACTATAAATGCCCCAAAAAAAATAAAATAACCTAGTTCATAAAGTCTATTTTTATATCTATTTAACTATTGTGAAATTAAATTTAACTTATTTTTAATATTGATATAATCAAAAAGATATACTTAAGGTTAAAAAGAAGTTAAAAACAATGAGGAAAGACATGTTTTTGATATTCGGGATTTTCTAGCAATTATTTTACAAAAAAGAGGTTTGTTTCGATAAAAAGTGATAGGAGAGAATGTTATGGTCATTCATTCAATTTTTGTGGAACAAGCGATGCTTGCTGTAATGAAAAAATACATTAATCCCCAGACAAAAAGTCAAACGTTTTCAGCTATTGTCTATAATCTTAGGCAAAAGCAAATGTACAACACGTTGTCGTCCTCCGTTTTATAAAAAGGTGCAACAATAGATAAGCGTGTACAGACAATCTATGCAAAATTTACGGCGGACAAAGCATTAACTGCAAGCAAGATTGTATATTTACGTTTCCATACACTAGATAAAATGATTGAGGTTGAAAAAATGATGCGAAAGCGACGTATGATGGAAATAATGATGCGGATGGCGCGTACAAAATCGGATGTGGATATGACGGTTATGCATTTATTATCAACGATTTCAAAAAGTTCGTTGTCATCAGTCGAAAAGAAAGTTCTGATGAATCATTTGAAAGATGTACAAAAACAGGATGAAAAAAACAAATAATCCGCTTGCTGAGCGTAGTTCTAAACGTATCGAAAAGCGTCAATCTTATGCGGATGTTTTACGTGCTTATCGGTAATAAAAGATGAAAAAGACACCTCCAAATTTTTGGAGGTGTCTTTTTAATGCAGAAGCTATTTTTGGTCGACATATTGTTGTAAGTAGGAAATAAAGCGTTTTGTAGCGGGTGCAATCGTTTTAAAGGAAGGTGCTGCAATGCCGATTGTACGGTATTCCTCAGGCTCTAATTTAATAATATGAATATTTTCAGGGATACGGAACATCGCTAATTCTGAAAGCACACTAATGCCCATACCATGCGATACCATTGAAAAAATGGCTTGGTCATCTGCTAGTTCAAAGCGGACATTGGGGATGATTTGTTGTTGCTTTAAAATCCGTCGTAAATCGTTGTCACTACCCTTTTTTGCACGTATAAATGGCTGTTCTTTAATATCAGCCCATGTGACGGCATCAAGTTTTGTAAACGGATGATGCTCTTCCACAAAACAGACCATGCGATCTTTTTTAAGCGGAATAACATCCAATTGATAGGAAGTAGGGAGTGATACAAAACCGAAATCGACATAGCCATTCGCAATCCACGACTCAATGGCGTCATAATCTCCCTCGTAGAGTTGAATATCAATATTAGGGTAGAGTTCGGTGAACTGCTGTAAGATTTCTGGTAGCCACTGCGAAGATACACTTGAAAAAGTCCCGATGCGTACTTCACCAACGATAAGGCCGTTAATGTTGGCGATTTCTTGTACCATTTCTTTTTGTGTTTTGAGCATGGCTTGCATATAGCTAAGCATACGCTCGCCGTTTGTTGTTAAATGAATACCCGCACGGCCGCGAGTTAATAACGAAAAGCCGTATTCCTTTTCTAAACTAGAGACAGCATGGCTAACGGCAGACTGCGTAAGTCCAAGTTTGTCGCCAGCTTTTGCAAAGCTTCCTAACTCAATAATTGTGCTAATAATTTCAAATTTTGCTAGAGACATGACCATTTCTCCTTACGTGAATTTTTTTCATGTAAATCGTCAAAAACATTCATTTTTCTTATATGTATAAGGCTATTATAATAAGTTTTATATAATTTTGAAAGATAGGTGATACAAAATGCACGAGACAAAAGAACGTACCTCGAAGTTGCAAATGCGTGGCGATTTGATTATGGTCGTTGTGACATTATTTTGGGGTGCCTCGTATTTATTTATTAAAATGGGCTTAGGGTCAATTGAACCGAGCAATTTATTAGCATTGCGTTTTGGTATTGCCTTTATATTAGCAGCAGTTGTTTTTTATAAACGGATGCGCAAAACGACATGGCTTATGCTGAAACATGCCTTTTTACTTGGCACTTTATTGTTTGCTTCATTGATTGTGGTAACCATTGGTGTCAAATCTACTTCGGCATCGAATGCAGGCTTTTTATTTAGTCTTGCGGTCGTATTTGTGCCGTTATTATTAGCGTTATTTTATAAAAAACGTCCAGAACGGCATGTGTTATTTGGCGTTGTGCTATCTTTTATCGGTATTTGCTTGATGACGATGACACATGGATTCGGTATTCGCATGGGTGATTTATTCATTATTATTGGTGCGCTATTATACGCATTGTACATATTAGTGACTGATCGTGTCGCAACGCAGAGTGATGCGCTTGCACTTGGCATTTGGCAGCTTGCATTTACAGCGCTTTGGGGACTCGTCATCGCATTTTTATTTGAAACACCTAAACTACCAGAAACATCAACTGCTTGGGTAGCGGTACTTGCTTTAGGTATTTTGTGCAGTGCGTGTGGTTTTATTGGACAAACGGTCGCGCAGCAATATACAACACCGCTTCGAACGGGACTTATTTTCTCATTAGAGCCCGTATTTACGATTGTCTTTTCCTTCATTTTCTTACACGAAGTTTTAACGATGCAAGGCTATATAGGAGCGGCCTTTATGCTTATAGGTGTTATGACTGCTAAATTAGATTTGCGCTTGTTCCGCGCAGTCGAACGTGTAGAGTCTCATTAG
This sequence comes from Candidatus Kurthia intestinigallinarum, assembly GCF_003991225.1. Taxonomy (GTDB): domain Bacteria; phylum Bacillota; class Bacilli; order Bacillales_A; family Planococcaceae; genus Kurthia; species Kurthia populi. Next base: position 70,966 of record NZ_JTFC01000042.1, read on the forward strand.
GGTTTTTAGGAGTTTGGATAAATATCCGAGCTCCTTTTTGCTGTAAGTCAGGGGTTAGTAAAGATAACATTATATTAGTCCATCTCTCTATTTTCTTCATTTATTTTAAAAGAAAATGGGACGTTTTTGGCAGCTACTACGTCTAATAAGTAAAGGGGGCGAGAAAATGGAACAGGAAATACGGCTATACAGTAGCTATTTACATCAGGTTGCGTATTTGTATGTTAAGGACCGCGAGCTCGCAAAAGATGTTGTCCAGCAAGTATGGCTAAAGCGTTTGAAGAAGGTGGACCAGTTTCGTGCGGAAAGTCAGCTTAAAACGTATTTAGTGCGGATGACGGTGAATGTATGTCATGATTTGTTACGTAAGCAGAAAAAATGGTATGAGCCGATGACAGAGAAAGTCGATTTTAGGACACCCGAACGAAGACTACTACAAAAAGAACGCACAGAAAATCTGATTGGCGCGATACATACCCTCACATTTAAAGAGCGTGAAGTGATTATTTTACATTATTTTGAGGAATGGACAACGCCTGAAATTGCTTCCTGTTTGTCGATTACGTCCTCGGCGGTGCGCAGTCGATTACAGCGGGCACGCATGCATTTAAAGGAGAAATTGGAGGTGGCGATAGATGAAGAAGAAACTCGAAGCGGAATTGAAGCCTATTATGCTAACGGAACAAGAGATTGAACGCATCGTGCGAGAAACGCAAACGGTGACGAAACCCTCTCGAAAACCAATGCTTATCAGTGTCGCATGGGTAGCGACAGCCTTGTTATTTTTTGTACTATTACTGCCGACTTTTACGACAACGTTACATACGGGCGCTACAGTCGCGTTTAACTGGTGGTACGCTATCGTTGTGCTTATTTTTTTAAGTCACATCGTCTATATTTATTTACTAAGACGTGTGAAACAAACGATTTACTGTCCATCATGTGGGGAGGAGCTTTCCGAGCGTTATTTACGTAAAAAAATGTGGAAGGGAAAAACACCTTGTCCTCGTTGTGGGACAACAACATTTCGCTTGCGAATGCGCAAAAAAATGTTTGGCTTCCAATTTTATTTACTGGCGATGCTGCAGTTTGAAGCACTTGTTTTTCATACAATTGGCTGGCCTATTTTCTTTAGTTTTTTAATTGTTTTCGTGTTATATGGATTCTTCTTTTATCATGTATCTTCTAATGGATGTGAAACAGTTGAAAGCCTATGGTGAAAACTTCACATCTTGTAGCCCGTGCCCATCGAGTAAATGTTTAAAACCTTGCTCACAATAGCCAAATTTTCGCCATGTACAATGCCCACAAAGTGTTTGAATGCTATTAGGCTTTGCATAAATTTTTAAGCGTTGCTCAATCGTCGCCCAGGACACAATTTGCCCAACTTGTAGACCGAGGAAATCTAAAATAGCCGCATCTTGCGCATAAATTCTTTTTTCATGACAATGATTTTCCTGATAACATGGGAATTTTGCACAGAGCATATCAGGGCCACTAATCAGTTGAACTAATTTTTGGGGTTGTTGCTGTAATTTATTATGAACAGCTGTCATATTATCCGCGTATTCCTTAGAATACCCAACTCCTTGATAGCCGACCATACAAAAAATATGGTGTCCGCGTAATTGATACATTTTTTTGCACCTCATTTAGGTTAACTTTATTTTTATTAATGTTAACTCAAATGGAGGTTGAAGGCAATCCAAATTATTTTAATTGTCAAACAATTTAAAAAATGATATGCTCATACTTGTAAAATATTCAGGCGAAGAAAAGGAAGAGTAATTCTTGTCGCATAGTAAAGAGAGCTTCTGCTGGTGGAAATGAAGCGTATGACGGAGAATGAATATGACCTTGGAGCCCTGCACCGAAATGAAAGTAGGCTGCAGCGAGAAGCCACTCGTTACAACAGGAGCAGTATGAACACGTACTGATAGAGACTAGCTGCAGATGCAACTAGTAAATTTAGGTGGTACCACGATACGATTCGTCCTAATCGATTTTTCGATTAGGGCGTTTTTTTATTAGGAGGAGATATTATGAGTATTTTTATTGGTGGCGCATGGCCATATGCGAATGGCTCACTACATTTAGGGCATGTCGCAGCATTATTACCAGGGGATATTTTAGCACGCTATTATCGATTAAAAGGAGAAGATGTATTATATGTTTCTGGTAGTGATTGTAATGGTACGCCGATTTCAATACGTGCAAATCAAGAGGGGACAACGGTTAAAGCCATTGCCAACCGGTATCACGAGGAATTTGAGGCCTGTTTTCAAGAACTAGGCTTCACCTATGATTTGTATACGCGTACGGATAGTGAGGCACATCATCAGGCTGTGCAGGATTTATTTTTAACACTACAAGCGAATGGCTATTTGTATACGAAAAAAATAGAGCAAGCCTATTGTCCTGTAGATAAACAATTTTTGCCGGATCGTTTTGTTGAGGGCATCTGTCCGGTGTGCGGTGCAAAGGCACGCGGCGACCAATGCGATAATTGTTCGACGATTTTAGATCCACTTGAGTTGCTTGAAAAGCAGTGTAAAATTTGTGGCACAGCACCTGAAATTCGTAAAACAGAGCATTTTTATTACCAATTTAGTGCTTTCCAGAAACAGCTAGAGCATTTTGTCGAGCAAGCAGAAGCGGCGGGTACCTGGCGAGATAATGCATTGCAACTAACGAAACGTTATTTACAAGAAGGTGTACCAGACCGTGCCGTGACAAGGGATTTGCCTAATGGTATCGATGTACCAATTGCCGGCTATGACGGAAAGAAAATATATGTCTGGATTGAAGCAGTAGCGGGGTATTATACAGCGAGTTTAGTATGGGCACAGCAAAATGGACAGGCGCTTGAGAAGTGGTGGCCCGCACGAACAAGAGCTTATTACGTGCATGGTAAAGATAATATTCCATTTCATACGATCATTTGGCCAGCTATTTTAATGGGCGCACATAATGAGGCATTGCCAACACATATTGTTTCGAACGAGTATTTAACGTTAGAAAAACGTAAACTTTCTACCAGTCAAAACTGGGCGGTGTGGGTACCTAATTTCTTAGAGCGCTACGATGCCGATTCCTTGCGTTATTTTTTAACAATTAACGCGCCTGAAAATCGCGACGCTGATTTTTCATGGCGTGAATTTATTTATAGCCATAATAGTGAGTTACTTGGTGCATTTGCGAATTTTGTGAATCGAAATCTAAAATTTATCGCCAAATCTTTTGATGGCAACGTACCGCAAGCTCCGATTGATGTGGCCATATATCATCGTGTTGCTGTATTGTATGAAAAAGCTGGCCAATTGATTGAAAACGGGCACTTAAAGCAAGCACTAGAGCTCATTTTTGAAGACATACGAGCAGGCAATCGTTATTTTGATGAAGCACAGCCATGGCGCACATTAACAGAGGCTCCTGAGCAATGTGCCAAAACGCTTGCAACATGTGTTTTTTTAATTGAAAATTTGGCACAACTTTTGCAGCCCTTTATTCCATTTGCGTGTGAAAAATTAAAACGTATGTTAGCCATCGAGGCAAACGGTTGGCAAATGATTTCGACATTGCCAGCAGTAGTCCAGCAAGTACAGCCACTCTACGAACGCATTGATGTGGCAAAAATTGACGAAGAGTTACAACGCTTGCAAAATAACATTAAATAGTAAATATTTATTATGAAAAACCATCTTTTTAGGGTAATATGGAGAAGAAAGGTGGTAATGATATGAAAAAAGGGTTTTTAGTAGCCTTGTTTGCGTTTGTATTGGCTTGGGTGCCGCTTCAAGCGAGTGCCGCGACAAATTATATGCCGACAGTTGGAAAAACGTATACATACAAGGCATTAATGAATGACGACAATGATAAATTAATCACGAAAAAATTTGCGTTACTTGCGGATGAACCGACTGCTTTTATGACAGAGGAAGAATGGCAGCAAACAGCAGAGGGTCTAACAGGTGTGATTGGTAGTACAGAAGATGAAGAAACAATGCTGATTACAATGTATGAGCCAAAAAAGAAAATTATAACCTTCTCGTTATTTAGTGGCACTAGCGAAGATTATTTCACAGTGAAGCTAAGTAAAGTAGGTACGAGCATTCAAACGGATTATGGCAAAATGCGTGTAGCATCTGCTAATAAGACGGTGAAAATAAAAGCGGGTACGTTTAAAAAATGTACAGTCGCAAAAATCGGTAGCGGCAAAAAAGCAATTAATTATGTTATCGCACCAAAGCATGGCTTGATTCAAATTAGTCAAAACGGCAAGTCCATTTTAGAAGCAATAAAAATTAAATAATAAAAGAAGCTGGGTCCATAACAGATGTCCAGTTGACAAAAATTAGCAAAAAGAAAAGAAAGAATCGTTTGCGCGGGAACTGACCCACGAAAGTGAGATAAAGAAAAAGACAATATCTTTCAGCTGAATTTGACGGCGACTCCTAGGGGCCTCTAGGAGTCGCCGTCAATTTCTTGTTAAACCATCTTTTTCCGGTATTCAACTGGGGTGTAACTTGGCCAAAATCCGCGTATCATTATCGTAGTTGATGTATGCTTGAACGACAATGCCATTTGTCGTTATCAAAAGCCCATCAAAATAAAATGTTTCGTACTAATGATGGCGTTATTAGCGGGCATGCCTTTACGGGACATGCTCATGATAACGCCTTTTTTGATTGCTTGCTAATAATCATGCGACGTCAGTTTAGATATGTCTTTCCCATAGGTGTATTGTTTTCCGAAAGGCTGTTGTAACCAATGCGCCTCTCCGTCTGGATACTGCTTCACCCATTAAAAAACACCTCTAAAGATTTTTCTCCTTGAAGGTGCTTTTTCTTTTTATACTGTCTCAGATTTTTAGGTCAATTCGCCAGCGCAATTCCTTCTTTATATTGTGTACGGCTCCTAAAATGAAGATAAGATTCTATTATGCATCGAGTCCTTGAGCTTTTAACCATTCAGGATCAGGCGGCACTAACTCGATTAACTCAATAATTAAACCGTCGGGGGCTTCAATTTGAAAACGCGTTTGTCCCCATGGCTCCCGTAAAATATTTGTCAAAATAGGCACGCCTAAATCTTCTATTTTCTTATACATTTGCTGAATATCCTCAACAATATAGGCGAGTAAAAATCCTGCTGGGTCTTGGAATTGGCGTTTAAGTAAGCTTTCATGGTCTTTCTGTACAAAATCAATGGCCATTTGCTGCATGTCAGAGCGCGCAAGTGAACGATACCAATCCCCAACGCTTGTTTGCACTTCATAGCCTAAAACCTCACAAAAAAATGCAGCAGATTGGGTCACATTTGATGCGTTAATTGCTAAACCGAATGTCGGCATTCCGCTCCCTCCTTTTTTATTGTATACCCGTTTTAACAACGGATAATTTTCCATAAAAAGGATTTTGTTTATGCAACCATATGCCTGAGCACTCCCACTTTTACACTATTTTACAGAAATAAAGATTTCTTTTTACACTTAATGGGTAGAAAAGTGAGAGAAGGTCCTTATTGTAGTATGTTGTTTTTGTGTGAATGCTTCATACCAATGAAAAGTAGGTGTATATCGATGACAACAAAGTATGCATCAAAAGAGCAAGTACATCAGTGGATTCAGCAGTGTCAGCAAAATCGTGATGAGGATGCGCAAACGCAGTTAGTACTTAATTACAAATCATTAATTTATTCCATTACAAATCGATATGTGAAAAACTATGCGCAACAAGAAGATTTATTTCAGGTAGGGGTTATTGGCTTATTAAAAGCGATACGTCGCTTTGATGTATCCATTCAACGTAGCTTTGAAGCATTTGCGATACCGACAATTTTAGGAGAAATCAAGCGATATATTCGGGATACGACATGGGATGTACACGTACCACGTAGGGTAAAAGAATTGGGACCTAAAATTAAACGTAAGGTAGCAGAGTTAACGACTACTTTACAGCGTTCCCCATCGATTTTAGAAATTGCACAAGCTTTAGATACAAGTTTAGAAGAAGTGCTTGAAACGATGGAAATGATGACAAGCTACAACACCTTATCATTAGATGTACCTATGGATGTGGACAGTGAGGATAGGGATCGAACTTTTTTTGATGTAGTAGGATCGGTAGATGAAAACTTTGATTATTTGGAGAAAATGATGGCTGTTCAAGCAAGCATTCAAGTATTAGATCACCGGGAACGGGATGTTATTGAGCTAACATTTATGGCAAATATGACACAAATTGAAATTGGTAAGCAGCTAGGTATTTCACAAATGCATGTATCACGAATTAAGCGAACGGCACTTGATAAATTAAAAACAGCTGTAATGAGCTAGAGAAAACTTTAAGTATCTAATGAAAATTAGATACTTTTTTTATGAAAAAATACATATACCCCTATATATATAAGGAAATATCGATGTATATAACTTTATAAAACCCTTCATTTACGGTGTTTTAAAGAAAATAAATAATATTCGTTGACATATACCTAACAGGGTATTAATATAGAGCTTGTAAGATATCACAAAATAAAAATGAAAAAACAAATAAATTGTTGTATACAGCTCTTTATTTTTCAATAAAAAAATACCTATGTGGGTAATTAATGGAGGACTTAATGGAAAAGAAACGCACGACAATCGTATTATTTAGTGGAGACTATGATAAGGCAATGGCTGCCTATATTATTGCAAATGGGGCAGCAGCGTACGACCATGAGGTAACGATTTTTCATACGTTCTGGGGTATTAATGCCCTGCGCAAACAACAGCCAGTAGCGGTGAAAAAAGGATTTCTTGAAAAAATGTTTGCTAAAATGATGCCGCGCGGAGCAGAGCAGCTTGGTTTATCAAAAATGCAAATGTTAGGCATGGGTCCAAAAATGATTAAACATGTAATGAAAAAGCATAATGCACTAACGCTAACTCAACTTGTTGAAATGGCGCAGGAGCAAGATATTAAATTAGTAACATGTACGATGACAATGGATTTATTAGGGCTTCAAAAAGAGGAGCTATTAGATGATATTACGTATGCAGGTGTTGCAGCGTATTTAGCGGATGCTGAACAAGGCAACGTCAACTTATTTATTTAACTTGGAGGAAACAAATTATGACAATTCATGCAGATGTAAAATTAGATGCAAAGGGTTTAGCTTGCCCAATGCCAATCGTAAAAACGAAAAAAACAATTGAAAAAGAAGTACAAGAAGGACAGGTAGTAGAAATTCAAGCAACGGATCAAGGCTCAAAAGCAGATTTAGTGGCATGGGCAAAATCAACAGGCCATCAATATATCGGCCTAATTGAAGAAGGCGACATATTATTCCACTATATTCGTAAATGCAACCCAGAAAAAGCAGATGCTACTGAGAAAACATTTACACAAACTGCTTCAAATGATGATTTAGCTAATGTAACAGGTACTATTTTAGACGTTCGCGAAGCAGCTGAATATGCATTTGGTCATATTCCAGGGGCGCTATCAATGCCACTAGGTGAGTTAGAGGAACGTATGAATGAATTAAATAAAAATGAAGCAATCTACGTTATTTGTCGTACAGGTACACGTTCAGATTTAGCCGCACAAACACTTGCAGCAAACGGCTTTACAAATGTATATAATGTTTTACCAGGCATGAGTGAATGGCAGGGTGAAACCGCGCAAGAACTATAAAATTTTTTCAAAAAAATAATACCTATGGGGGTAAAAAGATGACAGTATCAACATGGACAGCACAACAAGTAGCACAAAAAGTAATTAATAATGATGAATTATTTATTTTAGACGTTCGAAATGCAGATGCGTTTGCCGACTGGAAAATTGAAGGTCACAAATTTGAGTATTTAAATATTCCATACTTTGAATTATTAGATGGTGTAGAAGAAATTTTACCGAAATTGCCAGCGGATAAAGACATTTTAGTTGTCTGCGCAAAAGAAGGTTCTTCTATCATGGTAGCAGAAATGTTAGCAGAAGAAGGATTGGATGTAGCGTATTTACAAGGTGGCATGAAATCTTGGTCAATGTATTTAGAGCCAATTAAAGTAGCTGATTTAACAGACGGTGGCGAATTATATCAATTTGTACGTTTAGGTAAAGGTTGCTTATCGTATATGATTATCTCAGGTGGCGAGGCAGCAATCATTGATGCAGTGCGTTTTACAGAAGTGTTTACAAACTTCGCAGCTGAAAAAGGCGCAACAATTAAACATGTATTTGATACACATTTACATGCTGACCATATTTCAGGTGGTCGTCATATTGCAGCACAAACTGGTGCAACTTACTATTTACCAGAAAAAGATGCGGAAGAAGTTGTATTCGACTATACAGCATTAGAAGATGGTCTAACAGTAAAAATTGGTGCATCTCAAATCGAAGTTGGCGCGCTATACTCTCCGGGGCATACAATTGGTTCAACATCGTTTGTTATCGATCATCGCTTCTTATTAACAGGTGATATTTTATTCATCGATTCAATTGGCCGTCCTGATTTAGCTGGTCTCGCAGAGGACTGGGTAGCTGATTTACGCGAAACATTATATAGTCGTTACCGTGCATTAGCGGAAGATTTAATCGTTTTACCGGCACACTTTATGATTATTGATGAATTGAATGAAGATGGTACAGTAGCACGTCGTTTAGGCGATTTATTTGCACAAAATCATGGTTTAAATGTTTCGGATGCAGACGAATTCCGTCATTTAGTAACAGATAACTTACCACCACAACCAAACGCATACCAAGAAATTCGTCATGTAAATATGGGGAAAGTAACACCAAATAACGACGAGCAAACGGAAATGGAAATCGGTCCAAACCGTTGTGCTGTACGCTAAAATTCGCAGTTTGCTGGAGCATATTATTGTCACACACTGCGTGAGAGCTGTCCCAAACGGCTGATTCTATAAATCACTTACACAAAAACAGGAAAAGAGGAATTACACATGAATATTACAAAATCATTAGACGCAAAAGGCCTAGCATGCCCAATGCCAATCGTTAAAACAAAAAAAGCAATGGATACACTAGCAGCAGGTGACGTATTAGAAGTTTTCGTTACAGATAAAGGCGCACTAAATGACTTCGCAGCATGGGCACAAGCAGGTGGTCATAACATCTTGGAGCAAAAAGAAGATGGCGATGTGATTACGTTTTACATTGAAAAAGCATAAAAAATGAACTAGGATAAAATACTCTAAAAATGAATAGAAAAAAGAAGGAATCGATAAGACGATTCCTTCTTTTTTATAAAATAATGCTCATTCAGAAAACCTATCCCCTATACTCATCCGATTCTTACGGAATAATAACATCCGTTTCGATTAAACGAGGATGCAATTTTTGAGCTTTTTCATATTGTGCTTCTGTATTGACGCCATAGATATGCAATTTGAGTTTAGCACGTTTAATCTTTTCTGCAGTTTCCGCGTTTATGTTATTAATAGAAACTGAGTAGAGTGCTTGATTATATTTTTTCAATGCGATAAGATCTGTATCAACATTTTTAAGTGCGTTCCCAAGGAAAGTTACGGGTGCTTCAGGGTACCATTTATTAAATTGTTCACGAATTTCTGTATTACTTAGAACAAAGAACGAATGGTTATATACATTTTCTTGTTGTGCTAGTTGAATCACATCATCTACAAAATCTTTATCATCCCAATTCCCCTTAGAACCATCAAAATTGATACCAACATCATAACGGTCCGCTTCTTCAAGCGCTTCTTGTAATGTAGGTACTTTATAAGAGGTTAAATGACCTGTATCATCTTCAATCTTTAATTTTTCAATTTCAGCAAGCGTCATATTACTTACTTGTCCACTACCATTCGTTGTGCGATCAACCGTTTTATCATGCATTAAAATGTAATGATGATCTTTCGTTCGTTGAACATCAATTTCGACAAAACCATAGCGCAATTTACCAGCTGCTGCAATGGCTTCAACCGTATTTTCAGGAGCTACTATTTGTGCACCCCGATGTGCGCTAAGTTCAGTTTTATTACTTTGAAGCCATTGAGAATGTTTGGCTGCGCTTGCCTCTCCTGTAAAGATAATAGTTGCTGCAACAGCAACCATAGTTCCTATAAGTGATTTTTTCATGAGGTCACTCCCTTTAGTTTATCGTACAACCTTATAATAAAGGGAATATATTAAGGCAATATAAAGGGTATGCTAAAATGTTGTTAGAATAGAAAAAGGGGGCGATAATATGGCAGTAGTCATTCGATTTGATTTTGATGAAAATCCAATGGCTTATTTTCATTTTGAGCATAATAATCGCGATGGTTCCTTTGATAAATATTGGTTCACAGAGGAGGGGGATGAACTTCCTTTTGTGAAACGGTTTATTGATGAACAACTCGAAACAGGGGAAGCATTATATGCGCTTTATTGGTATGACGGAGCGCCGGTCATGATGTCGCGCATTCAGAAGGTGCTGACAAAGAAAGAACTTGATGAAGTAAATGAGACGTTAACGGATAAAATTGAGCTTTCTCCAACATATGAGCAGCCGCTTATTTGGTTTGAGAAATCCTTTCGATTGGTACACCCGGCGATTGATGGTTTTTTAACAGCGCTTGATGTGCCAAAGATTGAATGGGATTTTTATGCCTTCGATGATATCGAATACGAGCAGTTTTTAGCATCAAATCATATTCAGTACTCTTTATTTGAGGCAGAATTAACGGTTGATGAAGAACAACTTAAGCAACAGCTCTTTTTCGATGAAGCCCAATTAGACATGATACAAGAGGCACTTTTATACAAGAAAAATATCATTTTACAAGGACCTCCAGGTGTTGGGAAAACCTATTTAGCGAAGCAGTTAGCCTATTTAAACATGCCGTTTAAAGAACAGCATTTCATTCGAACGGTGCAGTTTCATCAGTCGTATAGCTATGATGACTTTGTGCAGGGCTATAAACCGACCGTTGACGGAGGCTTTGAGCTGAAAAATGGGGTGTTTTATACATTTTGTCAGACGGCACAGCAAGATCCATCGCATCCCTATTATTTTATTATTGATGAAATGAACCGCGGGAATGTTAGTAAGATTTTTGGTGAGTTGATGACGCTGATGGAGGCAGATAAACGCGGACCGTCATTTGCGATTCCACTAGCATATGATGAAACGCCGTTTTATATTCCAGAAAATGTATCAATTATTGGCATGATGAATACCGCAGACCGCTCACTGGCGGTTGTGGATTATGCGCTGCGTCGTCGTTTTGCGTTTGTGACGTTGACACCGCAGTTTAATCAGAAATTTCGCCAGCATTTACTTGATGCAGAAGTACCGCTCGTATTAGCGAATTTTATTAATGAAAAAATGACGAAGCTCAATGCAATTATTGCAGAGGAACCAAATCTAGGACGTGGCTTTATGATAGGGCATAGTTATTTTTCACAGCCACAGGCAGATGCGGTGAAGTGGTATAATCGCGTCATTCGCCTAGAGATTGCGCCGTTATTAGAAGAGTATTGGTTCGATGAGCCGGAGCTTGCGCGTACGGAAATTGCGAAGTTACGCTATGAGGTTTAGTGGATGATTCCAATTGCGAATATTTATTATATGCTGAGCTACAGTGCTGGTATTTTGCCAGAACAGGGTGAGCGTTTTGTGACAGCGTCGAATGATGAGGCACTTGTGGAGTTATTTGCACAAGCCTTTGAACGCCGATTGACGCCAGTTGTAAAGCGTGGATTTTATAAAGAGTATGTAACAACAAAGCAAGAAACGACTGCACCACGCGGCAAAATTTTAATGCGTGAAACGATGCGTCTTGGCCATAAGCCTCGTGTTGTGAGTGAGGTAGACCACTTTTCAGTCGATATTTTGCATAATCAAATTATACGGGCAACATTAGTGAAATTAATTCATGACGGCTCATTGACGCGGCAAACGACAACAAAATTAACGCGTCAGCTGCGCTATTTTCAAGAAATCACACCCATTCGTGTCACAGCGCAGCATTTTGAGAATTTAACATTTCATCGTCAAAATCAAAATGACCGCATGCTGCTAGATATTTGCCGCATGATTCATTTATATACGATGATTGATGAGGTAGACGGGCGACTGCGCTTTATTGATTTTGAAAAGACGCATCGTATGCATGAGCTATTTGAGCAGTTTGTCCGTAATTTTTATAAGCAGCATCTACATGACTATCAGGTGTCACGTGAATATATGGATTGGCATGTTGGGCGTGTTGTAAAGGGAGACCGTTCACTCATTCCAAAAATGCAGACGGATATTTGTTTGACGAATGAGGCGCGAAAAATCATTATTGATACGAAATATTACGAGCATACGCTCATGACGACGCGTTACGGAGCAGAGCGCGTACATTCGCAAAACCTGTATCAGCTCTATAGTTATTTAGAGAATGCTGAATCTCGGCCCATGATGGCGGGTATGCTGCTATATCCGCAGGTCGATGAGCCAATTGATTTAGTTGTCGAGTTAAATGGCTATCCGTTAACTGTCGCAACCGTCGATTTAAATGTGCATTGGTCTGTCATTCATACGCGTTTAATGCAATTAATTGAACGCATTTAAAAAAGAGGAATTGCATTTGCAATTCCTCTTTCGTCTTAGTGAATATCTTTTTTCTTGAAATTCCCGCCCTTAACTTCGGCTGTGTCATACACAGTAACGAAGGCATTTGGGTCTGTTTCAAAAATAATTGATTTCATTTTTGTATCTTCCATACGGTTAATGACGCATGTTACTTCTTTGAACATTTCATTTGAATAGCCACCATAGACCTCTGACAATGTCGAACTACGACCAAGACGATCGCGAATCGTTTCGACAAGTAAATCAGGGTCCTTCGTAATGACTTTATATGTTTTCGAGCCGCTCAGACCTTCTTCAACGATATGAATTACTTTTGAGGCGATGAAGTATGCTAGACCAGAAAGAATCGCACCTTCAAGACCGAATACCGTTGATACGAGAATGAAGACAAACATATTTAAAAATAAAATTAAATCACTCGTACCAAATGGTAGCTTGCGCGCTAATAATACTGCGAGCATATCAATACCATCTAGAGCACCACCGTTACGTAGTGCAAGACCCATACCAAAACCTAAAATGATACCACCGACAACGGTAATTAATAACGTGTCCCCTTCAATAATTGTATCGACATGGTGGAGTATAATTGTTCCGATTGCTAACGTTGCAATCCCTAAAATTGAATAGAGTGCAAAACTTTTACCAATCTGCTTATAGCCTAGCCAAATAAAAGGAATATTAATAATTGCGATTAATGTGCCAAGCGGTAAGCCGAATAATTGTGATAGTACGATACTAATACCTGTAACGCCACCATCGGATACGCTATTTGGAATTAGGATTGCTTCTAGTCCATAGGCCGCAATCAAAGCCCCGATAATAACCATTAATCCTTTAAATAGTGGTTTCTTAAAACTCTTCTTTTTTGTTTTTCCTTCTGCCATAGAATCTCCTTCACTTTGCTACAAATTGTTGTTCTATTATTATTTTATAAAAAATTAGACTCAAATGTATAATTATAAGTATTTTTTTCACGATTTTTTTTAAAAGTCTACTGAATGACAAGGATATAAATACGTGTTTTACGTTATTTCAGTGAGTAATTGTCTATTTTCAGTAAAAAAATGAAATCGCTTTCTTTTTAAAGACTATAATTTTCTTATTTTCAGAAAAAAATATTTTTTCAGTAAATTTATTGACAAGTAATTTACTAGGGTTTATCATGAAACCAATCAAAACAAACAACAATTACATAGTTCTTATCAAGAGAGATGGAGGGACAGGCCCGGTGAAATCTCGGCAACAGCTTTTTAAAAAGTAATGTGCCAAATCCTGCAAGTAGTTTCACTTGGAAGATAAGAGTACGATTTTAACACCTTTCGTTTCTCTTTTATTTCGAGAAGCGAAAGGTTTTTTTGATGTAACTTACGTTTAAGAGGGAGAAGGTAGATGCTTAAATGATTGAATTTTCAGATGTTTCTAAAATATTCAAAGTAAAAAATCGTGAAGTGAAAGCGGTGCAAAATGTATCATTGAAAATTGAAAAAGGAGATATTTTTGGCGTCATCGGCTTTAGTGGTGCGGGAAAAAGCACGCTACTACGCATGGTGAACTTATTAGAAAAGCCAACAGTAGGTACAGTCAAGGTGCATGATACCGATTTAATGAAGCTTTCACCTAAAGAATTACGTGGCCTACGTCGTAACATTGGTATGATTTTTCAAAACTTTAATTTGATGACCTCACGCACGGTTGCTGGCAATATTGCCTACCCAATGAAGCTTGAAAAAGTGCCAAAAAAGGAAATTGAGCGTCGTACAAAAGAGCTGTTATCCTTTGTCGGCTTATCAGAGAAGGCAAAGGATTATCCGGAGCAATTGTCTGGTGGTCAAAAACAGCGTGTCGGTATTGCACGAGCGCTAGCAAATAACCCGGACATTCTCATTTGTGATGAGGCAACATCGGCACTTGATCCGGAAACAACAGCGGATATTTTAAAGCTGTTAAAACGCGTCAATGCAGAGCTTGGTATTACAGTGTTATTAATTACACATGAAATGAATGTCATCCAAGAAATTTGTAATCGTGTGGCAGTCATGGAAAACGGTTTTGTGATTGAATCGGGGGATGTGTATGACGTATTTACAAACCCGCAGCATCCAACGACACAGCGCTTTATTCAGTCGGTGAATCAAGATAGACCGTCTGAGGCAATTTTAAAAGAATGGCGGGAAAATGGCGGCAATCATTTATATCGTGTGTTATTTAAGGGCTCGACGACACATACGCCATTATTATCGGAGATTACGCAAAAATACGGCGTTTATTTCAATATTCTTTATGGTACGGTTCGAGAATTGCAACAGCAGATGTTTGGCAATCTACTCGTTTCCTTTGAGGGCGATGAACGAGCGATAAAAAAAGCTATTTTGGAATTACAGCAAATCGTAGAGATGGAGGAGGTGGTTGTGCATGAAAGTTGATTGGGCATTATTTTGGCCGCGTATTTTAGAAGCGACAGGTCAAACGATTTACATGGTGCTACTAACATTAATTTTTGGCGCCATTATCGGCATTGTAATTGGGTTACTACTTTATGTGACACGCGAAAATAATATTATGGAAAGCAAAGTCGTCTTTACCATTTTAAATATTCTCGTTAATATTATTCGCCCCATTCCATTTATTATTTTCCTTGTGGCGCTATCACCATTAACGCGTATCGTTATGGGAACGACGATTGGCACGACAGCGGCAATTTTCCCAATGACGATTGCGGCGGCCTTTAGCATCGCACGTGTTGTCGAAAATAACTTAATTAGTATCGACCCAGGTGTTATTGAAGCAGCGAAGGCAATGGGTGCGAGCTCTTGGCAAATTGTGTTCACTGTCTTAATTCCAGAAGCACTTGGACCATTAGTGTTAGGCTTAACCTTTGTGACGGTTGGTTTGATTGACTTCTCAGCAGTTGCCGGCACAGTAGGCGGCGGAGGTCTTGGACATATTGCCATTACATACGGCTATCAGCGCTTTGATACGAGTGTCATGATTGTAACGGTCGTTATCTTGATTGTGCTTGTGCAATTAGCGCAATGGCTTGGAAATACGGTATCGAAGAAAATTTTAAGAAGATAAGGGGATTAAGAGATGAAAAAATTAGGATATGTATTAGTAACAGCATTACTTGTCGTTGTATTAGCAGCGTGTGGGAAATCAGATGACGCCGCAGATAAGACCGTGAAAATCGGTATTAGTGGCTCAGATGGCATGCAGTGGCCATTACTAGAAGAAAAATTAGAAAAAGAAGGCATCCATATTGAATTTGTTGAATTTGAAGATTACACATTACCAAACAATGCATTAGCACATAAGGATATCGACATTAATGCATTCCAGCACGTATCATTCCTTTCTTCTTATGTAAAAGAAAGTGGCAATGACCTAGTACCATTAGCATCAACCGTATTTGCACCACTTGGCTTGTACTCAGAAAAATTAAAAGATGTAAAAGACATTAAAAAAGGCGATACAATCGCGATTCCAGATGATCCATCAAACCAAGCACGGGCACTAAAATTATTAGAATCAGCTGGCTTAATTGAATTAAAAGCAGATTTCGGCTTATATGATGATGCATCAAAAATTACAGAAAATCCATTAGAGCTAGACATTAAACCAATGGTGGCACAGCAAACACCGCAAGTATTACCAGATGTTGCGGCAGCTATTATTAATAATGGTATCGCAGGCCAAGCAGGCTTATCACCAGGTGAAGATCCACTTTATCTCGAGGACGAGGCAAGTGATAATATCAAACCATATATTAATATCTTTGCCGTTCGTGCAGAAGATAAAGACAATGAAACATACAAAAAAATCGCTGAATTATACCAAAGCGAAGATATTCAAAAAGCTGTAAAAGAAGAAACAAAGGGCGGTCAAAGCATCGTTGTTGAGCCACAAGAAGACTTATTAAAAACATTTGATGAATTAAAAAAATAACCATTTAGGAGGTTCTAATCATGCAGACAGTACTCAGTAAGCAACAACGTATTACGCAGTTCATTGATAAACAGCAGGCGCAGTATATTGCCATTAGCAAGGCCATTCACGCGAATCCTGAAATCGGCAACGAGGAATTTTTCGCGAGTGAGCAGCTCGTGACTTTGCTTAAGGAAAATGATTTTGATGTACAGACAGCTGTTGCGGGTCATGAAACATCATTCTATGCAGTAAAGGATAGTGGGAAGCCCGGTCCGACGATTGCGTACTTAGCAGAGTATGATGCACTGCCAGGATTAGGACATGCTTGTGGGCATAATTTAATTGGTGTTATGAGTACAGCGGCCGCGATTGCACTGAGTGAAATAGCGGAGTCAACAGGTGGGAAGGTTGTTGTTCTTGGGACGCCTGCAGAGGAGGGGGGTCCAAATGGTAGTGCGAAGGGAAGTTTTGTAAAGCATGGCTATTTGGAAAAGATTGACCTAGCCCTTATGCTGCACCCATTCGGTATTACGATGCCAACGACAGATTCACTTGCAGTTGACCCGATTGATTTTCATTTTTACGGAAAGTCAGCACATGCGGCCAGTGCACCAGAGGAAGGCATTAATGCATTAGATGCGGTGATTCAGCTTTACAATGGCATCAATGCGCTACGTCAACATGTGGCAGCTGATGTGCGGATTCATGGCATTATTACAAACGGTGGAGACGCACCAAATATTGTGCCAGACTACGCCTCAGCGCGCTTTTATATTCGTGCAAATTCATGGAATCGTACCGCTGAAACGGCTAAAAAGGTCGAAGCGATTGCCGAAGCGGCCGCACTTGCAACAGGTGCGACGGTGAAAATTGAACGCTTCCAAAATGAGGTGAAGGATTTAGTCGTGACACCCGCAGTTGATGCAGTATTAAGTGAGCATTTAGCCGCAGTTGGTGAAAACGTCATATTAGATAGTGGCAAGTCACTCGGTTCAACAGATGCCGGTAATATTAGCTATGAGGTTCCGACAGCACATGGCTATTTGAAAATTGGTGATGAAGCACTTGTGCCGCATACACCAGCCTTTCGTGAAGCGGCAAACTCGGACTATGGCTATGGCGCACTGATTCGCGGTGCAAAGGCATTGGCGCTTACTGGGCTAGACTATCTTGAGCAACCTACATTATTAGCGCAAGCAAAAACAGCACATGCACAGGCATTAGCAGCAAAACAATAACTCACGAATTATGCAGTAGAAATCTAAAAGACACTTTCAATGTATAAATATTGAAAGTGTCTTTTGATGTGTAAAATAGTAAAGAGAATTTTAGCCAACTTTAAGAATACAAGAGGAGCGACTAATCCAAACCTATTAAAAAATTGACAGCATGGTAGAAAAGGAATGAAGACGGGTATAAAAGAACGTAACATAAAAAAGAAAGGGTGTGCAAAATGGGCGGTCCCACAGCAATGTATGCAGTTAGGTGTGACGACAATACATGGATGCAGACGCAAAGAATTTCAATTTTTAATTCGGGCAATACGGCAGAGTTTCGTGCGGAGATTTGTCGGCAGTTACGCGCCAATCGCTATGCGGTGATTCACTATTCGGATGAGCTCGTTATTTTAGTTGATGAGCTCGCAGCTTACAAGGAACATCAACCGATTTGGTCAATTTGTCTACAAAATGGTACGCAAATGGATATTCCCGGAACCCTTTTCTTCTCGCGTACAAGTCCGACAGATCGAGGGGTTCAACTGATTAATATTCGTGCATCGGATATTTTTAATATTCGTTGCTTTGCGAATATTTGTTTTAAAGGATGGACACAAGATTAAAAAGCAGGAGCCACGTCAATCGCGTGATTCCTGCCTTTTTTAATTATTGAATTTTAAAGAAATGCATTTCACGTAATAAGGATTCTGCGCGCTGTGATAGCGATTCCGCGGCGGCGGTTACTTCCTGCATTGAAGCAAGTTGCTCTTCAGACGCAGCGGCTACGCTTTCTGAGTTGCCAGAAGCATCTTGTGATAGCGTCGCAATTTGTTGCATCGCATCGACGATATGCGTTGCTGAGGCAGACATTTGCTGTGCAACGGCTGTAATGTCCATAATTTGACCAGAAATATGGACAACCGCTTCATTAATTTTATTAAAGCCAGTACCGGCTTGTGATACAGCCTTCATACCGGCAGATACATCTTCTGAACCGCGCGACATCGCCACAACCGCTTGTTTTGTATCGGTTTGAATCTCGGCAATTAATTTCGCAATATCATCGGCAGATTGTTTCGATTGCTCTGCAAGGTGACGCACTTCATCTGCAACGACCGCAAAGCCCTTACCATGCTCACCAGCACGAGCCGCTTCAATCGCTGCATTGAGTGCTAGTAAATTTGTTTGATCTGAGATGTCGGTAATGACACTCACAATATCAGCAATCGCCGCCGAACGGTTATTTAATGAGTGAATACGTTGTGCTGTATCATTCGTTGAGGTGCTAATTTGACTCATCTGTGTAATGACCTGCTCGATAGATTGCTGTCCGATTTGCGCGATTTGTGTCGCATTGTCCGATAGCTCCGCAACTGAATGTGTTGCTTCGGCAACGCGGGATACACCAATTGACATTTCTTCTAGTGCACGTTTATTTTCATCAATATATTCCTCTTGCATGCGCGAGCCTGATGCCACCTCTTGAATCGATGAGGTGATTTGTTCGGTTGCTTTTGATGTTTGGTCCGAGCTCGCCATTAATTGCTCAGATGACGACGCCACATGCTCACTACTTTCTGATACCGTTTGAACGAGTCCACGTAAATTTTCGACCATTTGATTAAAGGCTGTCGTTAAAGCACCCACCTCATCTTTTGAACGGATATCAAGTGTAGCTACAGTTAAATCACCATTTGCGACACGCTGCGTTGCTTCTGTGACGCGCTTGATAGGCTCACTCATAATGCGTGCAAAAATCATACTTGCAAGCATTGCTGCAATGATTGCAATTGCTGTTAAAATAATCATAAAAATAAATACTTGTGACGTATGCTTGTTATTTAGCTCATTTTGCTTCTCCATATCCTCCGCTACTTTTGTTGCATATGTTTGCGCAGTTTTCATCATTTCTTGCCCAACAGGGTAGACCTTCATTTGCCAATAATTAATCGCTTCTTTTTCTGTACCACCATTTTTCACTAATGTATTCATGTCATCGAATTGCGTTTTAAAATCATTATTTAATGCTAATAAATGGTTCATCGTATCTTTGTCTTGCTGCTTAGTAATAAGTTGTTGCGACGTATGTAGACGTGTATCAATTTCATCTTTTGCCTTATTAAATTCTTCCTCATTTTTAAGTGCTGTTGATACAATCAAGCCACGCACGGATAATGACTGCTTCACAGATTCACTAACGACAACCTGCATATTATTGCGGACTTGCCCTTCGTTATCAATTAGTTTTGAATACGAATCCGTTGTTGAGTGTAAGGAGTAAATGGAATAACCAATCAATGCGCCAAACGCGATTGTAATACTTAATAACACAGTTAAAATCTTTGCTTTAATGCTTTTCATACAAACCCTCCATTCTTTTTTTGAAAATTCAATTTATTATATATGAATAAAAAGAATCAGTCTATAGCAATCTTTATAATGGGTATTTTATTCTATTTTATCTATTTAATGATGACTTAGTATCCGCTTTTTTTAACGCTAGGGAGCAACCTATTATGAAAAAATACGTACTATGAAGAAAAGGTAGGGGATTTGATGAAAAAATGGATTATTGGTCTACTTGTGGTCGTAGTCAGTATCGTAGGAGTGCTATTTGCCTGTGTCATGAGTGGTGCTAAAACGACAGCTAACGGACAAGCGAATTATATGATTATTTTAGGGGCCAAGGTGAAGG
Source organism: Candidatus Kurthia intestinigallinarum (assembly GCF_003991225.1). Lineage (GTDB taxonomy): Bacteria > Bacillota > Bacilli > Bacillales_A > Planococcaceae > Kurthia > Kurthia populi. The sequence continues at coordinate 91,402 of NZ_JTFC01000042.1, forward strand.
CGAGCGGAGAACCTTCATTAGCATTGAAGGAGCGCTTAGATGCGGCGGTACCTTATTTGAAAAAATATCCGCATGTGAATGTCATCGTCTCTGGTGGTAAAGGAGCCGATGAGCCGCAGTCAGAGGCAGTAGTAATGGCCAATTATTTAATCGCACATGGAATTGAGGCGACGCGTATTGTCAAAGAAGATGAGTCGATGTCAACGACAGAAAATCTGCGCTACTCAAAAAAATTATTACCAAAAAATGAGACAGCGATTACGCTCGTTTCCAACGATTTTCATTTGTATCGTGCCGGCTATTTAGCGAAAAAAGAGGGCTTAACGGCCGATAGAGTGGCGGCAAAAACGCCTGAGTCCGTTACCGTACAACTGCATATTCGCGAAATGGCCGCTGTCGCAAAAACATGGGTAGTAGGTGAATAAGGAGAAATCGCTAACAATAGCGATTTTTTTGTACAACGAAAAACCGGAACCACGCCATAGCGCGATTCCGGTTTTTTTAATGCTCGATAGGAGACACGTATGTCAAGGCTTCCAATACGTGCTTATGCTTTTTTAAAAAGTGTGTAGACGTAGCCAAGTAATGCGCCGACGAAAGCCGGAACAATCCAGCCAAGTCCTAAGCTATAAAATGGCAGGAATTCGGCATAAAATGCGACGATGCTATCAAGGAAGTCGAGTTGTGCTGCTTTTACATTCGGAATTAATGCCGTATAGGCATCCATAATACTGATGAAGAATGTAAAGAACATTGCGGTCGCAAATACGGCACGACGCGCTTTAAATAATGGTGCACAAAGCGCTAAAAGAATTAATACAATGGCAAGTGGATATAAGAACATTAATACCGGTACAGAGTACGTAATGATATTATTTAAACCAAAGTTGGCAATTGTAAATGATACGGCACATAAAATGAAGACGTACCATTTATAGCTAATGCGCGGGAATACTTCATGGAAAAACTCACTACATGATGTGATTAAGCCGATACTTGTTTTTAAACAAGCAAGCACGATGATGATGGCGAGTAAAATGGCGCCAAATGAGCCGAAGTAATGATCTGCCACTGCTGCAAAAATAAGTGCCCCATTTTCAAATGAGCCGATTGTGCCAACACTCATTGCACCCATATACGTAATGAAGCCATAAATGATACTCATTAGAAGAATGGCGAAAAGACCTGCTTTCCATGTTGTGTTAGCAATGGCTTTTTTATCGGTAATGCCTTGTTGCTTAATCGCATTGATGACAACGATACCAAAGGCTAGTGACGCAAGCGCATCAAGCGTGTTATAGCCTTCTTTGAAGCCGCTAATAAAGGCATGGTCGATATAATCACCTACAGCACCTTGAAATGAGCTCATCGGCTTAATTACACTAATAATAATTAATACGAATAAGAAAATTAAAAAGGCCGGTGTTAAATATTTACCGATATAATCCATGATTTTTGCGGGATTTAATGAGAAATAATAAACGATTGCAAAAAAGATGAAGCTAAATAATGCTAGAAATAATGTCAGATGTTCTGGTGCGATAAACGGCTCAAAACCAACTGTAAAAGGTACAGTCGCAGTACGAGGAATCGCAAAGAATGGACCGATTGTTAAATAAAGCGCAACAGAGAATACAAGCCCAAATATTGGGTGTACGCGACTACCAAGGTCACGCAGACCATTACTACCTGTTAGGCCAATTGCTAAAATACCGAGTAATGGTAGTCCCGTTGCGGTCACGAGGAAACCGATTAATGCCGGCCAAAAGTTTTCGCCGGCCATTTGTCCAAGCTGAATAGGGAAGATTAAGTTCCCAGCACCGAAAAATAGCCCAAATAACATCGTGCCAATTAGTGCGTAGGTTGAAAATGAAACATTGTTTTTACTCAAAAGAGTGCCCTTCTTTCTATAAAAGATTAGATACATACAAAGCGAGATAGATAACAGAAGGTAAGGTATGTCCTAAAATAATAAAAAGGAATCGCTACAATACGCAATTCCTTTGGACATAATATGTCTAATTTGCCTCGTCAACAGCACTATAACATTGAAAGAATACATCAACTCGTTCAATAGCACTTCAATAACGTACAATCATACGCATTCCTTTTAACGGTAGACAGCCGGATACGCTTACTGAAATTCAGCGAATCTTCTCGGAGAGGATTTTCAATCAAATCGGTACACTGCCTTTCACCATTTCAGCAGTTCTCTGTGCTACCTATCGGATGTACTCGTTCTCGTCAATGAATTTGTATGCTCTATGTTGTGAATTATCGTAACAAACTGATAATTCTATGTCAATAGTCATTTTATGTCTTTGAGAAAAAATAATAGGTCCAAAATCCTGCAAATTATTTTTAGGAAAAAATAGTGAGTAATAAGACCTTTTATTATAAAAAATATTTATTTAATAATGCTTATATAGTAAATTAGTATCAGATAAAAAATACTATAATCGACTTGAGAAGAAGGAGTATGAAAATGATGAAAAAATGGGTATTTACATTATGTGGCGTGGCTCTTGTGACAGCTACACCATTGACAACAAGCGCAGCAACTGTGGAAGATCAAGCAGTCGTTGTTGAAACAAAAACAGAAAAAGTGACATGGAAACCGATGAGTGATAACGCTATTGCCAAAACGGATGAGGTAGCGATTACACCGGATAAACCGGCTACAACGAAAAAGACGACGAAGAAAAAATCGTCAAAGAAAAAATAACCCTTTCTCTTAAGTCGTGGCTATATAAATAAAAAGTAGGTAGCGCAATGAGCGATACCTACTTTTTTTAATACATTATTATTCTTTTGATTCCCAAAGCATTAAATCATCTTCGGTAATCAGTGTTTTATCGACTAGTGGATCTGCTTGTTTCGCAAAGCGGTAATCGGTATTTTGAATCGCTTTTTGGACGATATTACGTACAAGGCCCGCATTGCCAAATGTTTCATCGCGGTATTCATACGCATTCATTAAATAAAATGAGAGCGCGCGTAAAGCCTGCTCGGAATAATGATAGCCAGATTGCTGTGCCATTTGCGTCGCAATAGTTAGCAACTGTTCCGGTGTGTAATCAGGGAAGTTTAGCCAATCACGGAAGCGGCGCTGTAACCCTTCATTTTGATTAATAAATTGGGTCATTTTTTCGGGGTAACCGGCGATAATAACGACCATTTCATCGCGGTATTGCTCTAAATAGTTTAGTAATGTATCGACGACGCGCTTGCCGACGTCTTCATTGCCATATTGAGCGAGCTGATAGGCTTCATCAATAAATAACACACCATGGCGCGCTCGCTGAATATAATGTTGCGTGAAGCGCTCGATATCACCGACATGTGGCCCGACGAGCATATCACGTGTTACTTCAACTAATTCACCACGTTCCACAATACCGAGTGCCTCATAAATTTTCGCGATAATGCGTGCGACGACTGTTTTCCCAGTGCCAGGATGTCCTGTTAATACAAAATTCGTCGTTAAATGCTCGACACCTTTGTGCTCATCACGGTAGTAACGTGTCAGCTCAATTAGCTTAGTAACGGATTGCTTCACATTGTCTAGCCCAACGAGTGTGTATAATTCATCGAGTGCCTCTTGTAGCATGTCCTCTTGAATAGGAACGGTGAAATCGCGCTTTTGCGGGCTTGCCACAACGGTTTTTACATCATCAATCGTAATCGTTGAGAGCAGCTCCTTCGTCCATAATGTACGATCGATGTCCATACAACGTAGCTTTTGAGCAGTCACCATTTTTGCGACATCATTACGAACAGTCCGAGCATTGGCAAAATAGCTATCTTTTTTACGCCATAAGCGAATAAATTCCTTTAGTAGCGCCTCTTTTGCACGCGCATCAAGCGTTCGTTTTTGCTGCGTTAGCATATTATCAGCAATCTGTACCATTTCTTCCGGTGTATAATCTTCAAAATGGAAAAACTGTGTAAAACGACTTTCAAAGCCTGGATTGCTTTTTAAAAAATGCTGCATTTCTTCAGGATAACCCGCCGCAATAACGACAAATTCCCCGCGATGTTTTTCCATTGCTTCCAATAGCACTTCAATTGCTTCAGAACCAAAATCCTTTGAGCTATGACGGTTTGATAGCGCGTAGGCTTCATCAATGAATAAAATACCACCCATCGCCTCATCGATTTTCTCCTGCGTTTTTGGTGCCGTTTGCCCGATATAAGGACCAACTAATTGCTCGCGATTTACTTGCACAACATGCCCTTTTTCGAGTAAGCCAAGCTCCTTATACAGCTTGGCTAAAATATGGGCAAAAGTTGTTTTCCCTGTCCCGGGGTTACCATATAATACCGTGTGACTTGCAATTGTTTGAATCGGGTCATCAAAGCCAAGCTCTGCCACTTCGGCATTAAACTGCGAAATACGTACAAGATCATGGAGCGATTTTTTGATTTTTGGTAAGCCCACTAATGCATCTAACTCTTTTAAAGCACTAATTTCCTGTGTTTTTGGGGTGCTAATTTTAAAGCGTACAGGGCCTGTAGAGGCAACCGTTTCACTTTCTTTTAAATAGTTACCGCGCGTATTGCCAGCGTAATCTGGCGTAATGAGTTGCACCGCTGTGGCGTCTTTTTTTTCGTATACCCCATACTGCTTATTATGCTCGAAGCGGCTATCTGTCACCGTTGCACTCGCATTTGAGTGAATGTAGAGACCATTACGCTCCGCATATTCTAAAATACTGCCGGTCATTTGTAGTGCTGCCATGCTCGCTACATAAATATTGTCATAGCCACTCGTCCGAATTGTCGTATGTTGTAAAATACTATTGCTATTTTCCTTTAAGATGACGCCGTATTCTTTCGCATCGCTTAAACGGCTATTTGCGAGCGTCAAATCGCTATCATCGAGTGAAATATTGCTATAGCCATTGAGCGCAATATCACAATTATCAATCGTTGCAACACTGCCTTCCTTTAGCCACACACCATGTTCAGTATTACGTTCAATCGTTGAATTTTTGATATGTAGCGTTGATTGACTACCGCCAACACCAGGATAACGACATTCGGAAACTTTACAATCATCCATCTCGATTGTGGCTTGCTCACGTGCCCACACACCATTTTGATTGGCCTTTGTTAGCGTACAGCGCGTCATCGTTAGGCGACTACTTTTTTCCACAATTAAATGCGAAGCCTCCTGATTATTGAACTGACAATCGTGGATATTCGCTATTGCGCGGTCCTTTAACCACACACCGCTTTGTAAGCTATCAAACAAATCGCATGTCTCCATTTCAATTTCGCTCGTCTCCACACCGACTGCCGGGTATTTATTACGGAATAGTTTTGACTGCTTGAGCGTTACTTTACTATTATCTGATATCCATAGCCCATTTTTAGCGGAATCATGCAATGTACAATCAATGATACTGCCATCACTATTAATAAAGCATACATTTGAGCCTGCATTATCATTGAAATCACAGCCTGTCACATGCGCAATCGAACGCTTGGAAATATATAGCCCATCTGATGCGGAATGGTCAATGCGACAATCCTGTAAATTAATCATGGAATCAGCAAGCTCGATATTGGCATAAATATTATGCCCAATCGTACAATCAAGCACCTGAGCCTTCGATTGATCTTTCATCCAAATGCCACATTGATTGGAATTTAGTAGCTGTGTCTGTTCAATAAAAAGTTGACTATGCGCGATGCTAATATTTGGCTTGGCATTATTGGATAATTCGCTTCGTGTAATGCTAATCACACTTTGATTTAGTGCCCATAGGCCGGCACCATCCTGACTATTTTTCGAGATGCTATCAGATAATGTGGTTTTGGTGCCGTCTACTTTAATGTTCGATTCGGCGGAGCGTAATACTTTCGAGTGATGCACTAATAGCTCACCATCAATTGTTGAAATGCCAAGCTTTTTACAGTCTAAAATCGTGCTATGTTCAACTGTGACAGCTGCATGCTGACTATAAAGCCCAATGGTCGCACCATGAATGGTCGTACTTTGAATGATCGTTTGCGCCTTCGTAAAAATACCGTAGTCCCCACCACGGATTTGACATTGCAAAAATGTCGTAGGTGCAAAAATGTCAAGAGCGTTAGCTGCAGTAGGTTCAAACGTACAATTTGCAAAATACGGCGTGCCTTGTTCGACTGTCACAGTGGAATGGAAATGTATATTTTCAAAGCGCACATTGGCCTGTACGCGAATCGGTTGTTTAAAAATAGTTGCTTGTCCGCGGACACGGATGTTTTTCGCAATAGTTACTGGTTCTTGAAATTGTCCTGTAATGTCGATGGTATCGCCATCTACCGCTACTTCTAGTGCAGCGGCAATGGTTTTGTAGGGAGAAAAAGATTCTGTTGATACGATTAATGTTTGTCCCACCGTTGCTCACCTCATGTTCTTCAAATAGGTCTAATCTTTCTATACCCCAACTTAATTTTAACGAAAACATGGTTGCCTTTTTCATATAGGGGAAACAGGTAGTATATCCAAACGAGGGAGGAAGTAAAATGATTCGTCAAGCAGAAAAAAATGAGGCCATGCGGGTCGCCGAGCTTGCTTTACTACTATGGCCAAACAATGATTTAGCAGCATTTACAAAGGAATTTAAAACATGGATTGAGGATGACGAGGCATTGATTTTACTCGCGCTAGATCAAGATTATGCAGTTGGCTTTGCTCAGTGTCAGCTGCGTCATGAGTATGTGGAGGGCACCGATTCATCTCCTGTTGGTTATTTAGAGGGACTATATGTTAAGCAAGCGTACCGCATGAAAGGCATCGCGAATGAACTCGTGAAGAGCTGTGAGCTTTGGGCTAAGGATAAAAAATGTCGCGAGTTTGCGAGTGATTGTGAGTTATCAAATGATGCCAGCATTAGAATGCATAAAAAGCTAGGTTTTACTGAGGCCAATCGTATCGTATGTTTTACAAAGACGCTGTGTTAACTGACGATGAACAGAAAAATGACTCATATGAAATCGTTTAGGCGCTCAGGAAGCGGGTTTTGACTACAACATAATTAAAAATAAGTGCCAAAATCCAGCTATTTTCATACGAAAAAATAAGCAATTACTAAATAACGTGTAAAAAGCTGTCAATGAAAATTTTTATTTACGATTTTTTATCAAATGATCATTATTTTTAAGTAATGCAAAATACGGATTTTAACCGATAAAGAGCTAAAACGAGGCTGTTTTGGTGCTCTGCCGGGTGCTTTTGTGCTCGAAAATCAAGATGGAAACAAAAATGATGTCATTTATTTAACGCCCACGAAAATGCGCCATTATAAAGCACTGACAGCGAAGAAAGGGGGGCTTATAAATGCCCGAAATCGCATAAAATGGGTCGAAAATCGTCCTCTATGGGGTGTTTTTCGCCCGTTTTTAATTGCTTGAATGGACAAAAGTTAGTAATTATCGCCAAACATTTACTATTTATTTTTGATAAAATAGAATGTAGGCAAATAAATACGATTTTTATAGCGCTATTTTCTTAGAAATGACGCATATTTAAAATTAAGTCGTATCTAAAACACGCTATCTGAGGTAATCAGTTAGTTGTGATTGTTTATTTCAAAATAAACCAAAGGGGATACATAGAATGATTAAAAATATTAGAGACTATGATGGTGAATTCGAAGCAGATGCGTATATCAATTTATTTGAAAAAGAGATTGAAATTCATTTTGAAAGCGAAGAGGATATTGCCTATGCAGAACTGTGTGTGGCGCATTTCAATACACTGAGCGAAGAACAGATTACACAAATTTGTGAGGCAGCTATTCGTTATTGCAATGAGTTTTTAGAAGAGATTGATGAGGAGCCACAAATTTTTGCAACGCCGCGCGATGTATTAAAAGAAATCACACCACGTGGTATGCAAATTACACAGCCAGCAGATCGTAGTGTACCGATTATTGATTTAGAATTAGATTGTAGTTGGGAAGAGGAGCATGGTATGCAGTGGGTTATTCGAGGCGATAAGGTGCTATATGTAGGTGCCTATGAGGGTGTAGATCCCGAGGGAGACTGCGGTGCAGGGGAAGATTGGAATTATATCGTATGACAAATGAACAATTATTATTTTCAGATGAATTATTCGTCATGCCAGAAAATCCGCTATCCTTAGCGATGTCGTACGAATTTTTAATGGAGCATATTACACTAGACTGGGATAGGCTTTATTTTGGTTTGAAAAGTGCGTATATTCCACTAGATTATGCCGTGAAAAAGGCGCTAGAAGAAGTGTCTAGTGGCGCACAGTCAGATACAGTGCTCGCACTTGCCTCTATTTTTAAGGGCGAGGATGCATTAGCAGCACAATACGTAGAGGATTTAGTGGCGGAGCACGTCATTTCACGTGCGCTACTAACGGATGAAACGCATATGCTACGCTGTAAAAATCAATTTCTATATGTAGCAATGCTTTGGCTATATGAAAACCGCGATGACTATAATCAATCAATAAATTTTGAAAAACCCTTTCAGTCGTTTGAGTACAATGTAAAGGTCTATGACGTATTATATGATTTTAAATTGTCTTCGCTTGTGGCAGAGGAATTTTACCGTTTCACGATTACGTATCAAGTGACAGCGGACAATAAAAAAGGCTATCTCACCGCGTGGGAGCAGTTTTTAAGCGAACAAAAATTAATCGCAACACAAAGAGGCTGAGACATACGTGTAAAAAAACAACTGCTCCTATAAGCATAAAAAAACCGGAATCGCGCTGTGGCGCGGTTCCGGTTTTTCGTTGCGAACGCTAAAAAAGGAACATGACGTATTTTGTCACAGTCTCTTTCATGCATTATTTTTCTAATGATTCGACGAAGCGTTTAATACGTGTTACCGCTTCTTGTAGATTTTCAAGTGATGAAGCATATGAGCAGCGAATATGTCCCTCGCCACTTTCTCCGAATACATCACCAGGTACAACGGCTACTTTTTCCTGTTGTAATAACTGCTCAGCAAACTCCTGCGAGCTAAGTCCTGTTGATTTAATTGACGGGAAGGCATAGAATGCACCGCCAGGATTATGACAGCTAAGGCCCATTTCATTAAAGGATTCGACGATAAAGTTACGACGACGACGGTAGCTTTTGACCATCATGTCGACTTCGGGGCGACCGTTACGTAGAGCTTCAATGGCCGCATACTGTGCCATAGTCGATGCACACATTAATTGATATTGGAATACTTTTAGCATTGCCTCTGAAATTTCCTGTGGTGCACAAACAAAGCCTAAGCGCCAGCCAGTCATCGCAAAGCCTTTTGAGAAGCCATTGATTAAAATCGTACGCTCGCGCATATCATTGATTGCCGCAAAGCTCGTATAGTTTTCGTCATAAGCAAGCTCCGCATAAATTTCATCCGAAATCACGAGTAAGTCATGCTTGATGGCATATGTGGCAATGCCTTCTAAATCAGCTTTTGATAGCATCGTACCGGTCGGGTTATTTGGTGAACAAATCATAATCGCTTTTGTACGTTCAGTTGTCACCGCTTCTAATTGCTCCGGTAAAATTTTGAAGTCATTTTCCTGTAAAGCCTGTACCGTCACCGCAGTCCCGCCTGCAAGCTCGACAGTCGGTACATAGGATACGAAGCAAGGCTCAACAACAATTACTTCATCACCCGGATCTAAAATCGTGCGCATCGCAATATCGATGGCAGAGCTTGCGCCAACGGTTACGATGACTTCATGTTCTGGATCGTATGTAACATCAAATTCATTATACATATACTGTGCAATTTCTTGACGTAGTTCAAGAAGTCCCGCATTTGGCGTATAGGCAGTGAATCCTTGTTCGAGTGATCGGATGGCTTCTTCACGTACATGCCATGGTGTCACAAAATCGGGCTCACCAACACCAAGTGAAATAACACCCTCCATTCCTGCTGCTAAGTCGAAAAATTTACGAATACCAGATGGCTTCAGCTCGCTCACCATTTTGGAAACATAGCTTTTTCTAGATGTAATCATTATGGAGACACCACGATTCGTTTATCTTGATTGCCAGCCTCTAAAACTGTGCCATCGTGCTTGTATTTCTTTAAAATGAAATGCGTTGTTGTTGAGATGACGGAATCAAGTGTTGATAATTTTTGTGACACGAAGTTTGCGACCTCATTCATTGATTTGCCTTCAACGATAACGGATAAATCGTAGGCACCTGACATCAAGTAGACAGATTGCACTTTGTCGAAGCGGTAAATGCGCTCTGCAATATCATCAAAGCCAACACCTTGTTTTGGTGTTACTTTGACATCGATCATTGCGCGTACACCTGGGTGCTCTTCAATTTTTGTCCAGTCAACAAGGGATAAATAGCGTACAATAATTTTTTGATCTTCTAATTTTTTGACAGCAGCTTCAGTTTCTTCTAATGTATACCCGACCATTTTAGCTACATTCGCTAAATCCATACGAGCGTCTTTTTCTAAGATTTCAACAATTTCGATTTCTTGTGCTGTAAGTTTCATAAATTGCCCTCCAATGATGATGAGAAAAGGTGCTCTCATCCATAATATCCGAATTTTTACATAAACTATTTGAATTATCACATAATTCGAATGTATCTATTTTACAATAGACAACGTATAAAAGAAACGCTGTATTACAACAAAATGTTGCGAATTCGTGGAAAATGATATGAAAACAGAAAAATTACGGGCGAAAGGCTAGAACTTGTAGTGCGCGTTGCTGTTTCATCTGTGTTACAATCGCATATGAGGTGAGGCGTTATGCGCTGTGGAACGAAGCGATTTACGATTGAATATGAACAGGATGGAAAGCGTCAAACGACCGAAGTACAGGCACGCACGATGGCAGAGGCACGTAAACAAGTGCGAATGATATGTGGCGGCAAGGTCATTCAAGTTAAAACAACGTAAAAAAGAGGAGGGATCCTATTAGGGTCCTTCTTCTTTTGTTATAAAATATTTTTAGCCATCACAATAACGGCAAATAAATAAAAGCCACAATACATAATAATCGCGTAAAAGTAATGCATACTGAGCTTATGATAGCGATGCTCATACCAAATATAAACGGCGATGTGAAGCGTAATCAGGCAAAGGAAAATTGCTGCATTAAACATTGTCGCAGCCGAAATATACGCTAAAAAGATAATGGCTCCCACAACGAGAATGACGATTGACCAAAGTGGCGTTTTCAGGAGTGTGCGTTTTGGAATATCTAGACGATGACGTAACCATGCGGATACACCAGCATTTAAAAGAATTAAGACAAATAAGGCGACAAAAAATAGATTGGGTGTTTGCGGGAAGAAAATATCATATAATTGCTGTTCTTGTGCTGTATTCGCAAAATCATAATAGTGTTTTTTGTCGACATCGTATAATACGGCATGAGGCTCCGCTAATAATAGCTGATAGCGTTTTTGCTCTTTTTTGTCATTCATCATAATGAAGTCCATCCAGGCCTCGCTACGTGATGGGGCGCTTGTTGTTGTCGCATTTGCTACAGCCTCGTTCACCTGTTTAAGCGTTTTGGTGTCGGTGATTTTTTGGTTCGTAAAATAAAAAATAGACGGCTTCGCTAAAAATTGATCATTAGGTGCGTTGACATGAGCTGCTGAATAAATCGTCGTCGCAGTAATTTTGTCAGCTGTTGTGGTTTTTGCTGTCCATTGTGGCACGTAAGTCATAGATAGAATCGGTACTAAGGCAATTGCCACAAACGCAACGAGATAGACGATTTTCTCTGTTTTTAAAAAATAAAATATGGCCACAAGAGAAGCAAGGCCAATAATAAGAACAATCAGTAATTCAATCATATATCGAAAAAATCCCCTTTCTATTCCATAGTATGATGATAATTAACAATAAGTTCAAATAATTTTTTGACGCTTTTTGGGAAAGTGCGTTTTGCCAGTAGACATCATAGCTTAGAAGGTACACATTTTTGTTGTAAATTATCTAGGTTAATTGGCTGCTTTTAGGCCTTCGGTTTTAAGTCCTTCAAATACGAGAATAATACTACTACAACTATTTTTAGCGAAAGGGGCTAGTAACGATGAGAATCAGTGTAACCGAGGCAGCGAAAGCTTTAAAGTTAACGACTGAGCAAGTGATTGAGCGATGTGAAGACGAGCGCTTATTTGCAATTCAGGAAAATGGCATCTGGATTCTCGATAGTGATTATTTAGCAGAAACCTTTCCTGCAGAGGTGTGGGTATTTCCAGATCCTACACTCGGACCGGTAGCAATCTTTATTGCCAGCGAGGAAATTCGTTTATTTTATAAAATGCATCAAACGAGGGAGAGCTATTTTGACGAGCATTATGACACCTTAAAAAAAGAGTATCATATAGAGCAGGAGCCGTTTACAATGGCAGATGTCGTGTGGGAGGACATCGAAAAATATCCGGATATGGTGGATGTCGCCTATTATAGTAAAGAATTTTGCGAGGAGCAGCATTTAGAGTTTACCGAGCGCTATCCACGGATGTATCGGGGCTATCCGATTGAGACACCGGACTTTGTCGATTTATTTTTAGAAGAGGAAATGATGACGACCGAAAGCTTTGTGCTGAGTGAGAATTTTATCGGCTTTGAAAAAGGCTATCGCCTGTACCGTGTGTTAAAATACGGGGATTCTTTTATGCCAGGGTTATTTATGGAAATAGCATTTGAACAGCAGGGCCTGCGTGAAGTGACGTTACTTGGCACGAAGCAGCAAATAATTGATAACTACAAATTAACAACAGAGCAGGCGAATGAACTGGAAGATTTGTAGGAAACAATATCATTGTATAACGGCATATAACATCGTATGATAAGGATATTGTTTAACGAAAAGGACTGACAACATGATTGATATTGGCTTAAATTTAACGGAAGATCAATTTTTAGGAAAAGAACGTGATGTACTGACACGCGCACTAGAAGCGGGGGTCAAACAAATGATTTTAACAGGTGGTAGTGTAGAAGGTAGTGAGCGTGCATTAGCGATGGCGAAGAAGCATGAGCATGTATTGTTTTCAACAGCTGGTGTGCACCCACATGATGCGAAAACATTTGATAATACGTCTGCGGAGCGTTTACGTGCGCTTTATAAGGACCCACAAGTGATTGCGGTTGGAGAATGTGGCCTTGATTTTGATCGCAACTATTCAGACCCGGTGGACCAATACCGCGTATTTGAGACACAGCTTTCTTTAGCTGAAGAAAATGATTTACCGATTTTTTTACATGAACGTGCAGCACATCGCGAATTTATCGATGTCATGAAGCAGCATCCAGCGCTTATTGAACGTGCAGTTGTACACTGCTTCACGGGTGATAAGGAGCAACTTAAAAATTATTTAGATTTAGGCTTTCATATAGGTGTGACGGGCTGGGTATGTGATCCAAAACGCGGTACGGAATTACGTGATGCACTACAATATATGCCACTAGACCGTCTCATGATTGAGACAGATGCACCGTATTTAATTCCAAAAAATTTGAAACCGAAGCCCAAATCACGTACGAATGAACCAATGTATTTACCGCATATCGGCCGTGAAATTGCGGATATTATGCAAGTAGAGGAAACGGGTTTTTTTGAAACAGTAGCTGAGAATACAAAGCGATTTTTCAAATTATAATGTTTAATTAGAGAAATAAAGGGCATCCTAATACATGTACTAGTACAAACTATTTCAAGGAGGTTCTAGCAATGGATGAAAATTTAAACCAAGTAGATAAAAAGTTAAATAATTTAACTCCCGAACAGAAGCAAAAAATCTTAGATGATTTTGAAGATTTCAAATCTTATTTAGGTAAGCAAGTATTACGTGGTGAAAAACTTGGATTGAGCGAAGAAACGTTAGCAAAAGGTGCTAAATTCGTCGCAGAACATCTAGCTAAAAATGAAGATCCGCAAAATAGTGAGCAAAATTTACTGCAAGAGCTATGGAAAGTTACACAATCAGATGAAGAAAAAACAACACTTTCGACATTACTTGTGCGACTCGTTCAACAATAAATTATCTTGAAAAAACCAGGTGTCTTTTAATAGCACCTGGTTTTTTGTTTGGCTACGAATGAGCTGTCAGTTCATAATGTGAACCGTCATCACTACGCGTCATAAAGCCATATTCAATTAAATAGCGGCGTAGCGAAACGTAATCTTCATGAACGCCTTTCAAAATGGCATTGACCTGTGCCTCTGTATACGATTTTTTTGCTTCAAATCGTGTGATAATATGCTGTAGTATGACAATTTTGCGCTTTTCTTTACTCGGAATGGTCTCGATAGCACCATCTAAACCTTCTTTAAAATAGTTACTTAAAATCTTTTGGCGCTCATCATTTGTTATGGCATAACGTTCATCCACTTGCTTTGCCCCCTCATGTACCGAATATGGATGTGGTGTTTTTAATAGTTCCATTAAGGCTAAATAATAATGTGCTTGGCGCTCACGCTCGCGCATTTTAAAACGATGTTGTCGGACAGTTGAGACACTTGAAATGGTATCGGACTTTTCGACAATTTCCTCATCACTTAAGCCCTCATAAAAATAGCGTAGCATTTCCACCTGAATATCTGAGAGACCGATGTCTTTTTTAGGGCGTTGTAAAAGCATTTCAAAATTGCCGCCATGTACTTCGTTTATATGTTGTTGCATTTTATACGTAGCATCAAAAAAACGACTGTCTATTGAAAAAATTTCATGAACAGATAAGGTCAAATCACAATATAAACAATGGAGTTGCTCATTATCCGTTTTATAACCAAGGTGTAAAGACACCTTTTCAATATTTTTCATAAACAAAAACACCTTTCGTTTGTTTTATAATAAACAATATATATTTTATTTAAATAAATGTAAACAAAAAAATAAAAAGTTTATAAAGTAATAGAAAACACTATAATGGTATGGTATTCTTAATAAAGTATTTGAATTTTTCTAAAATTAATGTGTTTTCGATATGTGATAAGGGAGTAAAGCAATCAAATGAACAATCAAATTATACAAAAAAATTGTTTGTTTTTAATTGATCAAGCGCAATTCACTGTCTTTCTGGAAGAGAAAGCATTGCTAGAGGATGCGTTACCAGCGTCTCCTGCTTGGTCAACGATGACAGATGATTATGAAACAGCGAAACTTTCGATATGGGCGCAGTTAAATAGTGAGCGTTTAGTCAGTGTTCGAAATTGGGAAAAATCATTTGTTTATCCAGCAAATTATTATTTGATGGAAATTATGTACAATCATCCAGCAGTCACAGATTTTCTACAAAAATATGCTTATTATGCGCCTTCAGCGTATGTATTGGCACATTTTATATTGCAAAAAACAACAGAAGGATTAAGTAAAATAATGGATACTAAAAATGTTCAATATTTTAATTCATTTGATTCTCAGACGAAGCTTTACTATGATGCTGTACAAAAATCAGAGGAGAATGAGCGCTTTCAAAGTCATCAACGCAAGCTAATACATGCATTGATTAAAGATCGTAATCATAACAATGTTTATGGTGAAAGTGTGAAAATTGCGGTGCGTAATGCGGCAGGTTGGCTTATTGCACATAAAATAGAGCCTTTAAAAATGACGTTCTCTGATGAAGAAATGAAAACTTTCTAGTAGCAATGCTAGGAAGTTTTTTACGTAATGTATTGTTTTAATACCCCTATAGGTATAAAATTAAGCTATATTCAATAATGGAGGGATAGTATGTCGAAAAAAGTTGTTGTGATTGGCGGCGTAGCAGGAGGAGCTTCTACTGCTGCACGTGTTCGTCGTTTAGATGAAAAAGCTGAGATTATTATGCTTGAAAAAGGTCCACATGTATCATTTTCTAATTGTTCATTACCGTTTCATTTAAGTGGAATTGTTGAGAATAGCGAAAAATTATTAATGATGGATCCGGTACAATTTAAGAAAAAATACAATATTGATGCACGTGTTTTTCAAGAGGTAACACATATTGATAAAGTGAATAAAAAAGTGACAATACATAATCATGCAACAGGTGAAACAAGTGATGAGAGCTATGATGTGTTGGTGCTGTCTCCTGGTGCCAAACCAATCGTACCAGCGCTTCCGGGTATCGATGCGACACATGTTTTTACAGTGCGTAATGTCGTGGATATTGAACGCTTACAGCAGTATGTATCACAAGATACGATTGAAAATATCGCCGTTATCGGTGGTGGATTTATCGGTGTAGAAGTGGCAGAAAATCTACGCCTAGCGAATAAAAATGTTGCACTGATTGAATTTGCACCACAAGTAATGGCGCCATTTGATGACGATATGGTTCAAATCATTCATAAGGAGATGCTTGATAAAGGCATTGATTTACGTGTAGGAGATGGTCTTGCATCTATCGAGGACAAAACAGTTACATTGCAGTCAGGTAAGCAAGTAAAAGCGGATGCAGTCGTACTAGCCATTGGCGTTCGTCCAGATACTACTTTAGCAGAGGATGCGGGCTTAGATATTGGCGAAACGGGTGCCATTGTTGTCGATGGTAATTATGTTACAAGTGATCCATCGATTTATGCGGTAGGCGATGCGATTGAAGTATTCCACCAAATTTTGCATAAGAAAACACGTCTTGCGCTGGCAGGACCAGCTCAAAAACAAGCGCGTGCAGCGGCAGACCACATGTACGGCATCACAAACCGTCACCGCGGTGTCATTGGTTCATCAAGCATTCAAATTTTTGATTACGCATGTGCGACAACGGGCATCAATGAGCGCACAGCACGTGAAGCAGGTATGACAGTCGATAGCGTTTATGTTATTTCGCCTGATAAAGTGGGGTTAATGCCGAATAGTAATCCGCTTCATTTCAAATTAATTTTTGAAGTGCCAACAGGAAAGATTGTCGGTGCACAAGCAATTGGTAAAGGCAATGCGGACAAACGAATTGATGTCATTGCGACGCTTATTTCATTTGGTGGCACAGTCGATGATTTAAAAGATTTAGAGTTATCGTATTCACCAATGTATGGCACAGCGAAAGATGTTGTGAATATGGCGGCACTCGTAGCGGATAATCTTTTAGCGGGGCGCTTCAAGCAAGTTCATGTGTCACAAACGCGTGAATTAGTAGAATCAGGGGCCTATATTGTCGATGTGCGTGAAGAGGCAGAATTAAAAAATGGCATGCTAAAAGGTGCATATAATATTCCTTTAAGCCAGTTACGTGAACGTATGGATGAAATTCCTCGCGATATTCCAGTTTATATTCACTGTCGTTCTGCACAACGAAGCTATAACGCAACGGTAGCGCTTCAAGGTGCTGGCTTTACAAATGTAAAAAATATGGCAGGCTCATTCTTAGGCACATGCTTATATGAATATTTCCGTGATACAACAGAAGGTCGCGAGCCGATTGTAACGAACTATAACTTTAAATAATACCTATAAGGGTATAAAAGGTCTTTCTTTTTGCAAAAGAAAGGCCTTTTTATTATGCTTCAAAAATATTTTTTATGAATGATGAAAGCGCTTTAGTGAACGTTTTTCTGTGATAAACGAGAAAAAGTAGAAAAAATAATAGTTGCAAAAATAAAAAAAACGTTTTATGCTTCAAATCAAATAATGCAAGGGGGTTTGGGCAATGGCTGAACTACTAAAAAATTTCTTTTTGACACTATCAAATAGTCGTACGCTAAATGCAGGGGCACAAAAATTTGGATTGAAATTAGGTGCACAATCTGTCGTGGCGGGGACAAATATTGACGAGGCAATCGAGACGATTCGTCATTTGAATGAGCAAGGCATCGAAGCAACAATTGATAATTTAGGGGAATTTGTACATGACCGCGCTGAAGCAACAGCAGCAAAAGAGCAAATTTTAGCAGTCGTAGAAGCGATTCATGTGAGTGGTGTTCAATCCCATATTTCGATTAAGCCATCACAGGTGGGTCTGGATATTGATTATGATTTTTGCTTAGAGAATGTATTAGAAATTGCTGAAAAAGCGTATGAGTATGGTATTTTTATTAACTTAGATCAAGAAAATTATTCACGCTTACATCCGACATTTTCGATTTTAGAAGCGGTCCATGCCAAATACCCAGGTATCGTTGGTACAGTAATTCAAGCGTATTTCCACGAGGCGATGGATAATTTAGAAAAATACAGTGATTATCGATTACGCATTGTAAAGGGTGCGTATAAGGAGCCAGCAGATGTGGCCTATACAGACAAGGCAGACATTGATGCAAACTATGTAAAACTTTTAGAATATAGTTTACTGCATGCAAAATATACATCGGTTGCGACACATGATCATACGATTATTGCGCATATTAAAAAATTTGTTAAAGAGCATGATATTTCGAATGATAAATTTGAATTCCAAATGCTCTATGGTTTCCGTTCAGATATGCAAAAGGAATTGGCAAAAGAAGGGTATCACTTCACAACATATGTACCGTTTGGCGAAGATTGGTACGGCTACTTTATGCGCCGTCTAGCAGAGCGTCCACAAAATTTAGCGCTTGTAACGAAGCAAGTGTTCAACAAAAAAACAAATACGCTACTTGGTTTAGCAGCAGGGGCTTTCTTAATCGGTCGCCTTTCAAAACGTTAAAGCATGAAAGAAGTCAGGGAATGGATTCCTTGGCTTCTTTTTTTACGCGTAAATGTTGTTTGGGGCAATTAAATTCTCGAAAAAACAAAAAAATCGTATAAAACAGTTGCTTTGTAAAATAATTATGCACTATAATAAAAATGTAAAATATAAATGTGCAAAATATTTTGGCACTTTCACCGAGGAGGATTTATTGATGATTGATGTAAAAAACTTACCAGACTACGTAACAGAACCATTAACAGATTTTTCGAAAGAGGAAAATGTAACGGCTTACAAAGCAGCACTTGAAAAAGTGAAAGCGACGCTTGGCACAGACTATCCGTTAATTATTGGTGGCGAACGTGTTACAACGGATGGCAAAATTACGTCTTATAACCCAGCGCATAAAACACAAGTTGTAGGGACGGTGTCAAAATCAACAAAAGAATTAGCGGAACGTGCGATGCAGGTCGCAGATGCAAAATTCGATGAGTGGAGTAAAACCCCAGCGGAAGAGCGCGCGGCGATTTTATTACGAGCAGCAGAAATTACGAAGGAACGTCGCCATGAAATGTCAGCGATGATGACGCTAGAAGCAGGCAAGCCATGGATTGAAGCGGATGCGGATACAGCAGAAGCGATTGACTTTATGGAATATTATGCGCGTCAAATGCTGGAGCTAAAAGATGGCAAGCCAGTCAACTCACGTGACGGTGAGAAAAATACATTCGAATACCGTTCACTTGGTGTCGGTGTGATCATCTCACCTTGGAATTTCCCATTTGCGATTATGGCGGGTACAACGGTTGCAGCTGCAGTTGCAGGGAATACGGTGTTATTAAAACCAGCGTCAACAACGCCAGTGATTGCTTATAAATTTATGGAAATTTTAGAGGAGGCTGGTCTTCCGGCCGGCGTTGTCAACTACATTCCAGGGCCTGGCGGTGAGGTGGGTGACTACTTAGTTGACCATCCACGTACACGCTTTGTATCCTTCACGGGTTCTCGTGATGTCGGCTTACGCATTAACGAGCGCGCATCAAAAGTAAATGAAGGTCAAATTTGGATCAAACGTGTCATTGCAGAAATGGGCGGAAAAGATACGATTGTGGTCGACAAAGAGGCGGATTTAGATTTAGCAGCTGAATCTATTGTGAAATCAGCATTTGGTTTTTCTGGTCAAAAATGTTCAGCTTGTTCACGTGCGGTGATCGTAGAGGATGTGTACGATGAGGTACTTGAAAAAGTGGTGAAATTAACGAATGACTTAACAATCGGGGATCCACAAGACTTCTCAAACTTCATGGCAACCGTTATTGACGAGGCTGCATTCAAAAAAATTACAAGCTACTTCGATGTAGCGAAAGAAGAAGGTCGCATCGTTGCTGGTGGGACAGCGGATGATTCAACAGGTTACTTCGTCAACCCAACAGTTGTCGCAGATGTTGCACCAAACGCACGCTTAATGCAGGAAGAAATCTTCGGTCCAATCGTTGCTTTCTCAAAAGCAAAAGATTTTAATGAAGCATTAGACATCGCAAACAACACAGAATACGGCTTAACAGGTGCTGTTATTTCAGACAACGAAGACCATATTGCACAGGCAAAACAAGATTTCTTCGTTGGGAACCTATATATCAACCGTGGCTGTACAGGTGCCATCGTTGGCTACCAACCATTTGGTGGCTACAATATGTCCGGCACTTGCTCAAAAGCAGGTGGCCCAGACTTTATCGGTCTGCATCTACAATCAAAATCAATTTCAACTGCATTACGCTAATATAATAGAAGAAAGTCCATTTTTTAATCGATAATAGATGCCAACAATATCGCTTACACGACTAAAGAGAACCCGTATGATTCGACGGGTTCTCTTTTTTAATAGTATGACTTGTTGATATTTTTTAGAATGCCATTGCGTCATATCACCATGTCTTTATTTTTGTAGAAGTAACGAATTTTTTCGTTTTGAAAGGCTGTGGTAGCTATTTTTTTAAGAAGATAAAATGTGTAAATGTTTCGGCGAAATCTTTGCTAACGTTCATTTCAGCGTAAGAATTTACGAATGAAGTATTGTATTTTTTATAAATGGTACTACGGTTTATCGTGCCGTATTTTTCCCAGTCCTTCATCGTGTTGCCTTTTAAGAATGCCTTATAAAAATGATGTAGCAATGAATTTTTTCATATGTTTACTATAGAACCTAAGATATTTAGGCTAAAAATAGTAAAATTTTTATGTTGAATACAAGCAAATACTCTATCGTATATAAGTCTATACAATAAATACTAAGTACTTACAGCATATTTATTATATTTCAAATATGTAAAAATTCTTAAATTTTTAAAAGCAATTGCTTGAATTTTGAGCGATTTGGGAACAATATAAGTATAAGAGCAGTCAAAACTACATAGGTAAGGAATCGCTTGAGAGGGGGATGCAAATGCTACTTAGCATATTGATTACAGCAATTACGTTGCTACTTGTCATCCAAATTTTTAGAAAACGTACAATCATTAAGCAACTTACGCACAAGGAACGTTATTTAGCTCTAACTTCATATTGTGGATTATTTACACTCATGATCATCGGCTATCATTTTCTTGATAAGTGGATTATGATCTTAGATGTAACGAAATTTATTCGGAGTGTTGTGTTTTTTGTTTATTGCTTTATTACCGTTTGCTTGATTGCGGTACTTTTAGAGCGTATGTTACCGAAAAAACTATTATCTGTGTTGATTAAACAACATTAAAGCGGAATGCTTTCTATCATAGTGAAACCCTATATTACATAAAAATGTAATATGGGGTTTTTTTCTATATTATTCATTATTTTACGCTTTCATGTATGGATAATTGGTATACTTAGGAACTAAGGGGGGATGGGTATGACATGGCGTCATTTTGGTGTAGTCGTAGGGGGAATTTTGTTACTTGTCATTGCGATGGGCATTAGCCGCTTCGCGTTTACGCCGATTTTACCGTATATGCGACAAGATGTCGGCTTTTCATTTCAGGAAGCGAGTTATTTAGCTTCTAGCAATTATATTGGTTATTTTATCGGAGCCATTTGGGCAGGCTTTTTATACAAACGACGTAAGGTCATTTTAATTTGGAGCGTCGTTATCAACGTGCTATCTGTCTTATTGATGGGAATTGTAGATTTCTTTACGGTATGGTTAGTATTACGCTTAATTGCAGGCATTACTGGGGGCTTAATTTTTGTCTTAACATCAAGCGTCATCATGGATTATTTAGCACATCATGCACTCGCAAAATGGTCAGGCTACTTATTTAGTGGCATTGGTCTCGGCATTGCATTATCCGGCTTAATCGTGCCATTTTTAGCGGAACGTGTGCTATGGACGGGAGCATGGATTGGTCTAGGCATCCTATCAGCCATTTTCGTAGTATGTATTCATGTATTATGGCGTCCAGTTGAAGTGCCCGAGCTGAAAAAGATTGAAAAAACAGCCGACACGCGCGTTGTGAAGGGCTTTATGCTGTGGCTTATTGTAGCATATGGCTTTGAGGGGCTCGGCTATATTATTACCGGCACTTTTCTAGTGGATATTATTCATCATATTCCAGCGCTAATGGACTATGCTGGCTATAGCTGGGTTGTTGTTGGCTTAGCGGCAGTACCATCTGCGCCAATTTGGACTGTATTACTTGAAAAAACATCGGCCATTACGTTACTAGTTAGCGCGTATAGTTTACAAATTATCGGCATCCTGTTACCGGTGTTTTCACAAACCGTTTCAAGTGTACTACTCTCTTCTTTTTTATACGGCTTAACGTTTGTTGGCATCGTCACGCTAACGACTGCGTATGCGCGAAAACGTTATCCACAGCAAAGTGGGGTCGTTGTCTCGTTATTGACGAGCGTCTATGCATTTGGTCAAATTATTGGGCCACTTTTTGCGGGGGAAATTGTATCAATTTATCATGATCAATTAGCAGCGCTTGCATTTGCGGGCGTAATGGTGACAGTTGCACTTATTATTTTATGTGTTGGGCGCATGCTCACCGTACGACAAGAGGGATTGAGCGAATAATTAGCATAAGAAAAAGAGGCTTTGACATACGTGTAGAAACAGCCTTTCCTATGAGCATAAGAAAAACCGGAATCGCGCGGTGGTGCGGTTCCGGTTTTTCGTTGCGAACGCTAAAAAAGGAACATGACGTGTTTTGCCTCAGTCTCTTTTTTATTAGCGCTGCATTTCTTGTGTAGGGCCCATTACTGGAGGAACTGTAAGCCCTGCTTGGCGTAATAAAACCGTCATTTGACCACGGTGATGTGTTTGGTGGTCGATGAACATGCGCAGTACCGCGCCACGAGGAGCATTTCCTTGAATAAATGGTACTTCCTCAAGTAATGCTTCATCTGTAAGTGTGTCTGCTTTTTCAGTAATCTCTGCTGCAATTTGCTCGTAAGCGGCTACGATTTTTGCGGCTTCTGTAGGAACTTCTTGTGGGTTGCCTACAGATGTTAATTGTAGTCCAGCAACTTGTCCGACGAAGAACATAGGGGCAGTAGCTAAATGCCAGCCTAACCAACCTAATGTGCTATGACCTTCAACAATTGCTTGGTTTAATGTGTCATCAGTTAAAGCACCTAATACCATTTTTGTGCCACCGGCGGCATGTGCCCAGTCTTGTTTGAAATCTTCCATTTTGCGATACATTGTAACACGCTCCTTTTCGTTATTATTATGCCATAATTTATCAGGCGTATTCAATTGGAATGCCTGTAATCGCAACCCTTTAATAGAGAGAAAATGCGATAATTTATAAAAAAATAGGAAAATAAGACGATAATATTTATGATGTTTGTAAATCGAAAGAAGTGGTTAAAGTAAGGATGAGGAGGTATAGGGACATGACTGTCAACGGGTTATTACAACAATATAGTGAATGGGTGCTTGAAGACCGCCTACGTCATGCTACGATGGTATTTTGTGGCTACGCAAAGGACATGCTTGAGCCGATTGAGCAGCTTTTAACGTATAGCTTTCGTGAGCAGGAACGCCAAACGTGGTTGGATGCCTTTCAGACACTGCGAACAAATGTCGCCAAACTGGACCATGTCGCAGATTATGATGATGAAAAATATGTTCATTTAATTAAACAACTGCGACAAGAAGGAGCCTCATTACGCATATTAAATCATATACAGCGCGAGCATCAGCGCTTTTTAGATGTTATGACAAAGGAGTTACTCGCGCCGTTATATGAGCCGCTTGAACGATTAGCTAGTTTAGCTGATTTTGATTTTGAAGAGCTACAAGCCATCGAGGTCATTCGCCGCTTTAGTTATAAACCGATTGAAATTATTGACCAATTCGATTATTTTTCAGAAAGTCTGAGCGGGACGAGCATTAAAGCAGCAACACTTGCGCAGTTAACATTATTAATTGCACAGTTAATTGAGCAGCTCGCGCATTTTAATGTTTATGAGCTAGATGTGTTACATAAGGAATTAGATGGTGAATATATGGTGAGTATCGGCGCGATGCCGTGCAGTCTCGCGCCTGATGTAGCGCGCCATCATGTATGCAAAGTATTCGAGCGAGGATTTTATATAAAAGAGACGAATGACGTGTTGCGCGAAGCAAAAGTGATGACCGTCATGTAACGGAGGAGAGCATATGACAATTTTAGGAATCGATTTAGGCACAACAAATTCAGCGATGGCGTATGTTAAAAATGGTCAGCCTGAAATGATTGTCAATTCACGAGGTGAGCGCACGACCCCATCTGTATTTCAAAAAAATATTAACGGCGAGCTAGTTGTGGGCAGTGTGGCGAAAAATCAATATTCATCCCTCCCGGAGCAAACCGTACTCGAAATTAAGCGGAAGATGGGGACGGATGAAAAAATAACGGTCGGCGAAACAAGCTTTACACCAGAACAAATTTCAGCACATTTTTTAAAGTATTTAAAGCAGGCCGCAGAAGATTTTTTAGGTGAAAAAATTACCGAAGCGGTCATTACAGTACCGGCGTATTTTTCAGATGCACAGCGTAAAGCAACTAAAATTGCTGGTGAAATCGCGGGGTTAAAGGTCGAGCGTATTTTGAATGAACCAACCGCAGCAGCGATTGCTTATGGACTAGATCACCCTGATAGTGAGAAAAATATTATCGTCTATGATCTAGGCGGTGGAACCTTTGATATTTCCGTCGTACGTTTGGATAAAAATCTAATCGAAGTCAAGGCGAGCGCAGGGGACAATCATTTAGGTGGTATGGATTTAGACCGCTTATTAGTGGACTGGGTAGCGGAGCAGTTTGCGGAGCAATATGATGTGCCACTATTTAGTTTTGGTGAAGCGTCCGAGATTACACAGCGTCATGCCCGTGTGAAGCTCGAAGCGGAAAATGTTAAAAAGTCATTATCTAGTGAACTATCGGCGACATTTAATTTACCTTTTTTAGCAGTGTACGAAGGAAAGCCGATTTCACTTGATTATACGATTACACGTGCGGAATTTGAGGACATTGTGCGTCCGCTATTAGAGGAGACCCTCGTGCATGTTGATAAGGCCATTCACGATGCAAAACTTGCACCAGATGCCATTGATGACATTATTTTAATTGGTGGCGCGACGCGTATTCCGCTCGTTCAGCAACTTGTTGAAGCAAAATTTGAGCGCATGGCGAAAAAGGATATTAACCCAGATGAAGCGGTCGCATTAGGTGCTGCGATTCAAGGAGCGATGAAAGAAGATAGCCTGTCGGAGGAATCAAGTCTAATGGTCATTGATGTGTGTCCGTATACACTTGGGACCGATGTTTTACGCATTGTTGATGGCAAGCGTCAATCCGGTTACTTTGATATTTTAATTCGCCGCAATGAGCCGCTTCCAGTGACAGCAAAAAAAATCTACAATACGGTCAATGATAATCAAACGACGATTGATATTGGCGTTTATCAAGGGGATGATGAGGATGCGCGTGTCAATGATGACTTACGCATTACTGAAACGCCGCTTATTGTTGATGAAATTCCAGAAAATGCGGCTGGGAAGGAAAAAGTAGAGATTATGTTCCGCTATGACGTCAACGGACTGATTCAAATTGAAGCGACAGTGCTCAGTACAGGACGTACGATTTCACAGGTGCTTGATGCACAGCGCGGTATTATGTCGGCGCGTCAAGTGAAAGAGGCGAAGCTCGAATTATTTGATGACTGGGAAAAATCAAAGCTTGCGAGTGAGATGAAGGGTGTCATTCGTCGTGCAAAAAAAGTGCGCCGTAATGCCGAGCCCCAGCAAGCTGTACAAATCGAAGAGGCTATTCAACAGCTTGAATATGCGATTCAAGAAACGGATGTTGAGCTTGTGAAGACGCGCGAGGAAGCGTTACTTGATTTATTAATGGAGATTATTGAATAGGCATCTTGTGTCTAGAGCACGTTTAAAGTGAGTACTTTAAATGTGCTTTTTTATTTTTTCATAATGAAAACTAAGGAATATTGTCGTTAATTTGTGAAACGAAACTTCACAGACTATAAGGCATATCACGTAATTCTTAGTAAAATGGTTGACTTTATCAAGTATTCATTTTAAAGTTACTTACAATTCGTAAGTGATAGATGGCCAACATCGTTTGCAAATACAAAAAAGGAGCTTATTATGGAAAAACAACAACTTGCTACATTGCTATTACGTATTATGCTTGGCGCATCATTTTTAATACATGGACTATCTAAATTTCAAGGAGGCGTTGGCAATACTGCCGCATGGTTTGATTCTATCGGCTTGCCAGGTGGCTTAGCGTACGTGGTTGCCATCATCGAAGTGCTAGGTGGTATTTTAATGATTTTAGGTATTGCCACGCGCTATGTCGCGATTGCATTCGTTGCGATTATGCTCGGTGCTATTTTCAGCGTGAAAGCAGCAAATGGCTTTTTGGGTAATGACCAAGGGGCTGGCTATGAGTTAGAGCTTGTATTAGCAGTAATGGCGATTTATTTTGTGTTAGCACCATTTAATGTCTATTCATTCACACGCAAAAAAGCATAGCGAAAATCCACTTCATAGCGTACGATAAAATAGGGTGAATGGACATGACAAAGATTTTAACATTTGGCGAAGCATTAATTGATATGCTGCCATTAGATGATACAAATACAGTGTATGAAAAATGCGCAGGCGGAGCACCGGCAAACGTCGCAGTAGGAATTGCCAAATTAGGCGGTAATGCGGCGTTTATGACAACGGTCGGCAATGACGCAAATGGCCGCTTTTTAACGGATACTTGCGCGTCTTACGGTGTGGATACGACGTCTATGTTTACAACAGATAAGGCACATACAGGTATGGCGTTTGTGACGCTTGAAAACGGCGAACGCTCATTTGATTTTATCGTGCAGCCAAGTGCGGACCAATTTTTATCCGTTGCGACGGTTAGAGAAGCGAAGGCGGCCTTTGATGGCGTAACGATTTTCCATTACGGCTCGCTTTCATGCACTCAGGAATCAACGAAGCAGGCAACCATTACAGCGATTAAACAAGCGAAGGCACAAGGCGCATTGATTTCATATGATCCGAATCTACGCTTGAATTTATGGCAAAATGAAGCTCTTGCACGCGAAACGATTCTCGATATGTGGCAATACGCCGATATCGTCAAAATTTCGGAGGAAGAGCACGCCTTTTTAGGGGAACTACCGACCTGTAAGCTACTCGTCATAACACAGGGCGAAAAGGGTTGTATTGTACAAACCGCCGCGCGTTCTTTTCATGTGCCAGGTTATGCCGCATCTGTTGTTGATACAACGGGCGCCGGGGATGCCTTTGTGGCGGCGATGCTTCAAAGCATTGTCGAGCAGCGCTCACTAGAGGAAATTTTTGCACGTGCGAATAAAGCAGGTGCTATGGCTGTTACGCGAAAAGGAGCCATGACCGGTCTACCAATGGCAGAAGAACTATAATTGTATAATTCGATAAAAAGGCACTATGTCAATATGACACAGTGCCTTTTTTGCTTAGTTAAACGCTTGTTGAATCGTATTAAAATAATGCGCTGCCTTGAGCATACGTGCGCCGTACCAAAACATTTCACCGTCTACAAAAATGATTTTTGCGTTTGCTAAATATGGTTCAAATTCTGCGCGATGCTTTTCAGAGAACGGGAATGGCTCAGAGGACAGCAGGACATAGTCAAGCTTTGCCTGCTGCAAATCTTCGATCGTTACCGCAGGATAGCGACCGTCAAGCTTCGTTATAGGATTGGTGAAGCCGAGCATTTCGAGTAGACTCGTAATATAGGTCGTCTTACCGACCGCCATATACGGCTTTCGCCACATTATATAGGCAGCATTACCAGATAGTGCCGGAAGTTGTGCAAAGGTTTTTTGAATCTCGTCTATTAATGCAACTGCCGCTTGCTGCACGCTCGCTAATGTACCGAGTGTTTCAATCAAACGATAGGCATCATCTACGGTCTCAACCTGGCATACGAATACAGGGTAGTGCGCGGCTAATGTCTCGACTATTTCCTTTGTGTTTTCTTCCTTTTCCGCAATAATTAATGTCGGATTGAGCGCGTGAATGGCTGCTTCATCTATCGTTTTTGTGCCACCAACGACTGCAATATCTTCGACGATTTCTTGTGGGAAAATGCAATATTTGGTGCGCCCAACGACAGATTTACTGCCTAATTCAAGCAATGTCTCCGTAATAGCGGGGCATAGTGAAATAATGCGCTGGGGCCCCGGTTGTACTACAAGTTGTCGACCTAAATGATCATGAATGGTTGTCAATAGTTCTCACCTCATCTTCTATTATAAAATATTCATCAGAAAATTGTGAAAATTTTCTGTATCATGTAAAATAATACATATAAAAAGACAGAATATGCTAGTTTAAGGGGGATTTTAAATGCGTGAAGCAGTAATTGTAGCAGCAACAAGAACCGCGGTTGGCCGTCGAAAAGGTGGCCTCGCTGATGTACGCCCAGATGATTTATTAGCAGATATTTTAGAAAGTGTTGTTAAACGAGCCGGTATTGAAAAGGCGGCAGTTGAGGATGTCATTATTGGCTGTGTGACACAATCACAGGAGCAGTCCATGAATATTGCGCGTACGGCAACGCTAATGGCGGGCTTCCCAATTGAAGTGCCAGGTGTAACGATTGACCGTCAGTGTGGCTCTAGTCTACAGGCCATGCATTTTGCGGCACAGGCTATTCTTGCGGGTGATATGGACATTGTGATTGCCGGGGGTGTCGAGAGTATGACACGTGTCCCAATGTTTATTCATACAGATGGTGCGCAACAAAGTAAGCGCTTACGAGAGCAATATGACATTATTCATCAAGGGTTATCAGCAGAGCGTATGGCGGAGAAATGGGCCTTAACGAAAGAGGACGTCAATGACTTTGCGGCAACGAGCCATAAGCGCGCGTTACAAGCCATCGAAGCGGGTCATTTTGACGAAGAAATCACAGCGATTGGGCATGTGACGCGTGATGAGGGACCGCGCCCAGATACGAATAGCGAGTCGCTTGCGGCACTTAAAACGGTTTTTAAAGAAGATGGCGTTATTACAGCCGGCAATGCCTCACAGATGAGTGACGGTGCTTCGGCGGTTGTTGTTATGTCGCTTGAAAAGGCACAGGAGCTTGGGCTAAAGCCGCTTGCTAAAATTATTGCGCGTAGTGTCGTAGGTTCTGACCCAACGCTCATGCTAACCGGACCGATTGAGGCGACAAAGCGTGTGCTACAGCGTGCAAATTTAACACTAGCGGACATTGATACGTTTGAGGTCAATGAAGCATTTGCGCCGGTGCCACTCGTCTGGGCACAGGAGCTTGGGGCGGATTTAACAAAAGTAAATCCCGACGGCGGTGCTATTGCGCTCGGCCACCCATTAGGTGCGACCGGCACGAAGCTTGTGACATCGATGCTGTACCGCATGCAGCGTGAAAATTTACAGTATGGTCTAGTGGCGATTTGTGAAGGTATGGGGATGGCGAATGCAACGATTTTAGAAAAAATGTAAACGACAAAGGAGCGAGACATATGCATATGATGGATACACCTTTATTGTTAACGGGTTTTTTTAAACGAGCAGAACGGTATTTTGGGCATAAAAAAATTTACTCACGTACAGGACCAGAAACAATGCATGAATTTACGTATAAGGAATACGCAGAGCGTACGCGGCGTCTAGCTTCTTCGCTAACGAAATTAGGTATGACACGCGGTACAAAAATTGCGACATTTTGTTGGAATGACCATCGCCATTTAGAAATGTATTTTGCGGTGCCATGCAGTGAGGCGATTTTGCATACGGTAAATATTCGCTTGTCACCGGAGCATATTGTATATGTGATTAATCATGCCGAGGATGACGTATTAATTGTTGACCATACGCTCTTAAAATTAATCGAGGCGGTAGCACCACTACTAAAAACGGTGAAAACTTTTATTGTGTGTGGGGATGCGGTAGATGTGTCAGCGACAACGTTACCGAATGTTTATTCCTATGAGGACCTCATTCAGTCGGGCGATCCAACACATGTCTTTGCCGAAGATTTTGACGAAAATACACCGGCTGGGATGTGTTATACATCTGCCACAACGGGTATGCCAAAAGGCGTTGTTTACACGCATCGCAGTATCGTACTGCATAGCTTTGCAATGATGTTTAAAGATAGTGTGGCGTTAAGCGAGCATGATATTATGCTGCCGATTGTGCCAATGTTCCACGTAAATGCATGGGGCATGCCGTTTGTATGCGTGAATTTGGGTGCGACACAAGTATTACCTGGACCACTCTTCACACCGGAATTATTACTTGATTTATGTGAGCAATACGGTGTGACGATCTCAGCAGGCGTGCCAACGATTTGGCTCGGTTTTTTACAAGAGCAAAAGAAAAAGCCGCGTGACCTATCAAGTCTCCGTCTCATTGTCAGTGGCGGCTCAGCTTCGCCAATTAGTATGGCAAAAGCTTTTGAGGAAATGGGCATTACCTTCTATACGGGCTATGGTATGACGGAGACATCTCCACTTGTGAGTGTATCGATTTATACGTCACAAACAGAGCAGTATGATTATGAGGAGCGCATGGACATTCGTACAACGCAAGGGCTTACAGTGCCACTCGTAGAAGCGCGTATTGTGAATGAAAACGGTGATGTACCATGGGACGATGAGACGATGGGCGAGCTAATTGTCAAAGGACCATGGATTGCAGCAGAGTATTACCGCGATGAGCGTACAAATGATGCCTTTAAAGATGGCTGGCTTTATACGGGAGATATTGCGGTTTATACGAAAGATGGCAATATTCGCATTACCGACCGTACGAAAGATTTAATTAAATCAGGCGGTGAATGGATTTCCTCGATTGAGTTAGAAAATGCGCTCATGTCTTATGAAAAGGTCGCAGAAGCGGCGGTCATTGCGGTACCACATCCGAAATGGCTTGAGCGTCCGGTTGCCTGTGTGGTGGTGAAAGAAGAATTTAAAGACACTGTTACAAAAGAAGAGCTACTTGATCATTTACGACAAGATTTTGCACGTCTGTGGATACCAGATGATGTCGTCTTTTTAGAAGAAATTCCAAAAACATCGGTCGGCAAATTCTTAAAGCAGCAATTGCGTGAGGATTTAAAGGACTATCAATTACCTGAATAACAAGCGCGAGGAGTCTTCGGATTCCTCTTTTTTTATGGAAAAATAAAATTTCATATTGCTAAAAATTTGAAAAAGATGTATAGTACATTACAACAGTAATGCACTAATGAAATTGAAGGGAAGGACGTTATGCAGCTACAAGATGGGCAAGTGCCGATTTATGTGCAAATTGCACAATGGCTTGAAAATGAAATTATTGAACAGCGCCTTGAAGCGGATGCGAAAGTGTTTTCACAATATCAATTGGCAGAAAAATTTAATGTCAATCCAGCCACTGCTGGCAAGGGGTTAACGATTTTACTTGAAAAAGAATTACTGTATAAGAAAAGGGGATTAGGAATGTTTGTAATGGAAGGGGCACGCGAAAAACTAATGGATGAGCGCGTACAGCATGGCTTACATGGCAAGGTAGCGGAATTAGTCGAAGAGGCACAGCGTTTAAACATATCAGAAGTACAACTTATCGCTTTGATTGAACGCATTTTCCGTAAGGGGGACTTAGGATGATTAACTGTGTGAATGTACGAAAAAAATTTGGTAGAAAGATAGTGTTAGATGAGTTAAATCTACAAATTGATGAGCCAAAGCTAGTAGGTTTGGTTGGTCGTAATGGCGTAGGGAAATCGACATTGATGTCGTTACTTGCTGGCTTAGAAAAACCAACGAAGGGCAAGGTAGAGGTTTTAGAGCAATCTGCCTTTGATAATTTATATGTGTCCGTCAATAGTATTTACATTCATCCGAATATGACATTTCCAGCGAATTTATCACTACGTGAGCTATGTCAAATGGGAGCGCAGTTTTATATGCACTGGGACCAGGCATTAAGTGAAAAACTCTTTACTTATTTTGATATTCCACTTCATCAAACATTCCAGCAGCTATCAACAGGAATGAAGTCGATGTTTGCGACTATTTTTGGTCTCGCTACACGTGCGGCGGTGACATTATTAGATGAGCCAGTAAATGGGATTGATGAGGGCCTGCGTAAAGATATGTATCGCGCGATTTTAAAAGAGTATATTGCCTACCCGCGGTTAATAATTATCTCTAGTCATTTACTAGATGAGCTAGCGCATTTACTTGAAGAAATTGTCATTTTACATGATGGCAAGGTGCTCGTGCATGATAATATTGATGACTTTGCGTCGTCACATATGATTTGGGAAGGTGAATTGTCTCGTATGCTTGCCGCTTATCCGGATGCTTTAATTCTCGAGCGCTCACCATTTGGCGGTGACCGGGTGCTTGTGCCAAGCCATATAGCAGGTGATTTCCAACAGCAGGCGATTAGCGCTAAGGACTTGTATTTATATTTGACGGCAGAAAAAAAGGGGTCGATTGATGATGTCTTTTCAAACAATGAGTAGTAATCAATTAAGCCGATTTTTTATAAAATGGACGTGGCGAAATAATCGACAAATTGTATTATTTACAATTGTTTCACAGCTCATAGCACTTGCCCTCGCTCTCGTAACAGAAGACCAACGAATGCAAGGATTTGCTGATTTTCAATTCACCTCAATTTATTACAATCTAGTTCCACTTATCGTAGCCGGTTGCTTGAGTACGATGATGCTAGGAGCGGCGCTGAAGCAGCAGCGTCTAGAGCCTTTTCAATTTCCAAAGCATGTGAAGCAAAGAGGAAGCATCGTTATAGCTGTGCTTTATAGTGCAGCCCTCACACTGGCGATTATTTTAACACGTTATGTCATCGGCATTTATTTCCTATTAATTGAGCCGGAACAAACGATTTTACGAGCGAATGAACAGGTATGGTTGCAGGCAATGCTGCTATTTGTATGGTTGATGATGGCTTGTATACTGGGCTTTTTATACGCGATAAATAAAGTGTATGCATTTCTTGTGTGTATTGTTAGCTTAGTAGCAATGATCGTCGTTGCACAATTGTTCGAGCATGTACTTTATATCGGAACGGCAAGTATCGCAGTTATTTTGGCAGCTGCACTTATTTGGATGATACGTCAGGAGGAAGCGGTATGACATTTCTAATTATGATTCTGTTACTCTTACTGCTCGGTGTCATCTTAAAATGGCACCCGGGCAAACGATTTATCGGGCTAATTGTTGGACTATATGCCGTTGTGTTACTAGCGAGCCCCGTTATTTATCAGCTGTTAACGAAAGAGACGCCAATGTCCTATACAGTAGCACAGGTGAAAAATTATCAGCAGGAGCAGCAACAATTTTTAACAGATTTAGCGAGTGGCAAACGCGATGCATATGCTGATTTTCTACTTTATACGAAAACACTCGCCTATAAAAAGGATTTATTTTATATGAATAGCGAAATCGAGGAACATCAAGTTTTGTATGTAGTAGAGGAGGCATCTGATTTAGAGGGTGAGGTAGAAGTAAGCATGTACAAGCGTCCATCTTTAGTAGGCGATGTAGATGTCAGCGCTTTATACCCGGAGCCGACCATTCAATTTAAAAAAGATAAGTTGATTGTAAGAGGGCAGCAAGAAACACTCGACCTTACGGCAAAGGGCGTGACATTATTGCCGGTAGCATGGGACGAATCATACTATGATGGCAATAATAATCCATATGTGGCGTATGTACGTGTGCCGATGCATACACGCGTACTAGATCGTCATGATAAACAAATTTTTGAAGGAGGAGAAACGCATGACAACTAATTATTATCGTATCCAGTGGAAGCAAACAACCGAGAAAATGCGTGGCTTCTTTATTATTTTAATAATCGTGCAATTATTTTTTAGCTTAAATTCAATCGCTGGACAATTCGGCGGTACGGTGGTGTATGCCATCTTCAATGCCAATACGACCTTCTTAGTAACATTACTAGCGATTTGCTTTGGCGCAATCAAGGTCGCGCAAATAGAGCCAACAGACGTCTTTCGTCTTCCTTTATCTGTGAAAATCCGTGTAGATAGCTTAATGCTTATGCTACTAGCGCTATATGGCAGTGTGACAGCATTACTTATTCCATACGTAGCTTACGGCGGGAAGTATTCGGATGCCGCAACCTATTATGATACGACATTATTAACATCTGGTTATTTTTATAAAAATATGCTTATTTGCTTCCTGCTTATTTTAGCGGCGAGCATGTGGAGCTATACCGTTAGATTATTGAAACAATCGAAACAATGGATGTGGGTAAGTATTTATATGGTGACGATTATTCTTTGTGTGGTTGCTTACATATACAGTATTGGGCATTTATTCACATCATGGCAGTGGCTTGGCTTTAGCGCGATGCTACTCGTCGTAGAATTTGGCTTTTTACAATGGCGCTTTAAGGGGGCAATGGCAAAATGAGTCATATAAGTGTTTTTGGTTTTATTTTCTTAATCGTTCTTGTGTTGGTTGTGGCCCTTGTTTCGCGTAAATTATTCATTAAAATTCGCTTAGGCAAGTCGATTAAATGGATTGCTTTGGGCTATGTGGCCGTTTTACTGCTAGGTGCCATCCTTACTTCGATATCAGAGCCGACAGCTAAGCAGGTATCAGCGGAGCAGAGACAGCAAATGGATGCCTACAACAAACAATTATTACAGCAATTTAATAATAAAAAAATAATGATTCCTGAAGATAATATGTGGGTACAAGACGTCGATACTGCTGAAGAATATTATATTCATGAAAACGAGGAAGTTCGCTATAAAATCGTGCGCAGCAATAAACTGACAAATACCGTAGAAGGAAAAGTGTATTATTTGAAGTATGCAACGAAGCAAATGAATCTAACGGGTGAGCTTCCGAGTTTGATCATTGATGAAGGCGAAAATGAAGTGGACATTAGACGAAAAGATATGCCGACCGTAAAAGTATTAACAGATCGCTTAGATTTTATTAAGGACGAAGGATTTCAGGTAGATGACGTAGAGGGTGACGTTTTTCAAGATGTGCTCGTGCTGCTTGAAGTACCGAAGAACTTAAACGTTGTAAAAGAATAATGAAAAGGCATGATGCGCTTGCATCATGTCTTTTTTAATTTGCGATAAATAATAATAGCGTAAGTCCAATAAAGGGTAGACCGATAATCATCGAGACCATCGCAACGGCTTTTTGTACATCAGCGAAGCATTTGCCGAGTATCCAGGCCAGTCCCATACCGATTAGACCACCCATTGTATTTAATAGGAAATCATCGATGTCGGACGCACCGCGCGCGAAGATGTATTGAAAAATTTCAATACAGAGGCTAGCTAGCATGACACCCCAAAGAGCCACTTGTTTATAGTGAATCATGAGGTAGATGCCAAGTGGAATAAATAATAGCACATTACCCCATACATTGATGTCTAGTGTCCCTTGTGCGTGAATCATATCAAAAGGCTGCAAGTTTACATTACGGTAATGGTCGCGTGATAAGAAAACCGTTTCGATAACTAAGCCGCCATAGCACAGCATCATCGCATAATAAAAAAATCGGTACATAAAAAAACCTCGTTTCTATGCTTATTATACTAGCGTATAAAAATGAAGAAATTCTTAAGAAAGTTCTGTAAAACAATGAAGATTGAACAGTGAATAAAAAAACTACAATAAAAAGAAATTAAATGATACAATGTTACTAGGACTAAAGAACGGAGGTTTTGTAGATGATGGAAACAATTGTAGTGAATCGTTTAGAAGAGCTAGAACGCACATTACCGTTAATTGTCGATGTATTTGATGAGGGCTCGTTTTTTGCGATGACCGATTTGACACATACCGTTTGGGAGCATAATGGAGGAACATTTGATCAAAATAAAGTGCGTATGAGCAAACAACGTCCACTAAAATCAGATGATATTGTTTTTGATATTTTTCGTACACGCAAGAAAGTAATCGTTGATGTACCTGTTGAAAAATATGGTACGGCTTTTCGATTTATTGGTATTCCTATTTTTGATGAGCGTAATCAGGTGATTGGAAGCTTAGGGATTTCGAAGCCGATTGAAGTACAAACGAAGCTGACAAAGGCGGCAGATATGGTTGCGAATTCGACAACGAGTATTGCGGCGGCCGCAGAGGAAGTACAGGCCTCTTCATCTGAGTTCCAGCATCATATGGCTGGGCTTGAACAAGCACAAAAAGAGATGCTAGCGTACACAGAAAATACGAAAAAAATGCTACAAATGATTAATAATATCGCAAAAAGCACACGTATTTTAGGGCTGAATGCGGGGATTGAAGCGGCTCGCTCTGGCGAAGCAGGTAAAGGCTTTGCAGTTGTTGCAAGTGAAATTACGAAGCTAGCCAATCAATCAGCAGATTCGGTGACAGAAATTAACGATGTGATGGAAAATCTACGTCAGCAAGTAATTGATATTTCAAAAACACTAAAAGATACTGTCGAAATTTCAACACAGCAGGGCATTGCAATTACAGCGATTGCCGATTCATTAGAGCAATTAACGAATGTCTCAGAAGAAGTAAATGAATTAGCGAAAAAAGTATAGTTCAAACATAAAAAGGGACGGCTCTTAGACGGGTTGTGCCTTTTTTTGCGTTTCCCTATCTAGTTTTTTGTTATGATAGAGAAGAGGTGATTGTATGAAACGTTCTACAAAGACAGGCCTGTTAGTAGGGCTTGTCGGCGTCATGACAGGCGTTGTGTGGTGGCAAATTCCAATTGAAAAAAGAACATATGGCTTATCACAAACGGCAATGACGACAGACTATACCGGTCTAATGCCGGAAAAGGTCGCACAAATTAATGAGGTGAAGAAGCGAGAAGAGCTTGTTGCAATCGTAAAAGAGGCGCAAAAGGCGAAGCGCACCATTAGCATCGCGGGGCTTCAACACTCACAAGGTGGACATACATACTATAAAGACGGAATTGTTATCGATATGCGCGCATTTAATCGTGTGCTATCGGTGAATGAACAGCAAAAAACCGTGAAGGTCGAAGCGGGTGCTAGCTGGATGGATGTGCAAGAGGCACTAGCGAAAAAAGGCTTGGCACTCCGAGTGACACAGTCGCAATCGATTTTTACAATAGGTGGCTCGCTCAGCGTCAATGCGCACGGACGAGATATTCGCTATGGCTCGATGGCCAGTACGGTACGTGAGCTGACAATTGTGAATGCACAGGGCGAATTTGAAACGTTAAAACGAGGCCGAGATGACGAGCGCCTACAGTATATTTTAGGTGGCTATGGTTTATTTGGCGTTATTGTTGATGTGACGCTCGATGTGACAGACAATACCGTTTATACGATGCATACGACTGAAATGAAGATGGCGGATTATGCACCACATATGCGTAGTATTTTAAAAGATGACCGCATTGCCATGCATTATGCGCGTATTAGTGTGGCGCCGAATAGCTTTTTAGAGGATGTGTATACGATTGATTATGAAAAAATGGAAGCGATTGATCACACCTCACCGTTAAAAGGTGAAAGCTCTGAGCGTTTGAGTAAACTCGGGCTTGATTTAGGACGTCAAGGCGGTGCGCTTGAAAATGGTTTCTGGCAATTGCAGCGCGGCTATATGAAGTTAATTGATGATAAAGAAATTAATCGTAATGATGCGATGCGCTCTGAGTCTACCTTTATGGAATATACCAAACCGGGGCGCGTAGAGGTACTTCAGGAATTTTTCGTACCACTAGATGAATTTGAAGCCTATGTGAACGAGCTTCAGCAAGTGCTGCCGCATGATGATAAAAAGAATGATGTGAAAGTACATAATATTACACTGCGCTATGTTGCAAAAGATGACGCAACGGCGCTGAACTATGCGACGGATGACATGATGGGCTTCGTTGTACTGCTGCAACATGGTACATCCGAGCAGTCGATTGAGGAGGCCAAGACCTTGATTCGTCAATGGACAGATGTGACATTAAAGCATGAAGGGACGTATTATTTACCGTATTATCCATACCAGACGACCGACCAGTTTAAAAAGGCGTATCCAAATGCCGCTAGTGTGTATGACGAAAAACAGCAGCAGGACCCAGATATTATTTTCCGCAATTATTTCTATGATAATTATGTGAAGCATGCCAATGACTAAGTGGCCGCTATTCATCACAGTCGGACAGGTAATTATTTTTCCGTATTATTTATTTTGGCTAAAAAATAGTACGTTAACCTTTTCATTATTTGCACTTATTTTTGCGCTATTTTCCTTTGGTGCAGCACTTGGCTATCATCTCCAGCAAAAATGGACGATGCCAATTGCGTTGCCGATTGCGCTACTCGGTATGATTTATATGCTGACATTAGATGTAGAGAGCCTCTATATCATTAGCGTGATGCAAGTAATACTCGGCTTTTTACAAGGCTATTTTCGTGCATGGCATGTCGGACAAGAAACCT
Source organism: Candidatus Kurthia intestinigallinarum (assembly GCF_003991225.1). GTDB lineage: Bacteria > Bacillota > Bacilli > Bacillales_A > Planococcaceae > Kurthia > Kurthia populi. Next base: position 129,921 of record NZ_JTFC01000042.1, read on the forward strand.
ATAAGCTACAAGTTGTATGGCACTATGTCATTGTCGGCTTAGCGATGGTGGCGTTATCAACTGTGACCATTGTAGTACCACAGATTTTTGTCGCCATCTATGGTTTTATGCTCGTCATTTGTGCCATAGTAATGGCGCTTAAAAAGTGTAAGAAAAAATAACAACAAGCACATCCAGCAAGAAAATGTTGGATGTGTTTTTTACAATAGGAGGGTTTTAAAGTGTTTAGTGTAGAAAGCTATGTAGAAGAAGTTAGATTTAATTTAGAGGAAAAATCAAATGAGTTGATTGAATCTTTTAAGGGTTTAGAAAATGTTTGTTTTCCAGATGAGACGGCTGTTTTATTTGCGTGGGCATATTTTTCTTTAGATGATATTCATCTTTTGTTAGAAGCACATGAAGATATGTTTAATTCGGTTGATCCGGTCGAAGATGATAGTGAATATACCTCTAGTGTAAAATTACTTACTAATTTTGCTCTCTATGATGAAGATTCAAAAAACTTTAATGAAAAAGAAGAAGAAATGTTTAGTGAGTTTTATAGCGACAATGGTTTAGAAGGAATTACTATAAAAGAATATGGGCATTGGGTCAAAAAATGTTTTGATCAAGCAAAAATCACTTTTAATGTACCAATTTATTTTATGATTTTGGATGAAGATGAAGTGTTGAATTTGGTAACAGGCAAATGGGAAGATCAAATGGAGATAGAGCTGTAAAACAAAGATTTTCTTTAATTAATGAGGAGGACTCCGATGTATCGTGTGAAAAAATATGTAAAAACAATTCAAAAAAACTTAGATAAGCAAACAGAAACATTAGTAAATGCGTTTAAAAACGTAGAAAATCTGAAATTCCCAGCAGATGCTAAGGTATTAATTGTCGTTTCATCGATGGATGATTTGAGTGATGAACAATTTGAAATTTATTTAGCGGTTAATGAGGATATGTTTGATAGTGTTGATGCAGTTGATGATAATAGTGAATATAGTGATGGTGTTTATTTAGTTGATTCTGCTATCTTGTATAAAGAATTTGATACAGGTAAGCAGTTAGAACAATTTGTTGATTTTTTTGAAAAGAATGATTTAGAAGAAATTACAATGAAAGAGGTTAGTGACTGGGTAAAAAAATGCTTTGACCTTGCACAAGTTACATTACCTTTACCTATTTATTTTAGATTTACAGATGAAGAAGATGCGCTAAATCTAGTAACAGGCAAATGGGAAGAAGATCAAATGGAGATAGAGCTGTAAATATAATGGATGGTCGAGAGTAACGTAAAGCACATTCCGCGAAAAAAGCGTGGTATGTGCTTTTTTTAATCCTTTTTTTAATAATAACGGGCTGCTCCTTTAAGAAGGTCACAGTAGTAAGGGGTCTGTTTTTAATTTTTTGTAAAGAATAGTTAGACTATTCTGCCTACAAAGCTTTACAAATAATACGGTCTATAGCTACTTACATTTATGTATAAATTTTTGTAAAATACTAACAAGCTTTGTATCTTTTTTTATGAGGAGGACTTTCTAGTGAAAGCAAAATGGTTAACAGCATCACTTTTATCAGTAGGTATTTTAACGGCAGTAAGCGGGCAGGCATCAGCAGATACGACGGAAATTCATGATATTCAAGGTGCTACACATCAATCCAGCTATGTGGGGAAAACTGTGCAGCAAGTAGAAGGCGTCGTAACATTTACGTATAAATTAAATGGCGCGTATTACTTCCATATGCAAACACCGGATGCGAAAGCAGATAAGGATAGCCGTACATCGGAAGCCATTACCGTTTATACAGGGAAATATAGCCAAGATGTCAAAGTAGGCGACCTTGTTTCTGTAACAGGTAAGGTGGATGAGTATTATATCGAGGGCTATAGCGACAAGCGCACGATGGATTTACCGGTGACGCAAATTAATGCGCGTGACGACCAGGGCGGGCAAGTAGCGATTAAAGCGGAAAATGTGACGTTACCAAAAGCAGTCCAAATTACAAAGCAAAATTTACCGAAATCAGTTATCGACAATGATCAATTTACGAAATTTGATCCAAATGAAGATGCGATTGATTACTGGGAAAGCCTAGAAAGCATGCGCGTAGCTGTAAAGGATGTTAAGGCTGTAGCACCGCAGGAATATGGCGATGTCATTACGGTGTTAAAATCACGCCATACAGATACGAAAAATGGCGGCGTACTATTTGAAGCGAACGATGCTAATGCAGACCGCGTACAATTCAAGCTCTTTGGTGACAATGTACGTGACTACAACGTCAATACGGGCGATGAATTTAATGGTACAATCGAAGGCGTTGTTGGCTACGGTTATTCCAACTATAAAATTTTCACGAACATAGAGAATATGCAAAAAACCTATAAACAAGGCAAGGCAACACAGGAAACAACGAAACTAAAAGCATCTAAGAAAAAAGTGACAGTCGGCTCATTTAACTTAGAAAACTTCTCAAATAACACAGCCGAAACATCGAATGCGAAGGCTGAAAAATTAGCTCATTCAATTGCCAATAGCCTTGGTAGCCCAGATATTGTTGGTGTCACAGAAGTGCAGGACAATAACGGCGCAAAAGCAGGCGACAGCAAGGCAAATGAATCATATGAGCGCTTAATTAAAGCAATCGAGGAAGCGGGCGGTCCAACGTATCAATACGTCAATATCGACCCTGAAAACAATCAGGACGGTGGCGCACCGAATGCGAATATTCGTGTCGGCTTCTTATACAACCCAGAGCGTGTATCATTAAAATCAGGTGCACCAGCAGGGGATGCGACAACAGCAGTTGGCTACAACAAGAAAACAGGCTTAACAGTAAATCCAGGGCGAATTGACCCGACAAATGAAGCATTCGAGGATAGCCGTAAGCCGTTAGCTGCTGAATTTACAGCAGATGGCAAAGATTTAATCGTTATCGCCAATCACTGGAACTCAAAAGGGGGCGATACACCGTTATTTGGCCAAGTACAGCCCGTTAACTTAGCGAGTGAAGTACAGCGCCAAAAAATCGCAAACGTTGTCAGTGACTTCGTGAGTGATGTATTAGCGAAAAATCCAAAAGCGAATATCGTGTCTGTCGGCGATTATAATGACTTCCAGTTCAGCAAGCCGCTTCAAACATTTGAAAAGGCTGGCATGGCAAATTTAATTCATAAAGTACCGACGAATGAGCGCTACACATATGTGTACCAAGGAAACTCACAAGTGCTTGATCATATTTTCGTTTCAAAAAGCTTAAAGAATGGCGCGAAAATTGACATTGTTCACGTCAATGCAGACTTCACAGAGCAAGCAGGACGCGCCTCTGACCACGATCCATTAGTTGCACAAGTGAAATTAAAATAAAGAGGCTTAAAAAAAGAAGGAATCCGCTTTGGCGCGATTCCTTCTTCTTATTTCGAGACAGGTTCTATCCTATTCGCTGCTATTTATGATTGACGCCTTTGAACGTAGACGTACAAAGGGCGATTAATTCATTATCTTCATTGTAAATACGACCTTCTAAAATCGCAGTTGTACGTGTGCGGTCAATCGTTACGGCTGTTGCACGTAGGCGACCAGCTTGTACAGGACGAATAAATCGTGTCTCCATTTGAATCGTCATCACGACATCAAATCCTAATGTGTATGCGGCAATGCCCATTGTATTATCAAGCATTGTCATCATCATGCCGCCATGTAGTGTGCCAGCAACATTTGTAAGGTCCGGGCGGAAATCAAGGGCTGTCTCTGCTTCGCCATTTTCCCCTTTTATAAATTCAAAACCAATTGTATTCCAAAGTTCGGTATGTTCAAACGCTTGTTGAATCGTCATCTGAGTTGTCAAAAATAAAACTCCCTTTAATTAATTATCCTAATTATAAGGATAATGAACCTTGTAAAAAAATGCGATTGTTTTCGAGAAACTGCATGAATTTACGCAAAACTCATTAGAATAGGCGAAGATTATGTATAGTAAACTTAGGCCGTTGTATAAAATGGCAACGGTACCATTAGTTCGAATGGCATTCATTTTTAGGTAGCTTATAAGTTTTAAATCCTAGTCAGTTTATGCATTGAACATGGCATTATCCTCTTTAAAATGCAGTAATCTCGATTATTCCAGAGGTTTTTTGTCTCTTTTTGTAATGAGTATGGTATTGTATGTACATAAAATAGAATAGAAGGGCGATATACATATGAAAAAAAATTCCACACTATGGGATTTGGTGTTTTATGTAGCCATCCCACTCGTTATCTGGCATATGCGCGACAAAATTGGCTTAACGGATTATATGGCCATGGTCATCTCTGCCGGCATCGGTATTGTTTATGGCCTATATATGTTCAGCAAGCAGAAGAAGTTGAATGTGTTCGGGACCTTTATTTTAGCCGATTTAATTATTACGATGCTCATTACGGTATTCTCTGGGTCGGCAATGAATCTATTATGGAATAATGTTTACTACACATATGTACTAGCAGGCGTGTATTTTGTTTCCATTTTAATTAAAAAGCCATTAATGCTTTATATGGCACTTGATTTATTTGCGATTGACCCAGAACGCCGCGCACGCATACTACCCATTTTCCATACGAAGAAAGTAAAATTACTATTTGTCGTTTTCACGCTATCCATTGTTGTGAAAGAAATTTTATCTGCGTTATTACAAGGCTATTTAATTACACAATACGGTGTGAATGCCTATGACAAGGGGATTTTACTGAAGCAGGGTATGAATATCGCTTTTATGGTCATTACCTTTATCTTAGTTATGCTGATTATGAAAGAGGCAGGCAAGCATATGTCAGAAGAAGAACGCGAGAAGTTCTTTGGAAGCTAGAACGATTAATTGAAAAAACAGGAGCTGCATCGACGCGGCTCCTGTTTTTGATTTATTTAAGAAATTGATTTTTTAAGAATAGCTGAATCAATCATATATTGTTGGTAATTTGTCTCAAAAGCTTCCTCAACATAACGTTGTAGTGTCGCTTTTGTATTTTTCTCAATAATATGGGATGCGTCGATTTGCGTCGCAAGTGCTTGTATTTCAGCAGTTTGCTCTTCTATAATCAAAACAATTTGGGTTGATGGATTCTCTTGACGAACGTGTTTTGCTAGATCAAGTGTTTCGGGCTGATCGGGGCGAATAGAAATAAAGTAACTGTCTGCCACGTAGCTTTCTAGGTAATCTAAAATGGATTGTACTTTACGTGTTGTTAACACTTGATAAATTGTATATTCTTTAAATTTTGCTAATCGTTCAATTGAGTTATGGATCGTATTAATATCGCTATAATCTTGTTCAAAGATGATAATGCGCATGAAATCGACCTCCTTTAAATGATTCACGCGTTCATATTATGACATTATTCGACAAAATACGCAATAAAAAAATTTATAAAGCATTTAAATCATATAAAATTATTACTTGCTAGTCTATATAAAAAGAAAAAATCTGTAATTATGGATAATTTATGTGCTTAGAGCGATGTTTTTTTGTCTAGTACATAAAAATGTAAAAGAAACTTTCAAATTTAACGATTTTTAAACGTATTTTCTTCTATAATAGAAAGTGACATAAAACGAGCACTATGTAGGAGGATTTTACATGAGCACAGTAGAAGAAAAACGTGCGGCATACGTTGAAGAAAAATTAAAAGAAGACGGCTATCGTGATTTAAAAACAGCGCGTAAACGTTGGATTTTTGGCCTTTTTGGCGTTCATAAATTTTATTTAAACCATATGGGAAGCGGCTTAGCGATTTTAACGCTAACACTGGTATTCTTTTTTGCATTCTTAATTGATATTGGCGTTGTCGCATTAGGAATTGCGATTATTTGGTGGATTGTTGACTTTTTCCGTTTACCAACATTAGTTGAGCAAGCAAATGTTGTCCAACGCGAATATTATGAAGAAGAAGCAGAACGTCGCATTCATAACTAAGCATATAAAAGAGGCTGGGACAAAACACGTCATTTTCCTTTTTTAGCGTTCGCAATTAAAAACCGGAACCGCGCTACAGTGCGATTCCGGTTTTTCTTATGCTAATAGGAACGGGTGTTTTTATACATATGTCAAAGCCTCTTTTTAATTACGGTAATACAATTTTTCCATCGATATACGTCATGCCCTCGTAAACGAATTCACCCTTCACAATAAAGCCTTTATAATACAACACCTCTGCTTCAAAATTTTCAGGATCACCTGTTGGGTTATACAACATATAACCAGGTGCGAGCTTGCCATCTAAAAATAAATGGTCATCGTATACCTTCAAACCTTCTGCTAAATCACCCTCGATAAAAAGCTGGCTATTAAAGACAACCGTATCTCCATAAAGTAAACCATCAAAATAAATACGGTTCTTATAAATCGCAAAACCTTTTTTCAATACACCATTTTCATATAATTGTTTATTAGAGGATAATACAATGCCTTCTTTTATTTTGCCATTTACATACAGTTTATTATCATAAACGATTTTACCGACAGCACGCATCGAGCTGTTATAGAGCACACCATTGTATAAAACGAGTGAATACACAATGCGCCCATTTTTATAGAGTGTGCTACCGGTGACATAATAATTTTTCTTATCGACTTTGCCGTTTTTGTATAGCTTATCGCTATAAATGCCACTAAAAATCTTTCCATTTTTATAGAGCTTTTTATTATACGTAATATAGCCTTTTGCTGTTTTCCCCGTTTGTGCATTTACGAGTTTATTGCTGCTAAGCTTATAGCTTGCGGCATCTACTGTAAGTGTTGAAAAAGTAAGAGCACTTGCTAACGCAAGGGTCATCATTATCTGAAATCGTCGGTTCATAGCTTCACGTCCTTCTAGTTACTATAACGGCCAATTTTGCTGAAAGTTAAGAAGGTGTTAGGCGATAAATTCAATGTTTCTATATTAAATGTTATATTAGTATAAGCAATAAATGCTAGGAGCGTTTAAAACAGTGAAAATAATCGGGTTAATCTTAATTCTTTTTTTCTTAATTAACATTATTTTTTTAATAAATGAATACATAAAAGAAGCTAAAACGGAAGGGAAAGGAGAAATGGTTAAATCTCTTTTCAGATTCTTAGTGGGATTATTGTTTGATATCCCATCATTATATGTGGTATTTGTGCTCGTTTCTTTAGTTGTCGGAATTTGGTTTACGTTCTATTAAAAACTGCCCTCATTAATCATATGAGGGCAGTTTTTAATAGCTAAAATGTTTTATTTTACAGGAATCCAAATCTCTGTCACATAATCCTGTGCGGTCACATCCCCGTTAGGATAGCGTTCAAAGTCAGGTGCTTGGGTAAATTCATATTGAGAGCTTGGCAAAAAGCTTTCAAAAATTTCACGTGTGGTTTGCTGGATGGCGGTTGGGACCGGTCCAACCGCTTCGAAGACAAGCCATTTAGAAGCGGGAATTGTCCAGGATTCAAATGATGATGGGGTATTATCGGTTTTCACGCCAATGACATAATCATAGGCAGTATCCTCTGTGGGGATACACAGCCCTAGCATCGCGTCATCTGAGGCTTCCTTTAATAACTGTTGCTCTTTATCTGTACCAGAGAACTGACGCCAAAACGCGGGAATTTTTTCTACACCTTCATCCATCGACGCATAGCTTTCCTTTACACCGACTACTTGAAAGGCATCTAATTGTTCGACACGATAATTCATTGAACTTCCTCCTTTAATTTGAACATGAATCGAGAGCTTCGGAAATGCGGAAACAGTTTGACGCTTAGCGCGAATATCAGATGGGGTACAGCCAAAGTACTTTTTGCAGGCCTTCGTATAATTATCTGGTCCGGCATAGCCATATTGTAGGGCAATATCAAGGATGGATTGCTTAGTCTCAAGTAGCTCGAATAATGAGCGAGAGAGCTTGCGGCGGCGAATATATTCACCAAGTGGAATACCTGTTAGCACCGTAAAAAGCTTTTGCAAATTGTACGGTGAGAGCATCGCACAGCGCGCAAGGTCATCTATTGCAATCGTTTCTGTAATATGCGCCTCAATATAATGCAAAACGTCATTAAACCTTTGTAAATTCATTTCCTTCACCTCGTTACAATTAGTATAGGGGAAAGTGCATTACGTCTCTCGATGATTTTTGGCAAGATTTGTCGGATACATAATCGTGCCATACGATGTGTGAATCGTAATCGGAGAAGGCGTGGCGACAAGTGACGAAAAGAGCCATTTCCGCCCTGCAGGAGCGGTAATAATGTAGCAGCCATTTTCTCCGTAAAATGTAATCATTGTCGTAGAAGGGGTGCTTCCGGCGCGTACAGGAATATGAAAATCTTCCATGACATGCAGTGCCTGCTCAATATGTGGCATCACAAAGCCCACCTCACCAATCGCTAAAATGGTGTCAGATGAAAAGGTCTCATATTCTGCGTCCTCAACCTCTTGGCGGCGCGCGATAAGCTCCATAATATTACCGGCTGGATCATAAAAATAGACAGAGTAGGCATCAATTCGTTCAAAATACACTTCATCTTCGCCATCTTCAGCAATTAATTCTACAAATTGCTGTAGCCATTCCTTCGCATCGGGAAAAGCATTTCGCGGGATATTAAAGGCGATATGATACGTATAAGCATCCGGGCCACTAATAAATGTTAGCTTACTCGTGCCAATTTCCACGCTAGCACTTGTAGCCTGCTTGCTCACCTTAAAGCCCATTGCTTCATAAAATGCCACTGTGTCATCGATATTAGCAATCTGACAAATCACTTCTTGAATGTCCATGTTTTTCCTCCTAACGATATGAAAAGAGGGCCCCACTGAAGTGGATGCCCTATTTTTTTAATGTGTTAATTTCTTTAGACCAAAATAGCCGACAAATAGGGCAATACTTTGGAATAAGAAATAAAATGCAAACATTAATGTTAAACTAATCGCCGCATAGCTAGGACGAATAAGTAATAGCACGGCTACGACTAAGCATAATAGATTAAAAATCATCGCAACGAGATACCATGATTTTTGCGCGCGCATTACTTGTATTTCGATTAAATTGCCAATGATTTCAATTAAGAACCAAATCGCAAAAATAATGCCAATAATCGTTACGCCGCCTGTTGGATAAATACATAAATACAGACCTAATGCTCCAATCGTGATGCCTGTAATTAAGCGAAATGTTGGGCCACTACCCGTTTTCTTTTTGATTTGGAAGTATCTCCATAAATCAAATACCCCTTTTATGATGGCAATAACAGCGCATGTAATAACAATTACTTTTAATGTACTGATGGGCTTAATAAATAAAAATAATGATAGCACAAAGCTCAATAATGCAAATACGAGCGTGAATCGATTTAATTTTTTCATAAAAGCGCCTCCCTTTATTAAAGCGTATCATAAATTTTATGGAAAATTTACTACTTTGCAGAAAAACTTAAATGATTTTACGTTTAGTTTAAAAGATGCAGGGAAAAATGACAGTAGGAGGCGATAGAATGGCTACAAAAATTCAAAAGATAAACGACGTTATTACAATTAATTCAGGTGATAAAACATACGATTTGCCAGGTGCAGATCCTAAAATTTTAGTGGAAGCAACGCTTGCCTCATGTGCTGTAAAAACAATGCGTGAAGTACTAGAGCGCGATGGCATTGACTATAATGAAGCGGATTTAGCAGCAGAGGTAGAGGGTACACTTTCTGAATCAGGTGTAAAACGCTTTACCCATTTCCATCTAAAACTTACTTATCCACCATTCCCATCTGAATATGATGAGGATAAATTCTTAATCACGGTTGAACGTGGTTGTATTATCGGTAATACATTGAAAAATGAAGCAACAGTTGAATTTACAAAACACTAAATAAATGAAAAAGAAAAACCGGAATCGCGCTGTAGTGCGGTTCCGGTTTTTCGTTGCGAACGCTAAAAAAAGGAAAATGACATATTTTGTACCAACCTCTTTTTTTAAGGTAAAAATTTATCAATTGTTTTATCTGATACAGATAAGTAATGCTTAGATATCGTATCAAGTGAGCGGTGACCAGTTTGTTCAGCGATTGTCGCAAGGTCTGCTCCTTTTTCATGCATATCTGTTACGAGAGTTTTTCGGAAATTATAGCCGGATAAGCCTGTCCACTTATTCAAATCATTTAAATAACTACGTTCAGTAACATGCTTACTACGGTATTTTTTGCCGTATTGATTGGCAATGATTTGTCCAACAAAGTAATCATCCGTTTTTAAGTCATATTCCTGAATGTAGAGCTTTATGGCTTGGATTGCTTCATCCGTTAAACGCTTCGTTTTAAATGTCTTTTGCTTTTTCAAATACACATCAACGGTATGGCTTGTTAAATCAAAGTCGCGCATTTGTAAGGCGACCATTTCATTTGGACGATTGCCAGTAATTAAATTAACGAGACAAATCGCACGTCCACGAACATCTAGTAACGATAAGGCCTCTTTCAACTGCGCGGAATCTACAGGTTTTTTCCCTTTAATTTGCTTTTGACGTGCAAACTCTTCCTTATTAAATAAACTTCGCAAGTAGGCTGTCTCTTTTAAATACGCTTCATTATTTAAAAATGTAATGCCATACTCTACTTTTAATAACTTTTTAATGGCTGCTAATCGTTTTTCAAATGTCGTCTTTTTCACTTTTTCCTCTGTAATCGAATAGTACAAATAATCATACATACTCTCTGCAGTAGGTGCTTGACGGGTATGATCTACATAAGCGCGGTAATTTTTAATGTCATGTTTGTAGGATACAGGTATATGACTCTCGAAGGCATTACGCTCCGCGTCGCGTAGTGCATGCCGACGACGTGTTTCAAATTCCTCAATGCCGACGATTTTTTGTTCGCTCACGTTGCTCATCCTTTCGTACATTCATCTAGTAAATTGTAGCATAATTTGGGGTGAAAGTCGCTTTAGAATCGGTCATTCAAGCACTAGAAAAAGAGTACAAACATAGATAGATATAGTTTTCTTTGTGAAATTTTTTATTTTAAAACATAAAAAAAACAAGAGGTAGATTAAAAAAATCGCCTCCTGTTTTTTACGTTATTTTATTTGTCGAAGAATACTTTATCTACATTGCATTTTGCTTCGAAAGCATTGATAGCGTATGTTTCATAAATTTCACGTTCCATTGGATCTTCAATTTCATACACTTCAATTTTGAAAATTTCGTTACGGTGATCTTTTACTGGAGATACGTTATCTTCAAAGTGTTTTTTCACACGTTGACGGATTTTACGTGCTTTACCAACGAATAGTACTTCGTTTGCTTCATTATAAAATAAGAAGATACCGCCTTTTTCACGAGTGATTTTGTGTAAATCAATAAAACCATGGAATGGCGTAATTGGCGCTTCGCCTTCTTTTAGTTGTTGTTCACGTTGTTGAATAACAACGGTTGGTTTTGGCATTTCAATATTAATCAAGTGAATTTCAGTCCTTTTTAAATGTCTTGAAAGCCTATTATATCATGCTTTATAGAAAAGATATAGTGCAACGTTTTTAAACGGTTCCCACTTTGGTTCCCACTTTTGAGAAAAAATTTTCAATTTTTGCTGCTTCAGCACATATAGTAGATAGCACCACAAGTAAGAATTTTGTATCAATAATAGATTTAGAAGTGTTAAATATTGTAAAATAGATTCAGGAGGTGGCGTATGATTATATTAGGGGTAGTTATTATTTTATTTTTAATTTTAAGTATTATCCTACTTATGGGGAAAGGTGCATTTTTAATTGCCGGGTATAATACGATGGCAGCATTAGAAAAGGAGAAGTATGATGAAGTAGCTCTTTGTCGTGCGATGGGTGTAATGATGCTAGGTATTACAGGGTGTCTTCTATTAATTATACCTAGTATTAAAACAAACAATCAAAGTTTTGGTATTGTTGCGACAATTTTAATGATTGTTATTATAATAGCAGGACTGATTTATATGAATACGAGTAAAAAAATCAAGCGTTCATAGGCAATTCATGTTACAGTTAATAGCGAAACATAATTTACCTGACTAGGAGAACCAACATAACAATGATTGAAATTAAAAACTCAGAAGTAAGTGGTCGTGGCGTATTTGCGACCGTAGATATTAAAGCAGGCACACTTTTCCACCAAGCACCTGTTCTGGCTTATCCAAATGAAGAACATCAATATATTGAAAAAACAGTATTTGCGGATTACGCATTTGAATATGGTATTGGACGCTCAGCAATCTTATTAGGTTATGGTATGCTATTCAACCATTCATATGAACCAAATGCAACGTATGATATTAATTTTGATAATGAAACATTTGATTTCTCTGCTTTTAAAGATATTAAAGCGGGCGAAGAAGTATTTATTAATTATAATGGCGATATCGATGATATGGATCCATTATGGTTCAATGAAGAGCAAGAACAAGAAGTGAAATAAAGACAAAGAAGGTCTTCCAATTTGGAGGACCTTCTTTTTATATCGTTCCTTTTTCTTGGAAACAATCACTTAAAAAAACAATGGAATGATCAATGGTATCAAGCATTTCATTCATCAACAATGTAATATTATTGAAACGAACATATTGGCCCCATTGTGCGACAGCATCATGCATATCATTCGCTAATTGAATAAACTGCGCTAGTCGCACGTCCATTGCAACCGTTAACATTTTCTGCGTGTGTTCATCGTGTAAGGTACAATGCATTAAGTATAGGTCATAATTAAAAGAGAAAACTTCACGGCATTGCCAAATCATTTGTTTATACTTCTCTAAAATGCAAAAGCTTTCATATTCCATTATGCGTTTAAAATCTTCTCCTGCTTGCTGTGTTGCATGAAATAATTGTTCAAAAGCTAAATCAAATACTTCAAAATTCATTTACCCACCTCGCTTCTTATTTATTATACAGAGAATAAGATATATAAATCTTTTAACTTTTTATGTTTTTTATAAAATTTATTGCAAATTTATGCAAAATCTTCTCTTTTAATAGCTTTAAATGCTCGTAAAAACGTGAATGTAAAAAATATGTCATTTCCTTTTTTTTGCGTTCGCAACGAAAAACCGGAACCGCACTACAGCGCGATTCCGGTTTTTTATGCTTATAGGGGCAGTTGCTTTTACACGTATGTTAAAGCCACTTGTTAGATTAAAAGCTATATGAATTAATCGATATCTTTATTAACAATTGATTCATTACCTTGCTCTGTTTGGAAGAACATTTTTCCAACTATAGCTGCTACAATACCACCAAGAATTGGCGCAACGATAAACACCCATAATTGTGATAATGCTTCACCGCCAGCAAAAACAGCTGGTCCTAAGCTACGAGCAGGGTTTACAGATGTACCTGTTAATGGAATACCTAGTAAGTGAATTAATACTAATGTAAAACCAATAACTAGGCCCGCTAAGTTCGCATTGCCTTTACGACCTGTAACAACCATGATAACAAGTACAAAGACAAATGTTAAGATAAACTCAACTAATAGTGCACCACCTGCGCCTAGATCGCCAAAACCATTTTGCCCCATGTTGATAGTAGATAAATTTGATAAATTTAAGAATGTAAATAAGACAAGTGAGCCTAAGATACCACCAATAACTTGCCCTACAAGATAATAAACTAACTCTGTTGCGTTAATACGTTTATTTACGAACATCGCAATTGAAACAGCTGGATTGACGTGACAACCTGAGATTGTACCAATTGAATAAGCCATTGCGATAATAGATAGACCAAATGCCATGGCAATGCCTAAAATACCGATGCCTTCAATACCGCCGCCAAGAACAGCTGTCCCTGTACCGAATAGAACAAGTACAAATGTGCCGATTGCTTCTGCAACTAATTTGTTCATAATAAACACCTCCATATAAATTTTAGATAACGTTATACGATACTTTTACTTTATTAGTGTAAACTTATTTTTTACATACAAAATAGAGACCCTACTAAATCGGCGAAAATTTAGTAGGGCCTCTTATATCATTTACATGAGGTGATACGTTAAATAGTTTTTAATAGCAGGGGAATTTATTTGTTTAATTGAGATTGAATTTCTTTTACTAAGATTTGTGCGCCTTCTGGGCTTAAGATTAAGTTGCCACCAGCAAGGCGGAAGTTATCATCTGATACTTCACCTGTAACAGCACAAGTCATATTTGGTAAATATTTTTTTAAGATAATTTTATCATCATCAACGTAGATTTCTAATGCGTCTTTTTCTGCAATTTTTAATGTGCGGCGTAATTCGATAGGAATAACGACACGGCCTAGCTCGTCAACTTTACGTACAATACCTGTAGATTTCATGGGGGAAATCCTCCTAATAATATATAATTAATTCGTCATTTTTCGACAAAATCTTTATCCGGAAACTATCATACCAATTCTTTTTTTCTGCGTCAATCAATTAAAGTCCTATAAAACGATTAAAAATACGTATTTCAGGACTTTAATACAGCCTTTTTTATAAAAAATTACTTTTTTTAGCTAAATCTAGCTTTTTTTAATGGAAATAACGCAAAACTTTTTTCGACAAAAATAGACAAAAGCTGTCGAAAAATAAAAACATCGCAATTACTGCGATGTTTCTTTTTGTTTGACCAATTTTCCTTGTTGCATTTCATAAATGATATCACAGTAAGGTAAAACACTTTCATCATGTGTTACGATAACGGCAGCTTTATTACGTGTATGCACCTCATGCGCAATTAATGCGACAATTTCTTCACTACGACTTGCGTCAAGCGATGCAGTTGGTTCATCCGCTAAAATTAATTCTGGATCATTCATAAATGCACGAGCGATAGCAACACGTTGCTTTTCACCACCAGATAAATGTTGGATATGTTGTTTTTTCCGGTGACTCATACCAACCGCTTCTAATAATTCATCCGCTCGTTTTTCATCCCAAGTATTATTTAAATCAGCAACTACTTTTAGCTGATCTTTTACCATCAAGAATGGTACTAAGTTTGATGCTTGGAAAATATAGCCGATATTTTTTAGACGCACATCTGCTAATTTATTTTTAGGGTAGTTTGAAATATTTTTGCCATTTATGAAAACATCTCCGCTTGTTGGAGTTTGAAGTGCTCCCGCAATTGATAAAACCGTACTTTTACCACATCCAGACGGACCAATAATTGCGACAAGCTCTCCTTTATTTACCTCAAAATCTAAATTTTCTACAACTGTTAATGTATCATCACCATCTTGGAATTGCTGTGTGATATGTTGAAGTTTTAATGTCATTATTCTACTCTCCCCATTGCTTGAATTGGATCGGCCTTTACAATACTAATTGTTGAAATGAGTGCACCAATTAATGAAACTGCAAATAACGCGGCACCATAACTTAAAATAACTGTTGGCTCAAAAACAAATGGCATTCCTTCTGGCATAAATAGAGGTAAGATATAAGCGAATAGCGCAGCAAGTGTAATGCTAGTAATCGATAAAATGAATACTTGTAGCATCGTTGCGCGAATAAGTGATTTGCTTTTCGCGCCAATTGCTTTTAAAATACCAAATTGTTGTACTTTTTGAATCGTCATAATATAGAAGAAAGCTCCTAATACGAATACAGCAATAATAATTAAGAAGCTAAGCATCATATTTAGAGAACTTTGCTCTGCACTATAGCCTGGAATTTGTGCCACAACATCTTCTTTGGTTGACCAGTCACCATCAATTGATTGTGCAGGAGTCCCTGAAGTTGAAACAAGCGCATTATAAGTAAATCCTACTTTTTCCCATAGTGCAGGCTGGATAACGATTACCGGTGTATGGCTATACGTAAAATGTTCTGTGAATGCTGAAACCTTTACCTTTTTTTCAACAGATGGTAGATAAAGCACACTACCAAGTTTTACGCCATGTTCTTGCATTGTTTTATCAACAATCACTTCATTAGCGTTTTGAGGCATCTTACCTTCTATAATAGTTGGTAATAATTTTTCGTTTTCAAATGTCATAAACGTGCTGTCAATTTTTTTCCCATCTTTACCTTTTTCAGTTGTTTGCATTTGAACACCAAATGCAGAAGCATCTTTCGCTTTTTCTGCTTGTTCGATTGTAAACTGTGATCGATCTAATCGATTTTCACTATCCTCCGCTAAATAAAAATTTGTTACCTCTAATTCTTTCATAGAAGAGGCATTATCGTTTGCTAGCCCATTTGCTAATCCACTAATAATAAATACGAGCGCTGCAACAAAAAATAAAATAAACCCAATCAATAAATACTTTAATTTAAAAAAAGTCATTTCTTTAATTGATAATGAAAACATTGTATACTTCCTTTCCTTAAGTCGTTATCACGAGTATAATCTCTCTTTATGAATGGGTTATGAACACGTAAAAAAACAGGCACTGCTTTTATGCAGTGCCTGTTTTTAAAGGTAGAAAATTATAGTGAGCCGTATCCTGTGAAATATTTACTCCAATAACCAGTATGAATTGAATCTACTTTAATGCCAGAGCTTGCCGCAGAAATCATCTGTCCATTACCGATATAAAAACCAACATGTGAAATACCGCTTTTATACGTGCCGCTAAAGAATACTAGATCGCCGACGCGAGGTGTAGATGTTTTCTTTGCCATATTATAGTAGCCAGCCGCGTTTGTACGACCCATATTTTTACCTGATTGATTATAAACATAATAAATAAAGCCCGAGCAATCAAATCCTCTTGGACTTGAACCACCGAATACATAAGGTACACCTAAATGCTTATATGCATTTGCGATGACGTTATCAGAATTAGAAACAGGTGTTGTTGAAGGTGTTTTATCGGTCGTATTTGTAGACGCTGTTAATACCTTACCTGAAACGGTTAATTTTTGACCGACAAAAATCGTTGTCGAAGAAAGATTGTTTAATGTCATTAGCTTTTGATAGGTTGTTCCGTGCGCTGCCGCAATTTTACTTAGGGAATCGCCAGCTTTCACAGTATAGGTAGACGAGTTACTTGATGCTGTTTCGGTCGTTGTTGACGAGTTTGAAGAGGAACCCGTTGACGGAGCAGGAGTTGATACTTTTCCTGAAACGGTTAATTTTTGACCGACAAAAATTGTTGTCGAAGAAAGATTATTCAATGTCATTAGCTTTTGATAGGTTGTTCCGTGCGCTGCCGCAATTTTACTTAGGGAATCGCCACTTTTTACAATATAACTTTTTGATGACGTATTTGATGAACTACTTGTCGTCGATGAATCCGAAGAAGGAGCAGTCGTCGTTGTCTTACCTGAAACGGTTAATTTTTGACCGACAAATATCGTTGTCGAAGAAAGATTATTTAACGTCATTAGTTTTTGATAGCTTGTGCCATAGCGACTTGCAATTTTACTTAATGAATCGCCCGCTTTCACAGTATATGTACTCTTAGATGATGTCGTTGAGGGTTGTTTTGTAGTGGACGGAGATTTTGAAGTTGATTTATTAACTTTTAAAATTTGTCCAACATGGATAACGGTAGAAGAAAGCCCGTTTTGTTGCATAAGCGTTTGGTAAGATACGCCATATTTAGAGCCGATTTTACTTAATGAATCGCCCGCTTTTACAGTGTATGTTGCGGCAGAGGCATCCATTGTTGAAGTAAGGGCCATTGCAGTACCAAAAAAAATCGTGGTTGCTGTCTTAGTGGAAGTTTTCATAGGCATCTCCATTCTAATTGTTTTTATTTAATTGTAGAAAAGAAATGTGTCATTTGAATAACGAATAGATGATAAAATTCGATCAAATAATGCGATTATATCTTATTTATGTCATAAACATATTATTAAATATTTTTTTGAAATATAAATTACCTACTTTTTGTAATATTTTAATGTTTATTTGCTTATTTTGTTATTTTTTATTGTATTCTTAATGTTTAACCAATAAAAAAATGGGTATGCCGAAGCATACCCATTTAAGATAATCTAAATAAATATTTTTAGTCTTTGTATTTACTCATAATAGGCGTCGCAATACATGATGCCAAAAGTGCAACATACGTAGCATCTAATTTTCTGTCTATATCATGCTGTAAAACGCTAAGCGCTTCTATAGGAGGCATCGCTTGTTTGTAGCATCTTTTCGCTGTTAAGGCATCGAAAACATCACTCACTGCCACAATCTTTGCCCATGGATGGATGTATTTCGCTGTTAAACGATATGGATAACCACTTCCATCTAAGCGCTCATGATGCTGCACAACAACTTCTTGAATACCATTTGGGAATGGTGCATAGGACTGCAAATAGTCCAGCCCCCAAATGGTATGTGTTTTTATTTCCTCGTATTCTTTTTGAGTAAGCCTTCCTGGTTTATTTAACAAAGTAGACCGAATTGAGATTTTGCCAATATCATGTAAGAGAGCTGCTAGTGCTAAATGTTGTAGTTCTTCTCTTTTCATATTAATTTTTGAGCCAATTGCAAGCGAATAGACTGTTACATGAAAAGAATGTCGAAGTACTGTTTTTTCATGTTCTAATAATTGTGTTAATAATGTCAGGTATGTTTTATTTTGTTTAACGATTAAGAGCGCCTCTTGTAAAATTGGTTGGATTTGTTTCGTTGTTACATCATCAGGTACACCTACTTTTTGTTTTAATGATGCGAGTAGTGAACAAATGTTGATGTGATCAATCCAATTTGCCGATTCCATTTAATGCCTCCTTCACAAAGGTAAATTCTATAAAAGGAATATCTATCATTTTTTTGAGGGATTTTTAAATAATTATACACTATGCTGTGAAAAAATTCGAAAAAATAATGTTATTATAGGAGGGATAATTTTTAAAAAGAATTTAAATTCAAAAAATAATAAGACCAAAGATACAGTACATAAATAAAAAGAACCGTCACAAGAACGGTTCTTTCAGTAGACTAATCATTTAATGAGAAATTTAAAGACATATGTTTTGTACCTGTTGCCATCATGTTACCGAGTAACTGGTTCGTATTGTTAAAGCATAATGTCGCCATTTCCTCATTCACTTGGCCTAAATAAGCTTGAATGTCTGTTTGCTTAGTAGCCTCGCGGTCTGCTAATAGCTGCATATTACGGCAACTTGCCACCGTTTTTTGTTCGTAGGCACGATGTAGATCGCTGTATAAATCAAAATTCGTATCTCCAAGCAGGGCAATTGTATGGCTTAGCCAATGAATTTTTGTAATATCAAATGTCGATTTTGTATCACGGTAGCAAGCTGGTGTATCTAATACATTTGCATAAAAAGGAACGATGGCATTAAATGTATTCGGTCCAAATGCAAGCCAGTGTACACCGGCAATTTCTGGTGAAACGTCTGGACGGATTTGTAGAATATGACATTCCTGATTACGGTTAATACCAATTGTACGGAACATAAATTTGGTATCTTCGCTGCCTTCACCATATGGGTCAAATTCGGTGTTTTGGAAATGTGAGCTAAGCGCCCATTTGACGTCTTCTACAGAAATTTTACGATTGGCATGGCAAATAAATGGTAGGTTTTGCTCCATTGGTTGCTGTTCGATTTCTGGGTTGAAGAATTGTTGGACATACCAAGCACGAGGGTTGTTATAACGCGTATCTTTAATTGAAGCACTACCAAAAATATGGCGTAAATTATAGCCCTCAAAATCAGGATTTAAATGATGAACTTCGATAAACTCACGTAATCCTTCTGAGCAAAGTGTATCCGCTGAATCAAAATCAAAATGATCAATATTGAAACGGTTTGGTGCCACGACATAAGCATCGTCTGGAATACGAACAGCTGCCCAGTGGTGACCACCAATTGTTTCCATATACCATACATCATCGGCATCCGAGAAAGCGATACCGTTTGATTCGTATGTGCCATATTGTTCTAAAATACTTCCTAAACGTTGTACGCCTTCTTTAGCAGAATGCACATAAGGAAGTACTAATGTAAGCATGTCTTCTTCACCGATACCATTATCAACAAATGGGTCTGCACCTAATACACGTGTATTCGTCGTGATGGTTTCTGTTGCAGTCATCGCCACATTAGCACTATTAATGCCAGATTCTCCCCAAATACCAAAGCCCTCTGCTGCATCTGGTGTAGATGTATACCGCATTGGATTTTCTGGTAAATCGATTTCAAATGTACTTTGCACCGATTTATAATGACGTGGCTGATCCTGTGGATTCATCACGATAAAACGTTGTGGATTAGACGAAGCACTTCCGCTATCTTCATTCCGCGCAATCATCGTTGAACCATCAATCGATGCTTTTTTACCGACTAAAATCGTTGTACAAGAACCTTCTTTTCGTTGTTTCATAAAATCATCACCTAACTTTTCATTTTTCAAAACAAATTATATCATATCGATATTAAATTATAAGAACATTCAACTAGAGAGTACCTAGAAATAGTAGTGATTCAGCACCGTCCTACCGGCTATGCATTGAAATGAGTAATCAATTCCCATAAACTTATAGTAAGTGGAAATTATATCCACCACGAAAAAGGGGGAAGTTACATGTTTAAATTCGGGTATAAAAAGGTCGCGCCGAACGAGGCATTAATTATTTCCGGTAAAAATATCGGGAAAGAGGGGGAAGCGGGCGTCTATATTAAAGATGGTCGTCGCCTTCGTGTTGTACGTGGGGGCACGGTACTTGTTACGCCATTCCAATCTGCTGATTCTATTTCACTGAACTCATTCCAAATTCCATTAAAAGCAGAAGGGATTTTAACGCGAGATGAAGTACCGATTACTGTTCATGCAACGTCTACCATTAAAGTAGCCGATGAGCTTGAATCTGTTATTAAATTTGCGGAGCAATTCATGGGTAAGGCAGAAGAGGAAATTTCAAAAGAATTACGTGTTATTCTAGAAGGCAAGCTGCGTACCACAGTTGCCGAGCAAGAAGCGCTTGAAGTAAATAATGCGCGAGAAAACTTTATTCAAGTCGTACAAGAAAAATCAGAGGCAGATCTAAAGGCAATGGGCTTCAATGTTGTTAACTTTTCATTAGACCGTGTATTAGATGCAGATGAATACGATTCAGAGCTTGGCTATTTGAAAAACTTAGGGATTACAAAGCTTGCTGAATCGTCAAAACAGGCACAAAATGCACGTTCTGATGCAGAGCGTCAAATTGAGGAGAATAAAGCGAGTAATGCGCAGTTAACAGAACGTGCGAAAAATGAATCGGATATTGAAATTACACGTCAACGGACGGATTTACAATTAGAGCAGACAAAAGCTGCAAATGATTTAGAGCTTGAAAAAACACGTCGTGAGCGTGAACTAAATGAGCAACGTGCGATTGCAAAGCAAGCCTATGAGAAAAAGCAAGCTGAGCTAGAACTCGATTTAATTGAAAAGGAAACACAGGCAAAGCGGGAACGTGAAAATTCACAATTAGAGCTGAAAGAGTTAGCAAAACAGCAGGCAGTTATTGATGCGCAAATCATTGCAGAAAAGGATGTCATCGCGAGTGATGCGAGAGCACGTATTGCAGAGCGTACAGCAGAAGCCGATGCGCGTTCTAAGGAACTTCAGTTAAAAGTAGAAAATGATGCGGTTGCACGTAAAAATCAAATCGAAATTGATGCGATACGTGAGAAGGGGATTGCTGAGGCGGAAGCGATTAAGATGAAAGCTGAAGCAATGAAGGAATACGGTGAGGCAGCGATTGCAGAAATGTTAATTAAAGTATTGCCAGATTTTGCGCGCGCCGTTGCAGAGCCACTTGCATCGATTGATAATGTACAGGTGATGGATTTTGGAGCAGAAGGAGGCGGTGTACAAAGCGTCGCGGGAAATACAGTCGGTGTCATGGCCATGGTCCAAAAATCCCTAAAAGAAACGACTGGGATTGATGTGAAAGATTTACTTGAAACAAATGCATCCTATGGTCGTAATTATTTATCGGCAAAATCTGAGCCAGAGCAAGCATTAGAAGAGGATTATCCAATGCCTATTGAGACGATTTCTGCTGAGGAATTAGAAAATTTTGAAGCCAATGTAGAAGATGATAATAACCGCTAGGGAAGATAGGTATACATTTCTTGCGCCGTTAACAACTCAAACGAATAATCAGGTGAGCTTATCACCAAGTCGTTAAAAAAAGCAGTGGACTCGATCGAGTCCACTGCTTTTTTTGTGATTAGCGATTACAATGTTTTGCGGCAATATAGCCAAATGTCATACCTGGTCCAAGCGTTGCGCCTGGGCCGGGGTAAGATTCGCCCATCACCGAAGCGGAGCAGTTACCAGCCGCATAGACGCCATTAATTGGTTGACCATCTGTTTTTAAAATACGCGCCTGTGTATCAATAACTACGCCTCCTTTTGTGCCAATATCGCCTGGGTAGACACGCATCGCATAAAAAGGCGCTTCTTCAATAACATCTAGATTTGGATTTTTAAGCGTCGGATCACCGTAGTAGCGGTCATGTGCGGATTCACCTCGGTGGAAATCTTCATCGATGCCATTGCGAGCAAAGCCATTGAAACGCTCGATTGTGTGCTGTAGAGCATCTACCGGAACTTCCATCTTTTGTGCCAGTTCTGCAATGGTTGGCGCCGATAAAACGATATCATTGTCATAATAGGCTTGTGGGAAATCCTGTCCTGGGAATAAACCGGCGAAAATATAGCGTTTCTTAGCCTTTTTATCTAAAATCAGCCACGAAGGAACCGAGCCTGCTTCTTTTTCATGCGCATACATGACATCGACAAATTCATGATAAGGTGTTGGCTCATCAATAAAGCGATTTCCTTGCTGGTCAACGATAATCATATTTGGAATACCGCGGTCTGCCACAAGGAAAAATGGACGGCCCTTATGGTCAAGGAAGGACGGAGCCCCCCATACACGGTCCATTAAATCAAATTGTGCCCCTAATTTTTCAGCAGGTGTGATAATATCACCTGTTTGTCCCTCCGGTGATGAGGACCATGCCGCATTAGTTGGCTGCGGTAAATATTTTTCCCGGTATGCTTGATTACGTGAAAACCCGCCGCTTCCTAAAATGACCCCCTTATTCGCTTTTAATGAAATCGCTTGGCCGTCTTTATTTGCTGTAATGCCGATAACACGGTCCTCCTCATAAATAAAGTCTTCAAAGCCACAGTTGACCCATATTTCGCCACCTAGCTCTTTATAAGCTAGGGCTAAGCGTCCGATTAATGCTTGCCCTAATGCACCAAATTCTTTTTTCAAGACGATATGTTGCATAAGACGCCAGCCAAGTGTAAGCGAACGTAGCTTGCCCTTCCATGTACGAGAAATCATATTCACTTTATGGAAGTCTTGACCTGTCATAACAAAGCCCTTTGTATCCATTGCAGGGGGGCGCATTAGCTTTTGCCAGTCACCTAGTTCATTTAAATCGAATAATAGCGGCTCAATCGAACGGCCACGTCCCTTGCCACCTTTACGATTTGGATAATAGTCTGAGTAGTTATTGGCGTAGCTATAACGCATGTGAGGGCTTAGCTCATGAAAATAATCGAGCATTTCAATACCGCGTTTTAAATACGTTTCTTTCATGTCGTCGGATACACGATCTCCAACCGTTGAATCTAAATAATTTTTAGCATCTTCATAAGAATCAGCCACGCCTGCTTCGACTAAATAGCGATTGTTTGGAATCCAGACACCGCCTCCAGAAAGCGCCGATGCACCGCCAAATACTGCTTCTTTCTCGATAAGTAATGTTTTTAGCCCCTCATTTTTAGCGGTGATAGCTGCAGCAAAGCCACTTGCCCCTGAACCAACGACTACCACATCATATTCTGCTGTCCAATTAACCATACAAATACCTCCTAATATCCTTATTTATTCCAAATATAACAATTAGTAAACAGGAGTACAAATCTTTTCACCGCGCCTATGTTAGCGCTTGCAATATGGTGTTAGTGTTGCTACACATTTGCAAAAATGGTAGTTATTTTAATTTAAAGGAAATATAGGTGATATACTTATACTTAAGGGGGAAAGAAAATGAAATGGGTTTGTTTACATGGATTAGGGGGTACGAAGCATTATTTTAAAGAGTTGCAACAGCTATTACCGAATGAGGATATAGAGGCCTATGATTTGCCTGGACATGGTGAGGAAGAAGCGTTAGCTGATTTTACAATGGAGGAGCTAGTGGCATGGCTACATCATAAGGTGACCGAGCCTGTCATGTTAGTCGGGCATTCACTTGGCGCAATCATCTGCTTAGCTTATGCACAGCGCTTTCCGAAAAATGTAGCGCATCTAGTGTTATTAGATGGTGGCTATTTACAGTCGGCAGATTTTGGCGTATCGCTCGAGCAAGAAATCGAAGGCGCTAGGCAGTTTATCGCCCAAATGCAGTTTCCAACTTTTGAAGCGGCAGTAGAAGCTGAAAAAGAAGAGGCACTAAGATGGAATGATGTTCTTGAAGAAGCGGTGTTCCAACGTTTTCATCATACAGATGGACATGTGCAATTAAAGGTATCGGAGAAAACAGCGGTTGCCTATACAAAAATAAGCTATCAATTTAAACTACCAGCACTTATGCAACCGATCACATTATTTATTGCGACTCAGCCTATAGAAGCCGAACAAGTGCGCCAAAAAGCCATGCAGCGATTTATGACAACACTGCTGCAAACAAATTGTATACGTGTGGACACCGGACATGATGTACTTACGGAAAATCCATTTGATATTGCAAATCAGTTAGGGGAGTATAAATGAAAAAAATAACATTAATTGTTGTTATTATGGTAATGATTGGTGGCGCTATTTATTGGAATTATGCAACAGGGATTCCTTCACTATCAGTTAAAGCGGATAATAAGATAGTAGAAGTCACACAAGGAACTTATTGCTGGAGTAGCTTAATATCAAGTGAATGTGTCGATAAAATAGCACCGACACAAATGGTGAAAGAGGGATTTATTACACCAACTGTTGTGAAACCAGGGGCTATAATGAGCTATCAATTTAGTAAAAAGCCAGTAGGAGATTCTGAAAGTATATTATTAGAAGATGAAGCGGGGCATTCAATTGACGTAAAAAGAGAAAATCAGACATTTAAAGCACCGATTAAAAAGGGACTATATATGTATACCATTTCAGCAAGATGGGATAAAGGTGATGTTAGTTATGCAATTGCGATTGATGTCAAAAAATAAAACGATATTCGTATTGTTTGGCGTATGTCCCATTAAGCTTAGCATAGCGGTTATTTGACCTTGGTGATGACATTCATGAGTGAACGCGTGTAATAAAAGATGATGTGGTGTTTTTTGTACAGTTGGTTTAAAGTCAGATGCGGAAGAAGTCATCACATCCATCGAATCTTCAAATGTTCGAAGGGCTAATGCGACGTATTTATCAACTAGTACATATACTTCTTGAATATCAGCTAATGTCATTTTTTCTACAATCTCTACGGGGAAGTCCTCAATAGAATCATTGCCTAATAAAAATGAGCCAATCCAGTTACGATAGCATTTTGTAATGTGTAATAATGTATCTTTAACGCTATCTAATGCAAAGCCATGTGATTGTGCTAATTGTGCCTCACTTAATTGTGCGCATTGCGCCATAATAACGTCTCGTCCTTGTGTGACCCATTTATAATCTTGTGTATTCATTGTTTCCTCCTAGCATTTCGCAACGCCTATTTTAGCATGAATTTGAGGAATCGATGTACATTTTATAAAAAAAGACAGCCCCAGTGAATAGGAGCTGTCTTTTTTGCATTATTCTACACGTTCTAAACGTAATGTCGAGACATCTTCTTTTTTAATAGTCCCTATTTTTTCAACATAATTAATGAAAATATCTGTATCAACACCTAAATATTGTGTCACTTTTGCGCCAATGAAGGTTGGGAATTTATCGCCGCCTCCTAGTAAGAAGTCATTTAATGCCGCTTTATAGATACGATCTTCATCGATTTTTTGTCCGTTCACAAAAACATCAACGACGCCATTTTCATTAAATGTATAGTTTAACCCCGCCATTTCTAAACCATAACCACCGATGAATTGGTCATTAATTGCTGCTTTTACTTGTGCGCCTGTTAATTCAATGATGTTTAATGTATTGCCAAATGGTTGTACAGCTTGTGCTGCACCGCGTGTAACTGTAAAGCCATTAGCACTTGCGATACCATTTAAGTTTGAGCGTACACCACCAGAGTTTGTAAATGCAAAGTCTACTTCTGCATCAATTGAACGCGCATAATCTAGCTGTGCATCTGTTACTAAGTTACCGACTTCAGAGCCGCCGATAGGGTACTGGTCGGTCGGGCGTACTTTTGTTGGTGCGGTTTTTGATAAGCTATCAACGTCTAAGGTAGCAATTGGTTGGTCCATAATTTTCCCAACGATTGTTTTCGCCTCTGTGACAATTTTATTAACCTTTTTCGATACTTTATTTGAATTCAATACATCAGCAGGCTGTGTATAATTGTATTTAATCGTTGCCGATGGAGTAGAAACAAAATCCTTTGTTTTCTTGCTAATTTTACCGTTTACAACCGAATAGGCTTCACCATAATTATAAGCTTGAACGATACGCACCTTTTTGTATGTATCATTTGCATACGCATGATTATGACCACCAAATACGACGTCAATTGAGTTTTTCGGATCGAGCTTATTCACCGTTTTTAGCATGTCGATTACTTCACCTGTTAATTGCTCATCTTTTTGTGTTGGAATAGAAGAATTTGCTTCTTTATTCGCTGATACAGAAGCATGTGCCACAACAGTAATTGCTTTTACGCCTTTTTTGCGCAACTCTTTTGTATATTTCGCAACAGCCTTCCCAGGATCTACAATGTCGATATCCTGTGTATGTTGTGCCAGCACAACATCTTTAATACTTGGTGTGACCACGCCAATAAAGGCGACTTTAACGCCGTCTACCTTTTTAATCACATATGGTTTAAAGCCTTTTAAAAGCTTATTTGTTTTTTTGTCATTAATATTTGCTGATAGGACATCCATAGACGATTTATTATACTGATAATCTTTCACGAGCTCATAATTTTGTGTAACGTTTTTAATTGGTGCGTCTCCTTTAAGAAGTCGCTTAAATTCATCAATGCCTTCATCGAATTCATGATTCCCTAAAGCACCTACAGAGAAATTCATTGCATTGACGATATTCATAACAGGCTCGTCTTGTAGTAGCCCGGAAATTGCAGGAGAACCACCAACTAAATCACCCGCTTGAATCGCTAATGAATTTTTAGTTGCTTTTAATTTATTTGCCTTTGCAAAAGCTGCCTTTTCTTGTTCGAAATGATATGCAAGAGAAGCCATACCCCCAATTGCGGCACCATTGGCATCTTTTTTGTTGTTGCCATCGATATAACCGTGTAAATCATTCATGCCTAAAAACTGCACAGGTACAGTTTTGTCCACCACTTTAGCATCTGCCATGACATCCGTTGTTGTAAATGGCACTGTCGCTAATAGCAATGCCGCACTTAATGAAACGATTAACTTTGATTTTTTCATTCTTGCACCCCTTTGTATCTAATACTCTAACTATAGAAATAATTATTCAAATTTTCAATATAATTTTAAAAATATTTCGAAATTCGTAATGTGTGCGCTTTTTCATCTTTTTTTCAGAATTGAAACGAAATCGAAAATTAAATATCCTTTTTTTGCTAGTTCGCGTAAGTATGTCTTATCGGTATAAGCAATAATGTATTAAAACAAATACTTTTATTCTATTTAATTATAAAAGTTACCTTAAATTAACCTAGTTAACTTATTTAAAATAAAAAAGGTTTACTAAAGTTATTAATTTAATGATAGAAAACGTTTTAAACGAATATAAAAAAGAGGAATTGCCTGAAATGACAATTCCTTTAGACACACTATAACTAACACGTTTATTTCTCCGGATAAGTATTACATACACGTCCGATTTGCCCGTCTGTCAAGCGTACTTTAATACCATGGGGATGTGAGCTACTATTTGTTAATAAGTCTTTCACGATTCCTTGTACAGTCTTACCTGTACGTTGATCTTTTTTTAATACAATATCAACTTTCAGACCACTATATACATCTTTACGATTTTTGCCGTCCATTTTTCAACCTCCTTTAATGCGTTTTAAGTGTATCATATTTTTAAGTCATATAATTAGAACGTTTGTTCGATATTTGTTATAATAAACGAAAGATATGAGGTGATTCAATGGAAAAGTTTCGCTGTAGATGGTGTGAGTATGATGCCGATCTCATCCATTATCATGATAAGATTTGGGGAACAAAGCGAGAAACCGATGACGAGCTTTTTGAAGCATTGACCTTTGAAATTTTCCAGGCAGGTTTAAAATGGGCAACTGTTTACCGAAAACGCGACGGTTTTAAACAGGCATTTGCTAATTTTACGATAAAACATGTTGCGCAGTTTGATGACGCTAAGAAAAAGAAGTTGAAAGAGGACGCATCGATTATCCGGCATACGGCAAAAATCGCTGCTACTGTTTATAACGCACAGCAGCTCCTAACTATTCAGAAACAATATGGTAGCTTCAAAAATTTCCTTGATGTCGTACCACCAGAAAACCGAATTGAACAATTATGTGCCTATTTCAAGCAAGTTGGCAAAACGACAGCAGAAAGTTTTTTGATAGCATGCGGTTACCTGCCTACTCAGCATGAAAAAAGATGTTATTTGTATATCAAATCTGAAGAAGAAAAAATATAATGCAGAAATTAATATTGTATTGTTTGATACAGAGACAAGATAAGTAAAAAGAGACTTTGACATACGCAAAAACAACCGCTCCTATGAGCATAAGAAAACGGGAATTACGCTACGGCGCGGTTCCCGTTTTTTGTTGCAATCTTTAAAACAAGAAGATGACGTGTTTTGTCCCAGTCTTTTTTATATGATGACTTTATTTCTACTCGTATGTTGTCGCCTCCTTATGATTGAAATATAGAAGAAAAAAGAATGAAAACCGCTTATTTACGCTACGCAGTCATTATTCGTTGCTATGTGGCTACCACACCCTCTTTTGGTACATAAAAAAGAAAGTACGACAAAACGTACTTCCCTTATTTTTTATCGAATATAGCGATCCCCTACTAAAATCGATTGAATCACCTTCGTTGGAATGACAAACTGAACAGCGCCCATATAGCCTGGTGCTACATCATATTCATCAAACGAAATGACGAGCTTGCCTTTATCATTAATATAAAATTGTTGATTTTTATGAATACTTTTGAAAACATCAACAGGTTCCTGTTCCGGATTTACAAAGTATATTTTATTGTCATCCGCTTTCATTTGCGCATGCATTTGGCGAATAATCTCTTCACTAATGACTTCTATATAAGAAGTATCTTTAAATAAACTCGGTAATGTAATAAGCGCTTCATTTTTTGTATCAAGGGTCACATAGCGTTTCTGCTCATAGCCAGATGCTTGTACATGTAGAATCGTTTGCTCAATCGATAGAATGCCATGATGGTCGGTAATCGTCTTATAATCACTAGCCACTGCGAAATGTCCCTTTTGTTGTTTGTATTCTTGATACAGTTTTTCTGTTGTTGCTTGGTAGTCTGCATTTATGTTATTTTCAAGCGTTTGGTTTTCGAGTCCACTCACTTTCGGTGTCGCTACATCAATTTTTGTCGTGCCCTTGCCATCATGTACTTCTTCAAATGTAACAACCTCAACAAGCTCTTTGACGCCAGGAATTTTGGATAATGTATCCGCTGCTGCAGGGCTTAGGTTTACCGATGCAACAAAGACCGTTGCTGCTGCGACGCTTGTCATCGGCCATACAAACCGTTTTTTCTTCGGCTTTTCATGCAATGCTTCTGTGACAAGCTTATCTAACTCCACAGGAATCGGTATATTTTTGTATTCCTCTCGTAATTCATGCAATTTTTTATTCATGAACGGTTCCCTCCGTTATTTCAATACGTAATAATTTTAAACCACGATACAATCTTGTTTTAACGGTATTAACGTTTTCATCTACTATTTCTGCAATAGCATCGATTTTTAAATCTTCAAAATAACGTAAAACAATAATAGTGCGATATTCGATTGGTAAACGCTCAAGTGCCTCGTGTAAGTCGATATCTTCGTAATGGTCTTCTGCGCCACTTTGTAAATAGTCAAGCGTGTCATCATCCATTACCGTTACACGCTTATGTTTTCGCAAAAAGTCGATAGCTGTTCGTACAACAATTTTATAAAACCAACTTTTCATCGAATCCATTTTTTCTAAGCGCTCAAGTGCCTGTAAGCCTTTTTGTATCGCATCTTGCACAATATCAAGCGCATCCTGCTGATTTTTTACATAGCTATATGCTAAACGATAAAAATCGTCTTTATAATCCGTTACACATGCCACAAACTGCGCACGTATGTCGTGTCTTTTTGTCATGTAAGGAGCTCCTTTACCAAACTAGTTCAACGAATAGACGTTCTTGTTACCTGAAAAAGTTTTTATTTCATCCAGCATTTTCAAAAAAGGCATTGAAAAATAACATATTCAACGAAATAATGGAATATAGGACACCTTTTTACAAATTGAACGTTCTATTTTATGAGGGGTTGGTTATTATGAAAAAAATACTTGCCGCTGCAGTTGGACTTGCAGCAGCCTACACTGTCATACCTACAGTGTTTATCCGTAGTACTTCCTATGGCATCGTGCAGAATAATGGTATGCCAGGAGTCATGTTGACATTTGATGATGGACCTAATCCAGCATATACACCGCAACTACTTGATCTTTTAAAACAATACGAAATAAAAGCCATTTTCTTTGTTGTTGCGGAAAAAGCGGAGCGTTACCCAGAGATAATTAAGCGTATGCAACAAGAAGGCCATGTGATTGGACTTCATCACTATACGCATAAAAATAGTTACCGACTGTCACCTATTGGCTTATATAAAGAAGTCGCACACGCAAAAGAGGTTGTAGAAAACCTTACACAGTCGAAGGTTGCCTTGTATCGACCAACTTATGGTCATATTTCTCTCGCGACTTTACCAGTATCTCGCAAGCTAAATTTAACACCTGTTATGTGGACAGGGATTTTTGGCGATTGGAAAATCCGTACATGTCAAACGACATTATTACAAAAACTTCATGCAAAGCGTCAAGACGGCGCAACTTATGTATTGCATGATTGTGGACAAAACCCTGGAGCAGATGACACTGCCCCAGCCTATATGCTGCATCAATTATCGCAGTTTCTTCACCAGGCTACGCTCGAAGGTCAGCAGTTCACAGACCCGAAAGCGTGGTTAGAAAAAAATGGACACTAGCCATGTATTATCTCTTGTCGAAAGCTATGGACCATTAATTATTTTTGTTTGTCTTTTCTTTGGTGTCGTGGGCATCCCAGCACCAGAGGAAACATTGGTCGTTATTATTGGTATTTTAATTCATCAACACACGCTACCAGCACTGCCAACAATTCTTTCCGCATTTTTCGGTGTCTTTATAGGCTTCTTATCAAGTTATGCTGTTGGCCGTTATGCAGGAGCGCCTGTTTTTAACAAAGTAACGAAACTAATGAAAATGAGTGATTTTAAAGTACAAGCCTTTAAGGAAAAATATGAAGCAAATTATAAAAAAGCATTGCTCATTGGCCTATTTATTCCAGGGGCTCGTCAAATTAATCCTTATTTAGCCGGTATTTCAAAAATCCCATTTATCCCTTATGTCATTGTAAGTTTAATTGGTACGACAATATGGGTAGTGCCTTTTATGATGCTTGGCTATGCTACTGCCAATGTTGTGACAATTCGTTATGAATATTTACCTTTTATCGGTATTTTTATTGGCCTTGCATTTATTTTATTTTTCTTTATTAAACATAAACGTAAACAAGTACAAAGCAAAAAATAATACATTTTGTCGCACTTTATTTGGACGTAAAGGACGTGTTAATTATGATTTTGATTTTACCATTTATGCAAATGCAGTCTGGGCATCATCAAGTGGCAGATGCCATTGCTGCTCATATAAAAAAACAAGACCCATCACAAGAAGTGGAAAAGCTCGATATTTTCAACTATACATTTCCACGTATTGAAAAAATGATTTCACGTATTTACTTATCATGGATTCAAAAGCATCCCGTCTCGTACAGTAAGTTTTACGCGAAGCAATTCAATCAACAAACATATAATTTTAAACCATTTTCACCATGGGAAAACTTGATGGAGGAAACACTTGAACGCATCATTTTAGAAAAGAAACCAGAAGCGGTCATTTGTACACATAGTTTCCCTTCGCATGCTGTCGGCAACTTAAAAGTGAAAGGGCATATTTCTATGCCTGTCATTAACGCCTATACGGACTTTTTTGCAGGGGGTGTGTGGGCAAAGGACGGTGTCGATCTTCATTTAGTACCGTCAAAAGCAGTTGGTGAGCATTTAAAAACAACATTCAATATTGCACCGGAGCAAATTTTAATCTCAGGTATTCCTGTTCATCCAGCTATGACGCGTGTGAAACAAGTAAAAAGCTCAAAGGCAAAGCATTTACTTGTAGCGGGTGGGAATAGCGGTTTAGGGGATATAGCTTCTCTTACAGCACAGTGTAGTGCCTATCCAGATACGCATTTTTCGGTGCTATGTGGCAATAATCAAAAACTTTTTGATACACTACAGACAAGTAAGGTACCAAATGTGACACCACTTGCGTATATTTCTAGCCGAGAAGAGATGAATGCACTCTATGAGCAAGTAGATGGTATCATCACAAAGCCTGGTGGTGTAACAATTTCAGAAGCTTTTGTAAAACGTATACCTATTTTTGTCGCCTCTGTGCTACCGGGGCAAGAACAAATCAATATGGATTATTTAATACCAAAACAGCTTGTTTATCCAATTGACGCAGCCCAACCTGCTATTGCACAAGTTATGAATGTACTAGAAGATGAAGTGCAATGTGCTCGCTTTGAACGTGCTATCACCGCATATGAGCAAGACATTGAGCTAAATACCGAACGTTTTATTGAACAGGTGCTACACATATTACCGCGAGATCATTATAAATCGCATAAACGCTTTAATAAGCTCGCGTTACTATCTTAAACAAAAACCCCGAGAGGATTTGTGCAGTTGAAGTCCTCTCGGGGTTTTTATTATTTATTTAATTCATCCATGAAAAATTTTTCTATTTCAAGCCAATCATTCACGCGAATTGGATACTCCA
Source organism: Candidatus Kurthia intestinigallinarum (assembly GCF_003991225.1). Classification (GTDB taxonomy): domain Bacteria; phylum Bacillota; class Bacilli; order Bacillales_A; family Planococcaceae; genus Kurthia; species Kurthia populi. The sequence goes on from NZ_JTFC01000042.1 coordinate 163,078, forward strand.
TATTCATATTATGAGGCGCCGTAAACATCACGCCAGTGCCTTTGAAACGATTTAGTTGAAGCGCTGTATCATCGACTAAATAATCTGCTTGAATGACACTTTTATCGCCACAAAAAACATATTGATGTTGTGGAATTGTTGGGAAAAATTGTTGTAGCCATTCAAATTTCGCCATAAATGATGGGGGGACTTCCATTGCTGCTGTCGCAATATAAATTTCATAGTGTTCACTTAGACGCTCTACGACTTCAACGCTATGTGGCATGACTGGTAAATCGCGGAAGAATGTAGGGTCCCCGTAATAATTGTATAATGCTTGTGGTGCCTGTTCGTCTAGCTCTGGTAAGCGTTTGCCTACAACATCTTCTTTCGTGTAGTTTTTATCAAAATCTTCATTGAAGCGGCTTAAAAATTTTGCGACCAAATCCGCCATTACTTGGTCCATGTCAAGTGCAATACGTTTCATGAAAAAACCTCGCCTTCTATAATCCACTCTAAAGGCTCTAGACGAAAAGCGCAACTATTGTGCTATACTTTTAGCATGATGGAAAAATTACAACTTGAGCAATATAATACAAGAAAGAAAAAATTACGAGCTATCCTTGTCATGGGCATTCCGGCTATGTTTGAAAACATTTTGCAAACACTCGTTGGTTTTGTCGATACACTATTTGTCTCAAAGGTTAGCTTAGATGCAGTGACAGCGGTCAGTATCGCCAATGCAATTATTGCGATTTATATGGCTATCTTTATGGCAATTGGTGTCGGCGCTTCGTCACTGATTGCACGGTATTTAGGTGCAGACAATATAAGCAAAGCACGGCAGACCGCAAAGCAATCCACGATTCTCGCGCTTGTCTCTGGTATTCTCTTTGGATTAGCTACGCAGTTTTTTGCCGAGCATATGCTACGCGTCATGGGTGCAGGAGAAGCAATTGTTGAGCTAGGTGCGGTTTATTTACGCATTGTTGGTATTCCTGCATTCTTTATTTCGTTAACAATGGTGCTCGCAAGCGTCATTCGCGCTACTGGTAATACAACAACTCCGCTTAAAATCAGCTTTATCCTGAACATCATTCATATCGGGCTTGATTATATTTTTATTATCGTACTTGATGGCGGCGTGGCGGGTGCTGCGTATGCGACTGTCCTCATTCGAATCGTGAATAGTATTTGGCTGTATCAAGCGGTCCAAAAAACGGCATTGCGCTTCAGTTGGCGTAGCCCAAATGATGCAACACTCCTGCAGCAGCTCTTAGCTTTAGCTACACCCGCTGCACTAGAACGACTCATTATGCGTGTTGGGCAGGTTGTGTACTTTGGTCTGATTATTAAAATCGGAGCGGACACGTATGCGGCACATATGATTGCTGAAAATATTGAGGCATTTACGTTTATGCCTGGGTATGGGATGGCGGTTGTGGCAACGACCTTTGTTGGCGCTAGTATTGGGGCAAAACGTATGAAGGAAGCATTTGAATACGGGGTGCTGTCAACAGTTGTAACGATTGTTGTAATGTCTGTACTCGGTGTGCTCATGTTTATTTTTTGTCCATGGATGGCACACTGGTTTACTGACGACCCTGTAGTCATTGACCAAATCGTCACGGCGCTACGCATTGATGCTTTTGCACAGCCTGCTGTGGCGATGAGCTTTGTGTTAGCTGGTGCACTTCAAGGTGCCGGTGATACGAAAACACCGATGTATGCCACTGCGGTTGGTATGTGGGGACTACGCATTGTCGGGGTGTATGTACTAGGTATTACACTCAATATGGGCATTGCAGGTGTCTGGCTCGCATTATTAATTGATTTATATGTTCGCTCCATATTTTTATGGTTCCAATTTAGAAGAAAAACACTTAGGGGGATTTAGAGATGCATTATCTTATCGCAACCGATCAAGGGGTTCAAATAATGTCGAAAGAAGGTCAGCTTGATTTTACATGGGCATTAGATCAGCTTGGCTTAGAGGAGCGCAAATTAGCGCCAGCTAGCTTAAATGATGTCGTACCAAATGTCGTACTATTTTGTGATGAAAACGCGCAATATGACCAAGAAGGCTTTTCATTCCGTATCGCTTCAGATGAAGATAAATTTTCAATGCGTATTTTCGGACCATTCATTGTAACAGCACTGAATAATGCAGCAACAGATTTTTATGGCTTATCAGATGAGCAATTAGGCATTTTACAAATGAAATTAACGATTCAGCCATTTGAGGAATTTAAAGGGTAAAAAAGAGGCTAGACATATATGTTCAAACAACCTCTTATATGAGCATAAGAAAAACCGGAATCGCACCATAGCGCGATTCCGGTTTTTCGTTGCGAATGCTAAAAAAAGAAAATAACGTGTTTTGTCCCAGCCTCTATTAATTCTCTAATGATTGTACTTCTGGTGTTGAAGCTTTTTTATGTCGCTTCACTGGATCTAATCGACGCTCAACAAAGCTTAAAATAATATCAGCAATGACCGCCATTAACGCGGTCGGTATCGCTCCTGCTAAAATAATCGCTGTACCGTTTGTTGCGTTCGTCCCGCGAATAATAATATCGCCAAGACCACCGGCACCAATGAATGCCCCGATGGCTACGACACCAATCGCCACAACAAGGGCGATGCGCAAACCACCGATAATAACAGACAAGGATAACGGTAACTCAATCATATAGAGCACTTGACTTCGCGTCATGCCCATGCCTTTACCCGCATCAATTAAATCTTGATTAATATTTGTAATGCCGGTATACGTATTTTTAATAATGGGTAGTAACGCATATAGGAATACGGCAACGATAACCGTCGGACGACCAAGTCCCATACCAAGCATTAAAATCGCGAGTAATGCGAGTGCTGGTATCGTTTGAATAATATTGGCGATTGTAATAATCGGTCCAGAGAGTTTGCCATACTTCGCAATTAACACGCCAATCGGAATACCAACAACTGCCGCAAGCAATACGCCGTAAATCGATGTTAAAAAGTGATTTAAAAATTGAAGTACTACATAGGAGCCGTTTTCAGAGAGGTAGTAAAAAAATTGCTCGAGTGTATTCATATCTGCCATTTTTACTCGCCTCCTTTATCGTCTTTAAAGTAATTATGCTCTTCTAAGAAGCGCTCAGCTACGATTGACGGCTCAATTAAATCATTATCCGCTTCATAGTTTAGCTTCTGCATTTGCTCTGTCGAAACTTTACCGATTAGGCGCTCAATTGCCGCCTTTACTTCCGGTTTTTTCTCTAGTAATTTATCTGTTGCCAGTGGACTCGCATCATATGGCGGGAAGAACTGTTTATCATCCTTTAACACGACTAAGTCATAGCTGCTAATACGACCATCTGTTGTATAGCCTAGGACCACATCCATTTTCCCTGCTTGTAGGGCATCATAGACAAGCCCAATCTGCATTGGATATACTTTTTTGAAGTCAAAACCATATGCCTGTGTAAAGCCCTTATAGCCGTCCCCTTCGCGGTTTATCCAAGAAGTATCTACCCCGGCTTGTAAATCTTTTGCGACCTTCCCTAAATCACTGACGGTTTTTAAATTATATTTATCTGCTGTTTCTTTTGTGACTAAAAAAGCATAGGTGTTTTCAAAGCCATACGAATCAAAGAATGTTTGATTAAAGCGTTCTTTCGTTAGCTTTTTAACCGTTGATAATGCTTTATCAGGGTCTGAAATGGGGTCCTCACCGAGTGCCCCTGTTAAATCCGTTCCTGTATAACGCGTTGCAGAAACATTCGCATCCCCGTTTAGCATTGCCTGGTGAAGTGTCGTACTCGTTCCTAAATTATTAATCATCTCTACTTCTTCATCTGTGTAATGTTCAATCATATCACGTAGCATATAGGCCATAATGGAGCTTTCTGTTGTAGAAACAGACGCAATCGTGACCTGATCTCCTGATTCAACAGCGTTTTGACTTGAGCATCCCGCTAAAACGAGTAGGATACTACAAGCTAAAAGTGATATAAGCTTTTTCATTATCCTTCCCCCTTATCGTTCGACACGCAAGCCTTTTGGTGTCACCCATTTTTCAACACGGCTTAAAATAAAATCAACAAGTAGTGCGAGTACGGTAACAAGGACAGCCCCTGCTACGATGTAGTCTGTTTGATATAAGTTTAAACCGTTAAAAATAAAGTCGCCTAATCCGCCAGCACCGATATAAGATGCGAGTGTTGCCCATGAAATGGCATAGACGGCTGATAGACGAATCCCTGCCATAATCACAGGAATCGCAAGCGGCAATTCGACCATATAAATCGTTTGCCAACGGGTCATACCCATACTTGTTCCCGCAGCGACTAAGTTTGAATTTACCGACCGCATACCTAAGTATGTATTATTTAAAATCGGTAATAGTACGTAAATAAATAATGCGATAATTGCAGGGACAACCCCCACGCCTAAAAATGGAATCATTAACGCTAAAATTGCGAGTGATGGTAATGTTTGCAGCACGCTTGTAATCGATAAAACGACTTTCGCGACCTTGTTCGTTTTTGATAACAAAATGCCAAGTGGTACTGCAACAACAATGCCGAGGCCCAGTGCAATTAGCGAAATGTAGAGATGTTCCCATGTTTTCGTTAGCATATCGCTACTATTAGCTTGAATAAATTCCATCATGGATAACGCCCCCTATTCTGCTTTTTCTGTTTCCTCATCGCCCCAAATTGTGTCATACACAATATCGACAATGTTTGCGCGGGTGACAAGCCCCACAAGATGTTTTTCATCATCAATTACTGGAATATTATTTAAATTACGACGTAAAATTCGACGTACAGTATCCTGAAGTTTGGTGCCCGTATGTACGGCATAAATATCTTTTGTCATCACATCAGACACCGTATCTGTCGAATTACGATTCGTTGTAATGGCCTCGACTGTAATCATGCCACGTAAATGTTCTTTTCCATCGACAACAAACAACGTATCAACACGACGTTTGACCATCATTAAAATCGCCTCATCAATGCTTTTCTCCATTGAAATCGTAATCGGCTTGATCATTACATCATCTACGAGTTTGGCACTTGGTTTGTTTTGAATCAGGCGATGTGAGCCGATAAATTCACGTACGAAGTCATTCGCTGGCGCGGCTAAAATATTATCTGGTGTATCAAACTGCACCATTTGCCCGTTATGCATAATGCAAATACGATCCGCAAGCTTAATGGCTTCATCCATATCATGTGTCACAAAAATAACCGTTTTGCCTAAACGCTGCTGTAAGTCCTTCATTAAATCTTGTAGGGTATCGCGTGTGATAGGATCTAGCGCACCAAACGGTTCATCCATTAAAATAATGTCTTGATTCGCAGCAAGTGCACGTAGTACCCCAATTCTTTGCTGCTGACCACCAGATAGCTGTGCAGGGTACATGTCTAAATAACTACGAGGAAGGTCAACAAGGTCGATTAATGTTTCGGCGCTTTGGTCCTTCTTCTCTTTTGACCATTTTAAAAGCTTTGGTACGAGGGTAATATTGTCGCGGATTGTCATATGTGGCATTAAGCCAATTTGTTGAATAACATACCCAATGGAGCGGCGTAGTGCCACCGGATTCTTCTTCATCAAATTTTCACCATTTAATGTGATAGTACCACTTGTTGGTTCAATCATTCGATTAATCATACGAAGGGCGGTCGTCTTCCCACTCCCACTCGTACCGATAAAGGCAATGAATTCACCCTTTTCCACTTCGATATTGAGGTCATCTACTGCCTTTTTGCCACCCCGATATACTTTTGATAAATGTTCTAATTTCAGCATATGCTTCTCCCCTTTCTACTGAAACCTATACCCTAAAAGTATCCAATTGTAACACAAAAGATAGAAAACACTCATCACCGAAACTAACAACACGCATAAAATGGACATAAATATCATTTTCTACTCGAAACCTTTCATAATTTTTTCTTTTACCAATCGACGATATTATTATTTTTAAAAAATTATTTAGCGCGTTGCGTACTAGCTGTTATGATGCTGTTCAACTTTTGCCTTTTTCGGGTAAAGAATAACGTACGTGACTTGAAAGGAGTGAGCTAGAATGGTCTTTATTTTTGATTTTGACGGTACATTAGCAGATTCACGTGAATGTAGTTTAATTGCGACACGTAAAGCCTATTTCGACTTAGACTTAACCGTGCCAAGTGATGAAACCATTATCTACTATATGGGCATTCCAATTGAAAAATCATTTCAAGCAATGGCAGCTGAACCACTCAATGACACAGATTTAGCTGAACTTATTACATTATTTCGCATTTTATATAAAGAATATGAACAAGAATATATCCATGTCTATGATGGGATTCCCGAAGTTTTAGCGACACTCTCCAAACTAGATGCATGCTATGTTGCGTCTAGTAAGCATAGTAATGCGTTATTACGCAACCTCACACTCATTGGCATTCGTGATTATTTTAGCGATGTGATTGGTGCCGATATGGTCGCAGAGCATAAGCCAAATCCAGAAAGTATTTTCCTACTACAGCAGCGGCATCACTTTCCGCTTGAAAGGGCGGTCATGATTGGGGATGCGACATTTGATTTGCAAATGGGAAAGGCGGCTGGTATTAAAACATGTGCGGTGACCTGGGGTAGCCATTCACAAGAAAGTTTATTAGCAGAAGAGCCTACCTATTTAATCAATAATGTCATGGATTTATTAACATTAAAAACGATGAATGGCTAAAAAAGGAGGTTACCTATACATGGTAGCCTCCTTATTACTTAGTTCATATTATTTTTAATTAAGGTTACATAGAAGGAAATCGCATCGATAAATGCTTGTTTTTCAATACGCTCATTTGTGCCATGCATTCGCTCTAAGCCATCTTTCTCCATCGCGATTGGTAAGAAGCGGTACGTATCATCGGCGACATCTTGATAGTGCTTGGCATCACTTCCTCCAATCATAATGTAAGGCGTAGTAACCGTATTGTCATGCGTCGCTAAAATAGCCTGTTGAATTTCTTTAAAGGCTGCATTATCTGTTTTAGACACACTTGATGCGACTTCGCCTTCTACATGGACTTGCACTTGGTTGTCATCAATAATTTTTTCGATTTCCTTTTTCAACGAATCCAATGTATCGCCAGGAATGACGCGCATATTAATTGTAGCCGTCGCTTTCTCTGGTAAAATATTTGTCTTATCTCCTGCAGTTAAAACGGTTGGGGCAATCGTTGTTCGTGTAACAGCCGCTGTAGCAGGTTTGTCGAGTAAAATGGATTTAATAATCGGCTTAAATAACCACTGATTCGCAAATACATATCGGTAACCAAAGGACATTTCTGGTGTCACATAGGTGAACATCTCTTTTGTAGGGCCCTGAATATCACTTGGAAATTGCGTTTCCTCAAGAGCTGAAATGGCATGTGCTAAACGGCCAAGTGTAGTAACATCCTTTGGTTGTGATGAATGGCCGCCGCTTCCCTCTACTGTGAGCGTTGCATTCGCACTGCCCTTCTCTGCAATTCCAATAACGCCAATCGACTCACTTACACCTGGCATCATATCCTCTACAATGACACCCCCCTCATCAAGCACATAACGCAGATGAATGCCTTCCTTCTCTAAGTACGCGACAATCTTTGCTGCACCTTCATCGCCACCAATTTCCTCATCATGACCAAAGAGTAAATAAAGGTCTTGTGCTGGCTTATGGCCTTCTGCTAACAGATGATTCACAGCTTCTAAAATACTAATAACCCCTACTTTATCATCTAATGTACCGCGCCCCCAAACGTACTTATCATCAATTATGCCGCTAAATGGTGGCTGTTCCCAGTTCTTTTCAGTTCCTTTTGCGACAGGCACAACATCATAATGCGCCATGAGCCCAATCGGTGCGTCACTACTTTGTCCCTTCCACTTAAATACGACACTGTAGTCATTAATGTGCTTTACATCCAGCTCATCATATACATGTGGATACGTTTTTTCTAAAAAAGATAAAAATTCATCATACGGCTTAAAATTGATTTTCGTACGATCATCGTATGAAATTGTTTGAAAGGTAATCGATTGCGATAAATGGTTAAGAGCCTTGTCCTCATCTATCGCTACAGCTACTTTTTTCACCTCAGGCTGCTTTGTCTTTTGTAAAATGGTTACTGTAATCGTCGCAATGAAAAAAACAACGACTACAGTTAAAATAATGAGGCCTATTTTTTTCCACATCTCGCACCACTCCTTTTCATTACTATAATTTGGAAAACGTTTTCATGCAATAAAAAAAGACCTGATACTAAATCAGGCCTTGTCATTTACGCGATTAATTTCAAGCCAATCACTGAGCCAAGAATAAGCGCGATACACGCTAGACGTAGCGCACTTTTAGACTCACCGTAGAAAAACATTCCAATCAAGGCAGCACCCACTGTACCAATCCCTGTCCAAATAGCGTAGCTCATGCCCATCGGAAGCGACATCATCGCATATTTTAAGAGCGAGAAACTGATGATAAAACCAATAATCATCACAAATAGGCCACGCTTATCACGACGCGCCAACATATTCATTCCATTTACACCGATTACTTCTGATAAACCTGCTACAATTAATGCGATCCAAGCCATGTTAAGCTGCCTCCTTTTCACCTGTGACAAGTTTTAAGCCAATAACACCTACTAATAATGTCGTAATAAATAAAATCTTCAACCAACTAAATGGCTCGTCTAAAAATAACATCCCAACAGCAACTGTGCCCGCTGTGCCGATACCCGTAAATACTGCATACACAGTCGCGACCGGTAAATGCGAAGTTGCCTTCATAATTAAATAGAAGGAAATGACGATTAAGCCGATAGTTCCCGCCCATTCTAAGACAGACTCTGATGCCTTTAAGCCAAATACCCATAAAATCTCTACAAGACCTGCTGCAAGTACATACATCCAGTTTTTCATTTTTTCTCCTCCTAAATGCCACGTTCAAAAATCGTATACGCGGCTTCTAGACGACGCGTTGCACGACTGGCATCACCATATAATAATTCAACAAACATACTATCTAAGATTGCCAAGTAAGCTTGCGCCATAACCGCTGGCGCTACTTCGTTTGTCACTACCTCCGACACCCTAAACATTTCCGTTACAAGTTCCTCTATAGCATCTAAATAGCGGTATACCCCATCCATCACTTCTGTGTACAAATGCTGTGGTGGAAAGAACATCATACGCAGCCAAAACTTCGTCGCATCATTTTCCTGATAACGTATAATATAACGCTCAAACAATTGCTTATAATCTGTTTGTGTTTCAATGACAGATTGGATAAAATTCATTTCCTGTGTAATGCACTCCTCACATACAGCTAAAAACAACGCATCCTTATTTTTAAAATGCGTATAAATCGATTGTTTTTTAATGCCTACTGTCTCCGCAATCATCGCCATTGAAGCCCCTTCATAGCCATGCTCTGCAAAATTACGTAATCCTGCATTCATAATATCTTGCTGTGTCATTTCATCATCTCCCTTACGAACGTTCGTCAGTTTATAGATTTATCATAGCACCTTCGATTATTTTTGTAAAGAAAGGGGCTTATTTTTTTAATTTCATTGCTCACTAGCGTATGATAAAGACGATAACGGAAGGAGGGTTTCTAATGGACCATCTTTATGCACTACTTCAAGATCTAGCACGCTTTAATCGGGATTATACAAAATGGGAAAATACATTAAATGACGCCCAAATGCATGAGGCCATTCAACAAGCAAAGCAACATCATTATGTAATTGGTATTTCAAGCATGTTGACGGATGGAAATTGTGAGGTTACATTTGGTGTCGGTGATGTAACGGTTACAGAAGCGGGCCATGCATTTTTAGAAAATTATGCATAAGTCTGACAGGAGCTACGAAAAAGTAGCTCTTTTTTTGATTTCATCCAATTAGTCATTTTTCTACAATATTCTTTTTCAAATAACAATTTATTTTGCAAAAAAAATATTTATTTGAAACAGGTGGTCTAAAATACTTCGTTTTCTCTTTAATATCAATGCTTTAGAGCACCTAATATATTGGATACTTTTACCTGGTTATTATTTTCATGCTAAAATTGTATTGAATGTTATGAATTGTCAGAATATAATAATATGCAGAAAGAATAATTTTATAAAAGAGGTGATGTTATGGAGGAAATGTTAACGACAGTCAATAACTGGCTTTGGAGCCCTGTCATGATTTACGGTATTTTAATTGTTGGTTTAATTTTTACGTTTATGACACGATTTATGCAGGTTCGCTTCTTCAAAGACATGTTCGTGCAATTGGCTAAAGGAGAAAAATCATCAGCTGGTGTTTCATCATTTGAAGCGATGGCAATGGCATTATCTGGCCGTATTGGTGTAGGTAATATCGCGGGTACCGCAACAGCAATCGCGTTCGGTGGCCCTGGGGCAATCTTCTGGATGTGGGTACTTGGCTTTATCGGTGCTGCAACAGCATATGTAGAGTCGACGCTTGCACAGATTTATAAAGAGGAGAAAAACGGTATTTATCGTGGTGGTCCTGCCTACTACATTCATAAATTTTCAGGCAAGAAGTGGTTAGGGATGGTTTTTGCAGTTGTTGGTGTACTAGCAATGGCGATTTTAATGCCTACTGTACAATCAAATTCAATTGCAGACGCAATGAATAATGCGTTTAATATTCCTGCCTGGGTGTCAGGTGTGTTCTTGGTTGTCTTTATTGGTATCATTATTGTTGGTGGCGTAAAACGTATCGCAACAGTTGCTTCAATTATCGTACCATTTATGGCAGGTGCCTATATTTTAATCGCACTTATTATTATCATTTTAAATGTTGATCAAATTCCAACTGTATTTGGTTTAATTTTCTCAAGTGCATTTGGTGCCAATGAAATGTTTGGCGGGATTCTTGGTGCTGCCATCGCATGGGGTGTAAAACGTGGTATTTATGCTAATGAGGCTGGTCAAGGTACTGGCCCTCACCACGCCGCTGCTGCAGAGGTATCTCACCCTGTTAAACAAGGTCTTGTACAAGCATTCTCAATCTACTTTGATACATTCTTAGTATGTACCGCAACAGCTTTCATTATTCTATTCACAGGTCAATACAATGTAGCCTATGAATCAGGTCCAAAAGCAGGCGAATTTATCGTTGAACATGTTCCTGGAATCGAAGCGGGTACGGCCTATACACAGGCAGCACTTGAGCACGCATTCCCTCTTGCAGGATTTGGTGCTGGTTTCGTTGCGATTGCATTATTCTTCTTTGCCTTCACAACAATCATGGCATACTACTATATTGCCGAAACAAACTTAGCGTACTTCCTAGAAGGTAAAAAATTAAAAATTGCGATTATCTTTATGCAATTAATTTTCTTAATCGGGCTATACTATGGTTCTGTAAAAACATCAACGGCTGCTTGGACGCTCGGGGATATCGGTCTTGGCCTAATGGTTTGGGTAAACGTTATCGCCTTACTATTCTTAGTGAAGCCAACATTAATTGCTTTAAAAGACTATGAACAACAGAAAAAAGAAGGTAAAGATCCTACATTTGATCCAATCAAACTTGGTATCAAAAACGCTGATTATTGGGTAAAGAAAAACGAAGAAAAGAAATAATATAAAAAAAGAGACTCGGCCAAAACACGTCATTCTCCTTTTTTAACGTTCGCAACGAAAAACCGGAACCGCGCCACCGCGCAATTCCGGTTTTTCTTATGCTTATATGAAAGTATGTCAAAGTTTCTTTTTATATTTATTTGACGCCCGGAACCCAGCCTTGACGTAATTTCATCATATCCATTAACGGTCCAGGAATGACATTATCACGCGTCATATCCATTTCCGTAATAACCTCTTCTCCTGCTGCAATTTTTTCAACCCAATGTGGCTCAATTAACAGCTCACGTCCAAGCGCTAGTAGCTCTGCGCCAGTCTCAATTGCTTGTTGTGCATCTTGTTTTGAATAAATAGAGCCTACACCGATAAACGGTACGCGACCACGAATGACACGATGCAGGATTTGAATACGATTTTCTTTTTCACCGCTATAACGACGCGCGTTCGCACGGAAATCACCTAGTGAAATATGCAAATAATCTAATCCCGCATCTGCTAAGCGATCTACTAATTGAATCGTCTCATCCATTGTAATCCCCTGCTCTTCAGGCTCTTCTGGACTAAAACGATATCCTACGATAAATTGTTTATCTGCATAGCGAGCCTTTACGCGATTCACTTCTGCTACAACCTCTAATGGGAAGCGCATACGTTTTTCAACAGAACCACCATACACATCGTTGCGCTGATTCGTAAAGCCTGAGAAAAATTGCTGTAATAAATACGTATTCGCACCATGAATCTCAACGCCGTCAAAGCCTGCTTCAATCGCGCGGCGTGTCGTTTCACCAAATGCTTGAATGATGTCGTGAATCTCATCAATTGTTAATGCACGCGCACTGCCACCATCTGCCGCTACTGTATCACTCGCGCTAACGACATCACCATTTGGTACTAATTCACGTACTGCTTGGCGTCCACCATGGTAAATTTGTAAAATCGCTTTTGAACCACCTTCGTGAATCGCTGAAGCTATTTTTGAAAGGCTGGGAATATAAGCATCCGTATGAGCCGCAATTTGTCCTGGGAAGCCTTTCCCATTTGCAATGACATATGTACAAGCTGTCACGACTGCCCCAACGCCATATGAGCGCTCCTTGTAATACGCAATTTCTTCATCTGAAACCGTATCATCTGCATTTGCAGAATAGGTTGTCATCGGTGCCATCACATAGCGATTACGTAATGTCACGCCGTTATTGAATGTAAATGGTGTTAAATAAGTCATTAATTCATCACTCCTTCCATATAAAAGTAAACTTATCGGTTTTCAAAGTCAAAGATTGTGCCTCATAAAAATATAGCGAAAAGAGAACGTCCACCGGCGGAGTGAACCCTCTCTTTTCGCTATAAATGATTATTTACAAACATATTTTATTTTATATAGACTAGCAAGTACTAAAAATTAGATTAAATGAGATGATTGGACCCATGCACTTGTATCACCTATTTTGCCTCGATGCCAAATATTATTTCCTACTTTTACGGTTTCAAGTGGTAAAAAAGCTTGCCCTTCAAAAATATGAAGTGCTGGATACAATTGATCCATGCGGCCACCATTGGGATGTGTATAACACATACCCGTTCCTGAAAAATGATAAATATGTTCAGAGTTTGGTAATTCGACATACGCTGAAAGCATCAAACTTTTCTCATTCATCCAACCAATTGGTTCACTAATCATCGTGCGCTGCAACGAAAAAAAACGATTTCCCTGATGTACTCGTTCTTCATATACGTAAAAACACTCTCCCATATAATCCTCTGATTGGTAACTGTTTTGACAAATAAGATCTTTCCAAATGGGCTCATTGGCTCTCTTTATCTTTGCGACATAAATTGGTTGCACGATTGCAATCACATTGTCCCCTCCTATTTGTTAAGAATTCTCTAAATTCTATATCCTATTACATTCTATTTTATAGTAAAATAAGAGTACTTTACTAAGTCAGCTTTTGTTCCTCAGTAAATAAAAAGTTGAAGGAGGTAGCCCAAATGTTTGGCATTTCGAAGGCAACATGGTTAAAAAAAGATCTTATTGAACTACTTGATAAGCAAGATGACTTTGTATCTAGCCAATTTTTAGCGAGTAAACTTACCTATGCTAGTGTAGAAACAATTAAAAAAATGTGCCGTGAACTTAAAGCTGAAGTTGAAGAAATTTATCAGCCTGATGAAGCAGAATTTATTATTCATAAGCATCATGGCATACGTTTTATTCGTCATACGATTCATACACAAAATTATGTTGATTATATTTACTCTAGAGAATTAGCATATGAAGTTTTTATGCAGACCTTTTTACATAAATCCATTGATACATATGATTTTTGTGAAGCTGTCCATATTAGCGAGTCGAAGTTGCGTCGAAAGATAAAAGAAATCAATGGTTATATGACTGTTTACGGACTCCATTTTTCATGTGGTTCTACCTTATCAGTTGAAGGACCTGAACATAAAATTCGTATACTCGGTACAATTTTTCTCTTCTCTTCTCATCGAACATTACCACTTATACCAAATTTAGAAAATGTTTCTTTTTATATAGAACGTACCTCAAAGATTTTTGATTATTTACAAATTCCTTATATACAAGAAAGCCTTCAAACCCTTTCCTTATCTATACTTCTAACAGAAAGACGCTTGTTCAATCATGTTGACTTGACCGAACAGGAGCAGCAACTATTTTATGCGGCTTCTATTCCTGCTCGTCCTCCTTTTTTAGAAAATTGGACAGATGATGATTGGCGCATTTTATTATTGGTCTATGATACGTTTGATATTATTAATTTAGAATCTGTCATTGACTATGCCCCGCTTTACCATCAATTTTCAAAAGAGACGGTCTCTTTGCAACTGTGGATTGAACAATTTGAAGCACAATTTCGCCCGTTAACTACTCACGAGCAACAGTTTGTCAGCGCTACACTTTATAAAAACTATATTGCAAGTCAGCTATTCCATATTGATTACTGGCTTGTTGCGACATTTAATTCAATCGACTTTGAACGGTTAGAAACGATTTTTCCATTATATATGGAACGTTTTAATACACTATGGGAAAGTTATTCTACCGCTATGGAAATGCGTGAATCTGACCATTTCCGTGCAGTACACTTAACATTGTGTAACGTTTTAATCCCAATAGATAGCTTTATTCCAACAATCCGAATTTATTTTTTCTGTGACTTCTCATTACTTTACCAACAATATGCAAAACAATTTTTACAAACGCATTTTAAAGGTCGATTTTTATTAGCGTTTGTTGATACTGTGGAAGAAGCAGATGTTAATATCATTTGTTCACGAATACAATTAAACAGTGCAAAACCAACCGTTTTTATTCGGTCTCAATTACCTGCAAATGATTTACTGCAAATCGAAAAATTGTTTGAAGAAAGCATAAATAAAAAACAACGCTAAATGGCGCTGTTTTTTTATTATATATAGACTAGCGAGTATTGATTAATTCATTATATGATAGTGTTTCATCAAAAATAATTTTTTCAATTTGCAAGGTATTGTCTTTTTTCACGAGCGCATAGCCCTTTTTCGGTTTGCTTCGTTGAACGGCTCGACGCATATCCTCAGACCACATCCGTTCAGGCACTAGAAAAGTATCTTCCGTATATCCTAATGGATTGTTTCCTAGTTTATAAAAAGCCAATTCTACATAAAATTCATTCGCTGAAATCGGCACTAAATGTTGAATAACCGGCAATGTCGCCTTCGGTACGTTTTTTAGCTTCGGTAAATAAATATACTGTTTAGATACAATTAAATCATGCGGTAATTTAGAATTTTTCAACGACACATTTTGCCACGTTACACTACGACCAAAGATTTCCTCCATTAAAGGGTCTAGTTCATTGCGGTTATAGCCAATATAGACAAAGCCCTCAATCGTTTTCACCGACTCTGCTATCTCTGTAAAATGAACGTCAAAAAAACGCAAAGCGCCATTGACAATATCACGCGCCGCATACTGTGATAGTTCTTTATCTGTCATATTAGCCAATGTCCGATTTTCATGGAACAATGATAATGCGGCTAACTTCGACATCAGCTCTTGCTGCTCTTCGGTCGAAATCGTTGCCACATTCGACTTCACCTGATATGTTTTTCCTGTCAACTGCTTATAAATAGTATCTAGTTTAGCGTTCGCTGCGTTAAACGGCACGGCCATTGATACAACACCTTGTTCATTTTTTAATAAAGTTTGTGTCACCTTATAAGATTTTACGAGCGCTTCATACTCTGCAAGCGTTGCCGGCTCATCTGTTACTAAATTTTTACTCGCCGCCGTTGGTTCATTTGAGCCAAGTGGTAATTCAATATGTATACCTTCATCTAGTATTAATTTTTGGTCACCTACATGCTGATACGTGCTTTTTAACTGCTTTAAGCCATCTTTTTCATAAGCAATTGTTGCTCCTAAAAAAACATGCTCATTATGCGTCACAAGCGAGCGCTGTGTCGTTTTTGTCACACGAATCATCTGACTATAAAGCTGTGTAACTTGCCCATCTACAAGTCCCCATATTTCCTCAAAATAGCCTGTTGGTGTTTTCGTCAAAAAATAAAGTTCTTCTTGCTTTGAATCATTTAAATTAAGTAAATCTGCATACATCACCCCCGACTGCTCTTCACTATCACGCACAAGTGGACGTCCACCCATTCGCTCCGTTACTTTGGTAGCGAGTAGTTGCTTTTCCTTATTTGACAAATGAAGCTGCGGTTCTTCTTTTTGTGTCTTTGTCGTCGGTGTAGCTGCTTTTTGCGGCTCTTCCTGCTGACATGCTCCTAATAAAAGCGCTGGTATCATAAGCCATGCAAATTTTTTCATATTTTTCACCTCCTTGAGTAGTATAGCGAATTTGGGGATGAAAAAACCATCGCTCGCTAAAACGATGGTTTTCTACTAGGCAATTATTATCCGATGTCCCGCTTCACTAAAGCGTTTCCTTACCTCTTCATCAACACCTGCATCTGTAATAATCGCTTCAAGCTCTTGAAGATCACATGTTTTTATTGTGACATCTTGCTCAAACTTCGAATGGTCACATAATACATACGTTTGTTTACTGTTTTTCATAATTTGACGTCTCGTTCGAATTTCATCGATATCATAATCAGACAGCCCATTTTCAAGTGAAATCCCACTGGTGCAAATAAAGGCTTTTTGAATATTTAAAGCATCAAATTGAAAAAGCATGTCATACGCCGTGATGGACTTTTCTGAATGACGCAATTTGCCGCCTATTAATAAAACATCTACTTCACTATCAACTAATTCATTGACGACGAGTAAAGAGTTCGTTACAACAGTGATCTGTTGACGCATCTTTATGTATTTTGCTAAAGGATGCGTCGTTGAGCCACTATCTAAAAAGATTGTGTCACCGTCTTCTATTACTCCTAGGAACGGTTTTGTTCCACTATCTCCCAGCCTCAATGATTCAAATGCGTTGCAAGCGTCGCCATAAGCCCTTTCGCAGCAGCTCGTTTGCCGGCAAAGATTTCATAGTCACCTTGTTCATTAATAATATAATGATCGACATCGGTCGTATATAATGAGCCGGACTGATTAGCGACCATAAACGAGGCTTTCGATGTGTCCATGCGTTTTTTTGCACGTGCTACAAGCTCCTCATTTGTCGCATCCTCTAGTTTAAAGCCGACAAGCGTGACATCTGCATTCCACGTTTTAATTTGCGGTAAAATTTTAGGTGCTTTTTTAAATTTAATGATTGGTGGTTCATCACTCGATAATTTTCCTGCTTCTAAAACCGGCTGCCCTTGTTGGTCTAAAATTTCATCTACAAGCCAGTCACTGCCCGCTGCGGCCATAATGACGGCATCAATTGATTGTGTCGTTACGAAATGCTTGATTTTTTCGCCTAAGTCTTCGATGCCCTCAAAAGTAATGAGCAATAAATTGTCATCATTCGTTGGCTTCTTCGCAAAATAGCCATTTAAATAAATAATTGTCGCACCAAGTTTCTGTGCTTCTTCTGCTAAATATGTACCCATCGTTCCTGTGGCCATATTTGTATGACCGCGTACTTTATCCCACTTTTCAAGTGTACCACCACTTGTTATTAAAATCGTTTTCCCCGTTAAATCCACTGCCATCATGCCACCTCATCGTTTCTATATTCCCTTTAAGTATACCCGAAAATTAGCTGTGACATGCTTTCATTTTCGTTAAGCTATCGTAAGTGTTCATTAACTAAAAAAAGCACTTCCAAAGACAACTGCTTTGAAAGTGCTGTGTATTATACTTGTGACGATGAATCTGCTACATCCTTGTCGTTAAATGTCACACCTTTGTTTTTTTCACTCTCTGTTACATACAATGCACATGTTAAATCACCTGTTGAGTTTGCCATCGTACGGGTCATATCAAGCAGACGGTCAACCCCAATAATAAGTGCAATCCCTTCAACTGGAAGGCCAACTGACTCTAATACCATTGCGAGCATAATTAAACCAGCGCCCGGCACAGCCGCCGTACCAATTGAAGCTAGCACCGCTGTTAGTACGACCATCGCCATTTGAGGTAATGTTAATTCAACACCAAATACTTGGGCAATAAAAATGGTCGCAACCCCTTGCATAATCGCGGTACCATCCATGTTAATCGTTGCGCCAAGTGGCTGTACAAAGCTACTGATCGACTTTGGTACACCAAGTTTCTTTTGTGCAATTTCCATTCCTACAGGTAATGTCGCACTACTACTTGATGTACTAAAGGCCACTGTTAATGCTGGAATATATGCTTTCCATACTTGTAGCGGATTGCGCTTTGCCAAAAGTTTGATTGCGCCTCCGTAAATTACAAAGAAGTGAACCGCAAGTGCAGCCAAAACCACTACCATATAAAGAAGCATAGCCTTTAATGCACTCCAGCCCTGTGAACCAACTGCTGAGGCAATTAAACCAAATGTACCAAATGGCGCTACTTTCATCACAAGCGTAACTAAAAACATCATAAGTTCATTCGCTTGCTCAAAGAAGCGCTGTACAGAGGCTGTTTTCTCGCCCAAAAAGCTAAGTCCTAACCCAATAAACAATGCGAAGAAAATAATTTGCAACATCGCGCCTGATGCCATCGCTTCGATTGGGTTTGCCGGAATAATACCAAGCAATGTTTCTGATGCAGGTGGCGCTTTTGTTGCCTCATAAGATAAGCCATCTGTTTTAAATGTACCAGCTTCACCTGGTTTAAAGATAAGCGCTAGTGTAATCCCGATAATAATCGCAATCGCTGTCGTTATCAGGAAAAAAATCATCGTCTTGGCGCCAATACGACCAAGCTTTTTGGGATCCCCAATATTCGCTACCCCTACCGAAATTGAGAAAAATACAAGTGGTACAATCAGCATTTTAATTAAGTTTAAGAAAATCGTACCAAGTGGTGAGAACAGGAAGCTGTCTAATTTTTCAAATAGTGCGGGTGATGTAATGTTTAAAATAATACCGACAATGGCACCAAGCACTAAAGCAATCAAAATCTGGACCGCTAAATTCATTTTTTTATTTTTCATTCCACATTTCCCCTTTCTCTTTTATTTTATTCTGAAAATTATAAAAAAGTAAAATGATATGTTCTTTTCGAATAGATATCATTCATTTTTTCTATAATTAAAATGAAAAGGTATGTGAATTGAAGCTATTTCACATCGATGAGACAACAAATAAGCGACTTTATTAGCTGAAATTAACATCTATTTTCTATAAAGTATCGTGAAAATCTACTCGCTAAATGCGTTATATTCTATTCATTTTAAACGCTACTTGCCATATTGAGTGCGTTTCACATGACAAATAATACGTTTTTTCACATAAAAAAACACCTTCAATTTTTTTGAAAGTGTTTTTTTACTAGTGTTTCAGTTTTAGAAGATGCTTATTTTTTCTTACTAAATAAATCAGCCGCTTTTAATGCTGTTCTAACTGCTTTACGGTCTAATGTACGTTTTTGGAAATCGACTTTCTTTTGAAGTGTTTTCACTTTTTTATCAAGACGATTTTTTTGAATGTTGAATTTACGTTCTTGCATTTTTTTCTCTTCTTCTACATATTTCATCCAACGTTTACTCTTATCATTTTGTGATAATGTGAAGAATGACGGAATCGCTTCACGTTTTGGCATAGCCGCTACTAATTCATCAAAGTAGACATGTGTTGGATTATTTGTTTCCTCATAAATATGTGGAATTTTATTTAAGTTTAAGAAGTGAATGTAGCGATCAAAGTTTTTCGGCGCTTGGCGAGAAACCGATTGGAAATCACTCTTCTCGATAACATCCCAGATGGATGTATCGTCCGTAATGTCTGGTCCATAGATGAAGTTCATATCATGATATTCAGCAAGTTCACGCATACGACCATCTTTTGGAATGATAATACTTGGTGTACCTGCTAAAATAGCAGCTACGTTCCCGTGAAGACGTGCACCAAAGCTTAAATCCGTTGTTTCTAAAAAGGCATGCCAGCTTGGAACATCTAAGAAGTAACGTACGCGGTCTTCTTGATAAACAGAATGCTCAACAGAATATGGGTAGTTTTTATCTGAGTTTGGTAAGTCAGGTCCGCCCAAATAAGACATACGCAATTCACGTAACCATTGTGGAATGAAGTAATGGTTGTCAAATTCACGCATACTACGCTCGATGAAATCAAGCACATTATCTGGTGATTTTGGTGAGTTATTTACAGAGATGATTGAATCTTTTGTAATGTTTGTATCACGAACGATTAATTCACGACCATTCATATACATTGAAGGACAGCCAATCACCATATGGTCTGTATCTTCTTTAAAGCCTAAACCTGTTAAGTAATCCGCTGTAATTTGGCCACGTACACCAACGATAGATGATTTATTTAACACCGCTTTTACAAAATTACGCACATCATCATCGAATGGATACGTTTGACCTGATTTTGGATCGAAATCAGTGCTTAAACCAACACCCACAACATAGACAGGAATTGTTAAGCGATTAATTAAATCCGTATACGCACGTAATTTTGGTGCGAATTTTTCACGGAATGCATCTGCTAATGGAATAATATAGCCATCATAATGCTTATTAATATAATCCGCTTGATTTGGATTAATTTTGTAGTAATCAGGTGTGATTTTTACGTCTTCTTTCATTAACGTACGGAAAATGCTATACGCATAAACTAAATTCCCCACATTACTCCCGATTGAATTGTTTGCAGCCATATATGCAGCATCAAAATTGTCTAGCGGCGAGACGCCAGCACGAATTAAATAGTTCTTCATAATATGTAACTTCCTCCTAAAATCTATACAAGTGTTCTCTTACTTCTATTATATTAATATACCCTCGCTCAGTTGTATTAAAACTCAATGACATTCATGTCAAATGTCATTGTTTCACAGTTAACATAGTAACATACTTGCATCGCAATGGTACAACAGAAACATTTTTGTAATACATAATATTATATGCGATTTTTTTGCGTATTATGATATTCTGAATATATTAATTATTTAGGAGTGATTTTAATGAACGGCGCTACTTACCGCATTGCACAGCTAGAAGATTTACCACGTATCGTAGCTATTTATAATTCAACTATTGCAAGCCGCATGGTGACAGCAGATACTGAGGAAGTTTCTATTGAAGATCGTACGCCTTGGTTTCACGAGCATACACCTACTCGTCGCCCACTTTGGGTAATGGAAATGAATGACGAAATTTGCGGTTGGATTAGTTTTCAAGATTTTTATGGACGTCCAGCGTATAATGGGACAGTCGAAGTCAGCATCTACATAGATGAGCGCTTCCGCGGACATGGTTTAGGCAAACAGGCGATTCAATTTGCATTAAACGCTTGTCCAGACCTAGGTGTCGAGACATTACTAGGCTTCATTTTCGGGCACAACGCTCCAAGTCTCGCGCTATTCAAACATTTTGGTTTTAGCCAGTGGGGCTTTTATCCAGAGATTGCTGAGCTAGATGGCGTCAAATGCGATTTAATCATTCTCGGAAAGAAAATCAATTAATTGCCATACATATAAAAAAGCCGGCATCACCTATTACGGTAATGCCGGCTTTTCTTTAACGACTTTCTTCTTTTAAAATACGAACCGTTTCATCAAATTCTTCGTCAATCGCATTATTTTTCTTATACGTTAGAAGACTGACAACTATCGTAACGATAAATGCTAATACAAAGCCTGGTACGATTTCATAAAGCATAGCACTTAAGACTTCATTCGACCCCCAAATAAATACGACTACTGCACCGACTACCATGCCTGATAGCGCGCCCCAGCTTGTCAGCTTACGCCAGTAAAGTGCAAGTAAAATCGTTGGCCCAAATGCGGCACCAAAGCCTGCCCATGCAAATGATACTAATTTTAAAATCGTCGCATTTTTTTCCCATGATAAGTAGAACGCTACGATTGAGACAATTAATACAGCCATACGGCCCATAAAGACATAATGCTTATCAGAAGCTGTTTTATTAAATAACTTTTTGTAAATATCCTCTACTAGCGCAGATGATGTCACGATTAATTGAGAAGAAATCGTACTCATAATCGCGGCTAAAATCGCCGCTAGCATAACACCTGCGATAAATGGATGGAAGAAAACTTGTCCAAGTGCGATAAATACTGTCTCAGGGTCATCTAATGTTAAATTATTTTGTTTAAAGTATGCTACACCGACTAATGCCGTCGCTAAGGCACCGAATAAACTTAAAAACATCCAGCCAATGCCGATACGACGTGCCTGCTTAGTTTCTTTAACGCTTGAAATCGCCATAAAACGAACGATAATATGCGGCTGACCAAAATAGCCGAGTCCCCATGCTAAACTTGAAATAACACCGGTTGCTGTTGCCGTAGCAACAAAGCTCAGCAGCGATGGATTGACTTCTTTAATTGTTGCAACGGTTTCCGAAAAGCCGCCTGTATAGTAAAGACCAACTGCCGGCACTGCAATCAGTGCGACAAACATCGTTAGACCTTGAATGAAATCCGTATAACTTACGGCTAAAAACCCACCGAATAATGTATAGGCTACAACAACGCCTGCTACAATGAATAGCCCTGTATGGTACGAATAACCGAATGAGCTTTCAAAAAATACGCCGCCCGATACCATCCCAGATGATATGTAAAATGTGAAGAATACTAAAATAATAAGACCTGTCACCATACGAACGAAACCTGTGCTATCTTTTAAGCGACTATCTAAAAAGCTCGGAATCGTAATGGCATTTTCTGATACTTGTGTGTAGACACGTAGACGCGGTGCAACGATG
The DNA here is from genome assembly GCF_003991225.1 of Candidatus Kurthia intestinigallinarum. Classification (GTDB taxonomy): domain Bacteria; phylum Bacillota; class Bacilli; order Bacillales_A; family Planococcaceae; genus Kurthia; species Kurthia populi. The sequence continues at coordinate 186,014 of NZ_JTFC01000042.1, forward strand.
CGCCAGTTCGTATAAGCACCAATTGTTAAACCAATTGCAATCCATCCCTCTACTAAACCTGATAAATAAATCGCTCCTGGTAAGCCCATTAATAGCCACCCTGACATATCGGCTGCGCCAGCGCTTAATGCCGTGACAGCAGGGCCAAGTGAACGCCCGCCTAACATATAATCCGTCAAATTCGACGTGCGACGAAACGAATACCACCCAATTGCCAGCATCGCAAGCATATAAAGTACGATGGCCACTAGCTGAAAACTGTTATCTGACATCCTAACTCCTCCTTGTTTTCCTGACTTAACCGCGTTAATAATCGGAAAAGTCTAAATTTTGAAACGATAATAAAAACGCTTTCATTGTACTTTTACCCATTTAGAGAAAAAACTATTCACGAATCATTAAATAAATTATGGCACGAAAAAAGGATTTTGCAAATGCAAAATCCTTTTGCTTAACCTTCAAATTTTTTCAATCGGTATTGCAAACTCTGACGGCGGATATCAAGTGCTTTTGCTGCTTGTGATACATTGCCATCAAACAGCTCTAGCGCATTTTTAATATAATACTCTTCCATCTCCTGCATAAAAATCGTCAGTGGACGAATATCTTGCTTCGATGTTACTACAATCGATTGCACCGGTTTTACCTCTTCGTCATTTTGTACTTTCCAGCGGAACGACATCGGTAACTGGTCAAAGTCGATTTGGCGCTCGGTCGTAATCGTACTCATCGTTTCATCTAATAATACTTCAAGCTCTTTTAAATTTCCTGGCCAATCATAGCCCATAAAAATTTTCTCTACACGCGCTGATAGGCCATCTAATTGACTACCCGTTGTTTCACGATAACGCTTAAAATAATCATCAATAAACGGCTGAATATCCTCCTTGCGCTCACGTAATGATGGGACACGGACGCATACAGACGCAAAGAAGTAATATAGCGCTTTAGATAGCTTTTGCTCGCTAATTAAATCAATCGGATCATCGCCAACAGATGCAATGAATTGATTGTTTTCTTGATGATCTTCAAATAATTCCAGCAAGCGCTCTTGCCCCTCTAGGCTTAAATATTCTAAACGCTCACAGAAAATAGTGACGTGGCGGTCCTCTTCAAAAAGTGCCTCAATTTGCGATAACAACGCGGCTTCATCATGTCGACAAATCAATGTCACAAACTGCTCCTTATGCACCGGTGATGCATGATGAATACCTTCTGCAATCATATCTTTTCCGGCACCTGATTCTCCGTATAATAGTACCGGCATTTGATTTTCAGCAGCCATGCGCGCCTTTTCAATGACACGCGCCATTTTTTTAGATACGGCCGTAATCGTCTCAAACAATAAAGGTTTGCCGTAACGACGAAGCGGCTGATAGGCGAGTAGTTCCCGCTCCGTAATATCGCGCATGATTTCAACAGCACCGATTAATGCCTCGTCTTGATACACCGGGGTTAAATCCGATAATGTCACAAACTCTTCGCCTGACTTCAGCCAGTAGTTTTGACGATGATTTTTAATCGCCTGCTCCGTTTTGAGTACATGATAAATCAAACTATCCTGACCGCGTGCATCCAGTGCCTGTTCCATGCGCTCGTCACTTGAAATACCTTTTAGCTCACGCATTTTTTCGTTAAAAATAAGCGTTTTCCCCTGTGTATCAACCGCATGAACCCCCACTTCGATATGGTTCGTAATATAGCGGTACATCTCCGTTAATTCCATTCTTTTCATGGCATGCCTTCCTCTCGCTTAATGTCATTAAAAGCAAAATAAATTGTCTACACTTTACTTAAACATTTAATTATAATGCAAAAAAATTATGCACCCGATGTTTTTGTTCTTTATTTTATTATACCCTACATTATTTTGATGGCCTCTTTATTTTTTTAAAATATTGAAATACCTGAAAAGTCATTTAGACGAAGCATAAACTTTGACGCTCTGTCGTAATGGCTGTATAGTATTCATATGAACAGAATAAAAGGTCAGCCATCTCACAACTGATGTTCTTTTCTGACAGCTGACACAGACAGCAACATCGAAGAAACGTTGGAAAAATACGAAAACCGAGATTATGTCGCTGTAAGTCAGCCAACTACTAACTAGGAGGCTTTTTACATGACAAAATTCCAAAATGTAAAAATTAATGACAAAGTAATCGTCGAAAACGACAACCGCACAACAATCGGCACTGTAATGACAATTGGTGAGCACCAATTATCAATTCATACAGCCGATAACCGTCTATCGACTTACCATATTAATGATATTGATGAATTAGCGATTTTACTTGATCCAGTCGCTTAATGTATATAAAAAGGAGGACGCAGCAATGCGACCTCCTTTTTTCTATTTATATCTCAATTGTCACTTCTTCGTAGTAGCGGACGCAATTTCGACCACTACGTTTTGCCTCATACAATGCCTCATCTGCTTCTTTAAACAGTTGTGTCATATTTACTTCTGTAGCAATATGCGAATGAGACACGCCTAAACTAACAGATAATACTGCTTCAAAAGGGGATGCTGCATGTGGAATTTGCGCTTCAAATACAGCCTGCCTCACCTGTTCAGCAAATGCTTTTATCGTTGTATTATCATCGTCGTGATGGAAGCGAACGAACATAAATTCTTCGCCACTATAGCGCGCAACAAAGGTCTTCTCTGCTCCTGCCTGCTGTTGCAAAATTTTTGCAACCATTCGTAAAGCATGATCACCTTCTAAATGACCATAAAAATCATTGTAATGCTTAAAGGCATCAATATCTAAAATCACTGCACTCACTTGTTGATTTTCAACTTGCAAATGTTGGTCCATATAATGATACAACCCTCGACGATTTGCAAGTGTCGTCAATTCATCACGCATCGATAAATACGCTAATTCTGTATTCAGTGCCTCTAACTCTTCATTCGTTTCACTTAATAACTCACGTTGCATATGATTTTGGGCGGCAACATTGTATAAAAAACGCGAGCCAATTGTCGCAAACACCATAAACACCGTAATGTTAATCATATGCCCTAGAAAAATATCTTCATTTGCTTGTGCTTCATACATCGCAAATGAAATAATCACTAATGGAATAAACTGCATGACCATAAATTTACGCATCGAACAATGATACATTAACACACCGACTAATACATTCGATAAATAAGCGGTCACCTGTCCATACGAGAGTTGGTCTAGTACTGTTAAAGCACCACCCCAAAAAATAAAAAATACATAATAACTAAAAATAAAACGATCTAAAAAACGAATATGCTGTTCTTTATTAGGCATCCACCATAGCAGTGTTAACGATACAACTGATACCGTTAATAAAACAATATAAAAAATAACATAGTAATGTAAGGACAATCCATGTTCAAAAATATTACGTATTAATAAGGCAACTTCAAAAATGATGACAATAATTAACGAAATTTTAGCACGGTTAACATTATCAATCGTTAATTGACTAAAAAATGAACAGCCTGGTTTCGTTTGTAAAAATAACAATGATTGCATTTGATTCTTCTACTCTATTCGCTAGTATCTATAGATAGTAAACCCCTTATCATCTAGTATAGTACAAATTTTGTTTATGTATCTAGAATAGTTCTACTCATTTAATAGGTCTATACGTTCTTTTTTGTAATCACAAGGGTTACTTTTAGTTCATTATTCAAAAAGGCCGTCCTAAATGGACGACCCAAAACCGAGGACTATAATTAGTTTCTTACTTTTTTCTTTTTCTTAGCAACTTGCTTTTTTTTGCTTGTTTTTTTTGTTTGCTTTTTAACCGCTTTTTTTGGTTTATCAGGAACAATTAATGTATCGACATATGCCGGATTATTGTCGCTCATCGTCGGCATTGTATACGTTTCGGTTTTTGTCTCATACTCAATTATTTCTTCATCTGCCGCAAACGCTTGTGCTGGCCCTACTAACATCACTGTACCCATCATTGTCAACATAATCATTTTTAGGTTTTTTCTCATATTCTTTTGTACTCCTCGGTTTTATTTTTCTTTTTTATTTCTCTAATAAACCTAAAATACCATATTTATTAAAATTTTAAACATTTTAATTGAAAAATAGTTATATTATACTAAATATTAATCATTTAAAAACTAATTTTCAGACAAAATAATAGAGAAAATGAAATAGCATCTCAGCAGACACTCCCTACATTTTCTCTATTTTTTTTATTTAGCTTGTTTTTTTGGTAATAACACCGTAAACATCGTGCCCCTATGCAACGTGCTATCGACCGTAATTATACCATTGTGTAGCTGTACCATTGATTCAACAATTGATAGACCTAATCCTGAGCCTGAGATGGTTTGCGTACGAGCATCATCCGCACGATAAAAACGCTTAAAAATTTGCTGGCGTTGTTCGTCTGTCATGCCAATGCCACTATCTTTTACTTCTAGGCGTACTTTATCTCCATCATTTGTAGCAATCACTTCAATACTGCCACCATCACGATTGTATTTAGTTGCATTCGTCAATAAATTATCGACAATCGTTCCTAACATGACTGCATCTGCTTCAAGTTCAATATCCTCAATTTGAGAGCGCAACATAATGCCTGCTTGCCCAATCTTCCAGCGATGCTGATGAAGCATTTCATGTAATAAGGCTGTGAAATCCACTTTTTCAAATTTCACTAAATGCTGCATTTGGTCAATGGATGTTAGTTGTAGCAATTGCTGTGTTAAATTGGATAACCGCTGAATCTCACTATTAATAACGTCAATATACACTTTCTTATCCTCATTCGTTAGTGTATCTTTTGCCAATAAATTCGTATAGCCTTTAATACTAGAAAGTGGCGACTGAATATCATGCGACACATTTGAAATAAATTCGCGGCGTACATCTTCCATTTTCGCAAGCTGTGCCGTCATATATGAAAAGCTCGTTGCCAGTTGCCCGATCTCATCTTTCGTCGTCACATCAAGTGGCACATCAAATTTCCCTTCTGCAATGACATGCGTTGCACGTGTCAATTTACGAATAGGCTTGACCAAATAATACGTACTAATAAAAACAAATAAAATACTTAATAAAATAGCTGCTGCAAACATAACACCAAATAGCCCATGCATTTCATTAAATAATAATTTAATATCTGGTCGTAAAAATAATGCATATTGATGCTGATCATGTGAAAGCTTCACACCCACCGTATTAGACAATTCATTGGCAAAAAAGCCTGTCACAAATGTTTGTTGTGGAAAATCACGTATGCCATGATAGGGTTTGCCCGCTAAAACGTCGTCAATGGCTTGCTTTGATATTGTTGTATCGCGAAACGCCGAACCGAAAAAACGTTCATTGCCATTATCCTCGACAATATAAAATTGATAGCCAATTTCAGATAAATTCTCTAAATATTCATCTAGTGATATATCTGGATGCAAGGACGTAAATTCTGCAATACTTTGTGCAATACGCATATTTTTCTCATCATTTTCAGGCTTTAACTTTTGCTGGTAATAGCCATTTGCCAATACAAAAGCGATAAGCGAGCTCACAACCATAATACAAGCCGTTAAAGCGACAAATTTTGTATACAGCGTCTTCATGCATAAACCTCTAGCATATACCCAACACCGCGTACTGTCTTAATTTCAATGTCTTCGACTAAATCACGGAAATGCTCTCGTAGACGTTTGACGTGCACATCGACTGTACGCGTATCACCTACAAAATCAAGTCCCCATACATGCTCAATCAGCTGTTCACGCGTAAAAGCTTGTCGTTTATTCGCAACTAAAAAACGGAGAAGTTCAAATTCCTTCGGTGGCAAGAAAAAGGTTTCATTGCCTACGACGACTTTAAAACTCGCTGTATAAATCATTAAATTGCCTGCCTTTAGCACGTCACTGTCTTCCTGTACATGATAGCGTCGCAGTAGCGCTTTTAAGCGAAATAATAGTTCTTGTACATCAAAAGGTTTCACTAAATAATCATCTGTACCCGATTCATAGCCTTTCGCTTTGTCATTAATTTGATTTTTTGCTGTCAGTAAAATAATAGGTAGATCAATATTTTTACGCAGCTCTTTTGTTAATTCAAAACCGTCCATAAATGGCATCATTACATCAAGCACTGCCGCATCAATTACTTGTTTTTTTGCAATGCTCAGTGCCTCCATACCATCCTTCGCTGTTAGAACGTCATATCCAGCATCTCGTAATGTCAACGATACAAGTTCTAAAATATGTACATCGTCGTCAGCTACTAAAATTGTTACCATCGTATTCACTCCTCTATCCTTCATCATACAAAATGCATAAAAAAAGGCAAAGCGAAATGCTTTGCCCTCAACTCACGATTATTGTTCATCAATAAAACGTGTCATATAATATTCATCAATATATCGTCCATCAATTAACATGGCATCTTGCTTTGTTCCTTCAATCGTATAGCCCATTTTACGGAAGAGGAAGATGGCCTTTACATTATTCGTTAACACCATTAACTCTAGACGGTGTAAGCCATTATCACGCGACCAAGCATGCATATGTTCGAATAACTTCGTGCCGACACCTGAACTTCGTGCCTTACTATGCACGCCAACAGCGATTGTTCCGCAGTGCTTCGTGCTATGTATGACACCACGCTTCACTTGCAGATAACCAATAATATCGCCCGCTTCCTCCGCTACAAAGATCGTCATCGAATCTTTATTGTCCGTTATCCACTTCGCAATCCGCGCTTCATTTAAATCGATTTCTCCTAGCTGGAACACAACTGAATCATATGCATCGGCATTTTTAATTACTTCTACTAATTGTGCCGCATCGTCTGCTGTCGCAATACGAATATCCATCCAAACACCACCCCTTTTACTCTTTATCTGTTTATTACCCTCTTTTCATAAGATTAACATGACAATCCTATGTTAATTTTTACTACTTCAAGGATAACAGAATGTTCTGTATAATTGAAAGTAGGAGGAGATAGTATGAGTTTAGCATTAGCAGAAAAACATTTAGCTCAGTTTCACGTAAATGAGCGTATTCAATTATTAAATGAATCATCCGCAACAGTAGAAGAAGCGGCCAATGCATTAAACTGTGAGCCTGCAAGAATTGCGAAATCTTTAACATTCGGTGTTGGCGATGATGCAATTATGATTGTTGCAGCTGGGGATGCCAAAATCGACAATAAAAAATTTAAAGAACAATTTGGTGTCAAAGCGAAAATGCTCGCCCCAGAACATGTAGAACAGCTTGTCGGTCATGCAGTCGGTGGTGTTTGTCCCTTTGGTGTACCACAAACCGTACCGATTTTTTTAGATGCTTCACTGAAACGATTTACAACGGTCTTTCCTGCATGCGGTACAGCGAACAGTGCTATCGAGCTAACCATTGCTGAGCTCGAAACATTTAGCAATTACCGACAATGGATTGACATCGGTAAGGGCTGGCAATTGGAGGTATAATTTTTTAGCGCGTAGAACGATTTCATTTTTCAGAAATGGATCAGAGGCTCAAGAAGCGTGTTTTGGCTACGACATAACTGAAAATATGTGACAACGCCAAAAATAATTACGCTTTTACATAGAAAATAACAAATCTTTATGAAAAGCTGTCATTTATCGCAATTTTACGGGCGCGAAAAAAGCCGATAAAAACCCAAAATGACGAAAAACAGGCGCAAAATCGAGCTCTGAGGGGCATTTTTCGCACACTTGAAGCGTAAATTTTCACGCACGTCCAAAAATGCATTGTCATTTATTCAAAATGCTTCTATACATGTTGCATCGACCTATTCCGGCCCGAAAACACCCCTTTTCCAGACGAAAAAGGGGTGTTTTTTGCTGCTTTTTCATGAGCTTTTAATAAAAAAAGCGTTGTCAACGCGCAAATTATTTGTATAAAATACGCTACTTTTTTGTTATTTATCGACGACTAGGCAAATTTCCACTAAAGTGTTGTGTCTTATCCCCTAAGGCTGTCGCTTACTCATAAATATGTCGTATCTAAAAGACGCTTTCTGAAGTTATCCACTATTTTTCTTAAAAAATAGAAAAGATAATCGATTATCATGACATGCGACATTTTCTATTGACGTTTGCCATATACCGTAATATGTTTTGGCAAGATAGAGAAATGTGCAGGCAAATGCTCCATCATATCTCCATCAACATTAAGTTGAATGTCGGATGGTCCATTAATCGTCATTTGATGCGCTCGAAATGCATGCACATCTTTATCATCTCGGAATGTTCCAGCAGCAATTTTCGTCATCAATTTCGCGATTGTTAAAACAGAGCCAGATTTCACAACAAACCCATGTAAATAGCCATCATCTACAGCGGCCTGATCCGCAATTGTAGACATACCTCCTACAGAATTTGTTAGCGCCACTAATACGAGTAAAGACTCCTCTGAAAATTGTTGACCGTCTGCGTCAATATCAAAAGAATAGGTTTCGTGTTGAAATGCTGCCTTTGTACCTTCCCATGCATACGCAAGCGAGCCAAGCATTGATTTTTGCTCACTCGATACATTGCCCACCGAGTCTGGCAATGAACCGATTGCTACAACATTTGTAAAGTACCGACCATTGAGCTTACCAATATCCACCTCTACGGATGGACCACCAATGCAGGCAATTGCTCCTTCCACATCAAGTGGAATGGACAATGCACGTGCAAAATCATTTACTGTCCCAAGAGGTACGACACCAACCTTTGGACGATATGTTTGTTCGGCTAAGCCATTAATACCCTCATGCACCGTTCCATCACCTCCAACAAGCACCACTAAATCTAGTTGCTGCTTGCAAGCTTCTTTGGCAAAGTCCGTTGCATCGCCTTCCTTTTGTGTTTCACAAACCGTCACCTCATAATGTGCTAATTGTTTTTTTAATTGTTCAATACAAGATGTGCCTTGCTCTTTGCCTGATGTTGGATTTATAATAATCATCGCTTTTTCCATCGCTTTTCGCTCCTACTCACTACTTTTTTTAAAAATGAACGTTACTGTATTACCGCATTTCATTACGTCATGTAACTCATCATAAAAGCTACCTCCCTCAATTCCAGATAAATGACACCAAGCTTTCGTGCGTAACAACGCTATAAATAATTCATTGCGTAATAATTGATTCCGTTCATCCATTGCAAGTTTATCAATACCAACAACATACAGCATATATGCCTCATGCCCACGCGCTCGCTCTACAGTTGATACCGTCACAGCCCCAGGCACTGAAAACGTCCTATCATCTGGAATATGTGTCGGCACGCCACGTTCTGCTAGCCCCGTTGCTACTTCTTCTAACAATTTCTCATCTTCGCCAAAGACGAGCACTGCGATATGCCGCGTACAATCGAGCTCATCTTCATGTATATTTTGCTGTAGACGCTTCGCTAAATCGTCAAGCTCCTGTGTACGTGAGGCATACGTTTCAAGCGTTACTAAATCGCCATTCCATAGCTTGGGCACACTATTTGGTGAATGCTCTGGTGGGCGATATAACACAATTTGCTCCCCTTCTTGGAACACGCCCATCCGCACTTCGTAACCCAAATGTTGCCATGCATCCTTCGTCGTAATGCCAGCCAACATTCCCTCTTTTCGCAGTAGTCCCATACCGATTGTGTGTGCCGCAACGATAATCGGTCCAGGTGTACGATAGCAGCGATGCATAATATCACTTTTTAACAAGCCACCCTTATGCATTCCTGTCACAAAATGACGAAATGACGGCTCCTCGCCAAATAAATCGCGTGCGGTCGGTGTCAACATTTTGGTTAAATCCGTACTCTCATCGTACGCCCAAATTAAACGGCGATTTACCTTCTCATTTTCAATTGGCTGTACGAGCTGATAAGCAAGCCAGTAAAACGCTTGTTTATCCTTATAACGATACTGCTCGTCTGATACAAAGCATTCGCCTTCATCGATTAATAATGCATCATATAGTTGTGTAAAAATATACACATTGCTTAAAAAGTCTGTGCATAATGCGCCAACTAAATCACTATCCGATCTAATATGCTGCTGCTTTTTCAGTAATTGGTGTGTTGGTGGCTCATAGCTATGCGCTTCACAAATTGTCGCAAAAAAGCCATCATCACCGAAAAATGATTTTACCTGAATATGTGATTTTGCTGTCTCATAACTTACCGCATCATTACTAAAATAACGTAGCCAATGGTCGATTTGGTCGATAATCGTTTCTTGCAAATGCGGTGAAAAATATACAAAGCCAATTTGCCAATCTGGATATTTCAAATGCATATGCGCTGCTTTTTGACACTGTACAACGGTTTTCCCTGTTCCTGCAATGCCGCGAATACGCTGCTGTCCTGGTGGAATAATTTTACCCAATTCATTTTGCTTTAAATCTACTTCCTTCGCTTGCTTTGATAACTCATAAACCACTTCATAGCGTGTGCCGGTCTTCGTTGGTCGCTGTTCGCGCTCACGTAGGCGAATACCATGTAATAACGACTGTACTAATAAAAAGCGCTCGTCATTAAATCGAGCACCTTTTATTTGATATTCAGCATCTTTCATCGTTTGCCATAGGCGGTTAGGTGTCAGCTTATTGCCGAATATAAAATGCGCATCGTCCATGTCATGTTGTGCAATATGCGGGACGACTACAAAGGACTTACCGTGTATTTTATTTTCTGTACGTGGATCTCCTCGATTAAAGACTTCCATTAAACTTTCTAGCTGTATTTGAGCACGCTTTTTTTCTTGCCGTAATGTTGCCGCATCTACTTCACCTGTATGCACATGCAGCATCAAAATGCCTTCCTCTCGGTCAATAATTAAAATATCCGGTTGTTCGAATGTATCTTCTATTTTTGTATATAAAGGAAAGCGCCAATAACTTTTGCTATCGCGCTTTGCAAAAATTTCTTTTATCGTTTGCCAAAGGAGCCAGTCATGTGAATCCTTTGAACGTTCAAGACGTTCCATCTCAATAAAGCGTTCCATCATGTTGTCACTATTCTTCACGTAGATCACTCCCATTCTCGATATTAATTACCCTATACCCACATTTCTTCGAACAAATACGGGTATAGACAAGGTAAGGAGGAATTGACAATATTCACCTTATTCATTTTTGTGCCACAAGTGCCAGTCAATGTTTAAAGCGCTTACAAAAGTGCTATATAACCAATAAAACTACTAGGGAGGGTTTCACATGTATGAGAAAATCATGGTTTGTGTAGATGGAACGGAAATGTCGTATAAATTGTTTGAACAAGCAATTGTTGTCGCCGGACGTTATGATTCGGATGTCTATTTAGTACGAATTATCGATATGCGTGCTATCCCCTATATGAAAAGTTATGCAGCAATGACCTTTGATCAAATGACTGAGGATGCGTATAAAAAATGTCAGGAAGTTGTCGCCTCCTACAAAGCAAAATCCGATACGCCTGAACGCTATGACCGCGTCAATATTATTGTCGAAGCAGGATCTCCTCGAAAGTTAATCACACCGAAAATTGCGAAGGAAATAAATCCTGGTCTTATTATTTGTGGGGCACGTAGTCCGAAAAAAGGCGCAGAACGCTTTGTTGGTAATGTAACGATGCATATTTTAAATACGGCAAAATGCGATGTGCTTGTCGTTCATCCAGATTTGTAAAAAGTTGTCGATTCCCCTCCCCGCACCATGTATACTAGGTGTAGGGAGGGATTTTTATGTATCAACATATTTTAGTTTGTATTGATGGCTCTGAAGTATCACCACTCGTTTTAGAACACGCAATTGACGTGGCGGGGCGCCATACCGCAAAAATTCATGTGGCGAATGTCGTGGATACACGCAACTGGCCTAGCTTTGAAAATTTAACACAGACAGAAGAACAGTTAAAACAAGCAGCACATGCAAAGGCCGAAGAAGCGGTGAAACAATTCATTGAAAAAAGTGGTTTACCAGAAACACAATTTGATGTCATTGTCGAAGCCGGTTCTCCGCGCTCGATCATCACAAAAAAAATCGCCAAAGATGTTGGTGCCGATCTTATCATCATTGGTGCATCAAGTGTCCGTGGCTTAGACCATCTTGTTGTCGGTAGTGTCGCAAGTGCTGTTTTACGCACCGCGACTTGTGATGTACTTGTTGTACGTCGCCCGTAAGAAAAAAACCCAGCCAAATCGGCTGGGTTTTTTATATTACTACGGCAGTTTCACGGTCACTTTAAATAAATCGCCATCCACTTGAATTACTAAATGTGTGCCATGTAAGTTGGCAATGGACTGCGCAATCGCAAGACCAAGGCCAGAGCCTTCAGTGTGGCGTGATGCATCGCCGCGTTTAAAGCGGTCCACAAGCTCATCGACATTTTCCGTTAATTCATAGGCAGAGACATTTTTAATAGTCAGTGTACCTGCTTTTAATTGCACATGCACACGTGTGTTAGGCGCGCTATATTTAATGGCATTACCGATTAAATTATCAATCATACGTGCCCATTTCGCCGCGTCCACCGTCAGTGAATAGCTTTCTGTATCAAACTGTGTGCGAATCGTTAATTGATGCGCGGTCGCAAGCTCTTCATGCTCCCCAACAAGCTGCTGGAGTAACTGGACATAATCAATCGTCTGCTTATGCAACTCAACCTGACCAGATGCCATTTTTGTGACATCAAATAAATCATCAATCAAGACTTTTAATTTTTGCGTTTTCGCATCGAGCACCTCAATATACTTCGCATGCTCCTCAGCCGTTAATGCCGGATTTTTTAGTAAGTCTGTATACGTCATCATTGCCGTCAGTGGCGTTCGTAAATCATGGCTCACATTCGTAATCAGTTCGGTCTTCATACGCTCACTATTTTGCTTTTCAGCCATTGATTCATCGACACCCATTTTTAATTGCTGAATGCGCTGTGAATGCTTCGCAAGCGGTGACGAGCCTGTTAGCGCTGTATTCTTGTGACCAAGTAAGGCTTCATTCGTTTGATCCATCACTTGTTTCATCGCCGCTAAATGCTTCAGTCCCTTGTACATAATGGGTAGCATCACAACGAGCCATAAGAAGATGTAAATAATTAGTATACTACTGTTGAAATTATACTGCATAACAATGAGGAATCCAATCCCTGCTAGGAAAAAGGCAAACCAAGAAAATAGCGTAAAGAAAGTATATTGTGGCAGTTGAAGTGCCTGTGCAAGCATTTGACCAAACTTCACTGAAAACAAGCGCTCACGTACATTTCCCTCGCGGAATGCATAAACAATATTATGCATAAATTGCAGTAGCCAATAAATTAAGAAAGCGGAAATGGCCCACATACTAATAAGGGCAAAATAATCGATAGTAGAACCATAGTAACTCTGTGTGAAGATTGATGTCACATTTCCGCCAATTAATAAGCCAATCACGCCAATCACAAGCGATAGCACAGCTAACACTTCAATCGGCCAAGATAGCTTCGGATATTTTTTGCGTATTGGCCACCATAAAATTAGCGCGACAACACATGCAATGATACCTGCAATTTGAATGATTTGTAATACAAGCTTCGACTGCTCAGCTTGCGTTATAGCCTTTCCAAGCTCGGTCGTAGCTTTTGCTGATGCTGGTAAATACCACTGAATATCGTATGTTGCATCCTCCGCTGGGATAAGCTCAAATTCTAAGACATCTTCAGGAGCATCGTACCATTCATAATAATAGTCATAGGGATTAAGATTAACATTTGATTGTTTTTCAGAGAATATAGCTTTTTCCGTTGTATCTTCATTTGAGAATACTTGTCCCGTTTTTGTATTCGTTGCTTTATAGACAATACCATCTAACTGTGCATCATCATTTTTTAAACTCTCATAATATTTTTTAATATGCTGTTTTTTTATAGGCAACACAATTTTCGTTGTAAACGCATCGTCATTATAAATTTTTTGATTGTAGCGAAGTGCTGCTTCTAGCTCCCGCTCCAGCGCCTTTTTTTGCTTAGCTGATGTTTTATAGCTCATAACGTTTTTATACGCACCGCGAAGATTTTCTGTCCGTTCATTTTCTGAGCTTGCTAAGCTTGCACGGTACATCTGTAAATCTGCATCGGTTACGGTCGTGTTTTTCAGTAAATCCTTTAATTTATGCTGTAAAATAATCTCCTTCTCTATTAGTGTCATATTATTTCCAGCTATATTTTGAACATTTTCAGCATCCTTCGCCGGATTATTAAAGCCAAACATAACATATGCCACAAGTGCGACACAGCTCAGCGCCAGCAACATACTAATAAATCCTCTTCTCACCTTTATCACCTCATCATTTTAATAAGAGAAAGTGAACAGCACATACAATAATTGTCGATAAGCCTAATATCGTTGCAATAATCGACCAACTACGGCTGCTCAATTTTATAGCCGACACCCCATACTACTTTCACATATTGCGGATTTTTTGGATTAGCTTCTACTTTTTCGCGGATTTTACGGATATGAACAGCGACGATGTTCGCCGCATTATAAGCAGGTTCCTGCCAGACCGCTTCGTAAATCGCATCTATTGGATAGACACGACCAGGATGCTGCATGAGCAACGTCAAAATTTGAAATTCAAGCGGTGTTAATTTCACTTCATTGCCGCTGACAAAGCATTGCTTTGTTTCCACATTGATGCTCAAATCACCGACGTCTATCGTCGCCGCATTATTTTCTACAGCATATGTACCAAGCGTCATATAGCGGCGCAGTTGAGACTTCACGCGTGCCAGTAGCTCAAGCGGACGGAAGGGCTTCGTCATATAATCGTCCGCACCGACAGATAGCCCTAGGATTTGATCCGCTTCCTCTACTTTTGCGCTCAGCATAATAATCGGAATATTACGCTCTGCTCGAATTTTAAATGTCGCCTGAATCCCATCTAATTTTGGCATCATGACATCTAAAATAATTAAATGAACCTCTGTTGTCGCGAGTAATGCAAGCGCCTCTTCTCCGTTCTCTGCCTGTACGACCGCATACCCCTCATTTCTCAAATAAATTTCAATTCCGCTGCGAATATCCGCATCATCGTCGACTACTAAAATCGTATACATGTCCATTGCCTCCCTCTCGAAGTACCTCTATCGTATAAATAATTTCTTAACATTTGCTTATAATAATTATGAAGAAATTCTTAAGTTTTGTCTGCCCCTCTTTAAAAATGACGAAATGATTACAATTTCACGATAATATCCCTATTTTTAGCGGCCATTCATGAACTTTTTGTAACGGCTTTCTTTTTGCTGTAGTCATAAGCGAAAAAATCACCTATAATAAGCGTAAACGGATTGGAGGTTATATACCTATGATGGCTATTATCACTACTATCATCTTCATGGTAATTGGTATCGGTTCAGTGCTTGCGCTTTTCGTAATCAACGCATACGATATCAACTATTTATCACTACCACCTGAAGAAATTGAAAAACACCGCCAAGCAAAACGTAACGGAACAAAAGTTGCTCATTAGTTTTGACTTGTAAGAGACTTTGACTGTTGTCTAAGTCTCTTTTCTTTACCTTCGTACAACAAAAAAAGCAGAAATCGCCTACTGACGATTTCTGCTTTTTCTATGTATGTCTAACGTAATTCATCACACACACAATTTCCATTCCACAATCCCTATTTGTTATCCTACAGAAGTATCAGGCGAATGTAAAGCCCTAAAAGCGTAATTAGCAAAATAGGTGGCGTTAAACGTATGCCTAGCTTGAAATACTGGCCCCAAGAAATGCGAATTCCTTGCTGACGCAGTACATGCAGCCACACAAGGGTCGCGAGCGAGCCAATCGGCGTGATTTTAGGTCCTAAGTCTGTACCAATAATATTGGCATAAATAAGTGCCTCACGTATGATACCACTTGTCGATGTCTCGGCAATTGCGAGCGCATCAATCATGACGGTCGGTAGATTATTCATCACAGAGGATAATACCGCCGCAATAAAGCCCATTGAGATGGTTGCTGCAAATAAACCATGCGATGCGCACCACTCAATGACCTCCGCAAGCACCGTTGTAAAGCCTGCATTGCCCATACCATAAACGACAACATACATTCCAATGGAAAATAACACAATATTCCACGGGGCACCTTTGAGTACAGCTTTCGTTTTTACCGTATCTGAACGACTGGTCGCCACTAAAAACAGTAAGCCTGTTCCAAGGACGATAAACGATACCGGAATATGAAGTGGCTCACTAAGAACATAACCAACAAGTAAAATGGCGAGGACGACCCATGACCAGTGAAAGAGCGTCTGATTACGAATGGCCGTCTTTGGTGCCTTTATCGACGCGACATCATAGTGCTTTGGAATATGTTTACGGAAATAAATGGACAATACCGTAATCGTTGCTACGAGTGAAAATAAATTCGGCACGAACATACGCGATGCATATTCCATAAAGCCAATTGAAAAAAAGTCCGCCGAGACGATATTCGTTAAATTACTAATCGTAAACGGTAGCGATGTCGTATCCGCGATAAAGCCACTTGCCATAATAAACGGCAGGAGCATCGCCTCTTTAAAGTGCAGATTTCGCACCATCGCGAGGACGATTGGCGTTAAAATAAGCGCGGCCCCGTCATTGGCGAATAATGCAGCCACAACCGCACCGAGTACGCTAACGTAAATAAATAAGCGAATGCCGCTTCCTTTTGCGAGGCGCGCCATATGAAGCGCGGCCCACTCAAATAAGCCGATCTCATCTAAAATAAGTGACACTAAAATAATACCAATAAATGCAAGCGTCGCATTCCACGTAATGCCGATTACTTCTTTTACATCACCAAAATCAACGACACCTGCAAGTAGAGCAACAGCGGCACCAATACACGCTGTCCACCCGATATTAAAGCCTTTCGGTTGCCAAATGACGAAAAAAATCGTCACAGCAAAAATTCCGAAAGCGAGTAAAAATGTTCCCACAATGTTAATCTCCTATAACGTAAATGCCACGGCCCCTTGCTCATCTTCAAAATCATGAATTTTCAGGACCAACTCTGATACTGCTGGCAGTAGCCCCTCATGTTTATTGTAGCCGACAAGTAAGCTCAGCATCTCAAATTGTTTTTTATCTTTTAAGGCGTTAAATTCCGCAATAAAGTCATCCGAAATATGGCACATGCCGTCCGTAATAAAGACAATATCGCCATCTTTTGCGGATTTTTCTAAATGCTGCATGGCCTCGCGTAGCGGTGCTTCAAAATTTGTGCCGCCACCGATATATGATGCTGCGACATCGAGCATATCACGCACGCTATAGCGCCCTTTTTTAAACACCTTGACGTCACTGTAGCCTACATCGCCGCTAAATGGAATAAACACAAAATCGCGCTTTTCCTTTTTGGCAATCGCCAACAGCGCGAGCACAAAGCCCTTTCCTTCGACATCAAGTTCCTGCATACTGCCACTCTCGTCATAGCACACAACAAAGGCGCCCTTTCCCTTTTTTGTGCGCTTTTTATAATCATACATGAGCGTGCGTCCTTCAGCGAAACGATGCATAAAATCAAGTTTCGATTCCGCTGCCTCAGACTTTAAATATTCAATCGGCAGTAGACGCTCCGCCGCGTTTCCCGTCGTCATGCCCTGTTTTAAAATTGTGCGGACCTGCTTTGTCTTTCGTACATTGCGCGCCTTTAGCTTAAAGCGCCCTGCCCACTCGGCAATTTTTTGAAGCTCTGGATTTTTTGCTAGCTCCGCGGCCAGTGCAAGCTGCTCCTGTATAGGGACTTTTCCTGCATCACCGGCACCAACACTCGGCGCAAGACCACGTAGTAATTCATCGACATTCGACGATACTTCCTCGACCTCCTGTAGCTCTTCATCTAGCATATCCTGCCATGCTGCAAGTGCTTCTGCATCCCCAAAAAGCGTAGCAAGTTCTGCGGGAGACAGTGTATCGCTCCCGGCACCACTTGAATTAGACGATGCCTCGTAGTCAAGTTCCTCCTCTGAGGCAGCAGGTTGTTCGTCTACATCAGCCGGCGTCTGTTCATCCGTCATTTTTTTGAGCCATTCGCCCGTCACATAACTAAAGCGCCACGTCGTGAGTGTCGCCAGTAGTAAATTGCCCTTTGCATTGCCGTGGAGCTTTAGAAAGGCCTCACTGTGAAATAATTGCTGTAACAGCACATAATTAACCGAATCTTCTTCTATTAATGTCGTTTCACCGCTATACAGCGCCTGCCATAGGTCGCTGATTAGCGTATCAAAATGCGGATAATCATACGTAGCAATCAATTCATCGAACTTTGGGAATTGCTGACGAATGCGTGTATACTGCGCCGCAATTTGTGCGTGCTCCTGTTGTAGTGGCATTATAGCAACACCTTCGTTAGCGCCTGCTCCACTTCTTCTTCAAGTGCCTCAAAGCGTTGTCGCTGTTCAGTCGTATCGAGTAATTCTTCGATTTCTACTTTCACAGCTTGCCAGTCATTATATGCCTCAGATGCATATTCTGTATACGCTTTATAGGCGAAATCCGGTGCCGTTTTAAAACGTTTGACAGACTCCATGACATTACCGTAAAATGCCTCTGCTTTTTCAAAGGCATGGTCAAGTGGCGTCAGCACGTATTCATGGATAATCTCATTTACTATCACGCGGTCATCCGCTTCAATCCAGAGCGCATCCTCAAGTACGAGTAAATCATTCGTCACGACCTGCATACGCCCACTTAATAGCGCCTGTGCTTGTAGTAGTACAAGACATTGCTTTGTACGGCGGTCTGACACCGGAATCCCCTGCTCTTTTAAGCGGAAATGAATGGCCACAAGTTGCTCTAAAATCGCTGCAGGTATTGTGACAGTGGTCACAAGCTGCTGTAATGAACGTAGCTGGGCGAGTGAAATCGGTGGAACATCGACTGCAGTGGTAGATGAACTAAGCATTGATAACAATGCGTCCGGTGTTTTTAAGCTCGCTACCTCGCGTCGAATGAGGAAGCGGTCATATAAAGCGGCTAGGTCATCCTCCTCGGGAAATTCATTACTTGCGCCAATTAGCGTAAATAGCGGTGTTTTCAGTACAGCCGTCCCGTTTTCAAACTGATGCTCGTTCATAATTTTTAATAGGCCGTTCAATAAATCAGACGTCGATTTAAAAATTTCATCTAAAAAGGCGAAATGTGCCGTTGGTAATTGACCGTCAATATTACGCTCGATTACGCCTTCTTTTAAACGATCAAATTTTGCGGAACCAAATAATTCATCTGGCTGCGTCGTTGGTGAAATTAGACGTGTGAACGTATTGACGTCTGAAAAGGCATCGATGAATTGCTGAATGACACTCGATTTGGCAACCCCTGGTGGGCCGATTAATAAAATATTTTTCTTCGCAATTAATGCGAGCATAATCGCGCGGATTTCTGCTTGGCGTTCAATGAAATTGGCATTCATTGCTTGTTCTGTTGCTAAAAGCTGTTTCACTAATTGTTGCATGACGTAGATCCCTCTTTTTCAAAATGGCGTAATAGTAGCGCGTTAAAGGCACGCTGCTGTGGTGGTAATGTAGTAGTTTTTTCTTCAATAAATGCGTGAAGGTCCTCAATAACTTCGATTGTTGTCGGTAAATGGGCCCCGTCTTGCAAGCCGCTTGCGACGTCATTGTAGACGCATGCGAGATAAGGTTGCTGCTCAAACGCTTCAATAAGCGGTGTCGCTTCGCTTTCGACCGCTTCCATCGAGCGGGTGTAGCGGCCATTCTCATAATGCGTCGCCGTATGTACAATCGTTTCAAAAGACTGCAGGCGCTGGATCGTATAACGCTTTCGTTCGGTAATCAACTGGAGCTTTTCAGTGCTTAGCTGGACACGAAATGCAGGGTTTGGACGGAATAAAAACACCTCGCTCGAAAGTGGGGCAAGTGCTAAGCCTTGTACAATACGTGAAAACGCATGATCGATGACCGCACTTTTCGTTTTGCCATGCATTGTATCCTTTTTAAAATACGTCGTTATATTCAGCACAAAATTCGGCAAATCCTCGGTGCGTAGCATAGTTGGAAAATCGTATAACACATCGGTATCCATCATATAAAATGTCATATAGCCATCGCGAATCCCGAGCTCATCTGACGTTATATTAGCAGCATAGACGTCTACTGACACATCGTATAAATCATCAAAAAATGCACGGATACTCGCACAACTTACATGATGTTTTGCGAGAAGCCAGGCATTGGCATCGTAAATAAACGGTATATGTTTTGCGGCAAATTCAATATGGCGAATGACATGTTCATATAGCGCCATCGCAGTATCAGGTGTTTCCTGCGCACGATATGCATCATAAACGCTTTGAAGCGACTTCAGCGCTTTCTCCTGGTCACTATATTGCTTACGCACCGCACTCATCGATTGAAAGCGGCTCGCATTCTTTTCAAGTTGTTTTTGATAGCGCGCTAGTAACGCATCACACTGTGCAATAAGCGCATCAACAACACTTAATTTAAGTGATACATAACATAGCGGCACATCACTTTCAATTAGCGCTAACTGGCGTAGCGGCGCTTTTGTCAGTGCCTCTGTTCGGTAAATATACTTCATCGTCAAAACCCTTTCCGTAAAATCTCTTCTTTTACTTTAACGCAAAATCTACGCTTTGTGGACCTTTTTGTCATGTCAGCAGATAAATCCCTAATAATTGGAAAAATATTGTATACTAATTAAAAAGGAGGAATAACGATGCGCCATGTTTATGCGTTTGAAAAGCCATTAGAAGCACCCCTTCATGATATTGAGTGGCTAAAACAACAACTTGAGCCCTTTCAACAATGGCTACGCAGTGATTTCGCCGTTCGGGATATGCCAAAGGGTTTTATTTGGACGACGTGGGAGCTTGCGACAAATTTTTTTAGAGATGAAAAACCACTTGCTGCTTATACGAGTGAGGATTTTATTTATCTCTCACCTGAACTTGATGAGTGGAAAGGCTTTTATGCTAAGGCTTTTGCAGATAGCCCTGAGCCTATTCGTACATATTTTAATACCATTACACTGAATGAAATTTTAACAATTGCCGGGCATGAACTTGTGCATCACTCAGATTTTTTCGTTGACGACTTTAGCGGTGATTACGAGCACTCTATTTGGTTCGAGGAGGGGATGTGCGACTATATTGCTCGCAAGCATTTGCTTGGACGCGCGCAATTTAATGAGCGCCTCGCGATGGATCAGGCAATTGTAGAGCACTATACCCCACAGTTCGGCACACAACCTATTGATAATTTTGGACAGGCGACCTATGCCCGTCAAAATTTAACGGAAATCTTTTATGAATATTGCCGTAGCTTCATTACGGTACAGCAGCTTGTCGACGTGCGCTACAAGGGAGATATAGCAGAGGTGTTCCGTATCTACAAGGAATGGCATACGAACGGACGCCAAACAAGCCTTGCATCTTGCTTTACTACCGAAGTAAAATTTTAGCACGAAAGGTATATAAGTTCTCTTTGTGCTTAGTGCCATCCTCCTTTTGTTTCACTGTTAATCTTCATTTTTCTCATTAGTGGGTATGAAACGGTAAAAGGAGGTTTTTGGCATGAATAAATTTATTTTAATTATTAGTGCAGTCGGTCTTATTTTTTCATTCGCCTACTTTAATATTAGTGTTTGGAATAATATTGACTGGCTCCTGCTTGAGCGTGGTTACTATACTGCGATGTCTGGCATCATTGTCTTTTCCGTTATTTCTGCAGCAAAATCCATTACAACCGTTGTTGAAAAAGGTGGTACGAAGCTTGACCGTATTTACGCAGGCATTGCCTCGGTCATCGCCGTCGTATCCATCATTTATTGCTGTGTCAGTATTTACAATACCGATTGGGTGTATTTAGAAAAGGGGTATTACTGGGGCGCAACAGCCTTCATTACGATTACTGCTGCCTTAACGTGGATTTCACTTGAAATTGTTGCAAGAGAAAATGCGGCAAAACGTCCAACATATGAGGAAGATTAATAAAAAATATTTTCTAAGTGGAAATTGCAAAATGATGCAATTTCTGCTTTTTTTATGCACTTTATTGGAAGCGACTTTTTTTGTGAAAACTGTGCTATGATTAGGAGCATATTTCATTCGAAGGGAGTCTTCTGATGCGCTACTTCCACCCGATTGTCTGGCAGTTATTAGCCGGCACGGTTTTTGCGCGTACGGCAAGTTTTATGACTATGCCGTTTTTGGCTATTTATTTACAACAGGATTTTCATGCCTCTGCGCTCATGATTGGCTTAGCTGTCGGTATTCCACAGCTCACCGCAACATTTGGCGGCTTCTTCGGTGGCTTTTTAACGGACCGTATTGGTCGAAAGCCCGTCATTATTGTCTCAATGATTGCCTGGAGTCTCGTCTTTTTTGGCTTCGCCTTTGCGCCTAATATTTGGACACTCGTCATCTGCAATGCATTAAATGGCTTATGTCGCTCTTTTTTCGAGCCCGCTTCACAAGCATTAATGATTGATTATACAGATGAACGAAAACGCCGCCGCTTATTTTCGATTCGCTACACAGCGATTAATTTATCTGCCGTTGTTGGACCGTTAGTCGGTGTCTTAATCGCTCAAGCCGGCTCTATGCGCACCCCATTTTTAATTACGGCATCGATGTATGCAATCTATGCTATCATGCTACTATGGATTTTACGCCATGCCAACGCACCAACCACTCTGCATCAAAAACAACGTGTCGGCAATATTGTTCAGGCCATTGTTCACGACCATACGCTCGTATTACTTGTCGTAGCAAGCGTTCTTGGGACCTTTGTTTATTCACAAACATCATCCACTATGCCGCAGTTACTTAATCTGACAATGGCAGATGGCGTCGCACTTTACTCTGTCCTGATTGCTATAAACTCTGCGACGGTATTAATTCTTCAGCTACCACTCGGCATTTTAAGCGAGCGCGTGTCGATTAAAACGAGCTTAATTACCGGTGTCTTACTATTTTCGGGCGGGATGATTTGTTTTCAATTAGCCGATAGCTGGTCATTTTATATTGTGGCGATGATTATTTTTTCAGTAGGCGAAATTTTTGTTTTCCCAATGATGAGTGCGGTCATTGAAATGATTGCACCTGCTCATCAAAAGGCGACCTATTTGGGGGTCATGCAGTTCCAAAGCTTCGGTGGCTTTCTTGGACCGATGCTTGGCGGGTTACTGTTAACACATGCCGCATCCGCGCTATATTTTGTGATGGCGTGTGTTAGTTTATTATCGCTCGTGTGTTATTTAAGGGCACTGCGTCATACAACACGTTTTTCAAACTAAACTATTAGCGGAATCTGAAAGGGAAAGAAGGAATATCCATGAAAAAAGCCATCCCGTGGTTGCTATTTGCCGCGCTATTTTTCATTATTTTGTATACGGTATTATTTGCGATGCACCGCATGTCGAACAATACGTTAACCGACATGTGGAAGGTTTCGTTTGAACGACCATTTGATGATACTACTTGGACCTATGACATCGAGCAGTTAACAAAAGAGCCCCTCGATATGCAGTCCATTCAACTACTGCATCATGACGAAGAACTCATTCATATCGAACAATTTGAAGAAGGAACAACCATTGAGGATTTCAACATGTTATTGCATCCTTTCTATTTACAAAGCGCCACCAATATCGTAGAAAAGGGAGAAACGTATACCCTCATCATCCGTTATAAACAGCATCATGTGCTAAAACGTGATGTATTAACCATTAAATAGAAAAAATGAGGCTGGGACAAACACTTTATTTTCCTTTTTTAGTGTTCGCAACGAAAAACCGGAACCGCGCAACAGCGCGATTCCGGTTTTTCTTATGCTCATATGAGAGATTGTTTTACACTTATGTCCCAGCCTCATTTTTTTAAAACAAAATATCCGTCCAAATTTTCACAGCTGTTAGCGTAATGAGTAAAGCTAAGAAAATTTGAAGTGCTCGTGTATTCATCGTTTTTGCAACCTTAGCGCCAAGTGGAGCGGCAATAATTGCTGCAACTGCTAAAATGATGAAAGGCAACCACTCAACTTGTCCCGTTGAAATCTTGCCAATTGAACTCCCGATTGACGAAATAAATGTAATCGCTAGACTCGAAGCAATTGTTACGCGCGTTGGAATTTTTAAAATAACGAGCATAATTGGTACGAGTAAAAAGCCCCCGCCTGCACCTACAATACCAGATCCAACCCCAACAAATAGCGCTAGACCTGCTGCAAGTGGTTTATTAAAGGTTACTTCTGTTGTATCTGGCACTTGTTTTCTTGGTATCAACATCAACACAGCAGCAAGTAACGCAAAAATACCGTATACGATATTGACGCCTTCCTCACTAAAGCTGCTTGATAAAAAACTTCCACCGAGGCTCCCCACTAATACAGCAGTCCCCATAATGAAAATGAGTTTAGCATTTAAATAGTTGCCCTTTCGAAAAGCAAGTACACCTGAAATCGATGTCACAAGCACTTCAACCGCCGTAATACCTGATACTTCATGCGATGTGAATGATCCCACACCGAGTAGCGCCGGGATATATAATAACATCGGAAATTTGATGATAGCTCCGCCAATACCGAGCATGCCGGAAATAAACGAACCCACAATCCCGATAGCAAATAACGTTGCAATAAATCCAATGGTCATAATGTGCCTTCTTTCATTTGTGCCTTAGTCCACATTCTATAGTACACGTTTTATCGTAACTTTTATACGGTAGAGCGCTCTCTTCATATAAAACATAAGAACCGATGTATTTTGCACGAAGCATGGACGATTTTTATTAAAACAATTCATTAGAATGATAATGAAGGTGCTGCATCTTTAGCAAATTCTAAGAATGTAACAGCTCCGCCTACTTCGATTCCATCAATAAATGCTTCTTTAGTTAAACCCATTACATCCATTGTCATTTGACAAGCAATCATTTTTACACCTAAATCTTGCGCCATTTCAACTAATTCTGGAATAGCTGGCACTTTCGCTTGTTTAAAGCCTTCTGCCATTGCTTCTTTCCCTGCTGGTAGTGGTAGTGCATGCATCGCTTCTTTGTGAATTAAGTTTAACCCTTCAAATGTAAAGAAGATGGCTACCTCTTTGTCAGTTGCGGCTGCTGCCGTTGCGATATTGAATACTTTATAAGCGTCGAAAAGACCACCGTTTGATGCGATAATAGCTACTTTGTTTGACATAATAAATTTCCTCCTATTAATTAACGAATTATAATATAATGTGTTATTTTACTGGACCTTCCCAAGCAAGCATGCCACCGACCATATTTGTCGCGTCATAGCCCATATCTGTTAAGAATTGTGTTGCTTGTCCACTGCGTGCAGATGAACGACATACTAAAATATAAGGTGTTTGCTTATTCAAATCTGGTAATTTGGCCTCTAATAAGTGCAAAGGAATATTATCAATCCCTTCAATATGTCCTTCTGCCACTTCTTGTGGTGTACGCACATCAATTAAATGTAGCGCCTCACCTGCATTCATTTTTGCTAATACATCTGTTGTTGAAATTTCCTTCATCATTGTTCCTCCTTAATAAGCACTCATACCACCGCGAACATTTGTCACGTTCAGGCCGAGCTTTTTCATTTGTTTGCATGCTGCTTTTGAGCGCATACCACTTTGACAGATCACGACAATTTCTTTGTTTGTTGGTAACTTACTGTAATCTGAACCAAGTGGCATATTTTTAAATTGACGTAAGCCGTTCGATTTATACTCCGCTTTCGTACGTACATCGATAAATACCTTATCTTTGTCATTTAGACAATCTTTTAATTGTGCTGTTGAAATTGATGGTATTTTTGAAAAAAATGAAAACATAAAACGACCTCCTATACGGTTAATGGTATTTTCTTTTCAGTAATTACTTTACGATTAATATCATATACCCCATGAGGTATAAAGTCAAAGAAAAGAATTTATTTTTTTATTAGGCCCTTTATTTCAGCTTTTTATACAATTTTAATTTTATTCATATTATGTTACAACATCTATTACACCTATTTTTTCTTATAGAATTTCTACACACCATAGGGTATTTTAAAAATCAAAAAATGAGTATTTTCACTTACAATAAAATGATATAATAGGTTAAGTTATCCATTTTAAGGAGCGTTTTTATGGTAAAATATCCTATAAAATTAGTACAATTACAAAGGATGTATGAGATACGAGCATGGATTTTAGAAGGATATGTGGCATTTCTTATAGGCATCTACTGCTTTATCCCCTTTTTACAGAAAATACAACATATTACAGACAGTTCGCTGTACTTTCCTTCTTCGTTTACGAACGCTGCACAGTACTATTTTCAGTTTGTGCCACAGTATGTAGTCACCGCAGTTGCTACTATACCTATTTGGCGCGTGCTTGCTACATTGATTAGTGATATGGCTATCTTTGGATTTTTTGCTGTTATTTTAGGGTATCTCGTGACATTGCAATTCCCACATAGATATGCAACTAGTTCATCAAAGTCATTAACTCGAAGTCTGATGCTAGACATTGCAGTTATTCAGCTCATTTGTGCGCTGCTATGTATTCAGCCCTTTGTTTTATCTGTCTCTGTAGCATTATGGCTAGGGCTAATGTGCGGTCATACAATCGCAATACTTTATCAGGAAATGCTAGCGCATCCTCATGAAAAAGGCTTAACCATTTTACGAGGCTTCTTTTATATAAAAGAAGAAACCAACAACATCACCTATTGAAGGAGCTGATGATCGCTTATGAAAAAACTTAAAAAAATCGTTGCTACCTGTAGCTGTGCTGCATTACTACTCGTTGCTACAACACCGGCATCTGCCGCCTCCTATAAATTGGTCTATTATACGTTATACAATAAGAAAACCAATCAGCCGGTAAAAGGCTATGCTGTTTACAAAAATACGCTCTATTATGATGCGATTGAAAAGGTAGGACGCTATTCATATAAAGGTGTACTTTATCATAATGGTGCGCCCTATAGCGGCGTACAAAGACCTGATGGCATTCGTTATGTGGACGGTAAACCGCTAACAGGCTTTCACAACGAAAGTGGCAAATATTTTGTGAAAGGCATCGTAGCAAGTGGTACCTATGATGGTATTCTTTATAAAAATGGTCGCGCCTTCTCTGGTGTTGTCGATGCCATTCGTTATGTAGACGGTGTCCGATTAACGGGCATTCATAAAGACAGCGGCAAATATTTTGTTGATGGTATTGTCGCAAATGGTATGTATAATGGGACAATCTACAAAAATGGCTATGCCCATTAAAAAAGCAGGAATTGCGAACACCTACGCAATTCCTGCTTTTTTCTTTATTTTTTCGTATCTTCAGTTGTCGGCTCAATATAGGTGTTATCATCTTGAATCGGATGACGCGTCACGCCATCGTCTTTTCCAGATGTGGCATTATCAAATGGCGTATACATATCTTCTACTGGGCGGCGTTTAATCACAACACGATAAAATGCGATACCAATGAGTACTAAAAACGCAACTGCAATTACAAGACCAATCCATTCCATGCCTATTCGCCTCCGTTCGTCATCGTTACAAATCTATACCCTATGTGCTGCTTCGTAACACATGCTTCAGTACTTTTCCAGAAGCATTACGCGGTAAGGCATCCATTAATTCCATCTCCACCGGTATTTTATACTTTGCTAAACGCTCTACACAATGCGCTGTTAGCTCCTCAACTGTCAGCGTCTGTCCTTCTTTTAAACAAATATACGCCTTCGGTACTTCGCCGTAAATAGGATGTGGTACCCCTACAACAGCTGCTTCAAGCACTGCTGGCATTTGGAATAATACTTCTTCCACCTCGACCGGATACACGTTTTCCCCGCCGCGAATCAACATATCTTTTTGGCGATCAACGATATATAGGAAGCCCTCTTCATCAAGACGGCCTAAGTCACCTGTAAATAACCAGCCATCGCGTAGGGCATGTGCCGTTTCCTGTGGATTGCGTAAATAGCCGGTCATCGTCTGCGGTCCCTTGACAATAATTTCACCGACGACGCCATTTGGTACGGATTCACCGTCTGGTCCAACAATGCGAACAGCTGTTTTTTTCGTTGGCGGCTTACCGACAGAGCCGATTTTCTCCAATACGTCATTCCCTTTAAGTGTTGTGGAGCACGGTGCGTTTTCTGTTTGACCATAAAAATTTTGTAGTGACACATGCGGAAATAACTTACGCAACTTTGATACTAATTCATAAGGCATCGGTGCCGCACCATACGCAAATAAGCGTACATGCGATAAATCAAACGCTGAGAAATCCTCATTATTTAATAGCAGCATATACATCGCCGGCACACCAAAGAAAATTGTCGCCTGTGTATCACGCAGCCAGGTTGGCATTTGTGTCGGCGAAAAGGCTTCTTCGATAATAAACGTACCCCCTGCCATGACAATCGGCGTTAAGAACACATGTAAGCCCGCACAGTGAAATAATGGTGTACAAATAAACATACGGTCCTGTACCGTTAATCCAACCGACTCCACCCACTGCGAAGTTGCCTCATACACCGCACGATACGACAGCATGACACCCTTTGGCTTTCCTGTCGTCCCTGACGTATACATAATCACCGCAATATCCTCATCCTCTACGCACGTTGTCTCAAATGGCGCATGTGCATAAATTTCAGGCAAATCCTCGGTTGTGAAGCGCTGTGCAATAGGCATGCCCGTTGCATCTAGCTTCGGCGTAAGTGCCGTATCACAAAAAATAGCCTTTACCTCCGAATGCTCGATAATATAGGCAATTTCTGCTGGTGCTAGCTTCGTATTAATTGGCATAGCGATAAGCCCTGCTAGCTGAATCCCAAAGTAAATGACCGGAAAATCATCATGATTATCCATAAAAATACCGATAATCGTATCCTTATCATAATTAAATTGCTGTAAGTATCCTGCTAAGGCAGTCGCCTGTCTATAGACGTCTCCATAGGTTTTTTTATGAGACCGAAATTCAAAGGCTATTTTTTCAGGCTGTTGTATTGCTTGTTGCTTTAAAACGAGCGGCATACGTTTTTGCATGCATGTTCTCCCCTTTTCTTGTCAGCATTCCCGCGGCAAGTGCAATCATAAGTAATACATCATTCCCTTAATATACCAATTATAATCCTTTTATCTACAAAAAAAAGCCCACAGTTGTGAGCTTTTCATACGCTAAGCGCCAATTTCTTCTAGCATTGCATCGACAAGTTTTAATAACTTATCATATGCCTCGCCAAGTGTTTCATTTCCTGTATAATCTTTCATTGCATCAAAGGCAATGTTGATTTCCCAAATGCCCTCTTGTCCATTAAACATCGCACTTGATGAACCAAGCATCGGTGTTAAATTCGCACGTAAGTATGTCTTAATCGGGTTGCTGTATTTTTTTTGTAAGGCAAGGCCAAATAATGCGGTATGTATTTTAAACATATCGTCAAACTCAATTACTACGGCATCCATTTTACGATCTGTAAACTCTTTTGATTCCGCGTAAATATATTCAATTTGGTTTTGTGCCACATAGTTTAAAGGTTCTTTAAGGAATGATTCATCTGCTGATGCAATAATTTCCTCTGTCTCTTTATTACAGCGATCTAAGGCTGTCATTTTCATAATAATCCCTCCAATATCTATTTTATTATACTTTAATCTTGAGCAATACACAAAACTGCTCAAAATCATTCTATTTTTAATAGACTATGTATCGATTTTTCTATTTTCTGTTGAAATATGTCGTGTTTTTGCGTAAAAATATAAGAAAGTCTGAATTTTTCAGATTAATAGAACATTTAGTGGTAAACTGTACACTATACAAAAACATCAGTCTTTCTAGAGAACACATTCGGAGGTTACATAATGAAAAAACTATTCGCAAAATGGAATAGTATTAGCCTAGTCAATCGTATTATTGTCGGTATCGTTATCGGTGTAATCCTTGCACTCGTTGCCCCAAAATCATTGGCTGGCATTTCTATTCTAGGTACATTATTTATTAGCGCATTAAAAGCGGTAGCACCTATCCTTGTATTCGTACTCGTTATCGCAGCCATCTCAGGTCATAAGAACGGCCAACAAACAAATATGAAATCTATTTTAGGCTTATATGCGCTTGCAACATTTATGGCCGGTGCTGTCGCGGTAATTGCCGCAAAAATTTTCCCAACAACTCTTCACTTAAAAGAAAGCGCTACGGAAATTAAACCGCCAAGTGATATTTGGGAAGTACTCCAAAATATTCTATTAAATATTACAACAAACCCGGTTACAGCTATTATGAATGCCAACTACTTAGGTATTCTTGCTTGGGCGATTTTATTAGGTGTGGCACTACGTATGGCAAGTGACACAACAAAAACCGTTATTTCAAATCTATCAGATGCGGTATCAAAAATCGTTCAATGGGTAATCAATCTAGCTCCATTCGGTATCATCGGTGTTGTATTCGATGCGGTGGCAAAAAATGGCCTATCAGCATTACTTGATTATGGTCATTTAATTATCGTCCTTGTAGGAACAATGCTCTTTGTCGCACTTGTTGTGAACCCATTAATCGTCTTTATTTATACACGTCGTAATCCATATCCATTAACACTTCTAACATTAAAAGAAAGTGGTATTACAGCATTCTTCACACGTAGCTCTGCAGCGAATATTCCCGTTAATATGAAGCTATGTGAAAAATTAAATTTAGATAAAGATACGTACGCAGTATCCGTTCCATTAGGTGCAACAATCAATATGGGTGGCGCAGCCGTAACCATTTCTGTATTATCACTTGCGGCCGCTCATACACTTGGAATCGAAGTAGACATTCCAACAGCTATTTTATTAATGGTGTTATCTGCTGTCTCTGCAGCCGGCGCTTCAGGTGTAACAGGTGGCTCACTATTGTTAATTCCATTAGCATGTAGTCTGTTTGGTGTCCCAGCAGATGTGGCGATGCAAGTCATTGCAGTCGGTATGATCATTGGCGTTGTACAAGATTCTTGCGAAACAGCATTAAATTCATCTACAGACGTATTATTCACAGCAACAGCTGAATATGCAAAAGAACGTAAAGAAGGAAATATTTCAACAAAAGCATTATAAAAAAACGAGACTCGGGCAAGTTGTTGTCCGAGTCTCATTTTTTTATGGCGATGCCCTCATGCTATACTAAAGACGAGGTGATTCGATGCATGCTGAACAACAACTATGGCGCACTGAAAAATACCGTGTGATGTACTATAGTCAAGCACATTACAATCAAATTCGTCATATGATGCGTGATGGCTGTACTGTAGAGGAACTCCAGCAAACGATTAATGAAGCGCTCACACTCACGCCTACAGACGGCAGCCGCTCGAATGCCCTTCAGCATATGTGGGGCTATTTTAAAAAACAGACGACAGACGAACAAAAGGCGCGCTACATCAAGCTGTTAGAGGAAAAACAATGGGGTGCATTACGCGCCTACTTAGCGACGCTTGCGCAACAATATAACGTCGTCTATTTGCAGCAAAGTACGATTTTACAACAGGATTGAGTTCAAAAAAAAGCGGGAATATCATAGATAACAACTGTAAGGGATGTGATGAAGATGATCGTCATTTCACTTTGTCTTTTAGTCTTTGGTGCTGTGATGCTTATTTCAAACGTCAAAGAAATTTTACGACAGCCAGAACCATATACTTCCCCTTCACAACAAGCCGTTATCATGCCACGTTTTTATCGACTCAAACATTGACACATAGTGGCTGGTCATCCAGCCGCTGCTACATAAGGATGGTGATTTGATGTCTATTGCGATTCTTCTCATTCTCATCGTCATTATTTTAGGATTAATGATCAATTTATTTGAAGCCTTTCGCCGCGCAAAACCTCCCGCCCACTTTAAAAAGCGGGAATATGAAGATGACGACTAAAAAGAGACTAGGACAAAACACGTCATGTTCCTTTTTTAGCGTTCGCAACGAAAGACCGGAACCGCGCCACAGCTCGATTCCGGTTTTTCTTATGCTCCTATGAGAGGTGATTTCTACACGTATGTCAAAGCCTCTTTTTAGATTAAAAGAAACCACCAATAAGGATTCCAACGACAACAACTAGTAACGGCGACCATTTCAGGAGCATAGCAAACAACAGAATCACCCATAAAATATCAAGCCATGAATGAATGGTCGAGGTGACAATCGGTGTAATCCAAGCAGCTATCAACACGCCTATTACTGCCGCATTCATACCATTAAATGCACCGCACCATTTTGGATTTGAGCGGATTTGTTGCCAAAAAGGATAGGCCCCTATAATTAATAAAAAAGCGGGTAAAAAAATCGCCACCGTTGCTAGTAACGCCATAGGTATACCGCCTATAACCATGCCTAAATAGCTAGCAAAAGTAAATAATGGTCCTGGCACGGCTTGAACCGCTCCGTAGCCTACTAAAAAATCATTGAGTGAAATCAGTCCCGTTTCAACGAGGCGTTCTTCAAGTAGTGGCAAGACCACATGTCCTCCGCCAAAAACAAGCGCACCAGCCGTATAAAACTTTTCGAACATCACAAGCCATGTCGTAGGCCATAATTTCGCTATAAGCGGCAAGGCTACGAGCAGCACACCAAAGGCAATTAAAAATCCCGCAGCAATTCGCTTAGAAATAACATTCTCTACAAGAAGCGCTGGTTGCTGCTGACGTAAAAAGAGTTGTCCTGCAAGTGCTGCAATTAGTAGGACGATGATTGTACTATACGTCGTTTGCCAGCTTAAAAGAACGGCCGTTGCTACCACTGTTAGAATGATAGCCATTTTTGAATGCCAAATTTTTTTTGACATATCTAAAATTGCATGCGCAACAATTGCTACAGCCACGAGCTTTAAACCATGAAGCCAGTCAAGTGACCAGTTCCCTTTTGCATGGATGTAGGCAAAAATCATTAGCACAACTACCGATGGCAATGTAAATCCTAAAAATGCTACGATACTGCCTAAAATCCCCCCTTTTTTTAATCCAATTCCCATACCTACCTGACTAGATGCAGGACCTGGTAAAAACTGACTTAAGCTTACTAAATCTGTATACTCTACTGCTGTTAACCATTTCTTTTCCTTTACATAAACACGTTCAAAATAAGCTAAATGTGCACTCGGCCCGCCAAAGGATACGAGCCCTAATTTCAGTGCAGTCCAAAAAATCATGAGTAATTGTCCCATTTTCCACCCCTCTTTTCTTTATTACATCAATGTTCCATATAGCTGTAAAGTTGTTTTACAAACTCTTTACAAAATGGAAATGTTGCTGTAATAGCTTCGCAGGTGTTTCCTTTTTTTATCTAGTTTTCGGCACAAAAAAGAAGCAAGCCTCGTAACCGAGACCTGCTTCTTTTTTATTTTACTAAATCTGTTAAAACAATGACATTCGGATGCTTCGTCAGTGCCGTCGCCGGAACTTGCTCCGTATAATCATTATTAATCAACGCCTGTAGTGCCGTACGCTTTGATTCACCAATCGCAATAAGTAAAATACAGTTCGCACGTAAAATCGATTGAATGCCCATCGTAAATGCTTTATGCGGTACTTCCTCTAATGAATCAAAATAACGTGCATTTACTTCACGCGTAGAAGGCGTTAAATCGACAACATGTGTTACCGAGTCGAATGATGTTCCTGGTTCGTTAAACCCAATATGGCCATTGACACCGATGCCTAGCAATTGAAAATCAAGTGGTTGCTCATTTAATAACGCTTCATAACGTGCCGCTTCTTTCGTCGCATCCGTTGCCAAACCATTTGGTAAATATGACGCTTTAAACGGCTTTTGATTAAATAAATGATGATGCATGTAGTTGTTATAGCTTTGCTCATGTGTCGGATCAAGTCCAACATATTCATCTAAATTAAAGCTCACTGCATCACTGAAATCAATGGACGTGTCACATAGCTTTGCATACAATGGCTCCATTGTGCCCCCTGTAGCAAGGCCAAATGTGTGCGCGCCTTGTGCTTTCACTTCTTCGATAATCGCCACCGCACGCTCATAAAGCGCTTCTTTCGATGGAATTCTCTCTACTCGTATTGCCATGACTGTATCCCCTTTTTCAATTAAAAATGAATGCGTCGACCGTAGTGTTCAATCAATGATTCATTAGTAGTCGTTGTTTGGATATTGCTACTTCCAAATACCGGTAGTTCAATATTACGTGCTGCTAATTCTTCAATTACTGCACCATAGAGCGCATTTAAAATAGCAGCGCCTAGTACGGTTGATACCGGGCCATATTGTAAGCCATCAAGTGCCAACACACCATCTCCAACCGGCACATGGGTATCAAGCACAACATCCACCACTTCTTCTAGGCGCTTTCCTGACACATGATTGGATGCCATATCTGTATACGCAAGTGACTGCAGTGAAATCGTCAATGCTCCCGCTTCTTTTGCGAGATACGCCATATCTAGTGGTGCAGGATTTTTAGCAGATGTTGAAATAATAATACAAACATCTGCTGCTTCTAGTTGAATGTCTTGTTGATGCTGTGCTAGGAAACCCGCTTGTTTTTCATTTGCGGACGATAATAATGCGCCTTTATGCAGCATAAGCGGTTCAATTTGAATTGCTTTGACCGGCACGAGACCGCCACTTCGAAAATGGCCATCTTGTGCTAATAACGTCGAATGACCTGAGCCAAATAGCTGAATGATGCCACCTGCCTGTAATCGATCAGCGATTTTACCAGCAAGTGCTGTCATTTTAGGTAGCTCAGAAGCTTCTACGTCATTTAATAAGCTGTGCAATTGTTCAAAATATAAATTCATGATTTCACCTCATAAACTATATTACCCGCTTTCACCGTTTGAACCAACGTTAAACGTTCATCAAGCAATACCGCATCGGCATCTGCCTGTTCCACAAGACGTCCTTTATTGGTCATTTGAAGTTGCTGCGCCGCATTAAAGCTCGACATTTGCACAAGCTCCTCTAACGAACAATTTGTTGCTTGGTGCATATTACGTACTGCTTGATCCATCGTAAGCACACTACCTGCAAGTGAGCCATTTGGTAAATGGGCACCTGTCTCTGTCACATGCACGAGCTGACCACCTAAATCATAGTCACCATAAGGCATCCCTTTTGCACGCATCGCATCGGTAATTAAAATAATGCCCGCTGCAGTTTTCATTTTATACGCCATAAGGACCGCTTTCGGATGAGAATGAATGAAGTCGGCAATAAGCTCAGCCTTGATTTCTGGTAAAAGCCACGTCGCGCCAATGACACCCGGCTCACGGTGATGGAATGGGCGCATTTGATTGTATAAATGCGTCCCTTGTGAAACGCCTAATTCAACCGCTTCCACAACCTCATCAAATGTCGCATCTGAGTGACCAATGGATACGACAACACCGTCTGCATGAAGCGCTTTAACAGCTTCCATGCCACCTGGCTCTTCAGGCGCGATCGTAATTTCTTTAATACGATGCCCGCTAAGCTGTTGCCACTTACGGAATAACGCCATATCTGGTGGCGTAATATGCTCTAGTGGCTGTGCACCGGCACGTTTTTTCGATACAAATGGACCTTCTAAGTGAACGCCGACCATTTCCGCTTCCTGTAACGTAGGCTTGAAGTCACCTAAAACAGCAAGTGCTGCTTCGATGTTTTCCGGGCTTTGCGTCATTGTTGTCGCTAAAAAGCTCGTTGTTCCTTCGCGAAGAAGTGACGCAGCCATCGTATGAAGGCCCTCATCGCTTGCATCCATTGCATCACAGCGTACAGAGCCATGAATATGCATATCGATAAAGCCCGGTAGTAAATACTTGCCTGTTCCATCAATTATTGTCGCATCTGCTTGAATTTCTTTTGCAATCCGTTGAATTTTACCATCAACCATTAATACGTCGATGTTTTCTAAACGTTCGGCTGCATTGACGACTGTTACGCCTTTAATTAATAATGACACAGTCCGTCATCTCCTTTATTCTTCGTCTAATGACACAATATTTGCTGTTCCAACTTCCTGGAACCCTGTTTTTTCAAGTGTCACTTTTTGACCTAATGCACTTGTGAACACAACTGGTGTAATAATAGACGGAACTTGTGGTTTAATTGCCGCTAAGTCCACGCTCAGTAAATGATCACCACGTTGTACTAATTGGCCTTCTTCTACATGTAATGTGAAGCCTTCACCATTTAATTTCACGGTATCTAACCCAACATGGATTAATACTTCCACACCTGTATCCGATTTTAAGCCAATCGCATGTTTCGTTGGGAATACCATAACGATTTGACCATCAAATGGTGCGTAAATTTCACCGTTATGCGGTAAAATACCGAAGCCCGGTCCCATCATTTCTGTAGAGAATGCTTGGTCTGGTACTTCTGATAGCGGTAGTAGCTCCCCTGCAATCGGCATTTCAAAATCAGCTGATGTGATATTGCCTGTTTGTGTTTCTTCTACTGGTACAGCAACTGGTGCCATAT
This sequence comes from Candidatus Kurthia intestinigallinarum, assembly GCF_003991225.1. Taxonomy (GTDB): domain Bacteria; phylum Bacillota; class Bacilli; order Bacillales_A; family Planococcaceae; genus Kurthia; species Kurthia populi. Next base: position 222,446 of record NZ_JTFC01000042.1, read on the forward strand.
CTGCATTTTCAGGAGCTGGGTTGCCTTTTTTCAGGCGGTCTTTCATTGCTTCCGCTAAAAATTCAACGGATGTACCAATAATGACTTGAACATTTTTATTATTAATACGCATTAAACCACGCGCACCTGTTTGTTTTAAATAATCACCATCGACTTTATCTGCATCGACTACTGACATACGTAAACGTGTTGTACAGTAATCCACTTGTTCGATATTGTCTTGACCACCTAACGCTTGAATTGTTTGATACGCACGAACATCTAAATCATTTGAAACTGTAGAAGCCATACCCTCTTCATCTTCGTCATCGTCTTCACGACCCGGTGTTTTTAAATCTAATTTTTTAATTAAGAAGTAGAACACGACAAAGTAAATCGCACCGAATACGAGACCGAGTGGTAATAACATCCAAGGATTGTCCGCTTTAGTTAGGTTTAATAAGAAATCAATAAAGCTCGCGGAGAAGCCAAAGCCATCACGGAAGCCTACAATATACGCAACCGCTAATGAAATACCTGTTAACACTGCGTGAACACCGTATAAAACAGGTGATAGGAACATAAATGTAAATTCAATTGGCTCTGTAACCCCTGTTAAAAACGAGGTAAAGCCGATTGAGAATAACATCCCGCCGACTGCGGCACGCTTATGTTTTTTCGCTGTTAAATACATCGCAAGACATGCTGCCGGCAAACCGAACATCATAATTGGGAAGAAACCAGCTTGGAAGTGACCTGCTGTTGGATCGCCCGCAAGGAAGCGTGGAATATCGCCTTTGACGATTTCGCCAGCCGTATTTGTAAATGTACCAAAATCGAACCATACGATTGTATTGATGATATGATGTAGACCTACTGGTAACAATAAGCGGTTAAGGAAACCATACATCCCTACGCCTAGTGCTCCGGCACCAATCATCCAGTTACCAACCCAGTCGATACCCATTTGTGCATAACCCCATACAACAGATAATAGACCTGCGATTACCGCCATTGAAATGGACGTAATGATCGGTACAAATCGTCTACCCCCGAAGAATGATAACCATTCTGGGAATTTTACTTTATGGAATTTATTGTACAGAAGACCCGCTGTAATGCCGGATACAATCCCGCCAAATACCCCCATATCTAATTTATCGTTTGTTGCGCCTAAAACGGCTACTAATACTAATTGTGCAATGGCACCAGCTAAGGCTGCGGCACCACTCGTGTCAACAGCTAAGCCCATTGCGATACCAATCGCAAAAATAAGCGGTAAGTTACCTAAAATTGCATTACCGGCAGCCTCCATAATCGCGGCGACGGTTTGAATCCAAGCAACATCAATTTGCCCTAGCATATCGCCTGCGCCTAAGCGAACAAGAATCGCTGCAGCAGGTAATGTCGCAATTGGGAACATTAATGACTTACCAATTTTCTGTAAGAAAGCTAGCATATTTTTTCCTCCTCAATATAGTGGTCTATACCACTTATTTTAAAAGCAATCGAAACCGCTTTCAAGTGTATTCTTCTCCATTTTTCCCTTTTTTTCAAAAAAAACTACGACTTATTTAAGATTTTTCATGTTTTATGCGTTAAAAATGGAAATTTGCATACAATACACTTTAATTTACGTCTTTATACTTCAAAAGAATTTACAAAAACCGCTGTACCTGAAATGGAAATAGTCTTGTCGACGTGCACATAAATGCGCCCATCCTTGTCAATTTCCATGCCCTGTTCAACGACTAAAGTGTATGGTAACACTTTTTTATGGTCGATAAATTCTTTATAATACGCCCCCATTACGCCTGATGCAGTACCTGTTGCGACATCTTCTGTCGTTCCTGAATACGGGGACGAGAAATGACGAGCGTGCATAGCTGCCTCGTCAAATTGCGTTTCTAAGCAAAATGGATGTACCGAGCAAGTTGGGCGGTCCGTTAAAATCGCTGGGAAGCGCTCAATCTGCGGCGTCATTTTCGCAAAACTTGCTAATTTTTTTACAGGTACTAGCAATGTCCACGCTCCTGTACTGCCATACACAATTGGTAAATCGGATGCTAGCTCCTGTTCGGAAAGTCCAAGTGCCTCAGCTAGCGCTATCTTTGAGCCAATAAAAGGGGCAAATTGCGGTTTGGCATGCTGCATCGTAATACGGACTTCGTCACCCTCCTCAATATGAATCGGCAAAATGCCCGCGCCTGTTTCAATCGTGAAATCATGCGCCGGAAGTTTATTCGCGCGATATAGCGCATAGATGCTCCCCATTGTCGCATGACCACATAGCGGCGTCTCATGCCCTGGTGTAAAATAACGAATACGAAAATCTGCAACAGCTGACGAAAGTACAAACGCCGTCTCATTAAAACCAACACGTTTTGCGATGTCCTGCATCATCTGTTCATCTAACCGTTCAGCCTCTAAAACAACCCCTGCCGGATTGCCTTTTCCTGGCGTATTACTAAATGCATCAATATGTATGACTTCTACCATCTAATCCTCTCCTTTCCTCCATTATACGAAACATTCTAGCTACTGTCGTGATTCATTTTCCAGGACACTACCCGATACATTCTATGAGGCGATTAACTGAAGAAATGGATTAGATGATAGTTGACATGTTTTTTTCTCACCATTCTAGGTATAGACTTTCTACACAAAAGGCAAAAAAAGCTACAAGAAAGCATACGAAAAAAATAAATTAGAATGACTTTATAACAATAAACTACATACCACCCGGCTTTCAGATGCGGTCAATGAATGCTATGTTCAAGCAAATAAAAACAATAAATTTTACAAGAAATTTTGCAATAACCATTTCTAATATCAGAATTCTGTTATAAACTACCAGTACCACACTAAAAGGAGATTTTATCAACATGAAAAAATTATTTGGCAGCGCCTTGCTTGCTGCAGGCTTCCTAGCAGTCGCTTTAACTGCGCAAGGAACACATGCAAGTGCGATTACCTACACAGAAGCCTATTTTTCAAAACTTGAATATAAAGATGCAACACATGATGAAGAACGTTTAATAAGCTCAAAATCAAGTGTTACGATACAAGCTGTCGAAAATTCAAAACAATTACGTAGTACAAGTCTTGTGCTATTCCCTACAAAGCAAACAATTATTACACGCGACCGCTCTGGACAAGCGGAAGTAGGACTGCGCACAACAAGCGATGGACAGGCATATGGTTTTGTTAGTCAGCTTAATAAATATTCAAACTCAACGTATCGTCAGATTCAAAAAGGAAAGAGCCAAGCCTTTTACACACCAAATGGCGTAAAAGTTGTCGCGGGCTATACAGCGAATAATAACTTATTTTTCAAATGGAAAGGCAACAAGGTATTAGTCAAATCTAAAGGCTATTCAGTTGTTTATAACGATCAAGCACGAAAAGAAAATAAAATACGTACGTATGACCGTTCAAAAACAAAAACAACCGGTACAAAAGCGGAAAAGCTACTCCATGAAGCACGCCGTTTATCAGGTGGACGCTATGTGTATAACGGCCAATCGTTATTTTATGGCTTAGATTGTGCAACGTATACACAAAAAATCTACTTAAATGCGCTTGGCGTAGATATTGGTTCAACAACAAAATCACAAGCTGCTCGTGCTCTTAAAACACGTACAGTGAAAAATGCGAAGCCTGGCGATATTTTATATGATGGTAAGGGCCATGTAGGCATTTATATGGGCGATGGTAAAGCCTATGATATGCTTGTTGGTGGTGCTAAATTACGCCCACTTAGCCACTGGAAATGGACCGTTGCACTCGCATATTAAAGAAAGCAGGTAAAATAAATGGATTCTGAAACATGGGAACAAGTGAAAGAAGCAATTGATGAGGGGCAGGAGCTGTCATTTGATTATAAGGGTGACGAATGGTGGATTAGTCGCGTGCAGGCGGACGATAGCTTCTTATTAACACGTTCATCCGATAGTGATACCCAATATTTTAAAACGGCAGAAGACCTTTATCAACACGGCGTTATTGATGGCAAAGCCTTTATCGACCGAGTGCCTGAACTATAAGAACCTTATTCTACTAATCGTATTTTCAAGACATCTTCAATAGGTTGAAGATGTTTTTTTATTGCATATGTATTCTTACATTATTATTATTTTTTATAATAAATACTAAAAAATTCCACATTATCATGCATTTTGATATACAATAAAAAGATACCAATCGAATTCCGAAAGGATGATGACCATGCCATTCCAATTAGAGTCCCCATTTATCGATGACTATTTGAAACCGACAGATGTCGTCAACTACCATCACGAACGTATCGAGCAGTTAATCGACGCATTACATGTGGTCGAATTACCAGAATTAGAAAAAGTACGCACTTTTTATGAATATGTACGCGATAAGATTGCCCATTCATGGGATGAGCAAACTCACACCGTTACACGTACAGCATCCGATGTTGTAGAGCATCAAACAGGTATTTGCTATGCTAAGGCGAATTTACTAGCCGCACTACTGCGCCATGAAGGCATTCCAAGTGGTTTTTGTTACCAACGATTAATGCTATTTGATGAGCCACAGCAGGGCTATTACTTGCATGCCTTTAATGCGATTTATTTAACATCGCTCAATCGCTGGGTGTATGCCGACGCACGCGGCAATGTGCAAACGGAGTTATCTCTTGAGGAGCCTGCACTCGCCTTCACTGCCGATGAATCACTTGGTGAAAAAACGTATGACGTCATTTATATTGCACCAAATCCTAAAACGATGAATGTTCTAAAAGAAGCCGAAGATGCACTCGCCATGTACGCAAATGATTTACCGGACACATTATAGATTTTCATTTGCACACGAAAAGAAATTGGGACAAAGCACGTCATGTTCCTTTTTTAGCGTTCGCAACGAAAAACCGGAATTGCGCTGAGGCACGATTCCGGTTTTTCTTATGCTCTTAGGAGCGATTGTTTTTACACGTATGTCAAAGCCTCTTTTATATATGATGCTAGTGGATACGATTATACAGACTTTTGCTGTTATTGATCTACTGTAATATAAGCTGCACCGTTTGCCTTACGATAAAATGTAAAATTGACATGCTCCGGGTAACATTCGCTAAGTTTTTGCAAATCGATAAAATGCGAATAAATTGTACGACGGTCTAGTTTTTGACTTACATTAAATTCTGCACTCATATAGTTAACGACCTGAGCTGCATTAAGTGGGGTTGTTTCACTTGAATACTTTTTTAATACTAAAAATGTATATACTAATAAGATATTTTGCTGTGCAATTATCATCACCCTCTTAATCATGTATTTGCTTAGCAATGCATCCATCATGTTTCAAATGAATGATTCCTGGAAAATTTGGCAATTTCCTTCTAAACGGCATAACAAAAACCTCTTTTTGTGTTACACTGTCCGCGATAAAATGAGCAAGTTCTTCAGAAAAATTCGATTGAAGCGGAAAATGGCGCAAGATTTCCTGTGTATTATAATCGACAATGCGCAATCGTCCCTCATAAAACATAAGCTCTAGCGGTCGTCTTAACTGTTGTCGCTGTAATTGTGCAACTACTTCCTTTGTAATCGCAAATTCGTAGGTTGATTGCTCATACAATTTAAACAATTGGCGACGCTTCCCTGCATGCTTCATTGCCTGCTCATCAAGTGCCACAATCGGCCGTTTATGCGTACAGGCTTCTAGTCGCTTCATTTGTTGCATGAGTGATTGCTCACGCCAAGCATATCCTTCACAAAGCGCTAATAAAAAAAGCATGCTCATCGGTACGAGCCACATAGGGATACCAACAAGATAAAATCCAGCTAAGATGACAGCAACTGAAAAAAACAATGCTGGACGCCTGATTTCATTGTTATAGTAATAGCCCATACCGGGCGCAATGATATTAACTAGTAGACGCCTTTGTTTCGTTAGCTGTTGATGTCTCACAGCATGATGCCCAATGAGCAGTAACACATACAGTACATATCCATATACACCGATTAAAAAAATCATTCACTTCCCCCCTTAGATAAAAGGCTTACTCTACTTATTACCTAAAATTAAGGAAAATATGAGTGTTTTTATATAAAATGATTAAATCGTCACAAAAAAAGAAGCCTCAAGAGACTTCCTTCGTTCGTTTCTTCTTTACGCGTAGTTCCATTGTTAAAATTAATAGACATCCTACACTGAGCCAAATAACAATAGATAGAAGAAGCTGATGATCATTCATAGAATGGGTCAGGTAGCTCAATACATGAAAAACAACAACGGCAATAATTAAACTAATACTGTTCATTTTTAAATCGGTCATAGTGGCTCACTCCTTCCAAAAAGAACTAAAAAATAAGTTATGTCTATTTTATCATATTTTTCAGAAAATTATTAGTCTTTTTGTCTCGAGTGAAAAAAACTTTATACCTTCTTACTCATGGTATAAAAAACTATTTCAGCGCATTCATATCTTCTAATACTTCTTTAGCAATACGAAAACCTTCCTGTGCGGCAGGAGCTCCACAGTACACGGCTGTTTGCAGTATTACTTCTTTGATTTCTTCTACTGTAACACCATTGTTAATGGCACCGCGTACATGCCCACGCAGCTCCTGTGAACGATTTAGCGCCGTTAGCATGGCTAAATTAATTAAGCTACGATCACGTTTTTTTAAACCTTCACGTCCCCAAATGCCTCCCCAGCATACGTCCGTTATGTAGTGTTGTAAATCCATCGTAAATTCTGTCGCCTGCTCAAATGCACGATCTACAAATTCATCGCCCATCACTTGTCGTCGAATGGCTAAGCCTTTTTCAAATTGCTCTGTCATAAAACACACCTCTTTTTTCATTTTTTTACAGTAATTGTATTATAACAGAAGAAATACGCAAAAAAAAGAGGCTAGGTACAAGACCTAACCTCTTTATAAAAAGCGTTGATTTATTTTTTGATTAATTCTAATTCAACTGGAATATCTTTTTCTACTTTTTCACCATTTAATGATTTGACAGCTGTTTCAATCGCAGTTTCACCAATTTCAGTTGGTTTTTGAGCGATTGTTGCGATCATTTTACCATCTTCAACAGCTTTTACACCATCATCTGTTGCGTCAAAACCAACAACTTTGATGTCTTTACCTGATGCTTCAATAGCTTCGATAGCACCTAAAGCCATTTCATCATTTTGTGCGAAAACACCTTTAATATCAGCGTTTGATTGTAGGATGTTTTCCATTACTGTTAGACCTTCAGCACGATTGAAGTTAGCTGTTTGAGAAGCTACTACATCAAAACCGTCTTTCGCTACTTCTTCAAAGCCAGCACCACGGTCTGTTGCAGCTGATGAACCAGCTACACCTTCAAGTTGAGCAACTTTCGCTCCTTCACCGATTACTTCTTCTAAATATTCAGCGGCCATTTTACCGCCTTCTTTGTTGTCAGAAGCGATATGTGATACAACTTCGCCGCCTTCAGAAGCACGGTCAACTGTAATCACTGGAATATCGGCATTGTTCGCTGATTCAACTGCTGAAGCGACTGCTTTTGAATCTGTTGGGTTGATAATAATTAAATCAACATCTTGTTGAATTAAATCTTCAACGTCTGATGCTTGTTTTGATGCATTATCTTGTGCATCTACAACGGTTAAGTTCACTTTTTCATCTTTTGCTTCGGCTTTTGCACCGTCAGATAATGTAACGAAGAATGGGTTGTTTAATGTTGAAACAGACATCCCAATTTTGAAATCGCCATCTGATTTTTTTGTATCTTTTGCTTTGTCGTCGCCACCTTGTGACATGGAACAAGCGCCCAATAATAGAGATGATGCAAGTAATGCTGTAACTGATAATTTTTTCATTTTCATAGTGAAATACCCCTTTACGCTGCTTTTTTACGGTCGATTAATACCGCGAATAAAATAACTAACCCTTTGACTACTTGTTGGAAGAATGATGATACACCGATTAAGTTTAGACCATTGTTTAACACACCGATGATTAATGCACCGATTAATGTACCAACGATCCAACCACGGCCACCTGTAAGGCTTGTACCACCTAAAACAACTGCTGCGATTGCATCTAATTCATATGATTGACCTGCAGTAGGCTGAGCAGAATTTAAACGAGACGTTAAAATTAATGCTGCCATTGCAGCTAACATACCTGTTAACGCGTAAACCGCAATTGTTGTACGGTCTACATTAATACCTGATAGACGAGATGCTTCGGCGTTACCACCGATTGCATACACACGACGACCAAATGTTGTTTTACGTAAGATGAAGTACAATACGAAGAAGGCTATTAACATCGTTACGACAGGTACTGGAATTCCTAAGAAATACCCTTTACCGAACATTTGGAATGATAAGTGATCGCCTAAACCAGAAATTGGCTTACCATCTGTATAAACAAGTGTTAGACCACGATAAATGGTCATTGTTGCTAATGTAGCGATAAATGGTGCTACTTTACCTTTTGCAATTACAACACCGTTGATTGCACCTAAGATTAAACCAAGGATTAATGCCACACCCATTGCGATGAATGGATCTGTACCACCAGCTAATAAGCTTGCAGCAACGGCCCCAGTTAGTGCCAAGGTCGAACCGACAGATAAGTCAATCCCGCCTGTTAAGATAACAAATGTCATCCCGAATGCGATTAACGCACTAATTGAAACTTGACGTAAAACGTTGAAAATATTGTCCGCTGTTAAGAAGCTAGGACTCATAATAGAAATAATAACGACAATAAGTAGTAATCCAAATAACGGTCCTAATTTTTGCATTAGGCCATTAGAAGTTTTGGCTTTGGACAACTTTGTCACCTCCAGTAGCATAATGCATAATTTTTTCTTGTGTCATGTCCTCACCAGCAACCTCGCCAGTGATTTTACCTTCGTGCATCACAAGTACGCGGTCAGACATGCCGATAACTTCTGGTAATTCAGAAGAAATCATTAAGATGGCTACGCCTTGTTCTGCAAGGTCATTCATGATTTGATAAATTTCTTTTTTCGCGCCGATATCAACGCCGCGTGTTGGTTCATCTAAAATTAAAATTTCAGGTTCAATGCCTAACCATTTTGCGATAACTACTTTTTGTTGGTTACCACCGGACAATGATTTGGCAGATAGTTCAGCACTTGGTGTTTTAACGCCAAGCTTTTTCACAAGATTGCCAACAAATGACTTTTCTTTCGAACCACTAATGATGCCTGATTTAGATGTTTTACCAAAGTTGGCCATCGCGATATTTTCTTTAATCGAGAAGTCAACGATCAACCCTTGTGTTTTACGGTCTTCTGTTACAAAGCCGATACCTAATTTTTTAGCTTGACGAGGGTTTTTAATTTTCACAGCGTTTCCGTCAATGAATAATTGACCCTTCGTCATTTTGCGGTAGCCGAAAATTGCTTGCGCTACTTCCGTACGACCCGCCCCCATTAATCCAGCAAGTGCGACAATTTCACCTTTACGGACATTGAAATGAACATCTTCACAGAGGCCCGGACGTGTAAGCCCTTTCACTTCAAGCTTTACATCACCGATTGTTGCGTTGCGTCCTGGGAAGCGTTCACCAAGTTCACGACCAACCATCATCTGAACAATTTCGTCAAATGTCGTATCTTTAATCGTACGAACACCGACATACTCACCGTCACGTAAAATCGTAATGCGGTCACAAATCGCGAAAATTTCTTCCATACGGTGAGAAATGTAAACGAATGATACCCCTTCTGATTTTAGCTTGCGAATTGTTTTAAATAATGTTTGAATTTCACGGTCTGTTAACGCAGCCGTCGGTTCATCCATGATGATAACATTTGCTTTTGTTTCCATCGCTTTGGCGATTTCAATAATTTGCTGTTTACCGACTGACAATGAACCTGCTGGTGTACGCACATCAATGTCTAAACCTAATTGGTTTAAAATACGTTTTGCCTCTTTATTCATTTCTTTGTTTTTCATAATCCCCATACCAACTGTTTGCTCATTACCTAAAAATAAGTTTTCAGCAACCGTTAAGTCCGGTAAAATGTTTAACTCTTGGTGGATAACGGCAATCCCTTTTGCTTCTGCCTCTTTTGGTGATTTGAAGTGAACTTCTTCACCATCGACTTTAATGACGCCGTTATCACGCTCGTAAATCCCCGTTAGAATTTTCATCATCGTTGATTTACCCGCACCATTTTCGCCCATTAGCGCGTGGATTTCTCCATCTGCTAACTGGAATTGGACGTCTTTCAAAACAACATTCCCACTGAATGCTTTTTGAATGCCCGACATTTCAATCATGCACGTTTCCTCCTTTTAAAAAATGACACCTGATTGCAATAAGATATTGGCATACGGCGTAGCCTCACCCGTACGAATAATGACTTTCGCTTTTGCAGATAGCGCTTTCAATTGTTCATGTGAAACCTCTTCAAATGCTGTATCTACTATGTCATGCACCGCTTTGTAAAGGGGTGCATTTTGTGATGCCATTTCAGTGGCGATAATTGCTTTTTCTGTTTTGTAGTCTGCTAAAACAACTTCTAAAATCGCCATGAAGCCCGGCTCTCCAATTTTGTAAGCGAGATCGATGCATGTAACACCATCTGGAATCGGTAACCCGCAGTCTGCAATCATAATTTGATCTGTGTGACCAATACGTGCAAAAATCCCGGCTAGTTCACGATTTAAAATACCTTGTTTTTTCATGTTACTGTGCGCCTCCTAAGCGTTTAAGCACTGCTTCTTGCTGTGGCATACCGCCTTGTGCACCAAATTTTTCAACTGATAATGATGCCGCGACATTCGCAAATTCAACTGCCTCTGACAACGATTGATTTGTCGTTAGTGCATGCGCTAAAGCACCATTAAATGTATCACCCGCACCTGTTGTATCAACAGCTTTTGTTTTAAAGCCTTTAACAAACACATGTTGTGTCCCATCATAGTAGCGTGCCCCGTCTGCGCCTAATGTAACGATTAATTGATTCGGGAAGCGTTCTAAAGCGCTCTCTACATCAACGCCGAAAATATCAGCACATTCTGTTTCATTTGGTGTGAAGTAAGCAACGCGTTCCATCCATTCTGCTTTAAAATTCTCAGCAGGCGCTGGATTTAATAACACACGTGTATGTAATTCTTCACAAACGGACAGCGCATACTCTACTGTATCTTGTGGAATTTCTAGCTGCATAACGACTAAATCACTTTTAGCGATTAATGTACGTGCTGCATCGATTGATTCGCGCGATACATCTGCGTTCGCTCCTGGTACCACGATAATGCGGTTATCATTATCAAATAATGTAATGTTCGCAATACCTGTTGCTGTCTCTGTTGTACGAACGAATGTATCGTCAATCTTTTCTTGTTGTAAAATCGTACGCAATTCGTTACCAAATGCGTCTTGACCAAGCGCACCAACCATATGTACATGGCTGCCTAAACGGGCAACTGCAACAGCTTGGTTTGCTCCTTTACCGCCTGGAACGGTATGGAACCCTTGTCCAAAAACCGTTTCTCCTTGCTTTGGAAAAACAGTCGTTTCAACGACGATATCCATATTAATACTACCGATTACTGTAATCATAATTCCGTTCCTTTCGTTGTTGAATTTCGAACGACGAGCTTCGGCGGAAATACAACGCGCTTCGCTGTCATTTTTTGTCCTTCAATTAATGCAATTAATAATTCTGTTGCACGCTCTCCCATTAAGGAAATCGGCTGCGCAATCGTTGTTAGCTCTGGCGATAGCAATGTACCGATATTAATACCGTCATAACCAACAAGTGATACATCCTTTGGAATGTGTATCCCTAGTGATTCAGCTGCTTTCATTACACCGATTGCCGATGCATCGCTTGACGCAAACACCGCATCATAATCCCTTGTGTGTTGCAACTGCTGAAGGGTCACCTTTTTAGCTGACTCAAAATCAAAAGGGCTCACAATCGTATCGTACTGTATGGTTGGATGTTGCTTCATGATTTCTTCAAAGCCGCGCATCCGATCATTTGCGACATCAATATCAAGTGGCCCGCGCACACATAAAATGCGTTTGACGTTTTGCTCGACCAAATAATTAGCGACAAGCTGTCCACCTAATACATTATCCGATGTCACTGTTGGAATCGCTTCTGATAAATTACGATCAAGTGCGACAATAGGTACATCTAGTTTCTTATAGAAATCTGCTTCGATATGGTTTGTAGTTACGATAAATCCTGCTGCATAATTTTGTTGCAGCGAGCGGATATAATGTTTTTCTTTTTCACTCGTTTCGCCCGCATTGCACAACACCACTGTATAGCCATGCTCATAAGCTGTACGTTCAACCGCACGTGCTAGTTCAGGGAAAAAAGGGTTTGTAATATCTGGTACAAGCAAACCAAGTAAATTCGTTTGCTTCGTCGTTAGCGAGCGTGCTAATTGATTTGGTGCATAATTTAATGTAGTAATTGCCTTCTCAATTATCTGCTTCGCATCATTACTTACATAGCCTTTATTATTCAAATGTCTAGAAACAGTCGCTACAGAAACTCCTGCCTCTTTTGCGACATCACGAATTGTTGCCAATGCATTCACCTCAAAACGATCTGTTATGTAACCGGTTCCATGTGTAACCGATTACACATAATATAATGCACGAATTTTATCAAGTCAACACATTTTTTTATTAGGTTATACTATTTTCAACTGTTACATGACTTAAAGAGTGTTATAAAACAGCACATTGACGCTTTTTTGTAGCAAATCGGGTAATGATTTGTCCCACCAAAAAATTTTTTTTAGGTCATGTAATATCCCTAAATGCAGAAAAATGGTATGATATAGAAAATAGTTTCTTAAAAGAGAAAAAAGAAGGTGTTTGACATATGAAGATGAGTTTATCGCAAAAACAACAATTAAAATTATATATGACCACACAATTGCGCCAATCCATTGAATTACTACAGTATTCACACGAAGATTTAGTTGAATTCGTACGTGAACAGGCATTAGAAAACCCTTTAATTGAATTAGAAGAAACCACTTCAAGTTATCAAAAATCTACAACGGGATTTGATGATGTGTTACCATCCGTTGCAGGCGAGACAGATTACCGGGATGAACTGTTACAATTGCTACACTGTGAAGTGAAAGAACAGCGATTACTCTATGCATGCTTAACAATTGTTCACAACTTAGATGACAATGGCTATTTGTCACGCGATGCCATCGCCGCCTATCAGATTCCGGAAGCGTTATTACAAGCAGCAATTCAAGAATTACAGCAGCATGGTCCGCCTGGAATTGCGGCCTTTGATTTACGCCACTGTTTATTACTACAATTAGAAGCACTCGAGCCGCGCCAAATCGTTGCCGAAAAAATTGTTACTTCTCATTTAGAGGATGTCGCAAATAGTGCCTTTGAAAAAATTACGCAGGCGCTTCATATCACGCCGCATTCACTGCGCCGTGCCATTCGAAAAATTCAAGCACTCGAGCCAAAGCCATGTCGTTCGCTTTTTAGTCGTCCTGCAACGACGATTACGCCTGATGCGACGGTGATGCTAAGTGATGAAGGCTTTACATTCCAATTAAATACAGCTGGCATGCCAAAAATTTCTCTTTCTACTGCCTATGATGCCTTTTTTGAACATCAGGAAGCAGCAGAATTTTTAAAAATGCAGTTTAAGCGCTATGAATGGTTACTACATAGTTTAAATCAACGTCAAAGCACATTAACGCGTCTTTTAGAGGCTGTCGTTGCACATCAGCAGCCCTTTTTCTATCAAGGTTATATTGCGCTAAGACCGCTATTATTAAAAGATATTGCCGCACAATTGGGCGTGCATGAGTCTACCGTTAGTCGCGCTACTAAAAATAAATGGCTAGCAACACCTTTTGGCACAATTGCGCTACGCTCATTGTTTACCAATGCGGTATCTGAAGACGGAGCCTCTCAAACATCGATTAAAGTGCATATTCAAAATTTGATTAATACAGAAAATAAAACCCGCCCCTTATCAGACCAAAAAATTACTGATTTATTAATGGCGAAAGAAAATATTACGCTTGCACGTCGTACAGTGGCGAAGTACCGCGATGAGCTTTCAATCCCAAGTGCCTCGAAAAGAAAGTGTCTTATCTGATATACTTAATGTATAAGGAGGTCATCTAAATGAACAAATACATTTTTTCTACTGTGAGTTTCATCTTATTTTTTGCTGTAGCCCTTTATGGAACCGTTCATTTTCATGAGCTACCTCCATTTGTATACAGCGCACTCTTTGATGATTGGCAAACGCGTGAAATGGTCTTTTTACCACTTGTCGCAGGCATTGTGCTGTGGAGCTTTCTTCATCTATTGGCAACACATCCAGAATGGCATGAATTTTCCGATAAATATTCTGAAAATAAAGAATTATCTTTTAAAAATTCTTCTACTGTGTTACATGTGCTGAAAAATGCTGTGTGTATCGTCTTAACACTCAAAACTTATGTAGATATTTATCATATCCTTCACCCAACTGCACCCGTTATGACAGGCACTACGTTAGTCAGCATCGCCTTTTTATTACTTAGTTCGTTACTCACTGTCTATTTCATCCGAACACGTCATGAATTTTTGCATTATTCAAAATAGAAAAGGGACTGAGGCAAAACATGTCATGTTTCTTTTTTAGCGTTCGCAATGAAAAACCGGAACCGCCCTACAGCGCGGTTCCGGTTTTTCTTATGCTCATATGAGATGTTACTTTTACATGTATGTCAAAGCCTCTTTTTTCTCATTATAATCCTTCAATATGTCGCTTCACAGAGGCCCATTCATCGTCAATAATGCTATAAACGGCACTATTACGAATCGCACCATCTGCTCCGAATTTATGTTTACGTAAAATCCCCTCAAATGTCGCGCCAATACGCACAATCGCATTGCGTGAACGCATGTTCCGTTCATCTGCCATAATTTGTACCCGCTTCATTCCCCACTGCTCAAATGCATAACAAAACATTAAAAGCTTCATATTCGTATTAATAGCGCTACGCCACACAATCGGATTCAGCCATGTGTAGCCAATTTCCACACTCCCAAAATCCTCATCAATCGTGTAAAAACGTGTGGCACCAACAATTTGATTATGTACCTTTGAAAAGACAGCAAATGCCTGCTGATCTTGTGCTTGTAACGCCATATTAATATAGTGTGTAGCATCCGCCAACGAACGAATGCGCGGCTGCGTCATTTCCCAAATTCGCTCGTCATTTGCAGCATGTACTAAAGCCTCCGCATGTTGCTGTGTCAGCGGCTCTAAACGTACAATATCATTTTCTAGCATATGAAAAACCCCCTTTGTATTGTAAGTATACGCGGAGGGCTTCATTTAAGAAAGTTCTTGTAAGTATAATTTATTTACATAGCCAATCTGGTGGTGAAATTGCACTTTGCACCACGCACCTGCCGTACAAAATACGCCGACGACTTCATCCTTTTCTAAATAACCTAATGCTTCATAGCCGGTTCCTGGACCACTACGAACATAGACAGGATTTTTCGCTACATAGTTTGTCATAAGCTGTTCTTTAAAACAGTCTGTCACAATGTCTGATAACGTTTGCCTATTAGCCATTTAAATCCTCCTAGATTTGCGTCATTAAGAAATAGACGCAATAGGACATTAAATAGTTTCACCTTTTAATTGTTTAACGGTTTGCTGTATGTCTGAGCTGTGGCAAATTGCTGAAATAACGGCTACCCCGTCCACACCCGTTGCTAAAACAGGCGCTACATTCGATGCTTCAATACCGCCAATCGCAACAATCGGACATTCAGGAAATTGCTCGTGCATGGCTTTTGGAAATGCTGTATGACAGGGTACTTTGGCATCCGCTTTTGAAGACGTGGCATAAATAGGTCCAATGCCGACATACGCACAGCCCCCATCAATCGCCGTAGCCATTTCATCAGCCGTATGCACCGATACTCCGATAAAACCTTTAAATTGTGCTTTTGCAATTTGTAGCTGTGCATCATCCTGGCCGATATGAAGACCATCCGCTTCTAGCAAAACAGCGAGGGCCACATCATCATTAATGACAAACGGCACATTATACTGTGTACATAAAGCCTGACATTGCCTTGCAAATTGAATATACGCCTCCCCCTTCAGTGCATAAGAACCTTTTTCCCGGAGCTGAAACATCGTAATTCCCGCAGCAAGTGCCTCTTCTAGCGTTTGTAGAGGTGCTTTCACACAATTTTCCGTTCCCATAATAAAATATACCGCTAAATCACTACGCTTCATCGACGAACACCTCACAGTCATAGCGATTATAGGCAAAATGATTGGTCGGTCCATGACCATGTCCAATGCCTAGCGGATGTACGATAGCAGCTTGAATAAAGCGTTTCGCTTCAATAATGGCTTCCTTTAGCTCTTGTCCATTCGCTAGCCCTGCTGTAATGGCTGCTGAAAACGTGCAGCCTGTGCCATGCGTGGCCTTCGTATCAATACGTGGCGTCGTCATCGTAAAAACAGATCCATCTTCTAAAAACACTGTATCTACCGCATCCACTCCGCTTAAATGACCACCCTTCATGACAATATTTTTTGCACCAAGCGCCATTAATCGCTGTGCTGCTTGTGCTACATCACTAGCTGTAGTAATCGTCATACCAGCGAGCACCTCTGCCTCTGGAATATTTGGTGTACAAACTGTCGCGACCGGCAATAAAACTTCCTTCATTGTTTGAACAGCCTGTTGCGCTAATAATGTCGCGCCGCCTTTCGCAATCATCACGGGATCGACGACAAGTGGGATATGTTGCTGTTGCATAGTTGCTGCCACCACGTCAATAATAGCGGGTGAAAATAACATGCCCGTTTTCGCGGCTGTTATCTCAAAATCTTCAAATAATGCATGCAACTGTGCCACCACAAATGCTGGCTCTGCTGCCATAATATCATGCACACCAAGTGTATTTTGTGCCGTCAATGCCGTAATCGCCGACGTGCCAAAGACGCCTAACTCCTGAAATGTTTTTAAGTCGGCTTGAATCCCTGCTCCGCCACCGCTATCTGATCCTGCAATTGTCAATGCAATCATGCTAATCCCTCCGAAATATGATGTAAGGCATCTAAAAAGCCCATTTGAAATGAGCCCGTTGCTTTAGGTCCGACGATGGTAGCCGCCTGCTTATACTGTTGTAATGTTTCCAAAAGAGAAGCTTCTGCACCAAGTGTTGCTGCACATACTGCACTAAGTAAGCAGCCAGTTCCTGTAACAAAGGTTGCTTCGACAACGCCCCCAGAAATACGATAAACCTTCCCTTGGTCGATTAAAACATCAGTTGCACCAGTAATAATGACGGCACATTGATAATCTTTTGCGAACTTGGATGCTGCTGCAATGACATCCATATTCCCCTCACCACTATCCACACCCTTTGCCTGCCACTGGGCGCCTGTAAGAGCCGCTAATTCTCCAGCATTACAACGCAATAAATCAATGTTCACTTGCGCTAAAAGTTGCTTTACAAACTGTTTGCGAAATGGCGTAGCGCCAACACCTACTGGGTCGAGTACAACTGGAACTTGTTGCGTATTTGCCGCTTTTCCAGCAATCACCATCGCCTCCATCGTGCGCTCATTTAATGTGCCAATATTAAGTAATAATGCATCACTTACACGTACCATATCCGCTACCTCCTCGACGGCATCCGCCATCACAGGAGAAGCACCCATCGCAAGCAACCCATTTGCCGTAAAATTCGCGACGACATAGTTCGTTATACAATGGACAAGCGGTGCTTTTTTTCGAATATTAACGAGTGACATAGCGCATAACCTCCTGCTCCCAGTTTTCAGACGTCCATGGCATTTCCCAGAACTTCCACTCATAGTAGCAGCTCTTTTTAAAATGCTGCTTAAATAATGAGATTTTATGCGGTTGCTGTTGTGCATAGTGATTCATTAACGCTAATTGTTGCTTAATATTCTCGTTCATATCGTCAGAGCTATAAAGCGCAAGCCACTGTTCATACAGCGCGACGCCTGGCTTCGCATCTTTAAAACGATTGCCAATTTCTAAATAGAGCCATGGACATGGGAACATCGCTGCGAATGCTTCTGCCGCATCTCCGTTATAGGCCGCATTGTACATATGACTCACATAGTTATACGCAGATGGCGCAGGTTCAAATGCTTCAAGTTCCGCGCCCGTTACACCTAACTCATGGAACGTTAGACGATGCATCTCAAGTTCTGCAAGTTGAATATTTTGCGCTGCTTGCAAATAATAGAGCGTCTCGTCCGCTTCTGTCGCCTTCGATGCAGCAATGGCCAATACCTTCGTATAGTGTTTTAAATAGAAGGCATCTTGTAGCATATAATACTTAAATTTCTCCAGTGGTAATGTACCGTCCACAATGCCTTGCACAAATGGATGCTCAAAGCTTGCCTCAAAATAAAGTGCATTTTCTTGTCTTACTTCGTCACAAAATGTCATTAAAAAGTCCTCCTCTTGGATGGACGTAGGCAAAAAAAAGCACGCATCCGAAATAGGAGCGCGCTTTTAAAAAATTGCTCCCTACGTCAGTGTTAACTGTCAGGTTCTAAGGGTCAGGTTTTAACCTTCTCAACACAAATGTGTCCCCCCGCAAATTAAAATAGTGCAATAAAAAAACTCTCCATGACGGAGAGCAAATGTACACAGTAATGATTACGTACATTGCTCCCTACGCCCGTATTAACGGACAGGTTCTAAGGGTCAGGCTTTAACCTTCTCAACACATACGTGTCCCCCTGCAATAATTTTAATTATCCTTAGTATAGCATACATTCCAAAAAACGCCATAAAAAAGCGGGGCATGATACCCCGCAAAGTTTCTTAGTGATAAATATATGTGTAAGCTGAGCTCACATACCCAACTTTTCCTTTATAATAAATTTTGTACCAAAAACCATCACGGAAATCAATCACTTTAAATGCTGCACGAGATGGCATTTTACCAATAATTTTATACCCTGTGCTTGGTCCAGAACGAATATTAAGATTCACACCTTTTGCCGTTGTCACAAAGCCTGTTCCCATATGAATTGGCTCTTTTGCGACATACGCTTTATGCACATAACGTTTTGTACCTTTATATGAAATTTGATACCATGTTGTCGCATAGCTTCGAAGCACTTGAATGGCATCATTTTCATTAAATTGCCCAACAACGCGGTATTTCTTACTTGGTCCTGTACGGATATTTAAATGATCCGTTGTTGAATACATCGTACTAATTGCTTGCGCGTGTTGAACAGTTGAGGGTTGCGCGGCATATGTTAGCCCAAATGCCGACCCTGCTAAACCTGCTGCAATTGTCCACTTTACCCATTTTGATGTCATGATGTCTCACCCCTAATTTTTCGTTACATAGGCGGCTGATACATAACCAATTTCCCCGCGGTGATACACTTGATACCATTTCGATGTTGTTTTTTCTAACACTTGTACGCGGTCTTTATTATATAAGGCACCAATTTGTCGATAGCCAACACCTGGTCCTGTTCGTACAGTCAGTGTATCATCTGCCGGCACACGCACCGTATACCACGGCGGCGCTACCGTATATCCTTTATTCACAAAGCCAAACTGTCCTTTATACCAAACCTGTAGCCAGTTGCCAAATAACTTCGTACTTGTTACATAGAGTGGCTTTGTATGCGCTACCGCACCAATCACTTTATAGCTGACACCTGGCCCTGTTCGCACATTTAGTGTATCTCCAGGTGTATAGACCTTCACAGCTTTTACAAAATACGGTGCTGCGCTAACATATTCTTTTTGGACATATCCTTTTTGGCTGTCAATCTGCACCTCATAATAATCACGATTATACGACTTTAAAATATGCACGGGGTTATTTAGTGTATAGGTTCCTACTACTTTACTTGTAATGGCTGGCTTTTCAAATGCCTTTAAGCCATTGTATTGTGCATACTTTATCGTTACTTGCTGTACTGCTTGCGCCATAAATTGCGGCTCTGCTAGTACACTCACCCCCAGAGCTGAAAATGCGAAACCCGCTGCCATCAACCATTTTTTTAAAAGGGCTCTGGCCATCACTACTCCTCCTCACGATTTAGTATGGGAAAGGGGTTAAATATTTTGCATTAACATAGCCAATTTTGCCATCTGCATATGCCACTGCAAACCATCTACTACTCTCGACATTTACTGCGTATAGCACCTCATAGTCTGTCAAAGTACGAATCTTTGTATAGGTTGAGCCTGGCCCTGTTCGAAGATAAAGCTTCACGCCTTCTGTTTGAACACTATACGCTGGCAAACGTTCTAAATACGCGGCTGATACATAGCCTACTCGGCTTCCACCACCCCAAATACGGTACCATTTAGAATTCGTTTTATTCAGCATCGCTGCAATAGAGCCGCCTGATTTTTTGAATAAAATGCTATACGACGTGCCTGGTCCACTGCGCACATTTAAATTAGCCCCTCCGGTATTCACCGTATAATATTCTTGTACATTTGGTTGTGACGCAATCCAACTATTCGATACATACGCTGTTTTGCCTTTATATGAAATTTTTGACCATGCGCTATTGTATTTACTAATGACAGAAATCGGATCATTAAATGTTAATTGCCCTAATACACGATATCCTGTCCCTGGTCCACTTCGTACATTCACACCATCTGTAATTGAGAACATTGTATATGCCGCCTGCGCTACTTCTACATTAGATGAAGGAGATGCTACAGCTCCTAATCCAAATGCCGATGTTGCCAAACTTGCCGCCAGAGTCCATTTCACTAATTTTGATTTCATGCTAGTCACCTCATTGTAGTATTTTTGACAATACGTTGCATTCGCATGACCGAGTGTGACGTCATATCAACTATAGTACTTGAGTTTTTTTAAAGACTCTCTCTACCTAATCATTTGTTATAACCCACGCTCGCTCAAACTGCTTATTCCGTCCCTTACACAACTAATCCTATGCACAACTGTTGCACCAACTGAACAAACATCATCTTTTTAACTACACTCCTATTTCCTTGAACTATCCCGCACACTGTTTATTCTTTCTATGCCAAAAAACTAATCGATGCACTGTCTATTTACATACTATTATGTCTTAAATTTTTAGAAAAATCAATCTTTTTATGAGTTTTAGTCTATAAAAGCATATTTCTTATTATTTTTTAATTTTCAAATAGAGACTTATGAATCTCTATTTTTTTATATTAAACATCTTTGTACTTTTGAATAACAGTTCATATTAATTTCAAAAAGCCTATAAAAAAAGAAGAATTACGCCAATACGTAATTCTTCCAATTATTTAATGAAACCGTGCTTTATAAGCCGTAATATATTGGTTTTTTCCTACTTCTAAGCGTGGTACGCCATCTTTTGTATAGCTTACACCTTGAATCGTTAATTTTTTGCCAGCTCGTACAATTCGAAGCTTTTCATTCGCTTTAAAATTAACAGTGGAGAATACATTTAAATCTTGTGCTACTTTCACTTGTTTTGGATTGATATAATAATAATCCTTTATATTTGCCAGTACAGCACGTGTAATATCTTTACGTGCAGACAAGTAATTGCCAGATGCTGTTTTTAACCGTGGTGTGCCACTAGCTGTGTACACAATGGATGCAATTTCAAATGTTGTATTTTTATTATATTTACGAATTTCATGTTTTTTAGTGAAATCTTTTGAATTATAAACAATTTGATAACGACGTAACAACACACGATCAGGAACGTTTGTAATGTACTCATTAATATCACTACGAACCTTTAAAACATTTTTACGTTTTGCTGTTATATAATGCCCATTTTCTAATTTCAAGCGTGTTGTCCCATTTTCTAATGTTTTTACGCCTGCAATCTTAACAATTTTATTTTTCTTTAATGTACGAACCTTAGTTTTAAATGCCGCATCACGGTATTCGCCGACATTTTCTTTAAGCACGACTTTACGTGGATTTGTCGAATAATACAAACTATTTGAAGCTTGCGTTACCTGTGAATTCGTTGCTAATGGTGATTTCTTTAATAAATCACTTACTTTTTTACCCGCTGCTAATTTATTCGCATCAACCGGACCATTAATACCACTAATTATCGCGCGATCTGTATATTGCCATAAATCATAGCTATACGCGGGTTTCACAGAGCCATATCGTGGAATCCATACAAAATCGGCTTTTTTCGTCTCTAAATTCAATTTATTATACATATGATGTGCAATGTATAAGCCAATTTGTTTATCAGTATGCTTACGCAATTCACTGACATATGCATTAACGATTGTACGCATCGATTCACCAGATGTATTCGTCATTTCTTCTACGTCAATCACATAAAATTTTGCACTACTACTCGCACGATTAATTAAATTACGTGCCTCAATACGCGCATTCGTGCTTGATGATGCTTGCATATATGAATACACACCATATGGTACACCACTTGCTTTTGCACCTTTTTCATATGTTTTATGCATATAATCTTCTACTGAACTACCATATTGCACACGAATAATCGCTAAATCCGTAGATTTTGCTACCTTCGCCCAATTAATATTCCCTTGCCATTTTGATACATCAATAATCATTCCTGTTGCGGCTTTTGTTTGAACACCTTTTGTATAGTCTGTCACATACGGTGTCTCTTCCCATTGAACTTTACCATCAGGCTTTCCTGACTGTTCATCAACTGCAGAAGCTGTTAACTGCCACTCACTTACTACGATGAAACAAAGTATGAAACTAAAAGCGACAACAAAAAATTGTATTATATTTTTCAATTTTTGTTGCTTCTCCCTTCTGATTTAACGCATCTTGTCTCTATTTGCCCAACAAAAAAAGCCACGTAAAGACGTCGCTTTTGTCGACAGTGCAAGCTAGATGAAGTAATAGCTCACTGCTAAAACTTTTAAGATGTCTCGTCTCAACTTTAATGATATCAATTTTCTAGTAGTCCAATCGAACCTTTTTGTTAAATTTTTGATTAAATTTATGTTACAACTATCAAATTATCTAGTTTTTAACACTGTTTCAATAGCGATTTGTATCGTCGCCAATAAATCCCGATCATGCCACCCAGGCACATTACCTAAAACGATGGCTAAATCAAAATTTGCTGGGATATGAATAAAGCCCGATGGAATTTGACGAGCGGCAGCATAGTGTAAGCCTTCATACATAATCGTATTGCATACATACGTCCCTGCTGTATTGGACACCTTCGCTGGGTAACCTGCCTGCTTTAGGGCATCGACAATTTCTTGTACTGGAAGTGTCGAAAAATAGCTTGGTTCCTCCCCATCTCGGATTTCCTCTCCTTGTGGCGTATTGCCATCATTATCCGGCTCGTTACTATCACGCATATTAATTGCCACACGCTCTGGTGTTATATGAAAGCGTCCTACCGCAACACCTAATGAAATAATGCTATCCGGCTCAATATCCTCTATTAATTCAACAAAAGCTTGCTGTGCTTCTTTAAAAGAGACTGGTAAGATACGACCGATAATATCGTATTCACCAATTTGCGTACCATTTAATGCTTCCACAATAGGCATCGTAGGGTTTACTTCATAATCTAAAAAAGGCTCAAATCCTGTCAGTAATAAGCGCATATTGTATATCCTCCTCTAATTGCCATAATATTTTTTTGATTTGCAGAAGTACTTCATTGGTCGAATGCCTCGCAATCCACACTGTATCACGCTGTTGCGAAATTGGGAGTTCATGCGCGATAACATCCGTATAATGATATGCTTCGACTAATCTTTCATTAAGCACCGTAATTGTTTGTCGCACTGTTAAAAAATCACGAATACTTTCAGGTGAAGGCAAAATTTTTACCGTTACCTGTTTTTGCTGTGCCTCTAGCCATGCCAAAACAGTTTGTGTATAGACACAATCGCGGTGAATAGCATACAGTATTAGTTCCTGTGCGGCTAATGTCTGCGTATAACGGTTATCTGATAGCACGACAAATGTTTCCTCTGCTAGCCTGTCATACATTAGCTCCGGAAAATGCTTCAGTGGATTTGTCGTAATCGCACAATCAAGCACACTTCGTCATCAGCCGAGCATAGGTTTGCTGCTGTGTTGCTAAAAACTGCAAGTAAGCATCTCCTGCTGCTGTACGCTGTAAGCCAACTGGCGTGCGGTCAAAAACTTTAGCGCCTAACTCCTGCTCTAAACGCTTTATTTTCATCGACAATGCCGACTGCGAATAATTTGTATGGCTTGCGGTCAAAATTAGATTTTCGTCTACTAATAATTACTGTAACAACCCCCACTCCGCTTCTGCTTTTGTCACATTGTCATCCCTATCAATATTATTGATATCCCTCTTACTAAATGGTATTTCACAGTATTGTGAAATGTTTGTACACTTATAGTACACCAGAAAGCAGGGATTTTCATGTATCGTTGGTTTATCGTTGCCATCGCTACGATTGCACTGGCTGTTGGTTCCGTTGTTACGTATGGTATGGGGACCATCGCCGCTTTTTATCAAGTCGATTGGCAACTCACACAATTTCAAACAGGCTTTATTTCTACAATGACAAATGTAGGACCCTATGTTCGATGATGATTTTTGGACATTTAATGGACCGTTACGGCGAAAAATATGTCATCGGCCTCAGTGCCTTATTACTTGGGCTTACCGCCGCATTGCTACCATTCGCTAGTTCGTATACAACACTACTTATCGGCGTCTTTATTGTTGGTTTATTTTATGGCAGTGCACACACAGGAGGCAGTACGGTGATTACAAAATGGTTTCCTAACGAGCACCGCACTCACGATCAATCAATTCTTTATTATTACGGCTCCTGCGTTATTTGGGCTTTTTGTCGATTGGAGTGGTCAGTTTATTCTTTGCTTTGTTGCATTAGGTGCCTTGATGCTTATCCTTGCAGCATGGCAATTATTGCGTACTATTTTCAACAAAAAAACACGTTCAACATAACTTGAACGCGTCTTTTTGTTTACGTATTTTTTAATTTGCGAGCTTTGTTTGCATCGTATAATAAAAGCCTTGTTGCTTCATTAACTGCTGATGGTCCCCGTGCTCATGAATTTCACCTTGCTGTAACACGAAAATTTGGTCCGCTTGCTCAATCGTTTTTAAGCGATGGGCAATAACAAAGCTTGTACGGCCATGCATCAGATTATGCAGTCCTTTTTGAATATGCACCTCTGTACGCGTATCGACATTTGACGTCGCTTCATCTAAAATTAATACATCAGGGTCTTCTAAAATCGCACGTGCAATGGCAATTAGTTGCCGCTGCCCCTGGCTTAAATTTGTACCCCCAGAAGCAATTTGCGTATCATACTGTGCGGGTAAATGACGAATAAATTGATGAGCATATGCAATCTCTGCGGCCTGCTCTACTTCCTCATCCGTCGCATCTAGGCGCCCAAAGCGAATATTTTCACGAATCGTTCCTGAGAATAAATACGTATCTTGCAGCACGACACCTATATGGTCACGTAAACTAGCGAGTTCATAGGCATTGATTGCTACATCATCAATCATAATGTCGCCAGCCTTGGCCTCATAAAATCGCGACAATAAATTAATAATCGTCGTTTTGCCTGAGCCAGTAGGTCCAACAAAAGCAATCATTTCACCAGGCTTCGCATGGAAGGAAATATTTTTCAAAATCGGTTTATTTTCTTCATATTCAAAATCAACATTTTTGAATATGACATCCCCTTTGAGTTTATCAATTTTCTTCGTTGCAGGCTTCTCCAGTACTTCTTCCTCTTCATCTAATACTTCAAAAACACGCTCCGCACCAGCAATAGCTGATTGGAAAACATTCAGTAGATTAGAAAGCTGATTAATCGGTTGAAAAAATTGGCGTGTATACGTCGTAAAGGCGGCGATAACCCCAATTGTTGTATAACCTTTAACCGCAAGCAATGCACCGACACCAATGACTAATCCCAAGCCAACATTATTCATTGCATTATTGATAGGTCCCATAAAACCTGAAATCGTTTCTGCGCGAACACCCGCATGACGAAGCGCTTCATTTTTATGATGAAATTCCTCAACATGCTGCTTTTCCTTACCAAATAACGTCACGACCTCTGATGCACTCAGGGATTCCTCAACGAAACCATTTACCCCACCCAATGCTTTTTGGCGCGCACGATAATTAACACTTGAACGCTTAATAATTTGCTTCGATAAAAAGACAATTAATGGAATGACAGTCATAACAACAAGTGCTAAGCGCCAATCGAGCCAAAAAATCGCAATCGTTGTTCCAATAATCGTTAAGATGGCTGTTAAAATTTGCGTGACACTTTGCGTTAATGCCATATTTAAGCTATCAATATCATTGGTGACACGACTCATTAAATCGCCTTGTTGACGGCCATCAAAAAAGCGAAGCGGTAGCACCTGAATTTTTTTAAATAGTTTGCGGCGTATACGCTGAATCGTTTTTTGTGCCACATAAATCATAACAATCGTTTGGATATACGTGGCGATAAATAACCCCACATAGGTCGCGCCTAATACGAGCGACATCGAAATCGTTCCTTGTATGTCTAGCTTCATAATATAATGATCGACGATATACCCAATCAGCCATGGTCCTGCAATTTTTAATAATGTCGCCACAAAAACGGTAATCATTGCGATAATAATGCCGAGGCGCTGCTTTTGCATGTAGTGCCATAAGCGCTTGACAGTCGACAATTGATCTTTTGGCTTTTCAAACGTCATACTGCCAATACGCGGTCCTTTTTCTAACCCTGTTCTACTCATGCAGCACCCCTCCTTTTTCTAGTTGTGTTTCGACAATTTCTTGGTATACGGTATTGGTTGCAAGTAATTCTTCGTGTGTACCAAGCCCAGCCATTTCACCATTTTCTAACACAAGAATTTTATCCGCATGACGAATTGATGAAATTTTTGACGCCACAATAATTTTCGTTGCTGCCTCAAAATCACGTGCAATGCTTTGTTGAATTTTTTTCTCTGATACCGCATCGACTGCCGATGTTGTATCATCTAAAATTAAAATTGCTGGCTGTCGGATAAATGCCCGGGCCATCGCCAGACGTTGACGCTGCCCACCAGATAGATTGCGCCCACCTTGTGCTACTGGGTGCTGTAGCCCATCATCAAATCGAGACACAAATTCAGAAGCTACCGATGCTTCGAGTGCATGCGCTAGCTCGCCCTCTGTCGCATCCTCACGTCCAAAGCGTAGTTGCTCTTCAATTGTGCCTGAGAGTAAAATGGCCTGCTGCGGAGCAAAGCCTATCGCCTGTCGTAATGTTTGTAAATCATACTGTTCAATTGGCCGATTATCGATTAACACACGTCCCTTTTGTGCTTCATACAGACGTGGAATTAATCGTACAAGAGACGTTTTGCCGCTTCCTGTCATACCAATAATGCCAAGTGTTTCATGTGGATGTAGTGTAAATGAAATATCTTTTAAGACATATTCATCCTTGTTATAGTAATAAAACGATACATTATCAAATTCAATCTTGCCTTGAATCGGTGCCACAACCGCATCCGTAGGTGACTCAATTGTTGTTCGTGTATTCAATATACGCTGTAAACGTTTGGCACTTGGCACTGCACGTGCAATTTGAATCAACACATTACTTGATGACATAATGCCGTTCATAATAATTGTTAAATAATTGATAAATGCTAAAATAACCCCTACTTCTAATGTGCCATTTTCAACTTTAATGACACCCATCCATAATGCGACCATCATGCCAAGATTGATAATAAACATACTCAGTGGTGATAAAACGCCAACAACTTTTTCAGCATGAATCGAGCGTGCTGCTAGGTCATCATTAATCGCTGTAAATTGCGTTGTTTGATGTTTACTACGATTAAAAGCTTTGACAACACGTACGCCAGCTAAATTTTCTTGCATAAACGTATTTACACGGTCCATTTGCTTTTGAACTCGTCCAAACACCTTGCTTGAAAGCATTGTAAATACCACAATGAGGATAAGAAGAATTGGTACAATAATTAGTAATAATGAAAATAATTCACGCGCAGTAATAAAAACAATGACCACCGCACCAATAAATAATAGTGGACCACGAACAAATACTTTTAAAGTCATCAAAACCGCTTTTTGTAATGTTTCGACATCGCTTGTGACATTCGTAATAAGCGTCCCGACACCGATGTCTTGCTTATTTTTAGATGAGAAAAACATCGTAGCCGCAAAAACAGCTGCCCGTAAATCTGTCGCAAAATTAACAGCGGCACGCGACGCAAAAATAGAGCATCCGATGCCACCAATTAAGCCGCCAACCGCAGCCAAAATCATAAATAAGAACATTTTTAAGACATACCCATGGTTTTGCGTAGCAATCCCATCATCAATAATATGCTGCATAATGGTCGGTTGAATTAAATCCATCGTCACTTCAAACACCATAAATAATGGCGCTAAAATTGCGGCGACTTTATATGGTGCTAAATAACGAAATACAAATCCCATAAAAACCTCCCTTTCTTCCATTTAATACTATACTATTCTTTTGCAATCGACGTAAGTATTACTTGATAACGATTTTCATCTAGTTATGCCGTATTATGCATAAAATTTATTAATAGTTGTCAACCATATTGTTTAATGGTAAATTAAATTCAACTAGCAAGAGGTCCTAATTCAACGACCAGGGCCATACACATTTTAGTAGATAAAGGATGAATAGCGATGACAAAAGTTGCAGTAATTACGGGCGCCGCTACCGGTTTAGGTCGCGCAACGGCCTTAAAACTTGCCACAAAAGGATATCACTTAGTGTTAGTCGACTTTAATGAAAAAGATGGGTTACAAACGACAGCTGATGCCAAAGCAATGGGTTCAGAAGTACATTTCGTTCAAGCAGATGTGTCCAATGAGGACGATGTAAAGCGCTATGTGGCACGTGCAGTGGAGCTATTTGGGACAATTGACTATTTCTTTAATAATGCCGGGATTATGATTCCATTCCGTCTTTTACATGAGTATCCAGTGGAAGAATATAATCGCATTATGGATATTAATTTAAAAGGACCATTTTTGGGTATTAAGTACGTTATCCCCGTTATGCTTGAACATGGTGGTGGTACAATTATTAATACGGTGTCATCCAATTCCTTTAAACCAACTGCTTATAATGGCATCTATTCTGCCTCAAAACACGCATTAGCTGCCTTTACAAAATCGATTGGACAAGATTATCAGGACCAACATATTTATGCTGTTGGTGTCGCACCAAATACGATGCAAACAACGATTGCACAAAATGCGACTGTAACACTTGATGCGACAGTTGGCGCAGCAATTCACGCCTCAACAGGAAAAAATATCGCAGCAACAGCTGAAGAAGTTGCAGAATCAATGATTTTTGCGATGGAAAATGGCAAGCTTTTAACCGGTTCGATTATTAACTGCGCTGGTGGCGAAATTTATAACTAATGACGGAACTTAACCTCGTCGCAATAGATGTTGACAACAGAAACAAGGAATCGCGCTTTTGCACGATTCCTTGTTTTCTTATCGTTTCCTTCGCTAACAATACCATTTCTCTTTACCAATCTAGCGTTTCTAAAAAATTGAAAATATCCTCGTTCAATTGTGCCGCATCTTCCCCGACCGTCATTAAATGGCCTGCATGTGGATAGCCGATTACGCGCTTATCTTCACTCGCTAAATGATCCAAAAGCAACTCCGCACTCGCTTTATACAACGGGCGATCTTGTCCGCCATACAATAACCTTGCGGGTATGACTATTTTATCCGCATTTGAATGCACCTCATCAATTAATGTAACAAGCGTCGTTAAAATTGCCTGTGCTTGCGCATTTAAAGGAGCCGCATGTTCT
The DNA here is from genome assembly GCF_003991225.1 of Candidatus Kurthia intestinigallinarum. Lineage (GTDB taxonomy): Bacteria > Bacillota > Bacilli > Bacillales_A > Planococcaceae > Kurthia > Kurthia populi. Next base: position 252,329 of record NZ_JTFC01000042.1, read on the forward strand.
TCAATCTCCACTGCCGATAACCCTTCAAGCGCCAATAACGCGTCACATAATTGTAAAAACGCTGTGGTAAAAAGGAAGCCGCATCGTGATTGGGTACAGACATTGTGACAATCCCTTTTACAGTTTCTTGTTGCGCGAGCTTTAATGTAAATAGGTCCCCCATCGATACACCAATGACCGCAATATTTTGATACCCACGCGCCTGTAAATAATGAAAGCCCGCTTCTGCATCTTCCCACCACTGTCGTAAAGTCGTTTTTAAAAACTGTTCGGGTGCCTCACCATGACCGCGATATAATGGTACATGGCATGTATACCCCCGACTATTTAAATATTTCGCTAATCGTTTCATATCACTCGTTGTACTTGTAAATGAATGCAGTAATAATACTGCACGTTCATCCCCTTCATAAAAAAAGGACTTTGGTGTTACGAATTTAATCATTGCCTTACCCTACCTTTGACTATATTATAAGCATCGTACTTGAAGGCGGTTTCATTTTCTAGAACAATAAACCAATTCAAGGTAATATCGCGTGAATCTCATTAGTTACTACGTGAAAGGATGATTCCATTGCATTTAGAAAAATATACAGCACAGGATTTTGACGACTATTATGCGCTTGTTCGTGACGAAGCGGTTATGAAGTACATTACAGGTGAAGCACTGTCTAAAGATGATGCACAAGCCCGCTTTGCGAAAAGTATTCGCCAAAATGATGCACATGCTATTTTCGGTAGTTATAAAATCTTTATTGATAATACGTATATTGGCTTTGGCATGGTGATACTCGATGAAGTCAACAACGAGGCAGAAATCGGCTATATGCTATTTCCACAGTTCTTTAAAAAAGGCTATGGTCAGCAAATTGCTAATACATTAGTCGCACTCGCCTGCAAAACCACTATCCAAACCGTCATGGCAATGATTGACCCTGAAAACGATGCGTCGCGTAAAATTTTAACGCGAGCTGGCTTTGTGTCAGTAGAAGCAGGAATTGTCGATGGTATTCCAACCGAAATCTTCAAACAAACACTTCTCCCGTAGAGATTAGTACCATACAAAAAAAGGAACCGCACGCAGATTAGCGCGATTCCTTTTTTGCACTTCGATAACCAAACCGAATAGTTCCACCTTGTCTCTTCCTATTTGTATAATGCTTGCCAAGAGGTGAGATGATGTACGCCAATTGGCAACTGTACTTGTGCATAAACGTTTTCTAATTGTTGTTCAAAATACGCTGGCGTTTTATTCGCAAAGCTAATGTAATCACCTTCCTCTGATGGATGTGTTTCCACCGCAATGGTCAGTGATTTCCCTTTCTTCGCTGCATACGCACGTTCACTTTTCGTAATTTCTAAAATCGCGGCGGCTGTATCACGGTAGGCCATGACCGCGACTTCATCTGTTTGACGAATCACAAACTGTGACACAAGACCTTTACCGTATCGATTGTCATACGATACTTCATCATACCAAAATGGAATATCTGCCTCTAGCGATAATCCCTGCTCATTCGTCATCGCACGATAGGATTTTAAGATTGCAAAATAATTTTCAAATAAGCTTTGTTGTTGCTGTTCGTATGTTTTCAACGTATACGGCTCTATATCAAGATGCACACCCTTGAAGAGTTGATACTGTTGTTGGACTTGCGCAATCCATTTCTTTGTATACTGTGCTTGCGATGGCGTTTGTGCCCATGTACTTGCGCCATCTAATGCGTAGACTGCTATATGATGTTGCTGTGCTCTTTCACTAAATAGGATGTATTCTTCTATTGGTAGCTCAGTGTCAACTTGTACATATACTTTTGTAACATGCTGCACTTCAAGCATTTCCATATCGATGTCATTTAATAAGCTGACATCCCAAATCCACGTTGATTTTGGAATGTTTTTTGCAATCATCGCTTCACTCCTTGCCATCATTGGCGTCATCATAATCAACAGACTACTAACAAGAAATACTAATTTTATCCGCACTGCCCCACATCATTTCCACTTTAATAATAAAATTGTCAAAAAAGACCTTAATTACAATAAAACTATATTCTTTTAGTCTTAACTACGCTATATTACAAGAAGGAACTGAATTTTACAACTATTTTAAAGGTGGGTTTTATGTATGGGAAATCATCGACAAAAGAAAAGTGTAATAGCACTCGCAGCAGTAATGAGTATGAGCTTAGTTGTGCCTACATTAGCAGATGCAAAAACGACAACGGCGAACGTGGACTTTCGCATTATGGAAACAACAGACGTGCATACTAATTTAATGAATTATGATTACTATAAAAATGCTGAAACAGATACAGTGGGTCTTGTTAAAACTGCTACACTTGTACATGAAGCACGTAAAGAAAATAAAAACAATGTGCTTGTAGACAATGGTGATACGATTCAAGGTACTCCACTCGGTACATTTTTTGCTAAAGTAGAACGTATTAAAAAGGGTGAAGTACATCCTAGCATTGCTGCAATGAATGCGATGCGCTATGATGCGGCTACTTATGGTAACCACGAATTCAACTACGGTCTTGGCTATTTAAAAGAAGTGTATAATGACGGGAACTTCAAACGTGTCAACGCCAATGTCTATGTCGATGACCATGACAAAAACGATAAAAATGATAAAAATAAATTTACACCGTATTCCATTGTTAAGAAAAAAGTAAAAGATTCAAAAGGGAAATCACATGTCATTAAAGTCGGCTATATCGGCTTTGTAGCACCACAAATTATGAACTGGGATCAAACGAATTTGACAGGCAAAGTCAAAGCGAAGGACATCGTTGCGACAGCGAAAAAATACGTCCCTGAAATGAAGAAAAAAGGGGCGGATGTGGTCATTGCAATGGCACACTCAGGATTTAATGCAGATGTGACAAATAACGAGGACGTTATCTATGCCTTAACAAAAGTAAAAGATATTGATGCTGTGACATTCTCACATACACACCAAGTGTTCCCAGCAAAAGACGAAGCATCACTTAGCTCATCATTTAAGGATAAAGATGGCAAGCTACTGCCTGGCGTTAACAATAAAAAAGGAACAATTAATGGCGTTGCAGCTGTACAAGCGGGATACGGTGGTGCAGAGCTTGGCATTATCGATTTAAAATTAACAAAATCAAAAACGAATAAATGGAAAGTCGTATCATCAAAATCACACACACGTAATGCGAAGAGCACACGCGTGGCCAAAACCGTATCTTCAATTTTAAAAACAAGTCATGAAAAAACAGTAGAGTACGTCAATAAATCAATCGGCACAACAACCGATGATATCCACAGCTTCTTTGCGCTTGTGAAAGATGATCCATCTATTCAAGTCGTAACAAACGCACAAAAATGGTATGTTGAAAAAATCGTCGCAAATGATCCGAAATTAAAAGACCTACCGATTTTATCAGCCGGCGCACCATTTAAAGCAGGACGTAATGGCCCACAAGAATATACAGAAATTAAAGAAGGCGAATTAACAATCCGTAGTGCCGCTGATTTATACTTATACGATAATACGTTAAAAGCCGTACAAGTGTCTGGCGCAACAGTAAAAGAATGGTTAGAACGCTCTGCTGGTCAATTCAATCAAATCGACCCGAATAAAACAACTGAGCAAGCACTTATCAATAGCGACTTTAGACCATATAACTTTGATGTTATCGATGGCGTAACATATGAAATTGATGTGACACAGCCATCAAAATATGACCCAGATGGCCTTTTAATTAACCCAACAGCAAACCGTGTGAAAAATCTATCATATAATGGAAAGCCAGTTGATGAGAACCAACAATTTATCGTCATCACAAATAACTACCGTGCAACAGGTGGCGGGAATTTTGCAGGCGTGAAAACAAGCCCTGTCGTAGTCGATAGTCAAGATGAAAACCGCCAAGTATTAATGGATTATATTTCAGAGCAAAAAGAAATCGTTCCAACAGCTGATAACAACTGGTCATTAGCTAAAATTACTGGCAAGCCAAATGTGACTTTCACATCTTCTCCAGCGGGTGCTAATTATTTAGAAGAAAATAGCCCATATAGTTATACAGGCAAAATAGATGCTAAAGGTTTTGGTATTTTCACGATTGATTTATCAAAATAAGCCTATAAAAAAAGCGGCTGGGCATACATGTAAAAACAATTGCTCCTATGAGCATAAGAAAAACCGGAATCGCGCTGTGGCGCGGTTCCGGTTTTTCGTTGCGAACGCTAAAAAATGAAAATGCCGTGTTTTGTCTCAGTCTCTTTTTCTTATCCGATACGATCAATAATAACAAAGAACACTAACATATACACAAATGTCACACCATAAATGATATATTGTTTATTTTCTTTTCGATAACGGTATTCAAAAAACATACGTGAGCCAACAAATAATACTAGAAATGCATAGATTGAAAACGGACGTGTATTTTGCACGATAAACATTTCAATCATTAACACAATTAAAAAGACAATATAAAACATGCGCTCTAATTGTTTTTGCCACATATTAACGTGAACGTATTTTCCTGCAGGTTGTGTTGGAATATTAAATTTCTTCGTAACAAATTTTGTTACGACAACCATAATAAGCACTGCTAAAATAAAAAATAAAATCCAGCCTAATAAATCCATCTTGTGATTGTACTCCTTTTCATTTACCTATATACTAATACTATTTACAAAAACTTTATACAGGGGGCGTTTCCATGATTGTTCCATCAAAATTACAACAAGGTGATGAAATTCGTATCATTGCACCAAGCACCAGCGCTAAAATTTTAGGGGACACCGGTGTGGACAAAGCAAAAGCGCGATTAGAGGAAATGGGTTTTGTCGTCACATTTGGTCAGCATATTTATGAATCCGACCTTTTCAGTTCCTCTTCTATTGAAAGTCGTGTCGATGATATCCATGCAGCCTTTAGTGATCCCAACGTGAAGGCGATTTTAACAGCTATTGGTGGCTTTAGTAGCAATGAAATCTTACCATATCTTGATTATACACTGATAAAGAAAAACCCGAAAATTCTTTGTGGCTTTAGTGATATTACCGCTCTTGCAACTGCAATCACAACGAAATCCGAGTTCGTTACATACTCTGGTCCACATTTCTCGACATTCCAAATGGAAAAAGGTCGCTCGTATCATGAGCAGAATTTTCTGAAATGTCTGACTTCAAGTGATTCCTACAGTGTCACAGCTTCTTCTTATTGGAGTGATGATGAATGGTATCTCGATCAGGAAAATCGCCGTTTCGAGCAAACAAACTGGAAAGTATTTAATGAAGGTGAGGCCTGCGGACAAATATTCGGTGGTAATTTAAGTACTTTAAATTTATTACAGGGCACACCTTATATACCAAGCGGCTTCGATAAAAAAATCCTCTTTATTGAAGATGATTACGAAACACGCCCACAGATTTTTGCGCGAGATTTAACCTCGCTTTTACAAAGCATTCATAATGTACAGGCACTCGTTATTGGTCGATTCCAACGCGCTTCTCAAATGACGGACGAGGACATCGAATTCATTTTAACGAAAATTCCATGCGTAAAAGACATCCCTGTTCTTTATAATGTAGACTTTGGGCATACACAGTCTATGTTCACGTTCCCAATTGGCGGCACAGTAAAAGTAGATACAGCGTCGAAAAAGCTAGATTTTTGGCGTTTTTAGCATGACCTATACTTCTTTATGGACGCCTCTTTTCATTGTCACTTATAATAGCACTATGTGAAAGAGGTGGAGACGTTGAATTTCATTTTTACGATTTTGATTTTATTAATTGCATCGTATATTTTAGAAATCGCTGTGCGAAAGCAATTTAAAGTACCAAAAAGTATTTTATCGATTGCCCCTGTCAACCAAGTACATAGAATTGGAAAAAACATTTTGATGTTCGCATTACTCGCAATTGTCGTTATTAGCTTTGCGACCGAATACCATATTTTATGGTTATTCTTAATTGTTTTATTCGTTCAGTATTTGTTTGATATTATCATGCAATATAAATATATTCGTGAATCCCGTGAACATTTAATTAATATTTTCTTTTTAATTTTTTATGGACTCGCAGCAATTGTCATTCTTTATTTCAATCCGGCAATTATTATGCAATAACTCAAAAAGACTGGGAAATCTATTTCAATTTTATAATAGGTTCACAACAAAAAGCAGGAATCGCCCCAAAGCGACTCCTGCTTTTCTTATACTTATCTTTTGTCGGCCGGACATGTCTCATTGTCCTAGCCTCTTTTTATATACTATTTATGAAATACAGGATGCTTGTAATGCATACCAGCATTCTTCATAAAGTGCGTGAAATTCAACGGCACGCGCCATTTCTGGTGGTGTAATAATTTCGTTCCAGCCATTCTCTACTGTGTAATGTAGCATATCATAACCAAAGCTATCTTGTAATTTCATCGTTTGCAGTTGATGATTTCTCATAATCGGTAAACTCATCATTTTTTCAATAGCGCCCTTACGATCTGGTGCAATGACAGATAAATAACTATGTTTCAACGTATCATACTGCACACCCGTATAAATTCCATGTGCAAATTCATGATGAGCCACTTCAGCAATTTTCTCATGATAAGCTTGTTCGCTCATCTCCGCTGCCATTCTTGTCAACATCATATTATCGATACATACATCTAATAGATTTTCTTTTATCATTGTCATCACTCCTTCAAATGCTGTTACCTTTATTATCGTCTAAAAAAATAATTTTTTCATCAAATATGTCTATTTTTTGTCTATTTTTCGAAAAATCAAATAAATTATTGATTAAAACGAGATTTTCATTCACCTACTCGTTATTTTTTAAGCTTTTTAACACCTGATGACAACATATCTAGTAATGAATGTAACGTTGTTGCTAAAACATTCCCTAAAAAGAAAATGCTAAAGGGGTCCCATAAACGTTCTAATTCTTGCACTAATTCATGATCTTTTAATTCCATAAAAAATGGATGTCCATTCATTAATACATACACACTGTTTAGAATAAATAACAAAAGAACGACGCTACCAAAATCAATATGAAGACGTTTTTTACGATATTTTTTAGGTAATTTCTTTTTAGTTGCGGTAACGTATAATAAAACGCCTATCGTTAACAACAAATACGTCGCATTCATATATTGCATCGTTTCTAAAATATATTTCGAAATAATGTATGGTGATAAGAAGAAGACGCTATACATCATACCAATCCAAATATAACGAATGATATCACTAATTAGTGGAAAATGACTCCAAACAGAGCGATGCGATAGCATGTTTTGATATGGATGCCAAATAAAACGGAGCGCACCCCAACGATAGTATAAGTTACTTCGTAAATCTAAATCAGGGCCTAAATAAAATGTCCCCACCATAAAGCCTAATACAAAATAAAGGATGCTGACATCATTTATCAAATTGTAAAAAAATAATACCAACACGAGAAGCGTAATAAATATACTATTAACGCGGTCATGTGTTTTTCCTGAAGACACTGTCAACACACTCTCTACTTATAGATTTATTACTATTATACCTCTTACCTAACGTTTTGAACATATGTTCGTATGTGTTTTTCAAAAAATTTATGTATTTTACATTTCTACGCAATCATCCATGTTGAAAAAAGAAGTCGACACAGCCATGCCCGCTACTCCAGTCCCTTCTAACGACATCCCTTTTTCTTTTGTCATACCGCCAATCGCAATCACCGGTACTGTCGTGCGTTCACAAATCGTCTGTAATAATTTTTCACCAATCTGCTTTTTATATGGGTGTGAAAAGGATTGATAAATAGGCCCTACTACAAAGTAATCTGCTATCGAGGCAGCATCTAACTCTGCCATCGAATGAATGGATTGCCCTGCTAATTTATGTGGGTATTGCTGTTTAAAAGCAGCTAAGCGATTATCATGTGCTAGGAAATGAACCCCTGCTACATCGTAGTTTATAGCTAATTCAATATTGCCATACAAAATAATTTTTTCTTTTCTTACATTACACGTTAAAAAATAACGCAGTAACGTCTCACTATGTCGTTGTTGACGAATACAAACATAATCAAATTCATCAATTCGAGCAATAATCGCCTCAACAATTTCTTCTACTTTTCCACCAGAAAGTCCATCTGGAATAACAGCAAATACTTTCAAATTATCCATCACTCCTCACTAAATGTGGTGTTAATATAGCGAAAAAGTTCTGAAAAGTCAAACTATTTTTTGTTACTTTTTTGACTTTATAGACATTTTTGTCATATTAACCTAACATTTTGAGATTGTTTTGTTACAAAAATAAAACGTAACTGTCTTATTATTCTGTTATACTGTCGAAGTTAAGAATACTAGGAGGTTTAGAATATGAAAAGTTTACTACGTACCACGAGCGTCGCTGCCCTGCTAGCCTCAGCATTAACGGCTCCCATGGCAGCAAATGCCGAAACATTATCACCCGCAAAACCAGATGGCCAAGTGAAATGGGAAGGCAAGCCTTTTGTCACAGATACAACCGATACATCTAAAGCACGTACAATGGCGACAGGCGAAACCGTAATCGATGTATCAAAATGGCAAGGCAATATCGACTGGGCAAAAGTGTCAAAAACAGTTGATTTCGCTATTATTCGTACACAATACGGTAGTTCTGTTGAGGATTACATGCATAGTACATACGAAAAACAAGCAAAAGCAAATGGCGTACCCTTCGGCGTTTATTCATACAGTTTAGCAGTCTCAAGCTCTGATGCGAGACAAGAAGCACGCGATTTTTATAATCGTGCAGATAAAGATGCGCAAATGTATGTAATTGATGTTGAAGAGATGACCGGTACATCTGGTGAAAGCATGCGTACAATCATCAACGCCTATGTAGACGAACTACGAAAATATACAGATAAAAAAGTAGGTCTTTACATTGCACATCACTTATATAACCAATTAAATTTAGATACATCAAAAGCCGATTTCGTATGGATTCCACGTTACGGCAGCACAGCACCAGCTTACAACTATGATCTATGGCAATACACAGACCAAGGTATTGTAAGCGGTATTAGCGGCTATGTCGATTTAAACCGTTTACATCCAAACCAAGAATTAAATGATATTCGCGGTAAATCTTCACTTGTCACACAAGCAGGTAATGACATCGATTTAACGAAATTTTTCACGAAAAATCCAAAGAACGTTATATTGAAAAAAGATGCGGGCGTTTATAAAAGTACAACTTTCACAGCTAGCAAAAAAATCCGTACCTTAGAAAAGGATACTGTAGTAGAGGTACAAGGTATTGATTATACCTCTACTGGTGTCCCACGTCTTAAAATCGGGACAAATAAATACATTTCAGCAAACAAAACTTATATGCAAAAGATTGTCGCAAGCTATGATAGCTTTTATTATCTAAATCCTGGAAAAATCCTTCTGAAAAAAGACGCAAACTTATACGATAATGTAGACTTTAATACGTCTACACGTGTCGGAAAAGCAGTTGAAGGCTCTGTGTTAACAATTGCAGGCGTTGATTTCACTGAAGGTGGCACGCCGCGCTTAGAATTATCAGATGGTCGCTATATTTCAGCAAATAAACAATATGTACAAAAAGTACGTGCAGATATTGAAAAATATATTACAGACGTTCCTGAACGTGTATTAACATTAAAAGAACAAACACTTTATAATGACTTCGCACGTAAGAGCATCTACAAACAATATGGTATTGATCGTACATTTACAATTGATAGCATCGAATACACTGATGCAGGCACACCGTTCTTAAAAACAACAGGTGGTAAATACCTGACTGCGTTAAAAACACATACACAAGTCGTGCCAGAAAATGTGAAACAATATTATTACACAAGTGACTTCCCATCATCCGTCACAACACTTGTAAAATTATCTGAATTCAGCGATGTAAACTTAATTACAAAAGTAAAAGCACTTCCAATTGGTACAACTGTACAGATTGCAGGTGTTGAATTTAGTAAAGATGGTGTCCCACGCTTTAAAACGACAGATGGCACGTATATTAGCTCATTAAAAACAAGATTCGATTGAACTACTCCCACTTAGCCGTTCTTCGAACGTTGCTTGAAGTGGGAGATTCCTACGAACAGTGCTTGCTTGTTTCCAGTTGCTCGAAACAGCGGCTTCACTTTTTTAGTAGGCTATCCCCGTCGTTCCTACGGTTGTTGCTTTAAAAGTCTTAATCCTTCGATTAAGATATTCTTACTTGCATTAATATCTCGGTCTAGTATCGTACCACAAGATGAACAAGTCCACACACGAATAGCTAATGGTTTCTTGCCATCTCGATGACCACAGGCATGACAAATTTGGCTCGATGGGAAGAATCTGTCGATTTCGACAATTTTTCTACCGAACCATTTCGCCTTATACATCAGTTTTTGCACAAAAGAAGACCATGACACATCACTAATCGCTTTCGCTAACTTATGATTTTTCAACAGGCCTTTTGTGTTTAAGTCTTCAAGACAGATGACGTCATAGTGACGAATCAATGCCGTTGATAGCTTGTTTAAAAAATCTTCACGTTGAAGCGCAACACGCTCACGCAAACGAGCCACTTTACGACGTTGCTTTTGGTAGTTCATGCACTCACGTAAATCACGCCCATCTTTTTTTGCTTGCTCGTAGCGACGTGATAACTTGCGTTGCTCACGTTTTAACTTCTGTTCCATCTTCTTCGTAAAGCGTTGGTTATCCACTTTACGTCCAGTAGACAGAATCGCAAAATCGGTGATACCTAAATCAATTCCTACAGCTTCATTTGTTTGAGGCAATGGCTTAAAGTCTGGTACTTCGCATTGGACAGACACGTAAAACGTACCACTCGCATTGTATTTAATCGTCGCTTTTAGAATACGACCTTCAATATCACGCGACTTCGCAAATTTTACGAGTCCTAGTTTTGGTAGCTTCATTTGATTACCGATAATCGCAATATTGTTATTCGTATTCTTCGTAGTATAACTTTGAACTGGATTCTTTTTACTTTTGAAGCGAGGATAGTTATTTTGCTTTTGAAAGAAACGTTGAAAAGCGTCTATTAAATTTTCATAAGAGGCTTGTAATGCCA
>NZ_JTFC01000043.1 GCF_003991225.1 Candidatus Kurthia intestinigallinarum
CGTACAGCTAATGGTTTAAATGGCGATGCCCCTTCATGCAACCAATAAGCCACACCTACCGGTAAAGTATTTTTACTTTCCCTTGCATAAATAAGACCAAATAGGTTCCCAAAAGGATCACAGGCAAACGGCACAAATGGCGCCGGCATACGGTCACCCATCCGTTTAACATAGTCCAATACATAATCCGCACTTGCTGGATTAAAGGACAGTAAATCGCCCACAAAGAGCTCAATACCACCACTTAAAAAGTGTTGGTGCTCAAAACGCCCCCCATTGATTGTGCGGAAGAATTGGGTGAAATCCTTAGGAAAGCGGACTTCTAACTGACGTTCAACCTCACGCAGGCCTTCTAAGGCATCTTTTTCCTCCGTTCGATAAATGCCTGTTTGCTCAATACCTGAGTGATCAATCGTATATGTGGTCGGGTCAGGATCATGCGCCCACGTCGAGCGGCCTCCAATATGTCTTACTAAATGCGCATAGGCATTGACTAACTGCATTTTTCCCGGTTCTTCATGATGATGCCAAACTAAACCTTTTAGCTTCGGCGCACCCGCCGCTAAATCCTGTAGCTGCATTGGTGTAAAGCGGGAAGCAGATAACGCTCCTGTTTCGAGCGCTTCATTTAGTTGACGGAAACATTCTTCAAGCTGCACATCGCTTTCGCCTAAATATAATTCTTCGGGTAGTGTTGCGGTAAAGTATAAATTATTCCCCTCAAAAACAGGATAACCATCCTCATACTCTACTCGCTCTGGAAGAAGTTTTTCAAAACCTGGCTCACTTGTACGAAGTAATGCCGCATAAGCCGCCTTTCGTTCTGCTTCCGCTTTTTGCTCCGCTTGTGCTTCCGCTTTTTCGAGCGCTTCATATTCCTCGTAGGTAATTAAATCTTTTGCAAACTCTGTGAAAGTTTCCGCTAAATAGCTTGTTGAGTGCTCACGTAAATGAGCAACAGCCTCCTCTTCCGTCAAGCCGTCATCCTCCATTAAATTTTCAATCGAATCGGAACCTTCATGACTCCAATAGGCCACGGTTGGATTTTCAGGTCCTCCATAATAATCAAGACAGAAAAAGTCACCACCCGCTGTTTCAGCAAAAGGGACTAATTCCTTCGGCATTCTTCCTTCATCTACCAGATCACCTCGGATTGTCAATGGTGTTTTACTATAGAGTCCTCTGTCAGCAAGAGCTAATAGTTGGCTAAATGCTAAGCCATCCCACACTAAATTATCTTCTGTCTGTCCACCAAAATAGGGACGTAATTCTTCAAGAAAATCCTCCGGTAGTTTCACCTGTAGTTCTTCTTCGATTTGAGCCACTTCTGCGTCTGTTGCAGGTTCTTTTACTTCTGACCAGTCAAATTGCTTGAATATCATTATTTAAAAATCCCTTCCATCTTCTCTTTTGATAGGTATTTGTCATTTATCTCCATTATACACAAAAAAACACGGATTTCTCCGTGTCTTTTTGTGTTAATAAAGTTGTTCTACAAATGCAGTAAAGGTAAACGAGCACAACCGTGTATGTTTTTCAAAGACAATTTTTGCTGTCTCATCATAGCTTTTCCCTAATCGTACAGCTAATGGTTTAAATGGCGATGCCCCTTCATGCAACCAATAAGCCACACCTACCGGTAAAGTATTTTTACTT
>NZ_JTFC01000044.1 GCF_003991225.1 Candidatus Kurthia intestinigallinarum
TCCCTTACAACAGAGTTTTACGATCCGAAAACCTTCATCACTCACGCGGCGTTGCTCCATCAGACTTTCGTCCATTGTGGAAGATTCCCTACTGCTGCCTCCCGTAGGAGTTTGGGCCGTGTCTCAGTCCCAATGTGGCCGATCACCCTCTCAGGTCGGCTATGCATCGTTGCCTTGGTAGGCCGTTACCCCACCAACTAGCTAATGCACCGCGGGCCCATCCTGTAGTGACGCCGAAGCGCCTTTTAGCTTAAAGCCATGAGGCTAAAAGAATTATCCGGTATTAGCTCCGGTTTCCCGAAGTTATCCCAGTCTACAGGGCAGGTTGCCCACGTGTTACTCACCCGTCCGCCGCTAAATCAGAGAAGCAAGCTTCTCATCATTCGCTCGACTTGCATGTATTAGGCACGCCGCCAGCGTTCGTCCTGAGCCAGGATCAAACTCTCCATAAAAAGTGTTTGAAAGCTCATTTGCTTTGCTAGCGTTATCTTGCTTGATAACATTTTTTTCGATTCAATTGAACCGAATTTATTGTGATTACATCTTGCTTGTTCAGTTTTCAAGGTTCATTTTAAGTCGCTTATTCAGCAACTCTTATATCTTATCACTTCAAGTTGTTTGTGTCAACAACTTTTTTTGAAAGATTTAAATTTTACTTTCGCCATTGTTTTGACGACTTAATTATTATATCAACAAAACTTATTAAATGCAAGCATTTTTTATTTTGTTTCAAATAAGTTGTTTTAACAACAAAACTAACTATACGCTTCTTTTTAAAAACGGTCAACCTTTTTATTAAAATAATTTTCAGCAAACCCCCTTATACTAATAAAATCTTTTTTGTGCTATTTCAAACATCATTTTCCAATCTTTTATTCAAATAAAAATCCGAAACCATATACGGTTTCGGATTTCTTCATACTGTTATAAACGATTTATTTTTCTTCTTTTGCTAATTGATCAATAACATTTTGAGCCATTTCTAAATAAAGTTGACCTGTCGAATGATTTCTAGCATAAACAGATGGTGCAAAATCTGCTTCAATAATATCTGGTTGACCTAGTGGAATTTGACCAAGTAATTGTGTACGTAATTCAGAAGCTAGCTTAGTACCGCCACCTTTACCAAATACGTATTCTTTTTCACCCGATACTTCTGATTGGAACCATGACATGTTTTCAACTACACCTAAAATATGATGTTGTGTTTTAATTGCCATTGCACCCGCACGTGCTGCAACGAATGCTGCTGTTGGATGTGGTGTTGTTACAACAATTTCATATGATTCAGGTAGCATTTGGTGAATATCAAGTGCCACATCACCTGTACCTGGAGGTAAGTCTAATAGTAAGTAATCTAAATCGCCCCACTCTACATCACGGAAGAACTGATCTAATACTTTACCTAACATTGGCCCGCGCCATACGACTGGTGCATTGTTTTCAACAAAGAATCCCATTGAAATCATTTTTACGCCAAAACGCTCTACCGGGAAAATGCGGTCATTTTCTACGCGAGGCATATCTTGCACGCCCATCATATCAGGAACACTAAATCCATAAATATCCGCATCAATTAGACCAACTTTTTTACCTAATCGCGCTAATGCTACAGCAAGGTTAACAGATACAGTTGATTTACCCACTCCACCTTTACCAGAAGCAATTGAGATAAATTGCGTTTTATTTATTGGAGATAATAAGTCTTGCGCCTCTGAACGCGTTGCTGTTCCACGGAATTGTTCTAATACAGACGCATCTAATTCTGCAAAACGGATACCTACTGTTTTGAAACCCGCTTCTTTTAATTCATTTACAATATCCATTTGGAAAGTTAATTGTTCAGGTGTACCTAATTTCGCAATCGCAACCTTCACACTAACATGTTCTTTTTCTTCTTTAATGCTTACTTCAAGTACCCCATTTGTTTCAGCTAATGTTTTATGTAAAATGGGATCTGTAAAACCACCAAGTAATTCACGGACTTGTTGTTCATTAATCACAATCTAACACTCCTCATAATCTTGTTTATATCGAATCAAGTATAACATAATTGCCGAAAAAACCCTTCATACTTTGTCACGAGGTTGTTACGTACCAGCCATTCGAATTTTACATAAATGTAATTTCACAGAGACTCTTTTAGCGCTATATTATGTAGTGTACATATCTCATATAAAGAAAGGTTTTTTATGAATACTTCTAAACAACGCATTTTTGTTTTCGACAATGTAAAGGCGCTTCTCATTATACTTGTCGTATTAGGTCACGCAGCAGATTATTATACAGACTACTTTGAATCAATGCGTATTTTCTTTTTCTACATTTATTTATTCCACATGCCACTATTTATTTTCTTAGCAGGGCTATTCAGTAAATCGATTATTTTAAAAGATCCCTTCCGTATTGAAAAAATAGCAAATTTCCTTATTCTCTATTTTATAATGGAAATTATTTTTTACTTATTAATTCATTATTGGTTAGGTCGAGAAAATTATGTATTTAATCCATTTGTAGAAAATAGCGTACCATGGTTCATGTTCGCAATGGCCGTTTGGTTATGCTTAGGACGCCTTTTACGGAATTTAAAGGCTTCCATTGTCATTCCCTCAAGCATCGTTTTAGCATTGGCAATTGGCTATACAAATATTGGCGATGTACTAGTAGGTTCAAGAATCATTTCATTCTTTCCGTTTTTCATTATCGGTTATTATATAAAACCAAATGATTTAGCAGACTTTCTACAATCTCCAAAATTAAAAATCGTATCAGCTCTTTCTCTTGTATTAATCGCTATCACAATTTATTTAAATATCGATACATTATATGATATGCGTAATTTATTAAGTGGTCGAAATGCATATACCCAGATTCGTATGGGTCTCGATATTTCTGGATCAGGTGCAATTATGCGTTTGTTAACGATGGTCGTAACGACTTATATGTCTATCGCTATTCTCTCATTGATGACTCAAAAGCATACTTGGTTTACTGTAATCGGCGAACGCTCACTTGCTATTTACTTTTTCCACAGGCCGCTACTATTTCTTTATCATCACTATCATGTAAATGATTTTTTAAAAGGCATTTTCCCGCATGCATGGCTATGGATTTATTTAGGAGTTTTTGCGCTCGTTGCGATCTTATTAGCAGGAAAACCATTTACCTTACTATTACAAAAAATAGAATTGCGTGTAGAAAAAGTTTTAAAACGCCATAAAAAAACGGAATCGCACTAAGCGATTCCGTTTTTTTATTCTTCAATTGGAACTTTCACAACAGCATCGCCTTCAACAACTGTTTTACCATGCTGATTTGTTACTGTTGTTAGTAGTTTTACAATATCTTTTTTAATGAATTCCGCAACTTCAACCTTAGCTGTTACGGTGTCGCCAATATAAACTGGGCGTGTAAATTTTAAATTTTGACCTAGATAAATTGTACCTTCACCAGGAAGTTTCATACCGATTGTTGTTGAAATTAACGAAGACACGAGCATCCCATGTGCAACGCGGTCTTTAAAGATTGATGCTTCACCGGCAATTTTATTAATATGTATCGGGTTTAAATCCCCTGAAATACCTGCGAATTGATAAACATCAAATTCACTAATTGTCTTTGAAAATGTTGCTGTCGAACCAATATCAAATTTTACAACCATAAGTAATCCTCCAATAATCAAATTTAAAATATGTTTATCAAATCATAACTAATTTTGAGATAAAAGTAAATAATTAACATTAAAAGAAATAAGAAAAACCACTCCCATAAGAGAGTGGCTTTTGTATTCTGTAAACGAAAGATTAACGTTTTGAGAACTGAGGTGCACGACGAGCGCCGCGTAGACCTGGTTTTTTACGTTCTTTCATACGAGGGTCACGAGTAAGTAAACCTGCAGATTTAAGTGCTGGACGGAAATCAGGGTCAACTGTTAGTAACGCACGAGCGATACCGTGGCGGATAGCGCCAGCTTGACCTGTGAAACCACCACCGTTAACATTTACAAAAATGTCATAGCTTCCAAGAGTTTCAGTTGCTACTAATGGTTGTTTGATAATTTCGCGTAAAGTTTCGAATGGTACGTAGTTTTCAACTGCGCGATTGTTGATTACGATTTTGCCTTCGCCTGGTACTAAACGTACGCGGGCAGTAGAGCTTTTACGACGGCCTGTGCCGATATATTGAACTTGTGCCAAGATATTGTCCTCCTCTAATAATTATCCGCGAAGCGTATAAGCTTCTGGTTGTTGTGCAGCGTGTGGGTGTTCAGCGCCAGCATATACGTGTAATTTTGTGAAAGTTTGACGACCTAAAGAGTTTTTAGGAAGCATGCCTTTTACAGCTAATTCAAGCATTTGTACAGGGTATTTTTCTTTCATTTCGCCTGCAGTACGTTGTTTTAAACCGCCTGAGTATTGAGTGTGACGGTAATAAATTTTACCTTGTAATTTGTTACCTGTTAATTGGATTTTTTCAGCGTTGATGATGATTACATGATCACCTGTGTCAACGTTAGGTGTGAATGTTGGTTTATTTTTACCACGTAAAATAGCTGCTACTTCTGAAGCTAAGCGACCAAGAGTTTGGCCTTCAGCGTCAACAACATACCATTTACGTTCTACTTCGTGGCCTTTTGCCATGAATGTTGTACGCATCATTGTTAGTATCCTCCTACAATTTCAATATTAATTCTAATTCTATAAAATCTGTTCCAATTGTTTTCTTTATCCTCATAAGAAAAGATTCGGGGCTTATCTTGTGGGGTAATGAAAATACCATACATCATCTTATAACACTGAGCAACTTAAGTCAAGCATTTTCAAAAAAACACTAGGCGATGTTGTTCTAATTTGGATAATGTACTTTTTCTAGGTATAAACCTTGTGGCGCCGCGGTTTTACCAGCGGTCTTCCGATTCATCGATGCCACAATTTGTTCAATTTCTGCTGGTTCTCGCTTAGAAATTCCTACTTCCCACAAAGTTCCGGCAATAATTCTCACCATATTATACAAGAATCCATTTCCTCGAATAATCATGTGTAACTCTTCACCGTGCCATTCAAAGTCTAATGCCTCTACTGTACGAACTTTATCCTTCACTCCCGTGTTGGCAGCACAGAAGCAAGAAAAATCATGTGTGCCAATAATATACTGAGCAGCTTCTTTCATCCTTGCGATATCTGGTTTATGACCATTCGTTGCTGTCGTGTAATATCGACGGAATGGATTTAAAATTTTTTCACACGACCAAATATAACGATATTGCTTTCCATGTACGCTATAACGTGCGTGGAAGTCTTCAGCAACCTCTTCTATTTTTAGAAAACGAATATCATGTGGTAGTTGAACATTTAGTGCTGTTACGTAACGATCTACAGGAATCGTTAACGTCGTATCAAAATGTAGCACCTGACCTAACGCATGTACGCGTGCATCTGTACGCCCACTTGCCGTCACA
The DNA here is from genome assembly GCF_003991225.1 of Candidatus Kurthia intestinigallinarum. GTDB lineage: Bacteria > Bacillota > Bacilli > Bacillales_A > Planococcaceae > Kurthia > Kurthia populi. The sequence goes on from NZ_JTFC01000044.1 coordinate 5,459, forward strand.
TGAATCGTTTCTTTACTTTTATGCATTCTTGTTAATACTTTTTCGATTTCTTCTTGCACAGTACGCTGATTTGGTTGTACTTGATACCCAGCAAAATTTGTACCATCATATGAAATCGTTGCTTTCAAACGTCGCATATTGCCCTCCTAATTGCGTAAAAATACGAGTAATCCTATTACTAGCACTAATACGACAAGTGCTAATGTATCTCGAAGATTCCATTTCAACTGACGATAACGCGTACGACCGTCGCCCCCGCGATATCCTCGTACTTCCATAGCTGTTGCTAAATCTTCTGCACGCTTAAAGGCACTAACAAAGAGTGGAACAAGTAAAGGCACCACCGCTTTAATACGGTCTTTAATCGGTCCAGAAGTCATATCCGATCCACGTGCCATCTGAGCCTTCATGATTTTATCGGTTTCATCCATTAGTGTTGGAATAAAGCGTAGCGCAATCGACATCATCAACGCCAGCTCATGCACAGGTAATTTTATTTTTTTAAACGGATTTAATAACATTTCCATACCATCTGTAATGGCAATCGGTGATGTTGTTAACGTTAAAATAGATGTCATAAACACTAATACAAGGAAACGAATTGAAATAAATATCCCTTGTCGTAGCCCTTCTTCATGAATCTCAATAAATTTCCAATCCACTAAAACGGCGCCACCTTTTGTGAAGAAGACATGAATAAACAATGTAAATACAAGTAGTATCATGACGGGCTTTAAGCCGTTGATTAAGTAACGTAATTTAATTTTCGATATAGTCATCACAAGAAATGTAAATGCTAATAGTACCGCATATGACCACACATTATTTGCTAAGAATACGGCAACAATAAAAATAAAAACAAATAATAACTTCGCACGTGGATCCATTTTGTGCACAATTGAATCTCCTGGTAAGAAGCGTCCAAAAATCATTTTACCCATTATTGCTCACGCTCCTTAACAGCCTTTGCAAGCGTTTCTGCGAGTTCTTCCTCTGTTAGACAAAGCTTCGGAAGAGAAAAGCCTAAACGTGCCTCTAAACGCTTCTGAAAACGAATAATATGTGGTACCTCCAAACGAAACTCAGCAAGTTTTGTTGCATCACTAAAAATTTCGAGTGGCTTTCCTGTTAATACACAGCGCCCATTATACATAATGGCAATGTGGTCTGCATAACGTGCTGCATCTTCCATGCTATGTGTTACGAGAATCATTGTTAAGTTTTGTTCTTTATACAATTTATAAAACAATTCCATGATTTCTTTTCGCCCACGTGGATCAAGACCAGCAGTTGGCTCATCCAGTACAATGACATCTGGTTTCATTGCAAGTACACCTGCAATCGCCACACGACGCATTTGACCACCTGATAGATCGAATGGTGATTTTTCAAGCACTTCTTCTGGTAATCCAACAAGCTTGGACATTTTACGTGCTCGTTCCTCAGCTTCTTTTTCATCAACACCAAAATTCATTGGGCCAAACATAATATCCTTTAGCACCGTTTCTTCAAACAATTGATGCTCAGGAAATTGAAACACAATCCCAACTTTTTGACGAACGGGACGTAAATCTTTTGGTTTCTTTTTATATTCAATAATTGCACTACCAATTCGTACTGTACCTTCAGTAGGCTTCAACAATGCATTTAAATGCTGTAGAATGGTTGATTTTCCCGAACCTGTATGACCAATAATCGCTTGATAACTTCCACTAGGGATTAATAAATCAACATCAAATAACGCACGCTTTTCAAAAGGAGTGCCCACACCATAGCTATAACTTACTTTTTGAAGTTCGATATCCATATATCATTCACCAACTCTTCTTCTGTCATATAGCCACCTTCAAGTGTGACTCCCTGTTGCTGTAATAGCTTAACCATTTTAATTGGAAATGGTAAATCTAATCCTAATTTAACAAGTTCATCTCCTAAATCAAAAATTTGCTGTGGTGTTCCCTCCGCAAACTTTCGACCACCATTCATGAACAGTAAACGATCTGCAAGCATTGCTTCTTCCAAGTCGTGTGTAATTGATAATACTGTTAATCCAGTTTCTTCACGTAGCTTATGAACAGTATTTAAAACTTCTGCGCGCCCTTGCGGATCCAACATCGATGTTGCTTCATCTAAAATTAAAATACGTGGACGTAATGCCAAGGCACCTGCAATTGCGACACGTTGCTTTTGACCGCCGGATAAATGTTGTGGCTCATTATCTAAAAAATCCTCCATTTTCACTTGAGCTAATGCTTCGTGTACACGTTTCACCATTTCTTTATGCGGTACGCCATTATTTTCTAAAGCAAATGCCACATCATCTTGTACCGTTGCACCAACAAATTGATTATCGGGATTTTGGAACACCATCCCCATTTTTGAACGAATATCCCAAAGATTCTCTTCATTCATCGGTTGGCCTAGTACACTAACGCTTCCTTGTTGTGGAAATAATAACCCATTAATAATACGTGCTAACGTGGACTTTCCAGAACCATTATGCCCAACAATAGCAATCCATTCCCCTTCATAAACTGTAAAGGAAACATCTTCTACTGCATTTTTCACTTCTGGCTGATCAGGTGTGTATGTAAATGCAATATTTTTTAGTGATAGTATTTCATCCATGTTGAAACTCCTCTCTTGCTCGACAATTCTCTACTCTACATTCTAACTGAGCTCACTATTTATAGCTATTCTATACAAAAAGAAACGACTTTGCCACAAGAGACAAAGTCGTTTAGGTGTCATATTTTAAAATAAATAAAAAAAGCGCGCACCCCATCCAGAGAAACGCGCAAAAATCGAAAGTCTCCTTATAGGTTGCTCAGACCTATAAGTGGATGGGGTGCGTAGAGCTAAACGAGACAGCCTCAACTGCTCATCATAACACTCAGCTTTTTATATTGTCGTATAAATCATTTTGGTTTTTAAAAAAAGAGGGTGCAAAGTTCATTTGATGCGAACAGTACACCCTCCACCGCATTAGTTAAGATTAAACTAATTCAATCACAACTACTGGTGCACCGTCACCACGACGTGGACCAACTTTCATAATGCGAGTATAACCGCCTTGACGGTCAGCGTAGCGTGGAGCTACATCATCAAATAACTTTTGAAGTGCGAAAACAGTTTGTTCGTTACCTTCAGCGTCAGTTGTAGTAGCTAACTCACGACGGATAAATGCTGCAGCTTGACGACGAGCGTGTAAGTCACCGCGTTTACCTAGAGTAATCATTTTTTCAACTACTGAACGTAATTCTTTTGCACGAGTTTCTGTTGTTTGGATGCGTTCGTTAACGATTAAGTCTGTTGCTAAATCGCGAAGCATCGCTTTACGTTGAGAACTTGTACGGCCAAGTTTTCTGTAACCCATGGATATTTCCCTCCTTTGTTCAATTACTGATCGTAAAATTTATATTATTTAAAAGTTATGCTTAGTCTTCTTCACGTAACCCTAAACCAAGCTCTTCTAACTTCGCTTTTACTTCTTCTAATGATTTACGTCCTAAGTTACGTACTTTCATCATATCGTCTTCAGACTTGTTAGCAAGTTCAAGAACAGTATTAATGCCAGCGCGTTTCAGACAGTTGTAAGAACGAACAGAAAGATCTAATTCCTCGATAGTCATCTCAAGAACTTTTTCTTTTTGGTCTTCTTCTTTTTCAACCATGATTTCAGCAGTTTGCGCTTCATCAGTTAAACCAACGAAGATGTTTAAGTGCTCGGTTAAAATTTTTGCTCCGAGCGAAATCGCCTCTTTAGGACCGATGCTGCCATCTGTCCATACATCAAGTGAAAGTTTGTCGAAGTCAGTCGATTGACCAACACGAGTATTTTCCACTGTGAAGTTGACGCGTGATACTGGAGTGTAAATAGAGTCGATCGGGATAACGCCGATAGGAAGATCCTCGCGTTTGTTTTGATCAGCTGGAGTGTATCCACGTCCACGTTGTGCATACATACGCATGCGAAGATGACCATTATTAGCAACAGTTGCAATGTATAGATCTGGGTTTAAAATTTCTACGTCACTGTCGTGAGTAATATCAGCGGCAGTAATCACTCCTGAGCCTTTGAAATCAATTTCAATGACTTTTTCTTCATCAGAGTAAATTTTTAAAGCTAGCTTTTTAAGATTCAAAATAATTGAAGCAACATCTTCTACGACACCCTCAATAGTAGAGAATTCGTGTAGTACGCCGTCAATTTGAATTGATGTAACAGCAGCTCCTGGTAAAGAAGACAGAAGGATACGACGTAGTGAATTTCCCAAAGTAGTTCCATAACCACGTTCAAGTGGCTCCACAACAAACTTGCCGTATTTTAAATCATCACTGATCTCAACGGTTTCAATCTTTGGTTTTTCAATTTCGATCATTCAATTTACCCTCCTTAATAAAACATCGAATGTATGGTATCAATCCATCATTTGTTTGTTAAAATCGAATGTCAATCAAATAAGATTGTCCTAATACAAAGTTAGTGCATATGATAGTTTAACTTAATTCTAGATTAAGTTGCAACTATTAATTATACACGACGACGTTTTGGTGGGCGGCAACCGTTATGAGGTACTGGAGTTACGTCTCTGATAGCTGTAACTTCTAAACCAGCTGATTGAAGTGCACGGATTGCAGCTTCACGGCCAGCACCAGGACCTTTAACAGTTACTTCAAGAGTTTTTAAACCATGTTCCATTGCAGTTTTAGCAGCAGCTTCTGAAGCCATTTGAGAAGCGAATGGAGTAGATTTACGTGAACCACGGAAACCTAGAGCACCAGCTGATGACCATGAAATTGCGTTACCTTGTACATCTGTAATAGTAACAATTGTGTTGTTGAAAGTAGAACGGATGTGAGCAATACCAGCTTCGATATTCTTTTTCACACGACGTTTACGAGATTGTTGTTTACGTGCCATTGTTATGCGTGACCTCCTTTACTTAATTATTTTTTCTTGTTCGCTACAGTTTTACGAGGACCTTTACGAGTACGAGCATTGTTCTTCGTATGTTGACCACGAACAGGTAAACCGCGACGGTGGCGGATACCACGTAATGAACCGATTTCCATTAGACGTTTGATATTAAGAGAGATTTCGCGACGTAAGTCACCCTCTACTTTATATGTGTCTAATTGTTCACGGATTTTGTTTAATTGATCTTCAGTTAGATCTTTAACACGGATGTTTTCGTCAACGCCAGCACCAGCTAATACTTGTTTAGCTGTAGCGTTACCGATACCGTAGATGTAAGTTAATGAAATTACAACGCGTTTTTCGCGTGGAATATCAACACCAGCAATACGTGCCATGTACGATGTGCACCTCCTTTATTATTATCCTTGTTTTTGTTTGTGTTTAGGATTTTCACAGATTACCATTACTTTACCACGTCGGCGAATAACTTTACATTTTTCGCAGATTGGTTTCACAGATGGTCTTACTTTCATCTTACCTAACCTCCTTAGTGGTCCGGAGTGCAAAAGATTATTTAAAACGGTATGTGATACGACCGCGAGTTAAGTCATATGGAGATAATTCAATTGTTACTTTATCTCCAGGAAGAATGCGGATAAAGTGCATACGGATTTTGCCACTCACGTGAGCAAGAACTGTATGTCCATTTTCTAATTCTACCTTAAACATCGCGTTTGGCAAAGTTTCAAGAACTGTGCCTTCGATTTCAATTACATCGTCTTTCGCCATCGAGCCTGTCTCCCTTCTATATGCAATGCAGGTTCTCATCGTTAAATTCAAACGAATTCAGCCAAGTGTTCTTGTGAAATACTCGTCTAACATATGTTTGGATTATATGAGAGATGTTCGAAAGACGTCTGGGTTCGATCTCACATCCCTGGAAAAAATCCCAGAATCAGTATCCATAATGTCAACGCGATCACTTGGAATGTATATCCTTGGATGAGATCTGTGCATACCTGTAATCTACAGATACTTTACACGAAACCCATTATACCCCTTCAGAATTAATATTGCATCAAGGACAAAGGGAATCCTTCGAACGATACAATAATTCATCAGTGCATAGACCGGGCACAATATGCTTTTGCAGCTCTCGAAATTTAAATTCCGTTTTGCTACCGCAGCACGTTTCCTTGCCGAGGCAGAGTTTCCTGCGCCCGAGACTCGGGTATTAGTTGCGGCTGCTCTTTAAAAGAGCGTCAACATCAGCAAAGACATCATTGATATCTTTCTGACCGTCAATATCTGTTAAAATTTGTTTTTTGTTATAAAAATCAAGCAATGGTTGAGATTGTTTGATGTTTACTTCTAGACGATTAGAAACCGTTTCTAGATTATCGTCTGCGCGTTGATAAAGTTCTCCTCCATCTTTGTCACATACGCCTTCAACTTTTGGTGGGTTGAAAACTAAGTGATAAGACGAGCCACATACTTTACAAATACGACGACCTGTTAAGCGTTTAACCAATTCATCTTGGTCTACCTTAATGTTAATCACGTCTTCAACTTTGCGTCCAAGATCTGCTAAGATTTGATCTAAAGCTTCAGCTTGTTCAATTGTACGTGGGAAACCATCTAGTAGGAATCCTTGATTGCAGTCAGGTTCAGCTAAGCGTTCACGAACGATACCAATCGTCACTTCATCAGGTACAAGAGCACCTTTATCGATGTAAGATTTCGCTTCTAAGCCAAGTTCTGTGCCATTTTTCATAGCGGCACGGAACATATCGCCTGTAGAGATATGAGGAATGTCGTACTTTTCAATAATTTTGTCTGCTTGAGTACCTTTACCGGCACCAGGAAGACCCATTAAAACGATATTCATACGGTAAATCCTCCAATATATAATTTATGGTTGTATCAGGAACATCCGAAAATGCCCCCAAGCCAACCAAAGTTATTTCATAAAACCTTTATAGTGTCGTTTAGTTAATTGTGATTCAAGTTGAGTCATTGTTTGAAGAGCTACGCCCACAACGATGATTAAACTTGTACCACCAATTTGTGCTGATTGTGGAAGACCCCCAATGTTAACGAATAAAATCGGTAACACAGCAACAATTGATAAGTAAATTGACCCTACAAACGTTAAGCGATATAACACACTTGTAAGATACGACTCTGTATTCTTCCCTGGACGAATCCCTGGAATATAAGCGCCTTGATTCTTCAAGTTATCTGCTACCTTCTCAGGATTCACTTGAACGAATGCATAGAAATATGCGAATGCAATAATCAATGCAACGTAGATTATCATACCAACAGGTTTTGAATAATCAAAAGTGTTCTGAATGAAAGTAGCAACCTCACCATCACCAAAGAAAGATGCAATTGTTCTAGGTGTTACGATAAATGCAACAGCGAAGATTACTGGGATAACCCCAGCTGCATTAACTTTAAGTGGTAGGTGGGATTTTTGCGCCCCACGAATATTGCCACCAGAACCTTTAGAGTATTGAATTGGAATTTTACGACTTGCACGTTCGAAGTAGATAACTCCAACAACAATAGCTAAAACAACTAAAGCAATAAGCGCAAATTTGACAATGTTAAGGAACAATTGATCCCCAGCATTTTCAAATTCTTGAGCATAGATTTGATTAACTGTATTTGGTAATGCTGCAACGATCCCCGCGAAGATGATAATGGAAATACCATTTCCCACACCTTTTTCAGTAATCTGTTCGCCTAACCACAATAGAAATGCTGTTCCAGCAGTTAACACAATGGCAATTGTAAGATAAGTTAAAAAACCTTCTTCACTAATCAACATACCGCTATACATACGGTTGAAACCATATGACATAGCGATAGATTGAATGAATGCTAGGACAATTGCAAAGTATCGTGTAAATCGAGCACTTTTCTTACGCCCAACTTCACCTTGTTTTGACCACTCAGTGAACTTTTTCACAACATCCATTTGTAACAGTTGAACGATGATTGATGCCGTAATATAAGGCATAATTCCCATCGCGAAAATAGAGAAGTTCTGGAGAGCTCCCCCACCAAACATATTAAGGAAACCGACTAAACTTTGTTCATCGGTTTGCTTTAATACATCTGCATCCACATTTGGTACCGGGATAAATGTTCCTATACGGAAAATCACCAACATCAAAAGTGTGAAAATGATCTTATTTCGGATATCTCTAACGCGGAATAGGTTAGCGATAGTCTGAAACATTAGATCACCTCAATGTTTCCGCCAGCAGCTTCAATAGCTTCTTTAGCAGAAGCAGAGAATTTGTGAGCTTTCACAGTAAGTTTAGTTGTAACAGAACCGTTACCTAAAACTTTAATACCTGATTTTTCATTGCTCACAACGCCAGTTTCAACAAGTAAAGCTGGTGTTACTTCTGTGCCATCTTCAAAACGATTTAAAGCGTCAAGATTCACGATAGCGAATTCTTTACGGTTAATGTTTGTGAAACCGCGTTTTGGTAAACGACGGAATAATGGATTTTGACCACCTTCGAAGCCAGGGCGTACGCCACCGCCTGAACGGGCTTTTTGACCTTTGTGACCGCGACCAGAAGTTTTACCGTTACCTGTTGCGATACCACGACCTACGCGGTTACGTACTTTACGTGAACCAGCAGCTGGTTGTAATTCATGAAGTTTCATTAGAGGCACCTCCTTATTGTAAGATAAAAGATTAATTTTCAGTAACAGTTACTAAGTGTGCTACTTTTGCAATTTGACCGCGAACAGCGACGTTGTCAGCATGTTCAACAGTTTGTTGCATTTTACGTAAACCTAGAGCTTCAAGAGTTTTCTTTTGGCCTGGTTTAGAACCGATTGGGCTTTTAGTAAGGGTAATCGCTAATTTGTTTGCCATTGTCAATTTCCCTCCCTTAACCTAAAAGTTCTTCTACTGATTTACCACGAAGTTTTGCAACTTCTTCAGCTTGTTTTAGTTCAGATAAACCTTGGATTGTAGCACGAACCATATTGATTGGTGTGTTAGATCCTAAAGATTTAGATAAGATATCTGTAATACCAGCAAGTTCTAGTACGGCACGTACTGGACCACCAGCGATAACTCCTGTACCAGGAGAAGCAGGTTTAATCATGATGTTACCTGCACCGAATTTACCCATCACTAAGTGAGGAGTTGTACCACCTACACGTGGAACTTCGATTAAGTTTTTCTTCGCATCTTCTACAGCTTTGCGAATAGCATCAGGTACTTCTTGTGCTTTACCTGTACCAAAACCTACATGGCCATTGCGATCTCCGACAACAACTAATGCAGTAAAGCGGAAACGACGTCCACCTTTAACAACTTTAGCAACGCGGTTAATAGTAACTACGCGTTCTTCAAGTTCAAGACTGTTTGCGTCAATAATGTGACCCATTGAATGTGAACCTCCTTCTTATTAAAATTCTAAACCATTTTCACGTGCAGCTTCAGCTAAAGCTTGTACGCGTCCGTGATATAAGTAACCGCCACGGTCGAATACAACCGCTTTGATGTTTTTGTCAGCAGCTTTTTTAGCGATAGCTTCGCCAACTTTTGTAGCAGCTTCAGTGTTGCTTGTAGTACCTTCAAAACCAGTTTCCATAGTTGAAGCAGATACTAGTGTAACACCTTGAATATCGTCAATAAGTTGAGCGTAAATGTGTTTGTTTGAACGGTAAACGTTTAAACGTGGACGTTGAGTTGTACCAGAAACTTTAGCACGTACGCGAGCATGACGTTTTTTACGAACTTGATTTTTATCTTGTTTCGTAATCACTAAAGGTCACTCCTTTCTAATGCTTATGCAGCATTATTTACCTGTTTTACCTTCTTTACGACGAACGTATTCGCCTTCATAACGAATCCCTTTACCTTTGTAAGGTTCTGGAGGACGTACGTCACGGATGTTAGATGCTAGAGCACCAACTTGTTCTTTAGAAATACCTTTAACGATAACTTTTGTGTTAGCAGGTACTTCGATTTCGATACCTTCACCAGGAGTAAATTCTACTGGGTGAGAGTAACCAACGTTAAGAACTAATTTTTTACCTTGCAATTGAGCACGGTAACCTACACCGACAAGTTCTAAAGCTTTCTCGAAACCAGCAGATACGCCAGTTACCATGTTAGCTAAAAGAGCACGAGTTGTACCATGATTTGTACGGTGTTCTTTTGAGTCAGAAGGACGTACTACAGTAATTACGTTACCTTCTTGCTCGATTTTCATATCTTTGTGGAAAGCACGAACTAATTCGCCTTTCGGACCTTTAACAGTTGCTACGTTTTCAGCATCCACTGTAACTGTAACTCCTGCAGGCACCTCGATGATTTTTTTACCAATACGAGACATTTCTTATTGCACCTCCATTCTTTTGTTGCTAATTACCAAACGTAAGCTAGAACTTCGCCGCCAACTTTTTTAGCGCGAGCTTCTTTATCTGTAACTAAGCCTTGTGATGTTGAAACTAGAGCAATACCTAAGCCGTTAAGAACTTTTGGCACTTCTTCAGTTTTAGCATAAACACGTAGACCTGGTTTAGAGATACGTTTTAAACCTGTGATAACACGTTCGTTATTTTGACCATATTTTAAGAAAATACGGATAATACCTTGTTTATCATCTTCGATATACTCAACGTCACGTACGAAACCTTCACGTTTAAGAATCTCAGCGATTTCTTTTTTGATGTTAGAAGCTGGAAGCTCTAATTTTTCGTGACGTACCATGTTCGCATTACGGATGCGAGTAAGCATATCTGCAATTGGATCTGTCATAGTCATTACATTTTACCTCCTTCCCAATTTAGGGGATTACCAGCTGGCTTTTTTCACGCCAGGAATTTGTCCCTTGTAAGCAAGTTCACGGAAACAAATACGGCAAAGTTTAAATTTACGGTATACAGAGTGCGGACGACCACAGCGTTCGCAACGTGTGTATTCTTGAACATTAAATTTTTTAGCACGTTGTTGTTTAACAACCATTGATTTTTTAGCCACGTTCTAGCCCTCCTATCTTATTTTTGGAATGGCATACCGAATTGAGTTAACAACTCGCGAGCTTCTTCGTCAGAGTTCGCAGTAGTTACGATAACGATATCCATACCGCGTACTTTAGAAACTTTATCGAAATCGATTTCTGGGAAAATTAATTGTTCTTTAACACCTAGAGTGTAGTTACCGCGACCGTCGAATGCTTTTTTAGAAACACCGCGGAAGTCACGTACACGTGGAAGCGAAATAGAGATTAATTTGTCTAGGAAATCGTACATACGGTCACCACGAAGTGTAACTTTAGTACCGATTGGCATACCTTCACGAAGACGGAAACCAGCGATAGATTTCTTAGCTTTAGTAATAACTGGTTTTTGACCAGCGATTAGTGTTAATTCTTCAACTGCTGCATCTAGTACTTTAGAGTTTTGAACAGCGTCACCAACACCCATGTTGATTACGATTTTTTCTACTTTAGGTACTTGCATAGTAGAAGTGTATTCAAACTTGCTCATTAGAGCAGATGATACTTCATTTGTATATTTTTCTTTTAGGCGGCTCATGTGTGTACCTCCCTTCTATTATTAAAAATTAGTCGATCACATTACCTGATTTTTTTGCTACACGAACTTTTTTGCCATCTTCAACTTTGAAACCTACGCGAGTCGGCTCGCCAGATTTAGGGTCGATTAGCATTACGTTCGATACGTGGATCGCTGCTTCTTGAGAAACGATACCACCTTGTGGATTAAGTTGGTTTGGTTTCACGTGTTTTTTAACGATGTTAACACCTTCAACTAACACGCGATCTTTTTTAGGGAACGCAGATAAGATAACACCTGTTTTGCCTTTATCTTTACCTGAGATAACCATTACTTTATCGCCTTTTTTAACGTGCATTATGTCGCACCTCCTTGTTGGCACTTCCTTGAAATTAAAGAACTTCCGGAGCTAATGAAACGATTTTCATGAAGTTGTCATCACGTAATTCACGTGCAACAGGTCCGAAAATACGAGTTCCGCGTGGTGATTTATCATCACGGATGATTACACATGCGTTTTCGTCAAATTTGATGTAAGTACCGTCTTTACGACGCACGCCTGATTTAGTACGTACGATAACAGCTTTTACTACTTCGCCTTTCTTGACAACGCCACCTGGTGTTGCTTTCTTAACTGTACAAACAATAACATCACCGATGTTAGCAGTTTTACGGCCAGAACCACCTAGTACTTTGATAGTTAATACTTCTTTAGCACCTGAGTTGTCGGCAACTTTTAAACGACTTTCTTGTTGAATCACTTAGGTTACCTCCCTTCGGATCTTTACTGAATAAATACCGAAATTTATTAGATAATAACCGCTTCTTCTACAACTTCAACTAAACGGAAACGTTTAGTAGCTGATAGCGGACGAGTTTCCATAATACGTACGATGTCTCCAACTTTTGCTGTGTTGTTTTCATCATGCGCTTTGAACTTTTTAGAGTATTTTACACGTTTACCGTAAAGTGAGTGTTTCTTGTATGTTTCAACAACTACTGTAATAGTTTTGTCCATTTTGTCAGAAACTACGCGGCCTGTGTAAACTTTGCGTTGATTACGCTCAGTCATGCTTGCAAACCTCCTTTATCAGTTTAATCTGCACTGATTTCTCTTTCACGAATAACAGTTTTCATACGCGCGATAGCTTTACGAACTTCACGAATACGAGCTGTGTTTTCTAATTGACCAGTCGCTAATTGGAAGCGAAGGTTGAAAAGCTCTTCTTTCAGTGATTTTACTTTGTCTTCAATTTCAACAGTTGCAAGTTCACGGATTTCATTAGCCTTCATTAGATTCACCACCAATTTCTTCACGTTTAACAATCTTACATTTTACTGGTAATTTGTGAGCTGCTAAACGTAGTGCTTCGCGGGCTACTTCTTCAGTAACTCCACCGATTTCGAACATTACACGACCTGGTTTTACAACTGCTACCCAACCTTCAGGAGCACCTTTACCAGAACCCATACGTACTTCTAGAGGCTTTTTAGTGTAAGGTTTGTGTGGGAAAATGTTAATCCATACTTTACCGCCACGTTTTGTATAACGAGTCATAGCAATACGTGCAGCCTCAATTTGACGGTTAGTAATCCAGCTTGCTGTTTGAGCTTGTAAACCGAATTCACCGAATGTTACTGTTGTGCCGCCTTTTGATTGACCACGCATTTTGCCACGGTGTACACGACGGTATTTAACGCGTTTTGGCAATAACATAATTATTTGCCTCCTTCCACAGAGTTCTTTTTAGTAGGAAGGACTTCACCACGGTAGATCCATACTTTAACACCTAGTTTACCATAAGTAGTGTCAGCTTCAGCGTGAGCATAATCAATGTCAGCGCGAAGAGTATGAAGTGGAACAGTACCTTCACTATAATGTTCCGCACGAGCGATATCAGCGCCACCTAAACGACCAGATACTTGAGTTTTGATACCTTTAGCACCTGCACGCATAGTGCGTTGAATAGTTTGTTTTTGTGCACGACGGAATGATACACGGTTTTCTAATTGACGAGCGATATTTTCTGCTACTAAGCGAGCATCAAGATCTGCACGTTTGATTTCAACAATGTTGATGTGTACGCGTTTGCCAGTCATGTTGTTAAGAGCTTTACGAAGTGCTTCCACTTCTTGTCCGCCTTTACCAATTACCATACCTGGTTTAGCTGTACTAATCGTAATGTTAATACGATTTGCAGCGCGTTCAATTTCTACTTTAGAAACTGAAGCTTCTTTTAAAGTTTCTTCGATGAATTTACGTACTTTGATATCTTCGTGAAGTAATGTTGCGTAATCTTTTTCAGCGTACCAACGAGATTCCCAATCACGAATGACACCTACACGTAAACCAATTGGATGTACTTTTTGACCCACGTATTATCCCTCCTTCTTCTCAGATACCACGATTGTAATGTGGCTTGTACGTTTGTTAATTGCGCTAGCACGTCCTTGTGCGCGTGGACGGAAGCGTTTTAATGTTGCACCTTCGTCAACAAATACTTTAGAAACAACTAGGTTGTTTACATCTAAATCATAGTTGTGCTCTGCGTTAGCGATTGCTGAGTTTAAAACTTTCTCTACTACTGGAGATGCAGCTTTAGGTGTGTGTTTTAAAATAGCGATGGCTTCACCGACTTCTTTACCTCGGATTAAGTCTACTACTAGACGTACTTTACGAGGAGCAATGCGAACTGTGCGAGCGATAGCTTTAGCTTCTTGTTGCATTAGTGTTTACCTCCTCTCTTAATTAGCGTACTTTAGTTGATTTATCGTCTCCGCCGTGACCTTTGAATGTACGTGTTGGAGCGAACTCACCTAACTTGTGTCCTACCATATCTTCAGTTACGTATACAGGAACGTGTTTACGTCCGTCATACACAGCGATTGTTTCGCCGATGAAGTTCGGGAAGATTGTAGAGCGACGAGACCAAGTTTTAATAACTTGTTTCTTTTCAGAATTGTTTGATGCTTCAACCTTTTTCATAAGGTGGTCATCAATGAATGGTCCTTTTTTCAAGCTACGAGCCATTTCGGAACCTCCCTCCATGATTCAACTACGATTCGAATGAATCGTAGCTTAATCACATTATTTTTTACGAGAACGAATAATAAATTTATTAGATTTTGCTTTTTTGTTACGAGTTTTGTAACCAAGAGCTGGTTTACCCCATGGAGTCATTGGTGATTTACGACCAACTGGAGCTTTACCTTCACCACCACCGTGTGGGTGATCGTTAGGGTTCATTACAGAACCACGAACTGTTGGACGTTTACCCATCCAGCGTTTACGACCCGCTTTACCAATTTTGATAAGTTCGTGTTGTTCGTTACCAACTTCACCGATTGTTGCACGGCAAGCTGCTAAGACCATACGTACTTCACCAGATTGTAAGCGTACGATTACGTATTTATCTTCTTTACCAAGTACTTGAGCAGAAGTACCTGCAGAACGTACAAGTTGTCCACCTTTACCAGGTTTTAACTCGATGTTATGGATTGTAGTACCCATTGGAATGTTAGCAAGTGGTAATGTGTTACCAACTTTAATATCCGCATCTTCACCAGATACGATAGTCATGCCAACTACTAGACCTTTCGGAGCTAGGATGTAGCGTTTTTCACCATCAGCATAGTTAATTAATGCGATGTTTGCAGATCGGTTAGGATCGTATTCGATAGTAGCTACTTTACCTACGATACCATCTTTATTACGTTTGAAATCGATGATACGGTATTGTTTCTTGTGGCCACCACCATTATGACGAACAGTGATTTTACCCTGGTTGTTACGACCAGCTTTGCGTTTTTTAGCAGCTAATAAAGATTTTTCTGGTTTATTAGTTGTGATTTCAGCAAAGTCAGATGACGTCATGTTACGACGGCCATTTGTGGTTGGTTTGTACTTTTTAATCGCCATGTGTATTCCCTCCTTTATTAATTAAGAATGCAATCTATATTACATTTCGAATAATTCAATTTCGCCTTCAGCTAAAGTTACGATAGCTTTGCGACGTTTGTTAGTTAAGCCAGTATAACGGCCAACGCGTTTCTTTTTACCTTTGTAGTTCATGATGTTGACTTTCTCAACTTTAACACCAAAGATAGATTCAACAGCGTCTTTAACTTCTGTTTTGTTGGCACGAGTGTCAACTTCAAATGTGTATTTTTGTTCTGCCATTTGTTCTGAAGAGCGCTCAGTGATGACAGGACGTTTTAGTACTTCACGTGCTTCCATTAACCAAGCACCTCCTCAATTTTAGCTACAGCATCTTTAGTGATAACAACTTTGTTTGCAGATACTAGATCTAAAACGTTGATACCTTCAGCTGTTAGAACAGTTACGCCTGGGATGTTACGAGCAGATAATGCTACGTTTTCATTCACGTCAGCAGTAACGATAAGTGATTTAGTTGCTACTGATAAATCAGCAAGAACTTTCACGAAATCTTTAGTTTTTGGTGCATCTAGAGTTAGAGCATCAACAACTACGAAGTTTGTTTCAGCAACTTTGTTAGAAAGAGCTGATTTAAGTGCTAAGCGACGAACTTTTTTAGGAAGTTTGTATGCATAGCTACGTGGTGTTGGACCGAATACGATACCACCACCGCGCCATTGTGGAGAACGGATAGAACCTTGACGGGCACGGCCAGTACCTTTTTGACGCCATGGTTTACGACCACCACCAGAAACTTCTGAGCGACCTTTAGTTTTGTGTGTACCTTGACGTAGAGAAGCGCGTTGAGCGATTACTGCGTCGAAAAGTACAGATTCGTTTGGTTCGATTCCGAAGATAGCATCGTTTAATTCGATTTCACCTACAGAAGAACCTGTTTGACTAAGTACATTTACTTTTGTCATTCCTGTTTCCTCCTTTCTTCGGAAAATTAGTTAGCTTTAATACCAGATTTAACTGTGATTAACGCTTTTTTAGAACCAGGAACATTACCTTTAACTAGTAATAAGTTGCGTTCTGCATCAACTTTTACGATTTCTAAGTTTTGGATAGTTACAACGTTGCCACCCATTTGACCAGGTAAATTCTTTTGTTTGAATACGCGGTTTGGAGCAACTGGACCCATTGAACCAGGGCGACGGTGGTAACGAGAACCGTGGGCCATAGGACCACGTGATTGACCATGACGTTTAATAACACCTTGGAAACCTTTACCTTTAGTAACACCTGTTACATCTACTACATCGCCTTCTGCGAAAATTTCAACTTTGACTTCTTGACCAATCTCGTACTCAGCTAAGTCAGCATTGCGAATTTCGCGAATGAAGCGCTTAGGAGCAGTGTTTGCTTTAGCTACGTGTCCTTGTTCAGGTTTGTTAGATAATTTTTCTCGTTTATCTTCGAAACCGATTTGGATAGCTTCGTAACCATCTGTATCAACTGTTTTCTTTTGAAGAACTACGTTTGGAGTAGCTTCGATTACAGTTACAGGGATTAAATCACCGTTCTCAGCGAAGACTTGCGTCATACCGATTTTTCTACCTAAGATTCCTTTGGTCATGTGTCACACCTCCTGAAGATATTTAAAATTAATTTTATTTTTTACCATGCATTATAGTTTGATTTCGATATCAACGCCTGATGGTAAATCTAATTTCATTAACGCGTCAACAGTTTGTGGTGTTGGGTTAACGATATCGATTAGACGTTTATGCGTACGCATTTCGAATTGCTCACGTGAGTCTTTATATTTATGAACCGCACGTAAGATTGTGTAAACTGTTCTTTCAGTTGGTAGTGGAATCGGACCTGATACACCAGCACCTGAACGTTTTGCAGTTTCAACGATTTTTTCAGCAGATTGATCTAAAATTCTGTGATCATATGCTTTTAAACGAATACGAATCTTTTGTTTTGCCATTATTTTCCCTCCCTTTTCGCCTATTTCCTAGACAATTCTCCACGGAAATTTTCCAACCACGCGCCATGGCAATGCGGCCGGGTGTGTCGGTAACCTCCCGTTTCATCGCAGTCAAAGACCAACATTTATATTATACATAATCTACGTATCGAACGCAATAACTTTCTTTAAAAAAATTATTTACGCTATTCTATGTGGTTCTTTTCTTGAATTTGAATTTACGTCTGCTTTTTTAACGTTTTCTAGTATATAAAAAATTAGCGTAGAAGGCAACCTTTTACCCTTCGAAATTAAGAAAAACCATTTTTCTGTCAATTCAAGCACAAAAAAATGGTTTTCCTTCTATATATAATATAGTTCCTATGAAAAGAACATAATTGCTACCCAGCCAGAAATTAATAGTGGAATATTGAAAATGAATAAAGTCGGAATACAGGTATCGCGAATATGATCATGCTGACCATCAACATTTAATCCAGCTGTGGGGCCCAACGTTGAATCAGAAGCTGGAGATCCAGCATCACCTAATGCTCCTGCCGTACCTATCAATGTAATAATTGCTGCAGCACTTAAACCAAAGCTTTCTGCTATTGGTACAAAAATAGATGCAATAATTGGAATAGTCGCAAATGAAGAACCAATTCCCATATCGATGAAAAATCCAATTAGTAACATTAGTAAAACAGCTAAAGCTTTATTATCACCAAGCATTGTTTCCGCAGCAGATACTAAACCGTCGACATCTCCTGTAGCTGTAACAACTGCTGCAAAACCACTTGATGCAACCATGACCATTCCGATAAAAGCCATTAAACGCATGCCATCTGTTAAAATACTATCGGCTTCTTTCCAACGAATAGCACCAGTAATATATAAAATCAATACACCAGTTAATGCGCCTAAAAACATTTGACCTGTCTCTAATGGTACTAATGCCGGAATTTGTACTAACACTGTTGCAACTAATGCAATAACTGTTGAAATAATATTTTTTCTACTTACTTTAACGATAAGTTCACTTTCTACATTAATTTCTCGATATTTACGCGGTTTACGAAACGCAAAAAACGCAATGATCAATCCAATTAACATGCCGATTGCTGGAATTAACATCGGTCCATAAACATCAGTGCGAGAAATATCTAATCCTGCTGATGAAATATTATCTGCTACAATCCCTTGATAAACAAGCCCAAAACCAAATGGCAAACTCATATATGGTGTAATTAAACCAAATGCTAAAATACAAGCAATCAAACGACGATCAATTTCCAACATATTTAAAATTTTAATAATTGGGGGAATTAACAAAGGAATAAATGCAATATGAATAGGAATGATATTTTGTGAGGATACAGCCATTAATAATAAAACAATAAAGATAAGCGCCTTTACTAGAGCTGATTTTTGTGAATCTCCACTTCGTTTCACTACTTTTAAAATTGCTGATACTAGCAATTCAGATATCCCGGTTTTTGAAATTGCAACAGCTAGACCACCAAGCATCGCATAACTTAATGCTACCTCTGCCCCATCGCCTAAACCACCTATAAATGCCTCTAATGTTTTACTTAATGACATTCCTGAAGTTAAGCCACCAATAAGTGCCCCAATCGCTAATGAGAAAACCACATTAATGCGAAGAACACTTAATATTAGCATAACCAATACAGCAACAATGACTGCGTTCATCAATGTCACCTACTTTCTAATTTTTTGACTCATTCGCCATTATAATGAACGTAAGATTTCATGTCAATTTTCTGTAAAAAAAAAAGCATATGCAGCAAATGCTACATACGCTTTTTATAAGAAAGCTTATTAAATCAATCTAGTTAAAGAAAGAATTAAGCTTTTTCGATGTTAGAAACAACACCTGAACCAACTGTACGGCCGCCTTCACGGATTGAGAAACGAGTACCGTCTTCAATAGCGATTGGGTGGATAAGTTCGATGTTCATTTTAGTGTTATCGCCAGGCATTACCATTTCAGTACCTTCTGGTAACGTGATTACACCAGTTACGTCAGTAGTACGGAAGTAGAATTGTGGACGGTAGTTAGAGAAGAATGGAGTATGACGGCCACCCTCTTCTTTTGATAACACGTAAACTTCAGCAGAGAATTTAGTGTGAGGTGTGATTGTACCTGGTTTAGCAAGTACTTGACCACGTTGGATATCTTCACGAGCAACACCACGTAATAAAGCACCGATGTTATCGCCAGCTTCAGCGTAATCTAATAATTTACGGAACATTTCAACACCTGTTACAGTTGTTTGAGCAGTTTCTTCAGTAATACCAACGATATCAACAACATCGCCGACTTTAACTTGACCACGTTCAACACGGCCAGTTGCTACTGTACCACGACCAGTGATAGAGAATACATCCTCTACTGGCATCATGAATGGTTTGTCAGTTTGACGTTCTGGAGTTGGAATGTAAGAATCTACAGCGTCCATTAATTCAACGATTGCATTTTCCCATTTTTCTTCGCCTTCTAAAGCTTTAAGAGCAGAACCTTTGATTACAGGAACATCATCGCCAGGGAAGCCGTATTCTGATAATAGGTCACGTACTTCCATTTCAACTAATTCAAGTAATTCTTCGTCGTCTACCATATCGCATTTGTTTAAGAATACTACGATGTAAGGTACACCTACGTTACGAGATAAAAGGATGTGTTCACGAGTTTGTGGCATTGGACCATCAGCAGCAGATACTACTAAGATCGCGCCATCCATTTGTGCAGCACCAGTGATCATGTTTTTAACGTAATCGGCGTGTCCTGGGCAGTCAACGTGAGCGTAGTGACGAGTGTCAGTTTCATATTCGATGTGAGAAGTGTTGATAGTGATACCGCGTTCTTTTTCTTCTGGAGCGTTATCGATATCAGCGTATGATTTAGCTTCCCCGCCTTGTTTTTTAGCAAGAACTGTAGCGATTGCAGCAGTTAAAGTTGTTTTACCATGGTCAACGTGTCCGATTGTACCAATGTTAGCATGCGTTTTAGAACGGTCGAATTTTTCTTTAGCCATTTTAAATGTGCCTCCTAGGGTTTTAAAAGTTTTATTAGTAATAAGATTTATAGATACATCTTTTAGAAGAACGGGCCCTGTTCTCCTGCTAAGATGTAGCTTACATGTTATTTATACTTGATATACCAAGAAATTTCAATTAAAAATTATTCAATTTAAAATTAACCTTGGTGTTTTTTGATGATTTCTTCTGAAACTGATTTTGGAACTTCTTCATAGTGATCAAACACCATTGAGAATGTACCGCGACCTTGAGTAGATGAACGTAAAGTTGTTGCATACCCAAACATTTCAGCAAGTGGAACCATTGCACGAACAACTTGAGCGTTACCGCGAGCTTCCATACCTTCTACACGTCCACGACGAGCAGTGATGTTACCCATGATATCACCAAGATATTCTTCTGGCATTACTACTTCTACTTTCATAACTGGTTCTAAAAGAACTGGGTTACAAGCTTGAGCAGCTTTTTTCACTGCTAGAGATGCAGCTACTTTAAACGCCATTTCATTTGAATCGACATCGTGGTAAGAACCATCGACTAATGTAGCTTTAACGTCGATTAGAGGGAATCCTGCTAATACACCGTTTGCTAATGAATCTTTAAGTCCTGCTTCTACAGCTGGGATGTATTCACGAGGAACTACACCACCAACGATAGCGTTAACGAACTCAAAGCCTTTTCCTTCTTCGTTTGGTTCGAATTCGATATGAACGTCACCATATTGACCACGACCACCAGATTGGCGAGCGAATTTACCTTGAACTTTAGCCGCTTGGCGGAAAGTTTCACGATAAGATACTTGAGGAGCACCTACGTTAGCTTCAACGTGGAATTCACGTTTCATACGGTCAACTAAGATATCTAAGTGAAGTTCACCCATACCTGAGATGATAGTTTCACCAGTTTCAACGTCAGTGTGAGCGCGGAAAGTTGGATCTTCTTCTTGAAGTTTTTGTAGTGCTTGACCCATTTTATCTTGGTCAGCTTTTGATTTAGGCTCAACAGATAGAGAAATAACTGGTTCTGGGAATTCCATTGATTCAAGGATAACTAAGCTATCTTCTGCACAAAGAGTATCACCAGTAGTTGTAGCTTTAAGACCTACTGCAGCAGCAATGTCGCCAGCGTAAACTTCAGAGATTTCTTCACGGCTGTTAGCGTGCATTTGTAGGATACGACCTACACGTTCACGTTTGCCTTTAGAAGAGTTTTGTACGTAAGAACCTGATTGAAGAACACCAGAGTACACACGGAAGAAAGTTAATTTACCAACATAAGGGTCAGTCATAACTTTGAACGCAAGTGCAGCAAATGGTTCATCATCAGAAGAGTGACGTACGATTTCTTCGTCGCCATCAACAGATGTACCTTTAATAGATTCAACATCTGTTGGAGCTGGTAGGTAATCAACTACTGCATCAAGCATTAATTGAACACCTTTGTTTTTGAACGCAGTACCACATACTACTGGGTAGAATTCTACTGATAAAGTAGCTTTACGGATAGCAGCTTTTAATTCTTCTTTAGTGATTTCTTCACCAGCGAAGTATTTTTCCATTAGATCTTCATCTAATTCAGCAACTGCTTCCACAAGTTTTTCGCGGTATTCGTCTGCTTGTTCTTTGTATTCAGCAGGAATTTCTTTAACTTCTGCGTTTGAACCGTCATCGCCTTCTTTGTAGAAAGTAGCGTTCATTTCTACTAAGTCAATGATAGCGTGGAACTCATCTTCAGCACCGATTGGTAATTGAATTGGGTGAGCGTTTGCTTCTAAACGTTCATGTAAAGTTCCTACAGAGTATAAGAAGTTCGCACCGATTTTATCCATTTTGTTAATGAATACGATACGTGGTACGCCGTAAGTTGTAGCTTGACGCCATACTGTTTCAGTTTGTGGTTCTACACCTGATTGAGCATCAAGTACAGTAACAGCACCATCAAGTACACGAAGAGAACGTTCAACTTCTACAGTGAAGTCTACGTGTCCTGGTGTATCAATGATGTTTACACGGTTGCCTTTCCATTGGGCTGTTGTAGCAGCAGAAGTGATAGTAATACCACGTTCTTGCTCTTGCTCCATCCAGTCCATTTGAGAAGCGCCTTCGTGAGTTTCACCGATTTTGTGAATCTTACCAGTGTAATAAAGGATACGCTCAGTTGTTGTTGTTTTACCAGCATCAATGTGAGCCATGATTCCGATATTACGAGTGTTCTCAAGTGAGAATTCTCTAGTCATGCGGAATTTCTCCTTCCATAATGGATGTATATTTTAGGATAAATCTTACCAGCGGTAGTGAGCGAATGCTTTGTTGGCTTCAGCCATTTTATGCATATCTTCACGTTTTTTAACTGACGCACCAGTGTTGTTAGAAGCGTCTAAAATTTCGTTAGCAAGACGTTCTTCCATAGTTTTTTCGCCGCGAAGACGAGAGTAGTTTACTAGGTAACGAAGACCTAAAGTAGTACGACGTTCTGGACGAACTTCTACTGGTACTTGATAGTTAGCACCACCGACACGGCGAGCACGTACTTCAAGAACTGGCATTACGTTTTCTAATGCAGCTTCGAATACTTCTACTGCATCTTTACCAGAACGTTCTTTAACTAAATCGAAAGCTCCGTATAAGATTTTTTGAGAAGTACCTTTTTTACCATCTACCATTAATTTGTTGACTAAACGAGTTACAAGTTTTGAATTATAAAGTGGATCTGGTAACACGTCACGTTTGGAAACAGGACCTTTACGAGGCATGTGTTTTCCTCCTTTCAAGTATAGCTACTTATTAGATTACATTATTTTTTTTCTTTTGGTTTTTTAGCACCGTATAATGAACGTGATTGCATACGTCCTTGTACAGCTGCAGTATCAAGAGCACCACGAACTACGTGATAACGTACCCCTGGTAAATCTTTTACACGTCCGCCACGGATAAGAACAACACTGTGTTCTTGTAAGTTATGGCCTTCACCAGGAATATAAGCGTTAACTTCGATTTGGTTAGTTAAACGTACACGAGCGTATTTACGTAACGCTGAGTTAGGTTTTTTAGGTGTCATTGTACCAACACGAGTACAAACACCACGTTTTTGTGGTGAGTTAACATCAGTTAAGCTTTTTGCAAAGCTGTTATAGCCTTTGTTTAAAGCTGGTGAATTAGATTTCTTACTTTTGGATTGACGAGGCTTACGTACTAATTGGTTAATTGTAGGCATCGATATGTCCTCCTCTCATTGCTTTCTTTAAATCCACACATCCAGGTGGTTCATTTTGAGTTAAAAACAAAAGTCTTTACGTGATCAGCGTAAAAACTACTAAAGCAGTACTTCAAGTTATGTTGGCGTTTTACATCAACGTCATTATCTCTACCAAGAGTCTGCCTGGTTATTTAATGCAACGGGAACACCAAAATTTGTGCCGTCGCACCGCATGCGTGGTTTATTCACCTGTTACATCTTAGAGTAACAACGTTTTGTTCCACGACCAGCAATGCTTGTCGTTACTGTTTGTAATTAACGTGCATTGTTTTAATTTTTCCCTTAGACATTAAGCCCATGAAATGATAGACAATGAACTATCAACCTAAAATATATTATCATCTCAGAAGTTTGTTGTCAACTAAATATAAAAAATCCCAACGAAAATTCGTTGGGATTTAATATAAAATCTATTATTCGGCTGAAGTTGTTGTTTCTGTAGCTGCACCAGCACCGGCAATTTCGATTTGACGGTAACGTTGCATACCTGTACCAGCTGGCACAAGTTTACCAAGAATAACGTTTTCTTTAAGACCAAGTAATTCATCACGTTTACCTTTGATAGCTGCATCCGTTAACACACGAGTTGTTTCTTGGAATGAAGCTGCAGATAAGAATGATTCAGTTTCAAGAGAAGCTTTTGTAATACCAAGGATAACTGGACGACATGTAGCTGGCGCTTTGTTACCTGACATTAAGATACTGCTGTTTGCTGCAGTGAATTGGTGAATATCCACTAATGAGCCTGGTAGTAAGTCAGTATCACCAGCTTCGATAATACGAACCTTACGTAACATTTGACGTACCATAACCTCGATGTGTTTATCACCGATTTCTACACCTTGCATACGGTATACTTTTTGAACTTCTTTTAATAGATACTCTTCTACAGTAGACACGTCAGTAACTTTGATTAATTGTTTTGGATCAATTGAACCTTCAGTTAATGATTGACCATGAGAAACTTGATCGCCCTCTTGGACTTTTAGACGTGCATTGTATGGAGCTGTATATTTACGAGATTCGATTGGGCTTTGAACCGTAATTTCTTTAAGACCTTCGCGAATTTCTTCAATTTCAACAATTGTACCTGAAATTTCTGTAATAAGCGCTTGACCTTTAGGATTACGAGATTCGAAAATCTCTTGGATACGAGGTAAACCTTGAGTGATATCGGCACCGGCAACCCCACCTGTATGGAAAGTACGCATTGTTAACTGAGTACCTGGTTCCCCGATAGATTGAGCAGCGATGATACCAACTGCTTCACCCACTTCAACTTCGTCACCTGTAGCTAAGTTCATACCGTAACATTTTTTACATACGCCATGTTTAGTATTACATGTAAACGCAGAACGAATTGTAACTGTTTCGATATTTGCTTCTGAGATTTTACGAGCTAATTCAGCTGTGATTAATTCGTTTGGACTAACGATAATTTCGTTTGTTTCAGGATGACGAATAGTTTTCTTAGCGTAACGACCAAGAACACGTTCTTCAAGGGCTTCGATTAATTCGTTGCCTTCTTTAAGAGCTGAAATTTCAAGACCTTTATCAGTACCACAATCGTCTTCGCGGATGATGACATCTTGTGCAACATCAACAAGACGACGAGTAAGGTAACCTGAATCGGCTGTTTTAAGTGCTGTATCGGCAAGACCTTTACGAGCACCATGGGTAGAGATAAAGTACTCTAATACCGTTAAGCCTTCACGGAATGAAGATTTAATTGGTAATTCGATGATACGACCAGCTGGGTTGGCCATCAGACCACGCATACCAGCAAGTTGAGTGAAGTTAGAAGCGTTACCACGCGCACCAGAGTCACTCATCATGAAGATTGGGTTAGTCGCTGGAAGAGATTTCATCAGTTTAGATTGGATAACATCCTTCGCGTCACTCCAGAATGAAATTACACGATCGTAACGTTCTTCTTCAGTGATTAAACCACGACGGAATTGTTTTTGTACTTTATCTACTTTAATTTGAGCTTCATGTAAAATTTCTTGTTTATCTGGCAATACGATGATATCTGAGATACCAATTGAGATACCAGCTTTAGTTGAATATTTGAAACCAAGGTTTTTCAATTCATCAAGCATTTTAGAAGTTTCTGTGATATGGTAGCGATCAAATACTTCTGCGATAACATTACCAAGATATTTTTTAGTGAATGGTTTAGAAGGCTCTTGCTCTGCTAAATATTCTTTAATATTTGTATTAGTTGAAACGAAGAATTTATCTGATGTACCTACTTGTAAATTATCGATAGTTGGCTCGTTAATGTATGGGAAATCAGCATATAAGATTTCGTTAAACAATACTTTACCAACAGAAGTAACTAACAATTTTTTATTTTGTTCTTCAGTGAATGTGTTGTTATTTAAAGAGGCTGCACGAATAGCAATACGAGTGTGTAAATGCACTTCGTTATTCGCGTAAGCAACATTTAATTCTTCAGGATCTGAGAACACAGTACCTTCACCTACAGCGCCTTTACGCTCAAGAGTTAGGTAATAGTTACCTAATACCATATCTTGAGATGGTGTAACAACTGGTTTACCATCTTTAGGGTTTAAGATATTTTGCGCTGCAAGCATTAATAGACGTGCTTCAGCTTGTGCTTCTGCAGAAAGAGGAACGTGGACGGCCATTTGGTCACCATCGAAATCGGCATTGTATGCAGTACATACTAATGGGTGTAAGCGAATTGCTTTACCTTCGATAAGTGTAGGCTCGAACGCTTGGATACCAAGACGGTGAAGTGTTGGTGCACGGTTCAGTAATACTGGATGCTCGCGCATGATGTCTTCTAAAACATCCCATACTTCTTCGTGTTGACGTTCAATTTTACGTTTAGCTGATTTAATATTATGAGCTAAACCGCGTTCAACTAATTCTTTCATTAAGAAAGGTTTGAATAGTTCGATTGCCATACCTTTTGGTAGACCACATTGGAACATTTTTAAAGATGGACCAACGACGATTACAGAACGACCAGAGTAATCGACACGTTTACCAAGTAAGTTTTGACGGAAACGACCTTGTTTACCTTTTAACATATGAGAAAGAGATTTTAATGGACGATTACCCGGACCTGTAACAGGACGGCCACGACGACCATTATCGATTAATGCATCAACTGCTTCTTGTAACATACGTTTTTCATTTTGAACGATGATGCCAGGAGCACCAAGGTCTAATAAACGTTTTAAACGGTTGTTACGGTTGATAACACGACGATATAAATCATTTAAATCAGATGTTGCGAAACGACCACCATCTAGTTGTACCATTGGACGTAATTCTGGTGGAATTACAGGAAGTACATCTAAGATCATCCATTCAGGACGGTTGCCTGAGTGGTGGAACGATTCAACAACTTCTAAACGCTTAATTGCACGTGTACGGCGTTGACCTTGTGCAGTTTTAAGCTCTTCTTTAAGTTCAATTGATTCTTTATCTAAATCGATTTCTTTCAATAAATCTTTGATTGCTTCTGCACCCATAGATGCTTTGAATGTTTTACCGAATTTTTCACGGTAAGCACGATATTCTTTTTCAGAAAGAAGTTGTTTCTTTTCTAAAGGAGTATCGCCTGATTCAATTACAACGTAAGAAGCGAAGTAAATTACTTCTTCAAGTGCGCGTGGAGACATATCTAAGATAAGTCCCATACGGCTTGGAATACCTTTGAAGTACCAAATGTGAGAAACAGGAGCAGCTAGCTCAATATGTCCCATACGTTCACGACGTACTTTTGCACGTGTTACTTCAACGCCACAGCGGTCACAAACTACACCTTTATAACGTACGCGTTTGTATTTACCACAGTGACACTCCCAGTCTTTTGTTGGACCAAAGATGCGTTCACAGAATAAACCATCTTTCTCTGGTTTTAATGTACGGTAGTTGATAGTTTCTGGTTTTTTAACCTCACCATATGACCACGAACGGATTTTATCTGGTGAAGCAAGACCAATTTTCATGTATTCAAAATTATTAACGTCTATCAAGGAGCCTACCTCCCTCTATTAATGAAGTCTTTTCGACTTATAAATAATTAGCTCGACGATTGATTATTAGCAAATAAAAGGGAATTAGGACAAGCCCATAAGAGGTCCTGTCCATGTCCCAAAAAAATTACAACTTAATTTTCAGAAGATACTTCGTCAGTTTCTTCTTTTTTAGAAGCGATGTTTAACGCGTCTGCTGATGGAACATCATCATCTTCGTCATCGCGTAGTTCTACTTCTTCATCATTAATGTTTAACATTTTCACGTCTAAACCTAATGATTGAAGTTCTTTAATTAATACTTTGAATGATTCTGGTACGCCTGGTTCTGGAACAGGTTCACCTTTAACGATTGCTTCGTATGTTTTCACACGGCCCACAACGTCATCAGATTTAACTGTTAAGATTTCTTGAAGTGTGTGCGCTGCACCATATGCTTCAAGAGCCCAAACTTCCATTTCACCGAAACGTTGACCACCAAATTGAGCTTTACCACCCAATGGTTGTTGTGTAACAAGTGAGTAAGGACCAGTTGAACGAGCGTGAAGTTTATCATCAACCATGTGCGCAAGTTTGATCATGTACATAACCCCTACTGATACGCGGTTATCGAATGCTTCACCTGAACGGCCATCATAAAGTGTTGTTTTACCATCACGGTTCATGCCTGCTTCTTCCATTGTACGCCATACGTCTTCATCTGAAGCACCATCGAATACAGGTGTAGCCATGTGCACGCCTAAGTAACGAGCGGCCATACCTAAGTGTAATTCAAGTACTTGACCGATATTCATACGAGATGGTACACCTAATGGGTTAAGCATGATGTCGACTGGAGTACCGTCTGGTAAGAATGGCATATCCTCTTCTGGTAAGATACGAGAGATAACCCCTTTGTTACCATGACGTCCGGCCATTTTATCCCCAACACGGATTTTACGTTTTTGAACGATATAAACGCGTACCATTTGGTTTACGCCAGGAGATAATTCGTCGCCATCTTCGCGATGGAATACTTTAACGTCAAGTACAATACCACCAGAACCGTGAGGAACACGTAATGATGTATCGCGTACTTCACGCGCTTTTTCACCGAAGATTGCATGTAATAGACGTTCTTCTGCAGTAAGCTCTGTTACACCTTTAGGAGTGACTTTACCTACTAAGATATCACCATCATTTACTTCTGCACCAATACGGATAATACCACGTTCGTCTAAGTTGCGAAGTGCTTCTTCACCAACGTTAGGAATATCGCGAGTGATTTCTTCAGGTCCAAGTTTTGTATCACGAGCTTCTGATTCATATTCTTCAATATGAACAGAAGTGTATACATCATTTTTAACTAAACGTTCGTTCATGATTACGGCATCTTCATAGTTATAACCATTCCAAGTCATGAATGCCACGACTACGTTACGGCCAAGTGCAAGTTCACCATTTTCCATTGACGGACCGTCAGCAAGGATATCACGAGGTTTCACGCGGTCACCTTCTTTAACTAATGGGCGTTGGTTAATTGATGTCCCGTGGTTAGAACGAGTGAATTTTTGTAATTTATAACGAACTAAATCACCTTTTACTTCTTTACCATCTACCTCTTCAATAGTACGAACTGAAATGTAACGAGCTTCAACATGCTCAACGATACCATGGTATTTAGCTACGATTGCAGCACCAGAGTCACGAGCGTTGACATGTTCCATACCAGTACCTACGAAAGGAGCTTCTGGGTTAAGAAGTGGAACAGCTTGACGTTGCATGTTGGCACCCATAAGAGCACGGTTTGAGTCATCGTTTTCTAAGAATGGGATACATGCTGTCGCAGCAGATACTACTTGTTTAGGAGATACGTCCATGTAATCAACAGTGTCACGTTTGAACACTGAGTTATCGCCACGGAAACGACCCACTACTTCTTCTTCAGTAAACGTACCATCTGCATTCAATGGTGAGTTTGCTTGAGCAACAACATAGTTATCTTCTTCGTCTGCTGTTAGATAATCGATATGTTCAGTAATTTTACCAGTTTCAGGGTCAACACGACGATATGGTGTTTCAATGAAACCAAATTTATTTACTTTTGCATATGATGATAGAGAGTTGATTAAACCAATGTTTGGACCCTCTGGAGTTTCGATTGGACACATACGGCCATAGTGAGAGTAGTGAACATCACGTACTTCGAAACCAGCACGTTCACGTGTTAAACCACCAGGTCCTAATGCAGAAAGACGACGTTTGTGCGTTAATTCTGCAAGAGGGTTTGTTTGGTCCATAAATTGTGATAATTGAGAACTACCAAAGAATTCTTTAATAGATGCAATTACTGGACGGATATTGATTAATTGTTGTGGAACAATTGCAGCAGTATCATTGATTGACATACGTTCACGTACAACACGTTCCATACGAGATAAACCGATACGGAATTGATTTTGTAGTAATTCACCTACTGAACGTAGACGACGGTTACCTAAGTGGTCGATGTCATCAGTATCGCCCACACCATGTAATAAGTTAAAGAAATAAGAAACAGATGCTACAACATCTGCTGGAGTAAGATGTTTTACTTCATCATCGATGTAAGCGTTACTGATTACTTTGATTTCTTTTTGAGACTCATCATTTGGTGCAAAGATTTTTACTTCTTGTACAAGAATGTCACCTTCGATAATACCGCCCACTTTTGAAAGTGTTTTAAAGTTTACGCCTTCTTCTAAGAATGGTGTAATGCGGTCTAATACACGACGGTCAATCACAGTTCCGCTTTCCGCTAAGATTTCTCCAGTATTTGGATCTACTAGCGTTTCAGCCAATGTTTGATTGAATAAGCGATTCTTGATATGAAGTTTTTTATTCATTTTATAACGACCTACAGCTGCTAAATCGTAGCGTTTTGGGTCGAAGAAACGAGAATATAGTAAGTTTTTAGCTGACTCTACTGTAGGTGGTTCACCCGGACGTAGACGTTCATAGATTTCTAATAACGCTTTTTCAGTGCTATCAGTGTTATCTTTTTCTAAAGTATTACGTAAATATTCATTATCACCGACAAGTTCGATAATTTCTTGGTCAGATGCAAACCCTAATGCACGTAATAATACCGTTGCAGGTAATTTACGTGTACGGTCGATACGAACGTAGACAACGTCTTTTGCGTCTGTTTCATATTCTAACCATGCGCCGCGGTTTGGAATAACTGTTGCGCCAAAGCCTTTTTTACCATTTTTATCTGTTTTATCGTGATAGTATACACTTGGTGATCGAACTAATTGGGAAACGATAACGCGTTCTGCGCCGTTGATAACAAAAGTACCTGTTTCTGTCATGAGTGGGAAATCACCCATGAAGACTTCTTGTTCTTTTACTTCTTCAGTTTCCTTATTATGAAGACGTACTTTTACGCGTAATGGTGCTGCGTAAGTAACGTCACGTTGTTTACATTCATCGACATCATATTTTGGTTCTCCAAGACTGTAGTCGACGAATTCTAGTGAAAGATTTCCTGTGAAGTCTTCAATCGGTGAAATGTCGTGGAACATTTCACGTAAGCCTTCCTCTAAAAACCACTCGTTAGAAGCGGTTTGAATCTCGATAAGATTCGGAAGTTCTAGCACCTCTTTAATACGCGCGAAGCTTCTACGCTGGCGGTGTTGTCCGTACTGAACTAGTTGACCTGTCAACTCATTCACCCCTCAATAAAGCGATATTAGGTCTTGTGAAATTGCAATTTTTCACAAGACAAAAAAGAAAACGAGCAATAATTCTCATTTTCGATTATTCAAACATAATTTTAAACCGAAAGCTCTTGACATTTTCATCAAATAGGCAGACGGCTTCAAATTAATATTTTTGCATTTTCTTATAATATCACAGCGTTTTTGTCAAGTCAATCTATAAATATTGACAATTATTTTTCAGAAAATAGCATGAATTATTTTATAGCTCTAATAATCCAATAACCTTTCTCTTTATGCACGACTGTGACGTCCTTAAACTGTGTTTGTAAATGATCTACTGTAGATGGTGCTCCCTGTTTCTTTTGAATAACAATCCACAGCTCTCCGTCTTCTGATAAGACTTCATAAGCCTGATCATAAATGCGGAAGATTGTTTGCTTACCAGCACGAATAGGAGGATTTGTCAGAACAGCAGCGACTTGATCTGTATCAACAGATGAAAGTGCATCACTCTCATAAATTCGTACATTTTGAACCCCGTTAAGCTCAGCATTTTTAATAGCCAAGTTTAATGCACGATCATTTACATCCATCATGTGAACAATACGCTCGGGGTAACTTTTTGCGATTGATAAGCCAATTGGACCATATCCACAGCCCACATCCAAAATATTTCCTTCAACTGACGGCAGTTCAAAACAATCGATTAAGACACGGGAGCCAAAATCTACTTCGCTTTTACTAAAAACGCCTGCGTCGGTTTCAAACGTAAAGGAAAATCCTCGAAGTCTAAAATCCCATCTACGTGGCTTACTCTCAACCTCAGGGTTTTTTGAATAATAATGATCTGACATTAGCATGCCCTCCATCACGTAAAATGAAGAAAAAGCTCGTCAAAATTGACGAGCTTTTCCAATAGGTTAGCAGAAATTATTTAACTTCTACAGATGCGCCAACTTCTTCAAGTTTAGCTTTGATTTCTTCAGCTTCAGCTGCAGCTACGCCTTCTTTAAGAGCTTTAGGAGCGTTATCTACTACTTCTTTAGCTTCTTTAAGACCTAAGCCAGTGATTTCACGTACCACTTTGATTACTTTGATTTTAGAATCGCCAGCAGATGTTAATACTACGTCAAATTCTGTTTTTTCTTCAGCAGCGCCTGCAACAGCACCAGCTGCAGCTACAGGAGCAGCAGCAGTTACGCCGAATTCTTCTTCGATTGCTTTTACTAAATCATTTAATTCTAAAACTGTCATCTCTTTGATTGCAGCTAAGATTTGTTCTTGGTTCATTATGAGTTCCTCCTATTATGGAATCTAATTTTTTATTTTTGTGCATCTTAAGATGCGGTGAAGATTAAGATGCGATTAAGCGCCTTGTTCTTCTTTTTGTTCTGCAACAGCTTTTGTTGCAAGCGCGAAGTTGCGCATTGGTGCTTGTAGAACTGATAAAAGCATTGATAGTAAACCTTCGCGTGATGGAAGTTCTGCTAGTGCTTTTACTTCTTCTAAAGTTGCGAAGTTGCCTTCGATTAAACCTGCTTTAATTTCTAAAGCTTCGTTTTCTTTAGCGAAGTTATTGATAATACGAGCTGGAGCAACTACATCTTCGTTAGAGAATGCGATTGCGTTTGGACCAGTAAGTACATCATTAATCTCAGTGTGACCAACTTCTTCAGCAGCACGACGAACTAAAGTATTTTTGTACACTTTGAATTCAACGCCAGCTTCACGTAATTGTTTACGTAATTCAGTTACTTGTTGAACTGTTAAGCCGCGGTAGTCTACTACTACTACTGACGCTGCAGCTTTGAACTTGTCAGCGATTTCTTGAACAACAGTTTGTTTTGCTTCTACTGCTTTGCCCATTATTGACACCTCCTATAAGAATGAGTCATTTATACCGACAAAAGAAAAGCCCCTTATCAATGACAGACAAGAGGCAGAAATTCATCATCTAAATAGAGAATGATTCCTTTGCCCTCGGCAGGATAATTAAGCGGTACTAAGCCGCCCCTACTGTCTTTGGTACAAATGGATAATTCACAACAAAACTCATCTTATCAGATGAGTTTTAGTTTGTCAATCATTAAATTATTTTACAAGTGCTAGAGTATCAAGTTTAATTGATGGTCCCATAGTAGTTGTAACGTGTACTGATTTTAAGTAAACACCTTTTGCAGTAGCTGGTTTAGCTTTAACGATAACATCAACTAATGTTTGGATGTTTTCAGCTAATTTGTCAGCTTCAAATGATGCTTTACCTACTGGTGCGTGTACGATACCAGCTTTATCAGCACGGTACTCAACTTTACCAGCTTTGATTTCGTTAACTGCTTTAGTTACATCGAAAGTAACTGTACCAGTTTTAGGGTTTGGCATTAAACCTTTAGGACCTAATACACGACCAAGTTGACCAACTTGACCCATCATATCTGGTGTAGCAACGATAACGTCGAAATCGAACCAGCCATCTTTAATTTTTTGGATGTATTCAGCATCACCTGCGTAGTCTGCACCAGCAGCTTGAGCTTCTTTAAGTTTTTCACCTTTAGCGAATACTAAAACTTTTTGAGTTTTACCAGTACCGTTTGGAAGCACGATTGCGCCACGGATTTGTTGGTCGTTTTTACGAGTATCGATGTTTAGGTTGAAAGCTACTTCTACAGTTGCGTCGAAGTTTACTTTGCTTGTATTTTTAGCTAATTCAGCAGCTTCAGCTACAGAATAAACTTTAGTTTTGTCTACTAATTTAGCGGCATCTTGTAATTTTTTACCTTGTTTAGCCATTTTGAATTTCCTCCTTGATTGTGGTTATAGCGGGATTTCCCTCCCACGAATAAAGGTTGCGGGTGTTTCAAATATCGCTATAAGAAACATTCGCAACCTCCAAAAACAATACTTTTATCAAGTAATGAGTATTAGTCTTCTACGACAATACCCATGCTACGTGCAGTACCTTCTACCATTAACATAGCAGCTTCTACAGAACCTGCGTTTAAGTCTGGCATTTTAGTTTCAGCGATTTCGCGAACTTGGTCACGTTTCACTGTAGCTACTTTTTTCTTGTTTGGTTCACCAGAACCAGATTTAATACCTGCTGCTACTTTAAGTAATACTGCAGCTGGTGGAGTTTTTGTAATGAAAGTGAATGAACGATCTTCAAATACAGAAATCTCAACTGGAATGATTAAACCTGCTTGGTCTTGTGTACGAGCATTGAATTCTTTACAGAATCCCATGATGTTAACACCTGCTTGACCTAATGCAGGACCTACTGGTGGCGCTGGGTTTGCTTTACCAGCTTGAATTTGAAGTTTTACAACTTTAACAACTTTTTTAGCCACGAGACACACCTCCTTAAGTCCGTGATGTGGTAATTGGGTTGCCCCTCCCACTCAAATATCTGTCTGTCGGCTTATTTCCGATAACATTAAAAATTACTGTTAGTCGACTATAACTTAGTCATAGTCTGACCTAAAAAATAATAACACTTTTAATTATGCAAGGCAAGCATAATTAAACCAAATTAAACTTTTAGTACTTGATCGAAAGCTAATTCCATTGTTGTTTCGCGTCCGAACATATCTACTGTAACTTTAATTTTTTCTTCAGTAGCAAGGATTTCTTCTACCTTCCCTTGGAAATGAGCGAATGGTCCTTCTAATACTTCAACAAGATCACCTACAGCGAAATCAAGATCAACACTTTTCTCGCTTTCAGCCATTTTAGTTAAAATATGTTCTACTTCTTCAGGTAATAATGGAGTTGGTTTAACCCCACCACCTGAAGAGCCAATGAAACCTGTAACACCTGGTGTATTACGTACAACGTACCAAGCATCATCTGTCATGATTAGTTCAACTAATACATAACCAGGGAATGTTTTACGCATATATGTTTTTTTACGGCCATCTTTTACTTCTGTTTCTTCTTCTTCAGGAACGATGACACGGAAAATTTTATCTTGCATACCCATCGTTTCAATACGTTTTTCTAGGTTTAACTTTACTTTGTTCTCATAACCAGAGTAAGTATGAACGACATACCAATTTTTTTCCATAATTAACAGGACTAAATTGTCCTTTCCCTCCTTTTTTTAAAGGCAAATGAAAAAACCCGCTTTTACGGGCTCCTTCAAAAATATTAACATTTTTTCGCTTATAAATCCAAGTACATGCGGAATAATTTTGATATTCCTAAATCGACTAGCATAAAGAACACTGCCATAAAGAGTAATGTAGAAAGTACAACTAGTGTGTATTTGCTAAGCTCTTTACGTTTAGGCCAGCTAGTTTTACGCATTTCAGAAAAAACATTGCTGAAAAATTTTTTAAGCTTTCCCATCCAACCTAACCTCCGAATAAAAATAAAAATCTTTTATGATTAACGAAATTTATCTTGTTTGTTTGTGTAATGTATGTTCATTACAGTTCGAACAATATTTCTTTAATTCCA
This sequence comes from Candidatus Kurthia intestinigallinarum, assembly GCF_003991225.1. Classification (GTDB taxonomy): domain Bacteria; phylum Bacillota; class Bacilli; order Bacillales_A; family Planococcaceae; genus Kurthia; species Kurthia populi. The sequence goes on from NZ_JTFC01000044.1 coordinate 41,268, forward strand.
TTCTTTTTGAGCTATCCTTTGGGGCAGGTAAATTATAATTACGAGCGCCGCATTTTTCGCAGCATAGCACAACTTTGTTTGCCATAATAAAAATCACCTTTCAGGCATTTGTCCTTATACAGACTATCATCTAATACCATAAGCTGTCAATAAAGCACATTGTGTCAGTTTGCAGTCAATTGTTGCTCAAGTTTACGTTTAATTCGTTGTAAGGCGTTGTCAATTGACTTCACATGGCGCTTTAATTGTTCAGAAATTTCTTGGTAACTACATCCATCAATATAAAGCGCTAGGACTTTTTGTTCAAAAGGACTTAATAACTCGTTGATACGCGATTCCATATCTAAAAATTGTTCTCGATGTACAACAAAATTTGCTGGGTCTTCACTGGCATCTGTTTGTAATAAATCCATTAATGTACTTGCTTGATCTTCATCCCCTACAGGTTTATCAAGTGATACATACGAATTTAACGGAATATGTTTTTGTCGAGTAGCTGTTTTAATTGCTGTAATAATTTGACGTGTAATACATAGTTCTGCAAATGCTTTAAATGATGCTTGGTGCACATCACTAAAGTCACGCACAGCTTTAAATAAACCAATCATTCCTTCTTGAATGATATCTTCTTTATCTGCGCCAATTAAAAAATAAGATTTCACTTTAATTCTTACGAGCGGCTTATATTTTGTAATCAAAAAATCAAGTGCTTCACTATCGCCTTGCCTAGTGAATCTAACGAGTTCTTCATCGGTCATACTACTATACTGGTGCTGCAATTTACTTGTTATCACAAAATCACCCCAACTATTAATGTCCGTCTATTTCAAGCCACGACGCATATTTTCTAGCTTACTTTGTGTTTCAGCATCTAATTGAACTCGATTTGAAAACTTTCGTTGACGCGCATAGTCTTTATTAACTGTTTGCGTAATTTGCCGCTGTGATTCCCGAACTGCTGTAAACAATTCAGAAGCCGGCATGCGTAGTGCCCCATTCCCAAAAATAACACTTTGCTCTGCCATATCTGAAGTTGCAACAGTAATGCGTGTTAAGCGACCATATTTTTGGATTTTATCCATCGTCAACGCTTCAATACACTCATCTGCTGTTTCTTTTACACGCGTATAAATGATTTCTACATCATGTTGTTTTTCTTTTGTAGCAACGCCTGGGACTTGATACGCATCAAACACAACAATAATCTTATATTGTGAATACGCTTGATATTCAGCTAATAGCTCAATTAATCGATCGCGTGCGTCAATTAGTTGATGCTTATCTTTTAACTGTTTCAATTCGCCCCAGTCACCGATCATGTTATAGCCATCTACGATCAAAATGTCCTTCATAAGCATCCCTCACTTATAGTTCGTGACGTTTACGGTACACTTCATACATCAAAAGCGATGCCGCTACAGATGCATTTAAAGATGTAACATGGCCAACCATCGGTAAATTATAAAGGAAATCACATTTTTCTTTTAGAATGCGGCTCATACCTTTACCTTCACTGCCAATAATAACAGCTAATGGTAATGTAGCATCCATGCGACGGTAATCTTGTGAACCTTTCGCATCTGTACCCGCAATCCAAACGCCTCGTTCTTTTAACTCATCAACTGTTTGCGATAAGTTATTAACACGTACCGTTGGAATGTATTCAATTGCACCTGTTGAAGATTTTGCAACAACAGCAGTTAATGATACAGAACGACGTCTCGGAATAATAATACCGTGTGCTCCAACTGCATCAGCTGTACGCATAATTGAACCTAAGTTATGTGGGTCTTCTAATTCATCTAAAATCATGATGAACGGGTCTTCGCCACGCTCTTCAGCAATTTTGAATATATCATCTAATTCTGCATAGTTATATGCTGCAACTGACGCAACAACACCTTGATGATTTTCGGAAGATAAGTTATCAATTTTTTGCTTCGGTACGAATTGAACAACAATACGACGTTCACTCGCCATATCTAAAAGTTCTTTAATACCGTTCTTTTTAACGCCTTCAGCAATCCAAATTTTATTGATATCGCGTGTTGAACGAAGTGCTTCCAAGACGGGGTTTTTACCCGCAATCATTTCTTTTGAATGATCTACTTCTTGTTCTACTTCTAGTACATTTTCTGTTTTTTGTTCACGCGCAGGACTGCGGTCACGGTCATATCTACGTCCGTCGCGGTCCTGTTTGCGGCCATTTTTATAATCTCGTTCATATTTCATTATTTTGACACCTCATTTTTTTCTTCGACTGTGTCGATTGCATACTGAATAATACTGTCTACGCGTTCTTGTTGACCTAGTAAATATAAATAACCAATAACTGCTTCAAAAGCGGAGCTATAGTTGTAAGTTTGTACATCTGTATTTTTTGGCACGGAACCAGATTTTGCATTGCGGCCACGGCGTAGCACCGCAAGCTCCTCTTCCGTAAAATAGTTTTCAGCCTTCATTTTAAGAACGACCATTGCTTGTGCTTTTGCAGAAACATAATGCGTTGCTTCACGGTGCAACACTTTTGGCTTCACACGACCTGAGCGTAATAAGTGCTCACGAATAGCGATTTCTAAAACCGCATCTCCCATATAAGCTAAAGCTAGTGCATTTATTTGTTTAACATCTGCATCTCGAAGTTCTCCCACTTCTCTTAACCTCGTTTCCATCTTACGCCTTGGCGTGTATCTTCTAAGATAATATTCATATCTTTTAATTGGTCACGAATTTCATCAGAACGTGCGAAATTGCGATCTTTACGTGCTTGTTGACGTTCCGCAATCAATGCATCAATTTCTTCGTCTAATAATTCTTCTTTAACATTTAAAATAATACCCAATACGCCTGCTAACTCATCTAATACATCGATTAAAGCTTTAAGCGTTTCTTCGTTTGTATTATCTTCGTTTAAATATTTATTTGCGGCTGTTGATAATGCAAATAATGTTGCGATAGCATTGGCTGTATTAAAATCATCATCCATTGCTGATGTAAAGTTTTGACGTTCCGCCTCAATTGTTTCAAATATCGCTTCATTTTTCTCTGCTAAATTTGCTGTGCTTTCTAAACGGTGCACTAAATTTTTACGAGATGTCCGTAGACGATCCAGTCCATTTTGTGCAGCTTCTACTAAATCTTGTGCAAAGTTGATTGGGTGACGATAATGAACAGAAAGCATGAAGAAACGTAACACTTGTGGATCGATTTGTTGAATAATATCATGTACAAGAATGAAGTTACCAAGTGATTTTGACATTTTTTCATTATCGATATTAATATAACCATTATGCATCCAATAGTTTGCAAATTGTTTCTCTGTATATGCTTCTGATTGCGCAATTTCATTTTCATGATGTGGGAAAGTTAAATCTTGTCCACCCGCATGAATATCGATTGTATCACCAAAATGTTCATGAACCATAACAGAACATTCAATATGCCACCCCGGGCGACCTTCTCCCCATGGGCTTTCCCAGAAAATCTCGCCTGGTTTTGCAGCTTTCCATAATGCGAAATCAAGTGCATCTTCTTTTTTCTCACCTGTTTCAATACGAGCACCAATTTTTAAATCATCTACTGATTGATGAGATAATTTACCGTAGCCTTTAAATTTACGTGTACGGTAATAGACATCACCTTGTGATTCATAAGCAAAGCCTTTTTCTACTAGTACAGCAATAAAGTTAATAATAGCATCCATATGTTCTGTAACACGAGGATGCGAATCAGCTTTTTGGCAACCTAACGCTGTAATGTCTTCAAAGTACGCATTAATAAAACGTTCTGTTAGTTCCGGTACTTCCTCACCTAGTTCATTTGCTGCTTTAATAATTTTATCATCTACATCTGTGAAGTTAGATACATAATCAACCTTAAATCCACGGTAAGTTAAATAGCGACGTACTGTATCGTAAACGATTACCGGACGTGCATTCCCAATGTGAATGTAGTTATAAACAGTTGGTCCGCAGACATACATGCGTACCTTTCCTTCTTCAATCGGCACAAAGTTTTCTTTTTCACGAGTTAATGAGTTAAAAATTTGAATAGCCATGAGCGATCATCTCTCCTTTAAATAAACATCGTTTCTATACGTTGATCCAGCGATAATCGTATTGTTCTCATTCCCTTACGATTAAAACATAATCACGAAAAAAAGCGTCCCTATCTACTAAATAGACAGAGACGCTGTATGCGCGGTTCCACTCTGATTGGAAAAAACTTTCCCACTCGTAGTCTATTAACGGTGACGAACCGGTCATGCCTACTAACATTTCAACATAACACTCAGAGGTGCATTTCTGCGATGTCTCAACTCAAGTCACTCTCAGCCAGTGGTGACTCTCTCTTTAGAGCATACAACGCATACTTTTCCTCTTCAACGTTTTGAACTGGATAGATTTATTGTACAATGAAACCTCAATTTTGAAAACTAAAACAAAAAAAGAGGGAGTCGTCTAATACGACATCCCTTCTTTTTATTTAAAACGATTAGCCTAGTTGTGCGTCTAAACGTTTTACAACTGTATCTTTACCTAAGATTTCAATTGCATCTGCAAGTTCTGGACCGTGCATTTCGCCAGTAGTTGCTACGCGGATTGGCATGAATAGGTTTTTACCTTTATGACCTGTTTCTTTTTGAACAGCTTTGATCGCTTTTTTAATTGCTGGAGCTTCAAATTCTTCTAATTCAAGAAGATTCTTTTTAAATGTTGCAAGCACTTCAGGAACTTGTTCGCCAGCTAATACTTCTTTTTCTTCGTCGTTTAATTCAACGTGATCTTGGAAGAACATTTCAGAAAGCTCAACGATTTCAGCACCGAAGCTCATTTGTTCATGGTAAAGACCGATTAATTTATCTGCCCATTCAGCTTCTTCAGCTGTTGGATTTTCAGCAACACGACCTGCTTTTTGTAAGAATGGAAGGCAAAGTGCCACAACTTCTTCATGAGTTAATTTTTTCATGTATTGGTTATTCATCCATTTTAATTTTGTCATGTCATACATAGAAGGAGATTTTGTTAAACGTTTTTCATCAAATTGCTCGATTAATTCGTCCATAGAGAAAATTTCTTCTTCGCCTTCTGGAGACCATCCAAGTAACGCAAGGAAGTTAATCATTGCAGCTGGTAAGTAACCAAGGTCTTTATATTGAGAGATAAATTGGATAATTGATTCATCACGTTTTGATAATTTTTTGTGATTTTCGTTAATGATTAGAGTCATATGACCGAAGCGAGGAGCTTCCCAGCCAAATGCTTTATATACCATTAATTGTTTTGGAGTGTTAGATAAATGTTCTTCACCACGGAATACGTGTGACATTTCCATTAGGTGGTCATCTAATACTACCGCGAAGTTGTAAGTTGGGATGCCGTTTGCTTTAACGATTACCCAGTCACCAATATCTTTAGATTCGAACGTAACTTCACCACGAATTAAATCATCTACTACATATGTTTCGTTTTCAGGAACTTTGAAGCGGATTGTGTAAGGTGCGCCTGCTGCTTCTTTTTCTGCAACTTGTTCAGCAGTTAAATGACGGCAAGTACCTTTGTACATTGGCGCCGCTACGCCTGCTTCACGTTGCGCTTCGCGTTCTGCTTCTAATTCTTCTGAAGTACAGAAACATTTGTAAGCCATGCCCATATCGATTAATTTTTGAGCAGCATCTTTGTATGTGTCTAAACGTTCCATTTGACGGTAAGGAGCGTATGGACCACCGATTGCAGGTGATTCAACAGGCTCAATCCCCATCCAAGCTAAGTTATGAAGTTGTGATTCTTCGCCACCTTCAATGTTACGAGCGATATCTGTATCTTCAATACGGAAGATAAAATCTCCGTCGTAATGTTTTGCGTATAAGTAATTGAATAGTGCTGTACGAGCGCCACCAATGTGTAAATGTCCAGTTGGACTTGGGGCATAACGTACACGAACTTTTTTAGTCATGATTAAAATCCTCCTATTTTGTCGAGAAAAAATTCAACTTTTTTAATTTTACCACTCGTGATATGAAATTTAAAGCGGCCTTACTTTTTAATTAGAAGAATTGTTGCCATTGCAGCGATTCCTTCTTTACGTCCTACAAAGCCTAATTTCTCTGTAGTTGTCGCTTTTACATTTACTTGTGAAGGCTCTGCATGTAAAAGTTCTGCGATACGATTGCGCATTTGCTCAATATATGGGGCCATTTTTGGTGCTTGTGCCATAATCGTGCAATCAACATTTCCTAGCGTATATCCTTTTGCTTCAACCTTATCCCAAATGAATGACAGGAGTTTTGCAGAATCTGCACCTTCCCATTCTGGATCTGTATCAGGGAAATGATGACCAATATCCCCCTCACCAATCGCACCTAATGCTGCATCTGTTACTGTGTGTAATAATACATCTGCATCTGAATGACCTAGTAAACCTTTGTCACTTGGCACCTCAATACCGCCAATGATTAATGGGCGTCCTTCTGCAAACTCATGTACATCAAAACCTTGTCCTACACGAAACATATAATTATCCTCCAATACGTTGGTTTAAGATTGCTTCACCAAAAACCAAATCTTCTTTTGTTGTTATTTTAACATTTTCATAGCTACTCTCAACCATATATACAAATTCGCCCTCACGCTCAACAAGCATTGATTCATCTGTTCCTAAAAATCCATCTTGCTCAGCATGATTTTCTGCGTATTGTAATAATTCAAAACGAAATGCTTGTGGTGTTTGAATCATCCACAATGTCGAACGGTCGACTGTTTCTTGAATAATCCCCTCTTCAACACGTTTCATTGTATCCTTTGCACGTACACCTGCGATTGCTGCACCTTTTTGTTGTGCCGCTTCTACCAATTTATGAATAGTTGGTTCTAAAATAAATGGACGTGCCGCATCATGAACAAGTACGATGTCACCATTTCCGATAGCTTTCATACATGACTGCACACTATATTGGCGCTCAGCTCCTCCGGTTGGCATCGCTTTTACTTTTGTAATGTGGTAGTGCTTAAGTAAATTTTGAATAAACTCGCGCTCGCTATCTTTCACTGCTAAATAGATACCGCGACACCATTCATCTTTCTCAAATACCTCTAATGTATGAATTAAAATAGGTTTTTCTTTCAACTCCAGAAATAATTTGTTTTTTCCAGCACCCATTCGTTTACCACTACCAGCTGCCGGTAAAATAACATCATATACCATTTATTACACTCCCTCACCGTTCCATTAGCTTTATTGTATTAAAAAAATGGCTGAAGCGCATAGCTTCAACCATTGTCAATTATTTTTTCGGTTTTGCAAAAATCATACGACCAGCAGATGTTTGAAGCACACTTGTTACAATAACAGTAATCGCATCCCCGATATACGATTTCCCATCCTCGACGACAATCATCGTACCATCATCTAGGTAAGCAACACCTTGATGATGTTCTTTCCCTTCTTTGATGACGACGACATGCATTTCTTCGCCAGGAATAACAACTGGTTTCACAGCATTTGCTAACTCGTTAATATTTAATACTTGAACATTGTGGAGTTCACATACTTTATTCAAATTAAAATCATTTGTCACAATTTGCGCGCCACCCATTTTCTTCGCAAGGCGTACTAATTTTAAATCCACTTCTGGTACATCGTCAAAATCCACTTCTGTTAACAAAACTGTCGTTAACGGATCGTCTTGAAGTGATTTTAAAATATCAAGACCTCGACGTCCCTTTGTTCGCTTTAAAGTATCCGAAGAATCTGCTATATGCTGTAGCTCGGTTAGGACAAACTGTGGAATAACAAGTGTCCCCTCAACAAAGCCTGTACGACAAATATCAGCGATACGACCATCAATAATGACACTTGTATCTAATAATTTGTAAGAGGCTGGCGATACTAGAGATTCCTCTTTGCTATCCTCGCTTTTTTTCTTCGATGAACGTGATGTAAATACACTCATTAATTCTTCACGGCGTTTAAAACCAACCTGAAACCCTAAATAGCCGAGCACAATTGATAAAAGAATCGGTAATACTGTTGTTACTATTGGAATACGAATGCTGTCTAGCGCAAAACCAACAAGATACGCAACGATTAACCCAATAATTAAACCTAGTGTACCAAATAGTAAATCACCACTAGGCTCCTTTAATAATTTCTCCTCAAGCCAACGAATAAACTTTACAAAATAGTCTGCAATAAAGAACGATACAATAAACAAAATAATCGCACCTATTAAAACAGAAACATACGGGTTATTAATCCATGGATTATTGGATAAATGAATGAGCTTGTATAAAGGCGGTAACAGGACTAACCCTAGTGTTCCTCCAATCAACAGGAATACGACTTGAATAATTCGTTTTAACATACATGCACCTCCCCTTTAATTGACTATTATACAGATTATTCCTAAATTACGCTTCATTCAGCCCTGTTGTAACGAGAATGAAATAATTAGCACTACAGTTCACGGAATGCTTGTTTTAAAGCTTGGTCAACACGCTCAACACCAATGACTTCGATTCCTGCTGGAAAATCCCAGCCTCCGATATTTGAAGTTGGGATAAAGATACGTTTAAACCCTAGTTTAGCAGCTTCATTCACACGCTGTTCGATACGTGTAACACGACGTACCTCACCTGTTAACCCTACTTCACCTGCAAAACAATCGGTTGGATTAGCTGATAAATCTTTAAAACTTGAAACAATACTAACAAGTACAGCTAAATCAATAGCTGGCTCATCTAACTTCACACCACCAGCCACTTTAATAAATGCATCTTGTGCCTGTAACATAAACCCCATCCTTTTTTCTAGAACAGCCATTAATAATGACACACGGTTTTGATCTAACCCTGTCGCCATACGTTTTGGATAATTAAAACTTGATGGTGATACAAGCGCTTGAATTTCTACAAGAATTGGGCGAGTTCCTTCCATCGATGCAACAATTGTTGACCCCGGTGCTCCTTGCGAACGTTCTTCAAGGAACATTTCAGATGGATTTAAGACTTCTTTTAGCCCTCCATGAACCATTTCAAAAATCGCGATCTCATTCGTTGAGCCGAAGCGGTTTTTTTGGCTACGTAAAATACGATGGTTATGATGACGCTCTCCTTCAAAGTACAGTACGGTATCAACCATATGCTCTAAAATACGTGGACCCGCGATTTGTCCCTCTTTCGTTACATGTCCCACTAAGAAGATGGCAATATTTTTTGTTTTTGCAATACGCATTAATTCCCCTGTACATTCTCGAACCTGTGATACACTACCTGGTGCTGACGTCACTTCTGGGTGATGTACCGTTTGAATAGAGTCAATAATGACAAACTTCGGTTGTGTCTGCTCGATTGTCTCACTAATCATTTCAAGATTTGTTTCAGCATAAATATAAAGTTCTGGTGACTGAACACCTAAACGCTCTGCACGTAATTTTGTTTGGCGAATCGATTCTTCACCTGACACATAAAGCACCCGATGATTTTTATTCGATAATAATGCCGATACTTGTAGCAGTAATGTAGATTTCCCGATGCCCGGGTCCCCACCAATTAAAATAAGAGAGCCTGGTACAATACCGCCACCTAACACACGGTTAAACTCAGTTAATTCTGTTGGAACACGCTGCTCTTCCTGTGTTTCTACTGAAATAATGGGTGTTGCTTTAGCTGACACAATTTCAGAATGCTTAAATGCTCCACGCGGGCCTTTCGCAACAACTTCTACTTCCTCTACCATCGTATTCCACTGACCACAGCCTGGACAACGCCCCATCCACTTAGCTGTTTCATAGCCACATTCATTACAAACAAATTTTGATTTCTTCTTTGCCATAATACCCTCCCGTAAAACGATTATACGTTTATTATAAAACAAAAAAGGAACGCCTTAATAGTACAGACGTTCCCATTTTTAAATTTATTATTTCTCAGTAGTTACTGGGGCTGGTTCTTTTGTTGAAACGATAAATTTTCCGTCTGCATCAACATCGAACACAACAACTTGACCTGTTAATACTTCACCTTTCAAAATCTCTTCTGACAAGCGGTCTTCAACATGTTTTTGTAGTGCTCTTCGGATAGGTCGTGCCCCGTATTCTGGGTCATAGCCTTCCTCTGCAATTTTATCTAGTGCAGCCGGTGTTAATTCAAGCTCAATATGTTGCTCCGCAAGACGTTTTGTAAGCTGTTCAGCCATTTTCCCAACAATTTCTGCAAGCTCTTCTTTCTTAAGTGCATGGAAGACAATTGTTTCATCAATACGATTTAGAAATTCTGGGCGGAATGCTTTTTTCAGCTCTTCTAACATAACGCCTTTTGCAGTTTCTTCTGTTTTCGCTGTTTCTTGGGCACCAAAGCCAACTGACTTACGATATTTCAATGCTTCTGCACCAATATTTGATGTCATGATGACAACTGTGTTACGGAAATCAACAACGCGACCTTTTGAATCTGTTAAGCGACCATCATCTAAAACTTGTAACAAGATGTTGAACACATCTGGATGCGCTTTTTCAATTTCATCTAGTAACACAACTGAGTAAGGTTTACGACGAACTTTTTCAGTCAATTGACCACCTTCATCGTAACCTACATAACCTGGAGGTGAACCAACAAGACGTGAAGTCGAATGTTTCTCCATGTACTCAGACATATCGATACGAATCATCGAATCTTCATCACCAAACATAACTTCTGCTAGTGCACGACCAAGCTCTGTTTTACCAACACCTGTTGGACCAAGGAAGATAAATGAACCGATTGGACGTTTTGGATCTTTTAATCCAGCACGGGCACGACGGATAGCACGAGAAATTGCTTTTACCGCTTCACTTTGCCCTACTACACGTTTGTGTAATTCTTCTTCTAAGTTCAACAATTTCTCAGATTCTTCTTGAGCGATTTTCGCTACTGGAATACCTGTCCACATTGCAACAACTTCGGCGATGTCATTCACTGTTACTTCTGATTCAGAACGACCTTGTTTTTCTTTCCATTCTTTTTTCGTTGCTTCTAACTCATCTTTTAATTTTTGCTCAGAGTCACGTAGGTTCGCCGCTTTTTCAAACTCTTGGCTTTGAACTGCTGCATTTTTCTCAGCTTTTACACTCTCTAATTTTTGTTCAAGTTCTTTTAAATTAGGCGGTGTTGTATACGAACGTAAGCGTACTTTTGAACCGGCTTCATCCATTAAGTCAATTGCTTTATCTGGAAGGAAGCGGTCTGAAATGTAGCGATTACTTAATTGAACTGCTGCTTCTACTGCTTCATCGGTAATTTTCACACGGTGATGCGCTTCATAACGATCGCGCAGACCACGGATAATTAATACAGCTTCTTCGGGAGTAGGCTCATCAACTTGAATCGGTTGGAAACGACGTTCAAGTGCTGCATCTTTTTCAATATATTTACGGTATTCATCAAGTGTTGTGGCACCGATACATTGTAGTTCTCCACGAGCTAATGATGGTTTTAAAATATTCGATGCATCAATTGCACCCTCTGCACCACCAGCGCCAATTAATGTGTGTAACTCATCAATAAATAAGATGACATTGCCAGCTTGGCGAATTTCATCCATTACTTTTTTCAAACGGTCCTCAAACTCACCACGGTATTTTGTACCCGCTACAACTGTACCCATATCTAGAGTCATAACACGTTTGTCGCGTAAAATTTCTGGTACTTCATTGTGAATAATTTGTTGTGCTAGTCCTTCAGCAATCGCTGTTTTACCAACACCTGGTTCACCAATCAAGACAGGGTTATTTTTTGTACGACGTGATAACACTTCAATGACACGCGTAATTTCTTTACTACGTCCAATCACTGGATCTAAGCTACCTTCACGTGCGATTTGAGTTAAATCACGCGCTAAGCTATCTAATGTAGGTGTATTTGCTGTCGGTGCAGCTGAAGCATTACTACCTGCATTTGTATCATGATTACCAAGTAGTTGTAGCACTTGTTGACGGGCTTTATTTAAGCTAACACCCGCATTGTTTAATACGCGTGCTGCAACACCTTCACCTTCACGAATTAGTGCTAATAAAATATGCTCTGTACCGATATATGTGTGACCTAATTTACGCGATTCATCGACGGATAATTCGATCACTTTTTTCGCACGTGGCGTATAGTGAACGACTGGACCCACATCTTTAGTACCGACACCTACAAGTTTTTCAATACCTTCTTCAATTACTTCAGGCGTCACTTCAATTGCTTCTAATGCTTTTGCTGCAATGCCGCCGCCTTCACGAATAAGGCCAAGTAGAATATGTTCTGTGCCGATCGCATCATGTTTCATGCGAATTGCTTCCTCTTGTGCTAATTGTAGAACCTTTTGAGCTCGCTGAGTAAAGTGGTTAAACATCATATGAATCGTCTCCTTTTTCACGCTGTCTCACATTATTTAATATCTCTCGTAATAATGTGGCACGATAAACATCTCTTTCATTTGGCTTTAATGTAGTGCCAACGTATTGTTGTAAAAAACCTGGTTGAATAACCAACATACATTTATTTAAAACCTTTGTAGGAATGTTTTCAATTAGTCCTAAATCTATACCCAATCGCACGTTAGATAAACAATTTGCCGCTTCATCAGACGTTAAAATACGGGCATAATGTAATGTTCCTAATGAACGATTTACTCGGTCATTCATAATGGTCTCCGCATGATCTAATAGGGCTTTTCTAGACTCTGTTTCTCGTTGTACGATTTGTTCTGCTAATGATTGTAAGTCTGTCAAAATCTCTTCTTCTGATTTACCTAGTGTTACTTGATTTGAGATTTGATAATAATTACCTACAGCTTCTGTTCCTTCGCCATAAATCCCACGAACGACCATACCAAGCCGAGGCATCATACTAATAATTTGTTCCATTTGATCAGTCATTGTTAACGCTGGTAAATGCATCATAACCGAAGCACGCATACCCGTTCCTGTATTTGTTGGACAGCTTGTTAAGTAACCAAACTCTTCATCAAATGCATACGGGACATACTCTTCTAAATAACGATCAAGTGTATCGGCATTGAAATAGGCTTTTTCTAAATCTAGTCCCGGCTCAATACATTGAATACGCAAATGATCTTCTTCATTAATCATAACACTCACTGATTCATCATCTGAAATAACAACAGATGCAGAACGGTCTTTATGCGCTAACTGTGGGCTAATTAAATGTTTTTCGACGAGCACCTTCTTTTGAAGAATCGGCGTCGTTGCGATATCAATATGCGTGAAGTGCTGATCAAGTGTTTCTGCATCAAGCAACACATTTGAAATGGTTTGATCCAATTTAAATGCTTCATCTTCTGAAAAAGCTCGGGGAAAGCGGTAATCTTTCAAATTACGAGCTAGACGAATTCGGGTACTCATAACAATATCGCCATGTTCTACATCGCCCGCCATCCATCTCACATCAGTCGCATTAAAAAAAGTATCTTTTTTATCCATTCAAATCACCGCCATGCAATTCTTTTTCAAGCTTTCTTGCCTGGTCGCGTAGTGTAGCAGCGTCTTCAAAACGCTCCTCTTCTACAGCCTTCTTCATGTCATTACGCAACCCTTCAATTTCTTGCTTTAATTTATAGGTTGCATTGACTGCACCAGGCATTTTTCCAACGTGTCGTGTTGCCCCATTATGAAGACGCTTCATCACTTGTGGAAGTTCATCGCGAAATGCATCGTAACATGTTGGACAATTGAATTTACCATCATGTAGAAATTGCTTGTATGTCATACCACAATTCGGACAAATTAAATGCTCCTCCTGTTGCTGGCTTTTCGGTGCATTTGCTGACCATGTAGGAATACCAAACCAGTCTGCAAAAAGCTGTTGCAATGGTACATGTTCATTCTGAGAATGATCATGCTGATGTAATTGTTGGCTACAAATCTCGCAATAATGTTTTGTGATTTGCTGACCATTTTTCACTTGCGTTAAGGTTATTGTTGCAGGTCTTTGCTTACAATTTTCGCAGATCACTTCACACACCTCTTATCTCTTAGGAATATCGTATTTTAATGTCGTTAGCATCGCGCGTAAGATTCGTGCGCGTACTTCATCACGTAATGGCAAGTTGAGCGCTAATATTTGTCGATCGACAGCCGCCAACATCATTTTCGCTTCTCTTTTTGAAATAACTTCTTCATTAATAAGACGGAAAATGATATCTTCTGCAACTTGTTGTGGTGCAGAAATCCCTAGTTGTTGAATGGTTTCATCAATCAAATCAGCACTCGAAGTTATTTGAACGCGAACGATACGAATATACCCTCCGCCTCCACGTTTACTTTGTACCTGATACCCACGTTCCTCAGTAAATCTGGTATTAATAACATAGTTAATTTGCGATGGTACACATTGAAATTTATCAGCGATCTCACTACGTTTAATTTCAATTAAGCCATTTCCTTCTAATTCAATAACTTCCTTCAAATATCCTTCAATAATGTCGGAAATATTTCTCATTTGCTGTCCTCACCTCGCTTGCCTTACTGACTTTGACTATCTTTGACTATATTATATTCAATTCAAAATTCGATTACAAATATTTGGCTCATAAAATGTGTAAAACCTATTCTCTCATTTCGATATAAAAAAACCATGCCGCAGCATGGTTTTACGATTAAAAGAATTTTTTAATAATTGGGTATTCCCAGTTGTCGTCCTGTATTGCTTTTACGATACCTACAATTGGCACGATTACGGTCATTGCTACGAAGACAACTAAGAATGGCAGACCGATTAAAAGTGCACTGAATATCGCTGAAATGAAAATTAACACGCCCATCAAGATTTGGAATAGCAAGGCTTGAATCGATATTTTTTTAACTGAAGCATCATCAACAAATAAATAAAATAAAACTGGGATAAGGTATGGTGCGAAAAATGGACTTGCATGCACAATCACTTTTAACCATTTAGTAGATTCAACGTTTTTATCGTTCATTTGAATAGTCCTTTCTATTATGTGGTAGTTATTCTACGGGATAAGCTATAAAATAGTTTCATTCTAGCTATAAACCGTTTGGAAACATTTTTTAGCAGTCGACGTCCTTTCTAATATCACATGATGAAAGGGATGTTTCTTTTGAAGAAAGCATTGCTTACAGCAGGAATTACTATTTTATGCCTCGCTGTTTTACTCGTTATGCCCTACTGCCTTTTAAAGAGCTCGTATGATTCAAGCGACTCTGTTGACCATAAAAATATACACTCGATATCGAACGGAAATAGCGGTGAAAAAATTGCTGTTTGGTTATCAAGTGACCGTTAAAGCCATGTATTTTCATGGCTTTTTGTTTTGATTAATTTTCTTTTACGTTTGTCGACATTAGGGTATGGATATGGGACAATATTAATAACTACGGAGAAAAAGAGGCGTTACGATGATTCGAACTTTAGGTTTTACAAAAGACAATAACGTAGTGGCCGATTTTCCATTGGATGAGTTGCATACATTCGACTTCGACTGGTATTGGGTAGATTTTGATCAACCAACACCTACGGAAAATACGTACTTAGATACGGTATTTCACTTTCACCCATTAGCAATCGAGGACTCATTAATGCGTTTACAACGTCCGAAAATCGACTATTATGACGACTGCCACTTCCTTGTCGTACATAAAATGAATTCTATTGAATTAGAAGCAGAAGAAGTAAATATTTTTATCGCTAGCAACTTTATCGTGACATATCACAAGACGCCTGTTCCTGAGATTGAAACAGCGCGTAAACGTGTACTAAACCAACCTGGTGATTGGGAGCGCGGTTCTTATTACGCCATGTATCAAGTAGTCGATAAACTCGTTGATAGCTACTTCCCTATGGTTTATAACATTGAAGACCGCTTAAATGAAATTGAAGATCAATTAAATTACCAGCGCAATGCAAAGGCGATGTCCGATGTATTTGATTTACGTAGTGACTTATTACACATTCGTCGTATCGTACTCCCAATGCGCGACCTATTGTATCGCATCATGAACTCTGGCCGCCTCGGTTTAATTGGAGCCGAGCGTGCATACTTTGGCGATATTCATGACCATCTCGTAAAACTGACAGAAATGATTGAATCTAACCGAGAATTGACAGCTGACATGCGTGATAGTCATATGTCAATGAATGCTGTACGTATGAATAGTATTATGATGACTTTAACAATTGTATCGACCATCTTCATTCCATTGACTTTCGTTGCAGGAGTATATGGCATGAATTTCGATAACATGCCTGAGCTACATTGGCACTGGGGTTATTTCATTGTACTCGGTGTCATGTTTATCATCGCCGTTTCAATGATTTCTTGGTTCAAACATAAAGGTTGGCTCGATTTTTTCAAATTATAAATAGCTGAGAACTGTCTAATGGACAGTTCTTTTTTTATTTATACACATATTTTTTGTGAATTTTAAAGTTTTTTTGTAATTAATACATTAAAACAAATACTCCAACCGATATAACTAATGAAAATATACTTTTTTTAAAAGTTAATACAAAATTATCAACATTATTTTTACATAAAGATAGGAGACAATCTCTTGAGTATTTGGAATTTTTCAAAGCCGAAACAGCCCTCATCATATTTTGATTTAGACGCAGCGCTAAATGAAGTGGAGCTTGATTTATCAACATTCCCTGGTTTATCAAAGCAAGTAGAATTATTAAGTTTAACAAAAGAAGACTTAGCAATTATTTCTCATTTCAAGCAATATACAAATGAACTTGTACCATTAATGGTTAATGAATTCTACACCACAATTAGCAAAGCAAGTGAGCTTACATCAATTATTAATCACAACTCTTCAATTGAGCGTTTGAAAGTGACATTGACACGTCATATAACGGCAATTTTCAATGGGCAGTTCAATCATAACTATGTATTAGATCGTAAACGAATTGCACATGTTCATGTTGTAATTGGTTTACCATCAAAATGGTATTTAAATTCATTCCAAGCATTAAATAGTACGTTTATGACGTACTGTGCAGAACTTGGATTACCATTAGATGACTTTAAACGCGCAGTGAATGCATTTGCAAAAGTCATCAATCTCGAACAGCAAATCGTCATTGAAGCATATGATGAGGGGCAAGCAGATATACAGCAGCGCCACATTGATGAAAAAGCAGAAATTATGGTTTCTGTACAAAGTACTGCAGAAGAATTAAGTGCCATTAGTGAGGAAACAACTGCATCGATTCAATCTCTTGTAACACAATCTGAAGATATTTCAGATGCTACAAAAAAAGGGCTAAACTTCGTGAATGAAACCGAGCAAAAATCTGAGAATGGCACACGTTTACTCGTACAACAAAATGATTTAATGGCACGTATGTCGACATCTGTTAAACAATTAGATTCGACGATGGGGCATCTGCGTATTTCTTCACACAAAATCTCAGAAATCGTACGTCTCGTGACAGATATAGCTGATCAGACAAACCTTTTAGCACTAAATGCATCAATTGAGGCGGCACGTGCAGGGGAGCATGGAAAAGGCTTTGCAGTCGTAGCAGATGAAGTTCGTAAGTTAGCTGAGGAAACAAAAAGTGCTGTGCAAAACGTTTCTTCATTAATTCATGAAACCGAATGTAATATCGCCAATATGTCCGCGTCTGTTAAAGAAGTAGATACACAAATTTTATCTGGCGTTGAAATGCAAAAAGAATTATCCGACTCATTCCAAACGATTGCACGCGCTGTTTCAGGTATTAAAACAAATCACACATCGACAACAAATGATGTATCTAACATCACAATAATATTAGACGAAATTTCAAATGCGACATTCCAAGTGGCAGATTCTGCAGAACGCTTATTAGAAGTAGCAACAGAATTAACGGAATAATGCCACTGAAAAATCGTCCTCTTAGAAGGGCGATTTTTTTATTATTTTGACATTCTAAAAGGAATCTTCTATACTTGTTTGGATTTCACTTGAAAGGAAGGATGATATGGTAACGCTCTATATTACGCGCCATGGGCAAACCGAATGGAACGTCCAAGAACGTATACAGGGATGGTTTGATTCACCGCTTACAAATTACGGGAAGGATCAAGCAAACGCTCTGTGTAAACGCCTTAGCAGTACACCATTCATCGCTGCTTACTCAAGTCCAAGCGGCCGAGCTTTAGAAACGGCAAAATTGATTTTACAGGGTCATCAAACGCCTCTTTTTATTAAGCATGAATTAAAAGAGATTAATGTAGCAGAATGGCAAGGAATGCTCGTTCAAAAAATTAAACAACAGTACCCTGAAGCCTATGATAATTACATCCATCACGCCGAATGCTTTGAATCACTAGAAGGTGAAAATTACTACGATGTACTCGAACGTGCAAAAAAAATTATCGATAAAATTGAAGGTAAGTATGAGCAGGATGACAATATACTCGTTGTAACACATAGTATCGTTAAAAAAGTACTTATCAATTATTTCCTCGGACACTCGATAGACCAGCTTTGTGATTCGCCCCATATCGATGGCACAAGTTTAACAATTGTTCATCTTGAAAACGGGCATGCAACAATTGAAAAAGTTGGTTGTGTTGAACATATGCCACCAAAAACTAGATTTTCTCATTAAAAATAGATTGAGCGAGAACTTATTTCTAATAGGTTCGCAACAAAAAGAAGGAACCACGCTTATGGTTCCTTCTTTTTGTTAATCCTTTTATCGACTAGAATGAGTTTGTCCTAGCCTCTTTTTTAAAAGAATGAATGTGGCATTTCACGTTTTGCTTTACGATGTGCGCGACGTGCTGGACCCGATTCAAACAATCGACGTTCTTCATTTGTTTCTGGATAAACCGGGGCAACTTCTTGTGGTTTTCCATTTGTATCGACAGCAACCATCGTGACAAATGATTCTGTTGTTAGTTTAGTATCGCGTGTTTCAATATCACGAGCTTGTACCCGAATATAAATTTCCATTGAAGAACGCCCTGTGTTACTGACAACTGCTTCTAATTCTAAAATTTCACCCGAATGTACCGGCGCAAAGAAATCAACTGAGTCAAATGATGCTGTAACAGTTTGCATTTTAGCATGCTTCATTGATGTAACTGCTGCGATTTCGTCAATATAAGCTAAAACTTTCCCACCGAATATTGTATTCATATGATTTGTATCTGGTGGTAACACAAGATGTGTTTGCACCGTTCTTGATTGGCTCATTGGCACTGCTTCTAACATTGCAACCGCTCCTTCGTCTCTTTCATCTGTATCTATCATAAAACACATTCTGTATCATTTCAACAATTAAAGTTCACAAAATAGACTTTAATCTGTATTTATTTAAAAACTAATATTAATATAACAGAAAAAAGCAGTGGATCACCCCACTGCTTTTTCATTGGCAATAATTTGTTTCACTTCCGCATATTCCTCATCTGTAAACACACGAGCGCGTATAAGGAAACTTTTATTTTCGATGGATTCAATTGAAAATCCACTCCCAAAACTATCCACAACATCTAATACATGTTGTGTATGCTTCGAATAATTGTAGAGGTTTTCATGCATATAAAATGGCACGTCTCCATCCACATATCCAAGGAGTACATCGATTTGTCCTACTTTAAATTCATCCTCCAAAAAGCATAATGGTTTCGAACCTTCACAACAACCACCTGACTGATGAAAAGCTAGTCCTTTTCCATATTTATCTTTCAAAAAATGAATTAATTCAATTGCTTTATCCGTTGCAACAACACGTTCAACCATGTTGCTCTCTCCTTTCGGTTTAGAAGAAACCTTGAGGCTTACGGTTATAGCTAACTAGCAAGTTTTTCGTTTGTTGATAATGATCTAACATCATTTTGTGGTTTTCGCGACCGATACCTGATAGCTTGTAACCACCGAATGCTGCACCTGCTGGATATTGGTGATATGTGTTTGTCCATACGCGACCTGCTTGGATTGCACGACCTGCACGGTAGGCAATGTCACCTGAACGAGACCATACCCCAGCACCTAAGCCGTACTCTGTATCATTCGCAATTTCAATTGCTTCGTCGTAATCTTTGAATGTTGTAAGCGATAATACAGGGCCGAAGATTTCTTCTTGGAAAATACGCATTTTGTTGTTTCCTTTGAAGATAGTAGGTTGGATGTAGAAACCATTTTCTAATCCTTCTACACGATTAGCTTCACCGCCGACTAACACTTCCGCACCTTCATCTTTACCAATTTGTAAATAAGACTTGATTTTTTCTTGTTGTTCATTTGAGTTTTGTGCACCCATCATTACTTCTGTATCTAATGGATTACCAATTTTGATTGCTTTTACGCGCTCAATTGCACGCTCAATGAATTTATCGTAAATTGATTCTTGGATTAATGCACGTGATGGACAAGTACAAATCTCACCTGAGTTTAGCGCAAACATAACAAGACCTTCAATTGCTTTATCTAAGAATTCATCATCTTCATCCATAACATCTTCAAAGAATACATTAGGTGACTTACCACCTAACTCTAATGTTACAGGAATGATATTTTCAGTTGCGTATTGCATAATTAAACGCCCTACTGCTGTAGAACCTGTGAATGCCACTTTCGCAATTTTTTTGTTTGTTGCTAAGGCTTTACCTACTGTTGCACCAAAGCCATTAACGATGTTTACAACACCTGGTGGTAGTAAGTCTTCGATTAATTCCATTACAACCATAATCGATACTGGTGTTTGCTCTGCCGGTTTTAATACGACACAGTTACCAGCTGCTAATGCAGGAGCTAGCTTCCAAACTGCCATTAAAATCGGGAAGTTCCAAGGAATAATTTGACCAACAACGCCTAGAGGCTCTTGGAAGTGATACGCTACTGTATCATCATCTAATTGCGTAAGACTACCCTCTTGTGCACGAATAGCAGAAGCGAAATAACGGAAATGATCTACTGCTAATGGAATATCTGCATTTAATGTTTCTCGAACTGCTTTACCATTATCCCAAGTTTCAGCAACCGCAATTAATTCTAAGTTTTCTTCAATGCGATCAGCAATTTTATTTAGAATATTAGCACGTTCAGTTGCTGAAGTTTTACCCCAAGCTTCTTTCGCTTTATGTGCAGCCTCAAGTGCTAATTCGATATCTTCAGCAGTTGACTTTGCAGCTTTAGTGAAAACTTCACCTGTTACTGGCGTTACATTATCAAAATACTCACCCTTTACTGGTGCTACCCATTCACCACCAATATAGTTATCGTATTTTTCCTTAAATTGGATTACTGCGCCTTCAGTGTTTGGATTTGCATAGATCATTACACTATCCGCTCCCTTACGATTATTTTAAAACGTCAAATTCCCAGAATTTTCTGTTTCGTACATATATTATCTAACAAAAAACATATTTTTTCAAATAATAGGTCAATGGATTTCTGCTAATTCTCTTTCCTCATCTTCTGTAAAAGGTCGACTTCGTGTTAGAAATGCTTTTCCTAATTCTGCTTCAAGTGAAAAGCCACCCATCCCATTCGTAACATCGACAATGATTTGCGTGTGCTTCATATATTCATATAAGCTTTCATGCATGTAAAATGGAATATCCTCGTCTAATGTACCAAGCAATAAATCCACGCTGCCTTCTTTAAATTCACCCTGCTCATAGCACATCGGTGCAGTTCCATCACAGCACCCACCAGATAAGTGAAATACTAGTGCTCCATGTGATGCTTTTAATTCTTGAATAACAGTCAGTGCTTCCTCAGTTGCGATTACACGTTCTACCATTTTCATCACCCCTTATTTATCTTTACCCGCATTAAAAAAGGACAAGCATCATACTTGTCCTTTCTGAGTCTATAAACCACCTAAATATGCTGCACGTACTTCATCACTTTCTTGTAGTTCCTTAGCATCGCCAGATAATACAACTTTACCGGTTTCAATAACGTAGGCTCGCTGCGCAACTGACAGTGCCATATGTGCGTTTTGTTCAACTAATAAAATCGTTGTACCTGCTTCGTTAATTTCTTTAATAATACTAAAAATCGTTTGAACCATTAAAGGTGCTAGGCCCATCGAAGGTTCATCTAGCAACAATAACTTAGGCTTCGCCATGATTGCGCGACCCATCGCAAGCATTTGTTGCTCACCACCAGATAACGTTCCTGCAGACTGACTTTTTCGTTCAAGCAATCGCGGAAATAGCTCATAAACTCGTTCCATATCTCTTTTAATACCATCGCGGTCTTTGCGTAAATAAGCACCTAAATCTAAATTTTCCTCTACACTCATGTTTGCAAAAACACGACGACCTTCTGGTACTTGCGAGATGCCACTCTTCACAATTCCTTGCGCTGCTTTTCCTGCGATTGAGTTTCCGAGGTATTCAATTTTGCCTTTTTTCGGTTTTAATAAGCCAGATAACGTCTTAAGTAACGTTGTTTTCCCGGCACCATTTGCACCGATTAATGTAACGATTTCACCCTCATTTACTTCTAGTGATACTTCACGCAATGCTTGAATATTGCCGTAAAATACATCGATATTTTCAACTTTTAGCATTAAACCGTTACCTCCTCACCTAAATACGCCTCGATTACTTTCTTGTTGCTACGAATTTCTTCTGGTGTGCCTGATGCGATAAGTTGCCCATGGTCTAGTACATAAATTCGCTCACAGATTCCCATAACAAGTCCCATATCATGCTCGATTAATAAAATTGTTAAATCAAATTTTTTACGAATCAATGCAATTAAATCCATCAATGCACTCGTCTCTTTTGGATTCATACCAGCAGCTGGTTCATCTAATAATAAAAGCTTAGGCCCGGCAGCTAATGCACGTGCAATTTCAAGGCGGCGCTGCATCCCATAAGGTAAATTTTTTGCTAGCTCATCTTTATATTTATCTAGCTCGAAAATCTTTAAAAATTCGAGTGATTCCTTCTCCATTTTTGCTTCACCTTTGAAATAAGTTGGTAAACGTAATATTGAGCTTAGTACCGAATGATTTGCTAGAGAATGGTTCGCTACTTTTACATTATCAAGAACAGTTAATTCTTTGAACAGACGAATATTTTGGAATGTACGGCTCATACCACTTTTTGTTACTTGGTGTGGTGACATATTATTGGTCACTTTTCCATCAAACGTAATCTGTCCCTCTGTTGGTTTATATACACCTGTTAGCATATTAAAACTTGTCGTTTTTCCGGCACCATTTGGACCGATTAGACCGATTAGTTCTCCTTCAAATAATTCCATATCAAAGCCTTGTACAGCCTTTAACCCACCAAACTGAATACCGACATTTTCTACTTTTAAAAGAGAGTTACTCATGTGCGTCTCCTCCCTTGCGTTTACGTTTGAATAAATCTGTAATTTCTTTTGTACCCATTAAACCTACTGGGCGATAAAGCATGACAAGAATTAACACAAGGCTGTAAATAATCATTCGTGTTTCTGGGAAGTCTTGTAGGTAAAGTGAAATAATTGTTAATGCAACTGCCGCAATCACTGCACCTGATAGGCTACCAAGACCACCTAGTACAACATAAATTAAAATATCAAATGATTTTAAGAACCCGAACTGAGCTGGTTGAATGATGAAGAAATTGTGAGAGAATAAACCACCTGCAAGCCCTGCAAATAACGAACCAATCGCAAATGCGAGTACTTTATAATACGTGATATTAATTCCCATCGCATCAGCAGCAATTTCATCTTCTCGAATCGCAATACAAGCACGACCATGACGTGAGCGTGTAAAGTTCGAAATGACAATAATCGTAATTAACATGCCGAAGAATGCATACGTCCACGTTGTTTGTTGCATAACTTGCATCCCTGCCGCGCCACCAACATACTCCCAGTTTAAGAAGATAATACGGATGATTTCTGCAAAGCCTAATGTGGCAATGGCTAAGTAATCTCCGCGTAAACGAAGCGTTGGAATCCCAACGATTAATCCTGCAATCGCAGCTACAATAGCACCTGCAAGTAATCCAACGATAAATGGTAAATGTAGCTGCATCGTACAAATCGCTGAAATGTAGGCCCCTACTGCTAAAAACCCTGCATGGCCGATTGAAAACTGTCCTGTAATACCAATAACTAAGTGAAGACTGACAGCTAACATTACATTAATCGCAATCGTAATAAGTAAATTTGAATAATACATATCTAATTGACCACTTGAAATCATCACTTGAATAATTGCATAGCCAATAATCGCTATAATCGTGTAGATCCAAAATGTTTTTGAAATTTTCATCATGACCACCTACACTTTCTCGCGCGTATTTTTACCAAAAATACCCGCTGGTTTAAAGATTAAAATTAAAATAAGAATGATAAATGCTGCTGCATCGCGCCACATTGAGAAGCCAAGCGCACTAACAACTGTCTCCACAATACCTAGCACCATACCACCTGTCATAGCACCTGGAATACTACCAATACCACCTAGTACAGCTGCAATGAATGCTTTTACGCCAGGGATAATCCCCATTAATGGATCAATTTTTGTGTAGTATAAACCGAATACTACGCCAGCAGCACCTGCTAATGCAGAACCAATTGCAAACGTTGCTGAGATTGTATTATTCACATTAATCCCCATTAAGCGAGCAGCTTCCATATCATGAGAAACAGCACGCATTGCTTTACCAATTTTTGTTTTATGCACAATAAATTGTAGTAATAACATTAAAACAATTGTTGTGACTAGTATAATGATTGATTCTGAGCTAATTTGTGTACCAAAAACAGTAAATGTTTTTGAAATAACTGCATTATCAGGGTAAGCTTCCGGCTGTGCGCCGCGGAAGAAAATCGTCGTATATTCAATTAATAACGACATCCCGATAGCTGTAATTAACGCGGCAATACGCGTCGCATTACGTAAGCGTTTATAAGCAAGGCGTTCAATAACAACACCTAAAATAGAACAAATAATCATTGCGGCAAGTAGCGACGGAATAAATCCGATATGCCAATGTGTTAAGCCGTAAAATCCAACAAATGCACCAATCATAAAAACATCACCATGTGCGAAGTTAATTAATTTAATGATGCCGTATACCATCGTATATCCAAGTGCAATCAACGCATAAATACTACCAATTGATATACCGTTTACGAGTTGTTGAAGCCACTCCATAATTTTCACTCCTTTTTGTCAAATTAAAAAAAGGAGGACAAGTGCCCCCCTTCATAAAAGACTTGTCGCTTAAGGTTCCACTTTTGTTTTGAACACTTGTTTGCCGTCTTTAAATTCAAGAACTGTTGCCGATTTGATTGTGTTATGTTCTTCATCCACAGAAATTTCACCTGTTACAAGACTTAAATCCTTCGTCTCCGCTAATGCTTTTTGAATATCTTCACCTTTTGTTGATCCTGCTCGTTCAATCGCATCTTTCAACCAGTACACTGAGTCATAGCCAAGTGCATTGAAGGCATCCGGTGATTTATCATCATTGGCTTCTTTAAATGATTTTACGAATTTTTGGATTTTTTCATCTGGATCTTCTGCAGAATAGTGGTTTGTAAAGAATGTGTTATCAAGTGATTTTGCACCCGCAAGCTCAACAATTTTTGGTGAATCCCATCCATCGCCACCCATCATTGGAGCGTCAATACCAATTGAACGTGCTTGCTTCACAATTAAGCCTACTTCTTCGTAATAACCTGGTACATAAATGAAGTCAGGATTTTTTGATTTTAAGCGTGTAAGTGTTGATTTAAAGTCCGTATCTTTTGCTACATACGATTCTTCAGCCACAACCTTGCCACCATTTGCTTCAATTTGCTTTTTGAATGCTTCAGCTAAGCCTTTTGCATAGTCACTTGAGCTATCCGCAAAAATCGCTACGTTTTTCGCTTTCAAATCATTTGATGCAAAGTCCGCCGCAATTTTCCCTTGGAATGGGTCAATGAAGCATGTACGGAATGCATATTCATTTACAGCACCGTCGTCATTTACTGTTACTGTTTGTGAAGTACCTGATGGTGAAATAAGTGGCATTTTATTTTGGTCCGCTACTTGTACAGCCGCCACTGTATTACCAGATGTTGCTGAACCAATTTGCGCTACTACTTTTTCTTGTGTCGCTAATTTTAATGCCGCTGATGTCGCCTCAGAGTTTTCTGATTTGTTATCAATTTTTACTGCCTCGATTTTTTTACCATCGATACCACCTGCATCATTAATTTCTTTAATTGCAAGTTCCGCACCCTTTGAAATTCCCGAACCATATGATGCTACAGCGCCTGACAGCTCTAAGTTCAAGCCTATTTTAATTGTGTCACCATCTGATGACCCACTACCTGAACCTGAATCTTTCGAGCCACACGCTGTTAATGTTCCTAACAATAGTGCAGATGAAACAATCAATGCACCGTACTTCTTTAAATTGTTATTCTTCATTAAACTCCATCCCCCTTGCGCCGAATTTTATTTGATAATTCTGACTATTGATAACATAACTTTAAAATATGTTTTCTAATTCCATATTTTATATTCTAAAAACAAATAAGTAAACATAATTTTCTATTAATTCTAAAAATTAAAAAAATAATATATTAGCGTTTTTTCTAGAATTTAACTGTTTTTTCTAGAATTTAACGTTCGAATGATTTATTGCTATAATTAGATAAAGGAGGTTTCACAATGACAAAAGCGTTAATGTGGTTTCGTTATGATTTACGGTTGCATGATAATCTAGCATTACTTGCTGCAAGCGACTTTGATGAAGTCATTCCTGTGTTCATCTATGAAAAAACAAATTCAGCTGCTACTGCCTCTGATTGGTGGCTACATTATTCATTAGAAGCACTAGCAGAATCAATTAAATCATGTGGTGGTTCACTTATTATACGCCAAGGAAATCCACAACTCATTATTGAAGAATTGATGAATACATTCCAAATAGATGCCCTATTTTTCAATCGTAGTCTCCTACCTAAAGATGTACTACTTGAACAAGAACTCGTTGAAAAATATTCTACTAAAACAACATATGTGAAGTGTTTTGATGATCGATTACTATTTTATCATCATAAGATTGTTACGAAGAATCAGACACCATATAAGGTATTCTCGTCTTATTGGAAAATAGCAAAGTTGCAATATATTACTTTTCCACAAAATAAAAATAGTACTTTTTCGAAAGATACATTTGATTCTTTGGCATTAGATGACTTAAAATTAATCGATAATCATCATTGGATGAAAAAATTTGGAGCATATTGGACTCCTGGCGAACAGCAAGCCATTCAAAAATTTGAGGATTTTATCGAACAAGATTTAGCTTCTTATAATAAGCTGAGAGATTTCCCAGGAAAGCAGGGAACGTCTGATATTTCTCCTTATTTAGCTTGGGGGAATATTAGTATTCGCTCGATGTGGTACCGTGTAAAGCGATTTATTGATGAACAGCCAGAACATGCAGATGCTGCTGATAGCTATTTAAGACAACTAGCCTGGCGAGACTTTGCTTATGAACAGTTAGCACAGTTTCCTGACCTTGACCGTATTCCTGTGCGTAAAGCCTTTCAGCATTATCCTTGGGCTTTCAATGAAGACTTATTCACAGCGTGGAAAACCGGTCAAACTGGTTACCCGCTAGTGGACGCTGGGATGCGTGAACTGTGGGAGACTGGCATTATACACAACCGTGTTCGAATGGTTGTAGCTTCTTTCCTTGTTAAACATCTACGCATCCCTTGGCAGTACGGCTATGACTGGTTTAAAGAAACGCTCGTCGATTTTGATACCGCAAATAATGCGATGGGATGGCAATGGGTTACCGGTAGTGGTATTGATGCTGCGCCTTATTTCCGCGTTTTCAATCCTACTGGACAAGCTCAAAAATTTGATAGTGGCGCTTTTTACATTAAACGTTGGATTCCAGAGCTAAAGGATGTTCCACTTGATGTTATCCACAGCCCTGAAAAATATGTAGCAGCGCATCAGATAAGTTATCCACAGCCAATTGTGGACCATGCAACAGCACGAAAGCTTGCGCTTGAAGGCTTTGAGCATATTAAAAAACATTAAAAAAGCAGGAATCGCTCATCGGCGGTTCCTGCTTTTTTATACGCAGACATACGATTATTTGCGCTGTCTTTATATATTATTTTTCATTACGTTGAATAGCTGCTGCAAGGAGTTTATCTTGAATATTAACATATTGTTCGATTTCTTCGTCTGTCAGTGCATCGAATAATTCTGTTTGAAACTCGCGACCAAATGCTTGAGCTTCATTGAATACTTTCAGGCCTTCTTCCGTAATATCGAGCAATACATGGCGACGATCATCATCGTTATATTTACGAACTGCATAACCTGCTTTTACAAGTTTATTCGAAATATTCGTCATAGCGCCAGGTGTACAGCCAATTTTATCTGCTAATACCGTTTGCTTTTGCGCACCACTATTTCTCAATTCAGCTAATACAAGGACAGGTGTTACACCAATTTTATGAGGGAATCGTTTCATAAAGTAAACGATGTTCGAATTGTTGATGATTTCTGTCGCATGAATGAGTTGAAAGATGTTTTTGTTTTTCAAAACTATGCCTCCTTCTCGCATAACTATCGAAGCATAATTGAACCGCCATCCGTCATGATTGTTTGACCAGTAATGTATTGAGAATCTTCAGAAGCTAAGAATACTGCCACGCGACCGATATCTTGTTCAACATCGCCAAAACGACCTAATGGAATTTTGTTTTTTACTGCTTCATAGTATTCAGGTTGAGCTTTAGACCATGCTTCAACGCCTGGTGAATAAGCAATTGGGCTAATCATATTAACGTTGATGCCAAATTGACCCCACTCATTTGCAGCGACACGTGAAATACCACGAATTGCTTCTTTTGCTGCTGCATACGCGCCTTGAGTTGGATCGCCTTTTAACCCTGCACCTGATGCGAAGTTAATAATATTACCTTGTGATTCTTTTAAGTAAGGGAATGCTGCTTGCATTAAATAGAAAGTTGGATAAAAACCTGTACCGAATGAAAGATCGATATCTTCTTGTGTTGTTTCCATTAATGGTTTTTGTTTTGATGCATGTGCATTATTTACTAAGACATCTAGTTTACCATATTTTTTAACAACTGTTTCGACGATGTTTCCTAAGTTATCTCGATCCATTAAGTTTGCTTGCATGAACATAGACTCTGGAGAATATTGTTGTAGTTCTTTCTCCATTGCTTTACCAGTTTCTTCGTTTAAATCGACGATTGTTACGATAGCGCCTTCTTTAACCATCGCTTTCGCCATACCGCTACCAATGCCACCTGCTCCACCTGTGATGATGACTACTTTATTCTCTAATTTACCCATTCAAAACACTCCTTAATGTTTAATTAATTATATTTTAACATTAAAATATTTAATTTTAAACTAAAAAGAATTTCGCTCATAAATTAACAAACGATCATTCGGTGACATAATCATTTGTGGAGGCATTAGCAGTTCTTTTACAAACTGAAAAGACGACCAATCTAATAAATCAACGTATTCGAACATTGGAAAATAAACGATAATTTTCATATTCCGAGGATAACGTTCATAGGACTTATTGATATTTGCTAATACCTTCTCAAAAACCGCAGGGCTAAATGGATTAAAAAAGAAGAAAATAGAATCCGTTTTTTGAATACGATAATTTTGTGCTAATTGATGATGAAAGGTAATCTCTTTTTCGCCATACTTTTTACAATATAAATGTCGATTCATATTTGCTACTTCAACACATAGCTCGTCATATTCAATTCCTGTCACTGGAATACCCCAGCGGTAATTTGCATAAATAGCAACGCGTCCTTTACCACTTCCAAAATCCACAAAACTATCTTCATCTTTTACCTCTACCTCATTTGCAAGTAACTCTAACACACTGTAGGCAGTTGGTTCATATGAATGATTGTCTGCAAGGTGAATTGCTAATGGCTCATCTGCCGTTGTTTGAATACCTAATATTTTTTCAAATTGATAATCGCTCATGTGATTCACCTACCCTTTTTTTATTGATTATATACGAAAAAACCCATCTATACATCGGTGTGCTTTCCGATGTAAGATGGGTTTTTCAAGCGTAAATATAAGTTGGGTGGGTTATTCCTGCTTATTAGCAGGTATGAAAAAATAGGCTACTCGCTGTCTTCGATGACGAGTCGATTTCTTTGAGTATTCTTTTAGCAGTGTGTGGACATACACTACTGAAAGATGGATGAATAATCAACTAGAGTGTGCGGAAGTCATACTTAGTGGACATTAAGTAGACTAATCTAGCAATTATTCAATTGGATAGAACGAAATATGGCTTCTTCAGGACTCACAAGGAGACCTCATATTTCTATAATCATTACATTGTCAAAGCATAGAATTTATAAGAGTGGACAGTCCTATAATTTGTACACTTTCACTAAGCAAGAAACCTCGTTGTTTCAATGCCGATACATAATGATTATTTTTTCTATATAAGGGCGACACTACTCTTTGTAGCAGGCACTACGTAGATACTAGTAGTCGCCCAGGGAATTATTCTTCAGTTGTTGATGTTGTTGCTAATGTGTTATCGATATCATAATCTTTTTCTAAATCTGCTAACCAAGTTGAGTAGTTCGCATTCATTTGCTCATTTACATAAGCTGTACGAACTTCGTCTTTCACATCTGCATATGTTGCTTCCTTAGCTGATTTGATACCTGTCACTTTAATAATGTGATAGCCATATGAAGATTTTACTGGATCACTGATTTCTCCTTTTTTCATAGAGAATGCCGCATCAGCAAAGTTCTCATCCATTGATGATTTATCAAAATATCCCAGGTTACCACCATCAGAAGCGTTGCTTGTATCTGTAGAATATTTCTTCGCTAATTTATCCCAATCACTGCCATCAGCAAGTAATTTGGCAACTTTTTTCGCTGTCTTTTTATCTTCAACTAAAATATGACTAGCTTTCACTTGTTTTGCTGTATCGTATGAAGATTTATTTTCTTTGAAGTATGCTTTTAATTTTGCATCTGTAATTTCTAATGCTGGTTCCATTAGTTTTTGTGTTTGAATGTATGTTTTCACGCTTTCTTCAAAATCATCCATTGTCATATTACTTGATTCTAGTGCAGATTCTAATCCTTCAGTGCCACCATATTGTGTTGCCTGAGTTTTTACTTCTGCATCAATTTCTTTTTGTGTAACTGTCACATCTTGTTTCTTCGCTTCTTGTTCAATGACACTCGTTGTAATTAGTGATTGAGCGACTGTTGAACCATATTGTTTTTGCATTGCTTCGTTTAATTCATCTTGCGAAATCTTCTCATCACCAACCTTCGCGACATAGTTACTGCTATTGCCAATTAGTGCATAAACAATTACACCAACTACGATGACTGCGGCGATAATACTTGTTATAACAAGCCCTTTTTTCTTTTTAGGCTGCTTATTCATTTGGTAAAACTCCCTTCACTTCCTGTCTTTCGATACGTTTATTATATGAAGTGAATGTGTCAGGTAAATGTCAGCGAAAAAATAAAAAAAAGAGATTCATATTGATTACCTAAATCTCTTTACTATTATTCTGTTGTTTCTGAAATCACTTTTGGTAACGTGATTTTAAATGTTGTACCGTTTGTTGTACTTGAAATAAGTTGTAAATCTCCTTGAAGGGACTGGGCCATCATTTTACTTAATGCGAGACCGAGACCGAGACCACGAACTGCATACTTTTTATTTTCACCGCGGTAAAAGCGCTCAAATATAAAAGGCTGCTCTTCTATAGGAATACCTTTTCCTGTATCTGCAACAAAAATTACAATATCCTTTTCTTCATCTTGCATGGTTAATTGGATATGGCCGCTACCTTCCATTGCTTGCTTTGCATTCGTTAAAAGATTCGTCAAGATTTGCTGGAAGCGAACACCATCTAATTGTACAGTTCTTTCCTCAGGTAAGATTTCCACATCAACCTGTACGCCTTTTTCTGGCTGTGACATCAACCATTGTACAACAGACTCTTGTACATAATGATTAATAGCGTATGGCTGAATGTGTACTGGAATAGCATTCACTGCAAATGAATTAAATGCGAGCAAGTCACCTACCATTGTTTTGAGCTTTGTCGTTTCATTCAATGCCATTTTCACAAACTCTTTTTCATCTTCTCCTGTCACAACGCCGTCCTTCACAGCTTGTAATAAGCCACTGATCGATGTGACAGGTGTTTTCAGTTCATGTGTTACACCTGCCAGAAGTTCCGTACGTGTTGCCTCGAGTTGCTTTAAACGTGCTGCCATATCTCGGAAGGATTCAATTAAATCATACACTTCTTTTTCCTTCACATCATTGGCGAGTGCCACATTATAATCACCGCTTTGAATTTGTTGGGCGGCCTGTGCAACATCTTTAATCGGTTTTGATAATCGTCGTGATAATAAATAGATGGCGATTGTTCCAATAAGAGCAAGTGCAATAATGATGGCCGCAAGTTGTGAGTATTCCTGGTCGACATGTGCTAGATTTTTTTTAGATTCTAGTAAGACCACATAGCCGACCGTTTTTTTATTACTGTTAATTGCTTTTTTAACTGCATAGTAGCTGTCATTATTTAATTGAACTTTTATAATATCTTTCTTGCTAGCCATAATCGTTTTAGGCAATGTCTGCTCAAATAAAGATTCTGGTGGTGCTGGTAAATTTGGCTGCGCTTCATTCATTTTTTGCGGCGCATTTTTTGGCTCATTACTCGAAATAATATTCCCTGTTGCATTCACTAAATAGATTTTAGGATTAATTCCTAAATTCGCTAAGGGTGTACGCTCCCGAAATATACCAGGCTGTGCTTCTTCACTCGTAATACTTTCTGTAATTCGACTAGCCATTTCATCTGCTACTACTTCTAACATGTCTACGCGGTTTGTCATCGTGTTATGACGTAACCATGTAATGGATAGGATGAATACAACAAGTAAACCAATAATCAGCGCTGCTAAATAACGCAGTGTCCAATAACGTGCCAGTGGAACACGCTTCATTTCTTTATTTTTTGACACTAAATTGATACCCCAACCCACGTAATGTTTTAATTTCGCCTTGTTCCTCAGGCCAGTCCTGTAATGATTTACGAAGACGTTTTACCGCTAAATCCACTGCACGGTCACTTCCGTCGTATTCCCAGCCCCACACTTTGTCGATTAGTTGATCGCGTGTAAAGGTTTGGTTTGGATTTTCTGCTAAAAAGATAAGCACCGATAAATCCCGAGGTGTTAGTTCTACTTTATAACCGTTTAATGTAACATCATGTGATTGTAGATTAATTTCAAGTGCCCCGAATTGTTTTGTTGGCCCACTATCTGCTATTGTTCGGCGTAAGACGGCTTTGACGCGTGCCACAACTTCTTCTGCCTCGAATGGTTTAGCGATATAATCATCTGCACCTCCATTAAGACCATCCAAGCGATAATTCACATCACCAAGTGCTGTCAGCATAATGACGGGGCATTTACTCACTTGTCGAATTTCCTCAAGAATTTGCCAACCATTTTTTTCTGGTAACATGACATCAAGTAACACTAGATCTGGATTCCATGAATGAAATTTTTGCATAGCCTCTGTTCCTGTATAAGCTTGCTCCGTTAAAAATTGCACTTTTGTCAAATACGCTTTGAGTACTTGACTGATGGCAAATTCGTCTTCTACAATTAAAATTTTTTCCATCTATATCCCACCTTTTTTATCGTGCATTTATTCTAGCATCACTTTATGTCCACTGCATGTCAATAAATGCATAAAAAAAGAGCTCAGGCCGAAGCCCAAGCTCTTGGAATTGTTATTTCTGTTTGGCTGCAAGTTCAGCTGCTTCATTTTCAAAGTAATTGTTGTACTTATCCATATCAAGACGGCCTTCCCATTTCGCCATAACGAATGCTGCTAATGTGTTACCACATACGTTAACTACTGTACGCATCATATCTAGTAGACGGTCAACACCAAGAATGAATGCTAAACCTTCTAATGGAATACCTACCGCGCCAAGTGTTGATAAAAGAACAACGAATGATACGCCTGGTACACCTGCGATACCTTTAGAAGTAACCATTAATGTTAGAACTAAAATAATTTGTTCAGTTAATGTTAAATCAATATTATACATTTGAGCAATAAATAATGCTGCAATTGCTTGATATAAAGTAGAA
This sequence comes from Candidatus Kurthia intestinigallinarum, assembly GCF_003991225.1. Taxonomy (GTDB): domain Bacteria; phylum Bacillota; class Bacilli; order Bacillales_A; family Planococcaceae; genus Kurthia; species Kurthia populi. Next base: position 75,439 of record NZ_JTFC01000044.1, read on the forward strand.
CCATCTAGGTTAAATGAATAACCTGTTGGAATAACGAATGAACCAATATCTTTTGGTACACCGGCTTTTTCTGTTTTAATCATAATACGTGGTAATACAGATTCCGAACTTGAAGTTGAGTAAGCTAAAATTAACTCATCTTTCATAATTTTAATAATACGGAACATGCTAACCCCAGCAATTTTCGCTATAATACCTAATACGACAACAATGAAGAAAATCATTGCGAAGTATACAAGAATCATTAATTTACCTAATGGAATTAATGAAGATAAGCCAAATGTTGCTACTGTATTAGCGATTAATGCAAATACACCGATTGGAGCAAATTTCATAATTGTATTTGTTACCCAGAACATTGCATCTGCTACACCTTGTGCAAATGCTAATACTGGTTTACCTTTATCGCCAATTGCAGCTACTCCAAGACCGAACAACACAGAGAAGAAGATGATTGGTAACATATCTCCATTTGCCATTGATGACACGATGTTTGTTGGTACGATGCTAACAATTGTATCCATGATACCGTGATGCTCTTCAGCCATTTTATGTGATGAATCAACATAAGATGAAATATCACCTTTTGATAACTGACTCATGTCGATGCCTTTACCGAATTTTGTAATGTCAGCTAAGAAAATACCTAAGATAATCGCAATTGTCGTAATGATTTCGAAGTAGATTAATGTTTTAAGACCTAATTTACCTACTTTTTCTAAACTACCTTGACCCGCTACACCTACGATTAATGTAGAAACAATGATTGGCACAACGATCATTTTGATCATGCTCATGAAGATTGTTCCTAGTGGGTAAACATATTTCGTAATGTTTTCGTTACCATAAAAAATGGCACCCACGATAATACCTAGGATAAGACCGATTAAAATTTGCCATGCCAGGCCTAATTTTTTACGTTTTTTCTTCTCCATCTATGAAGCCCCCTTTGAGAGTATATAATTATTTTTCATATCTACTTTTAAAACTATAATCTTATTCTATAGTTGACTTATAAAATCCGACATTATCCGACAGTTTTATTAAATAAAATTTTCAAAATAATTATTTCTTCATAGTTTTTTTTGATAATTACCGATGCATATATCTCATTATGCGATGAAATTCATCTCATTTTGAAGGCTTTCTCCTAAATTTATCCATAGAATCCACAAATAGAACTTGAATAAACTTTTTAATATTTACTTTTATCTTTTTCGGCATGGAACCGCTTTCTTGAACTTCTTTCATTGCTACACGAATTTCTGCGAAGTCAAAATAACGTGGTGCATAGTATTCGAATTCAGGATTGGTGTAGTCTACAACACCTAATGTAGCAATGTTATTCATTGCTGCAAGGATGGTACGACGAATCCGTTGCTCAATTGCTTTACTTTCTTTTGCAATCTCTGGTCCACTAAAACGTGTCTTAGAAGCAATTTCTTCATACAGTCCTTTTAAGGAAGGAACTTGCATCGTTGCTTCTTCACGTTCTGATAGTAGCATAATGATTCGTACGATATCATCACTCCCTACTTCGCCGACAATACCCATTTCACTTAGAATAGAAAGCACAACATCTTTCATCGTTAAATGTGTTTCTTCTTTCGTTTCTTCTTCAAAATGAAGAATCGATTTACGGATCGTCATCAGCGATTTTTTCAAAATAAAGCGTTCACTCGTTTTACGTAAGATACTTTGCACTTCTATACGATTGATTGGCTTGTTAATGAAAAACTCAACATCCTTTTCATAGGCTTCTCCAATCATTTCCTTATTAACTACTTGTGAAATCATAATAAAATGACCTTTAAAGCCTTGGCGACGAAGCTGGTCCATTGTTTCAATGCCATCCAAATCTGGCATTAATAAATCAATTAATACAAAATCGGGATCGCTCGAAAGAATGGGCTCTAATGCATTTTCTCCGCTATCGGCTTCTCCTAATACAACACCCATATCGCCTTCTAAAATAATTTGTTTCAACATGCGTCGACTTGCCGCATCATCATCGACAATAAAATAGCGCATTTTACTTTTCCCCCTTTTGCAAAATCATTTGCATTGGAATATCGACAATGAAAATAGTGCCCTTTTCTGGTAGCTCCACTTTAATATGGCCATTTAATGTTTGAATTACTTCTTGTACATGCGAAAGACCAATACCTGTAGCGGCTACTCCTTGTTCATTATATTTTGTCGTAAATCCTGGTTCAAAAATAATATCTAAATCTTCCGGTGGAATTCCTTTGCCATCATCTTGAATAATAAAATAAACGTTATCATTTTTTTCAAAAACTTTTAAGTCAATTGTTCCTTGTCCCTCTAATGCTTCAATTCCATTCGCAACAATATTATTTAAAATAGCGAGTAGTGGAATGTGTTGGTTTGTATAGAAATCAACAGATTGTTCCACATGAAACATTATATTTCGACCAAGCATTGCACCGTACTTTTCGTTGGCTACTTGTACAAGATTCATGACATCTGATAGTGAATAGTACTCTTCCGTTTTATGCATCGTCATTTCTGAAATGCTCGAAAAAATACGCTGGGAATCTTTTTTCACCTCATGAATCTCCTGTGCAATATGTAGTGCTTTTAAGCCTAATTTACGATTTTCATTTTTCTTCAGCTCACGGTATAACTCGTAGCTTTCTGCCATAATTTGCTCAATATGATTCATTGATTTTTGTAAATACAGTGCTTCTACATATAAATCAGACCCCATCGTTAATTGCTCTTGAAGGTGCTTTCGTTGCTCAGATAAAATAACTGTACTATAAATTCCGATAACAAAAAAGCTACGGAAAATCGCGACACATGCCACTAAGACAAAATCAAAAAAACTTAACGATATGTCTGGGATTAATAAAAATCGGAGTACATGCTCAGCACTATTACTAATAAATTCAATAATAGAGGCGAAAACCCCTAATAATAATGGTTGGTTGCTATACATGCGTAAATTGAAAAACTGGAATGCGCATGCAAAGACCACATAATAGAAGAAAGCCGGGTAATTATTAATGAGTACCTCTGATGAAAAGCCATGATTTATTAACTCTAAGCCCATACGAAAGAGAATCGTGACGATGCCTGTTAGCACGCCAACAAGGATGACAGACTTCACAGGGCGTACTAATAAAAAGAGCAAGAAAACAATACTCCCTAAAGCAAATCGAAAATTTTCTGTACTACTAAAGGGCAGTAATTTAATTTCACCTAATAATGTCGTTACAACGGCAACGATTAAAATCCAAAGCCATTCGGCATTTAAAAAATTGTATTTCGTTTGAAGCATTGTGCGCCATCTCCCTTATTGTATCTTATCTCACTCTGAACGGATGTCACGAAATTATTAGAAATGACGAATGTTCTGCTTAAAAGTATAAAATATTTATATCCTTTTGCATATAAAAAGGCCACGTTATAAGCGTGGCCTTTACTTTAAAAATGTATTATTTTGCTGGTACAGCTGGATAATGTTCATATTTTACTTCGTAAATGCTAACATCATTTCCTAGCATTGGTGAATCTTCTTCTTTTGCGACACGTTTATGTGTATTCACCGCTTCTTCTGATGTGAACCAAGCATTGAAATCTGATTTTGTATCCCAATTCGTGCAAATCTTCACTTCATCGTAGTCATGATTTTTTTCATTAATTAATACTTCCATGCGAATAAAGCCTTGTGCTGATGCGACTGATTTTGGTGTAGCAAAACGTTGTGCTACGGCTTCCCCAAATCCTTTTTTTGTACGAATTGTATTCACTAATTTTACTGGCATTGAAATTTCTCCCTCTCCATTAATTGATTTAAGTATTCAAGCACCGGCTCTGCTTCAAATCCACCACGCTCAGCATGACGAATCAGTGCGATACCATGTGCTCCCTTAGCATGTAGTAGCATGGGATTGTCATCCAACGCCATTTCAACAAAATTTAAATCCCCGAGCATTGCTTGTGAAAATAAGGTTTTCTTTGCGCCTTTTTTAAGTAACAGTTCTGCAATGTCCCTACTTCCTGTATGCGCCGCGGCGGCAAGACCACTTTCAATATCCCCCGCACCCCAGTCCATCTCTACAAAGGCGAGGGACGGTTCAATATTTAAAAGATGCTCTACTATGTCATAATCGCCATGCGCCGCAATGATAAATGGTCGAATCAATTCTTTCATTTATCCGTTCCTCCTTCTCAGTGGTGTAAAGTAAACACCATCATTATTGCTATGAACCTCTGCGTCGATATTAAAAACAGTTTGAAACATTTCTGTACAAAGCACGCATTGGGGGATGCCATCATAATGAATTTGGCCATTTTTCATAACAATTAGGCGATCGCTATAGGTAGCAGCTTGGTTAATATCATGTAGTACCATCACAACAGTAATGCCGAATTCCTCGTTTAAATATTTCACAAGCTCTAGTACTTCCATCTGATGTGCAATATCTAAATAGGTTGTTGGCTCATCAAGAAGCAATACTTTGGAGCGCTGCGCAACGGCCATTGCAATCCATGCACGCTGACGTTCACCACCAGATAGACCTGGCAATAAGCGATTTTTCATATGCGTCAAGCCGGTTACATTCAACGCCCATTCGACGATTTCTTGATTTTCGTGTGATAACTTCCCGATGCCCCGCTGAAATGGTGCACGACCAAATTCAACAAGCTCACCAACTGTTAAATCTAAGAGATGGTCATTCATTTGTGGGAGCATCGCAAGATTTTTTGGGAGTTCCTTTTTGGGTATGGCTTTTACATTCTTGCCATCAATGATGATATTGCCTTCTTCTGGCTTTAATAAATTAGCAATCACACGTAGTAGCGTCGACTTCCCAGAACCATTCGGACCGATTAAACTAATCACTTCGCCTTTTTCAATAGTTAAATTGATGTCCTTTAATGAAAAAGCAGGATTGCGTACGAATTGAATATTTTCTGCTTTAAGCACGTGCATCGCCCTTTCTATTTCGTTGAATTAAATACAAGAAGAATGGCCCACCAATGAAGGCTAATAAAATACCAACCGGCAACTCAATTGGATCAAATACCGTACGTGCAATCATATCTGCAAAGACGACGATAAAAGCGCCGCCAATGGCTGATGCTGGTACTAAGAAGCGGTCATCACTACCGATGATAAGGCGTAGAATATGTGGAATGACTAAGCCAACAAAGCCGATTAAGCCTGAAACACTAACCGCAATACCTGCAAGTAATGCACTAAGTACAATTAATAAAAAGCGTATAACTTCCACGCGTTGCCCTAATAACTTTGCTACATCATCCCCTAGGCGTAGCATCCGAATATATTTCACAGAAAACATCGAAATGATGATGGCACCGATTGCATAATAGACAATCAGTTGAAAATGAGACCAGCCAACGCCGGCAATACCACCTGATAGCCATGGTAGTGCGGCCTGTACACGGTCGCTATAAAGTAGCATTAAAGCATTTGTTCCTGCACCGACAATTGCATTCACTGCGACACCGACTAGCACGATTTTGACGGGTGTTGCACCACCCTTCCATGCTAATAGGTAAATCAGTAATGCGGTAATTAACGCACCTAAAAATGCGGCTAACGGTAATAATGTGATGTATGCAGGAAAAATAATCATAATCGTAATGGCTGCAATACCGGCACCTGATGACACACCGATGATGCCAGGGTCAGCGAGTGGATTTCGCATAATTGCTTGTAAAATCGCACCAGCTATTGCTAAGCAAGCGCCCACTAACATTCCGACCAGCACACGTGGAAAGCGTAGCTCCCAAATGACACGACGCTCTAATGAACTATCTGCAACGGTTAAGCCATGCCAAATTTCGGTTAATGAAAAGCGTACGGGGCCAATCATTAAACTAGCGATGGAGACGATGAGCAGTAAAGCCGTTAATACAATAAATGTCCACCGCCGTTTTTTTGCTAATGGATGAACTTTTACTGAAGATTGTATCGCGACCATTAGCGCACCTCATCTAGTTGTTTTTTCATTTCATCCAGTGCTTCCGTAATTTTCGTTCCTGGGTTTTGGCCAAATAATTCTGCGGATAACACAACAACGCGTTTCTCTTTAACGGCATCTAAGTTTTTCCAAGCCGCATTTTGATTCATTTCTTTCTCAAAGGCTTTTTTTACTGCCTCTGGATCGCTATGTGTGATGAGCATGACGATTTCTGGATTTGCTTCAACAATTTTTTCGGTACTCATACTTGCATAGTTTGGATATTGATCTGCTTTCGGGAAGTCTGCCGCAATATTTTTGCCACCAGCTTTCGCTAAAATATCACCTGATAGTGAAGATGGTAATGCTGCTAAAAATGTCCCTGGTGCACCGTAAACGAGTAATGCACGTACTTTATCCGTGTTTTTTTCTAGCGTCTCTACGTGCTCTGTGATCTCATCGTTTAAATCACTTGCCTGCTGCTCTTTTTCGAGTACATCCCCAAATAATGTAATATTCTCTTGAATATCCTCAATGGAATCAGCTTTCGTATACACTACTTTGGAACCTTGATTTTCAAGTGTGTTGGCATATTGCTTAAATGATTTCTGTGCGAAGAAAACATCAGGATGTACTTGTGCAATTTTTTCTAGTGAAGGTGAATGAGGATTGCCGATTTCTTGAAGGCCTTCAAAGCTGGCTGGTTTTTTACCTGTCATGGTTGGAACGCCCACAACATTCGCCTCTAGTTCCATTAACGTTTCTGCGTCTCCCGGGCTAAGTGCTGCCACAGATGTTGGTGCTTTTGTAAGCTCCACTTTATTATTGAGACGATCAGTTGTTGAAATGTGAACTTTCCCAGCTGCTGTGTTTGTATCGCTTGATGACCCACTACCACAAGCAGCTAATCCGAGCGTCAAACACGCTACAATAGAAAGTCCTATGTATTTACGCATGTTTTTGTTCCTCCTCGCCGCTTATAATTGATAAACATTATCATTTAAAACATGTTGAATTCATCATACAAGCTAATGAGAATCATTGTCAATTAAATTTTCAGAAAAAAATAAAAAGCGATGGATTTTTGCGAAATACGCTAAAAACCCATGCTTTTTCTCGTTAATATCATTTTTTTGTTATCGATGTCACGTCAAGACCTATTTCATTCACTATGTCATTATAGCTTTTAATGCATTGGCTCTACGACAATTGCACACCACTGCTTACCCTTATACGCGTTATATCCTTGCGAGACACTAAACGCAACGAGCTCATTTCGTTCCATTTGATAGCCACTTTTTTCGATACCTCTTATAGACTTTTGCACGGTGGCGTAATGTGCTAAGTCTTTTTTCAAAACGTCTGTAGCATCCTTAGAAGCAATGACAATGCCATCTTTATTGATTATGTATAAGGATGAATCCTGACCTACATTTGCGCGTTCAATAATTTCCATGACATATTGCCAGTTAAACCTTGTTGATATCACACCAATGGTTTTTCCTGTATCGTCCTGAATTGGACTTGAATAATTCATCGTATGCGCTTGAATGGTTTTTGAATAATAAAGGTCTGTCACATACGGCTGATTTGTTTTTATGACCTGCTCAAACCATTCATGTCCTGATAAATCTTCACCGATTAATTGATGGTTTTTTGCGGTTGCAACGACGTGACCAGTTAAATCGACAACGAGTAATTCGAAATATACTTCATAAATTTTTAGTGTATGTGCTAAAAACTGATTTGCAATTCGTTGATTTTCTATTGAATGATTTTTCACAACATTTTTCACAGCTGAAAAAGTTGCCCATGCCTGTGCATCACAATTACGCTCGAATAAGTTGCGTTCAATTTTATCGATCGTATCGTAGGCAACATCGACGGTACGCACCGCAATGATTTCATTCGCTTTATTATGCATGCGCTGAATAATGTCTTCACTCGACTTACTAGCTTCCATGCTCGACGTCGCAAATTTATCGATTTCCTTAGCGACGACCGCAAAACCACGTCCTGCCTCACCTGCTCTAGCAGCTTCAATACCTGAATTAAGTGATAAAATCTTTGATTGCATCGAAATGCTTTGAATTTTTTGCATCACTTTTTGCATTTCATGATTGTCTTCTTTTAACTCTTCAATAAGTGCGGAAATATTTAGCTCAGTCGTTGTTGTCATAAAGTAGCCCCCTTTTCTTCTATTATAAGCAAAGTTATTTGAATTTTTCGACTTTTTTATTATAAAAAATCTGCAGGACCGATACTTTCCTCACAAAAAAAAGAAGAACAGCATTTGGATGCTGCTCTTCCCTAGGAGGCGATTAGTCTTCTAAATATAAATCTTCGAAAATGAATTCACCCGTATTGCTTTCAATTTTTTCTAGTATTGATTGACCATCATTAAAGATAATTTCATAAACTAACGTGTAAATCGGGAAATCATCCTGACTTTCAATGGCACGTGCTAAACGAAGTTGTAATGCGTCAATATAACGTTTATTCGCCTCTTCTAATGATACTTCTACATCATCTGTTGAGAAATTCTCAATAACTGCTTCATTTACGCGTGTCACTGTACAGTCTTTAATATGTCCCGTGTACGTGCCAATATCGACATGAATATTGTATTCATCCACTGGGATTCCTTGTACGGTACGCAGGAATGAGAATGTACGGAATGGCTCGAAATCATTGTCGTCTTCATCTTCAAATTCATCATCGTCATCAAACTCGTCATCTTCTTCAGCCATTGCCTCTTCTATTGCACGGAAATAGGCAAGCTCTTCTTCTGTCAGCTCTGGCTCTTCTTCTTCAAGCTGTTCTTCAAGCTCAAACTTCGTATGAATTTCACCAACAACTAGTTCTAAAAATTGTTTTGCATTATCTTCTAGCTCTGCAATTGAAAGTTCTGGTTGCGTTTCATCCCAAGGTTTCACAGATTCGTACATGGTTTCGTAGGCATCACTGCGATCGATGCGCACATAAATGCTGTCATCTGTTGGTGATGTCCATGTTTGTACATCTTCTTCATCAGTAAATACCATGTCTGAGTCAATACCCAATAATTCAGGTAATGATTTTGTAACAGTTACCGCTTCGATTGCTTTTTTTGGTAATTCTTCTTCCGCGTCTGGGTCGAATACAGTCGTTACTTTGCCATCAACACCTACTGCGGTGAAACGATTTTTAGGCACATAAACAATATGCAGCTTGTCTGGCGTTTCTTCAATTTCACGTTTTAATAACAGTTCATTTGCTAAAGTTGCTTTTGCTTGCTCGGCGGTTACAGTTATTTCTGGATACGTTAATTGGTAATACGTTTGGTTTAGCGTTGCTGACACGATAAAGCCTTGTCGATTGATTTCGACCTGTGCACCAGAGTTTGGCAGTGGCAGATTTAATTGGTGATCAAATTGTTCAAAGGTTACTAAAATCGTATCGCCAATCCATTGTTGTACATTTACATAACGTAAGTCTCCTGAACAAAATTCTTCCGCAAATTCTTCGGCCATTTCTTTTAAGTCTTCGAGTTCAAGTTCTTCGTATTCATCTAATGAAATATCATTATTGTCTGTAATTTCTTCGATATCGATCATAATATTCGTTAGTTTACCTTCATCTGACACTTCAATTTGACCGTATATAATACCACGATTGGCATCAACGATTTCGCCCATGAAATCTTCTTCTTCGCGTTCGATTTTTATAACTGGACGACCAAGCATGTACTCTCTAATTGCCATTTCTAATTCCATCATTATACTTAATCCTCTCATTGCTTGTTCTATAGATTTGTTACTATCATATCATGTTTCTTCTTTATTTTTGCATATGTAATGAAATTGAAAAAAGGAAAGCTTTCGCCTTCCTCTGTCGTTAACGTGCTACTGCACCACTTTTAAATAAACTTTCCTCATAAAGCTCAATATCTTCTAAAGAAAAGGCATGCCAAATGCAGACAAAGGATGATGGGGCACCGCCTTCAACTGCATCGCCGTCGTAATAACTAAGCGGTAATAATACATCTTGTGCAATATAATCTGCCATCAGATTATAGAATGCGTCGTTATGTTCCTTATCTATCGCATCATAGGTATAAAATTTCATACAGTGACTGTCTAATGCCTCAGCATACATGAGCATCGATGTAGAGCCATTTAAACGGAAATTTAAGTCAATGGCTTTTACTTCGCCTTCCTCCGTCCATAACAAATCGAAGCCTGCAATGCCTACATAGCCTTTATCCACACCCGCCTGCATAATTTCACGTCCTGCTTGAATGACTGCTTCCGGAACATTATCAATCATTACATTACCTGCATAAACCCCCTCGTCATCTGTAATTTGTACAGAGGTACCGAGATACTGAAGACCAATATTTTCACTATAGGCATACTGGCACGAATAATTTTCAATTTCTTTAACATATTTTTCAATGATGACATGATCTGCGCCTTCTTGCGTAAAGAGCTTTTTGGCCTCAGCAAGCTGCTCTTCTGTATGACAAATTTGCACACCATAACCACCAGCAGTTGGCGTTTCATCGCCTGGCTTTAAAACAAATGGTAATTCCCAGTGCTCTAGTGCCTTTTCTAAATCTTTACTATCAATCACTTCACGTTCAGGTACATATTTTTCTGGAACGATTTCTCGTAAATAGGCTTTGCTATTTAAATAATTTAACAGTTTTGCATCCATCCAGTAAGCATCGCGGTCAATTGTTTTCTTACCATGAATATATTGTAAAACGACTTCTTTTTTCTCGTCACCCCATTGCTTTAAAATCGCATTGTAATCTTCTTTATTTTTATACGTATAGGGCTGTTCTGGAAATGGAATACTTGCTAAATCGAATAGCTTTTTTGCTTTATCTGTTTGTGTTGCCTCGTGAACAAGTACAGGCACGTCTGCAATTAATGTTTCACGTGCAGATAGGGCATTGAGTTTTTCGTTGCTTGGCATCCAAGGATTGATTTCATGTGCTGGTCGCGCTGAGAAAACAACATCGCCATAAATATCTCTCATCGTATATTTTGGTTTTAGCATATTAAATACTCCAATCTGTAAAGGTTTGTTGTTCCACTACATCTTTATGAGTTGCTTTAATACTTTCTAATAATTCCGCATCCTCCATAAGCGCCAGTCCTGTAAGTGCAAGAGCCTTTGCTGACATAAGAAGCGCCTCATCTGCTTTTGGTGAAGCGGCTGCCTCACAGAATTCTTTTGTATGACCAATTAATGTAGAGGATCCGATTTTGATATGTGGATGAATTGTAGGTACTACTTGACTAACATTCCCTGTATCGGTAGCTCCGAATCCAAAATTATCATCATGGAATTGTTCACCTAAGCTTTCGGCCATTTCTCTAAAGACGCCATCTAACGTTTTATTAATGAAAAAGTCATCGACGCCATTTTGGATAAAGCTAAATTCCATACGAGCACCAGTTTGTAAGGCTGCTCCTTCTGCAATCGCTTTAATACGGCGTGTTAAGTCATTTAAATGACCTCGACTACGTGCGCGGGTAAAGAAGCGCGCCTTCGTATATTCCGGAATAATATTTGGTGCCTGGCCACCTTCTAAAATAACGCCATGTACACGGTCTGTATCGAGCATTTGCTGACGGTATGCATTAATACCGGCATAAAATTGAAGCATTGCGTCGAGTGCATTGATACCGTCATGTGGATTTTCAGAGGCATGTGCTGGCTTACCAAAAAACTCCACTTCAAAAACATCTACCGCAAGCGTCGGAATCGTTTCATAAGAATCATGTCCGGGATGTACCATGAGTGCAACGTCGACATCTGCAAAACGTCCATCTTTTACATAAGCGGCTTTTGCACTGCCATTAACGCCACCTTCTTCTGCAGGTGTACCATAAATACGTAATTGCCCGCCCACTTTATCTACGACTTGCTTCAGCGCAATGCCTGCTGCACTAGAAGCGGTACCGATTAAATTGTGCCCACACGCATGACCAAGTCCTGGTAGCGCGTCATACTCTGCTAAAAAGGCAATGGTCGGACCTTCCTTTTCTGCCTTGTAGCTTGCGATAAAACCTGTATCGTAGCTTGAAATATTTTTTTCAATTTCAAAGCCAAAATCCTCTAATAAATCAATCAATGTTCGCGACGCAAAAAATTCTTCATTGCCGACTTCTGGTCGTGCATGTATTTTATGACTAATATCAATTAAACGGTTAGATAATTGGTCCACCGTCTTTTCAATACGTGTGCGATATTGTGCTGTAACTGTCATACCAAATCCCCCTTGTTACATAAATTGTAATTAGTATATGTATTTGCCACAAACAATAGCTACGTAAACATAATAAAAAATTGAATTTTTTGTTAATTATCGTAAAACTCCTTATTTTTACGTAAAAAAAGAGAGTAGGCTCAAATCCTGCTCTCTTTTCCGCTAGTATTTCCATCATTCGAAAATGGAGTTGTAATGCCTATTTGCTGACAGCGAACAGGCATTATTGTTGATAACGACGTCCTTTTTTTGATACGTACATATATAAGAAGAAAGCAACGACGATAATGATACATGCTGTTAAATACATAGTTGAATAGCTACTCGCACCTGCGATGATACCCATCACAGCTGCACCAACTGCCATCCCTAAATCCATTGAGTTGAAGAACACAGAACTTGCAACCCCAACGCGTTCTGGTGGAACAGATGACATGACCTCTGTTTGATAAATTGGTGTGATAGAGCCGTAACCAATTCCCATAATCGCACCCGCAACGATTAACATCCAACCTGCAGTCGTCATTTGAAGAACAAATAAACCAATTGCAAAAATCGCTAGGCAACTAAAAATGATATATTTTGGCCCATATTGATCGGCTGCTTTCCCAACAAACGGACGACATAATAACATACAAACCGCATAAACAATAAAGAAATAACTTGCTGCTGTCACTAGATCTAACTCTTTCGCATAAAGTGATAGGAAAGCTGAAATACTTGAATACGCAATTGCTGAAATGAACGTCATTGCCGCGTATGGAACGGTTCGCGGATCAACAATATTGCTAAATGAGAATTTTCCTTTTTGTGCATGTTTGTCTGCGTTGTCACCAGGAATCGTAATAATCATTGCTAACAAGACATTAAAGACGGATAGCACTGCACAAATAACAAACATCGCATTGTATGAGGATGCACTCGCAAATTGTAGACCGATAACAGGACCAAGCACCATCGCAAGTCCCATTGCCATTGAATAATAACTTAGCCCTTCTGCACGGCGTGTCATCGGAATAAGCTCGGCACTAACGGCACCTTTAACGGTTGTAATAATTCCAAAGATAATCCCGTGAATTGCACGAACAACTAATAATACGGCAAATGAATGTACGAAGAAATAGAATAAACAAGCTACGAAAAACGCAGTAGTTGAATAAATTAAAATTTTCTTTTGAGAGAAACGACTAATCCAACCCCCAGCAACCGGTCGTACAATAATCGCAAAAATTAAAAATACCGTTAATAACCAGCCTGCCTTATCTGCTGAAGTGCCAAGCTTTTCTGTAATAAAAAGTGGCAGCGCCGTTAATAAAATATAGAACACTAAAAAGATAAATAAGCTCATCAACGTAATGTTAATAAAACTTTTTGTCCATAGTGGCTCTTTTTTTGTAGACAATCTATGCATCTCCTTTTTAAGCTCCTCATAAGATGAGCCATCTAACAGAAATAGTATACGCCTACTCAAGGTATGATAAATAATTGTCTTTTGCATATTATCTATGCATACTGTACATATGGAGGTGCGTCATGGAATTTTATCAATTATTATACTTTGAAACACTCGCAAAAGTAGGCAACATTTCGCACGCTGCCGAACGTTTAAATTTATCACAGTCTGCGCTTAGTCGCTCAATACAGAACTTAGAAAAAGAAGTAGGAGCACCACTTTTCACACGAGAAAGTCGCGGCGTGACGTTAAATACTTACGGTGAAGTTTTTTTAGAGCATGCGACAAATGCGATTAATGAAATTCAAACCGCTGAGCATAAAATTCAGGATTTAATTAATCCAACGCATGGCACGATTCGTCTCGCATTTACACAACCGCTTGGCTCTGACTATATCCCAATGTTGATTTCTGCATTCACAGAAAAATACCCTAATATTCAATTTAAATTATCACAAGATACTACTCGAAAGATTTTAAAACAGCTGAACCGAGATGAAATTGACATCGGTTTCTGTTCGCCCTTTTCTGCAAACACAACAATTGAAAAATATACGATATTAGAGGAAGAGCTAATTATGCTCGTACCCAAAAATCATCCACTTAGCAAACAAAAAGAAGTTCATTTAGATGAATTTGCGCTCGAAAAATTTATCGTCTTTAAAGAAGATACTTCTGTACGAGAAGTAACAGATTATATTTGTCACGAAGCAGGCTTTGAACCGACAATTGTTTTTGAGGGTATTGCTGAGAAGTCGATTATTGACCTAGTCAGTAAAAATTTTGGCGTTGCTATTGTACCTATAGGCATTCCATTATTCGATTTCCCTGTTGTGCCACTGAAGATTTTAAATCAGCCAGTACATCATCGTACACAGCTCACATGGGCAAAAGATCGTTACATTTCTCCTGCAGTACGAAACTTTATTCAATTCACTAAAAAGCTAGTAGACGAACAAAGCAATTTGTAATTTTTTCAAAAACCTCATAGTCGCTAGTATTTATAAGACTTAAAATGTCACAAGCTCTTTTCGGAGTTTGTGATATTTTTTTGCTTTTTAGCATGTTTTTTGTAGCTAACGTTCATTTTTCTCAAAATATCTGAAAAATCATTTGACAGCGCTATCAAAATATTGTAAATTACCAAAGGACGAACAATTTAATTAAAAAAAAAAATAATATTCGCTTTTAGGAGTGTTTTTAAATGGATAATGTATTTGACTACGAAGATATTCAATTAATCCCGGCTAAATGTATCGTAAATAGCCGCTCAGAATGTGATACATCAGTAGAATTAGGTGGGCATAAATTCCGCCTTCCTGTTGTACCTGCAAATATGCAAACAATCATCGACGAATCAATCGCGACGAAATTAGCTGAAGGCGGTTACTTCTACATCATGCACCGCTTTAATCCTGAAAAACGCATTGGTTTCGTTAAAGATATGCAAAGTAAAGGCTTAATCGCTTCTATTAGTGTTGGTGTAAAAGACGAAGAATATGCTTTCGTTGAAGAATTAGCACAACAAGGTTTAACACCTGAATTCATTACAATTGATATCGCACACGGTCATTCAAATGCGGTTATCTCAATGATTCAACATATTAAAAAATTAGTACCAAACGCTTTCGTTATCGCTGGGAATGTTGGTACACCAGAAGCTGTGCGTGAGCTTGAAAACGCTGGCGCTGATGCAACAAAAGTAGGTATCGGACCTGGTAAAGTATGTATCACAAAAATCAAAACTGGTTTCGGTACGGGTGGCTGGCAATTAGCGGCACTTCGTTGGTGCTCTAAAGCCGCTACAAAACCAATCATTGCTGATGGTGGTATCCGTACAAACGGTGACATCGCGAAATCAGTGCGCTTCGGTGCATCAATGGTAATGATCGGCTCTCTATTCGCTGGACATGAAGAATCTCCGGGTGAAACAATCGAAGTTGAAGGTAAAAAAGTAAAAGAATACTTCGGCTCAGCATCTGAATTCCAAAAAGGCGAAAAGAAAAACGTTGAAGGTAAAAAAATGTTTGTAGAACATAAAGGTTCTTTAAAAGATACACTTATTGAAATGGAACAAGATTTACAATCATCGATTTCATACGCTGGTGGTACAAAATTAGAATCAATCCGCAACGTGGATTACGTAATCGTTAAAAACTCAATCTTCAATGGTGACAAAGTTTACTAAAACTTAGGGGTTCTCTATATAAAGAAAGACGCAGCTTGGGGAGGCTGCGTCTTTTATTTGTTTCTATCGTAAATATCTAGCATCTTCTGCATGGGAGTTAATAAATTTTTGAGAATATCATTTTTTTGTAGGTTACTCCTTTTTTTGCCGAAACATCTTATTGATTCCTAAGAACCGATTCAAAAGTCATCTAAAATACCTTTATTTTGTTAAAATAAATAACAATTAACAACTTTTTATGATACGATTGGTTACGAACTTTAAGACTATAATAAGGAGCATCTCAATGGATAAAGGTACAAAATTAAGGAATAAAATGTTAATTTTCTTACTCCCACTCATTGTTATTCCTATTTTATTAAGCGGAGTATTCTGGTACATCTCAAGTAAAGAACAAATTAAAGAAGAACAGCTCACTGCTGCTTCTTCTAATATGGTACTACTAAACAATAGCATCAATGATTTAATCGAGCCGAAAATACATGATGTGTCGTATTTATCGAAACGTCTCACATCAAAGGATTTATCGATTTCAAAATCAAGTAATGCACGCACTGTACTTGAACAATATATTCAGGAGCATCCTGAAGTCGCAATGGCCTATGTTGGCACCATAAAGGGTGACATGATTCGTATGCCCTATCATCTTTATAACAAAGCTGAATACGATCCGCGCGAACGCCCGTGGTATAAGCAAGCAAAGGATAGCGACATTACAATTACAGACCCATACATTTCAAAAACGAGTGGCGATTTAGTCGTTACTTTATCGAAAAAACTTGCTGATAATAGCGGTGTTATTGGCATTGATATGTCGATTTCAAAACTTGGAGATATTGCGAGTAGCGTCAAAATTGGTGACCATGGCTATACCTCTATTATTGATTTATCGAATCGCTACATTGCCGACAAAAAGCATGATGGCGGTGAGGCAGTCTCGAATACCCTCTCTTCACAGTTAAAAGAAGCGAAGGGGCAATTTGAACAAGAAGAGACAATTACTTTATATGCCACAAACTCTGCGACTGGCTGGAAAGTCATGAGCACCCTATATAAATCCGAAACAACAGAGGCTGCGAAAAGTATTGCGGTAATAAATATTTTCTTTGCAATCGTTGTGATTCTTATTAGCCTTGCCATTATTTTATGGCTTGTCCGCTCGATTACACGCCCACTGCAAACGATGGCACAGAAGGCGGACCAAATGCGGCACGGTGATTTAACGGTATCAACCGATGTGACAAGTCGCAATGAAGTAGGTCAACTTGCGATGACATTAAATGAGATGAAGGATAATTTAGCGACGCTTGTACGTAATGTTGGTGAAAATACGCAGCAAGTGACACAATCGAGTGTAGAAATGGAGCAACATATTGCACAAAATATGCTGAGCACAACGGATGTGACGACCGCCATTACACAGGTCAGTGAAACGACAGAGCGTCAGGCGAATGATTTACAAGAAGCCTCTTATTCGATAAATGACGTTGCGAAAGGTGTTACAACAATTGCACAGAGCATAACAGATGTTACCGAATTTTCAACAACTTCACTACAGCATGCTCACTCAGGACAGCAAGCGATTTATGAGGCTGTGTCGACAATGGAAGGCATTAAAGACTCTGTAACGATGTCGAATGCGCAAATTCATACACTGCATACGCATACCGCTGAAATTGGAAAAATGCTTGATATGATTAAGGAAATTGCCGATCAAACGAATTTACTCGCTCTCAATGCTTCCATTGAAGCGGCACGTGCTGGTGAACACGGCAAAGGATTTGCTGTTGTTGCAGATGAAGTTCGTAAGCTTGCTGAAAGCTCACAGCATTCTGCCAATCAAATTGCCGCACTCGTTACGACAATCCAAACAAGTACGAAACAATCTGTTGAGCAAATGGCGACCACGCTACAAAAAGTAGATGAAGGGGTCAGCGTTACACAAACAGCTGAGCAACGCTTCGCTAATATTATGACGCAAATTGAGGGCATGACACCGAAGCTTGAAGGGGTGTCTGCTACAACGGAAGAAATCGCTTCTGTTACCGACCAATTAGCGAATAGTATCGACAATGTCTCAAGCCATGCCCAAACGACGAATGCAATGACGGAGGAAGTGACGGCCTCTGCTCAGAATACACTGCATTCAATGAATGATATGCAGGCTGAAATGAAGCGTCTTGCACTACTTGCCGCATCACTTGAACATTCCATTACACAATTTAAAATCTAACAAAAAAGAGGCTTAGGGTTTTTAGATCCTAGCCTCTTTTGTTCTATTCAAATCTAAATGAAATCGGGGGGATTTCATTTTTTTTATTAACGTGCGACGCGTAAACGATCGCGACGATATAAATCATAATTTAAAATGATGTACATATATTCGCTAATATCTTGGACTTCTAATCCTTGTTTTTCAAGCGATGTCCATAGCTTTTCATCAAGGGCATAAGGGTGCGCATGTTGTAACAATTCCACTTCATTTTTTGATAGTGCAACACGGAATTTCTGTGCACCGTTTGTCACCGACAATGTATACGTTCTCCACGTTTCTACTTCTACAGAGAAGTTTTCATCCCATTCACGTAATTGCGCTTCCATATCTGATGCAACGTGTTTGAAAAATTTGCGTACTGTAAATGTATTCGCTTTTGTGGTACGGAAAAATGTATTCGTATTCATGTCTATCGCTCCCTTTTGTTAATACCAAGTTATCTTATAAGAATTATAACATCTAAAATTAAAAAGTCAAAATATTTCTTCAAAATTAAAAACGCTTACAAAATATGTATGCTTTGCACATTCTTTTTCTTTATGTGAAAATTATTTTAAGAACAATGAAAGCGAGGCGAAATTTATGAAAAGTACAGAATTTAAAGTTGTCTTCCCAAAAGTATTACAGTGGATTTTAAATGTCTCATTAGTTGGTTTATCAATCTTTTTAGTACTATTAATGGCAAAAGAGATTTTTATTTTTGCAGATATTCTATTGTTTGAGAAAGATTCCAAACATACGCACGAAGAGTTTCTAGCAAATGTTTTAGCATTCTTCTTATACTTTGAGTTCATCACAATGATTGTAAAATACTTTAAGGAAGATTATCATTTCCCTCTTCGTTATTTCATTTACATCGGTATTACGGCTATGATTCGTTTAATTATTATCGACCACTCTAGCGCAATGCATACCTTATTGTATGGTGCGGTTGTGCTCCTTCTAATCATTGGCTATTTCATCATTAATATCACGCCGCTTGAACGTCCTAAAAAAGCGCGCTATGAAATTAAAAACGCGAAAATTAGCGATGAATCATAATATAATAGAAGTAGAGGTGATTGGATGACAACGACGATTTATAAAAACGATGCCAAGCTTTTAATGGGCATTTCTTTGCAAGATGATACACAGCTTGAACAGAATAATATGGCACTTCATGTTTGTGAGAACCCTGAAAATATTATTAAAAACCGCGAAGCACTTGCGGCGACTATTGGGCATTCCTTACAAGATTTTGTCTGCGCAAATCAAACACATAGTGCAACTTACTATAAAGTAACTGCTGAGGATAAAGGACGCGGCACGCTACGCGCAGAGGATGCGATTCCGGAGACGGATGCACTTTATACATTTGAGCCAAATATTGTCCTTAGCTCCTTTACAGCGGACTGTGTGCCTGTACTATTTTATGCGACGGACACAACACTTGTGGGTGCAATTCATTCCGGCTGGCAAGGTACAGTGAAGGAAATTTCACTCAAGACATTCACGTATTTACGTGAGGCAGAAAATGTAGACTTACAAAATGTGCATGTACATATCGGTACAGCGCTTAGTCAGGAAAAATTTGAGGTTGATGCGGATGTCTATACTAAATTTAAAGCCCTTGGATATGCAGATGACTTTATGTACTTCAAAGACGCGACTAAGAAATATCATATCGATAATCAATTAACGGTGAAAAAGCAATGTGAGCTGGCAGGTATTCCTGCATCGAATATTACGATAGAGGATGTGTGCACTTTCAAAAGTGCGCAGGGCTTCTCTTATCGACAAGATAAAAAAGCCGGACGTCATTTAAGCTTTATCGTCCGTAAATAGCATACAAAAAGGAGGAATCGCGTCAATCGCCATTCCTCCTTTTAGTGTTCAAATATAGTGACGCGGTTACGTCCATTTTCTTTCGATGAATAGAGTGCCTTATCTGCGCGCTCAATAATCGTCTGCTCATTATCGCGCGCTGTGAATTTCGCCATGCCAACACTCACTGTTAAGTCGCCAATTGCTGGCCATTCTTTTTGTTGCACACGCTCAATAATATTATGTGCGATTTGTTCATTATGACCAATCAAAATAATCGTGAACTCCTCACCACCAAATCGACAAACAATGCCTTGCTCACTAACCGTTTCCTTTAAAAGCTTGGCAAGTTGTTCAAGGACAATATCCCCTACTTGATGACCATATGTGTCATTCACACGCTTGAAGTGATCAATATCAATAATAAGTAATGAAAATTGCACAGATTCCATGTCAAAGGCACGAATAAATTCACTCATCTTTTGGCTAAAGTAGCGGCGATTATAGAGTCCTGTCAGCTTATCTGTATTCGATAATTCAATCAGGCCTAAATTAATTGCCATGAGCTCATTTTGCTTTTGTTCAATTTCTGCATAAATTTCCTCGAGATGGTCAAATGCTTGTGATTTCTTTTCGTACGCTTCTTCTGCTTGGATTTTTAATGATTGCACCTCGCGCTCATATTCCAGGCGATGCTGCATTTTCATCATCATATAATCAATAACCTCTTCACCATCACGAATATAACGTTTGGCATTCATTAAAAGTGGTACGGCTTTTTTGTTTTTATCACGCAACGAAATAAAAAATTCTTCTACAAGATTTTTAAGTTGAATCGCCGGATAGAAGTACGAATGGAACAGTAGCTTATTCGTTGGACTCAGCAAAAACTCGATATGCTTTCCGAGTAGTTGTTGCTCTGTATAATCCGTCCAACGTAAAAATGTCTCATTCACTTCTGTTATTTTGCCTTCATCGTTCGTACTTAAAAAGCCACATGGTGCTTTTTTCAAACGAATATCCATCGCTTATCCCTCTTTTATATAATGTTTCAGACGTTCAATGGTCACCTCTGGATGACTAATATGTGGGTAATGTCCTTTCACATCTAATATCTCAAACGAACTATGCGGCAAATGCTCATGTAAATAATGTCCGATTGGACCTGGCACAATACTATCCTCTGCACATTGTAAAATCACTGATGGCACCGTCATTTCATGTAAACGACTACGACAATCTAGATGAAAGGTCATATCTGCAAATTCACGTGCAATATGTGGATTTTGTGATACAAAAACACGCTCTAGATTTTGAACATTAGGTGTGTTATTTTCTTGTCCAAGTGCAAAAGGTGCCATATAGCTCGCCCAGCCGCTAAAGTTCATTTCCATCGTTTGTAAAAGCTCTTGGATGTCTTCTTCATCGAAGCCACCTTCATAGTCTCCATCATTTAAATAACAAGGAGATGGCCCAATCATAATCACTTTTTTGAATGCTTCTGGACGCTCAATCGCTGCTAACATACCAATCATCGAGCTAACAGAATGACCGATAAAAATAACGTCTTCTAATTGAAACTCATCGATAATATTTAATACATCTTGTACATAGCCATCAGCAGTGCGATAGCTTGCGTTATAAGCTGCTAAATCTGAATTGCCTGCCCCTACATAATCAAATAATACAATTTTATACTCCGACAGAAAAGCAGGAGTAATGTATTGCCACATCGACTGCTCACAACCAAAACCATGGGCAAATATTAACAGTTGATTCCCTTGCCCTACTATATTTACATTATTCCGCAAACTAATGACATTCATTAGCGCCACCTCATATTACTTTTTTCTCTATTATATGCTTTTTATAGGATATAATCAGCTAAATTCTACAGCTAATCTCTTTAAACGAGCATAAACGCATTAAAAAAGTAGGTCATGCACTCTAGTTGCGTGGCCTACTTTTAAAAACATACCTTATTTAGCGAAGATTTTTGTTAAGCATTTTTGTGTTTTGGATGGCAACATCTTATAGCCCATTCCTTTTTGTTGAATATCAAGTACGGTTAAAATACCGACAACGAATCCTAGTATATGCATAAATTTCATCTAAAACGCCTCCTATTCACCTTATTATAAAACGAAACGGTTGATTGTGGCTTCTAGTAGCGCTCACTCTCAATTGATTTTTCAAGAAATTTCTTATAGTGCGCTATATCTAAATGGTTCAATCTATTGTGAAAATTGGAAGCATATGTATGTCATGATGAGATTGCTTACCAATACAACTGACAAGCCTACCATGAGTGCTACTGCTACTTTATCCCCGTATTCATTTCCCCTAGCTCTTATTTTATCTATATAAACCGTCACACCTAATAAATCGCCGTTATATTAGGATTAAAATCTTATTATCTAATAAAAAAAGAAGCTAAGACAAATCTGTCTTAGCTTCCTTGAAGGAGCTATTTTACATTACGTGGATCAAGCGCATCACGCAGTGCATCACCGATATAGTTGATCGATAATACTGTGAGTAAAATGAAAATACCTGGTGGAATCCATAGCCATGGTTGGTCGGTCAAAATCGTAATCGATTGTGCACTCGACAACATATTCCCCCAGCTCGCATCGGGTGGCTGTACGCCAAGCCCTAAGAAACTTAATGCGGCTTCATCTAAAATAGCACCCGCCACACCTGACGTCGCATAAATTAAAATCGGTGCGATGGTATTTGGCAGGATGTGCTTAAATAATATACGTGGTGTGCTATAGCCAAGCGCCATGCCTGCTTTCACATAATCAGATTGTTTAATAGCGAGTACATTTCCTCGCACAAGACGCGCGATGCCTGGCCAGCCAAGAATCCCGAGTATAAGAATGATATTTGTCAGGCCAGGTCCTACGATACTTGCAACAACAAGGATAAACATAATATATGGGAATGACATGAAAATGTCGGTAATTCGCATAATAATGCCATCGATAATACCGCCAAAATAACCGGCGATTAAACCGAGTACAGCCCCAATCGCAGAAGAAATAACGACGGCACCGATACCGACAGATAGCGAGACACGTGCTGCATAAAGAACGCGGCTTAAAATATCTCGGCCGATATCATCTGTACCGAGCCAGTGCGCCATTGAAGGCCCCTCACCGAAAGCATCGGTAATTTCATTTGGATTATATGGTGCAAGAAGCGGTGCGAAGATGGCTGCTAATAAAATAATAGCTAAGTAAAAGAAGCCAATGACCGCAAGCTTATGCTTTTTAAAGCGTTTGAAAAACAAACCCTTCGATGGCATATCCTCTGACCATGTCACCGTGTGCGCTGCATCATATTTCTTTT
This sequence comes from Candidatus Kurthia intestinigallinarum, assembly GCF_003991225.1. Taxonomy (GTDB): domain Bacteria; phylum Bacillota; class Bacilli; order Bacillales_A; family Planococcaceae; genus Kurthia; species Kurthia populi. The sequence continues at coordinate 98,731 of NZ_JTFC01000044.1, forward strand.
TATTAAAGTAACGCTTAAAGAGACTCACTATTTCGCACCCCCAACATAGCTTTTTCGAATACGTGGGTCAACGAAGGCATACACAATATCTGTTAAAATATTTGCTGCGATAACAACGAAGGCTGCAACAAGGTTTAAGCCCATTAATGTTGAGTAATCACGATTCATAATGGATGAGAGTGTCAATTGACCAATACCTGGCCATGAGAAAATTTGCTCGATGACAACCGCGCCACCGAATAAAATTGGAATTTCTAAACCGATGATTGTAACAATTGGAATTAGCGCATTACGTAGTGCATGGCGATTGACGACGAATACTTCTTTCAATCCTTTCGCGCGTGCTGTACGTAAATAATCTTGTCCTAAAATCTCGAGCATACTTGAACGAACATAGCGGATATTACGCCCTGCCACATTCGCTACTAAAACGATGATTGGTAAAATCATATGCATAAGTAATGTGCCAAATCCTCCATCAGCGCCAACTTCCTTCATACCACCTGATGGCAACCAATTCAGTTGAACCGCAAAGACATAAACAAGAATTAAGCCTAAGAAGAAGTTCGGAATTGAAATCCCTAAAAATGACCCTGTGACGAAAATATAATCAAGTTTTGAATATTGTTTTGTGGCACTTAAAATCCCAAGTGGAATGGCAATTAATAAACCAAGTACAAGCGCGGTGCCCATTAAAATTAATGTCGGCCCCATGCGCTCTAAAATCATCGATACAACTGGCTCAGATGTGTACATCGAATAACCAAGGTCGCCGTGCATCACGAGATTTTTCAACCAGTTCCAGTACTGCATATACACTGGGTCATTCAAGCCAAGTTCAATAGCCTTGGCCTCACGCGCCGCATCGGGGAGCTTTGGACTGACAAGCATATCAATCGGATTCCCCGGTGCCATACGCATAATAATAAAATTAATAATCGTTACCCCAAATAGGACAGGGACTGCGATGAGTAAACGACGTAAAATATAACCAAACATGCAAATTCCCCTCCTATGGTTTTGTTAAAATACTACGTTTTTTCGGATCTGGAATTGGATAGGCACCGAGTAATTTTTTCGTATATTCATGTTGAGGATTTTTAAAAATTTCTTCGGTTGTGCCCATTTCAACAATCTTGCCAGCAAACATGACCGCAATGCGATCAGAAATATATTTTACAGCGCCAAGACCATGCGCAATAAATAAATACGTTAGGCCAAGCTCACGCTGTAATTTTTTAAAGAGGTTCATGATTTGAGCTTGAATCGATACATCGAGCGCAGATACCGGCTCGTCACAAATAATTAGTCGTGGACGAAGCGCTAGTGCTCGCGCAATACCAATACGCTGACGCTGACCACCTGAGAACTCATGTGGATAGCGCGATTTCGCCGAATCCGATAAACCAACAAGCGCTAGTAAACGACTAACCTCTTGCTGAATTTCATGATGCGGCACAATTTTATGCACCGTCAGTGGCTCTGCTAATAAATCTCCAATCGTCAGACGCGGATTCAGTGAAGAATACGGGTCCTGAAAAACGATTTGGATTTGCTTGCTTAGGCTTACGCGGTCCGTACGGAAATTCATCGGCTTTCCGTCGAATAAAATCGTGCCATCTGTTAGTGGTTCTAGGCCGATAATCGTACGCCCTAGCGTCGATTTACCACAGCCTGATTCTCCAACTAATCCGAGTGTCTCCCCTTCATAAATCTCAAAGGATACATCATCAACTGCTCGTACATAACTCTTTTGTAAATTCATAAAGCCCGTTTTCACCGGGTAATACGTTTTGACGTTTTTAACGGTTAATAATGGCGTCTTCGTTTGTTGGCTCATTGTAGATGTCCTCCTTGCTGAAGCTTACGCCATTCAAAGCAGCGTGTTAAATGCCCGTCACCGGTATCCATTAGCTCTGGTTTATTACTGTGGCAATACTCCGTCGCAAGTGGACAACGATTCGCAAAACGGCAGCCAGGAAGCGCATTATAATTTGAGGGAATGGTTCCTGGAATGGCTTGTAATTCCTTGTCATCGAAATCCATCGATGGAATCGAGTTGAGTAGCCCTACTGTATACGGATGAAGCGGTTGTTCAAATAATGTATAGACATCAGTCGTTTCTACGACTTGCCCGGCATACATGACAACGACGCGGTCAGCCATTTCAGCAACAACACCTAAGTCATGGGTAATGAGCATAACGGCTGTGTCATACTCTTTACATAATGCATGTAGCAGGCGAATAATTTGTGCCTGCACGGTCACATCAAGTGCTGTTGTCGGTTCATCCGCAATTAAAAGCTTGGGCTTACAAACGAGCGCCATCGCAATCATGACGCGCTGGCGCATCCCACCAGATAAAGCGAACGGGAATTGTTTAATCACGCGCTCTGCTTGAGGGATGCCTACCTTTGTAAGCATTTCAATTGCGAGTTTTTTTGCTTCTTTTTTATCGAGTGGCATATGCAGACGAATAGCCTCGACTAATTGATAGCCAATCGTCAGGACTGGGTTTAGTGCCGTCATCGGCTCTTGGAAGATCATCGATACGTCATTACCACGCAGTTTCTGCATGTCTGCATCTGATAATTTTGCTAAATCAACGCCATTTAACCGTACTTCTCCTTCTGCAATATGCCCATTCTTCCCTAAGAGACGCATGATGGAAAGTGCCGTAACGCTTTTACCACTACCCGACTCGCCTACGATAGCGAGCGTTTCACCATGCTTTACATCAAAGCTAACATCAGATGTACTGGTAACTTTCCCATGCTCTGTATCAAAAGCCGTCGTTACATGCTTTACACTTAGTAAACTTTCCATTTTCATACCGCCTATCTTAATTATTTAACTGTCCATTCGTTTACGTTAATGAACATACCAAAGTCGCTAGGAGTTGCGCCTTGAATGCGTTTATTCACTGCACCTAAAGCTTTCGTTGCGTAAATTGATGGCATTGGTACTTCTTGTTGTGTAATTTCTTGTAGCTCGCTATAAAGTTTTTCGATTTTCGCTTCGTCTACTTCTGTTGATAATGCTGCTAAAATTTCATTTACACGTTTGTTGTCATAGCCATTTGGATTGCCTTCACCGATAAAGTACGCAATGTCTGGTAATGGGTTCACTGGTGTAATTGATACCGTTAATACTGCTAAGTCATAATCTTTTTTCACAATATCATCTAGTAATGTGCTTAAATCTGTCATTTGGATTTGTGTTTCAATACCAGCTGAACGTAAGTTTTCAGCCATGATATTCGCTGCCTTTTCTAGCGTTGCATCACCTGACAGTACCGCTAATTTTAATTTCTTCGTTTTATCCCATTTTGATTCTTCTACTAATGATTTTGCTTTCGCTGCATCATATGCAACTGGTTTAATATTTTCATCTAAATACGGACTCATGCTTGTGAAGAAACCATCTGTCACTTCGCCAGCACCTTTTAGTAAACTATCAACGATTTGTTGACGATTCATCGCATAAGAAATTGCTTGGCGTGTTTTTTCGTCGCTCACAACATCTTCATTGATATACATGAATTGCGTCGCAAGTGGTTGACCGTAGTTTGTTGTTAATGTATCTAGACCTTTTACTGTTTCGAAATCGGATACTGGTACAACACCCGCAGATGGAATGTTCATATCGATTTCGCCGCTTTTAAGTTGTGCTGCGATTTGGTTACCTTGTAATACTTTAAAATTTAGTTGCTCTAATTTAGAAGCGCCTTTGAAGTAATCTTTGTTTGGTACCATTTCTACATAGTGATCTGTATCAATTTTTGATAATTTGAATGGACCTGATGTGACTGTTGGATTTTTCATGAAATCGCTTTTGTTAATTTCTGCAACATCGATTTTTTCAAGCTCTGATTTTGGAAGTGTTAATAGGTAGCGACCTACTGTATCTTCAAAAATTGTTAAGGTTGTTGGTTTTTTCGTTGTGACTTCAACTGTTTTATCATCGACTTTTTTCACGCCTTTGATAGATTCTTTTCCTTTAGGAAGGAAACCAGCGTCATCTAAGCCATCCACAATCGCAAACATGTATGCGTAGTTTGATGCAACAGTTGGGTTCGCCATCAATTCCATTGTGAACACAACATCGTCGGCTGTAATGTCTTTGCCGTTTGTCCATTTTGCCTCTTTATTTAAGTTGATTGTAAATGTTTTATTGTCTTTTGTTTCGATTGAATCTGCTAGCATTGGTTGGTATTTTAAATCTGAATCTAAATCAACTAATGGTAGGAATAATAAATTGGAAACATACGTTGATACTAAGCCCACCGGTTGTAGTGGATTAATATTACTTGGTGCATACGTTACTCCGACATTAATTACGTTTTTATCACTGCTTTGACCTTGCTCTTGTTTATCGTCTTTACCGCCACAGGCAGCTAAAACGAAGACGATTGTCATCACCGTCATCATTAGCCATACTTTTTTAAACATATCTTTCACTCCTTTTTGATTGTCTCAAAGCGAAAAAGTGGTATTACATTTCTATTAGTAAAAGGATTTGATAATACTTCCTTTAGGCTTCAATTCATACTAACCTACTATACATTATTCGATTTAAAAAATTAACTTAATTATCTCGAATTTTTTGCAATTATTTTTGCGCTGTCACATCTTTTGCTTTCATTTCCAAATGACGTTTTTTTCACCCGCTGTCATCGCCATTTTCAAACGATTTGAAAATGGGGGCATTGGGCAATTGAAATGCGGTGAAAATGCACATGGTGGTAAAAATGAATAGTTGAAATCAAGCGTCACGCGACCATTTGCGTCCGGCTTAATTAAAAGCATGCGCCCTGTACCATACGTTTCGCTGCCACTTGTCATATCGCGAAAGACGATAATGGAGTAAGCGCCTACTGCGAATGGACGTAAGCGATACGTCTGTCCTTCAATCTCTACAACGATTTCACCGATTGACTCATGCTGACGTGTGCCGGCTGAATCACTCGTATGACTGAATGAAAAAGTTTGCTGCTCATCACGCTCAAGCTGTCCTTCAAATACAGCATTTTCGTTATAGGCATACGTATCAATCGCTACATAATTTTGGCGTGCCGCACATGTCATATCCCAAATGGCTAATAAATGATTCGACTCTGGCTGACTTGTGGCCATCATCGTACGACCGTCTGCAGCCTCCACAATCGTTTCATCTGCAATGATTTTATATACACCGTCTACTAGCTCTCCATTTATCTTCAGACCATCCGCCGCTGTCGCCGTTAACGTCAAGCCAGGATTCTCAGAAGTTGGCGCCCATGTACCCGCTACTTCAGCAACAGACATAGCTTCTTTAATGTCATGCATCGCAATCAATGAGACGTCACCTTGCGCGGCAAGTATATCTGCTTGTCGCGATGCCTTCCATTTTTCAAATGCTGTCATTATTTTGTACCTGCTAATAAGAAAGTACGTACTGTGTGCAGAAAATCTGCATGCTCTTCGATAAATGGTTGGTGACCTGATTTTTCAAAGATAACAAGCTCAGAACCTTTAATTAAACGATGCATTTCTTCAGCCTGTGTCACGGGTGTAATCCAGTCATGGCGACCGACTGTAATTAATGTAGGAATGTCTAGCTCAGCAATCGCCGCGCGCACATCATACTTCGGCATTAAATGTTTGAATGTATAATTACATACATCTAGTGAACCGATTGGACGTGCCCCGGTGTCATTGCCGATTTCTTCTTTAAATTCGTACCAGTATAGGTCCCAGCACACGCTCCACCATTCTTCTAAATGTTCATCATCACGAATATTTCCTTCAAATAATTCAGGGATTTTCGCATATTGCTCTGGTGTTGCGGTATTTTTCGCAAAAGCTAATGCCTCTTTGTAAAACTCATAGCTTGGTGCTGTATCGATTAATAGTAACTTCTCAACTGAATCTGGATAACGCGTCGCATATTCCTGTGCAATCATACCGCCAAATGAGTGGCCGAGCACACTAATTTTTTCTAAGCCTAAATAGTTACGCAATGCCTCAATATCAGCGGCTAATTGATCGTATGTGCAAGTCGCTGGGTCAACACGCTCTGATTGACCATTTGAGCGTTGGTCTAAATAAACAATTTGATAGTCTTCTGCTAAAGGTGTTAACCATGGCTTAAAATCTGAATGGTCACTACCTGGTCCACCGTGGACGGCAAATAGCACCGGTTTTTTAATCATGCGCGGGCCAACGGGGATATAGCCTGAGCCTTCAACATCAAAATATATCTTCGTGCCATTAATTGCTGCGAACATAAAATTACCTCCATTTATTAAAAATGAGCTTTTGCTCTAACCTTTATCATACAACGTGGAGCTTTAGACAGAAACAGTGTTTTACTAATATTAAAAAATTTTATTTTCCATATACATTTGATGGGAAATTAACAAAAATATAGAAAAAGCCCCTCGTCCAAAAACGAGGGGCTTAATCCACTTAATTAGTCATGTAATTTAAGTGATTTGTTTGAAGCTGCGTGTAATTCTTTGAATAATTCTGGATTGTCGATTAGTTTTTGACCGTATGAAGGAATCATTTCTTTGATTTTTGGTTCCCATTCTGGCATTTGTTCTGGGAAACATTTGCTCATAACGTCAAGCATAACTTTAACAGCTGTAGAAGCACCTGGAGATGCACCTAGTAATGCTGCAACTGAACCGCCTGCGCCAGTGATTACTTCTGTACCGAATTGAAGCGTACCTTTACCGCCTTTTTCAGTATCTTTAATTACTTGTACACGTTGACCTGCAACTACGATTTCCCATTCAGAATCTTTTGCTTCTGGAACGAATTTACGTAATTCATCTACGCGTTGTTCTTTGTTTAACATAACTTGTTGTACTAAATATTTAGTTAAGCCCATTTCTTTCGCGCCACAAGCAAGTAAAGTTAAGATATTATTTGGTTTAACTGAGTTAATTAAATCCATGTTAGAACCTGTTTTTAAGAACTTAGGTGAGAATCCACCGAAAGGTCCGAATAGTAACGATTTTTTACCGTCGATGTAACGAGTATCTAAGTGAGGTACTGACATTGGAGGAGCACCTACTTCAGCTGTGCTGTAAACTTTACCATGATGTTGATCGATAACTTCTTGGTTGTTACATACTAACCAAAGACCACTTACTGGGAAACCACCAACATGTTTGCTTTCAGGAATACCTGTTTTTTGTAATAGGTGTAAGCTACCGCCACCAGCGCCTAAGAATACGAATTTAGATGTTACATATTCTAGTTTACCATCTGCAGTTTTTACTTTAACTTCCCAAAGACCATCAGCATTTTGCTTAACGTCTTGAACTGTAGCGTTATAAGTTGCTTCAACGCCTGGTTGTTTTTCGAAGCTATCCATTAAAATACGAGTTAATGAACCGAAGTTTACGTCAGTACCTGATTCGATGCGAGTTGCAGCGATTGGGCTTTGGCTAGTACGGCCATTCATAATTAATGGGAACCATTCTTTTAATGTTTCTGGGTCTTCAGAGAACTCCATACCTTCAAATAGGTGGTTGTCTTTAAGAGCAGCGAAACGTTTTTTCAAGAATTCAACTTTATCAGCGCCTTGTACCATACTGATGTGTGGGATTGGCATGATGAATTCTGTTGGGTCAGCAATACGACCTTGATCTACTAAATAAGACCAGAATTGACGAGAAAGTTGGAATTGTTCGTTTACATTGATTGCTTTTGTTGTATCAATTACACCGTCTTTTTCAGGAGTGTAGTTAAGTTCACATAAAGCTGAGTGACCTGTACCCGCGTTGTTCCATTCGTTTGAGCTTTCAAGACCTGGTTTGTCTAACTTTTCAAATACTTTGATTTTCCAATCAGGTGCTAATTCTTTAAGAAGAGTACCTAATGTCGCACTCATGATACCAGCACCAACTAAGATAACGTCTGTTGTAGTTTGTTTGTTACTCATGTTTACCTTCCTTATACCATAAGATTTGCAGAAAGGATGTTGGCGAGCTATCCATGTTACCGCAACAAGCTAGCCAAAGCGCGACTCAGTCACACACCATTTCTGTATCAATAATTTACCTTACTACAGTGTATCATAATTATTTATTGATTAAAATAAATTGTACGATACCCGGTTTATACACTATTTAATCTAGCAAAAAGTGAGAAATTCGTGCATTTTTCGTACTTTCTAAAAACAGTTAATCATTTAATACGTACGATTTCTACCTATTAAATGACCAAATCCCCTAATCTATTACGTAAAGAGATGACAATCTATCCAACACTTTATTTAACTAGAACGTTAAAATTAAAGCGCTTTCTATCTATTATAGCTTAAGTCGATGTTGAAGTGGCACAAAAAGCTTAGTGTTTGCTTACCGTACATTTGAACTACCCCCACTTAGCCGTTCTTTGAATGCGCTTGAAGTGGGGGATTCCTACGAACAGTGCTTGCTTGTTCCGACAGCTCGAACAGTGGCTTCACTTCTTGAGTAGGCGAGCCCCGTAGTTCCTACGGTTGTTGGGTTAACAGCGTGAGCCCTTCGGCTAAAATATTCCGACTTGCGTTGAGGTCTCGGTCGAGTACTGTGCCGCAAGATGGGCAAACCCACTTGCGAATGTCGAGGGACTTCTTGCCATCTCGATGCCCACAGACATGACAAAGTTGGCTTGATGGATAGAAGCGTGAAATCTTTACGATTTTTCGGCCATACCACTTCGCTTTATACATCAGTTTTTGCACAAACGAAGACCACGAAACGTCACTAATCGCTTTTGCTAGTTTATGATTCTTTAGTAATCCTTTTGTATTCAAGTCTTCTAGACAAATAACGTCATATTGGCGAATGAGTTCCGTTGATAACTTATTCAAAAAGTCTTCCCGCTGAAACGCAACACGTTCACGCAAGCGCGCAACTTTCATGCGTTGCTTTTGGTAATTCATACAGGCACGTACATCGCGGTTTTCTTTTTTTGCTTGTTCGTAGCGACGTGATAATTTCCGTTGTTCACGCTTGAGCTTCTTCTCCATCTTCACCGTAAAACGTTGGTTATCCACTTTACGTCCATCAGACAGAATCGCAAAATCGGTGATGCCTAAATCAACCCCAATCGCTTTGTTGGTTTTCGGTAACGTCTTAAAATTAGGCACTTCACATGTAATCGATACGTAAAAATGACCACTTGCATTGTATTTAATGGTTGCGCGCATAATGCGTCCTTCTACTACACAAGTTTGTTTGAACTTCACAAGCCCAAGTTTCGGTAGTTTGATGTGGTTACCGACAATCGCGATATTGTTATTTGTATTTTTGGTTGTATAGCTTTGTACGGGATTTTTTTTACTTTTGAAACGAGGATAGTTATTTTGTTTCTTAAAGAAACGATCAAAAGCAGCTAATAAGTGTTCGTAGGAGGCTTGTAATGCCACACTGTCTACATTGCGCAGCCAAGCCGTTTCATCTTGTTTTTTCATTTTGGTGAGGACTTTAGACATCAATGAGCGATTGAGCCCTTTACCTTCTTCTTTATAGGAAGTGTTCCAAAGTTCAAGGAAATGATTGTAGACAAAACGACAATGACCATGCGTTTGATGGATGCGTGCTTGCTGCTCCTTATTTGGATATAATCTAAATTTGTAGGCTTTATTTTGTGACATGACATTCACCTCTTCCGCTCGTTAGTTTTTAATCGTTTCGATTGAAATACCGCCAGTAGAGATCCGACAGGCGTTTTTAGAGCAAAACAGTTCTAGTCTTTCCATACCCTTTTTTGATCAGTAACAGACCCTATTAACGAGTATTTTAACGAGCATCTCTTGAAACGCGCTGTTCGCCAAAAGCATAGCATGCATCGCCCACCTACTCACTTCGCTCCTTGAGGTGGGCGTCTTCTGCTACAGCCATGATTAAAAACAGCGAACTGCTAAAAAGTCCGCTGTTTTTTATGCTTCGATACGCTCTAAGAAATATTTTAAAATACGCGCCGTAAGACCCCAAATAACATAATCATTGTATTCAAAAAACCATTCATCAATCGCACGAGCACGCCATTCGTAGTCTTCGCCCTTCATGATTTTATCAAAGGGGAATCCCTCACTTGGCGTTGGTTTCATCATCACATGGTGAAGCTCTGGGTCACATTCAAGTAGCCAATTAAGTGGCACGGTGAAAACTTCTGCGACCTCATCTCGATTGAATGTATTCACTTCACGTATATCCACCTTCGCAACAAATGGATAAATGACAAAGGTTGGCGAAATAATGAGTGGGCTAAGCTCTGATAATACGTCTACCGATGATGGCGGTACACTTAATTCCTCATATAATTCACGCAGTGCCGCCTCTTGTGGATTGGCATCCGTCGGGTCGATTTTACCACCTGGAAAGCTAATATCCCCCGGTTGCTTACGCATAGTGAGTGAGCGTACCTCAAACAATACATGCAGCTCGTCATTCACTTCAACGAGTGGCACGACAACGGCTGAGCGAAAGGCTGAGTCTTCCCCAATAAATGCCGGCTGAGTCTGTTGAAGCTGGGTTTTAATCGTCGTCAAATTCATATATGTCCCTCTTCTCGATATCATAATTATTCTTATCATAACATCAAGATATTAGACAATGTTACTTTTTAAGCATGGCTTCGATTTCTGTATAGCCTTTTTCCTTCGCATAATCGAGTGCCGTTTTGTCGTTATTATCACGTAGCTCGGTATTGGCATCATGTTTTAACAGCTCTGCGACAATATCTTGATAAAGCGGGGAGCCATCTGTCAGCGCTACTGCTTCAATGAGTGCTGTATAGCCAAAGTTATTTTGATGGTTAATATCGGCACGTCCATCCTCAAGTAATTGCTTCACATTCTCAAGATGTCCCTTCTCAGCAGCAGGGATAAGTGCATTGCCACCATAGCGATTGACAACCGTTTGATCTGGCTCACGATGCGCTAGCATATACGCCAAAATCTCGGTCTTGCCCTGTGCGCCTGCGTATAAATACGGGCTATCCTGAATGGCATCTTGCTTATTAATATCTGCGCCGGCATCGATGAGTGCCTTCGCGATGGCGACATTATTTTGATGCGTCGCAATAAGGAGTGGTGTTTCTCCCTTATCATTTTGGATATCAACCTCGGTAGATTGCGCTAAGAGCTCCTGTACTTGCTGTTCATTTTGCTGTTCTACTGCTTCAATAAGTGACATTTTATTGTCTCCCTTCTGTTGTTGGCACGCGACTAAAAAACATACGGCAATAAGGACTATCCATTTTTTCATATGTATCTATACCCGTTTTTGCGCATTAAAAAAGAGTCCCCCGAAGTGGACTCCAAAACGATTATTTATTTAAATCTTGATATTGAGTTTGGTACGTACCGCCATCTGATACTTGTGAGTGGTAAAGTGCTTTTACCGCAAGATGACGTTCTAATCCCATATCTTTCATCAATGATTTTAATTCTTTTTGTAATTCAGGGTGTTTCTTTACTAATTGATTCATCTGATGTGCATCGTATTTCATGTTCTATACCTCCTTGGTTGAACCATTCTAGCGTACACCTATTTGAGTAATTCATCAATCCACTGCTGCACTTTTAAGCCCTCTTCAAAGGTCACCACAAAGCCGTCATTTGCGACTGCTTCTAGTAACTGCTTTTCGGCACCAAGCTCAAGCTGTACTTCAGGCGCATCTGCCTCACTTACCAATACATCGCCCCAGTTACGTAATGACAGCATTTTTTTCGTACCAAAGATTTTATAATCAATGCGCTCAATTTGCGCTGCACCCGACATGCCATTGATGATAACTGGAATCCCGGCATCCGTTTTCGCAAAAGCTGCAACACTTGTCTCACAACGTGTGCTGTCCTCTGGATAAGTCGTATCATGCACAATGATGTTGATGCCACCGAATAAGTGGTTTGTCAGCTGTAGATAATGCGGAAAAATCTCACGAATAAAGCCACCCTGCTCACGCGTCGCAATCCATGGATTTTGCTGCCAAGGACGTGGCCAGTGCGGGAAATGCGTATGAAGCTCAATACGCGTAACTTCACCAAGCTCCTGTGCCGCTAAAATATCACGTAGCTTTTGAACAGCCGCGCCGTACATAAGCGGAAAATTCATCGCAGATTTTACGCCTGCTTCTTGAACTGCCGCAACCATTTTTTCACCGTCTGATGCATCATGTGCAAGCGGCTTTTCTGATAAAACATGCAGCCCACGCGCAGCGATTTTCTCCGCGAGCGGTGCATGGCTTACTGGTGGTGTGCCGATATAAACCCAGTCCGGTGTGAGATCAAGTAGTGCTTCAAGTGACGCTGCTATTGGTAAATTATACGTTGCCGCAAGCTTCTCCATACGCGCTGTATTTTCATCAAAAATCCCGACGATGTCATATGTACCGAGCTTCAGTGCCTGATTAATAATGCGCTCCCCTACGACGCCGGTACCGATTAGTGCAAGTGTAGTCATGAAATTCTCCTCCCTTTGTTACTAGGATTATAACGGAAATTCGAAAGCACGCCTATTATTCTATATAATGGAGGTCACTAGATTGAAAAAGGAGCATGGATAATGATTCAAACAGCGCAACTAACAGAGATGCCCCTAGCAGGGATGTATGAGGAAAAAGTTTATGAGGGTCCGCACGAAAATGATACATGGACATGGGTAAAATTTGAGGATGAATTTTATCATGATACCTATGGTCAGTTTAGAGGAAAACCAGTTGCGACAGCTCTATCACCAAATAACGATTACTGCTATGTGCTAACAGATATCCTGCTCTACGAAATCAATCGTCAAAATCCTGACAGCTATGCTATCTGTGACTATTACTCCTTTGGTGGGACAATGCGTGATATTACACTGACACCTGAAGGCACATTGCTCATTGCAAGTTACTATCAAATTTACATACTAGAAAAGCCCTTATGTGACATAGAAGGCGAGGTATATAACGTAGTACAATCCATTTCTAGCACGCTTAATGGCGAGGTAGATTACATCCAATTTAAACATTGGGACAAGCATATTCTTCATATTGAAGCAGTTAACTTTTATTCAAGTGAAAAAAAGGTTTTCCTTACGTATGATGCTGAAACGAAAATGCTAGCCTATGTACTGATGCCGAAACGGGAAGATAATCTATGACTACGAAACAATACCTTCGTTCACGTATAAAGTGGATTTTACTGTATTGGCTGTCGATTGTTGCTGGCGTATGGCTGATTAGATTATTTATCGCAGCGCCCATTCATTATTTGGTACCGTCTATTGCTGTTGTGTTCTCTACGCTGCTGATTGAGTGGATGAAATATAAGGGTTGGGTGAAGGAAAATAAGCTAGGTAAAGGCCAACAATATCGTTGAATTGAAAACCCCTCCCTGTTGGTGAACGGGGAGGGGTTTTGTTTAGTGCTTATGTAGATTATTGGTCTAATGACTCTTAGATTTTCCATGAAACCTTTTACCGTTTTATACTGTAAATTAATTATCGGAAGGAGGTTTTAATATGTCTGATATTTATATTACTTTTGGTTACTCTATCGTTGGGTTAATCATTTTAATTCCTACTATATATCATTTTTTAAAGAAAAAACGTTCTCATAAAGATTTTTATTTTGTAGTAATTTCATGCTCCGCGTTCTTGTTGCTAGCATTCTATTTATTTACTATTAGCGTCATCGATATTTTCAACTTCCATCAGGGGAATTTCTCTATAGCTGAAGGGAATTGCGAAATTCATTACTTTGAACCTAGCGCTAGAGGTGAAGGTCGCTACGACATATCGATTGGTGACCTTCTCTTATCTGCTAATATTGATGACTTCTCTTACTTAAAAGAAGAAACTATTAGTTGTATTTAAACGCAACTTCTACTGTGATTGATATAGAATTTAAATAATATAAAAAGGCACATAAAACAGGAAATAGCTTGTTTTATGTGCCTTTACTAGTAACCGCACTTATTTATGATACGGTTCACCGTAAATGATGTAAGTACGGTTATTATGCTTTTACTAAATGATAAAAATAACTTCTCCATGTATGTTTAATTTCAGGTGTTCTGAAATTTGTAAGACCTCGACCATCCTCTTGAAGTACTAATGTTCCAATAACATAATCAAAGCGTTCATACTTAATTATATAATTAGGCATTCCACATGGAAGATAAGTATTGATACGAAGGGTTTCTCCAGCTTTTAATGACCCAACACTTTCAATTAATTGCCCTTCCTTATGATAATCCCCATCATAAGTATAAAATTTTATCTCCCTAATTGGATCATTAGGAACTAAATATATTATTTCACATTCTTCCAAATCTTTATCTAAAGTTATTTCTTTACCAATATTTAAATCATCATTATTGTTATTATGTCTTACAAAGAATGATTCTGTAAGAAACATTTCAGCTTTCTTGATGGCATAAACTTTACCTATTAAATACATTAAAAATACTAATAGAGTCGTAACAGATGAAGTTAAACCTATTATTGAAATGGTATTAAGCTCAATAAATTCATTCTCTAAATCCTTTAAAATTAGCTTAACATCTATCTCACCTAAAAGATATCCCAGTATAAAAACTATAAGTATAGTTATAGTCTTTTTCATTTCAACACCTCCCACTTCATTATACATTTATTGTAATTAAAAAAGGAGCAGACAAGTCATCTGCTAATGACCTATCCGCTCCTTGTTCTGTTAAGTAATCTAATACCGTATTATTGAATTGTATTTGAATGCTATCGACTTCACGTTTTTCATTCAACTTTATATCTTTAATGATTAACGTCGCCAAATTGTGATGATATCCTCTTCGTACGTTTATTTTTATATTAATTACCTTTATCCCTCTTTATAAGTAATAAAGTAAAATATGGTATTATATTATTAAGAATTTAAAGGGAGGTTAATTAATTGACAGTAGTAAATATACCTAACAGTTTCTTCCAACATGATGCTCAATCTAAATTTGACCCTGATGTTCATATTGACCCTGGCTTTGATATTAACAAATATATAGTTAAAGAAGGGTCCAATGTGCTAATTGAAGGCATTAGAGGTACTGGTAAAACTCATATATTAAAAATGATTAGCACTAGACTTTTAGAAAATTTCAAAGAATTAAGAATTTTACCTGTATACATATCAATGGCAGAAGTATCTGAGTTTGTTTCAAAAGACGAAGATTTATTTAGAATGCATGTCTATAGTAAACTTATTCTTGAAACTATCTCAACAATTAAACGAAATAAATACATTATCGAAAATACTTCAATAAGTTTTTTTGACAAATTGATTAATTTATTCAGGTTGAAAGAGCAAACTGATATAAACAAATTAATTGATGAAATTGAACAATACGCAAATGAGTTACATGATAATGTTCTAAATAATAAAAGTAAATTAACGGAAAATATAACTAAAACCGCTGGAGTTAATGGGCAACTAAAAACACCCGTAGCTAATTTAGGTAGTAATTTAACTGAAGCTACTGCAACAAATGTAGAATATCTCACGGTTCAATTAAGTCATATGAATGCATCACAATTTATCACAAATTTTTACAATCATTTATATGAATTATTTAGTCTGGAACATACTGTACTGTTAATTGATGAATGTTCAGATCTTCCAAAAGAAGCTCAAAAAGAGATTTTTAAGTTTTTTAAACTATTAAGAGGCGGTACTCGAGTAGATAATTCTCGTAATTCTGTTTATTTCATTGGAGCAGTATATCCCCCTCAAGCAACAGAATATCCTTCTAAAGTAAATGGTGATTCTTTTGATTTTGAACCTGGAGATGACTGTTCAATAGAGTATCTAGAATTAGATATTCAATCTACTGTATATGAAGATTTTTTCAAACGATTATTTATAAAAAAAATGGACAAAATTAATGTTAGTAGCAATACTCAAATTCTTGATTATTTTGAGGATGATAAAGCACTTTTATTAGCTACTTATGCTGCTCACGGTTTACCAAGAAGGTTTTTTGAAATTCTTCATCAATCTTATGAAAACTTGAAAGAATTTGCTGCATCTCAACCAGAAACACAATCAAAAGTGTATAAAATAAGATTTAGCGATATATCTTCAGCTATCGATAGAATTGTTACTGGCTCTTTATTAACTAAATCAAAATTATCAGAAGATAATTTTGATACTTTAGAAAAAATTGTCGCTGCTTTAAAGAAAAGAAATAAAAAAGTAGAAACAGAATCTTCAACGAAAGAAAAATATGTACCTATTAATTTCTACTTTGTTTGTCCTCGTAAACAAGAA
Organism: Candidatus Kurthia intestinigallinarum; assembly: GCF_003991225.1. Taxonomy (GTDB): domain Bacteria; phylum Bacillota; class Bacilli; order Bacillales_A; family Planococcaceae; genus Kurthia; species Kurthia populi. The sequence goes on from NZ_JTFC01000044.1 coordinate 114,999, forward strand.
TCCTTATTAGGAAACTTAATTGCAAAAGGTGTTATTCACAACCAAGCTAGAACAAGAAGTTTAAAATCTATTTCTTCCGATGGACCAAATAAAGGTTTAGTTATGATGATTGATTTAGCAGTAGCATTTACTGAAGGTGCAATACCAACGAAAACTAAATCAATTGATTACTTCCAAAAAGATATTAAAATTGCCGCTCGCAGAGGTTATGAATTTTGCCAGCAAATTAATTTTCAATAATATAAAAAAGAAGAGGCTGGGACAAAACCCTAGCTAAAGAAAGGACTTCGGCAAATGAAGATGCCGAAGTCCTTTTTATCTGTAATTTTTTTGTTTTTGTATAGAATAAAAAGAGCCCCTTTTGATAAAATTAAGTTACCACACCAAACCAACCAAAAGGAGACTCTTTATGTATAAAAATTATAACATGAATCAACTCATATTACCGCTAGATTTAGAAGTGAAATTACAAAAAAAATGATATTGCCTTTCACATTCACCATCTCGTAGAAAGTATTCCGAGAGAAGCTTTCGCTCCTTTTTATCAAGAAACAGGCTGTCCATCTTATCATCCCAAAATGATGCTTAAAATTATTCTGTGTGGTTATACGCAATCGGTCTTTTCAGGTCGACGTATTGAAGACTTAACAAAAGATAGTATACGTATGAAATGGTTAGCACAAGGATATGAACCAAGTTATCGCACAATCAATCGTTTCCGAATCCATCCACAGATGCAGGAATTAATGCGTCAATGTTTTGTCCAATTCCGTTGCCAGCTTGTCGAAGAAAAGCTAATTGATCAACAAGCGATCTTTATTGACGGTACAAAAATTGAAGCAAATGCCAATAAGTTTAC
>NZ_JTFC01000046.1 GCF_003991225.1 Candidatus Kurthia intestinigallinarum
ACCTCCGTCATATTACCAATGACCTTAAATTCCCCAAGGATAAACTGCTCCTCACTCTTTAAAACGCTCACCTCATACAACTGACTACCGTGATTGACCAGTGCCCCATCTAAAAAATAGTTGGTCGTGGTGTACACTAAAAACGTGTGGGGCTCCTTAGGATTCAAATAAATTTGTACATCTTCTACTTCATTTTTCATTGCGACAACAGGTGGTGAAAGAGAGGAGGCACCTTTTAATTTGTTCAGTACATCTAATTCAACAAAATTCGACAATTCATTAAAGCGAGTAACATAGGAATCATTGTCATAGTTCAAATAAACCCGAAAAGCTTGCTCTACAAAAGCAACTTCCTCACCGGTTACTTGTAAGCCGGTAACAGCCGAAAGTTCTTCATTCTTTAGCGTGAGTGCCTCGAGTTCCCCATTCTTTCGTTCAATCGTTTCCTTTAAAGCCTTCTTATCATTAGACAGCACAAAAATTGAACCTGCTAAAACGAGAACAATGAATACAAATACACCTACGACAATCCCTTGCTTCATCCTCCCTCACCTCCTGAAAAGTCAACAATGCGACCGTACCCATATAAATGCTCTTGCCAATAACGATTATTTAAATCAGTAAAGCCAATCCCTCCACCATTTGCATCAAACATTTTGCCGTTCCCTACATACATGCCAATATGAGTGACAGGTCTACCGGCATTATACGTACCTGTGAAAAAGATAAAATCCCCTGGTTGCAGTTCCTCCGCTGTTATTTTTTGTGACGCATTATACTGCTCTTGGGCTGTTCGAGGTAAATTCACACCGATTTTCCGAAAAGCCCACATCATCAAGCCTGAACAATCAAAGGAAGTCGTCGGGCTCATCCCACCAAACGTGTACGGATAACCGTCAAACTGAAGCATCGTTTCATACACCACTTGAAAATCTGCTGTGGCATTTGCTAAATCAAGAACCTCACCGTCACGCATCGTCCCTATATAACGCTTTACATGGGCTACATATTCGGGATCCCCGTAACTTTGCCAACCAAGTTTCGCTACTTGCTGCTCTGAAAATGCTTGGGCTAATGCTGCTGAATGCTTACCACCATTTGCTGCAACAAAATCCATATAACCCGAACCGTAATTATAGCTCTGAATGGCTGTGTCTAAATCGACGCCTAAGCGCTCTCGTTTCGCGAGTACCTTTTCAAAATGGGCAACACCGACTTCAATGGAATATACGGGATCTGTAATCGTATTTGGTGGCAACCCAATGGACTCACTGGCCTGCATCACATCTAGTGAAGCTGTACCGCCGCTTTCCTGCATCATAATGGCAAGCACTAATGGTGTATGTTCTTCTAACTCATATTCTAAAAGTGCACCGTACACGATTTCCTCATACTGCAAAACAGCCTCTGACAGTTGGCTGCCGATTGTGTATTGTCCTGTTGGTGGCTTCGTATCCTCTGCAACGAAAGCTAAAATGAGGATGAAAAACAAAAAGAACGGCGCAAGCACAAGCCACAACAACTTCCGACCACCTTGTGAAAATAAAAGCTTCGCCATTAAAAATTTCATCGACTTAGCCTCCCTTTAACCCTTGAATTTTCGCCTCCAATTCTTGAATTTTCGTCTGTTGCACCTTCAATTGATCGGCCTTGTTTGCTGAATTATCAGATTCGAGAGCTGTTAATTTTTCCTTCGCTACGACAAGCTCACTCTCCGCCTGCGTAAGTTCAATCGTACGCTTCAAATCTGCATCTTGCGTCTTATTGAGTACTTCTCGAGCACCTGCTATATCACCGTTTTTCACAAATGTTTGCCCCATACGCTTTAACGTCTGTTCGTCTGAAATAAACGGTAAATCGGCTGACATTTGTGCCACATCATAACTTACAATCGCTTTTTCCTGCGCGAGCTTTTGCGTATAGACAGGCATCTCCTCAGAAATGGTTAAATCAAGTAAGCGTTTTTCTTCTCCTTCATTATATAAAGCCGTAATGACCGTTTCTAAAATCGCTGGCTCTGTATCAAGAGCTAGCTGCCACTGCTCCTCTAAGACAAGCTTTTTAGCAACCTCTTCTGTGGAATCACCTAACGCTAAAAATAATGGAACTGCCTCTTTAAATTTCCCAGCTACAAACAACGTATCAGCCTCTTGAATGAGCTGTTCCTCCTCATAATCAGCTGTTAATGATTGAATCGCTGCTGCTTGCTGTTCATTAGCATCCTGTTTTACATAACCAATACCAACTAAGCCAAGTAACGCTGTTAAAACAACACCTAAAATCATACGAGAACGCCATTTCTTCCGTTCAGCTGTTTGTGTTTGCACGGTATGATACGCTACGAAATCATAAGCTTCAGTTAATAAGAGCTGCATGTCTTCAATTGTTTGTGCCTGTAAAATCGAATGTACCAAATCATTCGTACGCTTCGTTAAATGCTCAGGCTCTTCTAAGCATTTTTCATACGGTTGATTTGTTAAAATCGTTAAGATTAATGCTTTGTAGCGCTGTAAATGCGTATATTTTTCCTCACGTGGCATTTGTCGGTTCGCTCGGTAGCCGTAGCGAATCGTCGACATCGGATGATAATACACAGTTGCAGGATGCAAACTGACGAAGCTTGAAGTCTTCGTCACAATCTCATCAAGTAATATCGCTTGGGCAATAGCAA
>NZ_JTFC01000047.1 GCF_003991225.1 Candidatus Kurthia intestinigallinarum
ATCATATAGCATTTCTTTTCTTATCGTTAGCGTGCTGTCATTCCTGATATTTGTAAAACATATCAGGAAAGTAACAGATCCTTTTGTTGATCCCGGATTAGGGAAAAATATACCTTTTATGATTGGAGTTCTTTGTGGGGGAATTATATTTGGAACAGTAGCAGGGTTTGTCTCTATGGTTCCTTATATGATGAAAGATGTTCACCAGCTAAGTACTGCCGAAATCGGAAGTGTAATTATTTTCCCTGGAACAATGAGTGTCATTATTTTCGGCTACATTGGTGGGATACTTGTTGATAGAAGAGGTCCTTTATACGTGTTAAACATCGGAGTTACATTTCTTTCTGTTAGCTTTTTAACTGCTTCCTTTCTTTTAGAAACAACATCATGGTTCATGACAATTATAATCGTATTTGTTTTAGGTGGGCTTTCGTTCACCAAAACAGTTATATCAACAATTGTTTCAAGTAGCTTGAAACAGCAGGAAGCTGGTGCTGGAATGAGTTTGCTTAACTTTACCAGCTTTTTATCAGAGGGAACAGGTATTGCAATTGTAGGTGGTTTATTATCCATACCCTTACTTGATCAAAGGTTGTTACCTATGGAAGTTGATCAGTCAACTTATCTGTATAGTAATTTGTTATTACTTTTTTCAGGAATCATTGTCATTAGTTGGCTGGTTACCTTGAATGTATATAAACATTCTCAAAGGGATTTCTAAATCGTTAAGGGATCAACTTTGGGAGAGAGTTCAAAATTGATCCTTTTTTTATAACAGGAATTCAAATCTTTTTGTTCCATTAAAGGGCGCGTTTATTGAAGAACGAAGATCGTCATTTGACGGTCTTTTTTTTCGTCTAAAAGCTGATGAGCTGCAGAACGAAAAACGTGGCATTCGTCAACGGTAAATGTCTGACTGACCAACGGGAAGGAATTTAAGGAGTTGACGAATTTCGCAAAACCCGAACCCTCTCGGCACGTCAAAAGGCAACACCTTTTGACCTGCCTACCGGCGAGGGAGCCCCCTCAAAATTGAGGGGGATGGGGGAGTTTTTGGAGGGGGTCGAGGGGAAACTTTTCCCTCGTGGGTTTGGGCAACGCCCAAGGTCTTTTCTTTTGATTTTGATCTTGGGGAAACTGTCACGCCAGAGTGACAG
>NZ_JTFC01000048.1 GCF_003991225.1 Candidatus Kurthia intestinigallinarum
GAAGATCGTCATTTGACGGTCTTTTTTTTCGTCTAAAAGCTGATGAGCTGCAGAACGAAAAACGTGGCATTCGTCAACGGTAAATGTCTGACTGACCAACGGGAAGGAATTTAAGGAGTTGACGAATTTCGCAAAACCCGAACCCTCTCGGCACGTCAAAAGGCAACACCTTTTGACCTGCCTACCGGCGAGGGAGCCCCCTCAAAATTGAGGGGGATGGGGGAGTTTTTGGAGGGGGTCGAGGGGAAACTTTTCCCTCGTGGGTTTGGGCAACGCCCAAGGTCTTTTCTTTTGATTTTGATCTTGGGGAAACTGTCACGCCAGAGTGACAGACCCCTGCTTTTACCCTCGGAGAGCCTTTTCATTTTGCACATGGAGCGCAGCGCAGTGTCAAAATACAGAAAAGGTTACTTTGGCAAAGTAACAAACTGTCTGGTACACTCATAGCAAGTGAGGTGATTCGTCATGAGCATGTCGGTTTCGCTCAAAAAGGCGACCAATAAAACCAACATCAAACACAATAATCGGACCATGAGTGACAAGGATAAAGAACGGAATTCACACATTGATGAATCTCGTTCGCACGAAAATGTGTACCTCGTTCAGAAGGATTTGAAAGAACTGTATCAAGAAGAATTTGGCGAAGCGTTGGAAAATTACAATGCTAAACAAAAACGCAATGACCGGAAAATTGATGATTACTTTAAGCACATCCAATCCAGTAAAAAAACGGCGCTTCAGCAGGAAATGATTGTTCAGGTGGGAGACTTATATGACTTTCCTATGCGAAAGGATTATGAGAAAGGAAATGAAATTTTATTAGAGTGGTTCGAAGATTTTGAGAAGCGAAATCCGAATTTAAAAGTATATAATGCGGTCATCCATAATGACGAAGCTACTCCTCATATGCACTTGAATTTTGTTCCGGTTGCGAGCGGCTATAAGCGAGGACTTGAAAAACAAGTGTCGTTTGACCGTGCGATTATTCAACAAGATCCGGCGTTGG
>NZ_JTFC01000049.1 GCF_003991225.1 Candidatus Kurthia intestinigallinarum
GCATTTCCAGCACTCGTAATGGTTGTAGTTGCGCGCTATATTCCAAAGGAAAATAGGGGTAAAGCATTTGGTCTTATTGGATCGATAGTAGCCATGGGAGAAGGAGTCGGTCCAGCGATTGGTGGAATGATAGCCCATTATATTCATTGGTCCTATCTTCTACTCATTCCTATGATAACAATTATCACTGTTCCGTTTCTTATGAAATTATTAAAGAAAGAAGTAAGGATAAAAGGTCATTTTGATATCAAAGGAATTATACTAATGTCTGTAGGCATTGTATTTTTTATGTTGTTTACAACATCATATAGCATTTCTTTTCTTATCGTTAGCGTGCTGTCATTCCTGATATTTGTAAAACATATCAGGAAAGTAACAGATCCTTTTGTTGATCCCGGATTAGGGAAAAATATACCTTTTATGATTGGAGTTCTTTGTGGGGGAATTATATTTGGAACAGTAGCAGGGTTTGTCTCTATGGTTCCTTATATGATGAAAGATGTTCACCAGCTAAGTACTGCCGAAATCGGAAGTGTAATTATTTTCCCTGGAACAATGAGTGTCATTATTTTCGGCTACATTGGTGGGATACTTGTTGATAGAAGAGGTCCTTTATACGTGTTAAACATCGGAGTTACATTTCTTTCTGTTAGCTTTTTAACTGCTTCCTTTCTTTTAGAAACAACATCATGGTTCATGACAATTATAATCGTATTTGTTTTAGGTGGGCTTTCGTTCACCAAAACAGTTATATCAACAATTGTTTCAAGTAGCTTGAAACAGCAGGAAGCTGGTGCTGGAATGAGTTTGCTTAACTTTACCAGCTTTTTATCAGAGGGAACAGGTATTGCAATTGTAGGTGGTTTATTATCCATACCCT
>NZ_JTFC01000005.1 GCF_003991225.1 Candidatus Kurthia intestinigallinarum
ACAACTATTTCCTTGAACGTTGGAATACTTCTTATGAAGAAGAAGGAAAAGGGTTGAATCGTTCCATTATGTCTAAAATGCTCACAAAGCTGAAAAAACAAGATGATACGGCATGGCTACGCAACGTAGATAGTGTGGCATTACAAGCCTCTTATGAAAATTTACTAGACGCTTTTAAACGTTTCTTTCAAAAGCAAAATAACTATCCTCGCTTTAAAAGTAAAAAGAATCCAGTTCAAAGTTATACTACGAAGAATACGAATAACAATATTGCGATTATCGGTAATCAAATGAAGCTACCAAAATTAGGACTTGTAAAGTTTGTAAAATCGCGTGACATTAAAGGGCGTATTTTAAAGGCGACAATCAAATACAATGCGAGTGGTACATTTTACGTGTCTGTCCAATGCGAAGTGCCAGACTTTAAGCCATTGCCTAAAACAAAGGAAGCTGTAGGAATTGATTTAGGTATCACCGATTTTGCGATTCTGTCTACTGGACGTAAAGTGGATAACCAACGCTTTACAGCCAAAATGGAGCAGAAGTTAAAACGTGAGCAACGCAAGTTATCACGTCGCTACGAGCAAGCGAAAAAAGATGGGCGTGATTTACGTGAGTGCATGAACTATCAAAAGCAACGTCGTAAAGTGGCTCGTTTGCGTGAGCGTGTCGCGTTTCAACGAGAAGATTTTTTGAATAAACTGTCAACAGAATTGATTCGTCACTATGACGTCATCTGTCTTGAAGACTTAAACACAAAAGGCATGTTGAAAAATCATAAGTTAGCGAAAGCGATCAGTGATGTGTCATGGTCTTCTTTTGTACAAAAACTGATGTATAAGGCGAAATGGTTCGGTAGAAAAATTGTTGAAATCGACAGATTTTTCCCATCGAGCCAACTTTGTCATGCCTGTGGTCATCGAGATGGCAAGAAAACATTGGATATTCGTGAGTGGACTTGTCCATCTTGTGATACGACACTAGACCGAGATATTAATGCAAGTAAGAATATCTTAATCGAAGGGTTAAGACTTTTAAAGCAACAACCGTAGGAACGACGGGGATAGCCTACTAAAAAAAGTGAAGCCGCTGTTTCGAGCAACTGGAAACAAGCAAGCACTGTTCGTAGGAATCTCCCACTTCAAGCAACGTTCGAAGAACGGCTAAGTGGGGGTAGTTCAAAGCAGAGACAGAAGAGGAGCAGCTGAATAAAATGCTCGCGGTTCGTGTGGCAGAGCGCTTTATTCAGGGCGAGGTGTTTAATGTATGGATTCAGTCGCCGGAGACCGGATGTGGGAAAAGTCATTTGGCGATGAGTATTTTACAGCAGGTCAATGAGGCCTCACCGCAAAATCGACGTACTTTATTTTTAGATTTTGGTCGGACAATGGAGCTGATGCGTGATAGTGTGGGTAACAGAGAAAGTATGTATACGCAAAATTATTTTGTGACGCTCGCGAGTAAGGTGGATGTGCTCGTACTCGATGATTTAGGTGCGGAAACTGGGGATATTTATAGTGATAAGCGGGCGAGCGAGTATACGAGCAATGTGCTACGAAGTATATTAAATAGTCGCCAGCATAAGCCGACAATTATTACGACAAATTTAAGTGGGCAGCGTCTTTTGACAGGCTACCGAGAAGGCGGCCGTTTCATTCCACCAATGTATGATAAAAAGATGATGTCGCGCGCCATGCGTAAGGTGGAGCATATTCTTTTTAAAGATACCCCTGATAAGCGCTTGCTGGGGTTTTAGCTACTTAAAAGGCCATAGAGGCGGTCTTTTTTTGTAAGAAATTCAAAAAAATGCAACTGTTTCATTATTGGAACGTTCTTATAAGAGATAGCAAAAGTAAATTGCGTAGGGAGCAGGTTGTATTGAGGAAAAAAGGGCTAGTAGTGTGCATCATCGCCGTTGTTATCGGTATGGCGATTTTTTTAACAGTGGGTGCTAATAAGAAGAGTGAGCGTAGCACAGGCTATACGATGATCAAGGATGAAAAACTGAAGGATGATGTCAAGTTACCTTATACGAATTTAACGAGTTACATAGCAACGAATGATTTTATTTACGTGGCCGTATGTGAGCCAGGTTCTGCATCGATTGCTAATCAGATTGTGAAAATTGACCGAACATCTGGTGCGTATAAAAGTATTTTCCATTCTAATTTAGATAAAGCGGCAACACAGGGCTTAAAAAATAGCGGAGACTGGATTATCTGGGTAGATGGAGATGATCTAGGAGGTAGCACAAAATTCTACGCATTTAATGAAAAAACAAACAAGACGCTGTCATTCGGCACAACAAGTGATACAGTGTATACCGATTTTCCAGAGATTTCGGGTGACCTTGTTGTATGGGCAGAGCATGAGCAAGTTACGAAACAAACAAAGCTGATGACCTATGATTTAACAACACAAAAACGCAAAACCATCCGTACCGTTTCTAAGGATAAATGGAAAGTTTCTGATTACACGATTCGCGATGGTGTGATTGCTTATATTGATAAATCATCAGAAAAAATGATGCTTCATGTACAGGATACGAAGAAAAAAACGAACAAAAAGTACCCTATTACAGCGAAAAATCCAGATTGGCTAACTTTTATTGATGAGCATACAATTGTGTATGTGGATAATTTAAAGCAAGGACAATTTGATAAAAATAAACTGATGACATATAGCATGAAAGATAAAAAGGAAAGTGCGTTATTTGCAGACCAAAAAACGGTAGAAGTAGACTCATTAAGTGGCTTTAAGAATGATGCCATTCTTACAGAGGTAAATAATGCGCTGCATGTATTTGCGGTTGAAAATGGTGTCGTAACCGAACAGCCTTTTACCCAAAAAAACAACTGGCCGCTTGATAGTGTAGATATCTCTTATTGGAATCACGAATTTTATATTTTTGAAAATGATGTAGACGCGCATATTTATAATTTAACCATTGATACAGAGCTTTAAATGGAGAGAGAGTCACACCGATGTGTGACTTTTTTTATTTGGTGGAAAAGCCCAGGAACTTTTTGGAATACGTACCGTCCTGTACTATAAGATGGAAATTTACCATTATATGTTGTATTAAAATGCTTAAATATCTAATAAGAAATTGATTTATAAATAGTTTGTTAATTTACCTATCTCCATTTAACTATAAAAAATTGTGTTATAATGGAAATGATAGAAATAAGTTCTAAGGAGTGTTTTATTTGAAAAAATTAGTAGCAACAGCAGCAATGTTAGGTTTTATGGTGGCAGTACCAGTTCAAAGCATTGGGGCTCAAGCAGCATCTGCACCAAAAGTATCCATTAAAGACTATAAAGGCGCAGACGATATTCAATACGCAGTTATTGCTGGGGACAAATACAAAGCAGTAAATGCAAAAATGAAAAAAGAAGCAAAAAAAGCGTATGACTACCAAGCTGCTGAAAAAACTGAAATGGCATTAAAACCTATCGTGAAATTTAAATCAGCGAGCAAAGTAAGTATTCTTTCTGTGATGTCAGAAACAGCAGATGATGCAGCACATGGTAACTTCACTGCAATCAGCTACAACACAATTAACGGCAAAGAAGTATCATTGAAAAGTGTTTTCAAATCAGAAAAAGCGTATTTAAATGCTAAAAAATATGCGAAAGCAAAAGTTTTAGATAATAAAAAGAAATATCCTTTAGCAGATAAGAAAACAACAATTGCAGGTCATTCATTCTACTTCACATCAACAGGCGGCATTAAAGTCGTATTTGATCCATACGAAGTAGCACCATATGCAGATGGTTTCGTAACCGTATCGATTCCAAAATCTCAATTAAAATAATGTGCTAATTTAAAAAGCACCTCAGAGCTCGGACAGCTTTGATGTGTTTTTGTATGAGGAAAAAAGCGTATAATAAGCTGTAGTGTGAAATCATGCTTACATAGGAATAGAGGAAAGAAACTAAAATATTAAGTAAGCCAATTAATAACCTGGGGGATTTTATTAAACTTAAACGAAGCTAAGGCCATAAAGAAAAGAAATCTGACTATATTCTCTCAAGTGTTTACATTATAACCGAATTTACTATGCTACCATTTTTGTGAGAGAATTAAAGATATACTTTGTAGCATAAATTTTTATAGGATGAGGTGCGATTTTAAAATTGATTTTTTTGTATAGTTTACTTATATTTCTAATTTTTATATTCATTTTAAATAGAATTTGGGTTTATAAAACAAAATCAAATCCAGAGTATATTTATAAATTTATGAAAGAAAATAGCAATAATGAAGTAGCCATATTAGTTAAGTATAATGGGGAAATTTTAGGGCAATGCAACGAAAATAAGATGTTACCTTTAGCCAGTGTAGCCAAAATAATAGTTGCAATTGAATTTTCGAAACAAGTGGCAGAAAGAAAATTGATTGCTAGCAATTTAATTAATATTAAAGAAATAGAAAAATATTTTATACCTAATAGCGATGGTGGCTCATATCAAGAATGGTTAAAAACGTTAGGTGATAGGGAACAAGTGACATTATTAGAGGTTGCTCAGGGAATGATTCATTATAGTTCTAATGCTAACACTTCATATTTAATGAATATTTTAGGGATTGAGAATACAAACAAATTATTGGGAGAATTACAGTTAAAGAAACATGAAAATATTTTCCCAGCTACAGAAGCGCTATACATACCATTAAAGTTAAATGGATATGATCAAAACTTCTCCAATATAGAATATATATTGGAGAAATTTGAAAAAATGGATTCGAATGAATACTATAGAGAATCTATCGCTTTAAATGAAGAATGGAATCGTAATCCATTATCTAAAGAACATAAAAATCAAATAATGAACAAGTTAAATTTAGATTTTCAGAGAATTTGGTCTAATCGCATGCCTAAATCGACAGCTAATGAATATATGTCTATCTTAGAAAAATTAAACAGCAAAACCTTCTTTCCGAAGGATGTTCATAATTACCTCGATAAAATCATGGAACAATTAATGTTAAACCCTCGAAATCAAGAATGGTTAAAACATGCTGGACAAAAGGGTGGTTCAACTTTGAATATTCTTAATAGCGCATTTTACGCTGAAGATATTAGAAACAATAAATTAGAAGTAGTCTTCTTTTCAAATTGTTTAGAAGAAAAAGATGTGCTAAAAAGAAGGAAATTAGAAAAATCTCTAAACGCATTTCACATTCAACTACTAAAAAGTGAAGCATTTAGAAATTCAGTTCGAAAGAATTTGAAGTCTCTAAACCAATAACATGGTTCTGTTGTAAAAAAATATCCTTATGCAGATGCAAGTATAACCATTGCGAGTCACGCGTTTCAACAGGTGGAGTAAAAGTGGTATTTGATCCATATGAATTAGCTTCATTTGCAGATGGAATGAAAACCGTATCGATAAAAATTAAATAACCAAAAGAGCCTACGCTTTTTTTCGTAGGCTTTTTTTAAAAAAGATTAATTTTTCAGAAAAATAACATATTAAACTAACAATTGGTTACTTTTTCAGACTATAATAAAGGAAGAAGGTAACTGATAAAGGGGTGATTTCAATGAAGAAGTTAGGAACGGTACTCATTATGCTATGCTTTCTCGCAATGTTACCGCTTCAAGGTTTAGGGGCAAGTGCGGCAGCACCTAAGATTTCGGTCAAGACGTATAAGACGGAGCAGATTCAATATGCAGTCATTCACGGGGATAAATATAAAGCGGTCAATGCGAAGATGAAAAAAGAGGCAGAGGAAGCTTATGCTACACAAAAAAAGCTTGATAAGCAGATGAAGAAAGACAAAGAGGCTGGCGTGGTTTTACAGGGAACTGATTATGTGATTGGCCTAACACCTGTTATAAAATATAAAACATCAACAAATATCAGTATTTTAACACAAACGTATATTTATGATGGTGGCGCACATGGAAATTCATATTATGAAAGTTACAATGTCTATAAAGGTAAGCTAATATCATTAAAGAAAGCCTTTAAATCGGATTCAGCCTACGTAAATGGTAAGAAATATGCGAAGCAAAAAATGCTACATAATCCAGCCAGCTATCCATTTGCGGATAATAAGTCGACAATTGCCGGTCATGCATTCTACTTCACATCAACTGGCGGCATCAAAGTGGTATTTGATCCGTATGAGGTAGCACCGTATGTAGATGGAATGAAAACCGTATTAATTCCCAAAAAATATATTAAATAACAGAGAAGCCTACGCTTTTTTTCGTAGGCTTTTTTAAAACTTTAAAAGACTAAATTTTCAGAAAAAATAGTACGTTAAACTAACGGTTGATTGCTTTTTCATATTATAATAGAAGGAAGAAGGTAAACTAATAAAGGGGTGATTTCAATGAAGAAGCTATGGACGGTACTCATTATGCTATGCTTTCTCGTAATGTTACCGCTTCAAAGTCTAGGGGCAAGTGCGGTGGCACCGAAGATCTCAGTCAAGCATTATAAGACGGAGCAGATTCAATATGCAGTCATTCACGGGGATAAGTATAAAGCGGTCAATGCGAAGATGCTAAATGAGGCGAAGGAAACGTACGCGCTACAAAAAGAATTGGATCAGCAATTGGCGCGTGATAAGGCAAATGGTAGTGTACCAGATTATATGGAATACTGGGCTGTGCTGACACCCTTTGTGAAATACAAATCATCAACGAAGGTTAGTATTTTAACGCAGCTTTATGTGTATAATGGCGGGGCGCATGGCAACTCTTCATATGAAAGCTACAATGTTTATAAAGGAACACAGCTTTCATTAAAAGGGGCATTCAAGTCAGAAGCGGCATATTTGAAAGCAAAAAAATATGCCAAAGCAAAAATGCTAGGATATCCTGAAAAATATCCATTTGCAGATAGCACAACAACGATTGCAGGTCATCCGTATTACTGGGTAGCGTCAGGTGGCATTAAGGTCGTCTTTGCACCATATGAGGTGGCACCATATGCAGCGGGTCCGGTGACAGTATCGATTCCTGCAGCGTATATGATGAAATAAAAGGAAGAAGCCTGGCGAAAGCGGGCTTCTTTTTTTGTTATAATAAAGCCATTATGTATAGATTGTAGGGAATTAGATGGCTATTTATTTTGAATCATTACAGACGTTTCAGGCGAACGGCGGCTTGAAGCAGTCAACAATTACAGCGAAGCAGCTACTACCGGCGTTAGTGACGCATATGCAACGAGGAGACCGAAAATTTTCGCTGCATATTAATGGGCGCCTGCCGAAGCCGCTTAGTGAGCTACTGCAGGATGCTTTTGACATCTCACATTTGCAGCAGCCGTTTCACACACAGCACTGCGCACGCCAGCAAAGCAAATATATAAACGTGTCAAAGAGCCGTATTAAAATTGATTTTTCGATGCATTACCGGATGTCGCGTGACGAGCATAAATGGGTCGTTGATGAAATTGGGCGTATTTTAAAGCAATTGATTAAGGAGGATATGAGTGATGTGCAAAAGGTTGTCGCGGTACATGACTATATCGTGCGCAATCACCAATATGAGATGAATACAACCGGCTCGCCGTTTACGGTATTTACCTTTATGCATGAGAAGCAGGGCGTTTGTATGGCGTATGCCTTACTTTTTGAAAAGATGATGGAGGAGCTTCACATTCCTTGTTATTACGTGGTCGGCAAGGCGGATGGTGAGAGTGATTTAGGGCATGCGTGGAATATGGTGCAGCTCGGCGGCGAGTGGTATCATATCGATGCGACATGGAATGATTTGGGCTCGAAGCTGAAAAATCATGAAATTCGCTATCGTTATTTTTTACGCTCGGATGAGTTTATGAAGCGTGATCACCACTGGAATCACAATCATTACCCGCAGTGCCTGAGTGAGACGTATAAAGGCATGTCGAATTTTTATGATGTGACCTACTGTGAGGATGCGATTTATTTTCCACATCCAACGTCGTCAAAGCTTATTAAAATGAATGTAGATACACGAAAAACAGCCGTATTAGTCGAGGGACGCGTGCAATTTTGCTCGGCATTTGAAGAGGCAATCTATTTTTGTGCGGTCGACAATGAACGTCATTTATATAAGCTAAATACGACAACAAATGAAGTTAGCTGTGTTGAAAAACGCGAGGTCATCGCCATCAAGCGAACATTATCACAGCTTATTGTGACATTTCGTGAAGGAGAGCCACTATGCTTAGAAGGGGCCCTTCAGGAAATAACGGAGACTGTGGAGGCATATGATGTCGAGCTTGCGGGCTTTGGCAATAGCTGGTTCGGTACGTATAAGGGTAAGGCACAGGCCATTTGCTTTACAGACGGTGCAGGGCTCGAGCTACTTATTCAAGATAGCTATAAGCAAGTCGCTGTCGATATTTTATGCCATGACAAGCTACAAATTTCACTTACCGCGAATAAAAAACCATTAAAAGCAACGAAGCCAGTAATTGTGACATTGCCAAAAGAGTTGGCCGAGCGAGTAGGGCAGGAGCGCGTAGAGATAATGGGCGATTGTGCGCTTAGATTAGAGGGATAAGGTGAAAATGAATGAAAAAATTTAGAGGAAAACGACGTTACTTTCGTAATTTACAAAAGGAAGCACATATAAAGAATTATGATTTAGATTTTAGTGCGGAAAGTTGGTTTGATTTTTGGCATACGCATATCGACTTTTGTGGACATGGAAATGATGCTGTAAACATAAGAAAGCAACATGTAAAGGCTTTATTTAATTTGTTTAATGAGGCAAATAAAGAGCTGGAAAACTGGGGAAAGCCTTATCAACTATGGATTGAACTATGTCATGAAGATGCTTCTATGGATGCGTTATTTATCCATTCGCCTAATCCAAATGCAGCTAATTTTCCGTATCAACATTCACTGAATCCGCTGAATGTAAAAGCGGAATTACCCGCTTATTTAACGGATGTCATTAGTGTGGAACAGTATAAAATCGCAAGTTATGAAACAATTGAAGAAGATGGCAGAGTAGAGAAGCTATTTATCATTCAACTACAAAAATAGATACGCTTACTAAAAGATAATAGTATAAAGGAGATTTATTAGATGAGTGACATTGTATGGTCATTAATTTTGTTTATAGGCGGAAGCATTTTTCTATTAAGTATTATTATCTATATGTTTAAAAAACAACGAGGTCATAAAGATTTTCTTGTATCTATCATTATTCTCATTGTATTCTTTATCGTATGTGCGTATGGAAGTGTTCTAGCTGTCCAACAAGCATTTGACAATAAGAATAGATCGGTAGCTTCTGGAAAATGTACGATTTTAATTTTGGAAGATATAGGAGGACGATTTGGCTCTTACAGTCTCATTGATGTTGAAGTAAACGATGTATCCTTAAGCACAAATTTAGAAAACTTTCCAACGATAAAAGAAGGAACGTATCGTTGTAAAGTAGCGTATTCTAAACATACAGATAAAATTTTCGATTTGGAGATTTTAGAGGATTAAAAAACTGCTTGAAGCATGCGAATAAAAATGCATGCTTTTTTTGATATAATAAGTAAAAAATGGAGGGGTTAGACAATGGGCTCGTTAGAAATCGTATCGATGGATTTTAAAAATGATGCATTAAATCGCATTAGCCAGCAAGAATCTTATTTGAATTATCCTGTTATTTATTTGCTTAATAATGATAAGGAAGCTTACATCGGGGAAACGATTTATTTTAAAAAAAGAATGAAGGCGCATTTGAAAAATAAGGCGCGTAAAAATTTAACACAAATCAATCTCATTCAGCATGAACGATTTAACCGCTCCGCAACATTTCATCTCGAAACGAAATTGATCAATTACTTTTTAGGAGATGAAAAATATTTATTACAAAATAAAAGTAAAACAGTAAGCCATGTGACACATAATTACTACGAAAAATCTTTTTATGATGAAGAAGTCTTTCAAGAGCTATGGCAACAATTGCGACAAAAAAAGCTTGTGCAGCATTCACTGCATGCAATCGAAAATAAAGATATTTTTAAGCTGTCGCCATTTAAAGAACTTTCTCGTGAACAGCTTGATTTAAAAGAGGAGGTACTCGAATTTTGTGAAAATCACATCCAGGATGAAAGCAGTTTGTTAATTATTGAAGGAGAAGCGGGCGTTGGAAAAAGTGTCGTACTGAGCTCGATTTTTAACACCTTACAAGAGTATGCACTAGAAGAGGGGGCGCTTAAGAAAACAACTAACTATTTGGTCGTCAATCATGAGGAAATGCTCAAGACCTATAAAGGAATTGCTAAAAATGTGAAGCATCTAAAGGCTAAAAATATTGAAAAACCAACACCGCTTATTAACCGTCTTCAAAAAAATGATGAGCGTGCAGATATTATTTTAGTGGATGAGGCGCATTTATTATTAACACGCAAAGATACATATAATAATTTTTATGGAAATAATCAATTAGAAGAATTAATGAAACTGGCAAAGATTGTGATTATTGTTTATGACCAAAATCAAGTATTGAAATTGAAGAGCCTATGGGAAGCTGCTAAACTGGAAACCTTAAAGCAGACGGCAAAAACGTGTAAAGTTTACCCGTTAACGAATCAATTTCGTATGCAAGCCAATGATCAAATAATTAAATGGATTGATGCTTTTAAAGATAAGAAGCTACTGCCCATACCTGTAGATGAAAAATATGAGGTGGCCTGTTTTGATAGCTTGCAGCAGCTTCATCAAGCAATTGAAGAGAAAAATAAGGACGTAGGATTAAGCCGCGTTGTTGCCACATTTGATTTTCTACATAAGAAAGACAATAAAACCTATTATGTAACGGAATCTAAAGGGGACTATCAAATGCCCTGGAATAC
Source organism: Candidatus Kurthia intestinigallinarum (assembly GCF_003991225.1). Taxonomy (GTDB): domain Bacteria; phylum Bacillota; class Bacilli; order Bacillales_A; family Planococcaceae; genus Kurthia; species Kurthia populi. The sequence goes on from NZ_JTFC01000005.1 coordinate 10,810, forward strand.
AACTGCAAGTTCTACAACATGGGCAGAACGTCAGGAAACGATCCAAGAGGCGGGCTCTATTTATACGATTCAGGGATTTGATTTGAATTATGTCGGGGTTGTGCTTGGGCCATCTATTCAGTATGATGCAGCGAATGATTGCTTGAGAATTGATACAACAAAATATAAAGATACAGGTGCTTATGCAGGGACAGAAGGAATCGAAAATGTTGAGTTTGCGAAGGAACGAATCATTTTAAATTCACTCAATATTTTAATGAAACGCGGCGTTCATGGCCTCTATATTTATGCGTATGATGAAGCATTACGCGAGCGTTTAAAGGAGCTGAAAGCATGACAATTGAAGAACTACAAAAACAGGTGATAGCGTTTCGGGATGAGCGAAACTGGAAACAATTCCACAATCCAAAAGATGTTGCGCTATCATTGTCACTAGAGGCAAGTGAATTACTTGAAAATTTCCAATGGAAAACGAGTGATGAAGCATTAACTATTAATAAAGAGAACATCAAAGACGAGCTAGCAGATGTTGTAATTTATGCATTATTATTTGCGGATGAGGCACAGATTGATTTAGCAAAAGCTGTTCAACAAAAAATTAAAAAGAATGCCTTAAAATATCCAGTTGAAAAGGCAAAGGGAAATAAATCGAAATATACGGAGCTATAAAATAAAAAAAGGGCGGTACCCATACAGGTACTGTCCTTTTTTCACTGCTATAGCACAATCAATTCTTTTGGTGAATGAGTAATAACCTCTGCGCCGTCCTTTGTCATAATGACGTCATCCTCGATACGCACGCCACCAAGTCCAGGGATATAAATACCAGGCTCCATTGTAAGCACCATATTTTCTCTCACTGGTGTAGCAACACCTTGTGCTAAGAAAATGTCCTCATGAATATCAAGGCCAATGCCATGGCCTGCACCATGACCGTATTGTGCGCCGTAGCCTTGTGCGGTAATGTAATCGCGTGATAGGCTATCGACCTCTTGTGCGGTCATGCCGATTTTCATTTCCTTCAGTGATAATTCCTGTGCTGCTAAGACAATATCATAAATTTTTCGTAGCTCAGCAGGCGGCTCTCCAACAGCAATCGTGCGCGTCATATCCGAGCGATAGCCCTTATAATAAGCACCGAAATCTAGTGTCAGCATATCACCTGTTTCAATTTTTTTCTCTGTCGGTGCACCATGTGGTAGGGCAGAGCGCGTACCTGAGGCAACAATCATATCAAATGATGCGCCATCTGCACCATTTTTACGCATATGTGATTCAAGCTCAAAAGCAATTTCACGTTCTGTCACGCCAGGCTTAATAAACGTCAAAATATGCGTGAATGCCTCATCTGAAATCCATGCAGCTTTCTTAATTAATTCGATTTCATCAGGTGTTTTCGTTAGGCGTATTGCTTCAACAAGCAGTGACATCGGCTGTAATGTAGCCTTAATATTTGCTGTTAGCATACGATATGTAGCGAATGAGACATGCTGTTCTTCAAAGGCAAGTGTTGTAATATTTTGCTCTTTCAGCGAGGCATTAATAACATCATATACGTGTCTCGGGTTAATTTCTTGCACTGTAAAATCAGGGCATTGTGCTGTGGCTTGCTCTGTGTAACGGAAGTCCACGAATAATTTGGCCTCAGTTTGTGTGACGAGAACCGCGCCCTCACTTCCTGTAAAATTTGTTAAGTAGCGGCGGTTTTGATCGCTCATTACGATGAAAGCCTCAACATCTTGCTGTTTTAAGATGAGACGTAGCTTTTCTAAAATAGTCATGAAAATTCCTCCCTTTAGCATCACTATAGCGCGAAAAGGTGGCGTCAACAATGGTTTTTTTGAAAATTAAAAAATCGTACCGCAGTACGATCTTTTTAAGCAAAGCAGCCTTTATTAAATAAATACACATCTCCCGGTTCTTCAAAATTATCAAAGCGAGGATTTAATGCTAAGCCAAGGGCCTCCGCCGTTTTTATCGACGGGATATTATTATATTTCGTACGCGCAACAATCTTAGGATTTGTATCAATTGTATCGTGAATATACTGTAGTACAAGCTCATTAGCCTCTTTTGTATAGCCCTTCCGTGTATAAGCTGTATCTAATCGATACGCTAAATTAAAAATACGGCCATTTTGCCAATCACGGTAGCGCACACCGCACATACCAATCACGTCATTAGAGGCCTTTTCAATCATAATAAAATAGCCAATTTCGTCACGTGTCCAGTCATCCATCCAGTTTAGTAACATCTCGCGGGTTTGTTCTATAGATTCATGTGGTCCACCTGGGTTGTAGCGATTTGTGGAAGGGTCAGCATGAATACGATGCATTGCTTCTAAATACTGTAAATCAGGTTGTACGAGCTTCAATCGATTATTTTCTAAAATGACCATGTGAAAGCCTCCTATCATTATCCATTCTATTCCCAAAATCAAATAAAATTATGCGATTTTTTTCTGGAATTTATATTCGCTTGCTATAGTCCTATAGTGAGGAGGAGAACAAATGAAAAAATTATTAAGTTCGATTACAGATTTTGTATCAACGAAAAAAGGCATGTGGCTGACCATCCTTATTTGGCTTGTTGCAATGGTCGCGCTAAGTGGGGGTAGTTCAAGTATTTACAACGTCTAAAGGAACCATTTCTGTAGAAGATGTGTCGACTATTTTAAAAGAAATTAAGGATGAAATGCTAGATAGTTCAAAAATGCTACCACGTTGATAGTATTTAAAAAGAGACTGGGACATACGTGTAAAACAACCTTTCCTATGAGCATATAAAAAACCGGAATCGCGCGGTGGCGCGGTTCCGGTTTTGTGTTGTGAATGCTAAAAAAGGAACATGACGTGTTTTGTCCAAGTCTCCTTTTTATAATGGTTATACTTTAAATGCGCGAATCTCTTCATTTAATTGTTGCGCATGATTACTTAATTCCATTGCGACCTGAGTGATTTGCTCCATCGTCGCTTTTTGCTCTTCCATTGAATCAACAATGACATGAATACTTTGAGAAGCCTGTGATGCCCCACCAGAAATGTCTTGAATAGAGGCAGCTACTTGCTCAGCACCTGCAGATAATTCCTCAGATGTTGCAGAAATATCTTCGATTTGTGCGGTCATTGTCGACACAGCCATTGAAATCGTATCAAAGGATGTATGTGCCTCCTCAATTACATCAACACCCTGTTTTACAGAGACAAGGGACGCTGCTACTGCTTTTTCAACATTCGCTGTATCTAGCTGAATCTCGTCCGTTAAGCGTTTAATCGAGTTCGCTGATTTCTTCGATTGCTCTGCAAGTTTTCCAACTTCTGCAGCAACAACTGCGAAGCCCTTCCCATGTTCGCCTGCACGTGCCGCTTCTATTGAGGCATTAAGTGCAAGTAGGTTCGTTTGATCGGTAATGTCGGTAATAATTTTTGTCATCAAAGCAATTTCCACCGTTTGTGCGGAAAGCTTCGTCACTAATTGACTAACTAAATCTGTCGAATTATTAATGTCTGTCATTTGTTTACTTGCATCGCTCACTGTCGCAAGCCCTTGTGAAGCTTGATTACTCGTATCTGATGCCGATTCGTTTAATGTTTGGGCAGATTCGGCAATGCGTTGTACGCCTTGAGCGGTTTCGTCCATTGCATAAGCACTTTCATTCGATGCTTCAACAGATGAAGAAGCACGCGCTGCAACCGTTTCGACCTGTGATGTAATTTCGTCGCTCGTCGCACTTACTTCTTCTGTGCTTGCCGACAATTCTTCGGCTGCTGCGGATAATTGCTCTGCATTCATTTGTAAATTTCCTACAAGATGATGAAGGTTATTTTTCATTTTATTGACACTTATCGCAAGCTGACCAATTTCATCTTTTGCGTGTACGGGAATATCTTGCTGTGTTAAATCTCCATCGGCGACAATATTTACGAGCTTGTTTACATTCGTCAGTGGGTTCACAATATGACGACGAATATACACGATAAAGAATAGCGTAATCACGATACTGATAATTAATGAAATACTAGCTGTCCATTTTGTCGACGAAATCACAGAAGTTGTTTCATCTGCAATATCGGTTAATTGCTGATTTTGATACGTTCGCATTTCATCCGCAAGCTTTACCAAATGCCCATTTGAGCTTGCAATATCCTCTACAACAATTCGTTTTGCCTCGCGCTTATTTTTTGCATTAATTGCGGTCATAAAGACGTTCATTTGGTCATTGAATTCATTATTGTATGTATTCAATTCCTTCCATTGCTGTTTGACTGAGGAAGCCATTAAATAATTTTCTAGCTTTGCAATGGAATCATCGACGCCCTTTGCGCTAGCAGCTAGTAGGTCACGATTACTTTCTGAGTCCTCGATAATAATGGCACGCGCATATAGACCTTGTTTATACAAATTAATCATAATTTCATCAAGTAATTGTACTTGTACAATCCTATTTTGGAAGGCCTCGTCTGCTTTTTTATCAATAGAGACGACATTAATAATCGCAAACGAAATCGATAAAAACATAATAATCAAAATAGAGATAAAGGCCAAATTTAATTTTTTACTAACACTCATTGGATTTCCTCCTTAAAGTAATGATTCGATTGCTTGTTCAATGTCTAAAATTGAATCATCTGGCTCAAAGCGATGCACAACATGTCCCTGACGATTTACTAAAAATTTTGTGAAGTTCCAGCGAATATTCGGCGCGAGTAAATAGTCAGGATAATTTTCCTCAATATGAGCGTACAACATTTGTTGTTGCATATTGTCACGAGGCATGTCTTTGCAAGATATTTCATGCTTTAAATAGTGAAATAAAGGATGTGCCTTTTCACCGTTTACCATCACTTTATCGAAGACTGGATAAGAGACACCATATTGTAATTTGCATTGTGTGGCAGTCGTTTGACTATCTTCTGGATTTTGTTCACCAAATTGATTGCAAGGAAAGGCTAAAATAGTAAAGCCGCGTTCTTGATAACGTGTATACAGTTTTTGCAAATCTTCATATTGATATGTAAATTGACACTGGCTTGCTGTATTCACAATAAGCATGACTTGTTGCTGATACGTTTGCATTGATAAAATCTCATTATTGGGCTTTTTTACCAAGTAATTATAAATACTCATAAAAGTCTCCTCTTCTCTCTACTAAATTAGTTCTAATTATATAGGTAATAAAACTAAAAGACTATATGTATGCTAGAAAAAAGTAAAAGATATTGAAAGGGTACAAGAATATGTCACAAATAAAAAAGAAGAATCGCCATGAATGGCATTCTTCTTTCAAAACGATTTAATTTTAGAGCAATACAATGCTTTTCATAACAAATATGTACGTCGATACCGCAGCAATAAAGCCGAGAATAAACGTGACATAAGCTGGTATTTGACGAATAAGGAATGACATCAAAAAGATACAAAGACTAATCGTCGCAAGTGATAAAAAGGCGACGGCCACACCAGAAAATGCAAAATTCATAACTGTGTCTCCGTCAATTGCCGCTCCACCATGCAACCACTGGAATACAGGAGATACCATCGATTGTGTTAGCTCATGAACAGGCGGTTGTTGCTGTGTAAAGAAAGCGGTAATGATTAAAATAATCATTAAAAATGAGCTTTCGATACGAACCCATGGAAGCGGGTTAAACGGCATGTCTCGTTTTAACATAAAACGTGCAATAATCATATTGGCAAAAGCTAATAAAACAATTGGCACAACAAACATATGCTTTAAGAATAACCCTTGACCATAATTTGTTAGCCATGATGTAACATAGCTTGGCACAAGGACACCCATTAAAATTAAGCCACTAATGATGATCGTAAATAAGCTAGCTGCTGCGACAATTGAAAACCATTTTAAGAATGCCAGCCAATTAGCTGTATTTTTTGCAAAAAAGCTCACAACAAATAATGTTCCTACCCAAACACTCATCGCAATCGTATGCAAGAAATCGCTGATGATGCCTGTTGTAAAATTCATTGATGTCGCATGACTTCCCCAAGCGAGCGTCATCATCAAGATGACCATAATCAAAAGGCCAAAGCGGGCAAACATACCGCGTGCGACTAAAATAATCAGCATAATAGAAAAGGCGAGTGTCATCACCCACGCGAGTCCTACCGTTGTAGAAGATAATACAAGCAGGGTAGCATCTAAGTAGCCAATACGTGCGCCAAGATTAATAATAACTTCAATCACTGCAACAAAAGATAGTATAGGAATGGCAACCGCGCTAATAAGTAGCCATTTTTTCGGTACAACGATTTCAGGACGCTTTTGTGCAGGCACGCTATAAAGCACAAATGTTCCTGTTAAAATCGCTAGACAAATATAAAGGAATGCTTGAGAAATTTCGAGCATTATTTTTTACGTAACAAGAAGAATAAACCGCCGCCAATCACGACAACTAATCCACCGAAGACAGCTGCTAGCATGCCAACTGATGGACCAGTGACCTCTTCCTCAGTTGGTGTAGCTGGTTTTTCTTCTTTTTCTTTCGTTTCTACTTTTTCTTCAGTAGTAGTTTCTGCTGCTTTTTCTTCCTTCACTTCTTTTGCATTAACAGAAAATGAATACGTGCCTTCTACTGGATGGCCGTCAGCGCTTAAGACATTCCAATCAACCTGATAGTCGTCATTTGCAAGGGGCTTGTCAAATGAAGCCGTCATTTCAGTATTATGAATTGTTAAATCATTTGATTCGACTTCTTTGCCTTTTGAATCTGTTACGGTAATGTCACTCCCTTTTTCAATTTTGCCGCTAAAGGTAATGGACACTTCATCGAGTACCTTTTTTACGACTTGTCCATCTGTTGGATTTGAGTCTGTTAATTCTGAATGTGCAAAAGCAGGTAAGCTCATTGTTGTTGTCACAATGGCTGCTGCTGCAACGGGCATAAAACGTTTCATCATGTTGTTTACCGCTCCTTTTAGTTTAGCTATTATTCATCATCTATTGTACAAGAAAATCATGAACTATTTGTGAAGAAGCACTCACAAATGGAGCTCATAGTGTAAAAAGTATCTCAATTTCACACGGTTGTCACAAAACCTACTGATTGACAGTCATTCACACTATCCGTTACGATAGAGGGAAGGAGAAGGGGGGCGCATACATGGCTGACAAAAAAGAGCGTATAATCGCTGCAGCACAGGAAGTATTTTTAACGCAGGGAATTGATAATACAAAAGTATCTGATATTGTGAAGCTCGCAGGCATTGCACAAGGGACTTTCTATTTGTATTTTCCAACGAAGGCAGCAGTTATGCCTGAAATTGCTAAGCAGGTAATTGTTGAGATTCTTGCGTATTTGCAACAGGAGACAAAAAAGTCATCATCTGCAGCGCAACAGCTAAATGACATGATTGATGCGATGATGCGCTTTAACCTTGAACAAAAGGATCGATTACAGCTTTTATATGCAGGTCTTGCAAAAAGTGAGTATATTCGTGAATGGGAGGACATTTACTCTCCATTTTATGATTGGATGGCTCATTTAATTGTGCGAGGTCAACAAGAACAATCAATGAATGCGGATATGGATGCATTTAGTACAGCACGTATTTTAATCGGGACTATTGAATCGACAGCAGAGCAGCTTTATTTATTCGATGATAAAGTAGATGAAGCATTTGCTGCACAACAAATTCGTACACTAAAAACGTTTGTCCACCGCGCATTAGGTATTCAATAAGTTGAATACCTATATTTTTAACACAAAAAATGACTACAAGTCACTTTTTTTAAAATTTGGAGGAGTTATTATGAAAAAAGACTGGATGTACGTCGCTTTAACCAGTCTCTGTGAAATATTATGGCTTTTAGGATTTTCGTTTGCATCGAGTTGGTGGCATTGGATTTTGATTGTCGGTCTGATTATGCTCGATTTCCACTTTTTAGCGAAAGCCTGTGAAAACTTGCCGACAGGCACTGTCTATGCTATTTTTGCTGGTGTCGGGACGTTTGGAACCGTATTAATGGATTTACTTATTTTTGATAAACCACTTGATTTGATGACAAGTGCCTTTATGCTGATTTTAATTGCCGGAATTATTGGCTTGAAATTAAGTGATGGCAAAGGGAAGGAGGCATAATATGGGCTGGATATTTGTATTATTAGCTGCTTCCTGTGAGATTGCCGGTGTTGTCGGTTTACGTTTATTTAGTCAGGCTAAGAAGTCCTGGCAGCTCGCACTCTATATTGGTGGATTTGGTTTATCCTTCTTTTTCCTTTATCAATCATTTCATTATTTACAATTAAGCATTGCTTATGTCATTTGGATTGGCATTGGTACGGTGGGGGCTGTTGTTGTGAATATTTTATTTTTTGGTGAAGCAAAAAATAGAATGCGCTTAATTAGTATGGCGGCAATTATCGTCGGCTTAATCGGCTTAAAAGCAATGGCTTAAACGGAACAACATCTTCAGATTACTGGAGGTGTTTTTTTGTTTGGAAAGTATTTTTAACTTTTTTAAAATCCAGATATGAAGCGGTTTTTGAGTGATTTTTTATTAAATTTTTATAAAGCATACTTGACTACTAGGAATAGTAATGTTTATACTAGCAACAACAAATTAAACAAACCGACCAGACAACTGGAGGGCTTATCGATTAATGATCGATTTGCTCTCCTTTTGCGTTTTGGTTATAGGTGACTAGACAACTAGAGCCTCTCTAATTTTTGGATTAGAGAGGCTTTTGTGCATTGTAAGGAGAGGATAGCATGGCCAATCTAGATGAGGTATTTCATTTACCAGATTTACGCTTTGTGCAGTTTTGTGAGGAGAAATTTGCTTTAAATAAAGGCATTTATAATACAATTGATAATTATTTTTTTGAGCTAGGTGTGCACGATATTATTAAACGCCGTCGGTTGATTTTTCAATTTAGCTTACAGCACTGTGCTGTAGGAAAAAAATTTGGACCAGGTGGGTTAACTAGAAAACTAGAAGACTTTATGGAGCAAAAGAGTGGACTGCTGCAAGTAAATTAAAATTTTTTACACATAATTCTTAGTTATATGATAGGTATTATTATCATAAAAAATCTGAATTTTCTAATCGAAGGAGTGTTTTTCATGACATTGAAATTTTCCTATTGGGCGCCAAACGTAAGTGGTGGGCTAGTTATTTCGAAATTGCCACAAAAGACAGGCTGGGACTTTGAGGATAATGTACGCTACCCACACTTAGAGGAAGCGTATACAACGGCAGAGCTATTATTCTCTAAACTGCCGATAGCGAAAAAAGATGATACATTAGGACGAACATTTTTAAGTCCATTTGGTGGTTTAACATCTGCCGGGGCGAAATAAAATAGTTGTTCACAACAAAAATAAGGAATCGTGCCAACGCGCGATTCCTTATTTTCGTATGCTCAGCTTTTTTACGCTTTCGTATGTACGCTATAGGCAATGCTAAGTAATGTCCCAAACGCTAAACCTGCAACAATCATCAAGCCAACAGATTCAAAGAAGGTAACGAGAAAGATGGTTAAAATAAGTCCGAATAAAATAAGAAAAATATTTTTCACAAAAATTCACCTCCCTATTTATTAAAATTTTATCATAAAAAGAATTAATTGGTAATTCGATGCTGGAATACAATGGTTACTTTTTAAATTAAGGTCCTACTTTGATAAGACACAAATAAGTATTTAGTAATCAAAAAAATGAATTTCATAAACATGCTTAGGACGCCCCTGCATTTTTATTTGCTGTGTAGTAGATAAACTCGCATAACCATGCTCTACAAGCTTTTTTAAATAGCGATTTGCAGAACGTTCGGTCGTATTTAAATCGAGTGCTAAATCTGTCGCGTTCGTTTCATAGTTTCCGCGCTTTTGAAGTGACTGATACATACGCTGAAGAATGGTTGTTGAGATATTTGTCTTTTGATAAATGGTATTTAGCTTTTGGATAGTTGTATCAGATAGGTTGAGTTTCAGATCATTTGCTATCGGGCCAATCGTTGTGCCATTTTTTTCAATAATATAAGTTGTGGTCTTTTTGCTGTCTTCTCCAAGAAAAGCAGCTTTTTCGCCGTTAAACAGCGCTTCTTGTATCGATACGCCAATCCCCCATCCAATCGAAACATGAAAATCAATAGTATCTGAGAGCATCTGTTGAATAGCGCACGATGTTTTATTGTGTGTAAGCGTTAAAAAATCTGTATAGCTGATTAAGATTTTAATAGCAAAAGATTCTTGCTGAAGAATAAAAGGTAAATTTTCCGTGCGTCCAAAATCGAGTAACGACTTATACAAGGTAATTTTCCGATAATCTAAATCACGATGTAAATCATGCAATTGTACATAGCCGACAACAAGCTGATTTTGTGTCAATCGATCAATTTCCATGTCTTTTATTAAAAGGTCAATGGTGTTTTTAACACTTGCCTCTGAAGGTGTAAACACAATTGTTGTAATCGAGTCCGGCATATTTGTAGACAGATGTGGCAAACGAGTAAGGTAGTAGCGAATATGTGGTTGCTTGCTAAGTTGCTCAGAATATTCGGCAAGATGTCCATAAATTTTTTCTTCATCAAATGCTGTAATAGATTCATTGAATATATGTGGCCAATTTTCTTTAGGAAATGTATCTCGAATAGAGAGGAAATTATTTTCTTGATATAAGAAATCGATAAAGCATTTTTTTAACTGAAAGTGAGGATCTTGCTGCGAATAGTGAAAGCATTTTTTGTAAAAATCTTCCTCAGAAATTGCGATGTAACGCATTGGTTTTTTGAATTGTGGGTGGTTTCTTTTGAGATGAAAATAAGGGATTTGTCCACTACATAAAATACCATCAAAAAAGATAGAATTTTCAGAAAAAATTGTTGCTAAATGAGTTAAATTAGTATAACTAAAATAATAAAATTGCCATTGATCTTCTAATGAATTTGTATAAGATTTAATCCAGTCTTCAGATTCGATTTTATAAAAAATAGCTATTTTTTTCATTTTTTTTCTCCTTTGTGTAGTGGAAATTTATTTGTAAATAGTTTACCATAAATTTTAAGACAGAGTAATAACTTGTCCTAAAACATTCGTTAGGGGGAACTTTATGCGTGCAAAAAAAGAGCAAGGATACGTTTCAATGGGAGGAAATTCGCGCTTTGACCGCTTTTTACATCTAGTCGAGCGTGTAGGAAATCGCCTACCAGATCCATTTATTCTATTTTTCTATTTAACAATTCTATTAGTAATTGCGACCTTCTTCTTGTCTATTTATGGTGATGCAGTGAAACACCCAACAACTGGGGACCCTGTAGCAGTAAAAACGTTAGTGTCAACAGAAGGTATTCGTTATATTTTGTCCGATATGATTACGAATTTTACAAGCTTTGCGCCACTTGGGTTAGTAATTGTCGTCATGCTAGGCATTGGGCTTTCAGAGAAGGTTGGCTTACTTGAAGTAGCAATGAAGCAGGCGATTTTAGCAACGCCTGGACGAATCATTACGTTTGCTGTCTTCTTTATCGGAATTTTAGCAAATGTTGCGTCAGATGCCGCGTTCGTTGTCGTACCACCGCTAGCTGCGTTAGCTTTCTTAGCTGTTGGACGACATCCACTTGCAGGTTTAGCTTCAGGTTTAGCTGCTACAGGAATTGGCTTTTCAGCGAATATTATTATTGCGGGTACAGATGTATTACTATCAGGTATTGCAACAGAGGTAGCAAAGGGTTTTAATCCAGATGCACATGTCTCGCCTGTTGATAACTGGTTCTTTATGAGTGTTTCAACATTTGTACTAGCGACACTAGGGACAATTATTACGGAAAAATATGTGGAGCCACGTCTTGGTAAATATACAGGGGACCATAAGGATGATATGGCACACGTTATTACGGCCCTTGAGAAAAAAGGTTTGCGCAATGCTTGTATTGCAATGGCGATTTATGTAATTGCACTTCTTATTGCGCTTTTTATTCCGAATTCGCCGCTTCTAAACGACGATGGCACATTTCTACGCTCTCCATTTTTAACAGGCATCGTACCATTATTATTTGGCTTGTTTCTAGTCGCCGGCATTACATACGGTGTCACTATTCAGAAAATTCAATCTACTAAAGATGTGCCGAAGCTAATGGCAGAGGCTGTGAAGGATTTATCTGGTTATATTGTGTTGGTATTTATGATTGCGCAGTTTGTTGCATTTTTTAACTGGACAAATCTTTCAACATGGTTAGCTGTCCATTTCTCAAACATTTTAGAGTTTTTGAATTTAACCAATATATTTGCGATTATTCTCTTTGTTTTACTTGTAGCATGTCTGAGTCTCTTTATCATTAGTGGCTCAGCGTTATGGGCACTTGTGGCACCGATTTTTATTCCGACATTTATGGCACTTGGCTATAATCCAGCCTTTATTCAGCTAGCTTATCGAATTGGTGAATCTTCAACGAATATGGTGACACCACTAAATCCTTATTTCGCGATTATTCTCTCATTCCTGCATGTTTACGATAAGAAGGCAGGAATTGGGACGTTAATGTCATTAATGATTCCGTACACGGTTGCATTCCTTATAGTTTGGACATTATTACTCGTTATATTCGCACTGTTTAACATTCCAATTGGTCCTGGTATTTATATGAAAATGTAAGGAAGGGTGAAAAGAGATGGAGATTCCACAGAGCATCATTGCACAAATGAATCAGTGGCGTCGCGATTTTCATGCTCATCCAGAAGTCGGATGGACAGAATTTCGAACAGCTTCGAAAATTGCGGCTTATTTAGAGGAACAGGATATTGATATTTTACTTGGAAAAGAAGTAATTTCTGAGAACCGAATGGGGCTTCCATCGCAGGAACAACTCCAAAAAAGCTATGAGCGAGCAATTAAAGAAGGGGCAGATACAAAGTATGCTTCTCATTTTGAGGGTGGCTATACAGGCGTAGTTGCGACAATTCCCGGTGATTTACCGGGACCAACTGTTGCCTTTCGATTTGATATTGATGCACTTCCTATTTTTGAATCGATTGAAAAAAAACATTTGCCTCTTGCGCAAGGATTTTCGTCTATTCATGATGGAGAGATGCATGCTTGTGGCCATGATGGGCATGCCGCGATTGGCTTAGCGCTTGCGACGATTCTTTCACAAAATCGCTCCTCAATTGAAGGCGTTGTAAAAATTATATTCCAGCCAGCAGAGGAGAGTGTACGCGGTGCGAAATCCATGGTTGAAGCAGGTGTCGTTGAAGATGTAGATTATTTTCTTGCAATGCATATCGGTACAGGGGTTCCTGAGAATACAGTCGTATGCGGTGCAGATGGCTTTTTAGCAACGACAAAAATTGATGTTGAATTCTCAGGTATGGCGGCACATGCGGGCGCTTATCCTGAGGAAGGAAGAAATGCATTAGTGGCTGCTGCACAGGCAGTCATTGCGATGCAGGGCATTAGCCGAAGTAGTTTGGGCGATTCGCGGATTAACATTGGTACACTTCATGCCGGATCGGGAAGAAATGTCATTGCAGATCATGCCAAGCTACAGCTTGAAACGCGTGGTATCAATACGGTGGTTAATACGTATATGTATGAGGAAGTCATTCGTATAACAGAAGGGATTGCACAAATGTATGGTGTAACAGCTACGCATTCCATTGTTGGAGAGGCCAATTCAGCAAGCTCTTCTGAAAGACTTGTCACATTGCTTACGGAAGCGGCTAATAAATCTGGTATAGAGACAGTCATTCCCCGAGAAAATTTTGCGGCGGGTTCAGAGGATGCTACCTACTTTATGGAAGCTGTACAAGAGCAAGGTGGCTATGCGAGTTACAGCGTCTTTGGTACAGAACTTGCAGCAGGACACCATCATGAGGCCTTTGATTTTAAAGAAAATGTTATGGAACAAGCGCTTCACGTTTTAACAAGTGCTTTACTAACAATTTATCAAAAAGAAAGGGAGTAGATACGATGCCACACAGCCAAACAATTGACGCAATCATAGATGCACATCATCATGAAATTATTGAACTAAGCGACACGATTTGGGAACATCCGGAGTTACGTTTTAAGGAATTTCAATCTAGCCAGCTACTTAGTTCATTTTTAGAGGAGCAAGGCTTTGTCGTGGAGAGAGGAATTGGGGGATTACCAACAGCCTTTTCAGCGACGTATGGTAATGAAAAGCCGGTAATTGGGATTCTCGGAGAATATGATGCATTGCCAGGACTTAGTCAAGTTGCTGAAAGTGATGAAGAAATAGCGATTTTAGAAGGTGAAAATGGTCATGGCTGTGGTCATAATTTACTTGGTACAGCAGGGGTTTCAGCGGTTTTAGCATTGAAGAAGCGTTTGGAGGACGGCGAAATTAAGGGGACCATTCAGTATTTTGGTTGCCCTGCAGAAGAGGGTGGCTCTGGCAAAACCTATATGGTTCGTGAGGGGGTATTTGACCATGTCGATACAGCACTTACGTGGCATCCACATTCGATGACGGGGGTTTTTTCTTATTCTTCGCTTGCAAATTATCAAGTGTATTTTGAGTTTAGTGGGAAGGCAGCGCATGCAGCAGACTCGCCTCATTTAGGCCGCAGCGCATTAGATGCGACGGAGCTTATGAATGTCGGTGTGAACTATTTACGCGAGCATATGATTCCGGAGGCACGCGTTCATTACGCTGTAACAGATACAGGAGGACGTTCACCAAATGTCGTTCAAGCACATGCAGAAGTGCTCTATTTGATTAGGGCTCCTAAGATTAATCAAGTTCATGCATTATATGAACGTGTAGTAGATATTGCTAAAGGTGCAGCACTAATGACAGGAACGACATTATCAATTCGCTTTGATAAGGCATGCTCGGATTATGTGCCCAATCATGTGATTAATCAAATCGTCGAGAAGAAGTTACAAGCCGTGGGTTTACCAGAATATTCAGCAGAGGAATATTGTTATGCGAAGAAGATGGCTGCAACGATTACAGCAGATGAGCTAAGTTCAGCCCATCGAGAAGCGGAGCGGATGTCGAATTTTGAGTTAGAAGAAGATTTCTATGTGGCTGGAAAACCATTTTTTTCTAGTATTATTCCGTATCGTAAAAGCTATGCCCATATGACGGGTTCGACGGATGTTGGGGATGTGAGCTGGGTCGTACCAACTGCTCAATTTTTCTTTACATGCTTTGTTGCAGGGACACCGCTTCATACATGGCAGCTTGTATCGCAGGGGAAAACAAGTCTTGCTCATAAAGGACTTCTACATGCGAGTAAGACACTTGCAAAAACCGCAGAACATTTATTTTTGCATCCAGAAGTCATTGATGCTGCTAAGAAGGAGCATGATAAAGTGACAAGAAATCGTTATCAGAATCCAATTCCCGCTGAGATTTCACCTGCTTTTCATGAATGAAGGACAACCTTTGACCGAACGACTTTCTTTGCTTTATAATAGGCATCGAAATCATTTAAAAAAGTAGGTCAGAAATATGATAATGAATGTTGTTCTCTTGATTATCGTAACGATTATTAATGTCTTTACGTTATTCTGGGATAAGTATGTGTACAAGATGAAGGCACGTCGTCTTGAAGAAGCCAATCAGACAGCTATCGATCATCTAAGTAAAGGAACAGAAATTCGTGTCGGAAAACCTTTATCAGAAGATGAAAAAGAAGCGATTCGTCAAGAGTTAGAAGATGCGAAGCGCGAGCCTTTTTACAAACGAATTAGTGGTACGAGTAAACTATTATTTTTAATTAATATTTTACTAGCAATTACGGTTGCGTATAGCTATTACCAAAAAACAGATACGGTTCAAATTCAGCAAGAATATGATGTGATGGAGTATACACAAAACTATTCATCATATCGTTATTTAGGGAATACCCCAACAATTAATAAAAAAGCAAAAATTGAAACGGTCAAACTGTACCAAACACAAATTAATAATGAATTTTATTTAAAAGGCTACAGTGAATATAGCGGCAACTTTTATTTAAAATTATCTGCAGCGGATCAAAAGGATGCAGATTTAAAAATGAAAGAGACCGGAGAAGCTGTAAGTACAGCTGGGGTCACTGTATATGAAGGTACATTATTAATTAATAAAAAAGAGAAAGAAATTAGTTTTTTGCCGTATGAATATAAGCAAGACACAGAAAAGAAAGCAAAATAATAAAAAGGCTGCGACTTATATAGGTTGCAGCCTTTTTATCTTTATTTTATAGCAGTTAGCGGTTGCCCAATCAGGTAATCAAATAATTTAGCAGATGTTTGACGGTCTAGCTGCACATGTTTGTTTTCGCCATCAATTATAATTTCTGCCTTATCTTTTGATGTGTTTAACCAAATAAGATAATTTGCAGATTTGACAGTCGTGGCAGAATTTGAAAACTGTAACATGTAGTCTGGTGATTTTACTTTAGCTAAATTTGCCTCTTCCCAGTCAAGCGAGCTTAAAAAATTACGTGTATCACGTGCTGATGTATGTGCGGATACGGTTTTATATGCATGTTCGTCTGAATGATATTGTTTTACCTCGATGTATTGTTGAATTTTAGGTGCGGCAGTTTGACAGCCAGCTAAAATGATTAGACATAAGCTTACGAAAAATAGTGGGATTACTTTTTTCAATCTCTTAGACCTCCTTTTGGAATCAAGGTCTAATGTTACGAAATGCGCCGGAGTAAATCTATAAGATTGTCGTAATTTCGTGAAAAAATGGAAGCAAGTCGATAAATTAGAACAAATAACAGCAATAAAAAAAGCTGATCACGGCAATGATCAGCTTTTTAAGGATTAGGAGAGAGGGTAATCTCTCCATATGTTTATTCTATTATTGTTCTATTTTTCTTACAAGAATAAATATGACTAATAATTTTATCATCCTTTTCTATTATTTTTAACAAAATACTATCATTTTATTCGTTAAATATACATATAAAAATAATTTTTTATGCATTTAATTATTTCTTTAGTATTTCATCATATAAATTATATATTCTTTTTAAATAATTTTATTGAAAATATTTACAAATTTAAATGATTTTTTATGAAGCTACAATTGTTAAGAAGGTTCAATGGTTTATAATAAAAAAACGTTTCAGAAAAGCGATTAGTAGGTGTTTAAAATAGGATTCTTTTAATTCATAAAATATATCGATATGTTTAAAAAATAATTAGTTAGCTATTTTTCTTTCTTCTTTCAATTCTTGTAGAATACGCCTACCTCAACGCTCGCAGGTAAGAGATGAATGCAAGGTTAAGTTTCTACTTGACTGAGAAGGCATGTTTTTAGTGAAATATATTCATAAAGCGAGGTAAACAATGCTAAATAAAGGAAATGAATAAAAAAGCTACATGAGTTATTGCAGTATTTTGTTAAGCATTACTTTAAAACAACAAATATAGGATAAGGAGAGATTAATTTAGGCAATTTCTTTTTTATTGAAAATAATTTGCTTTTAATAGTCAGCTATATGCAGGGTTGATATAATTAGGCGAATTGTTTTTTTTAGATTGGAGAGAAGAATATGAAAAAATGGTCTATCGTTTTAGTATTTGCTTTTGTGGCGATTCTTGCGGCATGTGGCACATCTGAAACAATGAAGGAACAGGTATCAAATGCAGATTATGCAGAAAAAGTGAAAGAGAACCCAATTGTAACCATTACGATGGCGAATGATGAAAAAGTAGTGCTAGAACTTTATCCAAAAGTGGCACCGAATACAGTCGCAAACTTTATTTCATTAGCAAAGGAAGGGAAGTATGACGGCTTAATTTTCCATCGTGTAATTCCTGGCTTTATGATTCAAGGAGGCGATCCATCTGGTGATGGTACAGGGGGTCCGGGTTATACAATTGATGGTGAATTTAGTAATAATGATTTCACAAATGATTTAAAACATGAGCGCGGTGTTATTTCAATGGCTCGTTCAGGCGACCCCAATTCAGCGGGCTCACAGTTTTTTATTATGGTAAAGGCATCAGCCAATCTTGATGGTGATTATGCTGCATTTGGTAAAGTAACAAAAGGTATGGATGTTGTTGATACGATTGTGAATGCACCTCGTGATAAAGCAGATAAACCAAATAGTGATCAAGTGATGAAAAAGGTAGAAGTCGATACAAAGGGCTTTGATTACCCAGCACCTGTAACGAATAAATAAAAAAAGTAGCGCTTAATTTGCGCTACTTTTTTTGCGCCATAAAATCAAGGCAACAAGTAATATTAAAGATACAGCAGATATCGGCCAGACGATAGACCAATAGGGTGGTGCATAATGCATTGTTATCTGATTTTGACCTTGTTGTAGTGGAATGCCAATAAAGGCATAGTTGATTTTTTTGGCATCCACTTTTTCATTATTTAGTGTAATATGCCAGCCCGGCTCATACGGAATGGGTGTCACTAATAGGTCATCTTTTTTTGCGGTAACTGTGCCAGAAGCATCGGCATTATCCCAAGTGAAATCTGCTTTTTTTGCAGCCTTGTATGCCGCATCTAACGTCCTATAATCTTCACCGTAAATACGCAGGTTTGTTAAATGGTACTTACCACTTGGTAATTTGATTTTGACTAGGTCACTTGCTGGTATGGCGAAAGTTAGGTCATTGAAGCCTGTCTTGTATTTTGCATAGTTGCTTCGTCGACTTGTTTCGTAATCATTGATTTTTAATGTGAATTTTTTGTAGCGTTTAATTGGAGATAACGTCATTTGAACGTATAATGTCTCTATTTTCTCTATCTTCGGCAGCTGAATGAGTATTTCACCCTCATTCTTGCGAGGAACGATTAATTTATCCTTTTTCCATTTTCCATTATGTAATGTAATGGAAGTAGGTCTAATAGTATTTGTAGTTGGCAAGGGCGTAGTGCCATCATCTGTAATTGCTCCTTGTAAAAGTGCATGCTCTTTTGCAAGTGTTGACTCGAGCTGTAATGCTTCCTCATTATAAAAAGAATCTACTACACGAAATGCGGGTAATAATTTTTGGTTTTCATACAGTGTAAAATTCTTTGATGTATGAACATTTTCATATAAGTAAGGAATGTTTTTGTATGTTGAATGACGCATATAAAATTGGCTTTGGAAGGCCGCCATTAAATTTGTTCGATCACCTAATGAACGATAGCGACTTAGACTTTCACGCCCTGTATCAATTTGCAAATCGCGCATGTACATATCCATAATAGAGCCATTTGAAATGCTAGAATATAAACTAAAACCGTTAATCGGCATAAGGGAGGCCATGTTTTCTCGGAATACATTTGACCAATCTGTTCGGACAGTTTCATTCAATTCATGATTTTTAATATAGTCGAATGCAGAAGTATCTTGTGTCGGCATATACTTGTCGGATGTTAGATACTCTTTTGTAGAAAGTTCTGTATGGGAATATAAGTTGGATTGAAAGAAATTACTATAAACTAAGACCATTATAATAATCGAACTACTAATTAAAAAGGTGCGTTTTTTTGTTAAAAATAAACCGATAGAAATAAGTGCCCAAATTAAGGCTACAATAGATAAAAAGTTTAAATGCGTATTTGTTAACAAAATGGTTAAAAGAAAAATAACTGTAACAGTAATGGTAGCGTAAAACCATTGCTTTTTATGAAGAATGTTTAAGTTTTCAATTGTAATAGCAGTAAGACCAGCATAACCTAGTGTGATAATTGGTGTCCAACGCGTGTTTGGTGCTGAAAAACCATTAAATAGGCTCCCTATAAATGGACTGAAATATAATACAGTTCCAAGAATACTAATGAATGCGAACAGTTTAAATGCGCGATGTTGATAAAGTGGACGGAGTAAAAGAAAAATCACAATAAAGATAGGTAGCCACAACGTTTTCGATTCACTTAATAGTAATTCTGTATTCAATGCATAGAAGGGAATACTTTGTTCATAGGCTGGACGATTATTATGAAGATAACTAATAACCGCCGGAATAAAAGAGAAGCAACTAATACCAAAACTTAATAAACTGCCTAGTATATACCATTTAATTTGTTGTTTCTTTTGGCGTTCATTATTTGTGATATGGAGAAATAGGCGTAATAAGATATAAATTCCGGTAATGATTAATACAACATAAGATATGTAAAAGTTACTAATGAGAAGAAGTGCTGTCGAAATAATAAAAAATATTGGTGACTGGCGTCGAATAATTTGTTCAACACCAATAAGCAGGAGAGGAACCCAAAATAACACATCGGTTAGGTTATCCGTCAGAACTTGATTTTTGAAGAAAAATGGACTAAACATATAAACAACAGCACCTAAAAAGGCTGCAGCATGTGTTTTAGTAAAGTAATTCAAAAAATAAAAGCATGCATAAAAAATCGCTATTTGTTTAATAATACTCATTGGAATAAGAAGTAGGGCCCAGGTTTCAACGCTTGTTTTAATTGGTAATATACTAAAAATTATATACCAAGGGATGAGAAAAATATTTGTTGAAAAGTAGTAATTTAACTGTGAAAAGATGCCACCACCGAAGCCGAAATTTTCAGCGTAAGCCCAATTTCCTTGTTGATAGTGTTCTAAAATAAATTGCTTAAAAAAAAGCATTTGTGAAAGCCCGTCTCCAAAGCCAACCATTAAATATCCTTGCGTCCATTTCCATAAATAAAAACCATGGCCAATAATGGATAAGAGAAGTGCTCCTACAAAAGTTAGTAGATAATGTTTTTTCATGATTTTACCCCTTTCACTATAATCATAATACTAATTTTCCATTTAATTGTTAAATTAAATGGAAAATTACGATAAATTAAAAAAAAATGTTATAAAAAGAGAGCGGAATGTCTTTAAATAAAAAAATCCAACGAATTCAATTCCTTGGATTTTTTATTTATATTCTTTTTTTGAATTTTAATTCACTAATCAACGTTGAACCTAGTAAAAGAACAGCACCCATTAGTTGCGCTATGGTCATAGGTTCGTGTAAAAGCCACACAAAGATAACAATTGCCACAAGTGGATCGACATAGCTAAGCATCGCAATACTTTGCCCCTTTAAGCCATCCATTCCTATAAAAAAGAGCCAAAAGCCAATGCCTGTATTAACGACACCAAGGATGAAAATAAATGGAAATGTCTGTGTATTAAGCATCGCAATATGAAAAACATCTGTGAGTGATACATAAATGCCTAACACAATGGCAGCTAGTGTTAATTGAATAACGGTGAGCTCTAGCTTATCGATTTCAAGAATAAATTTATTAACGAGCATGAGCGTCGCATAAAAGGCTGTTGCAGCAAAGCCATACAATAATCCAAGTTGTTCGTCCATAATACTATTAAAGCTTGCGCCAACAATAAGTATCATCCCGAATAGCGCAATAATGATGCACAGCACTTTTTTAACTGTCCAAGCTTCCTTTAATAAAAAGGGAGCTAGAAGTAATACAAATACAGGTGCAAAATAATAAGCTAATGTGGCATTGCTGATAGATGTGTAATCATATGATTGGTAAAGAAAAATCCAATTGCCACTTAGTGCAATCGCAGACAGCAGTAGAATGCCAGCATGTCGGAAAATAAATGTAAAATGGATACGTTTTTTCATTAGTAGCAAAATGATTGACAGAAAAATGCTGCCGATTAGACTGCTCCAAAATGCACGTTTGCTTGAAGCAAGTTCGATTGGACGAATAACGACACCAATTGTACCGAAGATAGCCATTGATAAAATAAATGGTAGAAATGTTTTCATCGCGTACTCCTTTTTTGAGTCTGCGATGTACGAAGACGCAGACTCGTTTTAGTTAGCTGAAAGAGTCGCGTTTACTGACGGTGCCATTGAAATGAACAGGATGAATCACCTTCTATTCCATATAGTTTTTTTATCATATCAAAAAATTCTGTTAAATTTTAGCCTTCTGGCAAATAAAAGGCTCGTAATGGCAGGAGTGCACGTGTTGTATTTGGTAGTTTTTCATAGGTTTGTACAATTAACTGTACAAGCTGTTCTAAATCGATGGCTTTGACATTATTTTGTTGGGCAATCCGTAAGGCACTCGTTGTAAATCCACCTGTGGACACAATAAGACTATTTGCTTCTAACGGATGTGCACCGAGTAGATGACGAATTTCTTCAGAGCCCGTTACCTGTGTACGGTGATGAATGGCGACTTTGATAATTGGTTTTTCAAAGCCTAATTCATCTTTAAAGGCTAGTAAATTAATGCCCTCATCAGCTACTTTAGTCAAATATCCGAGAGCATGCAAAAGGCCGTCGATTAAATCCTGCATATCCCATGGATTTAGCGCATCTACTTTATCTTCAATCATTGCCTGTGCCTGCGTTTGTAATTCTTGTAGGAGCACGTCAATATCCTCATGTTCGGGATTATGTAATGTACTCGCAATTGTTCCATGTAGGGCATTATCAAGCTCTTGCCCCCAAGCATCAATACGAAAAACGGTTAGCACCGAACTTAAGCTATTTTTCGCTGCTTGTGTTAAATTGTGTCGTGAAATACGCGTCGATTCCCAAGTAACTTGTCGTTCATTAGGATAAGAGTTATCGTCTGTATAACGATAAGTTGCTTCACTTTTAATCGTACCAATAATATATTCACGATGCTCCTTTGAGTATGAAACAACACGGTCTCCAATTTCAATTTCTTGGTAAAATCGCCAAATTTGATTGACCCAACTGTGGCGTGTTAGCGGTTTATTATCCAAATAAACGCGGTCTGCTTTTACAAATAATGATTCTTTCGTAGGGTAGAGTGCTGGGTCACCTAAATCTGCCCAGCCAATGGATACGATTCCTTCGCGTAACCATGATGGAATAAGTTCATTGTCTGTACCCGCACGGATCATCCACCATTTTTGCATTATGACATCGTCCTCTCCTATTTTGTAATTTATATGCCACAAAAAAGAGAGCTGTAAACGTCTATTGAAAATTGAATTATCAGATGATTGAATTTTCAATAGGATGAACGGATGTTCTATTGGAGGAAAATTGGAAGCTAGGGTCTGAGGATCAGCTTGTGCGTGTGAATGGGATTTTTGGCATGATTTCCTCGTCTATGATGCCGATTGAAATACTGGTTTTTGCCTTTAATAGGTCTTTTATTCAAGCAGACCACCCATTAAAAAAAGAGTCAGAAGCTACAAAGCAATTTGACATTGGATAATAATTGAAAAAAAGTGTCATATTCGCTATGCTAAAGGCAATTGAAGAAAGGGTGCAACCTGTGATTTTAATGATTTTACGTGTCGTTTTTACAATTGTCGCGATAAGTTTTGCAACATATGGTCTGATTACGAGTGATTTCCGATTTCAAAATTGGATGCTCCTTTTCTTTAGCTTGGCATTAGTTGTTACAGGCATTAGTGAGTTAAGAAAAGGGCATAAAATGATAGGCGGATTAGCAATTACGGCGTTTGTTTTTATTTTATGTGTAATCGCTATGACGCAATTTTAAAAGGAGACCCTATAATGGGCCTCCTTTTTTAATAACCCAAATCACTACGTAAAATGGCATAAAGCTTTATATCATGATAACGTCCTTTTGCAAATTTCCCATGTCGCTGTGTACCTTCGTAAAATAAACCAGCTTTTTGAAGTACACGTTCAGAACGAATGTTTTCCGCAAAATAACTCGCTTGAATTCGTTCTAGCTTCAATTCTGAAAAACCATAGCGAATAATCGCTTGTGTTGCTTCACTTGCATAGTCATTGCGCCAATATTGTTTTGCAATAACACAGTGCATATCGGTAATTTTTTCTTCATGACGATAATCGCTAAATTCAATAACACCGATAAATTCATCTGTTTCTTTTAACAAAATCGCCCAAGCTACATTACTTTGGGTATATTTTTGTAATAGCGTAGCTAAAAAGTGTTGATTGTCATTTTGTGAAGGCGAAGTATCCCAATCTAACAGCGCTGTAACATCATCATCTGTTACCAATTTTTGAATATTGTTCATATCTGTAGACGTAATTTTCCGCAATAAGAGACGTGTGGTTTCGAGTGTTTTCATTATCATCACCTCATTATGTCGCTTTTTAATCTATTCCCGATTTAAGCGGGTACATACTAACAAAATAAAAAAGAGGCTGGGACAAAATACGTCATGTTCCTTTTTTAGTGTTCGCAACAAAAAACCGGAACCGCGCCACCGCACGATTCCGGTTTTTCTTATGCTCATAGGAGCAGTTGTTTTAAGCCTCTTATTGATTATGTGTTTGTTGGTTGTTGTGCTAACTGCTGCTTTGTTGCGACAGTATCTGCTAAATTTTTTGCATGATCTCCAATACGTTCTAAATTACTAATGATATCAGCAAAGACGATACCAGCAGTAGGCGAACAAAGACCCTCGTTTAAGCGACGAATATGGCGCTTACGTAATGTACGTTCCATATTATCAATTCGCTCCTCATCGGCATATACGGCTTGTACAAGCTCTGTATCATGCGTATCTACTGCTTGTAATGCTTTTTCTACCGATTGCATTGTTAATTTATACATGGTCACAAGCTCTTCATATGCTTCGTCACTTAGCCAGATTTTATTATTGTCTTTAAATTGCAGTAGTTCTACAATGTTTTCGACGTGGTCACCGATTCGTTCAATATCACGAATATTTTCAAATAAATTATGCTGTAAGTCTGAATCATTACCTGATAAAGATTGCTTGGATAGCTGTACTAAATAGGCCGTTGTTTTACGATCTAAATTATTAATGGCCATTTCAAGCTGTTCCACATTTTGAATGGCTTTCATATTTTTATCTTCTAATACATTTAACGCTTCTGATAAGCTTTGTACACTATATTCACCCATGCGTAGCACTTCTTTTTTAGCTTGACCAAGTGCTACAGCAGGAGATTTTGTTAAAAGATTTTCGTCTAAATATTTAGGTTTATGTTCAATCGCTGTATCTTCACCTGGAATAAGTTTTGTAACAATCCAAGCAAGTGCACCAATGAACGGTAACTGGATTAACGTATTTAAAATATTAAATGTTCCGTGTGCAAAGGCAATTTGCATTTTATTTTCTAGATTTAAAACACCAGAAATCCATTCAACATACATTGTAAATGGTGTTAGTAGAATCATAAAGATGACGGTACCAATTAAGTTAAATAATACATGCGTAGCAGCCGCACGACGCGCAGCGACACTTGCGCCCAACGCAGCTAGAATGGCTGTAATCGTCGTTCCAATATTATCACCAAATAGTACAGGCAGTGCACCATGCAGCGGAATCAGATTTTCAGCATATAAGCCTTGTAAAATCCCAACTGTAGCAGATGATGATTGAACAATTAATGTGAAAATTGTTCCGACAACAACACCTAAAATAGGTAAGTCTGACATTTGAATTGTTAAATCAATAAATGGTTGGAAATCGCGTAAAGGCTTCATTCCATTACTCATCATTTCTAGACCAATGAATAAACCAGCAAAACCGAAAATAACTTGTCCAATATTTTGAATGCTCGTCTTTTTAAAGAAGAAGAGTAAGACGGCACCTACTGCCATAATTGGATATGCATACTCGCCTACGTCAATTCCAATAATAAATGCCGTTACAGTTGTACCGATATTGGCACCCATAATAACACCAATGGCTTGACGTAATGTCATAAAGCCAGCGCTTACAAGACCAACTGTAATAACCGTTGTCCCTGAACTAGACTGAATTAATACCGTTACAAGCATACCTACTAGTACACCCATAAAAGGGTTTGTCGTAAAGCGATCGAGAATATCGCGTAAACGATCTCCTGCAGCTTTCTGTAAGCCATCGCCCATAAATTTAATGGCGAATAAGAATAAGCCCAAGCCACCTAAAAACTGAAAAATCATTTCCTGCACATTAACATCCATAACGTAATTCCCTTCATTTCTTATTTCTCTTCTATCATGCGAGGTATTAATCCTTTTGTAAATGTGGTTTACATTCTCTTTACATAACTCAAATATTACTGTAATCTATTCGCTATAAATTCGACAATATTAGTTATTATTTCTAATAGAGGTAGCTTTTTTATATATAATCATTAAAAAAGAGTTTAAGAATTTTAAATGAGTGGATGGAGGTAATAAAATGACAAGGCAACTTGATAGTCCAGCTGTACAGAAGGTTTATCAACATACAATCCGTACAGTTATTTTTTCACAAATGCTTGGTGGCGCAGGGCTTGCGGCAGGGATTACGGTGGGCTCGCTAATCGCTGCAGAGATGCTTGGGACGGAGAAATATGCAGGTGTTCCATCCGCATTATTCACAATAGGTTCCGCAGGTGCTGCATTACTTGTTGGGCGCATTACGGCGAGTAGTGGACGCCGATTAGGACTTGCGACTGGTTTCTTTTTAGGTGGTATAGGGGCATTACTTATTATTTTAGCAATCGTATTAACGAATATTTGGCTTCTTTTTTTCGCATTGATTATTTACGGAGCGGGCACAGCAACTAATTTACAGGCGCGCTATGCGGGGACGGATTTAGCATTACCACATAAGCGTGCAACTGCTGTAAGTATGGCAATGGTAGCGACGACATTTGGTGCAGTTCTTGGCCCTAATATGGTTGGTGTCATGAGTAATATAGCGATTTTTTTACATATTCCTGAATTAGCAGGCATTTTTATTTTAGCAGCGGGGGCATTTTTCGCTGCCGGTTTTATCTTATATTTCTTTTTGAAGCCTGATCCATACTTATTAGCACGTGATATTGCGATTGAAGCACCGATTGAAGAGCAAGGCATACATAATCAAGGACTTATTTATTTAGGTGGCTTTGTGATGGTTATGACACAAATTATTATGGTAGCGATAATGACAATGACACCACTTCATATGCAGCATCATCAGCATAGTGTTAATGCTATTGGCCTCGTTATTAGTTTCCATATTGCTTCAATGTATTTGCCTTCGCTTATAACAGGTACACTTGTAGATAAGATAGGGACACATAAAATGGCGCTTATAGCGGGATTTGTGCTTGTATTAGCAGCTATGACAACAATGCTTGCGCCGACAGATTCCGTTCTACTACTGACACTAGGCTTATCATTACTAGGAATTGGTTGGAATTTTGGCTTAATTAGTGGGACAACAGCGGTTGTTGATGGTACAAATACATTAGAGCGACCAAAAGTTCAAAGTCGTATTGATGTTTTGATTGCTGTATTTGGGTCATTAGCAGGGATTTTATCAGGTGTTATTGTAAATTATAGTGATTATGCAGTGCTGTCATTTATCGGCATTTTATTAGCGGTATTTATTATCATTGTTGTGTTTATCACAAGAAAAAAGAGGCTGGGACAAAACCCTAGTCAATAAGAAAGTGGCTGGGACAAAACACGTCATTTTCCTTTTTTAGCGTTCGCAACGAAAAACCGGAACCGCGCTACAGCGCAGTTCCGGTTTTTCTTATGCTCATATGAACGGTTGTTTTTATACGTATGTCCCAGCCTCTTTTTTTAGTAGTTAATTTTTAGGCTCCGGCCCATACCATCGTTCCATTGCACGAATATGAATCACCCAGTAACAACGTTTACTGTCTGGTATTTGAAAGTATTTAAGTGTTTTATTGTCCAGGTCTTTTTGAATATAAGAACGATTAGCTAAAACACGGTTAATTTTATAATACGAAATTTTCCAGCGATGTGCAGCTTCATAAGGAGTCATATAGTTATCAATTCCCATTATTCATTCACCTCTTATACTTTATTGCAGCTCTAAATGTTTGTTTAAGGCATCCTTTACTTCTTCCAATTGCTTTGTATTCAATTTGTAGTAATAGATACCTTTTTTCTTCATATCGGTTCCTTCATTTAAAGAAAGCTGTTCTGTTTTTTCAATGGTAGTTAAATAATTTTTACGTAACGTATTTAATTGGTCCATAGGAATGTTTGTTTGCATATTATGTTTCATGACAATTAACAGATTGTCGAATTTCTTAATAGTTTCAGCAGATTTAAGTTGTTCTGCCAATCCAACTAAGACGGCTCGTTGTCTATTTTGGCGTCCAAAGTCACCATCCGGGTCTGATTTTCTCATACGAATATACTCTAGTGTAGATTCACCATCTAGGGTAATTTCTCCCTTTTTAAAATCCTTGCCGTGACTTGAGAATGCTTTTGGATTGTTTACGGTTACACCACCCATTAAGTCAACTAAATCTACAACACCATCCATGTTAATCTTCACGACATAGTCAATAGGGATGCTGAATAACTGTTCTACAGTTTTACTAGCGCCTTCAATTCCAGCATAGGCATATGCGTGATTTATCTTGTCAAATTTTTCTTTCCCAGCAATTTCAACATAGCTGTCTCGAGGGATACTTATTAATTTTGCAGAACGTTTGTCTGGGTTTAAAGTTACAGTAATCATTGTGTCTGATCGACCGCTGTCATTTTCACGTTCATCAACACCTAATAACAGCAATGAAATAGGTTTCGAACCTTTTACTATCTCATTACTAGGCGTTTTCCGTTCTTTTGTCTCGTACACAATTTTTGTTTTTTGATAACTATCTTGTGCACTTTTTACTTTGCTATACGTATAGCTGGCGGCTATCGTTAATAGAAGTAAAATAGTTACAAGTACCCAAATTATTTTTTTGAAGTTAAAAAATTGATACTTTTTATCTTTTTTAACTGACATTTTGTTCATGCCCCCTTACTTATAATAAAAACATGTTTACCTATACGAAAGAAATGGTTATATTGGAGATGACAAGTATTTACCATTTTTACTAATATATATCGAAAAAAGAGTGGACGTCTAGTATTTTCTATGGGAGGTATAAAATTGAGTAGCTCAGCAATCAGCGTAGAAGAAATTGTTCATATTGTGAAAAAGCGTTTTGGCCTCCTTTTATTTATGGGGCTATTAGGACTGGCAATTAGTTCCGTTATTACATTTATGGTAGTAACACCAAAATACGATGCAACGACACAATTATTAATTAATAAGGTCCAAAAAGGAGATAGTGTCAATCCCTATCAAGAGACACAAACGGATTTACAATTGATGAATACGTATATAGCGATTGTAAAAAGTGATGTCATTCTAGATGAAGTCATTAGAGACCTGAATTTGTCGATGGATGTAAAAAAACTTAGGGAAAGTTTGACAGTTGCAAGTGAAGAAAATTCTAAAGTAATGAATATTTCGATTCGTAGCACAGATCCTGTTGAATCAGTTACAATTGCAAATAAAATTGCCGAAATATTCAAACAAAAAACACCAGGTTTAATTGAAGTGAAAAATGTACAAATTTTATCACAGGCAAATTTAAAAAATTCCTTTACGCCAGTCTCTCCAAATGTCGCCTTAAATCTAGTAGCAGGTGCATTATTAGGCATCATAGCGGGTGGTCTATTAATTGCTATTTTAGAATTAACGGACCATACATTTAAATCTGAGCGAGAAATTGAAGAATACTTAGAAGTGCCGGTAATCGGGAGTATTCATCAAATGAATAATGCTCAAAAGCGTAAGTTAAGTAAACAAACAGTAAATACGAAGCCGCCGAAAAAGAACATATCTAAGAAACAAAAAACGCCTATTTGGATGTCAACTTTGAGGAGGGATAAAGGATGAAAAAAATGACGCGCGCTGCACGGCAATTAATTGTCCGAGAACAGCCACAAGCTGTGATATCTGAGCAGTATCGCACACTGCGCACGAATATTAAATTCTCAAAAAGTGATAAACTGAAATCTTTTTTAGTTACATCTGCTATTCAAGCAGAGGGAAAATCAACAACAGCGGCAAATTTAGCTTATCTATTAGCAGAAGAAGGAAAAAATGTGTTGTTTATTGATGCAGATCTGCGAAAGCCTACCGTACATTATACTTTTCATTTAAAAAATACAGTAGGACTTTCTCATGTATTATCAAATCAAATTGAAGTAGCATCAGCAATACAGCGAACAGATGTTACTGGTCTATCGATTATGACGAGTGGACCTATACCACCAAATCCTTCTGAATTGCTTGGGTCTCAGCGATTTCAAATATTCCTAGCTGAAGTGGAGGAAAGTTATGATTGGATAATCTTTGATACATCGCCGCTACTAGCAGTTACAGATACGCAACTACTAGCTAATCGATTAGATGGAACCATTTTAGTAGTGGATTCGATGAATACGGATAAAAAAATGGCGAAAAAAGCGATGAATTTATTGAAGAGTGCCGATGCTAAAGTTTTAGGGGTTGTCATGAATAACGTGACCGCTTCTAATGTAAACTACTACAGTTCAAAATATTATCGTTCATATGTCAATGACTAAGGAGTGCAGTGTATGGTCGATTTACACAGTCATATTTTATTTCAAGCAGATGATGGACCGGCCACATTTGAAGAATCATTAATGATGCTAGAACAGGCAATGAAACAGGGAATTACACAACTTATTTCAACAAGTCATGCTCATAAAGGGGCATTAAATGTTTCAAAAGAGGATGTGTTCGATAAATTGGCCTTACTACGTCATCATATTGAGCAACAAAATTGGGATTTAAAAGTGTTTGAAGGGCATGAAATCACGATTTCAGAAAATACAGTAGAACATGTTATAAATCATGATGTGCTGACATTAGCAAATAGTCAGTATGCTTTAATTGAATTGCCATCAGGACATTTACCACATTACACATTGTCAACTTTTCATGGCTTACTTGAAGCAGGCTATACACCAATTATTGCACATCCTGAGCGTCAGCAAAATATTATTCAGGATGCGAATGTTCTAGAGCAATTTGTACGAAGTGGTATGTTGGCACAGCTAACGACAGGTGCTATTTTGGGTAAGTATGGTAAGCGAGTTGAGAAGGCTGCTTTTGAGTTATTAGATCGTCAGTTAATTCATTTTATTGGAACAGATGCACATGATTTAGAACGTCGTCATTTTGATCTTGAACGTGCGATTTCTGTTTTAGAAAAACGTGGTTTTGCTGATTATGCAGCGTTACTGCTAGAAAATAATGAAGCGGTGCTACGGAACCAACCAGTAGAAGTTTTAGAGCCTGAACAACCTAGTAAAAAGCGATGGTGGCTACGTCGATAGGGGAGGGAAGACATATGCTAAAAAAAATCTCCTGGACATTTACCTCTAATTTAGTAACAGCCTTTGTAAAATGGCTGATGCTCATTATGATTGCAAAGTGGCTAACACCAACAGATGTTGGTGTTTATGCACTTGCTTTAGCAATTACTTCACCACTTGCCCTTTTTGCGAATATGAAGTTGCGATCTTTATATGTGAATGCAGAGGAAGCAAATTATCGTGCATATAGTATTGCACGAAATATTATCGCATTGATTTCATTTTTAGGAATCAGTTTATTAGCATTTTTTGCATATCATGATACCTGGTTAATTATCGCAATAGTAGGTTTATCTAAAATGCTTGAGCTTGTCAGTGATCTTATGTATGCGTTAGCACATCGCGAACAGGATATGGCAAGACTATCGAAACAAATTGTCATTAAACAAATTTTGCTAACGATATTGTTTATAGGTAGCTTAGTATGGAGCCGTGATTTACTAACGGCAGTTACGGTACAAGTAGTAGCACAGTTTTGTTATTTAGCTATAGAAACGAAATTATTCGTCAAACGCTATCCTTTTGAGCGTACCATTTCAACATCTCTTGTATGGTCGATTTTAACATTAGGACTACCACTAGGTATCACACAGCTTGTCGTATCTTTTAATACTTTTTTACCTCGCTATGCACTTGAATTTTTTTCGTCCTCAGAAATGCTCGGTTATTTTTCAGCAATTGCTTACATAACCGTTATTGCCAATATTTTAATGGGTGCAATTTCGCAGAATTATTTACATGTGTTTAAACGGCTGCATGTTGCTGGTGATTATACTAAAATCCAGCGAGTTTTATACCGCAATCTATTAGTAATCGCGCTTATGCTATGTGTCGTTCTGACATTAGCAAGTTTGATTACAGGTAAATGGCTTTTAACATTTATATACTCTGTAGATTATGCGAAGTATGCCTGGCTATTACCATGGATATGTATTTGTATTTTCTTTAATGCACTTAATTGGAATATTGATACGCTTTTTGTAAGTATTGGAATTATTAAAAATCAAATGTATTTTGCCTTGCTTACAAGTGTAATAACGATACCAGTAACAGCCTGGTTTGTTTATGAAGAGGGAATTTTTGGTGCTGCTTTAGCGATGAGTATAAATAGTGCAATACATTATTCAATAAAAGAAATTTATTTTAGAAAATGGTTGCGAAAAAAGGAGTGCCTACATGGGGTAGCAGAGCGAGCTTCTTGAAATACTCGTTATCGTACATAGTACTATAGCTATTTTTGAGAGGCTTTCTTATTTAGCGTTTATAATCAAAAATGTATGTGTTCTATTCATTCTTTAATTATACGAATGACTTTCAAAGATGAAGTTTAGCTATTAGGGAAAAATATATAGGCGCTGAATATATTGATTCACTGAAATGACTTAATGGTATTTAGCCTATTTATGAAAAAAAAGAGCAGGTGTGTTGATGAAACTTATTTCCCATATTAT
Source organism: Candidatus Kurthia intestinigallinarum (assembly GCF_003991225.1). Lineage (GTDB taxonomy): Bacteria > Bacillota > Bacilli > Bacillales_A > Planococcaceae > Kurthia > Kurthia populi. Next base: position 43,315 of record NZ_JTFC01000005.1, read on the forward strand.
CGTGTCATGTCTTGTCATTGGAATGGCTATTTTTTCAAGTATTTTTATTAATAGTAATACCACATATCAAGGCTATGAATTATTATACATTTTACCGCTACTTTACATGGTATTATTTATTTTAATTTTAAGCCCTTTATTATTTTATCGATTTAATACATTTTTAATGAGTTATACATTAGTAACTTTTTTACGATATCTTATCTTACCATTTTTAATTGTAAAATCAGGATGGTATATTGGGCGCTCGCCAGTAGATCCAATGGCAAGCTCTTTTTCAACTGCTCTTTTACTTATGATGTGGGAGTTGATTTTGACAACGGCAGCAATCGCATTTTTCTTTTCTCGTAAAAAAATCCTTCGAATAGAGCCGTCTGTAAAGACAACCGTTGAATTACCGCAATCTATATTTATTTATGTTGTGTATATTTTAATGAGCTTTGTTGTTTTAGCAGCAGTTCCAGAAGCGCTCAACAGCTTTGCTTTCTTAATGCCGCGCGATAATATGATTGATATTGGTATGGGCGGTTTTAAAATTAGTATTGTTCAGTTTATACTAATTACGGCGAAGTACTTAATTTTTCTTTTAATGATGATGCTATTATATCGTCGTTATGAGCGAACAAAAGGTACAATTTGGATTTGGTTATCTTTTGGGGCTGTCTTATTAAATATTATGATTATATTTGGTGATAACCGTTCAGATTTTTTAATTAGCGCGATTGCAAGTTTATATTTATTTTATCGTCTTTTTTTGAAAAGATCATTACCTTTTATATTTAGTACAGTTGTATTAGTATTTATTGTTTTTATGAACATTACCACATATCGAAATACGACATCGATAACGGGTGGTGAAAATCGCTTGACCGATTTGACAGATATGTTACAAATTTATGCTGGGGGTCCATATAACGTAGCAATGGCTATAGAATTACCTAGCTATTTCCCTAATGCTGCAACAATAGGTAATTTTATATATGATTTAGGACGTCCGATTATTGGATTGAATGTATTTTTCAGAGAATTACAGGGGTTTGAATTTAGTAATTATTTATATAATTATCGAATTTATTTTTCAGACCATGTATCACAAATTATACCAATTGTTGGGCAAGGAAATTTATATATGGGCTTTTTATTTGCTCCTTTATTAAATGTTACCTTTGTAGCTCTTGCATATATACTTTATAAAATTATGTGTCGCCAAAATCAGATTGAATTAATTTTTTTCTTAACGATTCCTATTACACGGATAGGCTTCATGATGGGCCAAAACGCCGGGATTTTATTAAATGATATTTCCTTCATATTAGTACTAAATATTACGTTATATTTATTGAACCATTACGTTGTTTTAAGGAGAAAGGGATTAGTTACATGAAATTAACTTACGTTTATGATTTACGTTTGCAGTTTGATGGACAAGCTTATTATTCAAAAAATTTTTCAGATAGTGCTTGGGAGAAATATTTTGATGTCGTAGATGAAATTCATATTTATCCTATGATTCAACAAGTAGAATATAGTAATCTTTCACCTATAAAGAGCCCGCTTATTGTGCATGAAATTCCTTTCCAATCAACAAAATCGATTTATTTAAACTTAAAAGATATGTGGTCTCTAGCGATAAATATAGTAGAATCAAGTGAAGAAATCATTATAAGATTACCTTCACATATGGGGATTTTTGTTGGGTTAGCATGTATTAAAAATCAAAAAAAATATAAGGTAGAAGTGGTGGGCAATGCATTAGAAGCCTATCGCTTGCATGGTAATCCTTTATACAAGGTAATAGCACCTTTTTTACATTCTTCAATGAAGAATGTTGTGGCAAGAGCTGATACAGCAATTTATGTTACAAGTATATATTTACAAGAATGTTATCCAAATAATCAACAAGTTTACAATGTAGTGAATGCATCAATAAAAAAGCATCCTGTTTCTGTAAAATGGCAACAGCAGCCATTTACAATTGGTATGATAGGTTCATTAGAAACGAAATATAAAGGACATGCTACCCTTTTTAAAGCATTAGAAGAGCTAGATAAACTAAATCAGCCTATCATTATAAGATTATTAGGCGAAGGTAAACTAAAAAATTTACCTCGGTACAACAATGTTACTGTGTATCATGAAGGAATTATCGATCAACAAGAGGTAGCACGATGGTATCAGTCGCTTCAATTATATGTTCAGCCAAGTTATACAGAGGCAATGGGTCGAAGTATAATGGAAGCTATGAGTTATGGGTTACCAGTGGTAGCTTCAAATGTCGGTGGAATACCTGAGCTTGTAGAAGCGAATATGCTTTTTAAAGTTCGAGATACAAAAGGAATGGCTAAGAAAATCGCTGCATTATTATATGATCCATCTCTTTGGCAACGTGTTTCAACGCGTAATCACGCGTATATACAGCAATTTGAGAAATCAATTGTGCAAGAGCAACGTCGAATAGCCCTTAGAAATTATAATGTTTAAATAAAATATATATGAAAATGTAAAATAAAAAGAGAAATCGTCGTAGCTGGCGATTTCTCTTTTTATTTATGTAATGTGATATGGACTTTAGTTAACTAAAGTCTATAAAAAAATCATATTACATAAGGGTTTGTAGCGTTTAAAATAGACCGAACAACTAAGAAGTTTTTTTAATATAGTAACTAAATTTAAATTAAAATAAACTTAATTTTATGATAATAAGGAGCTATAAAACCAATAAATAAAAACCATTAAGTTTTTTTAATATAATTTAATGAAAGATAATAATAAAAAAATATATAAAAAATGAGTAATTTTCAAAATTTTTACCCATAGAACATAATTTTAAACATAGTAATTAGACTTATTGGTTGTTTTTAAAAAAAGAAACTTTAGACATACAAATATATTATTCTTAAAATTTAAAGTTAGAAAACAGTCTTAATGACTAAAAAAATAAGCATAATATCAAAAAAAGAAGGTAGTTTTTTTGTTGTTTTATTTAATAAAAAACAAATAGTTCTAAATGTTTATCTGGGTTTAGAATTATAAATTTATTATTTTAAAAATTAAATAAAAAAGTGATAGAAAAATCTATAATAATAACTTTATAAGCGATATGAATGAAAAATAGTAAGAAAATTAGCTGTAAATCATATTAAAATAAAAAGTTTCCATGAATAAACAGAATGAAAATCATTCTTTTAGACATGGTGTAAGTATAGATATAAAAGGGTTTTTAAAGAAATTTGGATTAGAAAACAACTTACAAAAAATTTTTTTGTTAACATTATTTTGGTATAAAACATGTAAAAATGTTTTGTGAAATCAAATATATGCTATATTATGGCTAGATTTAAAAAATAATAAATAAGTTCTATACGAAAAAGTAAATGAGGTGATGATGTTTGCGTAAATTGTTATTTAATTGGAAATGGACTATATCTGATTTAACACTGTTGATTTTATTATTTTTAATGACATTTAGCTTATCTTCACAAAAAAGTATATCGTATAGTCTAATTTTTGCTGTATGTCTAGTTGTTTCAATGACAATGGTTGCTGCTTTTTTAACACAACTTTATAAAAAAGATGTGCATTCACTAAGTGCGAGTCGCTTACTATTTTGCACATTGAGCATGAGTGCGATTGCAGGTGTTACTCAATTATTACTAGGTGCACCAGTTGAAACCGTGACACTATCAGTACTTGTATTAATATGTTATCTACTTATTACACGTATTTCTTATCAGTATAAAGTGAGAGGTGAGAGTAGATTAGTGAATACTGCATCTGAGCAAAAGAAAAGGCTTCTTATTATAGGAGCAGGAGAAGCGGGACGCCTATTCGCAGATCGATTACGTCATAAAAAACAATATGACATCGCTGGTTTTGTAGATGATGATTATAAAAAAATTGGGTTGGAAATTGGCTCTATACCAGTACTGAGTGAGATTAAATTATTAAAAAGTACAGCCCTTAAGTTTCAAGTAGATCAATTAGTTGTCGCAATTCCTTCACTCAATCGTGAAAAGCTCCGTCAAATTATGCAGCTATGTATTGAAACAGGATTAAAAACGCAGGTGATTCCTTCTATTGAAGACTTAGTAAATGGTAAGCCAATTCATCAAACGCGAGATGTCCACATTGACGATTTACTCGGACGTGAGGAAGTAGCACTTGATGAAACAAAGCTTCGTGAAACAGTAACAAATAAGGTTGTACTTGTCACAGGTGCTGGCGGTTCGATTGGTTCTGAAATTTGTCGTCAATTAATTCGTCTACAGCCTAAAAAACTAATTTTACTCGGGCATGGTGAAAATTCGATTTATTTAATTGAACGAGAGTTACGTGGACTGACATCGATTCCTCTTCAGTGCATGATTGCTGATATTCGCGATGCTGATGCGATTGAGCAAGTGATGTACACGCATCGTCCTGAAATTGTCTACCATGCGGCAGCTCACAAGCATGTACCACTAATGGAGCAGAATCCATATGACAGTATTAAAAACAATATTTTTGGTACGCGTCATGTAGCCCAGGCAGCACACAAGGCAGGTGTCGAACGATTCGTTATGATATCGAGTGATAAAGCTGTTGATCCACCAAATATCATGGGCGCAACAAAGCGTGTAGCAGAAATGATTATTCAGCAAGTGGCAAAACAAAGTGACACAAAATTCGCGGTTGTCCGTTTTGGGAATGTACTTGGCTCTCGTGGCTCAGTAATCCCATTATTTCAACAGCAAATTGCTAACGGGGGCCCGATTACGTTAACAGACAAACGAATGACACGCTATTTCATGACGATTCCAGAAGCGGCACGTTTAGTATTGCAAGGATCTTCTTTAACAGAAGGCGGCGAAATTTTCATTTTAGATATGGGAAAGCCGGTAAAAATTATCGATTTGGCACAAAATTTAATTCGCTTGTCAGGTCATGAGTTAGAAGACATTCCAATTGTAGAAACGGGCATTCGTGAAGGCGAAAAATTACATGAAACCTTATTAGGTGAACAGGAGCAATTACTGCATAAGGTGTTTAATAAAATTTATGTGGGTGCGACACAAAGCTGTACCCAGCAAGAGCTAGATGAATTTTTGGCGGTTATTTTACAAACACCAGTAGAGGATATTAAAGGCAAACTATTAAGTTTTGCAAATCAACGACAACGGGTTGTCGCAGAAAGCAGGGGATAGGATGCGTATTTTAGTAACAGGATGTGCGGGATTTATAGGTTCGCATTTAACGAAGCGATTAGTAGAGGATGGACATCATGTTGTCGGGGTAGACAATTTAAATGATTATTACGACGTTACATTGAAAAGAGATCGTCTGAAACAGATTGCACATCCACAGTTTGAATTTATAGAGGCAGACATTGCGGATCGACATACGATGGTACATCTTTTCTCAGTGAATCAGTTTGAGCGCGTGATACATTTAGCAGCGCAGGCTGGCGTTCGTTACAGTATCGACTTTCCAGAGATGTATGTACAAACGAATATTGTTGGCTTTTCGACAATTTTAGAATGCTGTCGAGAATTTAAAACACCTCATTTTTTATATGCATCATCTAGCTCGGTGTACGGTGGTAATAAAAATTATCCGTTTTCAACAAATGATTCAGTTGATCATCCGGTGAGTCTGTATGCCGCAACGAAAAAATCGAATGAGTTATTTGCACATTCCTATAGTCATTTATACGAGTTACCAACAACAGGAATGCGCTTTTTCACTGTATACGGTCCTTGGGGTCGTCCTGATATGGCATTATTTAAATTTACAAAAAATATTCTGAATAATAAAACAATAGATGTGTACAACTACGGTGAAATGCTACGAGACTTTACATATATCGATGACATCGTAGAGAGTATTACCCGTTTAATGAATACCATTCCAGCAGTAAATGAAAAATGGTATGAGCAAGGAGCACCTTTACCTGAAAGCTTTGCACCTTACCAGGTTGTAAATATCGGACATAGTGAGCCTGTGAAATTAATGGATTTCATTGAAGTATTGGAAAAAACACTTGGGCGTGTAGCGGAAAAGAATTTGATGCCGATTCAGCCTGGTGATGTACCAAATACGTATGCGGATGTTCAAGCACTGCAACAAAAAATTGGTTATGTACCACAGACAACGATTGAGCAGGGCATTCGTTCCTTTGTGAAATGGTATGAATCGTATTATGCAGTGGAGGAGGCAGTATATGAAAAACTATAAAATTGGTGTCGTTGGCTTAGGCTATGTGGGTTTACCAGTTGCAGTAGGCTTTGGAAAGGTTCGACAAGTTGTTGGTTTTGATATCAGTAATAAGCGAATAAAAGAATTAGCTGCTGGCATAGATGTAACAAATGAAGTGACATCCTATGAATTAGCACATACAAATATTCAATATACGTCAGACCCAGAAGAATTAGCACAATGTAATTTTATTATTGTGTCCGTGCCCACACCAATCAATACGGATAATCAACCAGATCTTACACCAATTTTAAGTGCCTCAAAAATGATTGGACAGCATTTAAAACCTGGAACAATTGTTGTTTATGAATCTACTGTGTACCCAGGATTAACAGAAGAGGAATGCATACCAGTTCTCGAGCGCTTTTCATCACTGCGCGAAGGTGTAGATTTTCACGTTGGCTATTCTCCGGAGCGTATCAATCCAGGGGATAAAAAACGTAGTTTCACAACGATTCAAAAGATTGTGGCAGGTCAAACATCCTTTATTACAAATCGTATTGCAGAGGTGTATGAGCTAGTTGTGACGGCTGGCGTGTATAAGGCACCTTCTATTAAAGTAGCAGAAGCAGCAAAAATCATCGAAAATACGCAGCGTGATATCAACATTGCATTTATGAATGAGCTTGCGCTATTGTTTGATGCTTTAGATATTAATACGTCAGAAGTGTTAAAGGCAGCGGGAACGAAGTGGAATTTCTTAAACTTTACACCGGGTCTAGTCGGTGGTCACTGCATCGGCGTCGATCCTTATTATTTAACGTATAAAGCACAGCAGGTTGGCTATAATCCAGAACTGATTTTAGCAGGTCGTCGATTAAATGATGCTTTTCCTGAGCACATGGCGAGCATGATTGTCAAAAAACTTCATGCACAAGGTGTCATACTACAGGATGCGCTCGTAACGGTTTTAGGTGTGACATTTAAAGAAAATATACCAGACATTCGAAATACGAAAGTGGCAGCGCTCGTGCGGGAGTTAGAAGCTTACGGAGTATCGATTCAAGTGCACGATCCACATGCAGATGCCGAAGAAGTATACGAGCATTATCAGCTACGTCTAAGTAAAGAAAGTGAGTTAGTAAAATCGGATGCGGTTGTTGTCGCGGTTGCACATGATGAGTATATTGAAAAATCGTGGCCGTATTTAACGACATTACTAGCAAAAGAGGACGGCATTGTCGTAGATATCAAAAGTTGCTTAGACCCAACTTGCAAGCCTGCGCTCGTGACGCACTTTAATTTTTAAGTGATTGTACATTAAAGGAGGTGTTGGCCTGGTAGAGGGAGCTAGTAAGTTGTAGAAGTTTTATCTGTATTACCCATATTCTAAAATTCAGAAAGAAGGTTATGAAATGCCGAAGAAAAACTATTCAAAGTGGACTAAAAGTGCCGCCGCATCAATGCTTGCATTTTCATTAGTTGCTACACCTTATGCAATTTCATTTGGAGAAAACGGAAAGCCAAATGTTTCTCAAAAATCTGCTAGTGCGGCTGTGTTAGATATTGAATTATTAAGTAATATGACATTAACAAATAATTCAGGAACAACAACTGCAGATCGTTTCCAACTAAATCCAGATGGTACACAAAACGTGGACTTTACAGTTTCAGGGGCATCCCTTGCACAAGCTTCCACGATTACTAGTGGTAAAAAACAGGTTGTTCTAGGTGTACCGGAGGAATTACAAGGCCTTGTACAACCAAATGGTCAAGCTCAAATTGATTCATCTATTACAGTTCGTATTAACGAAGTACCACTTGTAGAACCAGTTCTTGATGCGACGAATGCTGTATTAGATGCGGTTGCATCAGCAGTTTCTGCAACGCCAGGTATTAGCATTAACCTAGATGAAGTGAACAAACAATTAAATCTATTAAATAATTTAGGTGAAGTTGGTCAAGCGACATTTACTGCCCCTGTCACTGTAAATGCGGACGGTTCCGTATTATCTGCACCAATCGATGACGGATTAGGCTTGATTTTAGCACAAAATTTAAATACCGTATTAACGGATTTAGATAACGCCATTCAAGCATTAAATGCGACAGGCTCAGGTTTAGCAGCACTACCAGCGGCAGCACTAAACGCAGCGTTAGTTCCACTTAAATTAACAGTTTCAACAGCTGTTGCAACATTAAAGGCTGTCATTACAGCTGGCGGTGCCATCGTTAATCAATTGGCGGACGCGGCTGTGTTAGGGGACACAGAAATTGTTATCCCTACTAAAGTGACAGGGCCAGCTGAATATTTAAATACAAATCCGACGCTTGATGCAGAATTCGTAGGGTCAGTTGTAAAAGGGAATGTTATTACGTTAGATTTATTCGCATCTTCTGATGGTAAGAGTACAGTTTATTACCAAGGAAACCCAGATGATTTCGTAGCACCAGCAGCACCAACGGATGTGGCGACAACAGGTAACTCAACAGATGGCTACGAAGTAACAGGTAAAGCAGAACCAAATTCAGATGTGACTGTGTATGATGCAGATGGCAAAGAAGTCGGCACAGGAACAGCGGACGCAGACGGAAACTTTACAATTGACGTTCCAGGCTCGGTAGGCCCAGAAGCGCCACTAACGGTAACCGCTACAAATGCAAATGGTGAAAGTGAGCCAGCTTCAACAGAAACACCAGCAGATCCTGCGGTAGCACCAGAAGCACCAACGGATGTGGCAACAACAGGTAATTCAACAGATGGTTACGAAGTAACAGGTAAAACAGAGCCAGGCGCAACCGTAAACGTATATGACAAAGACGGGAACGAAGTCGGCACGGGAACAGCGGATGCAGACGGAAACTTCACCATTGAGGTACCAGCATCGGTAGGGCCAGAAGCCGACTTAACAGTGAAAGCTGAAAATAGCGCGGGTGAAGGTGAAGGCGCAACAACGCAAACACCAGCGGATGAAGTGGTAGCACCAGCGGCACCAACGGATGTGGCAACAACAGGTAATTCAACAGATGGTTACCAAGTGACCGGTAAAACAGAGCCAGGCGCAACGGTGAATGTATATGACAAAGACGGGAACGAAGTCGGCACAGGAACAGCGGATGCAGACGGAAACTTCACCATTGAGGTACCAGCATCGGTAGGACCAGAAGCTGACTTAACAGTGAAAGCTGAAAATAGCGCGGGTGAAGGTGAAGGCGCAGCAACGCAAACACCAGCGGATGAAGTGGTAGCACCAGCGGCACCAACAGATGTGGCAACAACAGGTAACTCAACAGATGGTTACGAAGTAACAGGTAAAACAGAGCCAGGCGCAACGGTGAATGTATATGACAAAGACGGGAACGAAGTAGGCACAGGAACAGCGGATGCGGACGGTAACTTCACCATTGAGGTACCAGCATCAGTAGGGCCAGAAGCAGACTTAACAGTGAAAGCTGAAAATAGCGCGGGTGAAGGTGAAGGCGCAACAACGCAAACACCAGCGGATGAAGTGGTAGCACCAGCGGCACCAACGGATGTGGCAACAACAGGTAACTCAACAGATGGTTACGAAGTAACAGGTAAAACAGAGCCAGGCGCAACGGTGAATGTATATGACAAAGACGGGAACGAAGTCGGCACGGGAACAGCAGATGCAGACGGAAACTTCACCATTGAGGTACCAGCATCAGTAGGGCCAGAAGCAGACTTAACAGTCAAAGCTGAAAATAGCGCGGGTGAAGGTGAAGGCGCAACAACGCAAACACCAGCGGATGAAGTCGTAGCACCAGCAGCACCATCTGAGCTTGGAGTAACAGGTAACCCAACAGACGGCTACGAAGTAACAGGTAAAACAGATCCAAATACAGACGTTACAATCTATGATAAAGACGGAAATGAAGTCGGCAGTGGTACATCAGATGCAAACGGCGACTTTACGATTACAGTACCTGGTACAGTAGGGCCAGAAGCCGACTTAACAGTGAAAGCTGAAAATGAAGCAGGTTCAAGTGAAGGAACAGTGAAAACACCAGCAATTTCAGGTGCGATTGTTGTTAATGAAATAAAAGAATTTAACACATTAATTACAGGTACAGCACCAAAAGGAACAGAAAAAGTTAAATTAACAGTGAATGGCAAAGACTTAGTTCTTGGGAATGTAAATGCAGATGGTACGTTTGAATTTGATCGTAAGTATGTTTATGATACAGCGGGCAACAAGAAGGTACTAGGTGCAGGCGACGAAATCGTTGTCTCATATTACGGGCCAGGAAAACAACCTGTTACAGCAGGATCAACAATCGTACAGCCTTCAGAATTACAAATTACAATGGATGCCATCGAAGTCCAAACGAGTGAGTTTACATCAACAAAAATTACGGGTACTGCTGGGCCAGATGTTACAAAAGTTAAGCTTACAGTAAATGGCCAAGATTTAGTATTCGCAAATGTAAATGCAGATGGCACATATGAATTTGATCGTAAGTATGTCTATGATGCACAAGGTAATAAAAAATTATTAGGTGCAGGCGATATCGTTCGCGTAACAGTAGCTGATAATGGAAAACAAAATTACTATGCAGAGCAAACCGTAACTGCAACTGAAGTAGCACCAGTTGTAATTGAGAATGTTGATAAAGCGACATATACGATTACAGGTACAACAGATGCAAGCGTAACGAAAGTACAGTTATCAGTGAATGGTAAGGCATTAGCAACGTATGATGTTGTGGATGGCGAATTCACAATTACACGTAAATATGTCTATGATGCTGACGGTAACAAGAAAATCTTAGGTGCAGGTGATGTTATCACAGTTCGCAACTATGAAAAATTAAAAGATGGTCAAGCATCAATCACTGTACCAGCAGATTAGTTTTTAAATCGGGCTACCGTTGAACGAAGAGTAGCATAAGAAATCGCTTTTGGCGATTTCTTTGCTATTTCTGAATGAAGGGATCATTACCTCGGTAGCCCTTCTTCTTTCATATTAATTAAAAAAGGGTGGTTATGTATGCGTAAGTTAACTCAAACAATGATGTTATTACTAGTAGCTTCGCTATTTTTAGCTGCATGTAATAAAGCTGAAAAAGTAGAAGAAACTAATGATGCTAATGAGGCAAAGGCACAAATTAAAGTAGGCGAGATTGATGAGAAATACGATGCTGTAAAAGTAGATGGTTTCAAAATTCAATTGCTTTCAACAGAAGTGAAAGACGATACGTTAACGCTGCATTTAAAAGTTAAAAATACAACGGACAAAAAGAAACTCTTTGATGCCTTTGTATTAAATGTACAAACTTCAGAAGCAAAAAATTTAACATCTGCAGTTGAAAATAATATGGGTGAAACAATTAAAGCTGGTAAAGAAGTGGAAGGTACTGTTTCATTTACTGCTGCTGGTAAAGGACCATTCACAGTAGAATATGACGACTTAGAAAACGATAAAAAAGAATTATGGAAAATTGAGCGATAGGAGGAATAACGATGCCGACAAAAAGAGTAGAAGTAATTCATACAAAAGAGTTAATAAACCATGCATTTAAAGAGCTGTTATTAGAAAAGGAATTTGATCGCATTACAGTAATGGATATTTCATCGAAAGCTCAAATTAATCGTGCAACATTTTATCTACACTTTAAAGATAAGCAAGAGCTCTATACGAATTATATGGAGTACTTCTTTTACCATGTCGACATCATCTTGCACAATATAATGTCACCTACTTATGTGAATAAGGGGTTAAATCAATTTGTGACAAAGCCATTTCCACCTATTGCTGCTTTATTTAGTTATATGAAAAAAGAAGAAGCTTTAACAAATTGCTTGTTGGGACTAAAAAGTTCGCGTGAAACAACGTTACGATTAGAACAGTTATTAGAAAAGTATTATTTACGTTTTTATAAGGCGCATAAAGGTACACCCTATAATATGCAATTCACAAAAGAAAATGACTTATATGAGCGCTATATTTTAAAAGCTGCGATGGGTATTATCTTTGGCTGGGTAGATGAAGGAATGCGACGTTCATCGGATGAAATGGCGATTTTATTTGTTCGCATTTCATTAAAAATGTGAGGAGAATTAAATGAAAATTCTTCAAGTAACGGCGGTAGACTTTACAGTAGAAAAATTTCTATTGCCACTGATTCATCGTTTGCAAAAAGAGGGGCATGAAGTGCATATTGCTTGCCTCATAACCACTGCGCCTAAGCATTCCAATATGCACGCCATTTCTTTTGAACGTAGTATGCGTATGGCGACTCATGCGAAGGCATTAAAAGAACTTGTGAAGCTTATGAAATCCGAAAAATTTGATGTTGTGCATACCCATACACCTGTCGCGAGTATGTTGGCAAGAATTGCAGCGAAGATAGCACGTGTACCAACGATTATTTATACGGCGCATGGTTTTTACTTTCATGAGCGTATGAATAAGATTCCTTACACAATTGCGTATACACTTGAAAAGTATGCAGCAAAATGGGGTAGTGATTATGTCTTTTTCCAAAGTGAAGAAGACTATCAGTTAGCTGTGAACAATCATTTTAAACGCCCAGAGCGATTAATTCATATTCAAAATGGCGTCAATCGGAAACTATTTGAGCCAAATGACTATAATCGAAACGAAATGCGCCAAAAACTCGGATTAGCTGAGGACACATTTGTTTACTTATTCGTTGGTCGTCTAGTATACGAAAAAGGATTAGCAGAATTAACAGAAGCCTTTCGGTTGTTAAATGAACCAAGGTCACATCTTGTTATTGTTGGCGGTCAAGTAGAAGGAGATCGCGATACATTTCCCGCTACAGTTCAAAAAAATGTTACGTATTTAGGCTTACGACAGGATATTGCAGCATTACTTCATGCAGCAGATGCATTCGTGTTGCCGAGTCATCGTGAAGGACTCCCGCGTTCCATTATTGAAGCAATGGCAATGGAAAAACCAGTGATTGCAACGGATATTCGGGGATGTCGTGAAGAAGTGATTCATCAAAAAACAGGGCTGCTATGTACTGTTCAAAGTGCATCTGATTTAAAGGATGCAATGAACGAATTATTTGAACACCCGCAAATGGCTAAAGCTTTTGGTAAAGCTGGACGCCAACGCTTTTTAGAACAATATGATGAAGAAAAAGTCTTGGATAGACAGATGGTTATTTTTCGACAGTGTGAGCAACAAGAGATGGGAGTGGAGTATGAATGAAACGTATGACCGATTTATTAGTCGCTACGTTATTGATTTTTATCCTATTCTTGCCCATGCTTTTAATTGCTATATGGATCAAATTAGATTCGGAGGGTCCAGTATTGTTTAAGCAAAAAAGAAAAGGACAATATGATGGACATTTTACAATCTATAAATTTCGAACAATGGCGATAGATACACCAAATTTAGCGACGGATGAGCTGCAAAATGCGGCTGCCTTTATTACAAAAAGCGGCCATTTCTTACGTAAAACGAGTTTGGATGAGCTACCACAGCTATTTAATATTTTAAAAGGTGATATGTCCTTTGTTGGACCAAGACCTGCACTGTACAATCAATATGAGTTAATTTCAAAGAGAGAGCAATTCAATGTACATGCTGCTAAGCCAGGACTTACAGGCTATGCGCAAGTGAATGGACGAGATTTGATTAGTGATGAGCATAAAGTGCGTTATGATGCCTATTATGTACAGCATTATTCATTGTGGTTGGATATAAAAATTGTCTGTAAAACAGTTACAAAAGTATTTAAACAACAGGACATTGCGTAAGCAAAAGGAGAAGTGCATAATTAATGTACTTCTCTTTTTGTTGTAAAATAAAGTCTTTTATCTTAATAAAAGACTTAATAAATAATTAAACAGATAAAAAACGGTTCTTTATCACCGAATTATTAAGATGCATTACTGTTTTATTGCGATTCGAATAAGCTATTCTTGTACTATAGTATTGAACGGAGGTGCCTCATGGCAATACACTATGTAGAACAATCCTTACATAAATTGCAAAAATTATACCGTCAGAAAGCTTATCATGAAGTAATTGATGAAGCAAAAAAATTATTAAAATCGTCAGCAATTAAACAAAATAGAAACCAACAATTTCACTGTTTGCTATTACTTGGCGAAAGTTATTCTTTTCAGGCGAAGTTTGCAGAAATGGTCCAAATTGTCGCGCAGCTTCAACCGATTTTTCCATGGATTAAAAATGCCGAACAGAGTCGCCGCTATTATATGCTGATGATGCACTGCTGGTCATTTTTCAAGCAACACGCAAAGGCAATCTATTATTTTGAAAAAGCAATTTCGTTGCAAAAAAGTGAGTTTTCTTCTTATTCAAATCAGGTATATTATACATTGGCGGCACTTCATATGCTCAACGGTCAATTTGAACAATCCTTAAAAGAAGTACAAATTATTCAACAACGACAAAATAAGCAAAAAGAGGCTATTTTTTAATAGAATATGTTTATTTTTTAGAAGCTCGTCTGCGACTAGAACTAGGACAAATTTTAGAAGCACGCTTACTTTTTAATAGTTTAAATAAATTCGTAATTACACAACATAGTCAGGTGATGAAAAATGATTATTTTTTATTGCAATTACGACTTTATCTTGCAGAAAATGCACATAAAAAGGCGATGCAGTTAGCGTTGGAAATGATTACATTTGAACAAACAGAAAATGATCCATTAATTCGTGAATATGTATATCCACTAGTAATTGAACATTATTTACAATATGAGGATTATGAAAAAGTAGTTGAACTACAGCGCCAAGTGATTCAAAGCTATCAACACAATAATTTATTGCAGCAAATGAATGATATGGAGATACTTCAGCAAAAATATGAATTACGAGAACAAATGAATGTGGATGATTTAACAGGGGCATATATGCGCTCATTTATGATAGATGTATTTCAGGAAATGTTTGCAGAAAATGAATGGTATCAGCTCTATATGTTTGATTTGGATGATTTTAAATTAATTAATGATCGTTACGGGCATCTTGTAGGCGATCAGGCGCTGATTCAAACGGTAGAAGCGGCCAAGCAATATTTCGAGAAGCAATCCGCAATTATTACGAGATTTGGCGGCGATGAATTTATTGTGATTGTCAAAAATGATTATGCAATTGAGACAAATGCGCAAGCATTTTGGGAGCATATGGCAAAGCAAACGATTAACGAGGGACGCATTCATTTACGCTATAGTATCGGTGCGGTGCTTATTGCCAATCGTCAGCCACTTGATGTTGCAATTGAACTTGCAGACCAATTGCTTTATACCGTCAAGGAGACGGGAAAAGGCTATCTTCAATATAAAATAATTGATTAAAAGGATGCGTAGGCATGTATTTTTCAATGGATTTTTTCTTGACTTTCAAAATTGAAAAGCGTAAGATATATCGAGTAGACCAATCGTTATAATTTGTTTAGGAGGACATTCTTATGAAAAATAATCCGACGCGTGATCACTTGCTAGATGTAGCAACGAAGCTATTTCATTCACAAGGCTATCATGCGACAGGGCTGAATCAGATTTTAAAAGAATCTGGCACACCGAAAGGGTCCCTATATCATTATTTTCCAAATGGTAAGGATCAACTCGTGAAAGAGGTGGTACAGTCGTCATCCAATCGATTGGTTAAGGACATTCAAGCGCATTTAGATTCGGACCTAGATCCAGTCATTGCGATTCAACATTATTTAGATAAGATGAGTCAGCGCTTTGAAAATCTAGAAACACCGGATAAGTTAGACATGCCGCCCTTTTCACTGATTTCGTTAGAATCAGCATTTGCGAATGAAGAGATTCGACAAGTGTGTCAGGAAAATTACAATCAGGTAGAGCAGCTTTATTATAAGAAGATAGTCGCTTCAGGTGTCGCTCAGCCAGAGGCACGCGCTCTTGCAGTATCGATTTGTGCTGCCATTGAAGGCGTATTAATGCTATCGATTACGAAAAAATCAAATGAGCCCATTCATATGCTACGAAAAACAATTCCAGGTTTCTTCGCATAGGAGCCTAGGAATTGTTTTTTGAATAAAAAATATATAAACCGGTCTAATATTTTTTTGGAATTAAATTATATAGACTGGTCTAGTAAAGGGAGTTAGTATGACTACAGAACAACAAAAGAATCCCAAACCGATGATTGCTTTATTAATGATTGCAACATTCGTCGGCTTATTTGGGGAAACAGCAATGAACATGGCTATGACCAATGTGATGACCGACTTTAATGTTAGCGCTGGAACAGCACAATGGTTAACAACCGGTTATTTATTAGTATTAGGAATTTTAGTTCCGGTCTCAGCTTTAATTATTCAATGGATCTCAACACGAGGAATTATCATCCTTGCATTTGTTTTCTCGATTGTTGGTTCAATTATTGGCGCAATCGCACCAAATTTTGAAATTTTATTACTTGCACGTGTTATCCAAGCAGTAGGTACAGGTCTCGTTTTACCGCTTATGATTAATGTTATTTTAATTGTTGTCCCAATTACAAAACGTGGGGCAGCAATGGGTATCATGGGGATGGTTATTACATTAGCCCCAGCTATTGGACCAACATTAGCCGGCTTTATCGTCGATATTTCAAGCTGGCATTATATTTTCTGGGTAAGTGTGGTATTATATATCATTTTACTTGTTGTATTTATGTCGAAAGTATACAATGTTACAACATTAACAAAACCAAAAATTGATTTCCTATCTGTTATTCTTTCAACAGTAGCTTTTGGGGGTATTATTTATGGCCTAAGCACATTTTCAGAAGGAACAACTTCTTCAACAGTTGGTTTAGTTGCAGGTATTGTAGCCTTACTATTATTCGTATGGCGTCAATTTGCAAGCGAGCAGCCAATGATTGATTTACATGTGTTTAAATACCGTAACTTCACAATTGGCTCATTACTATTATTCATCTCATTCGCCTTAATTTTAGCGATGGCTATTTTAATGCCAATGTATTTAAAAGGTAGTTTGTTATTAACAGCAACAAGCGCTGGCCTAGCAATGCTTGTAGGTAATATTTTAAATGCAGCATTAGCACCAGTCGTTGGGAATACATTTGACCGCGTTGGTGCGAAAATTTATTTAACAATTGGCTTCCTATGCTTCGTTATTGCAACGGTTATGTTATATGTCTTCGTTAGTGCAACAACGCCATTATGGATTGTAATTGTGGCATATATGATTTTCTTTATCGGTGCATCAACAATTATCATGCCAGCACAAACGAACTCATTAAATGAATTACCAAAACAATTGTACACACATGGTTCTGCCGTACTGAACACATTTCAACAAATTGCGGGTGCTGCAGGTACAGCTATTGCCATTACATTGATGACAACAGGTCAAGCATCCTATGCTACTGAACATCCAAAAGCGAGCATTGAAACATTAATTGCTGCAGGTACAGAGCATGCCTTCTTCTTCATTGTTCTTTTAGCGGTTATTGGGTTTGTATTATCATTATTCGTAACACGTCCAAAAATGAATCACTAATATTTTTAAAAGACTAGGAGGAATCCTAGTCTTTTTTTGTGCATAAAAAAAGAACCGCGAAGGCGATTCCGGCATCAAATAATGTGAAGTAGGTTGCGGTAGCGTAGCCTGTTCGCTGCGGAGAGGTTGCTTGAATACAAAGTGATTGGAAGCTTGTCGTCAGTGTACCGTATCCAACACCGATGAAGGCAGCTGATGTTAGTAATAAAGCCGCATTCTCAGCATTACCTAATAAAAATAGGCCAATTGCAAAGAAGATGAATGATGGAATAATGACATATTTTGCGCCATATGTGTCATAAATATGGCCTGTTACTGGACGTACGCCAATCATTGCAACAGCAAGTACAGCATAGAAGTAACTTGCTGCATCTAACAAGCCTTTTTGTGCGGAATAAAGAGGGGACTAAATCAACAAATGCTGCCACAATAGTCGGGGTTGTACTAGTAATTATTTTAATTGCAGTTATTGTAGGAATTATTTTTTATATGCGTAGATCAATTGTTCGACCAATTGAATTATTAAATCAATCGATTCAGCAAGTAGCAGCTGGTGATTTAAGTACAGAAGATGTTGCAGTTCGTTCGAAAGATGAAATCGGTACACTGTCGACTGCATTCAATGCGCAGTGGAGATTTCGACGAGCTCTGTAAAGACAACAGGCCAAATTCAAGCATTATCAAAACAATCTGAGGAAATTACATTGATTGTCAAAGCGATTAGGCAAATTACGGATCAAACGAATCTTTTAGCACTCAATGCAGCAATTGAAGCGGCACGCGCAGGAGAAGCGTTCCAAGGGTTTGCAGTTGTAGCAGATGAAGTGTGCAGTTTAGCAGAGCAATCCAATAAATCGGCAAGTGAAATTCAATTATTGATTGAAAATGTTCAAAAAGCGACAACAACTGTCGAAAATAAAATTATACAAAATAATGTGTCGATTCAAGAGGGTGTTGACACAATTGCAAAAGCAAGTGAAGTATTTGGTAATATTTCACAATCTGTTAATAAAATGCAAGGTGAAATTACGGAAGTGTCTGCCCTTACAGAGCAGTTATCTGCCTCTACACAAGAAGTATCGGCTTCAGTAACAGATATTGCCCGTTCCATTAAGGTCGAATCACAGCAATTAGGTGAAGTTTCAACATCATTGAACGACATTACAGCGGTTATTTCAAGTCTATCTGGCACATCTGAAAGCTTACAGGATCGTGCAAATACACAGGAAAATTTAGTTGGGCGCTTTACTGTTTAATAAATATAGCTTGTTAGTCTATATATTAAAAAGAACTACATTTAAAAAATGTGGTTCTTTTTTGTTATGATTTAAAAAAATGTGAGAATATTTCTAAAATGCATTCGTTATCATATATAACAGGGAGGTGCAAAATGACAAAATCAATCGAACAGCAGATTAAACTATTAAAAAAGAAAAAAGAACATGCACTCGAAGCGATTATTGATGTGTATATGCCATATGTAAAAGCAATTGCCTTACGCATTTTATCTAATACAGCTACTGTCGATGAATGTGTGAATGATATTTTTTTAGCAGTCTGGCAGAAAAGTGCACAGTTTGAAGGAAATGAAGTAGACTTTAAGCGCTGGATAGGGGTTATGACAAAATATAAAGCTATTGATTTATATCGTCAGCAAAAACGCCGAGGAGAGTATGAGTTTAAGCAAGAGGATATGTCGTATTTTTCTGTAGATTCTGAACCCCAACAGTTGTATTTACAGAAAGAAGAACGCCAAGAAATGCTAATAAAATTAAGTCAATTACCTAATGTAGACAGGGACATTTTCATTATGAAATATTATTTAGAAATGAATAATAGTGAAATAG
Organism: Candidatus Kurthia intestinigallinarum; assembly: GCF_003991225.1. Lineage (GTDB taxonomy): Bacteria > Bacillota > Bacilli > Bacillales_A > Planococcaceae > Kurthia > Kurthia populi. The sequence continues at coordinate 62,844 of NZ_JTFC01000005.1, forward strand.
CAGAAGCACTGGAATTAACAAAAGCTGCTGTAGACAACAGGCTGTATCGAGGGAAAAAGAAGCTTGCTACGCAGCAGGATAGGGGGAGCGCATTGTATGAAGGATGAGAAACGAAAGTTTCATATAGATATTGATGATGTCACAGAAGTAGAAGTGACAAAGCGTGAAAAAGAACGTGTATTAACACATGTTTTAGGTGGAAAACAACGCAAGAGATCATTTGTGATGCCCGTAATTATCACTCTTGCGGCTCTGTTGATTTTAGGCTTGAGTTCGATTCGTTTATCACCAACATTTGCGGCGACAGTAGCTAAAATCTCATTATTTGAACCTCTTGTTACAGCGATGATGGATGACAAAGGACTTGAAGATATCGCAAAGTATCACTATATGGAAGAAGTAAATGCAGAGGCAACCAAAAATGGTTACACTGTAAAAATTACTAATATGATTGCCGATGAAACTGGATTTATTATGTATTATGAAGTAAATGGTGTCAAAAAAGATGGCGAAGTAATGGTAGAACATTTCAAAAAAAATGGTAAGGAAGTAGAAGGCTCAATGTGGAGTGAAATTGTAAATGATAAAAAACAGCAGTATGAGTTTGTATTAAATCTTCCTCTAACAGAACAAGTACAGTGGAATAAAGTGGTACTAGAGGCAGATTTTAAAGTGAATGATACACTAATTAAAGTGCCATTTAAACTGAAAAACGACATCGCAAAAACAATCATCTATCCACTAGATAAAATAGTTACCATTGATGGTCAGAAAATAGCTATAAAAGAATTACGTGTGTCACCTCTACGCGCAGTTGTTGTGACAAAGGCAGCCTCTACAAATACAAAAAAAATCTTAAACATTGATTCGATTCATTTGAAGGACGAACATAATGAAGTTTGGGGCGGGATACAAAATGGCCTATCACGTCAGCAAGATATTAAAACCGGCGAAACAGCATATGTGCTACAAAGCAATTATTTCCGTAATCCTAAGGAACTTAATCTTCAAATGGGACATGTACAAGCGATTCCAAAAGATGATACTGTTATTGTTGTAGATTTCTCTGCAGAGAAGGTCCTTAAACAGCCTGCATACGTAAAAGAGAAATTCAAAGTTTATAAAAATGGAACAATTCATTATAAAGGAAAAAACTCCTCAATCTTTAGTGCAGACGCAAGTACTTTATCTGGTAAGACTGTTGATTTTCATTCTAGTTCAATAAATCATATGAATAAAAAAATTATTGTGAAAACAAAATATAACGTCCAAAAGATTAAAGAACCTGTACAAATTGAAATTGAACAGTATCAACATTATTTACAAGGATCAACAACCATTCGAATCTATTAAAAAGTAGCACCCAACAAAGGGGGCTACTTTTTTTCATAATGTACATTGACGAACTGATTAAATGTTTCCGTTTTCGTAAGCCGCCACTCCGATTCATAGCTTCCTTCAGGGAATAAGCGAATGCCCTCACCTAATAATACTGGTGTGAGTGTTAGTGTCATTTCATCGACAAGACCTGCTTCGAGGAAATCACAAATCAATTGTCCACCGCCAACAATCCAAATGTCTTTACCTTTGGATGCTTTCAACTGTCTACCAAGTGATTGAACGGGTTCATCAGTATAGGTAATATACGCGGTATTTTCGCGTGTTTGATGTGTATATACATAACCTACCTGCTCTTTATACGGATAATCGCCATTCATTTCATTCATCACCCAATCATACGTCGTGCGGCCCATAATAACCGTATCAATATCATTCATAAAGTCGCCGTAGCCATTATCTCCCTTACCATCGACCTTCATAAGCCAGTCTAAGCTGTCATCCAATGTAGCAATATAGCCGTCTAGAGTCATTGCGATAAATAGCTTTATTTTTCGCACCGAATCCCTCCTTGTTTTAGTATCATAGCATATTCCGGATATGCTATGATACGGGTATCAAGAGGCTAAGGGGCGGCTATACTATGAAGAAATGGTTACGATGGATTTCAATGATTTTACTGGTGGCAATTTTAGGTGTTGTCATCGCATTTGAGGTGTCACCTAAACCAGGGACAAAATTAATCCAATTTGCATTTAATCGAGAGGTGCCAATTGGCGATTCAGGTAAATTCGAGCAAGCAAAGGAAACAGTAAATGTAATAAAAAATGAGCGCTATGATTCACCTTATGCGCGCAATACCTTTGATGTGTATTATCCAAAAAATTTAAAGAAAACGGAGCAAGTTCCGGTTGTTTTTTGGTTACATGGTGGGGGCTATTTAGCAGGGGACAAATCACTCGTTAATGAATTTGCTCACTATGTAGCAGAGAAGGAGCAAATTGCGATGATTTCAGCCAATTATGAACTAGCACCTGAGCTTAAGTATCCAGGTCAAGTGAAGCAGTTAGAGGATGTTTATCAGTATGTTCGTAAGCATGCGGCAGATTATCCATATTTAGATCTTACAAAAGTGGCATTTGGCGGTGATTCAGCAGGTGCACAAATTGCAGGACAGTTTGTATTAATTCAGACAAATCCAGATTATGCTAAACAGATGAATATGACAGCAACTGTACCAAAGAATGAGCTGAAGGCATTTATTTCGTATAGTGGTCCTGTTGATTTACAGCAACTTAAAACATTGCCAGCAACGAATTTATTTATGAAATTTTTTGCTCGAACAGTAGCGTGGGATTTACTAGGGGATAAGGAATGGAAGTCGCATCCGGCAATCGATGAGGCGTCGATTGCGCAGCATGTCACGACAGATTTTCCACCAACGTATATAACAGACGGCAATACGCTTTCATTTCCAGAGCAAGGAAAGGCGTTAGATCAGGCGTTAAAGGCGAAAAATGTATCAGTTGAAAGTCTGTTTTTTGATGAACATCAGGAAGACATTTATCATGAATATCAGTTTAGCTATGACTTAGCAGAAGCACAGCAAGCACTAGATGAAACATTGATCTTTTTAAGAGATTATGTGAAATAATGCGTTAAGAGGCTGGGACATACGTATAAAAACAACCGTTCTATGAGCATAAGAAAAACCGGAACTGCGCTGTAGCGCAGTTCCGGTTTTTCGTTGCGAACGCTAAAAAAGGAAAATGACGTGTTTTGTCCCAGCCTCTTTTTTTATTCGCATAATGTTAAGGGATGTTTCTACCATTAAAATAATAGGTTTTTGTATCTAAAATAAATTTTGTTATTCGTCATTATTCGACAGAATGAATGTAGAAAATAGTAAAATAATAATATTATTCGACAAAAAAGGTCTTTGTGAATTTATTTTTCCCTAATAATGTTTTGTTTTTTAGGTTGTTCTATGCGATGAAGTAGATAAATTAAAAGAACAGAAGGATAGATTTAAGCTATTAGACCCTTAAATTATACTAGAGATTGTACTAATTTTAGGGAGGTTATTCACATTACGAAAAAAATAAGCTTTTCTTTTCTTTCGTTAATGTTAGTTTTCAATGTCATTTTAAGCTATGCGGGTGTCGGTACAACTGCAAAAGCAGCAACAAATGATGCAATTGAAGGATTAACAGGGTTTGAGCTATCGTATACAGATAGTGAACGCAATGAAAAAGATGCTGTGACATCATTAGATGATATTATTCAAGCAGCCTATCAATTTGAGTTTGGCAATTTAGATGCCGATAAGACGATCACATTTAAATTACCAGCACAATTGAAAGTTATTCAAACTTATACGAACGAAGAAATTACAAATAGTAATGGTAAAGTCATTGGGAAATTTACATTAGCAGCAGATGGTACGGTTACATTGACTGCATATAAAGGAAGAGATGTAAAAATCAATTTCAATGCAGAATCAACAATGAAGCCAGGAACACCAATTGAAAGTAATACGACTGAAATCGTCTATGGCTCTCAAAAAGCAGAATTAGTAGTAGATTTTGAACAGGGGAAAGCTATTTCAAAAGCTGTTACAAAAGTAAATGATACAACGTATAAATGGACGATTGACGTTAATACGGAATTATCAAAATTAACGAATGCAGTCGTGAAAGATGCGATTCCGCAAGGCTTAGAGGCAACAAATGTGAAAGTTTCAGAGCTAAGTGTGGCACTTAATGCTGGTGATAAACTGTCATTCGTTGCAGGGAAAGATGTATCAGATACAGTAACGAGTAAAGATCCTGTGACGGTGACATTAGGTGACACGTCAAAGGCATATCGTATCGAAATTACAACAAATAAAGTCGACAATAAGCTGATTGCGAATTATGTAAATACAGCAACACTTGAGTCAAATGAAGGTTCTACAACATCAAATGAAGCTTCAATGGCTTACCAAACAAAGGTAAATGTCAATAAGAGTAAATCAAGCGTTAACACAACTGATGGTTATATCGATTATTTCATTGACTTCGATACAAAAGGCCAAGAAATTCCAGCGGGCGCAACGATTACAGATGTACTAACAACGCCTGCTATTAAGGATAAAAACTTTAAATTAGCTTCACTGAAAGCAGCTGATTTCACAATTGTGAAAAAGGATACAGCAGAAGTAGCTGTTCCAACAAATAGCTATAAAATTAATGTTACAAAAGATGGTACACGCGATAAAACAACGGTTATGACATTTAATGAAGCACTTAACGGACATTATATTATTCGTTATCGCGTGAGTTATTCACCAAAGGGCGGTATTCTTTCACCTTCTGATATTCAATTCCGTAATACAGCAACATTAAAAGCAACTATTGACGGAAAAGAAACAACGCTAGGTAGCGATTATGAAGATATTTCCATTAAAAATTCATATAGTGATACACGTAAATCGGTTGTTGAAACAGATTTTAAAAATCGTGTTGTAACGTATGAAATTAAAGTAACGGTTCCAGAGGATGGTAGTAAATTCTCTGTAAAAGATACACCAGTTGATAATGGTAGCATTACGAATTTAAAGCTTGTAAATGTGAAAAAAGGTGATGCTGTGTTTGAAGATGCATCGATGAAACAAGTAGGCAATGATTATTATTTCTACTTATATAACACGAAAGATGCCACTTCAACGACAGCTAAGGGTGTCTACACAATCCGTTATACAATGGATTTTGATGCCGATAAAGGTGCAGAAACAGGAAACAGCAATAGCTATGTCATCTATAAAGGTACAGAAGCACAAACCGATGCAATCGGGACAACTTTCTATCCAAACAATAGTGTACTAGCGAAAAATAACGGCTTTAAATCCGGCAAATTATTATTAAATGAAGATGGTACGTATAAAGGAAAAGAATACAAAGTAGGCTTTAACTTTAACCAGCATGACCTAACAGATGCGACACTGAAAGATACATTAAAAGGTAGTCAGCATTATGTGAAGGATTCATTTGCATTGTATGCGTGGGATATTAAAGACGGTACAGATACAACCGGTATTACAGAAATTAAAGGTGTTAACTGGGCCGAAGCAGTGACATTTGCAGAAGGTAATCAATCATTCACAATTGATGTGAATAAATTATTACCTGACACAGCAGATAAAACAAAGGCGTATCAGCTTCATTATGAGACATCAATTGATGATCAAATTTTAGGGAAAGATACGACGAATAGTGTTCAAACGATTTATTCAAACATTGTCACAGATAGCTTAACAGATAAAGATCATACGATTACAACACCTGGTGAAATTCCTCGTGGTGGTGAGTATGTATCAAAATCAGGCGCACAACAGGGTCGTCTAGCACACTGGACAGTCGATGTGAATGCGACACAATCGAAACTACGTGATGCAGTCGTACAAGACCAATTATCAGCAGGGCATAGTGTGGTAGAATCGAGTTTTAAGCTGTATAAAGCAACAATGACAAATGGCAAGTTGGTTGCGAGTAATGAAGCATTAGAAGCGGGCAAAGATTACACAGTAACCTTCGCGAATAACGGCTTCTCGCTAAAATTTGCGGATACGATTCATACACCATATGTTTTAAAATATGACTCGTATATTACTGCAAAATTAGGTCAAAGCATTAAAAACAATATTTCAATCGATACAACCGATACAATTAACAAAAATACGTCAACTTCTTCATCAATTGCTGTATCCAATGCGAGTGGTAATGGGAACAGCTCTGATATTGAGACAAGCACTGTATCCATTAAAAAAGTCGATGCAACAGATGAGACACAACTCTTAGCTGTTGCAGAATTTGAACTTGTATATACAGATGCTGAAACAAATGTCACAATCAAGCGTACAGCGACAACGAATGAACAAGGGATTGCTACATTTACAGAAATTCCTTATTCAAAATATGTGGATGAAAAAGGCGTTGTGGTGAAAGAAGTGAAAGCACCAGAAGGCTTCAAGCTAGCGGATGATAAAATTCAGCTAGACATCACAAAAGCAAAAACAAATGTAACGGTGAAAAACACACCAGAAAAATTGCCTGTAGGCTCAATTCAAATTCAAAAATTTGATAAAGTCAATTCAGATAAAGCATTAGCTGGTGCAGAATTTGCACTACAAACAACAGATGGTCAAGCTGTAACGGATGAAAATAACCGCGCCATCACCGTGACAACAAATGCAGAGGGCCGCGCAGTTATTGAGAATATTAGCTACGGTGACTATGCATTAGTAGAAGTAAAAGCACCAGCAGGCTATACATTATCAACAGATACGTATGATGTCGAGGTCAAAGCAAATGAAACTGTGAAGCAAGTCATCACAAATAAAAAAGAAACAGCAAGCGTGACATTAACGAAGTTTGATGCAAAAACGTATAAAGTGTTATCAGGCGCTGTATTTAACTTAGTAGATGAAGATGGCACACTTGTGAAACAAGCACTGACAACGAATCAAAACGGTCAAATTACAGTAAGAAATCTACCAACTGGTCATTATCAATTTATTGAAGTGAAAGCACCAGTAGGTTATACACTGGATAATTCACCAATTAGCTTTGATGCAAAAGGAAAACATATTGATTTACAATTCACAAATATGAAAGTTCCAGAAGCACCAAAAGAAGATCCAGAAGAGCATCATACACCAACACCTCCTGGTAAAACACCAACACCAGGAGATGGCGGCGAAAACCCAAGTACACCAGCGACTCCAAGTCAAAGCACAAGTGAGGCAACGTCAACAACTCCATCAACGGAGACAACGACATTACCACAAACTGGGGAAAGCACTAAATTTGTGATGTATGCAGGTTTAGTAATTATCCTAGGGGCACTTGTATTGCTTGTAGCAGTACGTCGTAAAGCAACAAAATAATTTTTACTAAAAACACGCTCCTGCGCTATGATGTGGGGGTGTGTTTTTTTGATTTTTTAAAACCACTTGATGTTGGGGCTCGTCTAATGATGTGTAAAGGAGTGATCGTGTGGACAGCATTATGTCACAGGTAAATTGGCAGGAGGAACTGCTGGAGCAACTAATGACAGATTATGGACAGGATATTTTACAGTTAGTGTATACATATGTACGTGACAATGCGCTTGCAGAGGATTTAACGCAGGAGATTTTTATAAAGTGCTATCGTGCGCTTTCTAACTATAAAGGACAGGCAACGCTAAAAACATGGCTTTGGCGTATTGCCATTAATCATACGAAAGACTATTTGAAATCATGGCATACGCGTCACATGACAGTTACAGAGGCACAACAATTTGAGCATTTAACGGACAATGAGTCTGTTGAACAAATGATTGAACAGCAAGAAAGCCAACGAACCGTTATTGATGCGGTGATGAAGCTACCAATCAAATACCGTGAACTTGTTTACCTGCATTATTTTGAAGAATATTCACTGCAGGAAATGGCGCAGATTTTAAAGGTAAATCGTAATACGCTAAAAACGCGTTTGAGAAAAGCCCGTATGTTATTGAGTGAGCACTTAGAAGGGAGTTTTGAGAATGAATTCATTTAAAAAGAGTTTGCAGCAACATACAAATTTACAGTTTACAGAAAAAATGAAGCAAACCATTCGTGAGGAAGTAGCTCGTGAAGCAATTGAGGCAGACCGTTTATTACAGCTACTACAGCAACCTCAGAGTGGCTTTGCGCTTTGTGAACGATTAAAAGCAAAGCAACAAAGTGCCGTTTATGTGACATTACATCGTTTAGAAGTAGAGGGGTTAATTTGTAGTACATGGCAGGAGAAAGAAAAAATCTATAAAGTATCAGCAACTGGTTTAAAACGTGTCAAACGCTATGAAAAAGCACAGAGAAAAATGCCGCTTCAGCAGCTCTTAGAGGAGGCGCGTCATGTCTATTAAATTGTATATTGAGCGTGTAACGAAGCAAATGCGCAATAAGGAAGCTCGTGCATCTGTAGAAAAAGAGCTGACGCAGCATTTTCACCATCAAATTGTGAAATTGAAGGAGCAAGGTGCTACACAGCAGGAAGCAGAGCGGAAGGCTATCGAATTAATGGGAAACGCAACAACACTTGGCCAATCGATGGACCAAATTTATAAACCACAAACAGATTGGCTACTAATTGGCCTAGCAATAGCCGCAATACTATGCAGTTTTTTAGCACTTCCCTATGGTCAGCAAGTTGAAAATGGCACATTGATTTTGAAAAATGGTTTGTATACAGTGTTTGGGATTGGAATAGCACTGCTGATTACGCGTTTTGACTATCGTAAATTACTTACCTTTGGACATCAATTATTTTGGCTAGGGGTGGCACTTAGTTTCGTATTAGATTTCATGCATCAATCGATGCTGCTTTGGTCATTTTATAAAATCATGTTATGGATGCAGCCAATATGCTTACTCTGGACAGTATGCTTAGCTATTTTTATGACACGCAAGATGAATATATGGCTTTTAAATGCCTATTTAATGGTGATATTTATCGCATTAGTGACGACACTTAGTCAGCAATATGTGCCTCTTTTTGGTCTTGTTTTTGCTATTATGCTGCTTTGTAGCAACTATCGTATCTCACAAAAGATTTGGAGTTTAGCTGGCTGGTTAATACTCATAGGGTTCGCGCTTACGTATTATTATGTGCTGATTTATCCAACACATGGACCTTATTTAATGCTTCGAGTAGCAGGAATGGAAGAGGTAAATCGGTATTTACAAACGATTTTACAATCCGCGCATTTTATTGGCGCAAGTGATGTTCAGGAACACATAATTACCTTTGAATACATTTTGCTCAATATTGTACAACAATTTGGTTTTTTAGCATTAGCGATTGCTTTAGCATTAATTGCACTGCTTATCATTCATTTTGTAAAAACAAGCCAAACAATTCAACAACCGTTTGGACAAATGCTATTGATTGGGATTGGGACATTCTGTTCGTTATTATTTATTAGTAATGTATTAAGCTCACTAGGTTTACTTAATATTGGTGCATTCATGCTTCCATTTTTTGATTATGGGTTGATTTCAACACTTTCAACTGGCATGCTAACAGGACTATTATTAAGTGTGTATCGTCGGAAAAATCTTTTCGTGTGACACTCATAGGTTTTAATATATGTGTGAAAATAACCGCTCCTATGAGCATAAGAAAAACCGGAATCGCTATGAAATGCGGTTCCGGTTTTTCGTTGTGAACGCTAAAAAAGGAAAATGACATGTTTTGTTCCAGTCATTTTTTTATTTCCAAACCTTATAAGCATATATTTAAAAACTTAGGGAATACTTTAGCGAGGTGATAACAACATGATTTTTCAACCAAAGCTCGGAAAGTGGACGTTATTTTTGACCTTTTTCATTGTATTTTGCTTTGTCGTCATCGTGACACTTCCTGCTTTATATGAAGAGCAACTCTCAAACACAGGACGCATTGTATTATTAGCAATTGGCTTTTTCGTTATCGCATTTTTTGTCTGGTATATGCTGGCGTCGACAAAATACATATTAGATAAGACGCATTTAATAGTGAAGGGCCGTTTGAAAGTAGCTCACGTGCCGTATGCAGGGATTTTTTTTATGTTTCCAACGAAATCAAATACACGCCGCGATTTCTTTTCAACGAATCGACAGGCCATTGCGATTTTTGCGGTGCATGAAGAAGCATTTGGCCAGCTTGAATTTGTAAAAGAACTCGCTGACAAATATGGTGAAACGGTATCACAGTATTTAACACGCTATGTGATGCATCCTGAGCAGGAGCCAGCATTTTTAGCAGAAGGGTTTCAGCCAGTGATTCTTCAGATGGTCGTAATCTCACCAGCAGAGATAGAACGCTTCCAAAATGAATTAATTAGTCGCTCACAATGGCAAAAATAACGAAGGTGCATAGTAACGAACAAAAATATATGCTATACTTGGCTCGCAACTAACACATACTGTAAAAAAAGAGGTTCATAGCAAAACAACCCTCTATAAAAAACTATGGGAATATGACGATCTGTCCGTATCCGCATAGGGTGCGGCTTTTTTTATGGCCGTTTTTAGTTGCACCATCAAAAAAAGAAAGGTTCGTGATTAGATGCTTATGCAATATTATCCACATCCACAGCATGATTATTCATACGAATTAAACAAGGATATGAATTTTTCAGCAGCACACTTTATTCCAGATGAACAGGCAGGGAAATGCGCCAATATGCATGGTCACACATATGTTGTCAATATTACCATTGCTGGAGATACACTTGATGACACAGGATTTTTAGTCAATTTTCAAAAACTAAAGGAGCTCGTGCATAAACGTTATGATCATCGTATATTAAATGATTTAGAAGAGTTTTCAGGAGTGAATTTCCCTACAACAGAAGTGATTGCACAAGTCATTTGGCAACGAATCGAGAACTATTTAAAAACAGTGCCGAATCAGCCAAGCTGTCTGCAAATTCTCGTACGTGAAACGCCGACGTCCTATGTATTGTATCGTCCAAAAAAGGATGAAAATCATGGCTAAAAAAGTACCGGTAATGGAGATTTTTGGCCCGACGATTCAAGGTGAAGGCATTGTTACAGGACGTAAAACAATGTTTGTACGTACGGGAGGCTGTGATTATTCCTGCGCTTGGTGTGATTCTGCCTTTACGTGGGATGGCAGCGAACGAGGGCAATTAATGACAGGCGAAATGATTTGGTCAAAATTAATGGAGATTGGAACAGTAGACGGTATACGAAATTTCAATCATATTACGATTACTGGAGGAAACCCGGCACTCTATAATGAGCCAATTGCGGAGTTGATTACGTATGCACATGCAGCTGGTGTAGAAGTAGGATTAGAAACGCAAGGGTCACGCTGGCAAGATTGGTTTTTAGATGTAGATGATTTAACGATTTCTCCAAAGCCACCTAGCTCAACGATGAGAACCGATTGGGTCGTACTCGATTCAATTATTGAACGTCTGCCAAACTATTCTCTAAAAGTAGTTGTCTTTGATGAAGCAGATTTTGACTATGCAGAGGTAGTAAATGCGCGCTACAAACCAAGTGAATTATATTTATCCGTAGGGAATGATAATTCAAGCGAAGCGGGCTCGATAGCTGAAAGACTGTTAGAAAAGCTCGAATGGTTGTGGCAAAAAGTCATTGCTACTCCATCGATGAATAACGCAAAACCCCTGCCACAGCTCCATGCACTCGTATGGGCAAATAAAAGAGGGGTTTAACCTTTCCATTTTTAGGTTATTATTTGAAATATAGTCCACAAATCTGTATGATGGATAAAGAATAGTCAATTAGGAGGTTTTTCGAATGAACAAAACTGAATTAGTCAATCAAGTAGCAGAAGCAACTGAGTTATCAAAAAAAGATGCAGGTAAAGCGGTGGATGCAGTATTTGAAACAATCCAAAACGCCCTTGCGAAAGGTGATAAATTATCACTAATCGGCTTCGGTACATTTGAAGTACGTGATCGTGCAGCTCGTACAGGTCGCAACCCTCAAACTGGTAAAGATATTCAAATCCCAGCAAGCAAAGTACCTGCTTTCAAACCAGGTAAAGGCTTAAAAGACGCAGTAAAATAATTTGAAAAACCCTTACATATTAAGGGCTCAGGCATTTTATATGTTTGGTGAAAACCCTCTGAAAAATTCAGAGGGTTTTTGTATTTTTATATCCTGGAGGCGCTGAGATGAACATAGAAGTTAAATCGTATATTACTATTCCACCTGAAAAAGAAGAGCTAGATGAAAATCAAACGTATCCAGGTTATATCGAAATGACAAATTTGAACGATTTAGATGTATTTAATTATGAATTTGGACGATCTGGAGGATATCCTTCAGGAAAAGTAGTGTTCTTTGTAGATGGTGAACCACTTCTTTTCAATTCAGATGTTAGTGAATTATATACATTTTGGTACACATTAATAAAAAGTTTATTGACAAATAATTTAGATCACATAGAAAAGTCTAATTGGAGTCTTCCGTATGAAAATGAGGAGGTTTTTTCTGATTTTACTATACAATTTTTCTATCGTAAAAAAACCGTGGAATTTCATTATAAAAAACAAGTAGTAGCCACTTTTTCATTAACTGCGTATAAAGAAGCCGTTTTACAAGGCTTTTTAGATTTCATGTGGCATACGAATTTAGAGTTCGAAGCCATTACACATGACTCTTTAGGTGATGAAATTGAGTATGTTGAGTTACGAGAAGATACATATGGTGTAAGTGAGCTATATGCTTGTCGTTCTATTTTCTTACAATATATGAAGGAAATCTATAAACAAAAAAGTTATGATTTAGAAAAATTAATAAATTTTGAGTTTGATTTAGATTATTATCATTCAAAATTAAAATACGATTTAGGAGACTAATTTTATAAAATTACCAAAAGTGCAACCTATTCAGTTGCTTTTTTGGTAATTCATGTGAACGAGTGCTCTAAATAGATACAGAATTGTCGCCAAACTTCAATGTCTTAATTACTAAAGAGCTCTGTAAAATCATTTTAATAAAGTTATAATTGAATCTAAAATACAAATAGGAGCATTCCTGTTAGAAGGATTTTCAGAGACTTGAAAACAAAAAAGCCCTCCTGTATGATGCTTGAGTGTCAACTGGCATTGACGCGCATAATATACAGAGAGGACCCATCCGAATGAATTTTAATACGAATGAAAAAATAAATCAAGTTTCTGAAAATACACTCGTTATCGGCATCGATATTGCCAAACGTAAACACTATGCTTGTGCAGTTGATGATCGAGGACGTATCCTTCAAAA
>NZ_JTFC01000050.1 GCF_003991225.1 Candidatus Kurthia intestinigallinarum
TCTTTGGCACTTTGATACAACAAACCGACTTCGTGCCGTAAATCGCCTATCAGGTCTTTTAAATCTCTGTTCTCTGAACGGAGTTCCTTATTTTCGTTCTTCAGCTTATAATTTTCATTGGTCTTTTGATAGACTTCCTCACGAAGCTTTTCATTTTCTATGACAGGATTCATACTTTGCAACCGCTCATAATCTTTTTTTACCGCAACCGCAGCTGTCACGATTGTTTCCAGCTGTTCCATCTGCTTAGGAGTGAAAACATAATTCCCGGTTTCTTTTTGATGGATTTCCGGTTTCCCGAACATTTTCGGAACGACTTCGGTTTTGATTTCTTTTCGCTTTGGTTTCAGCACCAAATTCTTATCAGGAACATTTTTGCTAATCGCTAAAAACTCATTTTTCTTTTCATCGACTTTCCCCTCTAACACGGCAATTTCGTTCAATAAGTCCTGTTTTTCCTTGTATTCATTCACGTCTTTATATGAATTCGTGCCAACCAATTTCCGCTCAATTCCACGATCCAATAATTTTTCTTCTAGCAACTGGACTTCTTTTTCCCGCCAATCATCAAACGGGCGAGTTTTATCCAACGCCGGATCTTGTTGAATAATCGCACGGTCAAACGACACTTGTTTTTCAAGTCCTCGCTTATAGCCGCTCGCAACCGGAACAAAATTCAAGTGCATATGAGGAGTAGCTTCGTCATTATGGATGACCGCATTATATACTTTTAAATTCGGATTTCGCTTCTCAAAATCTTCGAACCACTCTAATAAAATTTCATTTCCTTTCTCATAATCCTTTCGCATAGGAAAGTCATATAAGTCTCCCACCTGAACAATCATTTCCTGCTGAAGCGCCGTTTTTTTACTGGATTGGATGTGCTTAAAGTAATCATCAATTTTCCGGTCATTGCGTTTTTGTTTAGCATTGTAATTTTCCAACGCTTCGCCAAATTCTTCTTGATACAGTTCTTTCAAATCCTTCTGAACGAGGTACACATTTTCGTGCGAACGAGATTCATCAATGTGTGAATTCCGTTCTTTATCCTTGTCACTCATGGTCCGATTATTGTGTTTGATGTTGGTTTTATTGGTCGCCTTTTTGAGCGAAACCGACATGCTCATGACGAATCACCTCACTTGCTATGAGTGTACCAGACAGTTTGTTACTTTGCCAAAGTAACCTTTTCTGTATTTTGACACTGCGCTGCGCTCCATGTGCAAAATGAAAAGGCTCTCCGAGGGTAAAAGCAGGGGTCTGTCACTCTGGCGTGACAGTTTCCCCAAGATCAAAATCAAAAGAAAAGACCTTGGGCGTTGCCCAAACCCACGAGGGAAAAGTTTCCCCTCGACCCCCTCCAAAAACTCCCCCATCCCCCTCAATTTTGAGGGGGCTCCCTCGCCGGTAGGCAGGTCAAAAGGTGTTGCCTTTTGACGTGCCGAGAGGGTTCGGGTTTTGCGAAATTCGTCAACTCCTTAAATTCCTTCCCGTTGGTCAGTCAGACATTTACCGTTGACGAATGCCACGTTTTTCGTTCTGCAGCTCATCAGCTTTTAGACGAAAAAAAAGACCGTCAAATGACGATCTTCGTTCTTCAATAAACGCGCCCTTTAATGGAACAAAAAGATTTGAATTCCTGTTATAAAAAAAGGATCAATTTTGAACTCTCTCCCAAAGTTGATCCCTTAACGATTTAGAAATCCCTTTGAGAATGTTTATATACATTCAAGGTAACCAGCCAACTAATGACAATGATTCCTGAAAAAAGTAATAACAAATTACTATACAGATAAGTTGACTGATCAACTTCCATAGGTAACAACCTTTGATCAAGTAAGGGTATGGATAATAAACCACCTACAATTGC
>NZ_JTFC01000051.1 GCF_003991225.1 Candidatus Kurthia intestinigallinarum
TTTCACTCCTAAGCAGATGGAACAGCTGGAAACAATCGTGACAGCTGCGGTTGCGGTAAAAAAAGATTATGAGCGGTTGCAAAGTATGAATCCTGTCATAGAAAATGAAAAGCTTCGTGAGGAAGTCTATCAAAAGACCAATGAAAATTATAAGCTGAAGAACGAAAATAAGGAACTCCGTTCAGAGAACAGAGATTTAAAAGACCTGATAGGCGATTTACGGCACGAAGTCGGTTTGTTGTATCAAAGTGCCAAAGATTTCGTAAAAGAGCGTACAGAGGGCGTCAGGGCCGTTAAAAACGTTTTTAAGGAATTAGTAGATAAAGTGAGGGAGCGAAACCCTGGGAGCGAATTTGAGCGCCTGTATAAGCGTGAGAAAGCTCGGGAGAGGGATCGAGGAATGGAAAGATGAAAACACGCCTTTTAGGCGTGTTTTTTAAGGTTTTGAGCGAAGCGAAAAACGGTTTTTTCTTATCTTGATATAAGGGTAACATCTTCGATTTACCCTGAAGGGTCTTGAGCCCTTGATACGTATGGCTTTAACGCAAAAAAACTTGCATTCTACAGCATAGTGTTGTATTGTTTTAATTGTCGAGATCAAAACAATAAACTATGAAGGTAGGTGCAAGTTTTTAAGTGCCGTGATTGGCGTTTATTAACTTAAGTTATATGAGCCACTATAAAGCAAAATCCAAAAAGAATCAAGACATTATGGTCAAGTCCACGAAGAAAAAACGGCGAAACGGTGTATTAGCGTACTTTATGGAAAAGCTAGTTTCTGAAGATGTGGTCTCGGAAAATACTTTAAAACTCATAAGGGAGTGCAATACGTTCATGATGATGGTTGCTGATGAAAACCTGGAAAAGAAAAAACAGCATAAGGGGAATACGTGCAAAAACCGTTTCTGTCCGATCTGTGCATGGAAGAAATCTCGAAAAGATGCGTTGGCTCTGTCCGTCATGATGGCTTATCTAAAGCAAGAGGAAAAGAAAGAGTTTATCTTTGTGACCTTAACAGCGCCGAACGTGCCAGCTGATGAACTGGAAGATGAAATTAAGGGTTACAACCATTCGTTCAAAAAGTTGATGGAACGCAAGGAAGTTAAGAAAATCGCAAAGGGTTATGCTCGGAAATTAGAAATCACCTACAACGAAGAG
>NZ_JTFC01000052.1 GCF_003991225.1 Candidatus Kurthia intestinigallinarum
TCGAAGATTTTGAGAAGCGAAATCCGAATTTAAAAGTATATAATGCGGTCATCCATAATGACGAAGCTACTCCTCATATGCACTTGAATTTTGTTCCGGTTGCGAGCGGCTATAAGCGAGGACTTGAAAAACAAGTGTCGTTTGACCGTGCGATTATTCAACAAGATCCGGCGTTGGATAAAACTCGCCCGTTTGATGATTGGCGGGAAAAAGAAGTCCAGTTGCTAGAAGAAAAATTATTGGATCGTGGAATTGAGCGGAAATTGGTTGGCACGAATTCATATAAAGACGTGAATGAATACAAGGAAAAACAGGACTTATTGAACGAAATTGCCGTGTTAGAGGGGAAAGTCGATGAAAAGAAAAATGAGTTTTTAGCGATTAGCAAAAATGTTCCTGATAAGAATTTGGTGCTGAAACCAAAGCGAAAAGAAATCAAAACCGAAGTCGTTCCGAAAATGTTCGGGAAACCGGAAATCCATCAAAAAGAAACCGGGAATTATGTTTTCACTCCTAAGCAGATGGAACAGCTGGAAACAATCGTGACAGCTGCGGTTGCGGTAAAAAAAGATTATGAGCGGTTGCAAAGTATGAATCCTGTCATAGAAAATGAAAAGCTTCGTGAGGAAGTCTATCAAAAGACCAATGAAAATTATAAGCTGAAGAACGAAAATAAGGAACTCCGTTCAGAGAACAGAGATTTAAAAGACCTGATAGGCGATTTACGGCACGAAGTCGGTTTGTTGTATCAAAGTGCCAAAGATTTCGTAAAAGAGCGTACAGAGGGCGTCAGGGCCGTTAAAAACGTTTTTAAGGAATTAGTAGATAAAGTGAGGGAGCGAAACCCTGGGAGCGAATTTGAGCGCCTGTATAAGCGTGAGAAAGCTCGGGAGAGGGATCGAGGAATGGAAAGATGAAAACACGCCTTTTAGGCGTGTTTTTTAAGGTTTTGAGCGAAGCGAAAAACGGTTTTTTCTTATCTTGATATAAGGGTAACATCTTCGATTTACCCTGAAGGGTCTTGAGCCCTTGATACGTATGGCTTTAACGCAAAAAAACTTGCATTCTACAGCATAGTGTTGTATTGTTTTAATTGTCGAGATCAAAACAATAAACTATGAAGGTAGGTGCAAGTTTTTAAGTGCCGTGATTGGCGTTTATTAACTTAAGTTATATGAGCCACTATAAAGCAAAATCCAAAAAGAATCAAGACATTATGGTCAAGTCCACGAAGAAAAAACGGCGAAACGGTGTATTAGCGTACTTTATGGAAAAGCTAGTTTCTGAAGATGTGGTCTCGGAAAATACTTTAAAACTCATAAGGGAGTGCAATACGTTCATGATGATGGTTGCTGATGAAAACCTGGAAAAGAAAAAACAGCATAAGGGGAATACGTGCAAAAACCGTTTCTGTCCGATCTGTGCATGGAAGAAATCTCGAAAAGATGCGTTGGCTCTGTCCGTCATGATGGCTTATCTAAAGCAAGAGGAAAAGAAAGAGTTTATCTTTGTGACCTTAACAGCGCCGAACGTGCCAGCTGATGAACTGGAAGATGAAATTAAGGGTTACAACCATTCGTTCAAAAAGTTGATGGAACGCAAGGAAGTTAAGAAAATCGCAAAGGGTTATGCTCGGAAATTAGAAATCACCTACAACGAAGAGCGTGAGGATTACCACCCACATTTTCATGTGCTCATTGCAGTCAACAAAAGTTACTTCACGGATACAAAACAATATATCACTCGGGATCGGTGGCTGGAGTTGTGGCAGCAAGTCACAAAAAACCCTTTGATTACACAAGTTGATGTGCGGAAAGTTCGAAACGGTCGAGATGATAAAGTGTATGAGATTGCGAAGTACTCCGCAAAAGACAGCGATTACTTAATCAGCCAAGAAGTTTTCGAGGTGTTTTATAAAGCCTTAAAAGGCAAACGGTTAATTGTCTACTCAGGTCTATTCAAAGACGCTATGACCAAATTTAAAAATGGCGAATTAGATGGCTACAAGGAAAAAGATGTGACGAAGTATGTGTATGCGATCATGTATAACTGGGGCGGTAAAAGGTACATCGAATTAGAAAAACGGTATTTGACCGATGATGAACTGGAAGAGATCAATGGGAAATTGATTGATGAAAAAGAAGTAGATTAAGATACAATAGATTTCAACAAACGGGCCATATTGTTGTATAAGTGATGAAATACTGAATTTAAAACTTAGTTTATATGTGGTAAAATGTTTTAATCAAGTTTAGGAGGAATTAATTATGAAGTGTAATGAATGTAACAGGGTTCAATTAAAAG
>NZ_JTFC01000053.1 GCF_003991225.1 Candidatus Kurthia intestinigallinarum
CTGGCACGTTCGGCGCTGTTAAGGTCACAAAGATAAACTCTTTCTTTTCCTCTTGCTTTAGATAAGCCATCATGACGGACAGAGCCAACGCATCTTTTCGAGATTTCTTCCATGCACAGATCGGACAGAAACGGTTTTTGCACGTATTCCCCTTATGCTGTTTTTTCTTTTCCAGGTTTTCATCAGCAACCATCATCATGAACGTATTGCACTCCCTTATGAGTTTTAAAGTATTTTCCGAGACCACATCTTCAGAAACTAGCTTTTCCATAAAGTACGCTAATACACCGTTTCGCCGTTTTTTCTTCGTGGACTTGACCATAATGTCTTGATTCTTTTTGGATTTTGCTTTATAGTGGCTCATATAACTTAAGTTAATAAACGCCAATCACGGCACTTAAAAACTTGCACCTACCTTCATAGTTTATTGTTTTGATCTCGACAATTAAAACAATACAACACTATGCTGTAGAATGCAAGTTTTTTTGCGTTAAAGCCATACGTATCAAGGGCTCAAGACCCTTCAGGGTAAATCGAAGATGTTACCCTTATATCAAGATAAGAAAAAACCGTTTTTCGCTTCGCTCAAAACCTTAAAAAACACGCCTAAAAGGCGTGTTTTCATCTTTCCATTCCTCGATCCCTCTCCCGAGCTTTCTCACGCTTATACAGGCGCTCAAATTCGCTCCCAGGGTTTCGCTCCCTCACTTTATCTACTAATTCCTTAAAAACGTTTTTAACGGCCCTGACGCCCTCTGTACGCTCTTTTACGAAATCTTTGGCACTTTGATACAACAAACCGACTTCGTGCCGTAAATCGCCTATCAGGTCTTTTAAATCTCTGTTCTCTGAACGGAGTTCCTTATTTTCGTTCTTCAGCTTATAATTTTCATTGGTCTTTTGATAGACTTCCTCACGAAGCTTTTCATTTTCTATGACAGGATTCATACTTTGCAACCGCTCATAATCTTTTTTTACCGCAACCGCAGCTGTCACGATTGTTTCCAGCTGTTCCATCTGCTTAGGAGTGAAAACATAATTCCCGGTTTCTTTTTGATGGATTTCCGGTTTCCCGAACATTTTCGGAAC
>NZ_JTFC01000054.1 GCF_003991225.1 Candidatus Kurthia intestinigallinarum
TGGTGCTGAAACCAAAGCGAAAAGAAATCAAAACCGAAGTCGTTCCGAAAATGTTCGGGAAACCGGAAATCCATCAAAAAGAAACCGGGAATTATGTTTTCACTCCTAAGCAGATGGAACAGCTGGAAACAATCGTGACAGCTGCGGTTGCGGTAAAAAAAGATTATGAGCGGTTGCAAAGTATGAATCCTGTCATAGAAAATGAAAAGCTTCGTGAGGAAGTCTATCAAAAGACCAATGAAAATTATAAGCTGAAGAACGAAAATAAGGAACTCCGTTCAGAGAACAGAGATTTAAAAGACCTGATAGGCGATTTACGGCACGAAGTCGGTTTGTTGTATCAAAGTGCCAAAGATTTCGTAAAAGAGCGTACAGAGGGCGTCAGGGCCGTTAAAAACGTTTTTAAGGAATTAGTAGATAAAGTGAGGGAGCGAAACCCTGGGAGCGAATTTGAGCGCCTGTATAAGCGTGAGAAAGCTCGGGAGAGGGATCGAGGAATGGAAAGATGAAAACACGCCTTTTAGGCGTGTTTTTTAAGGTTTTGAGCGAAGCGAAAAACGGTTTTTTCTTATCTTGATATAAGGGTAACATCTTCGATTTACCCTGAAGGGTCTTGAGCCCTTGATACGTATGGCTTTAACGCAAAAAAACTTGCATTCTACAGCATAGTGTTGTATTGTTTTAATTGTCGAGATCAAAACAATAAACTATGAAGGTAGGTGCAAGTTTTTAAGTGCCGTGATTGGCGTTTATTAACTTAAGTTATATGAGCCACTATAAAGCAAAATCCAAAAAGAATCAAGACATTATGGTCAAGTCCACGAAGAAAAAACGGCGAAACGGTGTATTAGCGTACTTTATGGAAAAGCTAGTTTCTGAAGATGTGGTCTCGGAAAATACTTTAAAACTCATAAGGGAGTGCAATACGTTCATGATGATGGTTGCTGATGAAAACCTGGAAAAGAAAAAACAGCATAAGGGGAATACGTGCAAAAACCGTTTCTGTCCGATCTGTGCATGGAAGAAATCTCGAAAAGATGCGTTGGCTCTGTCCGTCATGATGGCTTATCTAAAGCAAGAGGAAAAGAAAGAGTTTATCTTTGTGACCTTAACAGCGCCGAACGTGCCAGCTGATGAACTGGAAGATGAAATTAAGGGTTACAACCATTCGTTCAAAAAGTTGATGGAACGCAAGGAAGTTAAGAAAATCGCAAAGGGTTATGCTCGGAAATTAGAAATCACCTACAACGAAGAGCGTGAGGATTACCACCC
>NZ_JTFC01000055.1 GCF_003991225.1 Candidatus Kurthia intestinigallinarum
ATCTCCCAAGGCTAAATACTCTCTAGTGACCGATAGTGAACCAGTACCGTGAGGGAAAGGTGAAAAGCACCCCGGAAGGGGAGTGAAAGAGATCCTGAAACCATGTGCCTACAAGTAGTTAGAGCCCGTTAATGGGTGATAGCGTGCCTTTTGTAGAATGAACCGGCGAGTTACGATCCCATGCAAGGTTAAGCTGATAAGGCGGAGCCGTAGCGAAAGCGAGTCTGAATAGGGCGAATGAGTATGTGGTTGTAGACCCGAAACCAGGTGATCTACCCATGTCCAGGGTGAAGGTAAGGTAACACTTACTGGAGGCCCGAACCCACGTACGTTGAAAAGTGCGGGGATGAGGTGTGGGTAGCGGAGAAATTCCAATCGAACCTGGAAATAGCTGGTTCTCTCCGAAATAGCTTTAGGGCTAGCCTCGCGGCTAAGAATCTTGGAGGTAGAGCACTGTTTGGACTAGGGGTCCATCCCGGATTACCGAATTCAGACAAACTCCGAATGCCAATGATTTATACGCGGGAGTCAGACTGCGAGTGATAAGATCCGTAGTCAAAAGGGAAACAGCCCAGACCACCAGCTAAGGTCCCAAAGTAATCGTTAAGTGGAAAAGGATGTGACGTTGCTTAGACAACCAGGATGTTGGCTCAGAAGCAGCCATCATTTAAAGAGTGCGTAATAGCTCACTGGTCGAGTGACGCTGCGCCGAAAATGTATCGGGGCTAAACGATTCACCGAAGCTGTGGATGGACATCTCAGATGTCCGTGGTAGGAGAGCGTTCTAATCGCTGTGAAGTCAGATCGTAAGGACTGGTGGAGCGTTTAGAAGTGAGAATGCCGGTATGAGTAGCGAAAGATGGGTGAGAATCCCATCCACCGAATGACTAAGGTTTCCTGAGGAAGGCTCGTCCGCTCAGGGTTAGTCGGGACCTAAGCCGAGGCCGATAGGCGTAGGCGATGGATAACAGGTTGATATTCCTGTACCACCTCCTCACCATTTGAGTAATGGGGGGACGCAGTAGGATAGGGTAAGCGCGCTGTTGGTTATGCGCGTCCAAGCA
>NZ_JTFC01000056.1 GCF_003991225.1 Candidatus Kurthia intestinigallinarum
TTCCTTAAAAACGTTTTTAACGGCCCTGACGCCCTCTGTACGCTCTTTTACGAAATCTTTGGCACTTTGATACAACAAACCGACTTCGTGCCGTAAATCGCCTATCAGGTCTTTTAAATCTCTGTTCTCTGAACGGAGTTCCTTATTTTCGTTCTTCAGCTTATAATTTTCATTGGTCTTTTGATAGACTTCCTCACGAAGCTTTTCATTTTCTATGACAGGATTCATACTTTGCAACCGCTCATAATCTTTTTTTACCGCAACCGCAGCTGTCACGATTGTTTCCAGCTGTTCCATCTGCTTAGGAGTGAAAACATAATTCCCGGTTTCTTTTTGATGGATTTCCGGTTTCCCGAACATTTTCGGAACGACTTCGGTTTTGATTTCTTTTCGCTTTGGTTTCAGCACCAAATTCTTATCAGGAACATTTTTGCTAATCGCTAAAAACTCATTTTTCTTTTCATCGACTTTCCCCTCTAACACGGCAATTTCGTTCAATAAGTCCTGTTTTTCCTTGTATTCATTCACGTCTTTATATGAATTCGTGCCAACCAATTTCCGCTCAATTCCACGATCCAATAATTTTTCTTCTAGCAACTGGACTTCTTTTTCCCGCCAATCATCAAACGGGCGAGTTTTATCCAACGCCGGATCTTGTTGAATAATCGCACGGTCAAACGACACTTGTTTTTCAAGTCCTCGCTTATAGCCGCTCGCAACCGGAACAAAATTCAAGTGCATATGAGGAGTAGCTTCGTCATTATGGATGACCGCATTATATACTTTTAAATTCGGATTTCGCTTCTCAAAATCTTCGAACCACTCTAATAAAATTTCATTTCCTTTCTCATAATCCTTTCGCATAGGAAAGTCATATAAGTCTCCCACCTGAACAATCATTTCCTGCTGAAGCGCCGTTTTTTTACTGGATTGGATGTGCTTAAAGTAATCATCAATTTTCCGGTCATTGCGTTTTTGTTTAGCATTGTAATTTTCCAACGCTTCGCCAAATTCTTCTTGATACAGTTCTTTCAAATCCTTCTGAACGAGGTACACATTTTCGTGCGAACGAGATTCATCAATGTGTGAATTCCGTTCTTTATCCTTGTCACTCATGGTCCGATTATTGTGTTTGATGTTGGTTTTATTGGTCGCCTTTTTGAGCGAAACCGACATGCTCATGACGAATCACCTCACTTGCTATGAGTGTACCAGACAGTTTGTTACTTTGCCAAAGTAACCTTTTCTG
>NZ_JTFC01000057.1 GCF_003991225.1 Candidatus Kurthia intestinigallinarum
CAGAGAACAGAGATTTAAAAGACCTGATAGGCGATTTACGGCACGAAGTCGGTTTGTTGTATCAAAGTGCCAAAGATTTCGTAAAAGAGCGTACAGAGGGCGTCAGGGCCGTTAAAAACGTTTTTAAGGAATTAGTAGATAAAGTGAGGGAGCGAAACCCTGGGAGCGAATTTGAGCGCCTGTATAAGCGTGAGAAAGCTCGGGAGAGGGATCGAGGAATGGAAAGATGAAAACACGCCTTTTAGGCGTGTTTTTTAAGGTTTTGAGCGAAGCGAAAAACGGTTTTTTCTTATCTTGATATAAGGGTAACATCTTCGATTTACCCTGAAGGGTCTTGAGCCCTTGATACGTATGGCTTTAACGCAAAAAAACTTGCATTCTACAGCATAGTGTTGTATTGTTTTAATTGTCGAGATCAAAACAATAAACTATGAAGGTAGGTGCAAGTTTTTAAGTGCCGTGATTGGCGTTTATTAACTTAAGTTATATGAGCCACTATAAAGCAAAATCCAAAAAGAATCAAGACATTATGGTCAAGTCCACGAAGAAAAAACGGCGAAACGGTGTATTAGCGTACTTTATGGAAAAGCTAGTTTCTGAAGATGTGGTCTCGGAAAATACTTTAAAACTCATAAGGGAGTGCAATACGTTCATGATGATGGTTGCTGATGAAAACCTGGAAAAGAAAAAACAGCATAAGGGGAATACGTGCAAAAACCGTTTCTGTCCGATCTGTGCATGGAAGAAATCTCGAAAAGATGCGTTGGCTCTGTCCGTCATGATGGCTTATCTAAAGCAAGAGGAAAAGAAAGAGTTTATCTTTGTGACCTTAACAGCGCCGAACGTGCCAGCTGATGAACTGGAAGATGAAATTAAGGGTTACAACCATTCGTTCAAAAAGTTGATGGAACGCAAGGAAGTTAAGAAAATCGCAAAGGGTTATGCTCGGAAATTAGAAATCACCTACAACGAAGAGCGTGAGGATTACCACCCACATTTTCATGTGCTCATTGCAGTCAACAAAAGTTACTTCACGGATACAAAACAATATATCACTCGGGATCGGTGGCTGGAGTTGTGGCAGCAAGTCACAAAAAACCCTTTGATTACACAAGTTGATGTGCGGAAAGTTCGAAACGGTCGAGATGATAAAGTGTATGAGATTGCGAAGTACTCCGCAAAAGACAGCGATTACTTAATCAGCCAAGAAGTTTTCGAGGTGTTTTATAAAGCCTTAAAAGGCAAACGGTTAATTGTCTACTCAGGTCTATTCAAAGACGCTATGACCAAATTTAAAAATGGCGAATTAGATGGCTACAAGGAAAAAGATGTGACGAAGTATGTGTATGCGATCATGTATAACTGGGGCGGTAAAAGGTACATCGAATTAGAAAAACGGTATTTGACCGATGATGAACTGGAAGAGATCAATGGGAAATTGATTGATGAAAAAGAAGTAGATTAAGATACAATAGATTTCAACAAACGGGCCATATTGTTGTATAAGTGATGAAATACTGAATTTAAAACTTAGTTTATATGTGGTAAAATGTTTTAATCAAGTTTAGGAGGAATTAATTATGAAGTGTAATGAAT
>NZ_JTFC01000058.1 GCF_003991225.1 Candidatus Kurthia intestinigallinarum
CTATGACAGGATTCATACTTTGCAACCGCTCATAATCTTTTTTTACCGCAACCGCAGCTGTCACGATTGTTTCCAGCTGTTCCATCTGCTTAGGAGTGAAAACATAATTCCCGGTTTCTTTTTGATGGATTTCCGGTTTCCCGAACATTTTCGGAACGACTTCGGTTTTGATTTCTTTTCGCTTTGGTTTCAGCACCAAATTCTTATCAGGAACATTTTTGCTAATCGCTAAAAACTCATTTTTCTTTTCATCGACTTTCCCCTCTAACACGGCAATTTCGTTCAATAAGTCCTGTTTTTCCTTGTATTCATTCACGTCTTTATATGAATTCGTGCCAACCAATTTCCGCTCAATTCCACGATCCAATAATTTTTCTTCTAGCAACTGGACTTCTTTTTCCCGCCAATCATCAAACGGGCGAGTTTTATCCAACGCCGGATCTTGTTGAATAATCGCACGGTCAAACGACACTTGTTTTTCAAGTCCTCGCTTATAGCCGCTCGCAACCGGAACAAAATTCAAGTGCATATGAGGAGTAGCTTCGTCATTATGGATGACCGCATTATATACTTTTAAATTCGGATTTCGCTTCTCAAAATCTTCGAACCACTCTAATAAAATTTCATTTCCTTTCTCATAATCCTTTCGCATAGGAAAGTCATATAAGTCTCCCACCTGAACAATCATTTCCTGCTGAAGCGCCGTTTTTTTACTGGATTGGATGTGCTTAAAGTAATCATCAATTTTCCGGTCATTGCGTTTTTGTTTAGCATTGTAATTTTCCAACGCTTCGCCAAATTCTTCTTGATACAGTTCTTTCAAATCCTTCTGAACGAGGTACACATTTTCGTGCGAACGAGATTCATCAATGTGTGAATTCCGTTCTTTATCCTTGTCACTCATGGTCCGATTATTGTGTTTGATGTTGGTTTTATTGGTCGCCTTTTTGAGCGAAACCGACATGCTCATGACGAATCACCTCACTTGCTATGAGTGTACCAGACAGTTTGTTACTTTGCCAAAGTAACCTTTTCTGTATTTTGACACTGCGCTGCGCTCCATGTGCAAAATGAAAAGGCTCTCCGAGGGTAAAAGCAGGGGTCTGTCACTCTGGCGTGACAGTTTCCCCAAGATCAAAATCAAAAGAAAAGACCTTGGGCGTTGCCCAAACCCACGAGGGAAAAGTTTCCCCTCGACCCCCTCCAAAAACTCCCCCATC
>NZ_JTFC01000059.1 GCF_003991225.1 Candidatus Kurthia intestinigallinarum
TTTACTGGATTGGATGTGCTTAAAGTAATCATCAATTTTCCGGTCATTGCGTTTTTGTTTAGCATTGTAATTTTCCAACGCTTCGCCAAATTCTTCTTGATACAGTTCTTTCAAATCCTTCTGAACGAGGTACACATTTTCGTGCGAACGAGATTCATCAATGTGTGAATTCCGTTCTTTATCCTTGTCACTCATGGTCCGATTATTGTGTTTGATGTTGGTTTTATTGGTCGCCTTTTTGAGCGAAACCGACATGCTCATGACGAATCACCTCACTTGCTATGAGTGTACCAGACAGTTTGTTACTTTGCCAAAGTAACCTTTTCTGTATTTTGACACTGCGCTGCGCTCCATGTGCAAAATGAAAAGGCTCTCCGAGGGTAAAAGCAGGGGTCTGTCACTCTGGCGTGACAGTTTCCCCAAGATCAAAATCAAAAGAAAAGACCTTGGGCGTTGCCCAAACCCACGAGGGAAAAGTTTCCCCTCGACCCCCTCCAAAAACTCCCCCATCCCCCTCAATTTTGAGGGGGCTCCCTCGCCGGTAGGCAGGTCAAAAGGTGTTGCCTTTTGACGTGCCGAGAGGGTTCGGGTTTTGCGAAATTCGTCAACTCCTTAAATTCCTTCCCGTTGGTCAGTCAGACATTTACCGTTGACGAATGCCACGTTTTTCGTTCTGCAGCTCATCAGCTTTTAGACGAAAAAAAAGACCGTCAAATGACGATCTTCGTTCTTCAATAAACGCGCCCTTTAATGGAACAAAAAGATTTGAATTCCTGTTATAAAAAAAGGATCAATTTTGAACTCTCTCCCAAAGTTGATCCCTTAACGATTTAGAAATCCCTTTGAGAATGTTTATATACATTCAAGGTAACCAGCCAACTAATGACAATGATTCCTGAAAAAAGTAATAACAAATTACTATACAGATAAGTTGACTGATCAACTTCCATAGGTAACAACCTTTGATCAAGTAAGGGTATGGATAATAAACCACCTACAATTGCAATACCTGTTCCCTCTGATAAAAAGCTGGTAAAGTTAAGCAAACTCATTCCAGCACCAGCTTCCTGCTGTTTCAAGCTACTTGAAACAATTGTTGATATAACTGTTTTGGTGAACGAAAGCCCACC
>NZ_JTFC01000006.1 GCF_003991225.1 Candidatus Kurthia intestinigallinarum
GAAAGAACAATCTTTCAATGAACTTACGCTAAGTTCACAACATCCGTGTTGTAACGCGTAAGTACGTACATCCTTGTACGAAAGTCTAGTAATGATGGCAAAGAGGTCACACCTGTTCCCATGCCGAACACAGAAGTTAAGCTCTTTAGCGCCGATGGTAGTTGGGGGTTTCCCCCTGCGAGAGTAGGACGTTGCTAGGCACACCGAAGTACTGACAGAAGTCAGTGCTTTTTTTGTGTTTAAAATATTTTTAAGTGTACTAAAAATTTTTTTCTAAAAAAGATTTAGAAACATTTATTTTTAGAAAATTTTGACTTTCTTCTATTATATATCCAGTTTGTGCGTTTTTTCACATGAGTGTAATTTATCTGAAAATTCTAAAAGTTGCTATTGACAGTAAAAACATCCTCTCGTAATATATTGAGCTATCAACAGAAAACGAAAAATTGGAATGAGGGAT
This sequence comes from Candidatus Kurthia intestinigallinarum, assembly GCF_003991225.1. Classification (GTDB taxonomy): domain Bacteria; phylum Bacillota; class Bacilli; order Bacillales_A; family Planococcaceae; genus Kurthia; species Kurthia populi. The sequence goes on from NZ_JTFC01000006.1 coordinate 461, forward strand.
GAGCATGAAGGAAGCGTTGAAGAGAGAAGCATTAGCATTGCATGAGCAATACAAAGGGAAGTTGTCAGTTGAGGCAAGTATTCCCGTAAAAGGTATTGAAGAGCTGAGTTTAGTTTATTCACCTGGCGTAGCAGCACCATGTTTAGAAATTCAACAGAATGTAACGAAGGCCTACACGTATACAATGAAAGGTAATCTTGTGGGTGTTGTATCCGATGGTACAGCGGTATTAGGATTAGGAGATATTGGCCCCGAAGCTGCGATGCCGGTGATGGAAGGAAAGGCGCTTCTTTTAAAGCAGTTTGCAGGAATTAATGCCGTACCAATTTGTTTAGATACAAAGGATACGGATGAAATTGTACAAATCGTACGTGCATTGGCACCAACGTTTGGTGCGATTAATCTAGAGGATATTTCAGCTCCGCGTTGCTTTGAAATTGAAGCACGTCTACAGGATTTAGGAATTCCAGTATTCCATGATGACCAACATGGGACGGCAATCGTTGTAGGGGCAGGACTGATTAATGCTCTGAAAATTGTAGGAAAGCAAAAAGAACAAGTTCGTGTTGTAATTAACGGTGCTGGTGCAGCGGGTGTCGCAATTTTAAAGATTTTATTATCTCTTGGTTATCAAGGATCGAATATCGTTGTTTGTGACTCAAAAGGCATTATTTATGAAGGGCGCAAAGAGGGCATGAATTCAGAGAAGGAATATGTGGCGCTTTGGAGTAATACAGCGAATCTAACAGGATCATTAGAAGAGGCAGTTGTGAATACAGATATCTTTATCGGTGTTTCAGCCCCAAATGTGTTAACAGAGAAAATGATTTCGACGATGAATGTGGATCCAATTATCTTTGCTCTGGCAAATCCAGATCCAGAGGTGACCTATGAAAATGCGCTTGCTTGGGGAGCGAAAGTGATTGCGACAGGACGTTCTGATTATCCGAATCAGATTAATAATATGCTTGCATTCCCAGGTATTTTCCGAGGGGCATTGGATGTGCATGCAACCGCTATTACAGAAGAAATGAAACTTGCAACAATTGAAGCCATTGCAAATCTTGTAACGAGTGACCAGTTAGTAGAAGGCACTGTTGTTCCAAATGTTTTTGAAATCGATGTAACGGAAGCTGTAGCACATGCTGTTCGCCATTGTGCGTATGAAACAGGCATTGCCAAGACGAAAATTCCGGTATTTACAAAATAATAAATGGTTTTCGCAAAAAGAGCGTCAGTTATGTGAAACTGACGCTCTTTTAGTTGTTTTTCGGTACAATAAAAGGTAAGGTAATGGCAAAGAGTTATAAGGAAGTGTACAAGCTTGGCAAAGAAAACCGTATGGTATGAAGTAGAAGAAAATGAAACAATTAGCGAATGTTTGGATAGAATGCAGAAAGATGGCTATATGCCTGCAGGACGAAAAGAGGAACCGTTATTTGAAATGATTGACGGGAATCCAGTACCAGTTCGCCAATTGATTAAATTCAAAGGTATTTTGATTGAAAGTGACGAAAAATAGATAAAAAATACGAACGATTGAATTTTTTAAAATTTAATTGTTCGTTTTTTATTGACTTCTTTACGTAGCGTTGTTAGAATGGCAATGAAAACAATATATCCCACATATATGCTAGAGGATTGGCTCTAGTGTCTCTACCCGACACCGTAAATGTTGGACTATGCGGGAAAGCAAGCACTTAGGAATATTGCGCTCGAGTTCACAGAGGGGGACTTGTCGCTTTCGTTGATCCTTGAGTAACTAGCTTTTCCACATATGTGTGTAGAGCTGACGTTATTTGGGGATTTTTTATTTGTCTAAAGGAGCGTATATAACATGAATCCGAAAATTGGTGTCATTATGGGAAGTTCTAGTGATTGGGAAACAATGAAGCATGCGTGTGACATTCTTGATGAGCTAGCAATTCCTTATGAAAAACGAGTAGTATCCGCACATCGTACTCCTGATTTAATGTTTGAGTATGCTGAGAGAGCACGCGAACGTGGTATCGAAGTAATCATTGCAGGTGCAGGTGGTGCAGCGCATTTACCAGGTATGGTTGCTGCGAAAACAACATTACCGGTCATTGGTGTACCGGTTCAATCTCGCGCATTAAACGGTTTAGATTCATTACTTTCAATTGTTCAAATGCCTGGTGGTGTACCGGTAGCAACAGTAGCAATTGGGAAAGCTGGAGCGACAAATGCCGGCTTGCTAGCAGCACAAATTTTATCAACGACAGACAAAGACATCACAGAAAAACTTGAAGCACGTCGTTTAGAAATGAAAGCAAAAGCAATGGAAAGTACAGGTGACCTACAGTGACGGCAACAATCTATCCAGGACAAACAATCGGCATTATCGGTGGAGGTCAGCTAGGTCGTATGATGGCATTAGCTGCAAAGGAAGCAGGATTTAAAATTGCTGTACTTGAACCTTCAATGGATTCTCCATGTGGCCAAGTCGCAGACATCCGCATCGTCGCACCATATGATGATGAGGCGGCACTTGAAGAATTAGCAGAAGTAAGTGATGTGATCACATACGAATTTGAAAACATCGATTACGAAGGATTAAAACGTTTAACTGAAATTGCTTATGTTCCACAAGGTGCAGAGCTTGTACGCACGACACAAGATCGTATTTTAGAGAAGGCTGCAATTACGGAAGCAGGCAGTCCTGTCGCACCGTATATTGTCGCTAATGATTACCAAGAACTTTTAGCGAAAGTCCAAGAAGTTGGGTATCCATGTGTAGTGAAAACAGCGCGTGGTGGCTATGATGGTAAAGGGCAGCAAACATTGAAATCAGCAGCAGATCTTGTTGGAGCAGAAGTATTATTTGAACACTCTGCCTGTGTTGCTGAAGCTTTCGTACCGTTTGTAATGGAAGTATCTGTTATCGTACAGCGTAATCCGCAAGGCGAAACGTATTGCTTACCAATGGGTGAAAATATACATGTCAATCACATCTTACACGAAACGATTGTACCGGCGCGTGTTGAGGCAAAAACACTTCAGCAAGCAGAAGAGGAAGCCATTAAAATTGCGGATGCACTGAACTTAATCGGTACACTAGCAGTTGAAATGTTCGTGCTAGAAGATGGCTCGATTGTCATTAACGAATTAGCGCCACGTCCTCATAACTCAGGGCATTATTCAATTGAAGCTTGCAACATTTCACAGTTCCATCAACATATTCGCGCGGTATGTGGCTGGCCACTTCGTAAGCCGAAGTTACATGCACCATCGATTATGGTCAATGTGTTAGGTCAACATGTCGTACCGGTGATTAATTCGATTGGGAAGTATCCTGATTGGTCGATTCATTTATACGGAAAATCAGAAGCAAAGAACAATCGTAAAATGGGACATGTTACAATAATGACGGATGATATTAATCATACCTTAGAGGAAATTAATCAATCTGCTATTTGGGCAGAATAAAAGGGAGAACATTATACAATGATCGCACGTTATACTCGTCCTGAAATGGGCGCCATTTGGACAGAACAAAACCGTTATCAAGCATGGCTTGAAGTTGAAATCTTAGCTTGTGAAGCATGGTCAGAGCTAGGCGTTATTCCTAAAGAAGACGTTCAAAAATTACGTGAGAATGCTTCATTCGATATCGAACGTATTTTAGAAATCGAAAAAGAAACACGTCATGACGTTGTAGCATTCACTCGTGCCGTTTCTGAAACATTAGGCGACGAACGTAAATGGGTACACTACGGCTTAACTTCTACAGACGTAGTTGATACAGCTCTTTCTTATCAAATTAAACAAGCAAATGAAATTATCCGTAAAGACATCCAAAACTTCATCGACATCATTGCTGCTAAAGCAAAAGAGCATAAGATGACTGTTTGTATGGGCCGTACACACGGTGTTCATGCAGAGCCAACAACTTTCGGTTTAAAACTAGCTTTATGGCATGAAGAAATGCTTCGTAACCAAGCGCGCTTTGAAGCGGCTGCTAAAACAATCGAAGCTGGTAAAATTTCAGGTGCGGTAGGTACATACGCAAATATCGATCCGTTCGTTGAAAAATTCGTATGTGAAAAATTAGGCCTAACAGCAGCGCCAATTTCTACACAAACACTTCAACGTGATCGTCATGCTGAATACTTCTCAGTGTTAGCATTAATCGCAACATCAATTGAAAAATTCGCTACGGAGGTTCGTGGTTTACAAAAATCAGAAACTCGTGAAGTAGAAGAAGGCTTCGCTAAAGGTCAAAAAGGCTCTTCAGCAATGCCTCATAAACGTAACCCAATCGGTTCTGAAAACATGGTAGGGATGGCTCGCCTAGTACGCGGTCACATGCTTACTGCTTACGAAAATGTTCCATTATGGCATGAGCGCGATATCTCTCACTCTTCAGCAGAGCGCGTAATCATTCCAGATACAACAATTGCAATCAACTACATGTTAAACCGTTTCGGTAACATCGTGAAAAACTTAACTGTGTTCCCAGAAAATATGAAACGCAATATGACACGTACATTCGGTCTAATCTACTCTCAACGTGTATTATTAGCACTTATCGAAAAAGGTCTTTCTCGTGAAGAAGCTTACGATACAGTACAACCGCTTACTGCACGTTCTTGGGATGAGCAAATTCAGTTCCGTCCATTAGTAGAAGAAAACGAAAAAATCTCTTCTCTACTTTCTGCAGAAGAAATTGACGATTGCTTCGATTATAATTACCACCTAAAAAATGTGGATATGATTTTCGATCGTCTTGGTCTTAACGATTAATACTTGCTTTAATAATGTCAGCACACAGTGAGTGCGCTGACATTCTATTTTCAAAATTTTGATTATTCAATAAATTATTATCCTACGGGGGAATTCAAAGTGGAAAAAGGTCAACTTTTATACGAAGGTAAAGCAAAACGATTATATGCAACAGATACAGAAGACGTTTTATACGTTGAGTACAAAGATAGCGCAACAGCATTTAACGGTGAAAAGAAAGCCGAAATTGCTGGTAAGGGCGTACTAAACAATAGCATTACATCATTGATTTTCGACAAATTAAAAGCAGCTGGCATTGAGTCTCACTTTATCGAGAAACTAAACGATAATGATCAATTAGTTAAAAAAGTCGACATTATTCCAATTGAAGTTGTAGTCCGTAACATTGTAGCGGGTAGCCTGTCAAAACGTTTAGGCATCGAAGAGGGTACCGTCCTTCCTCGCACCATTGTCGAATACTACTACAAAGATGATGATTTAGGTGACCCAATCATCAACAACGAGCATATTGATATTTTAGGCATCGCATCAGAAGAAGAAGTTCAAGCCTTATATGAAAAAGCACAACAAGTGAATGATGTCATGGCCCCATTCTTCAAGGAAATCGGCGTAACATTAGTCGACTTCAAATTAGAGTTTGGTCGTGATGCACAAGGTAACGTATTATTAGCAGATGAAATTTCACCTGACACTTGCCGTCTTTGGGATACGGAAACGAATCAGCATTTAGATAAAGATGTATTCCGCCGTGGTTTAGGTGACTTAACAGAGGTTTATAAAATTATTCTTTCTCGTCTAGGAGGACAAGCTTAACATGAAAAAGGTCAAAGTATACGTAACATTACGCGAAAGTGTTTTAGATCCACAAGGCTCAGCAGTAATGGGCTCACTACACAACATGGGGTACGATGAAGTACAAGATGTACGCATCGGTAAATTCTTAGAATTACAGCTTGCTGACGTAGAACGCGATGTTGATACTGCAGTCAAAGAAATGTGTGAAAAATTACTAACGAATACAGTCATCGAAGACTACCGTTACGAAGTCGAGGAGGCTAACTAACATGAAATTCGCAGTACTCGTATTCCCTGGGTCGAACTGTGATTTAGACATGTATCACGCAATCAAGGACGAACTTGGCGAAGAAGCAGAATATGTTTGGCATGACGAAACAGATTTAAGCGCATATGATGGCATTTTAGTACCAGGTGGTTTCTCTTACGGTGACTACTTACGCTGCGGCGCAATGGCGAACCAATCAAATGTTATGAAAGAAGTAAAAAAAGCCGCTGAAGCTGGTAAGCCAGTACTAGGCGTTTGTAACGGATTCCAAATCTTAACGGAAGCGGGTCTTTTACCAGGTGCACTTCTACGTAACCGCGACTTGAAATTCATCTGCAAAACAGTGGAACTCAAAGTAGAAAATAACCATACATTATTTACAAATGGTTATAATAGCGATGAAGTTATCTCTATTCCAATCGCTCACGGTGAAGGAAATTACTACTGTGACGACGCCACATTAAAACAATTACAAGACAATAATCAAATTGTCTTCACGTATAATGGTGAAAACCCAAATGGTAGTTTAGAAAACATCGCAGGTATCGTCAACGAACGCGGCAATGTGCTTGGTATGATGCCTCACCCAGAGCGCGCAGTAGACGAGCTTATCGGCGGTGCAGATGGTCTTAATTTATTCAAATCAATTGTAAAACAGTGGAGGGAATCAAATGTCAACTAAGCTTGAGCCAACAGCGGAGCAAATCAAAGAACAACAAATGTATGCAGATTTAGGTATGAGCGACAGCGAGTTTGCCCTTGTTGAAGAGATTTTAGGACGCTTACCAAACTGGACAGAACTTGGTCTGTTTTCAGTAATGTGGTCAGAACACTGCTCTTACAAAAACTCTAAGCCGGTTCTTCGTAAATTCCCAACGGAAGGTCCACAAGTATTACAAGGTCCTGGTGAAGGTGCCGGAATCGTTGATATCGGTGATAACCAAGCGGTTGTATTCAAAATGGAATCGCATAATCACCCATCAGCAATCGAGCCTTACCAAGGTGCTGCAACAGGCGTCGGCGGTATTATCCGTGACGTATTCTCAATGGGTGCACGCCCTGTTGCGATGTTAAACTCATTACGCTTTGGTGAACTAGACGCATCCAAACGTGTGAAATATTTATTTGAAGAGGTCGTTGCTGGTATCGCAGGCTATGGGAACTGTATCGGGATTCCAACAGTAGGTGGCGAAATTCAATTCGACCCTTGCTACGAAGGAAATCCATTAGTTAATGCGATGTGTGTCGGCTTAATCGACCATGATGATATTCAAAAAGGTATCGCAGCGGGTGTTGGCAATACGGTAATGTACGTAGGTGCTAAAACAGGTCGTGACGGTATCCACGGTGCGACATTTGCATCGGAAGAACTAACAGAAACATCAGACGAAAATCGCCCAGCTGTTCAAGTGGGTGACCCATTCATGGAAAAACTGCTATTAGAAGCTTGTCTTGAATTAGTTAAGTTTGATAGCTTAGTTGGGATTCAAGATATGGGTGCCGCTGGTCTAACATCATCTGCATCAGAAATGGCATCAAAAGCCGGCTCTGGTATCGAAATGAATTTAGACTTAGTGCCTCAACGTGAAACAGGTATGACAGCATATGAAATGATGCTATCAGAATCGCAAGAGCGTATGCTTGTTGTCGTGAAAAAGGGTGAAGAGCAACCAATCGTTGATCTATTCGCAAAATACGGTCTTGATGCAGTATCTGTTGGTGTCGTAACAGATGATAAACAATTCCGCTTATTACATCATGGTGAGGTTGTAGCAGATGTTCCAGTTGATGCATTAGCAGAGGATGCACCTGTTTACCACAAACCATCAGCTGTTCCAGCTTACTACGAGGAATTCCAACAAATGAAAAATGAGGAACCTCAAGTAGCAGATTATAAAGAAACATTACTAGCATTATTACAACAACCAACAATCGCTTCAAAAGAGTGGGTTTATGGTCAATATGATCATCAAGTACGTACATCAACTGTTGTGGCTCCTGGTAGTGATGCAGCCGTTATTCGTGTACGTGGTACAAATAAAGGATTAGCGATGACAACAGACTGTAACTCTCGCTATATTTATTTAGACCCTGAAGTGGGCGGTAAAATCGCTGTAGCAGAAGCAGCACGTAATATTATCGCATCAGGTGGTCAGCCACTTGCTATTACAGACTGCTTAAACTTCGGTAATCCAGAGAAGCCTGAAATCTTCTGGCAAATCGAAAAATCAGCAGACGGGATCTCAGATGCTTGTCGCGCATTAAACGCACCAGTTATCGGTGGGAATGTATCTCTTTACAACGAACGTAGTTCAGAAGCAATCTACCCAACACCAACAATTGGTATGGTTGGTTTAGTAGAGGACCTTGCACATGTAACAACACAAGAAGCGAAGCAAGCGGGCGATGTTGTATACGTTATCGGTGAAACAGCAACGGAATTCGGTGGCTCAGAGCTTCAAAAATTAACAAATGATGGTAAAGTATTTGGCTTAGCACCTGCGATTGATTTAGATGTAGAACATGCACATCAACAATCATTATTACAAGCAATCAAAGCGGGCGTTGTTCAATCTGCACATGATGTAGCAGAGGGCGGTTTAGCAGTAGCGTTTGCTGAAACAGTATTCGGTACACAACTTGGTGCAGAAGTAGAACTTACAGGCTCTGCAACGACTGCTTTATTCGCTGAATCACAATCACGCTTTGTTGTAACAGTTGCACAAGAAAAAGCAGCACGATTTGAAGAAATCGTTCCTGCTGCAAATAAAGTGGGGATCATTACGCCAAATGCTGATCTTGTGATTAAAGGAACAGATGGAACAACTTATGTAGAGGGCGCCGTAGCAGAATTCCATGACGCTTGGAGAGGAGCTATCACATGCTTGCTGAACTCAGAGGCTTAAACGAAGAATGTGGTGTGTTTGGTATTTGGAATAATCCAGATCCGGCACAATTAAGTTATTATGGGCTCCATGCTTTACAACATCGTGGGCAAGAGGGCGCTGGTATTGTCGTATCAGACCGTGAACGCTTACGTGCTGTAAAGGGTGAAGGGTTAGTTAACGATGTTTTTGACGAAGAAAAATTACGCGCTGTTGAAGGTACTGCTGCCATTGCACATGTTCGCTATGCGACAGCTGGTGGCAATGGTATCGAAAATGTTCAACCGTTATTATTCCACTCTTCGACAGGTAGCTTGTCGATTGCTCATAACGGGAACTTAGTAAACGCGAATCGTTTAAAAAAGCATCTTGAGCGTCAAGGAAGCATTTTCCATTCTAGTTCGGATACAGAAGTTGTCGCGCATTTAATTAAGCGCTCAACATTACTACCATTTAAAGAAAAAGTGAAAAGTGCATTGAATTTATTAATCGGTGCCTATTCATTTTTAGTGATGACAAAGGACGAAATGATTGTGGCACGTGACCCGCAAGGCTTACGTCCACTAGCATTAGGCAAGCTAGGTGAAGGCTATGTTGTCGCATCTGAAACATGCGCCTTTGATTTAATCGGTGCATCGTATGTGCGTGATGTCGAGCCGGGTGAATTATTAGTCATTAATGATGACGGTATTAAGTCGGAGCGCTTTGCAGTCGAAACGAATCGTGCGATGTGTGCGATGGAATATGTCTACTTAGCACGTCCGGACTCAGATATTGATGGCATTAACGTGCATATGGCGCGTAAACGTATGGGGCGTCAATTAGCACGTGAATGTGCACATATCGAAGCGGATGTTGTAACAGGTGTTCCGGACTCAAGTATTTCCGCAGCGATTGGTTTTGCTGAAGAAAGTGGTCTGCCATATGAGCTAGGTTTAATTAAAAACCGCTATGTTGGTCGTACATTTATTCAACCAACACAGGAGCTACGCGAACGCGGTGTAAAAATGAAACTATCACCCGTTGTGCAAGTTGTTAAAGGCAAACGTGTCGTCATGGTCGATGACTCCATCGTACGTGGCACAACGTCTCGTCGTATTGTAACGATGTTAAAAGAAGCCGGCGCAGCAGAAGTACATGTTGTGATCAGTTCACCGCCGATGTCGAATCCTTGCTACTACGGCATTGACACTTCATCAAGTGAGGAATTAATTGCTTCGACAAAAACAGTTGAAGAAATTCGCGACACAATTGGTGCGGATTCCTTAACATTTTTATCTCCTGAGGGCATGATTGAAGCGACAGAGCGTCCATTTGATGAACAAAATCGTGGCCTATGTCTTGCTTGCTTCACAGGTGAATATCCAACACAAATCTTTGCAGATACCGTACTACCACACGAAAAAGAGTTACAAAACTAAGGAGGAACTTATTGTGTCAAAAGCATATGAACAAGCTGGCGTAAATATCGAAGCTGGTTATGAAGCAGTACAACGTATGAAATCACATGTAGCCCGCACAGAACGTAAAGGCATTATGGGAATATTTGGGGGATTCGGAGGTATGTTTGATTTATCTTCGTTAAACTTAAAAGAACCTGTCTTAATTTCAGGTACTGACGGTGTTGGTACGAAATTAAAGCTCGCATTTATGGTCGATAAACATGACACAATTGGTGTAGACGCTGTGGCGATGTGCGTCAATGACATCGTTGCACAAGGTGCAGAGCCTCTTTATTTCTTAGACTATGTAGCGGTAGGTAAGGCAGTTCCTGCAAAAATCGAACAAATCGTTAAAGGTGTAGCCGATGGTTGTGTACAATCGGGTGCTGCATTAATCGGTGGTGAAACGGCTGAGATGCCAGGTCTATACGATGAGGATGAGTATGATTTAGCTGGTTTTGCAGTAGGTGCTTGTGAGAAGAAGGATATTGTAACAGGTGAGCGTATTGCTGAAGGTGATGTCTTAGTTGGGCTTGCATCAAGCGGTGTTCATTCAAACGGTTATTCATTAGTGCGTAAAATTGTTTTTGCGGATAAAGGCTATACACCGGAGCAAATCGTAGAAGGCTACGAAGATCTTGGTCCAATTGGTGAAGCATTATTAACACCAACGAAAATTTACGCGAAACCGGTTCTTGATATGTTAAAAGAGGCGGATGTGCATGGTATGGCACACGTAACAGGTGGCGGCTTCTATGAAAATCTTCCACGTATGATGCCAGAAGGTCTTGCGACAGAAGTAGAGCTTGGTTCATGGCCTGTGTTACCGATTTTTGATTTCTTAGCGGAGCAAGGCGAGCTAAAACAAAAAGATTTGTTCAACGTATTTAATATGGGGATTGGCTATGTGTTAGCAGTTCCTGCAGCGGACGTTGAAAAAGTAATTGCTGTAGCAGCGCGTCATGGCGAAAAAGCATACAAAATCGGTCAAGTGGTTGCAGGCGAAGGCGTTGTCTTCAAAGGCGAGCATGATGGGAGTCTTGCGTAATGAAGAGCATCGCAGTTTTTGCATCAGGTAGCGGCTCAAACTTTCAGGCGATTCAAGAGGGGATTGAGCGTGGTGACATCGATGCGACGATTAAGGTCGTTGTGACAGATAAGCCAGGTGCCTACGTGACAGAGCGAGCAGCAGCGAAAAATATCCCTGTATTAGCACTTAGTCCAAAAGCATATGACTCAAAGGAAGCGTATGAGCAGGCGATTTTAGCCGAGCTTCGTAAAAATGAAGTGGAGTTTTTAGTGCTAGCTGGCTATATGCGTCTGATTGGCGCTACATTACTTGAAGCCTATCCTAATCATATTATTAATATTCATCCATCACTTCTTCCTTCATTCCCAGGGAAAGATGCGATCGGGCAGGCGCTAGCACATGGTGTCAAAATCACTGGTGTGACCGTGCACTATGTAGATGCAGGAATGGATACAGGACGCATCATTATGCAGCGTGCCGTTGATGTAGTAGAAGGCAACCGCGAGGAAACGGAAGCGGCGATTCATGCGATTGAGCATCAATTATATCCAGAAGTGTTAAAATATTTGTTCAATTCTAGTGAAAATCGTGTAAGATAGAATTATCAAAAATTTATTATATTAGTAGAGTAAAGTGTTTGTGCGTACAGGCACTTTATGATGCTAAATTGCTGTACATAATCTAAGGAGGAACTTATTGTGACGAAAAGAGCATTAATCAGTGTTTCTGATAAAACAGGCATTTTAGAATTTGCGAAGGAATTAGAAACATTAGGCTATGAAATTTTATCAACTGGTGGTACAAAAAAACATTTACAAGAAAATGGTGTAGCAGTAACGGCTGTCGACGAAGTAACAAACTTCCCAGAAATTCTTGGCGGTCGTGTAAAAACACTGAACCCATTAATCCATGGCGGTCTTCTTGCAAAATTTGATGACCCAGAACACCAAGCACAAATGGACGAACATGGCATCGCGCCAATCGAAATCGTTTGTGTAAATCTTTATCCATTCGTTGAAACGATTTCAAAACCAAACGTAGAATTTGCTGATGCAATCGAAAATATCGATATCGGTGGTCCTACAATGCTACGCTCAGCAGCGAAAAACCAAAAATATGTGTCTGTAATCGTTGATGCAACAGATTATCCGGCAGTATTAGCGGAATTAAAAGCAGACGGTCAAACAACACTTGAAACACGCCGTCGTTTAGCTGCAAAAGTATTCCGTCACACAGCGGCTTACGATTCATACATCTCAAACTACCTAACAGACTACGTAGGCGAAGAGTTCCCAGATCAATTAACACTAACATACGAATTAAAACAAACATTACGCTACGGTGAAAATCCTCACCAAAAAGCGGCATTCTATCAAAAACGTCTAGCTTCTGATTTCTCAGTAGCATATGCGGAGCAATTGCATGGTAAAGAACTTTCTTATAACAATATTCAAGATGCCAATGCAGCACTTCAAATTGTAAAAGAATTTACACAACCAGCAGCAGTTGCTGTGAAACATATGAACCCGTGTGGCGTAGGTGTAGGTGAAACAATTGCGGAAGCATTCAACGAAGCATACGAAGCAGATTCAACATCAATCTTCGGTGGTATTGTCGCGCTTAACCGTGAAGTGGATGCACAAACAGCTGAAAAACTTGCGGGTATTTTCTTAGAAATTATCATTGCCCCTTCATTCTCACAAGAAGCGATTGAAAAGCTAACAGTGAAGAAAAACATTCGCTTACTAACTATTTCATTCGACCAAAATACAAAAGACAAATTCAACACAGTATCTGTTGAAGGTGGCTTACTAGTACAAGAGCCAGACCGTAACGGCTTTGACGAAGCAGATATTCAAGTAGTGACAGACCGCGAACCAACAGAAGCAGAATGGGCAGCACTAAAACTGGGCTGGTCTGTTGTGAAGCATGTGAAATCAAATGCAATCGTTGTAACTGACGATAAAATGACATTAGGTGTAGGTGCTGGTCAAATGAACCGCGTAGGCTCTGCGAAAATTGCTTTAGAGCAAGCAGGCGAAAAAGCAAAAGGTGCTGCATTAGCATCGGATGCATTCTTCCCAATGCCTGACACAGTAGAAGAAGCGATTAAAGCAGGCATTACAGCGATTATCCACCCAGGTGGTTCAAAACGTGATCAAGATTCAATCGACGTAGCAAACGCCGCAGGTATCACAATGGTAACGACTGGCGTACGTCACTTTAAACACTAGAATTTACGGTATGACACAACTGAGAGGCTAGGATACACTTACTAATCTAAGGAAGGTGTTCCGGCCTCTTTTTTAAATCAAAGGAGGAAATGACACGTGAAAGTTCTTGTAATCGGAAGCGGTGGCCGCGAGCATGCCATTGCAAAACAATTTAATGATTCACCATCAGTTGAGGAAGTATTTGTAGCACCAGGGAATGATGGAATGAAAAATGATGCAACAGTTGTTGGTATTGCACAAAATGATTTCAAAGCATTGATTGAGTTTGTGAAGGCAAATGATGTGGCGCTAACATTTGTTGGTCCAGAACAACCACTTGCAGAAGGAATTGTGGACGCATTTACAGCAGAGGACTTACGTATTTTTGGTCCAACACAGGCAGCCGCACAAATCGAGGGCTCTAAATCCTTTGCAAAGGAATTAATGGAAAAATACGATATCCCAACAGCCGCTTATGCGACATTTACGGATGCAGAGGAAGCAGCGTTATATATTCAAAAACAGGGCGCGCCAATCGTCGTAAAAGCGGATGGTCTTGCGGCTGGTAAGGGCGTTATTGTAGCGATGACAGAACGTGAAGCTATTGAAGCGGTACGTGATATGATTGGCAATCAACGCTTTGGTGAATCTTCATCACGTGTCGTAATCGAAGAATTTTTAGACGGTGAAGAATTCTCATATATGTCCTTTGTACATGATGGACAGATTTATCCGATGGTGATTGCGCAGGATCATAAACGTGCGTATGACGGCGATAAAGGGCCAAATACAGGCGGTATGGGGGCTTATTCACCCGTACCTCAAATCTCTGATGAAGTCGTAAAACGTGCGTATGATGAAATTGTCGTACCGACTGTTGCGGCAATGGAACAAGAAGGAAAATCCTTTACCGGTATTTTATATGCGGGCTTAATTTTAACAGAGGACGGACCAAAAGTAATCGAGTTTAACGCACGCTTTGGTGATCCTGAAACACAGGTTGTGCTACCGCGTATGGCCTCTGATTTTGGTGAATTTATGATGGCACTGCTTGATAAAAAACCGTTTGATTTACAATGGTCGGATAAGGCAATGCTAGGTGTCGTTATTGCATCTGAGGGTTATCCGGGTACAGTGGAAAAAGGGAATGCACTACCAGATTTGACAGCATTAGCAGCGAAGTATCCAGTATTTCATGCGGGTACGAAGCAAGAAGGCGAACAATTTGTTGGGAATGGTGGACGTGTTCTTTTAGTGGCTGCACAGGCAGATAGTTTAAAAGAAGCACAGGCAGAAGTGTATGCAGCGATTCAGGACATACAGTGGCCGAACTTCTTCTATCGTCATGATATTGGTTGGCGAACATTTCAGTAATGTAAATATTTAAGCTATCCGAGTACTAGGGATAGCTTTTTTTTATGCATATATGGCATAATTATACCTATTAATGATAACGCTTACATTAACTTACTTATTTTGTGAACACCTTGTTAACGAATGAGTGAAGGCATGTTTAATTTATAGGCCATATGATACGATACACCATATGATGTCTAAAAAGTATGAATCGAACATAATCTATGCACAAAAATAATAAAGAAAGAGGTGGGAGAAATGCTTGAGCCAACTTGGAAACTACAGGATTTACATCAACAGGCAGACGTATTGGACGGTAAAAAAGGGCCGTCAATACTCTTAATGAATGCACGCTATTTACATAGCACACTAAAACAATGGGTACAGGGGAATATTTGGATTGAGGGAGAGCGCATTGTTTACGCGGGTCCAGATATGCCAAAAAATCTAGAGGGTACAGAAGTGGTAGAGATGTCAGGGAAAACACTTGTACCGGGCTATATCGAACCACATGTTCATCCATTCCAGCTATACAATGCCGTCACATTTGCAGACTTTGCAGCGCAAACAGGAACGACAACGATGCTTTGTGATAACTTAACGTTTTATTTGAATATGAAAAATGATACAGCATTTCACCTGCTGGATGAATTGAAAAAATTACCGTTTACGTTTTATTGGTGGGTACGCTTAGATTCCCAAACACAAATGATTCGTGAGCATAACTTATTCTCAGGGCATGCACTTAAAGAATGGGGGAAGCGACCAGATGTATTAATGGCGGGAGAACTGACGTCATGGCCGCGTTTAGTAGACGGGGATGACCAGCTACTTTACTGGCTACAACTTGCGAGCACATACGGTAAAAAAATCGAGGGGCATTTACCGGGTGCTTCTGAAAAAACATTAGCGAAAATGAAATTGTTTGGCATTGATGGGGACCATGAATCGATGACATTTGATGAAGTGAAGCGTCGTTTATTGCATGGTTATGATGTGACATTACGTTATTCATCGATTCGCCCGGACTTACCAGACATTTTACGCGATATGGTGGCAGAGCAATGGACAGCTTATGACCACTTAATGCTAACAACAGATGGTTCGATGCCTCACTTCCATGTAGATGGATTAATGGACAAATGTATTCGCGTCGCACTTGAAGCGGGTGTACCGCCGATTGAAGCGTACCAAATGGCATCTTACAATACAGCACGCTATTATAATCTTGATAAATACCAGGGCTTTATCGCGACGGGCCGCTTAGCAAATATCAATGTGTTAGAGGATGAATTCCATCCAACGCCCGTCAGTGTATTATCAAAGGGTCAGTGGTTAAAGCGTGATAATAAACAGGTGCGTTCACTGAATGATTTCTCACTCAAAGACTATCATCAGCCATTGACGCTTGATTTTGATCTGACCGAGGATGATTTCCAGTTCTCGATGCCATTTGGAATTGAGATGGTTAATGATGTCATTACGAAGCCCTACAGCATTAACTTACATGTGAATGAAGGGGACCTTGAAAAAGGTCATGATGAATGTTTCCTTGTGCTCGTTGACCGCTATGGTAAATGGCGTGTTAATACGATGTTAAAAGGTTTTGCGACGCATTTAGATGGCTTTGCTTCAAGCTATTCAATTACGGGCGATATTATTTTAATCGGGAAAAATACAACATCGATGATGCGCGCGTTCCGTGAAGTCCGTACTATGCAAGGCGGTATCGTTGTTGTAGAAGGCAATGAAGTTATTGAAAAAATGGAGCTGAAACTCGATGGTATTATGTCAGATAAGTCAATGGATGACCTCATCGTTGAGGAAGCACGTATCGTGAATGCCGTAAAAGAACGTGGCTATAAACATGGGGATTTAATCTATACTTTATTGTTCCTACAGGCGACGCATTTACCGTATATTCGCATTACACAGCGCGGCATTTTTGACGTTATGAAAAAACAGGTACTATTCCCTTCAGTTATGCGCTAACTTTCCCTTTCACACGTTGAAGTGCGACACTTTCACAGGTGAAAGTAATTTTACTTTTCTCTCACACTTTAACGTGCTAAAATAAAGAGGAATTATAGTAAAAATCTTGCCCGGACTGTGGGAGGAGGATTCTTATGCAAATTGAGAAAATTCGTGGTCATCAAACAGAACAACTTTTTAAAGCCATTTTAGAATTAAAAGATATTGAAGAATGCTATCAATTTTTTGATGACTTATGCACAATTAGTGAAATTCAATCACTATCACAACGTTTTGAAGTAGCTCATTTACTACGTTTGAAAAAAACATACGAAGCGATTAAAAATGAAACTGGCGCATCTACTGCGACAATTTCACGCGTACGTCGCTGCTTCGATTATGGAAATGATACGTATGATGAAATGTTGGGTCGTCTTTATCCAGACGAAAAAAGCTACGCAGAAGCAACACGAAAATAGACACAAGAAAAGGCCTGTCCTACACATTTACAAAAGTAGGATGAGGCCTTTTTCTATTCGCAGTAAGACGTTAGACAAGGTATACTAAGAGAATAGAAAATTGATAAAGGTGGAGAACGATGGAATTTCAACAGTGGAAGCATGTCTTCAAGCTAGATCCTGCAAAGGACATCGATGACGAGGCACTAGAGAGGCTATGTGAGTCAGGGACAGACGCTATTTTAGTTGGCGGTACGGATAACATTACAATCGATGGTGTACTCGACTTATTAGCTCGTGTGCGCCGTTTTTCTGTGCCAGTCGTATTAGAGGTTTCAGATTTAGAATCAATTACACCTGGCTATGACTTCTATTTCATTCCAACGGTCTTAAATAGTACAAATACGACGTTTGTGAAAGATTTACATCATGCTGCGATTAAAGAATACGGCATGTTTATGAACTGGGATGAAATTGTTGCAGAAGGCTACTGTGTATTAAATCCTGACTGTAAAGTGGCGAAGTTAACAGAAGCCAAGACAGATTTAGAGGATGAAGATGTTGTAGCGTATGCACAAATGGCAGAGGAGTTATTTCATTTGCCGATTTTCTACATGGAATATAGCGGCACATATGGCGACCCGGATCTTGTCTATGAAGTGAGTCGTGTGCTAACGAAGACGAAGTTAGTTTATGGCGGTGGCATTACATCGGTTGAGCAGGCGAAGGCAATGGCTAGTTATGCAGATATCGTCGTTGTAGGAAATGTAATTTATGATGACTTGAAAACCGCATTGAAAACAGTGAAAGCTGTTCAGGAAATGTGTTAAAATAAGAACAAATGTTTGTAAAGGATGGTGCAAAATGGACCAACTAACGAAAAATTTATTGAACGGTATGAATAAAGAACAAGCACAGGCAGTCCAAGCAACGGAAGGACCCCTGCTAATTATGGCAGGTGCCGGTTCTGGTAAAACACGCGTGCTAACACATCGTATTGCGTATTTAGTAATTGAAAAAATGGTGAATCCATGGAATATTTTAGCGATTACCTTTACGAATAAAGCGGCACGTGAAATGCGTGAACGTATTGATGGTCTACTAGGTAATGGTACAGGTCAGCAAATGTGGGTGTCTACATTCCACTCGATGTGTGTGCGTATTTTACGTCGCGATATCGACCGGATTGGCTTTAGTAAAAACTTCACGATTTTAGATACGACAGACCAATTAACAGTTATCAAAAATGTATTAAAAGAACAAAATATTGACCCAAAACAATATGACCCGCGCATGCTATTAAATGCGATTAGTTCTTCAAAAAATGAATGCATTTCGCATCGTGAGTATAAGGCAGCGGCAAGTGAAAATAATCCACATGAAAAAACGGTTGCCAATGTCTATGAAGGTTATCAACGTCGATTAGAGAAAAACCAAAGTCTTGATTTCGATGATTTAATTATGATGACCATTCGTTTATTTGAAGAAGTACCAGAAGTATTAGCGTTTTATCAAGATAAATTCCAGTATATTCACGTTGATGAATATCAAGATACGAACCACTCGCAGTACAAGCTCGTAAAAATGATGGCGTCTAAATTCCAAAACATTTGTGTTGTAGGGGATTCAGATCAATCAATTTACCGCTGGCGTGGTGCGGATATTACGAATATTTTATCGTTTGAAAAAGATTATCCAACAGCTAAAACAATTATGTTAGAGCAAAACTATCGTTCGACCAAAACGATTTTAGCGGCGGCCAATAGCGTTATTAAAAATAACTCAAGTCGTTTTCCAAAAGAATTACGTACGGAAAATGAGGAAGGCGCAAAAATTACATTAAATCGTTCATACGATGAAAAAGCCGAAGCACAATTTGTCGTGAAAACGATTCAAGAGGCGATGCGTGATGGCTATAACGCGGATGATTTTGCAATTCTTTACCGTACAAATGCACAGTCACGTGTAATGGAAGAAATGCTTGTGAAATCAAATATGACGTACACAATCGTTGGCGGCACGAAGTTCTATGACCGTAAAGAGATTAAAGATTTATTAGCTTACTTACGATTGATTGCGAATAATGATGATGACCTAGCACTTGCGCGTATCATCAATGAACCGAAGCGTAGTATTGGAGCGACGTCATTTGAGCGCATGATGCAGTTTGCATTTGAGCAGGATCGTTCGATTTTTGATGCACTACGTGAAGTTGATTTTATGGGGTTATCAATGCGTGCTACAAATTCAGCAGTAGGTTTCCGTGCGATGATTGAGCGTTTTACACAAATGCAAGATTATATGTCGGTAACGGAACTTGTAGAGGAAGTGCTTGATAAATCAGGCTACCGCGAAATGTTAAAAGCGGAAAAAACCATTGAAGCGGAAAGCCGATTAGAAAATATTGAAGAGTTTTTATCTGTAACGAAAGCGTTCGAGGAAAGCAGTGATGACAAAACATTGATTGCCTTCCTAACGGATTTAGCGCTTGTCGCAGATATTGACCAGCTTGGCAAAGAGGAAGAAGAGCAAAAAACAGGTGGCGTTGTATTAATGACAATGCACTCTGCAAAGGGTCTTGAATTCCCAATCGTCTTTATTATCGGTATGGAGGAAAATATCTTCCCGCACTCACGTTCATTAATGGACAATGATGAAATGGAAGAAGAGCGACGTCTTGCTTATGTAGGAATTACGCGTGCAGAGAAACAGCTCTATTTAAGCTGTGCGCAAATGCGTACGCTGTATGGTCGCTCAAGTTTCAATACACCTTCTCGTTTCTTAAATGAAATTGATTCGGATTTAATTGAAGAAACGATGACAAAACGTTCATCGCAAAGTGGGGCATATAGTGCGCCTCGTCGTCAGTCAGGCTATCGTCAGTCAACAGGCCAAACACGCGGGAAAGCATTAGCGTCGAAATCAGCATTAAAAGATACAGGCGGTAGTAAGGTAGCTTGGCAAGTGGGGGACAAAGCAGCTCATGGTAAATGGGGTGTCGGTACGGTCGTATCCCTTCGCGGTGAGGGCGATGGTATGGAACTTGATATTGCGTTCCCAGCACCAACAGGTATCAAACGTCTGATGGCTAAATTTGCGCCAATTACGAAGCAATAAGGAGGAATTCATGTGGAAAAAGTACAGCTAGAGCAACGCGCGGCTGAATTAAATAAAGTATTAACACAATACGGTCACGAATATTATGATTTGGATGCGCCAACTGTTCCGGATGCAATTTATGATCAATTAATGAAGGAACTCATCGAGATTGAAGAGGAATATCCAGATTTACGTTTTCCAGACTCTCCAACGCAACGTGTCGGTGGGCAAACATTAACAGCGTTTGAAAAAGTCACACATGACCATCCGATGCTAAGCCTTGGTGATACATTTAGCGAGGAAGATGTACGTGCCTTTGATGAGCGTGTACGCCAAAATATCGGTGATAACTTCCGCTACGTCTGTGAGCTCAAAATTGATGGTTTAGCGATTTCATTAAAATATGTCGATGGCGTTTTCGTACAAGGCGCTACACGCGGAAACGGGACAATCGGTGAAAATATTACCGAAAACTTAAAAACCGTTCGTTCCGTACCACTTCGTTTAACGAAACCTGTAACGCTTGAGGCGCGCGGTGAGTGCTACATGCCGAAACGTTCATTTAATAATTTAAATAAAGAGCGTGCCGAGCGCGAAGAAAACTTATTCGCCAACCCACGTAATGCGGCGGCTGGCTCGTTACGTCAGCTAGATCCTAAAATCGCAGCAAGCCGTAATCTCTCAACATTTATGTATGCACTTGGTACAAATGGCGAGGAGTTTGGTCTTACATGTCATAGTGATGCACTTGATTTCTTAGAAGAATTAGGTTTCCGTTCAAATCACGAGCGCCGTATTTGTACATCATTAGATGAGGTATTTGCATATATCGAGGAATGGACGGAGAAACGTCCGACATTGCCATATGAAATCGATGGTATCGTAATTAAGGTTGATGACTATGACCAACAACAAGAGCTTGGCAACACTGTAAAAGTTCCTCGCTGGTCGATTGCGTACAAATTCCCAGCAGAAGAAGTTGTCACGAAGGTACTCGATATCGATTTAACGGTTGGTCGTACAGGGGTTGTAACACCAACAGCTGTTCTTGAGCCTGTGCTTGTTGCAGGGACGACAGTACAACGTGCATCACTGCATAATGAAGATATTATTCGCGAAAAAGATATTCGCATTGGAGACCATGTGATTATCCGCAAAGCGGGCGACATTATTCCAGAGGTGAAGCAGGTACTCTTTGACCAACGTGCAGAGGATGCGGCACCATACGCGATGCCGACACACTGTCCGGCATGTGATAGCGAGCTTGTGCGCCTTGAAGATGAAGTAGCACTGCGCTGTGTGAACCCACAATGCTTCGCACAAATTGCAGAGGGCTTAGCGCATTTTGTATCACGTAATGCGATGAATATTGATGGCTGTGGTGAGAAAGTGGTCGCACAACTTTTACGTGAAGGCTTAGTGAAGGATGTTTCGGATTTATATCATTTAAAGATGGACGAACTAATTCAGCTAGAGCGTATGGGTGAAAAATCTGCGACAAAATTAATCGATGCAGTGGAAGCATCGAAAGCAAATTCACTAGAGCATTTATTGTTTGGGTTAGGCATCCGCCATGTCGGCTCAAAGGCAGCGAAAATTTTAGCAGCGCATTTTGAAACGATGGATGCACTAATGGCTGCGACAGAGGAACAGCTAACAGAAGTATTTGAAATTGGTGAAAAAATGGCATCCTCTCTTGTGACATATTTTGCGAATGAAGAGGTGCAAGAATTGCTATCACGTTTACGCGATGCAGGGATCAATATGTCGTATACTGGCAAAAAAGTAGATACATCTGAAACCGATAGCAACTTTAACGGCAAAACAATCGTCCTAACAGGGAAACTTGAACGATTGACACGTTCCGAAGCAAAGGCGAAAATAGAAGCATTAGGTGGAAATGTAACAGGGAGCGTCAGCAAAAAGACAGATCTGGTCATTGCTGGTGCGGAAGCTGGCTCAAAACTCGACAAGGCCGAAAAATTAGGCATTGTCGTATGGGACGAAGAACGCCTAATCGAAGAATTATCAGAGTAAAGGAGATCGCATACTATGAAACGACATCTTCGCTGGATTCCGGCGATGGTTGCGACTGCCTTATTAGCAGGTTGTAGTCTACCTTCGTTTAACAAAAACTCCGAAGTAACAACGACTGAAACAACTTCTAAAAGTTCAGAATCAACAATCATTCCGAGCATGCAAATTGATGACCAATATTACCGTACGCTACTACCATATAAAGAGAGTGCGTCACGTGGATTAATCGTATCAAATATTTATTCTCGCTACGATATTCAGGAAGCGGAAACCGGTTTAATGCGTTTATCATTAAACCAATTCCCGACGGATAAATATTACTTCCAAGAAGGCCAATATTTAGATGCAAAAACAATGAAGAGCTGGCTTTCTCGCAGCAATGTAGACAAATTAGGCTTAAACCCAAGTAATAAAGGAATGAATCCTGAAGAAAGCGCCACAAAAGCTCCTATTTATGTAGCGCATGTAATCGAACAAAATTATTTAACAAAAACTGGCGACAAAAAAGTGAAACTAGGCGGTATTTCAATTGGTCTAGCTATGAACTCCGTTTACTATTATCAAAAAGAAGCGTACGGTGCGACATATGAGGAAGCAATTCCACAAGCACAACTTTTAGAGAATGGTAAAAAAATCGCACAAAAAATGGTGAAGCGTCTACGTAGTATGGACGGCTTAGGGAATGTGCCGATTACAGTTGGTTTATATAAACAATTGAGCCATAAAGACATTGTGCCAGGCACTTATTTTGCAACTGCCACAGCTGGGGAAGGTTCGTCCTCTCTTCAAAAATGGGAAACCGTTGATGAGGAGTATGTGCGTTTCCCAACGGATAGCACAGATGACAAGTACAGCGAAACAAATGACAACTTTAATACATTTAAAGATGACATTGATACGTACTTTACAAACAACACCAATGTAATTGGTCGTGGCTTCTTCAAAGATGGCAAAATCCAACGTTTATCAATTGAGATTCCAGTTAAATTTAATGGTACAGGGGAAATGATTGGCTTCGTACAATATGTTTCAAGCGCTGTATCATCACAATTTAAAAAAGATTTACAAGTAGAAATTAGTATCACATCGTCCAATAAACCAGAAGCGCTCGTTGTAAAAGATTCTGGCGAAGCTGAGCCATATGTGCATATTTACAATGACTAGCTTGTAACATGACAATGAGAATTGCGCGAAGGCGTGATTCTTATTTTTTTTTGGAAATGACTAGACAACTTTTCATTAAACTGCAACAATCGTTTTTGAAAAGAATGATTTTTTTCAGACAATTCATTGTATAATTTGATAGTGTCGTTTAAAGTGCATTCCTGCCTAATTGGCATAAAAAAGCTTTAAACCCTTTATTTACAAGGATTGGCCGACACTTTAGTGAATTAGAGTGTCTTGATTAAACAATCATAGAAATGATATTATTATCGGTATGGTTATCGAATTTGGAGGTGTACAACATGGCAAAACTTTCAGTAGAGGAAGTAAAACACGTAGCGAAATTAGCTCGTCTTGCGATTACGGACGAAGAGGCAGAAAAGTTTGCGACGCAATTAGGCGCAATCACTGACTTTGCGAACGAATTACAAGAATTAGATACAACAGACGTCGTACCAACTACGCACGTTCTACCAGTTCACAACGTATTCCGCGAAGATATTCCTGCTAAAGGTCTTGATCGCGATTTAATGATGAAAAACGTTAAAGAACAACAAGATGGTTTAGTTAAAGTACCACCAATCATCGCTCAATAATTTTACAAGGAGGCACAATGATGTCATTGTTTGATAAAACATCAGCTGAATTACAACAAGCTCTTTTAAATAAAGAGATTACAATCGCTGATTTAACAAAAGAAGCATATGCACGCATCGACGCTTTAGACGGCGAAGTAGGCGCATTTTTAGCTTTAAACAAAGAAGCTGCAGAACAAGAAGCTGCAGAAAAAGATCAAGTACCATTTGAAGAACGTGGACCACTATTTGGTTTGCCTATCGGTGTGAAAGATAATATCGTAACTGAAGGCATTGAAACAACATGTGCTTCAAAAATCTTAGAAGGCTTCAACCCAATCTACAGCGCAACAGTTGTGGAAAAACTACGTGAAGCAGGCATGGTTACAGTTGGTAAAGTAAACATGGATGAATTTGCGATGGGTTCTGCCAACGAAAACTCAGCAATCAAAAAAGTTCATAACCCTTGGGACTTTGACCGTGCTCCTGGTGGTTCTTCAGGTGGTTCTGCAGCAGCAGTAGCAGCTGGCGAAGTACCATTCACATTAGGTTCTGATACAGGTGGTTCTATTCGTCAACCAGCAGCATTCTGTGGTGTAGTCGGTATGAAACCAACATATGGCCGCGTATCTCGTTACGGTTTAGTAGCATTCGCGTCTTCATTAGACCAAATCGGACCAATCACACGCAACGTACGCGACAACGCTTTATTACTTGAAGCAATCGCTGGCGTGGATGAGCACGATTCAACTTCAGCAAACGTAGAAGTACCAAGCTATGTTGACCAATTAACTGGTGACATCAAAGGTCTTAAAGTTGCTGTACCTCAAGAATACTTAGCAGAAGGTGTATCAGAAGGCGTGAAAGCACAAGTTCTTGCTGCAATTGAAAAATTAAAAGAACTTGGCGCAACAGTTGATACTGTGTCACTTCCACACTCTAAATATGCATTAGCTGCTTACTATATCATTTCTTCTTCTGAAGCATCATCTAACCTTTCTCGTTTTGACGGTATCCGTTACGGTTTCCGTGCTGAAGCAGATAACTTAGAAGATTTATACCTACAAACGCGTGCACAAGGCTTTGGTGATGAAGTAAAACGTCGTATCATGCTTGGTACGTATTCATTATCAGCTGGTACGTATGATGCTTACTACAAAAAAGCACAACAAGTTCGTACATTAATCAAACAAGATTTCGATAAAGTATTCGAAGAGTATGATGTAATCGTTGGACCAACAACACCAACAACTGCATTCAAACTAGGCGAAAACTTAGACGATCCAATGACTGTCTATGCAAACGATATCTTAACTGTTCCTATTAACTTAGCTGGCGTACCTGCTATCTCAATCCCTTGTGGTTTCGATAACAACATGCCTGTAGGTTTACAAATCATCGGTAAATACTTCGAAGAAGGCACAATTTACCGCGTAGCAGATGCGTTCGAGAAAGCTACTGACTTCCACAACGCAAAACCTCAAACTTGGGAGGTAAAATAACAATGGCATCAACTAATTATGAAACAGTCGTTGGTTTAGAAGTACACGTTGAGTTAAAAACGAAATCTAAAATTTTCTCTCCATCTCCTAACCAATTCGGCTCTGAACCAAATACAAACACATCTGTAATCGACTTAGGTTACCCAGGTGTTTTACCAGTTGTAAACAAAGAAGTAGTAAACTACGCAATGCGCGCAGCACTAGCTCTTAACATGGACATCAACCAACATACAAAATTCGACCGTAAAAACTATTTCTACCCTGATAATCCGAAAGCTTACCAAATTTCACAATTTGATAAACCAATCGGTGAAAACGGCTGGTTAGAAATCGAAGTAAACGGTGAGAAAAAACGTATCGGTATCACGCGTATCCACATGGAAGAAGATGCTGGTAAATTAACGCATGGTGCAAACTCATCATTAGTCGATTACAACCGTCAAGGTACGCCTTTAGTTGAAATCGTATCTGAGCCAGATATCCGTACACCGGAAGAAGCGTATGCATACCTTGAAAAACTAAAAGCAATCATCCAATACACAGGCGTTTCAGACGTACGTATGGAAGAGGGTTCTCTACGTTGTGATGCCAACATCTCAATCCGTCCTTACGGTCAAGATGAATTCGGTACACGTACAGAACTTAAAAACTTAAACTCATTCAACTTTGTTCGTAAAGGGATTGAGTATGAAGCACAACGTCAAGAAGCGGTATTAAACGCTGGTGGCGAAATCAAGCAAGAAACTCGTCGTTTCGATGAGAAAACAGGTAAAACAATTCTTATGCGTGTCAAAGAAGGTACGGACGATTACCGTTACTTCCCAGAACCTGACTTAGTAGACATCGTAATCGATGATGCATGGTTAGAACAAGAACGCGCTATGATTCCTGAATTACCAGATGCTCGTCAAGCACGCTACGTAGCAGAAATGGGCTTACCAGCTTATGATGCCGGCGTATTAACACTTTCTAAAGAAATGGCTGACTTCTTTGAAGGCACAGTTTCTGAAGGTGCAGATGCGAAACTTGCTTCTAACTGGTTAATGGGTGAAGTAAGTGCATACCTAAATGCAGAACAAAAAGAATTACATGATACGGCATTAACACCAGCTGGCCTTGCTAGCATGATTAAATTAATTTCTGACGGTACGATTTCTTCTAAAATTGCGAAGAAAGTATTTAAAGAATTAATCGAAAACGGTGGCGATGCGAAGAAAATCGTTGAAGAAAAAGGGTTAGTTCAAATCTCTGATGCAGGCGCGCTTGTACCAATGATTACGGAAATCCTTGATAACAACGAACAATCTATCATCGACTTCAAAAACGGTAAAGATCGTGCGATTGGCTTCTTAGTTGGTCAAATTATGAAAGCTACTCGCGGTAAAGCCAACCCACAAATGGTTAATAAAATCTTATTAGAAGAAATCCAAAAACGATAATAAGTGTTGAACACACTTGTTCAGCACTGAAGGGCATTTTGATTTCCTGACAAGTGACGTTTTTCGTCACGTCGGAAGGAAAGAAATGACCCGAAGTGCTAGTGTGTGAAACCGGATAGACTACTCAGGATGAGTAGTCGGCAAGCGTTGCCGTCAGGACGACGGCGAACTTAGCTTGACTTCCTTGCAGTGTTGAACACACTTGTTTTTGAAAGATAGATGACATGTTAGAGGACCATCTATCCTTATGACGGCATGAAATCAATGATTTCTCTAGTACTCGATGGCCGGAATTTTACCATCAAAATGCGTCTAAAAAGCCCACAATCTCATTTGAGACTGTGGGCTTTTTTCTATTCTGTTTATGCAGTTTTACGACTACGTAGGACAAGCACAGTGCCGTAGATTGCGGCAATAAATGAAATGATCGCGATAACATAATAAAATGTTGTACCACCGAAGTCATTGTACATAATTCCTCCGATATAGGAGGAAATAATGCCGGATACACCGAAGAATAGGAGCGCGAGAACGGTTTGTCCTGTCGAACGCCATTCACGAGGCATAATACGGTATAAATACTGAATCGCCGCAGTATAGTATACAGGGAATGTCAGCATTTGAAGTACTTGTAGCATGACAATCATTTTTGGGTCATCAATAAAGCCCGTTAGGAAAAAGCGTAGGGCATAGAAGAAAATCGCTGCAGTAATTAATTGCAGCTCCTTGCCTTGCTTGAGCCACATATAGCTTAGCGCAAAGACGACAATCTCACTTGCACCAGAAATAAAGAAGGCGATGCCGACTAGATTATTGGCGCCACCAAGCGTCGTAATATGAATTCCTAAAAACGTATCGTTCATTCGTGCAGGAATCGAGCTAATAAAAATTAATACTAAAAATAAAATCATTTCTTTGTTTGTTAAAACTTGTTTTAAGCTACTTAGCGTTACAGGTGCAGACGATGCCGGGACGTCTGGAATATTCCACACGATGGCAAAGCAGATAATGCCGATGACGACAAATGATAAGCCAATTACACCCATGCCAAACCAATCTGTTAAATAACCGATAACCAGTGATAACACCGCATAGCCTAGAGAACCATATGTCCGGACGGAACCATAACTGATACCATTCGTCTCAGTTGTAGTGAACGTTAATGATTCCGTTAATGGATCAAGTGGCATTAAGAAGAAATAGACGAACATTGCTAGGAGTACAAGCAATAGGAAGCTATCCACCTGATATAAAAAGTAGCCAAAAACGGCTGTCATCGCGACAAGAATTAATAAGATTTTACGAACCGTTTTGAGCTTATCGCTAATCATGCCCCATAATGGTTGTGCGATGACAGTCACAATCCCGCCGAGCGCAATAATTAGACCGATTTCGCTCGTATTTAAGCCGGCAGATTGTAAATAGACCGGTAAAAATGGAATAAACATTGCCAGCATACCGAAGAATAAAAAATTATAGCCTTTTAAAAGAACTGTTGTTTTTTTCAAGCAGGTCACCATACCCTTTCAACAAATCATTGTACCGAACAAAAACCGTCATGTATACAGCATGCTTATATGCCGTGTGGAAATTTGTTATAATGAATAAAAATGACAAAGGGGGGTTCACAATGTTAAATGAACAACATTATTTTGAGCAGGGCGTCGATTTGGCTACGTATATGAGTAATATGGCAACACTTAAAAACGATAGTTACCGCGTCTACAATGCATTTGACTTACCAGAAGACCCTGAGTTTATCGAAGCAGTAAAACGAGCAAACATACATATTTTAGTCATCACAGAAGATTGGTGCGGCGATGCTATGATGAATAATGCCATCTTGCGTAATATCGCAGAAGCTGCCGAGCTCGATGTACGCTGTGTGATGCGCGATCAGTATATCGAATTAATGGACGCGTATTTGACGAATGGTAGTCGGTCGATTCCACTTTATTTATTTTTAAACGAAGCGGGAGAAGTTATCGGACAATGGGGGCCACGTGCACCAGAGCTACAGGCATTTGTTATGGCGAAATGGGCACTTTTACCACCAAAAACAGATGATGAATTTTCGATGAAACAGCGCGAATTATTTATGACACTAAGTGAAGAGTATGCATCGAATGAACAGTTTTGGCAGTATGTGTATGAGGATTTAAGGACGACTTTATTGAATATATTGTGAAGTGAAGTAGTAGATTTGCAGAAACAAAACATTTAGGTATAGAATGATAAAGATTGTTAAAAGGTCAGGCTGACTCTTTTTTGTGCACGTAGCAAGAAGTGGGGGCCTGTTTTCGTGATTTTGGACAGAATTTTTAGAAACAGGAAGGTACAGTTATGAAAAGAGCACGCATCATTTATAACCCAACATCAGGTCGAGAGTTATTTAAAAAACATTTGCCCGAAGTTCTACAAAAACTTGAAGTGGCAGGATATGAAACATCTTGTCACGCCACTACTTGTGCAGGAGACGCGACAGTTGCCGCCAAACATGCGGTAGAGCGCGGCTTTGATATTATTATTGCGGTTGGTGGCGATGGTACATTAAACGAAGTGGTTGCTGGCGTTAGTGAATTTGAGGAGCGCCCGAAACTAGGTCTTATTCCAATGGGCACGACAAATGACTTTGCACGTGCTGTGCATATTCCACGCGATATTAATGCCGCTGTCGATATTATTATTAAAGGCGATTCGATTCCAGTCGATGTCGGTGTGGCGAATGACCGTTACTTTATTAATATTGCCGCTGGTGGACGCATTACCGAACTAACATATGAAGTGCCAAGCAAGCTTAAAACGATGCTTGGACAGCTTGCCTATTACTTAAAAGGAATTGAAATGTTGCCGTCAGTAAAGGCTACAAAAATGCGCATTGAATACAATGACGAGGTATTTGACGACGATGCGATGATGTTCCTTATCGGTTTATCCAATTCAGTAGGTGGTTTTGAGAAACTTGCACCCGACGCAAGCATCAATGATGGACAGTTTACGGTATTTATTTTGAAAAAATGTAATATTGCCGAGTTCGTACGTCTTGTGACACTTGCTGTACGCGGGGAGCATTTAAAAGACCCGCATGTGATTTATACGAAAGCGGACCATGTAAAAGTATCATCGGATGCTCGTGTGTTAATCAACTTAGACGGTGAATATGGTGGCGATGCGCCGACAGAATTTAGAAACTTAAAACGTCATGTTGAGCTATTCGTACCGATTGATGAAATTCGTGAGCAAGACCGTGTACTTGAAATAGAAGAATAAAAAGCAGGAGGTATTCAACTGAGTTTGGATACCTCCTTTTTCATTGGGATTCGTGATACAATAGAGAAATTGAAATGGAGGAACGAATTGAATGACTGCACCAGTGAAAAAGAATGATCGATTAACTGTTTATATAGAAGATTTAACGCATGACGGAGCGGGCGTCGCGAAAGTAGATGGCTATCCATTATTTATCCAAGGCGCGCTACCGGATGAAACATGCGAGGTCCATGTGATGAAGACGCTTAAAAACTATGGCTTTGCGAAAGTAGTAGACATTACGGAGCCATCGCCAAATCGCGTAGAGCCACCATGTCCTGTATTTAACATGTGTGGCGGCTGTCAGCTTCAGCATTTATCTTACGAAGGTCAGCTTGAGTGGAAGCGCAAAATGGTCCGTGATGTCATGCAGCGTATCGCTAAAATCGACGTGCCTGTCCATCCAACGAAAGGGATGTCAGAGCCGTGGAACTACCGCAATAAAGCACAAATTCCATTTGGTATGAATGGAGATGTGCCAGTTGCAGGCTTTTACCGTACGAAATCACATGCGATTGTCGATACGAATCGCTGCTTAATCCAAACAGATGAGGCAGATGCGATTTTAGAAGGCTTAAAACCACAGCTTTGGGCACTTGGGCTAACACCATATAACGAAGAAACAAAGCAAGGGCAGCTGCGCCATGTTGTCGTACGTAAAGCGCGTGCTACAAATGAAGTAATGGTTGTACTTGTAACGAAAAAACGTAAATTCCCACAAAAGGATGTTGTCATTGAGGCCATCCGTAAATTAGTTCCAAATGTGAAATCAATTATGCAAAACGTCAATCCGAATAATACGAATGTCATTTTCGGTGACGACACCATTTGCCTATGGGGTGACACAACGATTGAGGACCATATTGGCGATGTACGCTTTGAAATTTCAGCGCGTTCATTCTATCAAGTGAACCCAATCCAAACGGAAGTATTATACAAGCAAGCACTTGATTATGCGGCGCTAACAGGCGAAGAAACAGTGATCGATGCTTACTGTGGTATCGGGACAATTTCATTATTCCTAGCGAAACAAGCGAAGCATGTAATGGGTGTAGAAATCGTGCCACAAGCCATTGAGGATGCGAAACGTAATGCCGCATTAAACGGCTTTACGAACACGTATTTTGAAGCTGGCCCAGCAGAGGAAGTCATCCCACGCTGGTTTAAAGAAGGCAAGGAAGCGGACGTCCTAATGGTCGATCCACCACGTAAAGGCTGCGACAATGCCTTACTTGAAACGATTTTAAGCGAGCGTCCAAAACGCATCGTCTACGTGTCATGTAACCCTGCAACACTTGCACGTGACCTACGCGTACTAGAAGACGGTGGCTACAAAACACAAGAAGTACAGCCAGTTGATATGTTCCCACACACAGCACACTGTGAAGCAGTTGCTTGGTTGGAATTGGCGTAAGATAAAAACCGCGTTAAATGTCTATTAGGCATTTAACGCGGTTTTTTTATGTCAATTAAATGAAGTGCTTGGCTAACCGTTGTAAGAAATGTTAAAGGACTGGCTACTATGCACTTCTAGAAGAGATGTAATCCTACGTGTATCATCATTTTTGAGTGATTTATGAATGTTTTTGAAAGAAATAATTATAAAAATGAATGTTTTTGAAAGAAAATTGATTGATTTTACAGAATATTTCGTTTAAAATCAAGTACAAATAAATAGAAGAGGTGAAGACCGTGAATTTTACAGAACGCCAACAGCAGATTTTAGCCTATTTAAGACAATATGGCTCTGCGTCTTTACAGCAACTCATGGAATTTACAAATTCGTCAGAGTCTTCGATACGCCGTGACTTAACAGAGCTTGATAAACAGCAGCTAATCGACCGCTTTCACGGAGGCGCGACTTTAAATCAGCCACTACTTAGTGAAAAAAGCTTATTAGAAAAGTCGGATGAATCATTAACTGAAAAACAAGAGATTATGAAGCTGGCCGCTCAGCATATTCGATATGGTGAATGCATTTATTTAGATGCAGGGTCGACGATTATTCACTTGATTCCACATATCGTCAATAAAAATGTTACCGTCGTCACAAATGGCTTAATGCATGTGCCGCTCTTAATGGAGCAAAATATTGAAACCGTTATCATTGGGGGTAAAGTGAAGGCGAAAACGCAGGCAGTCATTGGTGCCAAAGCAATCACACAGTTTCAGCAGTACTATTTTGACCGTGCCTTTATCGGAGCGAATGGCTTTTCAGAGCTACAAGGCTATACGACCGCTGACTCTGAGGAAGCGACGCTGAAGCAATTAGCTATTAAGCAGTCAAAACAGGCGTATATCGTAGCCGACCACTCTAAATTTGGCCTCAGTCAATTTGCTAAGTTTGGTGATTTAGAAGATGCTATTTTAATTACAAGTGGACTAACAGATGCGCAATACGAACAACTTGAGAAAAGGACGGAGGTGTTACGTGCGTGATTTATACATGTACTTTTTCACCAGCTATTGATTACACACCATATGTGGCGCGGTTTGAAACCGGAAAACTAAACCGCGCAACATCAGTAAATTATTTACCAGGTGGCAAAGGTATTAATGTTTCCCGCGTATTAACGACGCTTCATACAGCCTCAACCGCTTTAGGGTATGTGGGTGGCTTTACGGGTAATTATTTAACGCAGATGTTACATGAGCAACATATTCAAACAGATTTTATTCAAACGAATGACATGACACGAATTAACGTGAAAATTAAATCGGATGTAGAGACTGAATTAAATGGACCATCACCTACGATTACAACTGCTATGTATGAGCAACTGCTACATAAGATTGCGCTCTTAGAAAGCGATGATTGGTTCGTTTTATCAGGTACTGTACCGGAGGGCTTGGATTTAAAAGCATTGTTAGATATGCTTGCACAAAAAAATGTAAAGCTTGTCGCGGATATTGCAGGTCAAGTGCTACATGAAATCGCACCGTATAAACCGGTACTTGTGAAGCCAAATTTAGAAGAGCTTGGTGCACTTTTTGGGACGACATTGGTCACTGTAGAAGAGGCAATTCCTTATGCTAAACGACTTGTGGCATTAGGCGTCCAAAATGTTATTGTGTCACTCGGCGGTGCAGGCGCTTTATTTGTTAGTGAAGAGCAAGTATATTATGCGGCGGCACCAGTTGGAGAGGTTGTAAATACGGTGGGTGCAGGAGATTCTGTCGTTGCAGCGACGATTGCAACATATTGCCAAACTGAGGAATGGCTTAAAGCGTTTCAATATGGCGTTGCAGCCGGTAGTGCAACAGCATTTCAATTAGATTTATGTCAGGAGCAAGATATTTTAGATTTAGTCAATAAAGTAATTGTAAAAAAACTTTAAGGGGTGAGTTTTATGCGAATTACCGAATTATTAACAGCAAGTACGATTCAATTAAACGTACAAGCAACATCTAAGAATCAATTGATTGAAGAATTAGCACAAGTACTCGTGGATGCAGGTAAGGTGAGTGATCAAGAAACTTATATCGCAGATTTACAAGCGCGCGAGGCACAAAGCTCAACAGGAATTGGGGAAGGTATTGCCATTCCACACGCAAAATCAGCAGGTGTTGCAGTACCAGCTATCGCATTTGGTCGTCAGTTAGCAGGCATTGATTATGATTCCTTAGATGGTCAGCCAGCAAAGCTATTTTTTATGATTGCAGCAAATGATGGCGCAAATAACGATCATTTAGAAACGCTCTCAAAGCTTGCTACATTTCTAATGGATCCGCAATTTACAGAAAAAATGATGACTGCTTCGACGAAAGAGGAAATTTTAGCAGCAATTGAGGAAAAGGAAGGCGTAGATGTTGAAGAGCCAATGTCTAATGCACAAAGAGTACCTACAGCAGGTAAACATATTTTAGCGGTTACAGCTTGTCCGACTGGGATTGCGCATACCTTTATGGCAGCGGAAAAACTACAAACAACAGCTGCAGAGAAAAATGTATCTATTAAAGTAGAAACAAATGGTTCCGGCGGTGTGAAAAATCGGTTGACTGAGCAAGAAATTGCCGATGCAGATATCATCATTGTAGCAGCTGATACGAAAGTTGAAATGGCCCGTTTTAACGGTAAAAAGGTTATTCAAACGAAAGTAAGCAAAGCTATTTATGAAGTAGATGCGTTGCTCGATGCGGCAATTGCTGGAGAGGCACCAATTTATTCACATGATGGCGGTAGTGACGTGGAGGCACAAACAGAGGGGAAAAGTGGATTTCAATTTTATAAGCACTTAATGAATGGTGTTTCTAATATGCTACCATTTGTCGTTGGTGGAGGTATTTTAATTGCCCTTTCATTTTTTTGGGGTATTAATTCAGCAAATCCGGATGATCCTTCCTACAATGAATTTGCAGCAATGCTCAACACAATTGGGGGAGGAAATGCATTCTTCTTAATGGTACCTGTACTGGCCGGCTTTATCGCGATGAGTATTGCAGATCGTCCAGGTTTTGCACCTGGGATGGTTGGTGGCTTGCTAGCGATTACAGTGACGAATGATGCTGGTGCAAATTCAGGATTTTTAGGTGGTCTGCTAGCCGGTTTCTTAGCGGGATATATCGTATTAGGACTCAAAAAAATATTTGAAAAACTACCTTCACAGCTTGAAGGATTAAAGCCTGTCTTATTCTTCCCACTGTTTGGCATTGGGATAACAGGAATCATTATGATGCTCGTCAATCCACAATTGACGAAGTTATATACTGGATTGACAGGATTTCTAGAAGGATTAAGCGGTACAAATGTGCTGCTTCTTGGTTTGATTTTAGGTGGAATGATGGCCGTTGATATGGGTGGTCCTATTAATAAAGCAGCCTATACATTTGGGATTGCAATGTTATCGAGTGGCAATTTCAATATGATGGCTGCGGTAATGGCTGGTGGTATGGTGCCACCATTAGCAGTAGGGCTAGCAACAACGTTCTTTAAAAATCGCTTCACAAAGCAAGAACGCGAAGCAGGAAAAACAGCATATGTGCTTGGCGCTTGTTTTATCTCTGAAGGAGCTATTCCTTTTGCTGCCGCAGATCCGATTCGAGTTATTCCATCCTTCGTGCTAGGATCTGCAATAGCAGGTGCATTAACGATGCTATTTGATATCGCATTACGCGCGCCGCATGGTGGTATATTCGTTATGGGTCTTGTGGATGGAGGCTTACCAAAAGCACTTCTTTATTTATTAGCCATTTTAATTGGCTCCGCAGTATCAGCAGTATCGATTGGCTTGCTAAAGAAAAAAGTAACGATTCAAAAAAATACTTCTGTGCAGTAAATCATTATATAAGTGGTACGTATGAAAAGCAGCATGTTTGCACAATGCAAACATGCTGCTTTTCTACGTTGAATGCATTCCTCTGATACGTGTAAAACAATTGCCAATGAGGTCATTTTTTTAGAATATGACTATATTATCTCAAGTACTTCCAGTTTTTTAAGAAAAGATAAAAAGCAAATTGATAAGTGAAGATGTATGCGTTGAGGCTTTTTCATGTTTACATGCCATCTCTCAAAGGTATTGAATATGAATAAGGTTAAATACATTGAGAAGAGAGGTTTTCATAATGGATGTAAGGTTTCCAATAGGTGAATTGCAGGTTCCGGAGCATATTACGATGAATGAAGTAGAGCAGTGGTTAGCGGATATTTCGACGTATACGACACGTTTACGGGCAGTTGTCGATGGCTTGAGTGACGAGAAATTAAGCAAAACATATCGGGAAGGTGCGTGGAATGTGCGCCAGCTTGTGCATCATATTGCGGATTCTCAGCTCAATATGTATCAACGTTTAAAACTCGCACTAACAGATGACAATCCGACCGTACCATCATTTAATCAAGAAAAATGGGCAGTAGAGCCAGATACTGAACTACCCGTAGAAAGTTCTATTAAGATTCTTGAAGGACTAAATGAGCGTATTGTAGCACTTGGTCACACATTAAATGATGCACAATTGCAGCGTAAATTTACACATGCGGAAAATGGTGAGATTACGGTAGGGAAAAAAATCGCTAAATTAAGCTGGCATGAGAATCATCATTTAGCTCATATACGACTTGCACTTGAAAATTAAAAAATAAATGGGTATTGATGGATTTAAAGTAAAATGTGACTAAAAAAACGTTTGAAATAGCGAATTATTTTTAAAATGAGTAATAAATGTATTTTAGTCGAAAAAAATGCCATGAAGTAGAAGAAAATGCCTATATAGTTAGCGAAATATAAAAATGGCATTCGACAAAATGAGACAAATTCCGTATACTAGAAAACTAATAAAATAAGAAAAACTTATACAAGTATTAAAAAGGAGTTTGGCATGATTGTTGTAAATAAACCAAAATATAAAATATCAATTGATGAAGAGGCATGTGAAATAGTTGCTCAACTCAACGGTTTTTTTAAACAGCAAGTAGTGTTGGAGTATTTTGAGGATCTTGATGATGCAGCTGATAAAGTGGTCGTCGAAGACTACAAATTAATTATCGATGCAACGATGCAAGCTGCTCTTGCATCAGATGTCGTATCGGCATTAACATCAGCCCTCCTTTACTATCAGACTTTCGGATTTAAAGAAGTGGTTGTTGTCATGCCGATTTCGAAAATTTCGAGCGCACAAGTAGCAGAAGCATTGAAAGATGTTGATTTTAAAGGAACCGTTGTTTCGCCTACTATTCAAAAAAATGATTAGATGATAAAACAGGCATTGATAAGATGTCTGTTTTTCTTTCGTAAGGAATGCAAGCTTAGAGTGTGTTACAATAAGCTAGTTATGTAAAAAATAATCCTTCTTATAAATAAGATGTACAATAAAGGAGACCAATCATATGGTAACAAACGATTTATTAATTCGCCTGCGCTATGCATTAAATATTAAAAATAGCGATGTGGCTGAAATGTTCAAACTAGGTGGCGTACCATTAACGGCTTTAGACGTATCAAACATGCTTCAAAAGGTGAAAGATGACGAGCCGCGTCCAGAAAATTATAAAGTATGCACAAACGAAATGTTTGAAGCATTTTTAAATGGCTTAATCACAACAAAACGGGGTCCACAAGAGAAAAAACCAGGGCAAGAAGCGGTGAAATCTCAACGCGAACCAGCGAATAATATGTTGATTAAAAAAGTGAAAATCGCACTTCAAATGACAACAGAAGATGTGTTAGATGTTTTTTATGATGGTGGCATCAACGTATCAAAAGGCGAGCTTGGCGCGATTTTACGTAACCCAAGTCACCGTAACTATAAAGAATGTGGTGACAAATTCGCACGTAAATTCTTAAACGGCTTAACAGCACGTTATCGTAAATAAATAAAAAGAGACTGGGACAAAACACGTCATGTTCCTTTTTAGCTTTCCAAACGAAAAACCGGCACCGCGCCACAGCGCGATTCCGGTTTTTTTATGCTTATAGGAGCGGTCGTTTTAAAGCCTCTTTTTTATTTTTCGATAAACACTTCATTTACTTTATTAAAGAGTACAAGCATCTTTCCTTTACTGTTAAATAGTAACCCCTCTGGCTCACGAGTTGTTTGAAGTGAAACGGTCTGCTGGTCGCTACCATCGTGTTTAAAGCTTGTATACTCACCATTTGAAAGGATATAGTAGCGGTCTTTTGTACGCTCAAAACCCTGGATTTCCTTTCCTTTTGTTGTACCAATTAAGCCGTCGACGCGTAGTTTTTCACGTGGATGACGAATTGTATACTTAAAGCTTTCACCGATATGTAATCGATTGAGTTCATAGCCCTCACCTAAGGCGTTAGAAGAAGTTGTTTTTGAGACGACAATAGCTGTTGTGTCGCTTTCCATCGCAAGTACATTTGGATGGATTTCAGCAGGAATCGTCCACTTTTTAATTACTTTTAACGTGTTCGCATCAATGCGCTGTAGTATATAATTTTTTGAGCCAACAACATCGACGATTTGATATAGATAGCCTTTATGATAATCCATTGCCTGCCCATGACCTACGCGTAATTTTTTACTAATCTTTACGAGCTTAAATTTCTTATTGTACTTATAAATATAGCCATAGGTCGTTTTATCACCTAATGCATACATTAAATAATAATTACCCTTTGCATCAATTGTCATTCCTTGAAGGGAGCGTTCTGTCCCGATTTTTTGGTTTACTTTATCTCGATATGGAAAAAAGAGCGTTGATACTTTTGTACCATTACTGAAAGTGAGCGTATTTTTCTGTTCTTTTGCGCTAGTAATAGGCATGTTAATGTTAAATATTGTGATAAATAACAATAGAATACTAATTAATAAATTAAAACGTGTAATAAATTTCATAAGAGCACCTCAATTATTATAGTTTTTTTGTCTCATCCATTATATAATATTTTATATAAAAAGTATCATTTTATGACCGTTATTTGTATATTTGCAGTAAAGAATTGTCTTTTGAAAAAGGGACGAGATAGCATGTTTTTAAGGAAATATAATTTGGTATGCGGGAGGAAAAAGTATGTTATTTAAATCAAAAAGTCCGAGTGAGCAGTATGAGTATTTCAATAAAGTGTCAGAATCAGACATTATTGTGAGTGAGCGTTTCCAGGGGAAGTTAGACTTTCTAGGTTTTAATAAAGTGCGCCGAGAGTATGTTCATGAATTGCTAGAGCTTTATTTGGAAAAAAACGTTGAACTATTAGACCAATTTTATGTTCATTTAATGTCGATTGATGATTTTAGAACGGTGATTGAAGAGCATTCTACTGTCGATCATTTGAAAAAAGTGTTCGATGCACATTTCCGTAGTCTCTTCGAGGAAGATTTAACATTAGACTATGTTTTCAAGCGTCGAAAAATTGCGTATACACATGCGCGCATTGGGGTATTACCGAACTGGATGATTTCAGCGTACACATTAATGAATCAACTAATTATTCCATTAATTACGGATAAATATAGCCGAAATCGTAAAAAGATGCTAGATGTTTTACTTGCGTACGATAGCTTAGTGACGATTGACCAACAAATCATTGTTGAGACATATATTGAAATTCAAGCAGGTTCGATTGTAAATGGCTTAGGAAATATTATTAAATATAATACGCAGCTTGACCAAATTAAAAACCTAATCCAGTTCCAAGATACGCAGCAGCAAGCAGTACTTGCGGCAAATGCTTCGATGGACCAGCTCGAGTCATCGATTGATGAAGTATCCATGTCCGTTGTTGATGTCGCAAAAGATACGCAAACATCACTGCAAAAATTAAACGCTGATATTTCAACGCTTGAAAACATTACGTCTTCGCTACAGACGACGGACCGAGAGCAGGTGAAGGTGCAAGAGCATGTTGGGGAGCTAGTAGAACGCGTAGAATCCGTTAATGAATTAATGCGCTTTATTCAAGGTATTGCGGAGCAAACAAATTTATTAGCATTGAATGCCTCGATTGAAGCGGCACGTGCAGGGGAAGCAGGGAAAGGCTTTGCGGTTGTAGCAGAAGAGGTGCGTAAGCTTGCTGACAATACAAAGCAATCCATTCAGCAAATTCAAGGCGATATTAATCATTTATTATTAATTACGACAAATATTAATGATTTAACGAAAAAATCGGCTCATGATTTACATGAAACAGTAAATGATACATCGAGCATTACAAAAGCACTTGTTGAATTAAATACAACGCTGCAGCAGCAAGGTTCAAGCTTTGAAACGATTGCATCGACAACACAGCAACAAGCACAGGCGGCACAGACGATTACAGCAAGCAATCGCGATATTGCGCGTAGCACCGAAGAAAGTAAAGAAATTGTCAATCAAACAGGGGATGCCATTTATAAGCTAAGTAAGATGATTGACACATATCGTGTTGATACGATTTCGAAAAACTTTATTATTAGCCAGGAAGATATTATTGAGCTTGCGATTACAGATCATTTATTATGGAGATGGCGTATTTATAACTTGTTGCTTGGTTTTGAGACAATGAAGGAATCTGAAATTCAATCAACGCGTGAAACACGTCTTGGCGATTGGTATTACGGTCAAGGACGAGACATCTTAGGTGATCATGCGGCATTTAAGGCGCTTGAGAAACCATTTACACGTGTGCATGAGGTGGCGAAGCTTGCGGTGCGCGCTTATTATAATGGCGATAAATTAAAAGCAGAGAGCTATTTAAAAGAAGTAGAACAAAATTCTACTGAAGTTATTGAGAACTTAAATATTTTACGTAATGAAATTGTATCGCGTAAAAAGCCATTTGAGAGATAACTAAAAATATTATAGATAAATGCGTAACTATAAAAGATGGGCATGGATAGCATGCCCATCTTTTGTATTGTTTTTCCAATAAAAGCATTCTAAAATAGAGTTGGGTATGGAACTTAAACAATAAGTAATCGTCCTATTTTCTGACGAGTGCGATAAAAGATTTTAAATAAAACAGGCGTTTTGTGGTTAATTTATTTGGAAAATGGGAATAAAAATAACAGGAACATTAACTGTTTTAAGGGGAAATTATAATGAAAAAAACATTACAAGACCAAGAATGTAATAAAAATCACTTAGTCGATCATTTATTAGATTTAGGTATTTTTAAAATTAATGGTAAACAATTATATCAAGCTACATTACAAGAATTAATTCAAGCGTATCAGCAGTATACGATAAAGCCCGTTCATGCATAATATAACGGTTTAATAAAAAGCAGGAAGTGTGAAACAATCGCACTTCCTGCTTTTTTGTTGAAATGCTTAAAAGAGAAAGCAGTATATCAAAACCTTATTTTTTTGTATAATAGAAAGATATGTAGAAAGTACGAACATAGAAGGAGACAAATATGTCAGTAATTAATTTATTAAATGAAGATTTACAATCAAAGTGGAAGTTTAATGTGGCGACGCCGATTCAGGATCAAATGATTCCGGCAATGTTAAATGGGGATGATGTAGTAGCAGAATCACCAACAGGAACAGGGAAAACATTAGCGTATTTATTACCGATTTTAGAGCGTGTGGATGGTACGAAAAAAAATACACAAGCATTAATCGTTGCTCCGTCACAAGAGCTTTGTATGCAAATTACCGAAGTAGCACGTCAATGGATTGCCGGTACAGATATTACTGTTGTCCCATTGATTGGTGGCGCAAATACACAACGTCAAATTGAAAAATTAAAGAAAAAACCGACGATTGCGATTGGGACACCAGGTCGCTTAAATGAATTAGTGCGTGCGAAAAAATTAAAATTACACGAACTACATCACATCGTTCTTGATGAAGGGGACCAATTATTAGGCCGTGAATCACGTGTTATCGTAAAACAGTTTATTGATGGGGCCAATCATGACCGTCAAGTAGTCGTTGTCTCTGCAACAATTACCGATGAAATTAAATTAGTAGCAGAGCAATTAATGAAAACGCCAAAACGCTTCAAAGTAAGCTTAGAAGACATGCCAGACCAAGGTATTGTGACGCATTCATTTATTAAAATGCAAGAACGTGAAAAAACAGATATGCTGCGCCGTCTATCAAACCAAGAAGGCCTACGTGCGATAGCTTTTGTTAATAATTTAGATCAATTATTAATGAAAGAAACGAAGTTACATTACCGCCAAGCACCAATCGTGACACTTCATGCAGATATGAAAAAAGAAGAGCGCAAAAGAGCACTTGATGCATTCCGTAAAGGTGAGGCACGCGTGCTAATCGCGACAGATGTTGCAGCGCGTGGATTAGATGTAGAAGGCTTAACGCATGTTATTCATGTGGATGTACCGGTTTCACAAGAGCAATACACACACCGTTCAGGTCGTACAGGTCGTGCAGGAAAAAGCGGTGAAGTGCTAACATTATTAGTAGGTCCTTCTGAAAAACAATATAAACAAATCACCCGTTCATTAGATGAAAAACCGACTGAAAAGATTTGGGATAAAGGCGGTCTCGTAAAAGGGAAAGGTTTTTATTCAGCTGGTCCTGCGAAAAAAGGCAGAAACTCTGACAATTCTAAAAAGAAAGACTATAATAAGCAGTATGATAACCGTTCAGAACGTAAATATGACGATAAACCGTACAAAAAACGTTATGACGGTGACACTACTCGTAAGGACGAAGGCAAACGCCCATTCGAAAAGTATGATGAAAATTCATATAAAAAAAATGATGAAGGTAAACGCTCATATAAAAAGAACGGCGAAGAAAATCGCTCATTCAAAAAGTATGATAACGAAGGTACTCGTAGCGGCTCATACAAAAAGAATGATGGCAGCAAACGTCCATATAAAAAACGCTAAGGGGTCGATTAATGATGACATTCGAAGAAAAATTAGCTCAATTTGCTGAGCTTGCTGTAAAAGTAGGGACAAACATTCAGCAAGGTCAAACGCTTTTAATTAACACAACCGTGGATACAATCGAGTTTACTCGTTTAGTTGTGAAAGAAGCATATAAAGCTGGCGCAGCACGCGTAACCGTGAACTACTCAGATGATGTAGTCGCACGACAATTATTTGAAAATGCATCAGTAGAAGAGTTTGAAAAATTCCCTCGTTGGATTACAGAGCAACGTGATGAGTTGATTGAACGTGGTGGCGCACTTCTTTGGATTG
Source organism: Candidatus Kurthia intestinigallinarum (assembly GCF_003991225.1). Lineage (GTDB taxonomy): Bacteria > Bacillota > Bacilli > Bacillales_A > Planococcaceae > Kurthia > Kurthia populi. The sequence continues at coordinate 43,334 of NZ_JTFC01000006.1, forward strand.
ATGCAGCAGATCCAGACTTAATGGCTGGCATCCCTGTTGAAAAAATTTCAGCAAACCAAAAAGCGTCAGGTAAAGCATTAGAAAACTATCGTGATGCTGTAATGAATGATAAAATCGCATGGTCAATCATTGCGATTCCGTCGAAAAAATGGGCAGCGAAAGTATTCCCTGAATTACCTGAAGAAGAACAAGTTCCTGCAATGTGGGAAGCAATCTTCAAAACGGTACGTATCGGTGAAGGTAGCGCCGTTGAAAACTGGCAAGCTCACTTGAAAAACTTACATGTGCGCGGTGATTTAATGAATGAAAAGCATTTTGCTAAATTACATTACACAGCGCCAGGTACGGATTTAATTGTTGGCTTACCAGACAAACACATTTGGGCAACTGGCTCTAGTAAAACACCACAAGGCACTGAATTCGTGGCAAATATGCCAACAGAGGAAGTCTTTACATTGCCATCTAAATACGATGTAAACGGCTATGTGTCATCAACAAAACCACTTGTCTATCAAGGGAATATTATCGACAACTTCAAATTAACTTTTGAAAATGGCGTGATTGTGAAAGCAGAGGCACAGCAAGGTGAGGAATTATTAAATGAGTTGATTAAAGCGGATGAAGGCTCTAAATACATTGGTGAAATCGCACTTGTACCACATGAATCACCAATTTCAGCATCTGGCTTACTTTATTACAACACATTATTTGATGAAAATGCATCCAATCATATCGCAATTGGTGCAGCATATCCAACTTGTTATGAGGGCGGTAGCGAGCTATCTGAAGAGGAAATGGATAAAGCAGGCATCAATGTTTCAATTACACATGAAGACTTTATGGTCGGTAGTGCGGAAATGGACATCGATGGCATCCATGCAGACGGGACAGTAGAAGCTGTATTCCGTAAAGGTGCTTGGGCATTTTAATAAAAAGAAAATAGACTTTGACATACATCTAAAAATAACCGCTCCTATGAGCGTAAGAAAAACCGGAACCGCGCTATGGCGCTGTTCCGGTTTTTCGTTGGGAGCATGACGTGTTTTGTCCCAGTCTCTTTTTAAATGTTCTTAACGGCGATTTGTAGATTGTGACGCTTTTTTATTATTTAACACTTTTTTCACGATTGGATAAACGACAGGTGCTAATTTAATAGCTGTGCTAATTACTTTTTTTAAGTTCATTATGCATAACCTCACTTTTTAGTAGTTAGTATAGTATTACCGTTGTTGAATTTCTTTAAACGTACAGTACTTTAATTGCTTGTACAATATTGTGAATAAACGGTTCATCTTATTTACGGAAGCGCGTGTGAAAAGTTTCAAAAAGGTTGAAAGCTTGAGCATTTTTCCGTACAATAGGGTTGTTCAATAAACGAGATGTAACAACCACAAGGGGAGCTATTAAAATAGCTGAGAGTGAAGTGCGACTTCTAACCCTTAGAACCTGTAAGTTAATGCTTGCGAAGGAATGTGGATAGACAGCTGACGCTATGCGATGTCAGGGATCTTTCCCTGGCATCGCTTTTTTCATATCTATCTAATCCCACTGGTTTGATTTGTACATCAACATTGGAGGTTGAAGGGATTGAACAGTAAAAATTTATTAATGATGGTCGAAATCGCCATTTTTGCGGCCATCGGTATTATTTTAGATAAGCTGACATTTAGCTTATGGCCACAGGGCGGCTCGATTAGTCTTGTGATGGTGCCAATCGTCATTATGGCGTTTCGCTGGGGCACAGTGGCAGGGCTTGTGACGGGCTTATTAATCGGTACGATGAATGCGATGTTTGGCGGCTTTATTTTAACACCGCTACAAGGCTTTATTGATTACTTCTTTGCGTTTACTGTAGTAGGACTTGCAGGGCTTTTACGTCCACTTGTTATACGTGCACAAACAGCGAGTGAGAAAGCTTTGTACATTACAATTGGGACGATTATCGGCGGTTTAATTCGCTATGTAGCTCATGCAACAGCTGGCTATGTATTCTTCTCTGAATATGCGGGTGACCAAAATCCACTAATTTATACGATTGTCTATAATGGTTCGTACATGGTGCCAGCCATTATTTTAACGGCAGCGATTGTTAGTCTACTCATGACAAAGGCACCGAAACTATTGGAGCCTAAAAAACGATAAAGAAACGAAGGAACTGAATTAATTCAGTTCCTTTTTCGTCATGAAAAAAGTGTGATATAGTAGAAGAAGATTCAATATAAAGGAGATCTTGAACGATGATTGTGAAAACGCAAGAAGAATTTGATGCGTTAATGAAAGCAGGCCGTGCAATGGCTGAAATTCGTGACGCCCTTAAAAATGCGACAAAACCTGGTGTGACAACAAAAGAATTAGATGAATTAGCTGGTAAATTATTCGAAGAAAAAGGTGCTGTATCAGGCCCTAAAGCAGAATATGACTTCCCAGGTTATACATGTATTAGTGTAAATGAATGTGTTGCCCATGGTATTCCGGACAACCGTAAACTACAAGAAGGCGATATGATTAACATTGATGTATCAGGTCATGTAGACGGTTTCTATGCAGATACAGGTGTATCATTTGTTGTAGGCGATGTTGAAAAACCAGAACTTCAAATCCTTTGCGATGTGGCTCAAAGCTCATTTGACCGCGCAATGGCAAAAATTAAACCAGGTGCGCGCTTGAACCAAATCGGTAAAGCTGTAGAACGTGAAGCACATGATAAAGGTTTAAAAGTAATCATGAACTTAACAGGCCATGGTGTAGGTCATTCATTACATGAAGAACCTCAATACGTTTTAAACTACTATGATGCATGGGATGCAACAATGATGAAAGAAGGCATGGTTTTCGCTGTAGAACCATTCATTTCTCAAGCTGCTGAAAACATCGTAGAGGGCACAGATGGCTGGGCATTCTTAACACCAGATAAATCATTTGTTGCACAATTAGAACATACAGTTATCGTAACGAAAAATGGTCCTGTATTAACAACAAAAATCGATTAATTTCAATAAAAAAAGACTGTAGCGGAAGCGTTTCTTCTGTTACAGTCTTTTTTTATTTGCGTTAGATGGCAAACGTTTGCGTATGAAAATGATCCCAACAATCAAGACGCCGCTTAAAAATAATGCAGCTGTTGTGACAAGCAATTCATTGAAATTATTAGCAATGGCTACGCCAATTAAAAACCAAATGAATACAGCGGGAAAGGCGGCGTCATAAAGATGGAAGCGGATTGCGAGTGCAAGTGCGGCTGCACACGTTAACAATACAACAGCCCATAGCTGACGACTAAGGCCAAAATCAATGAGGTTATTCGAAATAAACAGGAAGCCGATAGTTAAAAAAGTGAGGAATGCTATAGCAGCAAATGCAATTGAAATTGGCAGGCGTCCACTCATTTTATTCTCTGTTAACGGGTAGGTTAAATACAGTATGAATAAGCAGATAGAGATCACAGCTAGTGCCGCAAGTGCAAGAATAAATTGCTCATAGTGCCATAAATTAATCCAAACGATAAATACAATCGAGCTTATCGCAAATAAAATGGCTTGCGTGAGTGTTAGTGCAGAAGCTGTATGGCGCTTTTGCCATTGCGCAAAAACCCAATAAGCGAGTAATATCAAAGCGCCTGGGAATAGCCAATAAACGTATAGAGCTGGAAACATTAATATTTTATAACTGTAGGCCAGTTCAAGTGCCGTATGATTGTTGAGTGGTAGTGCATAAGCAGATAAGCTGGCGATAAATAAAGCGATGAACGCCAACAGAACAATTAAAAATCTGCCCAATGATAACCCCTCCTAAAAATAAAGATATACGTATTAGTATACCTCATGAATCGCGTGCAACAATTTTCATTTCTGTGAACATTCTTCGAACATACGCATATATTGCGCTTTAGCACTACATAGCTGTAAAATATATGTAATCTTTTACTAAAGGGAGCGATGAAGTTGGTACAAAAAATTGACAAGCTAGATTTATCGAAAAAGTTGAGTGACCAAATTTCGTATAAAAAGGAATTAAAGAAGCTACAATATGAAATGTTGAACATTCAACAGTTTTTATTTAAGCATGATATTGGCTTAATTTTAGGCTTTGAAGGAATGGATGCAGCTGGTAAAGGTGGCGCCATCAAACGACTAACAGAGCGTCTTGACCCACGTGGTTATATCGTACATCCGATTGCTGCACCAACACCAGAGGAATTGAAATACAATCATTTACAACGTTTTTGGAATCGACTACCTGCAAGAGGTCAAATCGGTATTTTTGACCGCACATGGTATGGTCGTGTGCTCGTTGAACGTATTGAGGGCTTTGCGAAGAAAAAAGAATGGAAACGTGCCTACGAAGAATTAAATCATTTTGAAAAAGTGCTAACAGATGATAATTATATTGTGTTAAAATTTTGGGTGCAGATTTCAGAGGAAGAGCAACTTCAACGTTTTAAAGACCGTAAAGAAGATCCGTATAAGCAATGGAAATTAACAGATGAGGATTGGCGCAATCGTGAAAAATGGCCTTTATACGTAGAAGCTGCTGATGAAATGTTTGAAAAAACGGATAAAAAGAATGCACCGTGGGTATTAGTAGAGGGTAATGATAAAAAATACGCGCGTATTGAAGTGTTGAAACAAGTTATTAAACATGTCACAGCAGAATGTGAAAAACGTGGTCTCACAATCACAGACCCTGCAGAGGCAGTTTCAAAAGAAGTTTAACCTGACACGCCGTAGATAAAGAGAAGGTGTAGCGATGGTCGTTTTAAACGGAGAACAATGTTTTTTACGGACGTTACAAGAAGAGGATGTTCGTCAGATGACGGAACTTGTACGCCGCAATAAAGTGTATTGGTCTATTTATGAGCCGAGGCATCCTTCGGAGTATTACACGGAGAAAATTCAATTGCGTAAAATTCAAGAATCCATTCGTCAAATGCAGATGCGTAGAGAATTTAGTTTTGGTATTTTTTTACGCGGTTCGCAGGAGCTCATTGGTCATATTTCGATTTATGCTATTAAACGCTTGCCTTTCTCGAGTGCGTTTGTTGGGTATTCATTGGATGAGGCCCAGACGGGAAAAGGGATTGCGACAGAGGCACTGGAGCTTATTTGTCGCTTTGCGTTTGAGGATATTGGGATTCACCGTTTAGAAGCTTATGTATCACCGAAAAATGTCGGCTCTGTGCGTGTGCTAGAAAAGGCAAAATTTGACCAAGAGGGCCTCTTGAAGCAACTGCTATATGTGAATGGAGAGTGGGAAGACCATTATATGTACGCATTACTTGAAGACGTTTATTGAAAGGGTAAGGCCACCTTTAGACGCTGGTGGAAACGCTATAAAGCGCTGTTGAATCAATAAAAGAAGAGACTGGTACAAAACACGTCATGTTCCTTTTTTAGCGTTCATAACAAAAAACCGGAACCGCACTTTGGCGCGATTCCGGTTTTTCTTATGTTCATATGAGAGGTTGTTTTTACACGTATGTCAAAGCCTCTTTTTAGTTGAGTCTAACTCAATCAAAAATTTAAATTAGTCTGTGTAACCACTTGTTACTAAATCAAGTTTTCCTGTTTCAGGATCAATTACTAAGCCATGTACAGGAATTTCTTTTGATACTAATGGGTGGTTACGGATAACGTCTACACTATGTTCAACGTTTTTCGTTACATCGCCAAAGCCTTTTAGCCATTGGTTTAAGTCAACGCCAGAATATTGAACGTTTTTAATTGTTTCTGCGCTGATGCCACGTTGTTTCATATTTTCTAGGACAACTGCTGGATCTACGGCACTCATACCGCAGTCATAGTGACCAACAACGAAGATTTCATCTGCTTGTAGAGCATAGATTGCAACAAGAAGACTACGCATGATACCACCGAATGGGTGACTCACTGTTGCGCCAGCACTTTTAACCATTTTTACATCCCCATTATGAATGTTCATTGCTTTTGGTAAAAGTTCTACAAGGCGCGTATCCATACACGTTAAGATTACATAGTGCTTGTCTGGATATTTGCTTGTGATGTAAGGTTCATATTCTTTTTCTTCTACGAACGTACCGTTAAAATCTAAAATATCATCTAATACTGCCATTATGATATTTCCCCCTTTATGTCAGAAAAAATCTGAATTTGTGTTAGTACACATTTTTTATTGTATCGAAAATTAGTATAAAAATATATTACTTTGACACAAATTAGACAATAATGGCGTTGGACTATAAAATTTTGTGTATTTATCAGAAAGTTTGAAAAATAAAGTGCTATATAACAGAAATAAAAAAACATGCTTCGGCATGTTTTTTTTGCTGGACTATTTGATTTTTGATTTTGATACTAAATCAAGTGAGTCGATTGAGCGACCTGTACCGATGGCAACAGATTCAAGTGGAGACGGGGCAAGATGAACAGGAACTAATAATACTTCACGTAACCATTCTGTCATGCCTTTAAGTAATGAACCGCCACCTGTAAGAACAACGCCTTCCTCGACAATGTCCCCGGCTAGTTCTGGTGGACAGTTTTCAAGAGAGCGACGAATCATTTCTAAAATAGAAAGCATTGATTCTTTTAAGCATTCTTGAATTTCAGTAGAAGTGATTGTCACTGCTTGTGGTAAGCCACGTACGATATCGCGACCACTAACAGTCATTTCTTCTTCTGTGTGCTCAACTGGCGCATAGCCAATCTCTTTTTTTAGACGCTCTGCAGTCGGAATACCGATAAGAACGCTATATTTTTGACGTATATAGTGAACGATTTCTTCATTAAAGCGGTCGCCACCAATTTTTAATGTATTGGATGTCACGATACCACCAAATGAAATGATGCCAACTTCTGTTGTGCCACCGCCGATATCGACGATTACACTAGCAATTGGTTCTTGAATAGGTAAATCTGCACCGATAGCCGCTGCGACAGGCTCGTCAATTAAAAAGACGTCCTTTGCACCGCATTGTGTTGCAGCATCTTTAATCGCTAGGCGCTCTACAGATGTTGCTCCAGATGGCGCACAAATTACGACATTTGGTTTGCGAAATGATGTGCCGTTTTTAATTGCACGATCTAGAACTGTTTTTAACATGGCTACAGTCATATCAAAATCTGCAATGACGCCATCGCGTAGTGGACGAGATACCACGATTGCAGGTGGCGTTTTGCCAATCATTGCTTGGGCTTCTGTGCCAATCGCAATAACTTCTTTCGTGTTTTTATTCATTGCTATAACTGAAGGCTCATTAATAATGATGCCGTTGTTTTTTGTGTAAACGAGTGTGTTTGCTGTACCTAAATCGATGCCGATTGCTGTGCTAGAAAACATGTTTAAACCCCTCCTAAGGCAATACAAATCCATTGTAGATTAAAGTATAAAGCATAACCAGATATTTTTGTATACGCCAATCCTCATAGAACGGATTTTACTAGGTCGAAAATATCTTTTAAATCCCTTTAAATGGGTCTATTTCATACTATTAATCCTTTTAAAATAATGAATGATACTAAAATGTAATACAAACTTAAAAAAGGTCATATTGATTCAAAAAGACTAAAAAAACAGCAAACGCAACTATCCGCGTTTGCTGTTTTGAAGTTTATTCCTTATTAAAAGGCCCAGTTACCCTTACGGAAAACAGGCTCTGTTGTGCCATCTTCTAGTACACCATCGATATCCATATCTGCACAGCCAATCATAAAGTCTACATGCACAAGACTACGATTTAAGCCGTTTGCTTTTAATTCTTCTTGTGACATCGTTGTTCCACCTTCGATACAAAATGCATATGCGCTACCAATCGCAATATGGTTTGATGCATTTTCGTCGAATAATGTGTTGTAAAAAAGAATGCCTGAATTTGAAATAGGTGAATCATGTGGCACTAATGCAACCTCACCTAAATAATGTGAGCCTTCATCTGTAGCAACTAAATTTTTCAAAATGTCTTCGCCTTCTTCAGCTTTTACATCGACGATACGACCATTTTCAAAGGTTACTGTAAAGTTATCGATTAAGTTACCGCTATAGTTAAGTGGCTTTTTCGATGTTACATAGCCATTAACACCATCCCATTGTGGTGCTGTAAATACTTCTTCTGTTGGGATATTGGCCATGAAGTCAAAGCCTTTTTCATTTACGGCACCACCGCCACTCCATACATGTGTTTTTGGAAGCTCGATTGTTAAGTCTGTACCGGGTGCTGTATAGTGTAATGCTTTGTAGTGCTTATCATTTAAAAATGCTACTTTTTCAGATAATGTCGCATCATGCTGTTTCCATGCAGCAACAGGATCTTGTAAGTCTGCTCGTGTTGCTTTAAACATCGCATCCCATAATGCATTCACTTGTTCATCTTCGGGTAGGTCAGGGAATACTTTTGCTGCCCATGCGTCAGTTGGCGCTGCCATGACCGTCCAGCTGATTTTGTTTGCTTGTGAATATTCACGGTATTTACTTAATGCTTGGCCCATCGCTTTATTAGCGCGAGCTACGTAGTCCGGATTGACCCCTTTTAGTAAGTCAGGGCTTTGTGATTTTACGGTAATGAAGGCCGCGCCGTGGTCTGCTAGCCATTCTTTTTCTGCTGCTTGCCATTCCGGGAAGAAATCAAACGAATCTTCTGGTGCATAGTCGTAGCGCATACGTGTAAGTGCATCATCATAATAGTTAACGAAAACATTTTTTGCGCCGACCTCATATGCTTTTTTTGTTAGTGCACGAGCAAGTGGTACATTTTCTACGGAGATATTTAAAAATAAATATTGATTTTTCTGTAAATTTGCGCCGATTTTAATGCCTAATTCAGCATAATTTTCAAGTTTTTGTCGAAAATCGTTCATGCAAAATCATCCTCTTCATATATAATTGAGTTACAGTTTCATTGTAACAATTTCGGATAGCGAATTAAAGAATCTTTGTCTTCTTTGTCGCTTTATGTAAAATAAAGTAATAATATTGGGTATAAAGATAAATTTAATATTTCGAATGTGAAACTTTCTTAATATCTATCATTAGCTACCGAAATAAACAAAAGAACGAGAACTTGGAGGTACGGATATGGACATATCATCAGTATTTGGGATTGTACTCGGCTTTGTTGCTTTACTTGTCGGTATGACAATGAAGGGTGTAACACCGGATGCGTTATTAAACCCAGCAGCAATTTTAATCATCATCTTAGGAACAATTGCTACAGTTGTCATTGCATTCCCAGGAAATGAATTAAAACGAATTCCGAAACTATTAAAAATTATTTTCACAAATAATAAATTAGCAAATGATGTAGAGCTAATTAAAATGTTTTCTAGTTGGGCAGACTTAGCACGTCGCGAAGGGTTACTAGCACTTGAAAGTAAAACAAATGAAATTGATGATCCATTTTTGAAAAATGGCTTAACATTAGCAATTGATGGTCAAAATGCAGATTACATTCGCGATGTGTTAACGGAAGAAGTAGAAGCAATGGAAGAGCGTCACCACGCTGGAGCACATATTTTCACGCAAGCTGGTACATATGCGCCGACTCTAGGGGTACTTGGAGCCGTTGTCGGATTAATTGCTGCACTGAAAGATATGACCGATATTGAAAAGCTAGGTCATGCCATTTCGGCGGCGTTTATTGCTACATTACTTGGTATTTTTACAGGTTATGTACTATGGCACCCATTTGCGAATAAATTAAAACGTAAATCTGCTATAGAAGCAAAACAAAAAAATATGATGATTGAAGGAATTCTGTCAGTGCTAGAAGGGGAGGCTCCTCGCGTCATTGAACAAAAATTAGCATCATTCTTAACGAAAGATGAGCGTGCTAAAATTATGAATGAAAGCGAGGCGGGTGGCCTTGGCAAAGAAGACTAAGAAGAAAAAAGAAGAGGAAGAAATTCCAGAAGCATGGCTCTTGCCATATTCGGATTTATTAACGCTATTATTAGCACTTTTTATCGTATTGTTTGCGATGAGTTCAGTCGATGCACAAAAGATGGCCGCATTATCGCAAGTCTTTAATGAAGTATTTGATGGTGGACAAGGCGTGATGGATAATCCTTCTCCTACCGAACCAATGACTACAAAGACAACCGAAGTAACAGAGCAAGTACAAGCTTATATGAAAGATCAGGCGGAGTTGAGTAATATTCAAGATGATGTCGAGAACTATATAGCTGTCAACGAGCTCGAAAATCAGTTTTCAACGGAAATGACCGATGATGGCTTACTCATTACAATTCGTGATAGCGTACTGTTTGAATCAGGAGCTGCTGAAATCGGCGACAAAAATCTTAAGGTTGCAAAGGATTTATCGAAACTGTTAATTTTCGATAAGCAACGTCCGGTGATGGTAACGGGTTATACCGATAATATACCAGCACAGGGTGGTAAGTATGATAGCAACTGGGAGCTAAGCGTTATGCGTGCAGTTAATTTCTTAAGTGTATTAATTAATACGAATGATAAACTAGATCCGAAATATTTTAGTGCCAAAGGATATGGCGAAAACAATCCAATTGCTTCAAATAAAACGGAAGCAGGGCGCGAGAAAAATCGTCGTGTAGAAGTGTTAATTCAACCGTTAGTTGAAAAAGATGGTACAAAAAAAGAAGTAAATATTGAAGCAGACGCAACAAAATAAGCGACATAAAAAAAGGAACCGCCTTGGCGATTCCTTTTTTTATGTTATTTAAACGTAATAGGCGCAAGCTGTGCGAGTACATCTTCTTTTGATGTATCAATTTGTAATAACGTTGCTGCGCCGTAGCTTCCTTCGACAAGAGGGGCATCGATAATTGTAATTTCCTTTGTCGTCATTTCATCGGCCATGTCTAAGTTCATTTTTGCGCTGCCTAAGTCATAAAATGCAAGCAATTCATCCGCAGCATTGGCTTCAATAGCGGCTAAAATATCTTCAAAGTTTGTGCCAATACCATCTGCTGTACCACCAGCAAATGTCACAGGTACATCAGGTGCGACCTGGGCGATAATTTTCGGAACACCGCGTGCAACGTCGGCACTATGTGAGACAATAATTAATCCAATCATTCCACCACGTCCTTTAGTAGAGCTTCAAATAATAATTTTGACGAGGCCGCGCCAGGATCAATTTCACCAATTGAGCGCTCACCAACGAATGAGGCACGCCCTTTTGTAGCCTGCATGTTTGTTGTCGCATTAAAGGCTTCTGCGAGCTGCTGTGCATCAAATTTTTCTGAAAGTGGTATCCACACATCCAGCATCGTTTTTTCACCTGCCACAGCTTTACCGCGTTTTTGAATACCCGCAACACCCGCTTTAATTAGCGGCTGTACATCAAACTCTGTCGCATCACCAGCTGCCTTCGCCATTTCCATAAAGGCTGTGCCATAAAGCGGACCAGATGCGCCTCCAACGGTACTAATCCATTTCATTGCTGCTGTCTTAAATGCCTCACCAAGCGTTTTAGGAGGTGTATCAAGTAACGCATTTTTCAACTGTTCTGCACCACGGGCCATATTATTACCATGGTCCCCGTCCCCGATAATGCGGTCATATTCACTCAGTGCCGCTTTGTGTTCGATAAGGGCATCACAAAAATCATTTAGCCACGCGACGGTACGATCTACTGTTAACATAAAACTCCTCCTTACCATGCAGGTGCATCAGTGTGTTGATTTAAGTAATCCAGCCACTGTGCATCTGCTAGTTCAAATAATGTAAGTGACATGCCAGCCATATCAATAGCCGTCATATAATTGCCAAGTTTTTTATAGACCACTTCATAACCACGTTCTTCTAGTAACGTTAGTACGTCATTTGCGAAAATATATTGCTCCATTAGTGGTGTAGCACCCATGCCATTAAATAAGACGGCAACTTTTTTCGATGACCATGATGTTTCTTCTTCTAATTTATCTAGGAGTTCCACAGCAATTTCACGAGATGATTTTAATTCCTCGCGGCGATATCCTGGCTCGCCATGAATACCGATGCCAAACTCCATTTCTGTCGCACTCAATTCAAATCCTGGCTTGCCAACTTCAGGTACTGTCGCTGGAGAAATCGCAAAGCCAACAGAGGCTAGATGTGTCACAACATTGTCAGCGAGTGCTTTAATGTCGGTAAGACGAGCACCATTTTTTGCTGCTGCACCGAGCACCTTATGCATGAATAATGTACCGGCAACGCCGCGGCGTCCCTCTGTAAAGCTACTATCAAATACAGCGACATCATCATTTACAATCACAAAATCAACGTCAATGCCTTCCATTTCGGCTAAATCCTTCGCCATTTCAAAATTCATACAGTCACCACTGTAGTTTTTAATGACAAGAAAAACACCGGCGCCTGTGTGTACAGCTTTAATTGCGGCTAAAATCTGATCTGGTGTCGGCGATGTGAATACTTGTCCACAAACCGCTGCATCTAGTAAGCCATCACCAACAAACCCTGCGTGTGCCGGCTCATGTCCACTACCACCGCCGGAAATAATCGCGACTTTACCATCCTGTGGCGTACGACGTGCAATGACGTGTGTGTCTTTAAGTAGTTGCACATCCTCATGAATTTGCACAAAGCCTGCTAACATTTCTGTTACGACATCACTTGGGTTATTCAAAATCTTTTTCATCATCTAACCTCCTAGAATTTGTCTTATCTTTATAGTATGCGCTTGCACGCTTTGATGCAAAAAATAGCCATACAAAAAAGAGACAGCCCAATTTGGGCTGTCTCTTTTTTGACATATAGTGAACGATTATTTACGAAGTGAGCCTAGTTCAGATACGATGGCGTGCATTTCGCTTAAGCTGAATGAGTCACGTTTCATAACTAGATTGTATAAATCTAATAAATCCTCGTAGTTTGATTGGTCAAAGCTTTCAGGACGCATTGCATCGGCATTTACCATACGTAATTTGTCTTTTAATGCATCAATAATATGATGGATATTTTCCACTGATGGTTCGTTTAAATTCACTCGAATCTCATCCTTTCATTTTAGCTATATGTATCATTTCACGCTCGAAAAAGAATGTCAACGTCTTAACGCAAATCTTTCTTGCGTGAAATATGACTTTCAGAGGACAGAGCAAGCGTTTTATTGGTAAAGTAGAAGGGTAAACTACTACATAGTAGAATATTTTGGAAAAGTTTGGAGGAAGCAATTATGGCGAACAAATTTGTAGCAGGTATTGCATTAGGAGCAGTAGCAGGAGCAGTAATCAGCTTACTGGACCGTCAAACACGACAAGAAACTACACAAAAGCTGAAAAGTGCTTCAGCAACTATTCAACATTACGCTGCTAACCGTGATGAACTGAAAGACAATCTTTTAGCGAAGGTGGATGCTGTGCAAACAGTGTACAACCGCATTGCAGAAGATAAAGATTACTACTTAGAAAAAATCGAAGAAGTGAAGGCGCTGACGCCACAAGTAAAAGCGTTTGTTTCGGACACGAAAGAAGCTTTTGCTGAAGAGGCACCAACGGTCACTTCAGATGACACAGCGAAATAATGTAGCGAATAATGCGATTCACCTGTCATTCTGAATAGAAGGAGGAGTGCCGGTGGGGAAGAAAAAGAAAAACGTGAAAAAGCGTAAAGGACCATCATCTGAAGTATTCGATAAAGTAAAAATGCTGCAAATTGAAAAAAAACATCTACAAGATGTGCATAAGCCTCAATACGACCTAACCACATGGAAAGGATTTATACAGGGCTTTATTCAAAAAGTCACGCAAGCCGATTTATCTGGCATGGGTGCGCAGCTCGCATACTTCTTCTTATTATCGCTTTTTCCATTATTGATTTTCGTCATGACACTTGTGCCGTTTTTAAATTTACCACAAGAGCAAGTGTATACGATGATGAAAGAGTTATTACCAGAGCAAGTGTATTCGCTCATTGGTGATACATTAAAAGATGTACTTGAAAACCGTAATGGTGGCTTATTATCAGTCGGTATTTTAGCGACATTATGGTCTGCTTCAAACGGTGTGAATGCATTAATTAAATCATTGAATCAATCTTATGGTAAGGCAGAAACACGACCATTTATCATCGCTCGTTCGATGTCGGTTGTGTTTACACTCGTACTTATTCTATTAGTCGTTGTTGCGTTAATTTTACCAGTGTTTGGTTCACAAATCGGTCATTTCCTAGCAAATACAATCGGCCTTGGTGAACAGTTCGGCGCTATCTTTGATAAGTTCCGTATTTTACTACCACCACTTGTCATTTTCTGTGGTCTTGTATTTATGTATTGGTTAGGACCGAATGTGAAGATGTACTTACGTAGTGCTATTCCAGGAGCTATCGTTTCGACGGTTTGCTGGTTAGTCATTTCATATGTCTTCTCAATTTATATTAATAACTTCTCAAACTATTCTGCAACGTATGGCAGTATCGGGGGGATTATTATCCTCATGTTATGGCTCTATATCACCGGCATGGTCCTCATGATTGGTGGCCTTGTGAATGCGATTATGCAGGAGCGAAAAGAGCAGATTGATACGCGTCGACGTCGATTATCCGCGCAATAAATAAAAAACAAAAACACCTTCAAAGCTTGCATGCTTTGAAGGTGTTTTTTGTATGAGGAGAAAGGCGGTTGAACCTTCTCTTTTATTACAAGCGTAGCATACGTAAGCCGTTTAAAATAACGAGAATCGTACTACCTTCATGCCCGATAACACCGAGTGGAAGGTCCACTACTTGTAGGAAGTTTGAGGCGATCAATAGCATGATCACACTGATAGCAAAAATAATATTTTGCTTCACAATACGCTGCATTTTACGTGCTACTTTCACCGCATATGAAATTTTTGATAAATCATTTTTCATTAGGACAACATCAGCTGTTTCAAGTGCGACGTCTGTCCCTTCACCCATTGCAATCCCTGTTGTCGCAGTCGCAAGGGCAGGGGCATCATTAATGCCATCGCCGACCATACCGACAAATTTATATTTCGACATTAATTCTTTAATATGCGCAACTTTTGTTTCTGGTAAGCATTCGGCAATATAGCTTTCAACGCCAGCCTCTTTTGCGATGGCTTTTGCTGTTTTTTCATTATCACCAGTTAGCATAATCGTATGAATGCCAAGTTCTTTCAACTGAGCAATGGCTTGTTTTGCCTCTTCACGAACCGTATCCTTCATCGCTGCCATCGCGACGATTCCTTGCGCATCTGCCATGAAGATGACGGTTTTACCTTCCTCAGCGAGTAGTGGAGCGGCCCCGTTCGCGAATTGCATCGCCGCCTCACGTCCAACAAAATCCATTTTCCCTACTTTATAAAAGACATCATCAATCGTCGCTTCAAGACCATAGCCAGGAATATCTTTAATTGTGGCATTAGCAAACGATACGTCCTGTTGTTTCGCATAGGCTGTAATCGCTACAGCTAATGGGTGATTAGAGTTATATTCAATACCTGCAAGCATACTAAGCGTTTGTTTTTCATCTAGACCGTCACGCACGATAAAGTCCGTCACGACGGGTTTCCCTTGTGTTAATGTACCGGTTTTATCAAATGCGACTGCTTGTAAAACACTTAAATGTTCAATGTGTAAGCCACCTTTGAATAGAACCCCGTTACGTGCGCCATTTGAAATGGCTGATAAGGTTGCTGGCATAATTGCTGCAACAAGAGCACAAGGAGAAGCAACAACAAGTAACACCATTGCACGGTAGAATGTTGTAGTCCAGTCCCAACCTAATACGAAATGAGGGACGAATAACATTAAGCCAACTGCGATTAATACGACTTTTACATACGTACCTTCAAAGCGCTCGATAAATTGTTGAGATGGTGATTTTTCACTTTGTGCAGATTGTACAAGGTCGATAATCTTTTGGAATAATGACTCAGAGCTTGGCTTTGTCATCGTCATTTTCACAGCACCGGTCATATTGACAGTCCCGGCGAATACGTCGTCGCCTGCAAATTTAGAAACGGGGATAGATTCACCTGTAATCGCTGCTTCATCAATAGAAGTCGCGCCGTCTGCGATGACACCATCTGTTGGAATACGCTCACCCGGTTTGATCATCACAACATCGCCAACTTGTAATGTGTCAACTTTCACGCGTTCGAGTGAACCATCTGCTAGCACTAACCAAGCCTCTTCCGGCTGCATATCCATTAATGCAGAAATTTCTTTATGGGATTTATTCATCGCATACGTTTCAAGTGCGCCACTCAATGCGAAGATGAAAATTAAAATGGCGCCCTCTGTCCAGTAACCAATTACCGCAGAGCCAATCGCCGCAAGAATCATAAGGAATTCAACATTCAGTTCCTTATTGGCAATCGTTTCTTCGACGCCTTCTTTTGCTTTTGCAAAGCCACCAATTAAGAAGGCTAGTAAGTAAAGGACAATGCCGACGCTCGTCATTTCATCGCGTGTTGTAAACCAAGCAATGGCAATGAGGATACCTGCTACAACGGCAGCAATTAATTCGATATGTTCCTTTAATTTCTCAATTAAATGATTATTATTCTCATTTGTAGTATTCATATACATTCCTCCTGATAATGAAAATCGCTATCAATTAAACTATATAAACCTTTTATTATAGAAGTTTTATTCGTTTTTTAAATTCCTTATTTAGAATCATTCTAAAGTTAAAATTAGTATAACATAGAGGAGGGTACTTTGGAAGTGCGTTTACTTAAATTTTCATAAAAAATGATAGGAATTGTGAACGTTGCAATTGGTTATCATTTACAATAAAAAAGAAGCTAGTAGAAGAGAATTCTACTAGCTTCTTATGATTAAATCGGGATTAAAATACTTTTTCAGCGTATTGTGCTAATTTTTCAACAGATGATTTTTGAACATCTGCATGTAATGAATTACCGTGAGAATCCATTGTTACAACGGCTGTAAAATCTTCGACACCTAAGTGCCACATTGCTTCAGGAATACCAAATTCCATTAAGTCTACGCCATCAACTGATTTGATACAGTCAGCATAGTACTGTGCCGCACCACCGATAGCATTTAAGTAAACGCCACCATGTTCTTCAAGTGCTTTTAATGTTTTCGGACCCATACCGCCTTTACCGATAACAGCGCGGATACCGAATTTTTTCATGATATCGCCTTGGTAAGGTTCTTCACGAATTGATGTTGTTGGACCAGCTGCTTTTACTGTCCAGTTTTCATTCTCATCTTTCGCCATTACAGGACCACAGTGATAAATAATTTGGCCATTTAAATCAACAGGCGCGTCGTGGCTCATTAAGTGATGATGGATTGCATCACGACCTGTATACATACGGCCGCTAATTTTCACGACATCACCAACTTGAAGTGAACGAATTTTTTCTTCTGTAATTGGGGCTACAAGCTCAACCATTTTATTGTCTGGCTTGTCATTTGATTTCGCTGCAGCTGCTGCTTCTGCGAAGTCGATTTTTTCGCCTTCTTGGTAGTGCCAGTTTAAGATTTCGCCAGTTTCAGGGCTGATGTCGATTGCCATGCGGCGGAAAGCCCAACAGTTGTAAGCGACAGATACGTAGAATGACGCTGGAATACGGTGCATGACGCCAATTTTACAACCAAGTAATGTCGCCTCACCGCCGAAGCCCATAGTACCGATACCAAGTGTATTGGCTTTTTCTACGATATAATCTTCTAATTTTGCTAAGTCCTCATTTGCATTCGTATCATCTAAAGAACGGAATAATTGCTCCTTCGCAAGATCATAACCAGAAGCGCGGTCGCCACCGATACCTACACCGATGAAACCAGCAGAACAGCCTTGGCCTTGTGCTTGGTATACAGAATGAAGAATACATTTACGGATACCATCTAGGTCACGACCAGCGCGGCCTAAACCTTCAAGTTCGCATGGTAGGCTATATTGAATGTTTTTGTTTTCACAGCCGCCACCTTTAAGGATAAGCTTCATTTCAATATAATCTTTTTCCCATTGTTCAAACTTCACGACAGGTAACCCTTCGCCTAGGTTATCGCCTGAGTTTTTACCAGTTAAAGAATCTACTGCGTTTGGACGTAATTTTGCATCGCCCGTCGTACGTGCAATCGCATCTTTAATGATTTTTTTGATCTCGATTTGGTTCACGCCAACAGGAGTTTTTACTTTAAATGTTGGTAAACCAGTATCTTGGCAAATTGGTGACACATTGTCATCCGCCATAAAGATGTTATTCGCGATTGTGTCTAAGCTCATCGCTGCACGCGTACCTGCGTTTTCCGCTTCTTTTGCACGCTTTACAGCACGGCGTACATCCTTCGGTAAGTTTGTTGACGTCTCTGTAATTAAGTCATAGACGCTTTGTTCTAACGTTTCTAAGTTCATTAGAAATCCCCCTCAAAAATAAAGTGACATAGTCTCCTTCATTATATAGGACAAAGTAGAAAGATAGAATAGCGATACAGAAAATAATGTACCTAAACAGAAAGAGGACGTAAATAATTTCTCATATAAAAAAAGAGCCACTTATAATAAGTGACTCTAATCGTGACTAGCGGGATTTAAATTGCTTTACTTTTTCCTCTAAATCATCAACCATCGAAATTAAACGATCGATATCTTCTAATTCCGTTGTTTCAGGTTCAATTGAATCTAACACTTCGACAAACATTTGTAAACGACCTTTCAAGTACTGTACTTGCTGATCTTTATTTGAGATTGGTTTCATTCGGCACCTCCGTTAGTTAGCCTTAGCATAACGGAAAAAGAGGGAGAATTCAATGTCGAACAAATGAACGTAGGACAAAATGAGGATTTTAATAATCTGACTATTTGAAATGTTTACAAAATTAATATCTTGTGGTATTATTCTTTTAACGATTAAGGGAAGGAGGATACAGACGATAGTAAATCTGATAAATGGATGCCCTTTTCTAGGTGACACCGCGTAGAATTGTAAGACCTGAACAAGGAAACCTCTTCCAAGTATCCAATAACCGTTCAATTAGCACACTACGTGATGACACAGCTAAATTATAGGGCGCTCAGTATTGATAATCGTAAAATAAAGGAGGTACATTAAACCCCGTTGTCGGTAAAACACTTATCTTCCTATCCATTTGCCGGGAACTACGTTTAATAACAAATGAATATGATAAAAAGTTAACAAGACTCAGAACTCCTACGTTGTAGATGTATCTGAGTCTTTTTCTATGCCTTAAATTTTGTTATAGTAGGTTGAATTCATATTTTGAAAGGGGAACAACCTCGTGCAACAAGATACATATGCAAAAAGACGTTTTTGGGTGCTCGTTGCCATCGTGTCGATCTCAGGCTTTTCACAAGGCATGTTGCTCCCGCTTATTTCCGTTATTTTTGAACGAGACGGCGTATCTTCATCACTTAATGGCTTAAATGCGACAGGCTTATATTTAGGGACCTTACTGATTTCGCCCTTCATCGAAAAACCTTTGCGTAAATTTGGCTACAAACCTGTTATTTTAACGGGTGGCGCTATTGTACTCATCTCGCTAATGCTATTCCCATTATGGAAGAGCTTATTATTTTGGTTTATTTTACGCCTCTTCATCGGTGTCGGGGACAATGCGCTTCACTTTGCATCACAAACGTGGATTACAAGTACCGCTCGTCCCGAAACGCTTGGTAAAAGCATTGCGATTTATGGCTTATCCTTCGGTGTTGGTTTTGCAATTGGACCGTTATTAGTGCCACTTGTTAATATTGCTGAGGCACTACCATTTATCGTGTCGACAGTACTTTGCCTCGTATCATGGGCGCTTGTGTTTACATTGAAAAATGATAAGCCAGAACCAATTGATGTAAAAAGTGCTAATTCAAATGTGTGGCATCGTTATAAAAAAACGCTGAGTTATGCATGGATTGCCTTTTTACCGCCGCTTGTTTATGGCTTTTTAGAATCATCGCTAAATGCCATTTTCCCAGTGTATGCACTACGTCGTGAATTTGATGTATCCGTGGTGTCGCTTATTTTATCCGCCTTTGCGATTGGCGGTATTATAACGCAGGTACCATTTGGAACACTTGGGGACCGTATTGGACGTTATAAAGTTATTACATTTGGGTTGCTTGGCGGCGGTACTATGTTTTTAATTGGAAGCTTTTTAGAATCCTACCAATGGTTCGTATTTGTCGCCTTCTTGCTTGCGGGCATGTGTTGCGGCTCGATGTTTTCATTAGGCATTTCGTTTATGACAGATTTAACGCCGAAGGAATTACTACCAACGGGTAATTTACTATGTAGTATTTTCTTTAGTGTTGGTAGTTTGACAGGTCCATTTTTAGGTGGCGCCTTTGTAGAGCATGCGACGATGAGCTATTTACTACTCGTAGCACTGCTATTATTTACTGTATTCGTTATTATTTCACTTGGTGGCCGTAAAAAAAGAATAAATAATCAAAAAGGATTTTGATACTATCAAAATTCTTTTTTTATATGGAGAAATAAAATAATAATTAAATCAGAAGAAATCGCTACAAGTACACAGCAAGTAAGCGAATCAATTGATCAAATTAGTAATGCTTCAGATAACACAACACAGCAAACACAACAAGTAGCAGGCCTTGCACAGGAACAGTACGCAGCAATTGAAGAAATGACAGCGGCAAGTGATTTCCTACGAGATTTATCTGAGCAATTAACGAGTCAAATTTCGCACTTCCGTTTAAATTAAATTAATAAAAGGCGCGCTGCCTTTTTGGATAAAATCATTTATTAGAAATCACGTATGAGCCCAAGGAGCGGCTTTTGGCTACGACATATTAAAAAATAAGTGTCGGACCTAAGTGGATAGGGCTAGAGAAAGGCTACTTATTTGCTGAAGTGTAAATAATTCTAAAATAAATACAATTTTTATGGCGATAGTTATGATAACTTTGCATAGCACTGTAGGTGAAAAGGGGCAAAGTAGGGGTAGAAAAACCCCATTTTTGCCCCGTTTTGCTCGTTTTCGGGTTCTAAAGGGAGATTTCAACACATAGATTTGGCTAAGATAGAGCGCTGCGTGGCGCATTTTTCGATGAATCGAATAAATGACAGCTCCTTTTTTTAGCATATTCTTTTCAGACAAAAAACATCCGTCAGAGAACGGAAACAGACCGATTTTTGCGTATTTTGGGCTGTAATTAGCCATTTGGCATCTTTAAAAATAATAACGATATGCGGAAAAATCATAAATAAAAATTTTTGTTGACAGCTTTTTGCATGATACATGATAAATCTAGATTTTTCACCCCGTAATTAGCCCTGCTTTGGCACTTATTTTCAACTATGTTGTAGTCAAAACACGCTTTCTGATGTTATCAGCCATTTCTGAAAAACGATACAAAAAAGACAATCACCATTAGATGATTGTCTTTGAACGTTTATTTTTTCAATGTTAGTAATGTAACGCTTTCGACATGCGCTGTTTGAGGGAACATGTCAACAGGTTGAATATACTCAACCTGGTATAGCTCCATTAACTGAGCTAAATCTTTTGCAAGTGTTGATGGATTACAAGAAGTGTAGACGATACGTTCTGGACGGATGACTAACATCGTCTCGATGAAGCTGTCGTCTAAACCGGTGCGTGGAGGATCGACTGTCACAACGTCTGGCACATAGCCGTCTAAACGCCATTCCTCTAACCAATGCTCTGCCGTACCTTGAACATACGTCGCATTTTCAACACCATATTTTTTCGCGTTTTTCTTCGCATCGACAATTGATTCAGGAATGATATCCATACCGCGGATTTCTTTCGCACCTTTTGATAACCAAAGACCGATTGTACCAACGCCACAGTAAGCATCAACGATGGATTCTTTACCTGTTAATTTCGCTGCTTTTTTAATTTGATTGTATAGGTGAACCGTTTGTGTTGGATTCAGTTGGAAGAATGCGCGTGCTGATAAATCAAATGCGTATTCACCAAGTTTTTCGCGAATCGTTTCTTTACCAGCTAACACAATCGTTTGGTCACCGAAAATAAGTGGTGAGCTATCTTCTTTAACATTTTGAACGATTGAAACGATTTTTGAATCCAATGCTTTTACGCGTTCAACAAGCTCGTCTTTTTGATCGAAGTTTTTCTTCGTTGTGACGAAAACGATTTGTGTTTCACCTGTATTGACGCCTGTACGCACAACAATTGTACGTACTGTACCACGATTTGTTTTTTCATTATATGCAGGAATTTGAAGCTCTTGCATAATGCGTTTTACTTTTGTCGTCATTTTCGCCGTCATTGGATGTTGTACAGCACAGTCTTCAATATCTAGTAGCTTATGGCTGTTTTCTGCATATAGACCTGCTAATACTTTATCGCCAGATTGACGTGCTTGGAAGGCACTCTTATTACGATAATTCCAAGGGTCATCCATACCGATTGTTGGGCGTAGGTCGATTTTTTTTGCGCCATCTTTCACGTATTTAGCTAATGATTGTGCGACAATGTCACGTTTCGCTTTTAGCTGCATATCGTATTTCATATGCTGTAATTGGCAACCGCCACATTCATCATATACAGGACATGGTGGTGTCGTACGATGTTTTGAACGTTTTTGTACTTTTATAATTTTACCTTCTGAATAACCGCGCGCGACTTTTGTTAGTTCGATATATACTTCTTCGCCTGTAATAGCACCAGGTACGAAAACGATGTTACGTTTGTAGTAACCAATCCCTTCGCCGTTAATACCGAGTTTTTTAATGTTCAGTGGAATCCGTTTTCCGACTGACATAATAGTTTGTTGTTGCAAGATGGACACGTCCTTTTCTAAATTCATTTCTCCATTATAACGAAACGCCGACTTGAATAAAAGAAAAGCTTCTGCCATCTAGCAGAAGTTTTAACGCAGTAGTTGCTGAAGTGCTTTTGTAATCGTTGGATAATTGAAATCAAAATCATAGTCACTTAAAACGGTAGGTAATACTTTTTGACCTTCTAATACGAGCTGGCTTTTCTCGCCAAGTGCGAGCTTAAGTGCAGCTTCTGGGACAGGCAACCAGTTAGGCTTATTAAGTGCTTCGGCGATGAAATCCCCAATTTGTTTCATGCGAACCGGATAAGGGGCTGTGACGTTTACAACACCTTTTACATCCTCATTCATTAAACAAAATGCCAGCGCACGCGCAACATCTTCTACATGTACCCATGATACCCACTGCATGCCATCGCCAAGCTTGCCACCAACATTATATTTATAAGGCGTCGCGATAAGCGGGAATGCGCCAGCTTCCTGATCGAAAATGACACCGAAGCGCGTTTTGACGACACGAACGCCTTCCTCTGTTGCTTGATCTGCGAGCCCTTCCCACATCTTAACCGTTTTACCGAGGAAATCATGGGCTTGCTCATCGGAAGCTTCGGTATATTCAGCGTCGAGTGATGTAGGGTAAATCCCAACAGCACTCGCATTGACCAATGTTTTTGGTGTTTCCTCTAGTACACGAATAAGGCGTAGCACTTCATTTGTTGCTTCTTGGCGACTATTATAAATCGCCGCTTTTCGCTCATCTGTCCAGCGGCCTTCATTTAACGATACACCAGCTAAATTTACAAATGCATCAACATCATTTAAATAAAGTTCAGGCTGTGCATCATCAACAAGCCACTGTACGTATTCAATACCATCTTTTGAATCGTTATTGCCACGCGTTAAAATCACAATGTCATGCCCATGAGATTTTAATAATTTTGTTAAGGTAGAGCCAACGAGACCAGTGCCTCCAGTAATCGCAATCTTCATGAAAAAATCCTCCTTTAATGTTTCATTTACTTAGTTCTATTATTAAGTGTATGCCCGTGAAGTTTCAACTGAAAACAGGTATACTATCAAAAGAAAGGGGTTGCTACGTATGCCGAAAGTCATTACGAAGATTACACGACAAAAGCGAAATGAAGAGCGCTACAATATTTTCTTAAATGAAGAATATTCGTTTAGTGTCGATGAAAAGATTCTCGTGCAGTACGGCCTCACAAAAGGAAAAGTGCTAGATGAATGGACACTTGGTGACATCGCCTTTGAAGATGAAGTAGCGCGTGCATTTAATCGCGGCTTATCGTATTTGACTTATCAAATGCGCAGTGAAGAGGAAGTGCGTAAAAAGCTACGTGACGCAGAATTTGGTGAAGCAGTTATTCAAGAGGCGATTCAAAAATTAGTACGACTTGGCTTTTTAAATGATGCGGAATTTTCACGTGCCTTTGTTGAAACGAAAAAGAATACGATGAAAAAAGGGCCGCGTGCGATTCAGCAGGAGCTAAAACGTAAGGGAATCGATGAAAAAACGCAGCAGCAGGCACTTGGAGAGTTTGATGAAGGGGAGCAACTTCAGCTCGCGTATGAATTAGCGGAGAAAAAACAGCGTCAAGAATCGCGAAAAACACCGATGCAGCAAAAACAGAAGATTCAAGATTTCCTCTTGCGAAAAGGCTATAGCTTTGGGATTATTGAACAGGCGATTGCGAAATTAGATTTTACAACGGAAGAAGACGATTGGTCCGCGATGCTTGAAGGGCAGGGCGAGAAGGCGTGGAAGAAATATGCGTCGAAGTTTACTGGCTATGACCTCCATATGAAGGTTAAGCAGGCATTGTACCAAAAAGGGTTTCCCGGTGAAATTATAGAGGCATTTATTGAACAAAAGGAGAATGAAAATGAAGAAGTATAGCGAAATGACGGAAGCGGAACTGCGCACAGAGATTGGTTTATTAAAAGAAAAAGCCCGTAAAGCGGAGCAACTGGGCATCATTAATGAATTTGCAGTTTATGAACGTAAAGCAATTTTAGCAAGTTCCTTTTTATTAGACCCTGCAGATTTTAAAGCGGGCGAAATTTATCGTGTCGAGGGTGACCCGGGTGTGTTCTTTAAAGTCGATTACTTAAAAGGTGTCTATGCATGGGGTTACCGCTTAGGCGGGCATGTGGAAGAAGAAGCCATTCCAATTGCGATGCTTGTACCAGCTGGGGAGATGTTCTAATATGCAAGAAATCGAACAAAAAGTAGCGGAATTAACAGAAGTGTTAGTAGAGGCAAGCCAGCTATCGCAAGCGAAGGCACGTGTATGGATTGAGCTTTTATGGAGTGACTTCGAATCGACATATGCGAAGGCTGGTTACGACTATAAAGGAATGGAAATGACTGAGCGTATTATTCGTCAATGGATTCAAAGCTATGGTCGCGACATCCATGCATTTGCGGGTCGAAATCCAAAATATGCACATTTATTAGATGATGTAGAATAATCGGGCTGGCGCTGGGAAGCAATTCTTAGCACCATGCCTTTTTTTGAAGCATGAAAAAACGAGACCTCTAGTCAAAGAAGTCTCGTAGGTTTGTGATGGAAGATCAGCTACGTTTACCAGGGCCCCTATCTACCGGGGACCCATCGGAGTTAAACGAGCGCTTTCATCACTTAGTGTTATCCGGATTCAAGCGCTAACTCCTCGGGTCATTTCGCTCTCTCCGACGTGACAAAAAGAGTCACTTGTCGAGAGCTATAAATGCCCATCGGAGTTAAACGAGCGCTTTCATCACTTATGATTATCCGGATTCAAACACCAGTGCTTCGGGTCGTTTCGTTCCTTCCGACGCGACGAAGAACGCCGCTTGTCAGGAATTATAAACGCCCGTCAGCACTAAACGGTGTTTTCATCACTTATGATTAAATTAATTTGCTTTGTAGTTTTTCTTCACTGAAGATCCAGCCTGTGTATGACCGAACGATGTTATACTCTTCATCGACATGTGCGACAGCTACGAATGGATATCGATTATTACTACGGTAGCGCAAATCGATGAGACGAATTTCTTGTAGGCCATTTTTTAGCATGCGCATCTCCCAGCGATAAATAGGGGAGAAGGACACGAAAGATTTAAAGTTTTCATCTTTTAAGACTGCATCAAATAAAGGCGTTTTTGGTAATGGCTCAATTTTAAATTTATCGTAAATTGTGATGGAGCGGCCATATGCGCGTCCAACATAATGATGTGTTTTGGAGTTTGCGGCTACACGATACTGTAAAAAGTAGCGTGTAGGTGATAAAATAACTTCTTCTGCATCGGGTACGGTATTTTCGACAGCGGTAATAACGGCTCGGTGTAGCCAAATGCGTACGAGGTAATAGCCGATAAGGACGATATAGAGTGTTGCCATCGTCGGAACGGGTGGGGCACCGAACGCCCATGCGGCAATCGCTACAACATGTAAGCCGAAAATAATCGGGTCAAATGTGTTGATGATGCCCAGCGCCACCCATTTTTTGGAGAATGGGCGCACTGCCTGGGTTCCGTACGCATTAAAAATGTCGACAAACACGTGAAGCCCGACTGCACCGAATGCCCAAATCCATACGTGGAGGGCATCTGCAGAAGGGAATAATAAATGCAGAACAAGTGTAATAAGCAACGGCCATATAATAACGGCCGGAATGGAATGCGTAATACCGCGGTGATGGCGAATATAAACGGCGTTATTGCGTAATTTCAAAATGGTGTCGATATCGGGCGCTTGTGAGCCGAGGATAATCCCGGTTGCAACGGCTGCAAATGTTGCAGGGTGCGATGCGACGACAGGGTCCGCTAGCGCAAGTCCACTGATGGCGACACTCATAACTAAGTGTGTACCTGTATCCAAAAAATCAGCTCCTTAGTGCCAATTTCAATCATTACATTATAGTTCTATTTTACAATATTTTACTCGTTTCTACGAGCAATAAATGAGGGGGAAACGATTTGTATCGTTATACGAAACAATTTCAAAAAGCACTTGTTGAATGGTTTAACCGTGAAAAACGAGACTTGCCGTGGCGTCATACAACCGACCCATATAAAATCTGGGTTTCAGAAGTAATGCTACAGCAAACACGTGTTGATACGGTCATTCCATACTACGAAAATTTCTTAGAAAAGTTCCCGACAGCACAAGCACTAGCTGATGCCAATGAGGAATTTCTCTTGAAGCAATGGGAGGGCCTTGGCTATTATTCACGCGTTCGTAATTTACAAGCGGGTGTACGAGAAGTAGTCGAAAATTATGGTGGTGTTGTACCAAAGACCCGCGAAGAAATTTCAACATTAAAGGGCGTCGGTCCATACACAGCAGGGGCTGTACTCAGTATTGCCTATGGTGTGCCAGAGCATGCAGTCGATGGCAATGTCATGCGTGTATTAAGTCGTGTCTTAATGATTGATGAGGATATTGCGCTACCGAAAACGAAAAAAACATTTGAACGCGCGGTCATGGAGCTCATTGACTATGATAATCCATCTGCTTTTAATCAAGGATTAATGGAGCTCGGGGCGATGGTTTGCACACCGACATCACCAAGCTGTCTACTTTGTCCGGTGCGCGATTATTGTACAGCCTTTCATGAAGGGGAGCCGGAAAAACTGCCGGTGAAGACGAAAAAAGTGAAAACGAAAAAAATTCCGTATGATGTGTTTATCGTCGAGGACGAACAGGGACGTATTTTAATGGAGCAACGTCCAGAAACAGGCCTACTTGCGAATATGTGGCAGTTTCCGATGGTCGAAGTGAAGAAAGATGTTGTGACGGATAGCGTTATGGCGGAAATGTATCATTTTGAACTTGCTGGTAAAGATCATTTGATGCCACTAAAACATGTATTTTCACATCTTGTGTGGCAGATGGATGGCTATATACTACGTGCAACTGATGTAGAAGAACCGCCAGAACGTTCGGCGTGGCTGACACTAGACGAGGTTGAAAAATTACCGCTTTCTGTATCGATGCAGAAATTTTTAGCACAATATCGTATTGAACGCCAAAAATTGTAAAAAATTCAATGGATTTTCGGGATAATCGCAGTTTTTAACTACACCTTTGTTTGTAGGATTGTTATAATGTTACAAAAGCACTTTTTTATGAGTGCTTACAAAGGTGGGGCTTGTAATGGCGATTCCAGCAGTAGGGGAAATCGTACAAATACATAGTTATAAGCACAATGGCCGCATTCACCGCGTATGGCAAGAAACGATGGTACTAAAAAGTACAAATAAAGTGATCATCGGAGCAAATGAACGCACACTCGTTACCGAATCGGATGGCCGAACATGGTTGACGAGGGAGCCTTCAATTACGTATTTTCATTCGGAATTGTGGTATAACATTATTTGTATGCTAAGAGAAGATGGCGTTTATTATTATTGTAATATGAGTTCGCCGTTTGTATTCGATCACAACGCAATAAAATATATTGATTATGATTTAGATGTTAAGGTCTTTCCAGATATGTCGTATACACTTCTTGATGAGGATGAGTACGAAGAGCATCGCCAATTGATGAATTACCCACAAGTTATCGATAGTATTTTAAAAGCAAATTTACAAAAGCTAATCCAGTGGGTGGAACAACGTCGTGGTCCATTTGCGCCTGACTTCATTGAAGCATGGACAAATCGCTTTAAGTTCCAACGCCAATTAAACGATGAAAAAAAGCAACAAAATCCAGAACATGATTAACACCATAAGCTGTTTTGGTGGAAAAAAGGAGCTGTCTCACACGGTGGGGACCGTTCCTTTTTTGTTTTTCTGAGTCGATTTAGTAAAAAAATCCATGGATATATGCTACAATGAATCTCGCATTTTTGACGAAAGGATCTGAAGCGCATGGGCAGTATGAAGCGTTACATGCAGTTCGTTTGGCCATATAAATGGGATATCGTCATTACGTTTTTAATCGGGGTTTTGAAGTTCTTAATTCCGATGGCGACACCGTTTATCATGAAGATTGTTATCGATGATATTATCGGTGCCGATGAGCTAACGAAAGCACAACAAATGGAAGGTCTCGCGTGGTGTATTGGCATTGTTGCTATTTTATTCTTTGTTATCCGCCCACCTGTCGAGTTTTTCCGTCAATATTTTGCACAGCGTGTCAGCAACCGTATTTTGTACGATATCCGTACGAAGTTGTATGCGCACCTGCAAAAGCTAGGATTAAAGTTTTATTCAAATAACCGTGTCGGCGATGTCATTTCTCGTACGATTAATGATGTTGAACAAACGAAAGAATTCGTCATGACGGGGTTAATGAATATTTGGATTGACCTTGTAACGGTCGTTATTGCGATAGGTATCATGATGATGCTTGATGTGAAGTTAACATTGATTACATTAATTGCACTACCGTTTTATATGATTAGTGTAAAATATTTCTTTACAAAATTACGTGCGTTAACACGTGAGCGTTCAAAAGCATTAGCTGGTGTACAAAGCTATTTACATGAGCGTGTGCAAGGCATGAATATTATTAAAAGCTTTACGCTTGAAAAACATGAGCAAGGCATCTTTGCTGAAACAAACGGCAATTTCTTAAATAAAGCTTTAGCACAAACGCGCTGGAATGCCTATACATTCGCGGTTGTGAATACGATTACGGGATTAGCGCCAGTCGCGGTACTTGGTTATGCCGGGTATCATGTGATTCAAGGTAATATTACGATTGGTACGATGGCCGCATTTATCGGTTATATCGATATGCTGTACAACCCACTTCGTCGTTTAGTCAATTCATCGACAACACTGACACAGTCGGTTGCCTCAATGGACCGTATGTTTGAGTTATTTGATGAAAAGTACGATATTGAAAATAAAGCTGACGCCATTGCGCTCCCTCCTGTAAAAGGGCAGGTTACCTTTAATGATGTGTCGTTCCGCTATAACGATGAGGGGCGTAATGTGCTAAGTAATATTGACTTCTCGATTCAGCCAGGACAAACGGCGGCATTCGTCGGCATGAGTGGTGGCGGGAAATCAACGATTATTAGCTTGATTCCACGTTTTTACGATGTCCTCTCAGGTAGCATTAAAATCGATGGGCATGATGTACGTGATGTGACGCTTGAAACATTACGTGGTCAAATTGGTATTGTGCAGCAGGAAAATATTTTATTTAGTGACTCTGTACGTGAAAATATCTTAATGGGGAATCCTTTTGCAACAGATGAAGATATGATTGCGGCCGCAAAAGCTGCTAATGCACATGACTTCATTATGAATTTACCCGAGGGCTATGATACGCCAGTTGGGGAGCGCGGTGTGAAATTATCAGGGGGACAAAAGCAGCGTGTAGCGATTGCACGTGTATTCCTTAAAAATCCGCCGATTTTAATTTTAGACGAAGCGACCTCAGCGCTTGATCTAGAGAGCGAGGCATTGATTCAAGAATCACTCGACCGTTTGGCGCATAATCGTACGACTTTAATTGTGGCGCACCGTTTATCCACGATTACACATGCAGACCAAATTATTGTGATTGACCACGGGGAATTAAAAGAACGTGGTACTCATGCAGAGCTAATGAGTAAGTCAGGAATTTATCATGATTTATTCAATGTTCAAAAATTAGATTAAAAAAAGAGACTGGAACAAAGCATGTCATGGTCCTTTTTTTAGCGTTTAAAACGAAAAACCGGAACCGCGCCATCGCGCGATTCCGGTTTTTTTTATGCTCACAGGAGCGGTTGTTTTAAGCTTCTTTAATTACAAAATATTATCTTCATCACGTTCAGTTAATAATTCACTTGAATGATATGCCTGATATGCCGTAATAAGTGTATCGAGATGCTCTAAATTTTCTTCATAATCTAAAATACGAGATAAAATGTGAAGCAGGTGATAGCTTGAAAATTCCTCATCACCCTCTCGCTCATGCTGCTCGACGACATAGTCTGCGAATATATCCATGATTTCATTACGTTGTAAAAATTCATCCTGGCCAATCCAGGTCGTATGATGCGACTTTAGCTTACCAGTGTATTTTAAAAATAGTTGCTCATGGTAAGTAGATAAGAAGTCGAGGCGCTCCTGAATCATAATATGGAAGCGTTCGGGCATATTCGCAAGTTCATTTTCATGAATGAACAGACGATTTAGCGTTTCTAAACTTTTATTCGTTGTAATAAGCATTTGACGATAAATGACGAGTTTACGCTTTTTGGCGAACAGGGCCTTTTTCGTATACGTACGCTCTTCTTTATAAAGTGTATAAATTTGGTCGAGCTTTTTTTGATGACCACGTAATGTACGCACGGATTGTTTTGTTGATGTATGCTCGGATGCTTGGCGCACAGCAAGGCGTATCCAACGTGTAATGTCATCTTGTAAATATTTTGTTGAGGCAAATAACCGTGTTTCATATTTGGGTGGTAGGAATACAAGGTTGACGATAAAGGCAGCAAGCACCCCAATCATCACCGTTGTGAAACGAATGACTGCGAATAATAAAAATTCATCAAAGGCTTCGATTTTTTGACCTTCCATAATAACGATGACGGTCACAAGTGCTAATGAAACACTGCTGGTCAACTTTAATTTCATCATGATTAATAGTGTTACGATAACGGCAAAGCCAGCAACGACTGGTTCTACCCCAAAAATGGACGCGAACACAACTGCGCTGACAGCTCCAATGACATTCCCTTGTATTTGCTCGATAATTGTTTTATACGAGCGATAAATCGATGGCTGAATCGCAAAAATAGCGGCGATACCAGCGAAGATAGGTGATGGCAAGTGGAGCCATTCAGCTAAATAAAAGGCGAAGACGATGGCAACGCCGGTTTTTAATATACGGGCACCTAATTTCATTGTTGAAATGGCAACCTCTCTTTCATTCAATATAGTTGTACTTTAACATGTTTCAAGCATTGCTTAAAGGAACTTGTTACAATAAAGAAAAGGGGGTTTTTTAATATGACAAACTTAGTTGGCAAAAAAGCGCCAAGCTTTACATTACCAAATGAACAGGGTGAGCGCATCTCTTTAAGCGATTTTGCAGGGAAAAAGGTCATTCTTTATTTTTACCCGAAAGATATGACACCAGGATGTACGACAGAAGCATGTGATTTTCGTGATGCACACGCAGATTTTTCAGATTTAAATGCTGTTGTAGTTGGTGTGAGCCCGGACCCAGCAGCACGACATACAAAATTCATCGACAAATATGAGCTACCATTTTCATTATTAGCAGATGAAGACCATGAAGTTGCGGAAGCCTATGGTGTGTGGCAATTAAAGAAAAACTTTGGTAAAGAATATATGGGCATTGTCCGCTCGACCTTTTTAATCGACGAGCATGGCACTGTTGTGAATGAATGGCGCAGTGTTCGCGTGAAGGACCATATCGCCGAAGTACTAACAACACTACGGGAAGGAGCCGAATAGATGATTTATTTTACGTTTGATCCACGACCAGATTTGAAAGAAGATTTACTGAAAAGTTTTCCAAATGAGGAGTTTGTGTTTTCACGCACGGTCGAGAATACGGATTTAGCACGTGCTGAAATCATCGTGACCTATGGTGAGGATTTGACAGAGGCGCATATTGCGACTGCCAAAAACCTACAGTGGATTATGGTAGCCTCTGCTGGTATCGAAAAAATGCCAAACGCAGCGATTGCGGCGCGTGGTATCCCAGTAACAAATGTACGCGGTATTCACAAAGTACCGATGGCTGAATCTGTTCTTATGCACATTTTAGCGCATTACCATTCTTTGCCACAAATCTATCAGTATGAAACAAAACATGAGTGGAAACGTAACTTAAAGCAACGTGAACTGTTTGGCTCAACAGCCGTTATTCTTGGGCCGGGTGCCATTGGCGGCGAGATTGGTCGTCTCTTAAAAGGATTCAATGTGACGACAATAGGTTGCAATCGTTCAGGGCGTGATGCGGCATATATGGACAAAATGGTACGCTTTGACGAACTGACATCCGTGCTGCCAGCAGCGGATATTGTCGTATCTGTATTACCTGATACGGAGGAAACAAAGCATTTAATGACAGCACAGCATTTTGATGCGATGAAGGATACCGCGCTATTTATGAATTTTGGACGCGGTTCACTTGTGGAAACAAACGTTTTAATAGAAGCGTTAACCGAAAATAAAATTGGTGCGGCTGTGTGTGATGTTTTTGAAACAGAGCCATTACCAGTTGATTCGCCCCTATGGGATTTACCTAATATGACGGTATCTCCACACGTTTCAAGTCATTCATCACGTTATCTAGAGCGCAGCTTCGCTATCTTTAAACCAAATTTAGAGAAGTGGCGTAGCGGTAATCACGAGGAATTAGAGAACTTTGTCGATTTAACATTAGGTTACTAATTGAGAATGTATAGATGCTAATTGAAAACTAAATCATTTTCGTCAGAGGACTATCGTTCATTTTAATCAATAAAGTTGACAGTAATGCCATGTGACAGGTACACTTATTAATAACAATTATAAATTAATAATTTGTATGAAAGAGGTGCATGGCGATGTCTGAAACGCAATTAAAAAATGCACTCGACACGCTAAAGACTACGGGCGTACGTATTACTCCGCAACGTCATGCGATTTTAGAGTATTTAATCGAAACAATGACGCATCCAACTGCGGATGATATTTATAAAGCATTAGAATCGAAATTCCCAAATATGAGTGTGGCGACAGTTTACAACAATTTACGAGTATTCCGTGAAGCGGGCCTTGTAAAAGAGTTAACATATGGTGATAACGCTAGTCGCTTTGATTTCATCACATCGAAACACTATCATGTGATTTGCTCATCATGTGGTAAAATCGTTGACTTCCATTATCCTGGACTAGACGAGGTTGAGCATGTAGCAGCGCAAGTAACCAATTTTGAAATCAATTCACACCGTATGGAAATCTACGGTACATGCCCAGAGTGTCAAGCGAAGAGTGAAGAAGTAAAGACGGCATTATAAGTTAAAACGAGATAACAACAGGAATCGCATTTAAGTATGCGGTTCCTGTTGTTCTTTTTTGCAGGGAACAATAGCGACATTTGATATTTCACGCTATAATCTACATGGAGACCAATTGTTTAGGGGGAGAATAGTTAATGGATTTACATTTACGACCGATTTATCAGGAACGCGCAAGTGATTCAAATACGCTAGGTGTTATCTTAGTTGAAAAGATTGATTCAGTGAGCCCGATTACCGACAATTTTGATACAGTGCTTTTTATTATTACAAAGGATAATGAAAAACCTATTTTCACAAAACACTATTCATTTGATAATAATAAAAAGGCAGTTATGCATACTATTACCGAAAAGCAAATTCAAAAGTGGCTGATTGTTGGCTACAATAAGAAGATTGTCGATTGGTTATTTTATGGCAAGGTATTATTTGATCGTAATGAATATGTAGATACATTAAAGAAAAATCTCAAAAACTATCCTTTTGAAGGACGTCAAGTAAAGCTAGGTGTTGAGTTTGCGAAAATGATTCGTCGCTATGAAGAGAGTAAAGTATCCTTTGATGCACGTGACTACTTTGATGCATACAATCATATGATTGAAGTGTTACACCATTTAGCGCGCCAAACGATTATTCAACAAGGCCGTTATCCTGAGGTGACGGTGTGGAATCAATTAAAGGGCTACAATGTAGAAGTGTACAATCTTTATGAGAAATTTATTACGAGTCACAAAGAAATCAAGGAACGCTTATTAGAAATTTTCGATATAATTAAAATGTTAATAGAAGAAAGTGTAGAAGAGAGCGCACAACATCTATTAGAAGTAATGAAGCAAAAAGCGCATTGGAGTGTACAGCAACTACATGAAGATGAGGAATTAAATGTCTATTCGGTAAACCTTGAATTTTTCGTTGAGTTTCTAGTGGAGAAAGGCTATATTGAAATAGACCGAATCGAGACGAAGAGTCCGGGTGTTTTCCATCGTTATTATACGGTGAAAAAAAAGTGATAAAAAACGCTTGACGGTTATTAATAACTATTGTATTATATTACTTGTCCTTGAAAAACAGGGCATCACAACATAACAAACGAACGAAAAAAACTTTTTAAAAAAGTTGTTGACTTCTTAAAAGTTATGATGATATAATAAGTGAGTCGTTAAGATAACGGCAAACGAAATGAACCTTGAAAACTGAACAAGCAAGATGTAATCACAATAAATTCGGTTCAATTGAATCGAAAAAATGTTATCAAGCAAGATAACGCTAGCAAAGCAAATGAGCTTTCAAACACTTTTTATGGAGAGTTTGATCCTGGCTCAGGACGAACGCTGGCGGCGTGCCTAATACATGCAAGTCGAGCGAATGATGAGAAGCTTGCTTCTCTGATTT
>NZ_JTFC01000060.1 GCF_003991225.1 Candidatus Kurthia intestinigallinarum
AAAAACGGTTTTTTCTTATCTTGATATAAGGGTAACATCTTCGATTTACCCTGAAGGGTCTTGAGCCCTTGATACGTATGGCTTTAACGCAAAAAAACTTGCATTCTACAGCATAGTGTTGTATTGTTTTAATTGTCGAGATCAAAACAATAAACTATGAAGGTAGGTGCAAGTTTTTAAGTGCCGTGATTGGCGTTTATTAACTTAAGTTATATGAGCCACTATAAAGCAAAATCCAAAAAGAATCAAGACATTATGGTCAAGTCCACGAAGAAAAAACGGCGAAACGGTGTATTAGCGTACTTTATGGAAAAGCTAGTTTCTGAAGATGTGGTCTCGGAAAATACTTTAAAACTCATAAGGGAGTGCAATACGTTCATGATGATGGTTGCTGATGAAAACCTGGAAAAGAAAAAACAGCATAAGGGGAATACGTGCAAAAACCGTTTCTGTCCGATCTGTGCATGGAAGAAATCTCGAAAAGATGCGTTGGCTCTGTCCGTCATGATGGCTTATCTAAAGCAAGAGGAAAAGAAAGAGTTTATCTTTGTGACCTTAACAGCGCCGAACGTGCCAGCTGATGAACTGGAAGATGAAATTAAGGGTTACAACCATTCGTTCAAAAAGTTGATGGAACGCAAGGAAGTTAAGAAAATCGCAAAGGGTTATGCTCGGAAATTAGAAATCACCTACAACGAAGAGCGTGAGGATTACCACCCACATTTTCATGTGCTCATTGCAGTCAACAAAAGTTACTTCACGGATACAAAACAATATATCACTCGGGATCGGTGGCTGGAGTTGTGGCAGCAAGTCACAAAAAACCCTTTGATTACACAAGTTGATGTGCGGAAAGTTCGAAACGGTCGAGATGATAAAGTGTATGAGATTGCGAAGTACTCCGCAAAAGACAGCGATTACTTAATCAGCCAAGAAGTTTTCGAGGTGTTTTATAAAGCCTTAAAAGGCAAACGGTTAATTGTCTACTCAGGTCTATTCAAAGACGCTATGACCAAATTTAAAAATGGCGAATTAGATGGCTACAAGGAAAAAGATGTGACGAAGTATGTGTATGCGATCATGTATAACTGGGGCGGTAAAAGGTACATCGAATTAGAAAAACGGTATTTGACCGATGATGAACTGGAAGAGATCAATGGGAAATTGATTGATGAAAAAGAAGTAGATTAAGATACAATAGATTTCAACAAACGGGCCAT
>NZ_JTFC01000061.1 GCF_003991225.1 Candidatus Kurthia intestinigallinarum
TTAAACATCGGAGTTACATTTCTTTCTGWTAGCTTTTTAACTGCTTCCTTTCTTTTAGAAACAACATCATGGTTCATGACAATTATAATCGTATTTGTTTTAGGTGGGCTTTCGTTCACCAAAACAGTTATATCAACAATTGTTTCAAGTAGCTTGAAACAGCAGGAAGCTGGTGCTGGAATGAGTTTGCTTAACTTTACCAGCTTTTTATCAGAGGGAACAGGTATTGCAATTGTAGGTGGTTTATTATCCATACCCTTACTTGATCAAAGGTTGTTACCTATGGAAGTTGATCAGTCAACTTATCTGTATAGTAATTTGTTATTACTTTTTTCAGGAATCATTGTCATTAGTTGGCTGGTTACCTTGAATGTATATAAACATTCTCAAAGGGATTTCTAAATCGTTAAGGGATCAACTTTGGGAGAGAGTTCAAAATTGATCCTTTTTTTATAACAGGAATTCAAATCTTTTTGTTCCATTAAAGGGCGCGTTTATTGAAGAACGAAGATCGTCATTTGACGGTCTTTTTTTTCGTCTAAAAGCTGATGAGCTGCAGAACGAAAAACGTGGCATTCGTCAACGGTAAATGTCTGACTGACCAACGGGAAGGAATTTAAGGAGTTGACGAATTTCGCAAAACCCGAACCCTCTCGGCACGTCAAAAGGCAACACCTTTTGACCTGCCTACCGGCGAGGGAGCCCCCTCAAAATTGAGGGGGATGGGGGAGTTTTTGGAGGGGGTCGAGGGGAAACTTTTCCCTCGTGGGTTTGGGCAACGCCCAAGGTCTTTTCTTTTGATTTTGATCTTGGGGAAACTGTCACGCCAGAGTGACAGACCCCTGCTTTTACCCTCGGAGAGCCTTTTCATTTTGCACATGGAGCGCAGCGCAGTGTCAAAATACAGAAAAGGTTACTTTGGCAAAGTAACAAACTGTCTGGTACACTCATAGCAAGTGAGGTGATTCGTCATGAGCATGTCGGTTTCGCTCAAAAAGGCGACCAATAAAACCAACATCAAACACAATAATCGGACCATGAGTGACAAGGATAAAGAACGGAATTCACACATTGATGAATCTCGTTCGCACGAAAATGTGTACCTCGTTCAGAAGGATTTGAAAGAACTGTATCAAGAAGAATTTGGC
>NZ_JTFC01000062.1 GCF_003991225.1 Candidatus Kurthia intestinigallinarum
GTGTCGTTTGACCGTGCGATTATTCAACAAGATCCGGCGTTGGATAAAACTCGCCCGTTTGATGATTGGCGGGAAAAAGAAGTCCAGTTGCTAGAAGAAAAATTATTGGATCGTGGAATTGAGCGGAAATTGGTTGGCACGAATTCATATAAAGACGTGAATGAATACAAGGAAAAACAGGACTTATTGAACGAAATTGCCGTGTTAGAGGGGAAAGTCGATGAAAAGAAAAATGAGTTTTTAGCGATTAGCAAAAATGTTCCTGATAAGAATTTGGTGCTGAAACCAAAGCGAAAAGAAATCAAAACCGAAGTCGTTCCGAAAATGTTCGGGAAACCGGAAATCCATCAAAAAGAAACCGGGAATTATGTTTTCACTCCTAAGCAGATGGAACAGCTGGAAACAATCGTGACAGCTGCGGTTGCGGTAAAAAAAGATTATGAGCGGTTGCAAAGTATGAATCCTGTCATAGAAAATGAAAAGCTTCGTGAGGAAGTCTATCAAAAGACCAATGAAAATTATAAGCTGAAGAACGAAAATAAGGAACTCCGTTCAGAGAACAGAGATTTAAAAGACCTGATAGGCGATTTACGGCACGAAGTCGGTTTGTTGTATCAAAGTGCCAAAGATTTCGTAAAAGAGCGTACAGAGGGCGTCAGGGCCGTTAAAAACGTTTTTAAGGAATTAGTAGATAAAGTGAGGGAGCGAAACCCTGGGAGCGAATTTGAGCGCCTGTATAAGCGTGAGAAAGCTCGGGAGAGGGATCGAGGAATGGAAAGATGAAAACACGCCTTTTAGGCGTGTTTTTTAAGGTTTTGAGCGAAGCGAAAAACGGTTTTTTCTTATCTTGATATAAGGGTAACATCTTCGATTTACCCTGAAGGGTCTTGAGCCCTTGATACGAATGGCTTTAACGCAAAAAACCTTGCATGCTACAGCATAGTGTTGTATTGTTTTAATTGTCGAGATCAAAACAATAAACTATGACGGTAGGTGCAAGTTTTTAAGTGCCGTGATTGGCGTTTATTAACTTAAGTTATATGAGCCACTA
>NZ_JTFC01000063.1 GCF_003991225.1 Candidatus Kurthia intestinigallinarum
GGTTCCTTATATGATGAAAGATGTTCACCAGCTAAGTACTGCCGAAATCGGAAGTGTAATTATTTTCCCTGGAACAATGAGTGTCATTATTTTCGGCTACATTGGTGGGATACTTGTTGATAGAAGAGGTCCTTTATACGTGTTAAACATCGGAGTTACATTTCTTTCTGTTAGCTTTTTAACTGCTTCCTTTCTTTTAGAAACAACATCATGGTTCATGACAATTATAATCGTATTTGTTTTAGGTGGGCTTTCGTTCACCAAAACAGTTATATCAACAATTGTTTCAAGTAGCTTGAAACAGCAGGAAGCTGGTGCTGGAATGAGTTTGCTTAACTTTACCAGCTTTTTATCAGAGGGAACAGGTATTGCAATTGTAGGTGGTTTATTATCCATACCCTTACTTGATCAAAGGTTGTTACCTATGGAAGTTGATCAGTCAACTTATCTGTATAGTAATTTGTTATTACTTTTTTCAGGAATCATTGTCATTAGTTGGCTGGTTACCTTGAATGTATATAAACATTCTCAAAGGGATTTCTAAATCGTTAAGGGATCAACTTTGGGAGAGAGTTCAAAATTGATCCTTTTTTTATAACAGGAATTCAAATCTTTTTGTTCCATTAAAGGGCGCGTTTATTGAAGAACGAAGATCGTCATTTGACGGTCTTTTTTTTCGTCTAAAAGCTGATGAGCTGCAGAACGAAAAACGTGGCATTCGTCAACGGTAAATGTCTGACTGACCAACGGGAAGGAATTTAAGGAGTTGACGAATTTCGCAAAACCCGAACCCTCTCGGCACGTCAAAAGGCAACACCTTTTGACCTGCCTACCGGCGAGGGAGCCCCCTCAAAATTGAGGGGGATGGGGGAGTTTTTGGAGGGGGTCGAGGGGAAACTTTTCCCTCGTGGGTTTGGGCAACGCCCAAGGTCTTTTCTTTTGATT
>NZ_JTFC01000064.1 GCF_003991225.1 Candidatus Kurthia intestinigallinarum
GTACGGGCACCTCTCACCTCGCTAGAGGCTTTTCTTGGCAGTGTGAAATCAGGAACTTCGCTCGAAGAGCTTCGCTATCACAGCTCAATGTTAGAGAGTGCGGATTTGCCTACACTCACACCTTACTGCTTGGACGCGCATAACCAACAGCGCGCTTACCCTATCCTACTGCGTCCCCCCATTACTCAAATGGTGAGGAGGTGGTACAGGAATATCAACCTGTTATCCATCGCCTACGCCTATCGGCCTCGGCTTAGGTCCCGACTAACCCTGAGCGGACGAGCCTTCCTCAGGAAACCTTAGTCATTCGGTGGATGGGATTCTCACCCATCTTTCGCTACTCATACCGGCATTCTCACTTCTAAACGCTCCACCAGTCCTTACGATCTGACTTCACAGCGATTAGAACGCTCTCCTACCACGGACATCTGAGATGTCCATCCACAGCTTCGGTGAATCGTTTAGCCCCGATACATTTTCGGCGCAGCGTCACTCGACCAGTGAGCTATTACGCACTCTTTAAATGATGGCTGCTTCTGAGCCAACATCCTGGTTGTCTAAGCAACGTCACATCCTTTTCCACTTAACGATTACTTTGGGACCTTAGCTGGTGGTCTGGGCTGTTTCCCTTTTGACTACGGATCTTATCACTCGCAGTCTGACTCCCGCGTATAAATCATTGGCATTCGGAGTTTGTCTGAATTCGGTAATCCGGGATGGACCCCTAGTCCAAACAGTGCTCTACCTCCAAGATTCTTAGCCGCGAGGCTAGCCCTAAAGCTATTTCGGAGAGAACCAGCTATTTCCAGGTTCGATTGGAATTTCTCCGCTACCCACACCTCATCCCCGCACTTTTCAACGTACGTGGGTTCGGGCCTCCAGTAAGTGTTACCTTACCTTCACCCTGGACATGGGTAGATCACCTGGTTTCGGGTCTACAACCACATACTCATTCGCCCTATTCAGACTCGCTTTCGCTACGGCTCCGCCTTATCAGCTTAACCTTGCATGGGATCGTAACTCGCCGGTTCATTCTACAAAAGGCACGCTATCACCCATTAACGGGCTCTAACTACTTGTAGGCACATGGTTTCAGGATCTCTTTCACTCCCCTTCCGGGGTGCTTTTCACCTTTCCCTCACGGTACTGGTTCACTATCGGTCACTAGAGAGTATTTAGCCTTGGGAGATGGTCCTCCCAGATTCCG
>NZ_JTFC01000065.1 GCF_003991225.1 Candidatus Kurthia intestinigallinarum
GGAATTGAGCGGAAATTGGTTGGCACGAATTCATATAAAGACGTGAATGAATACAAGGAAAAACAGGACTTATTGAACGAAATTGCCGTGTTAGAGGGGAAAGTCGATGAAAAGAAAAATGAGTTTTTAGCGATTAGCAAAAATGTTCCTGATAAGAATTTGGTGCTGAAACCAAAGCGAAAAGAAATCAAAACCGAAGTCGTTCCGAAAATGTTCGGGAAACCGGAAATCCATCAAAAAGAAACCGGGAATTATGTTTTCACTCCTAAGCAGATGGAACAGCTGGAAACAATCGTGACAGCTGCGGTTGCGGTAAAAAAAGATTATGAGCGGTTGCAAAGTATGAATCCTGTCATAGAAAATGAAAAGCTTCGTGAGGAAGTCTATCAAAAGACCAATGAAAATTATAAGCTGAAGAACGAAAATAAGGAACTCCGTTCAGAGAACAGAGATTTAAAAGACCTGATAGGCGATTTACGGCACGAAGTCGGTTTGTTGTATCAAAGTGCCAAAGATTTCGTAAAAGAGCGTACAGAGGGCGTCAGGGCCGTTAAAAACGTTTTTAAGGAATTAGTAGATAAAGTGAGGGAGCGAAACCCTGGGAGCGAATTTGAGCGCCTGTATAAGCGTGAGAAAGCTCGGGAGAGGGATCGAGGAATGGAAAGATGAAAACACGCCTTTTAGGCGTGTTTTTTAAGGTTTTGAGCGAAGCGAAAAACGGTTTTTTCTTATCTTGATATAAGGGTAACATCTTCGATTTACCCTGAAGGGTCTTGAGCCCTTGATACGTATGGCTTTAACGCAAAAAAACTTGCATTCTACAGCATAGTGTTGTATTGTTTTAATTGTCGAGATCAAAACAATAAACTATGAAGGTAGGTGCAAGTTTTTAAGTGCCGTGATTGGCGTTTATTAACTTAAGTTATATGAGCCACTATAAAGCAAAATCCAAAAAGAATCAAGACATTATGGTCAAGTCCACGAAGAAAAAACGGCGAAACGGTGTATTAGCGTACTTTATGGAAAAGCTAGTTTCTGAAGATGTGGTCTCGGAAAATACTTTAAAACTCATAAGGGAGTGCAATACGTTCATGATGATGGTTGCTGATGAAAACCTGGAAAAGAAAAAACAGCATAAGGGGAATACGTGCAAAAACCGTTTCT
Source organism: Candidatus Kurthia intestinigallinarum (assembly GCF_003991225.1). Taxonomy (GTDB): domain Bacteria; phylum Bacillota; class Bacilli; order Bacillales_A; family Planococcaceae; genus Kurthia; species Kurthia populi. The sequence goes on from NZ_JTFC01000065.1 coordinate 1,165, forward strand.
GTCCGATCTGTGCATGGAAGAAATCTCGAAAAGATGCGTTGGCT
>NZ_JTFC01000066.1 GCF_003991225.1 Candidatus Kurthia intestinigallinarum
TAAAACTCATAAGGGAGTGCAATACGTTCATGATGATGGTTGCTGATGAAAACCTGGAAAAGAAAAAACAGCATAAGGGGAATACGTGCAAAAACCGTTTCTGTCCGATCTGTGCATGGAAGAAATCTCGAAAAGATGCGTTGGCTCTGTCCGTCATGATGGCTTATCTAAAGCAAGAGGAAAAGAAAGAGTTTATCTTTGTGACCTTAACAGCGCCGAACGTGCCAGCTGATGAACTGGAAGATGAAATTAAGGGTTACAACCATTCGTTCAAAAAGTTGATGGAACGCAAGGAAGTTAAGAAAATCGCAAAGGGTTATGCTCGGAAATTAGAAATCACCTACAACGAAGAGCGTGAGGATTACCACCCACATTTTCATGTGCTCATTGCAGTCAACAAAAGTTACTTCACGGATACAAAACAATATATCACTCGGGATCGGTGGCTGGAGTTGTGGCAGCAAGTCACAAAAAACCCTTTGATTACACAAGTTGATGTGCGGAAAGTTCGAAACGGTCGAGATGATAAAGTGTATGAGATTGCGAAGTACTCCGCAAAAGACAGCGATTACTTAATCAGCCAAGAAGTTTTCGAGGTGTTTTATAAAGCCTTAAAAGGCAAACGGTTAATTGTCTACTCAGGTCTATTCAAAGACGCTATGACCAAATTTAAAAATGGCGAATTAGATGGCTACAAGGAAAAAGATGTGACGAAGTATGTGTATGCGATCATGTATAACTGGGGCGGTAAAAGGTACATCGAATTAGAAAAACGGTATTTGACCGATGATGAACTGGAAGAGATCAATGGGAAATTGATTGATGAAAAAGAAGTAGATTAAGATACAATAGATTTCAACAAACGGGCCATATTGTTGTATAAGTGATGAAATACTGAATTTAAAACTTAGTTTATATGTGGTAAAATGTTTTAATCAAGTTTAGGAGGAATTAATTATGAAGTGTAATGAATGTAACAGGGTTCAATTAAAAGAGGGAAGCGTATCATTAACCCTATAAACTACGTCTGCCCTCATTATTGGAGGGTGAAATGTGAATACATCCTATTCACAATCGAATTTACGACACAACCAAATTTTAATTTGGCTTTGCATTTTATCTTTTTTTAGCGTATTAAATGAAATGGTTTTGAACGTCTCATTACCTGATATTGCAAATGATTTTAATAAACCACCTGCGAGTACAAACTGGGTGAACACAGCCTTTATGTTAACCTTTTCCATTGGAACAGCTGTATATGGAAAGCTATCTGATCAATTAGGCATCAAAAGGTTACTCCTATTTGGAATTATAATAAATTGTTTCGGGTCGGTAATTGGGTTTGTTGGCCATTCTTTCTTTTCCTTACTTATTATGGCTCGTTTTATTCAAGGGGCTGGTGCAGCTGCATTTCCAGCACTCGTAATGGTTGTAGTTGCGCGCTATATTCCAAAGGAAAATAGGGGTAAAGCATTTGGTCTTATTGGATCGATAGTAGCCATGGGAGAAGGAGTCGGTCCAGCGATTGGTGGAATGATAGC
>NZ_JTFC01000067.1 GCF_003991225.1 Candidatus Kurthia intestinigallinarum
GTCTATTCAAAGACGCTATGACCAAATTTAAAAATGGCGAATTAGATGGCTACAAGGAAAAAGATGTGACGAAGTATGTGTATGCGATCATGTATAACTGGGGCGGTAAAAGGTACATCGAATTAGAAAAACGGTATTTGACCGATGATGAACTGGAAGAGATCAATGGGAAATTGATTGATGAAAAAGAAGTAGATTAAGATACAATAGATTTCAACAAACGGGCCATATTGTTGTATAAGTGATGAAATACTGAATTTAAAACTTAGTTTATATGTGGTAAAATGTTTTAATCAAGTTTAGGAGGAATTAATTATGAAGTGTAATGAATGTAACAGGGTTCAATTAAAAGAGGGAAGCGTATCATTAACCCTATAAACTACGTCTGCCCTCATTATTGGAGGGTGAAATGTGAATACATCCTATTCACAATCGAATTTACGACACAACCAAATTTTAATTTGGCTTTGCATTTTATCTTTTTTTAGCGTATTAAATGAAATGGTTTTGAACGTCTCATTACCTGATATTGCAAATGATTTTAATAAACCACCTGCGAGTACAAACTGGGTGAACACAGCCTTTATGTTAACCTTTTCCATTGGAACAGCTGTATATGGAAAGCTATCTGATCAATTAGGCATCAAAAGGTTACTCCTATTTGGAATTATAATAAATTGTTTCGGGTCGGTAATTGGGTTTGTTGGCCATTCTTTCTTTTCCTTACTTATTATGGCTCGTTTTATTCAAGGGGCTGGTGCAGCTGCATTTCCAGCACTCGTAATGGTTGTAGTTGCGCGCTATATTCCAAAGGAAAATAGGGGTAAAGCATTTGGTCTTATTGGATCGATAGTAGCCATGGGAGAAGGAGTCG
>NZ_JTFC01000068.1 GCF_003991225.1 Candidatus Kurthia intestinigallinarum
GTCACAAAGATAAACTCTTTCTTTTCCTCTTGCTTTAGATAAGCCATCATGACGGACAGAGCCAACGCATCTTTTCGAGATTTCTTCCATGCACAGATCGGACAGAAACGGTTTTTGCACGTATTCCCCTTATGCTGTTTTTTCTTTTCCAGGTTTTCATCAGCAACCATCATCATGAACGTATTGCACTCCCTTATGAGTTTTAAAGTATTTTCCGAGACCACATCTTCAGAAACTAGCTTTTCCATAAAGTACGCTAATACACCGTTTCGCCGTTTTTTCTTCGTGGACTTGACCATAATGTCTTGATTCTTTTTGGATTTTGCTTTATAGTGGCTCATATAACTTAAGTTAATAAACGCCAATCACGGCACTTAAAAACTTGCACCTACCTTCATAGTTTATTGTTTTGATCTCGACAATTAAAACAATACAACACTATGCTGTAGAATGCAAGTTTTTTTGCGTTAAAGCCATACGTATCAAGGGCTCAAGACCCTTCAGGGTAAATCGAAGATGTTACCCTTATATCAAGATAAGAAAAAACCGTTTTTCGCTTCGCTCAAAACCTTAAAAAACACGCCTAAAAGGCGTGTTTTCATCTTTCCATTCCTCGATCCCTCTCCCGAGCTTTCTCACGCTTATACAGGCGCTCAAATTCGCTCCCAGGGTTTCGCTCCCTCACTTTATCTACTAATTCCTTAAAAACGTTTTTAACGGCCCTGACGCCCTCTGTACGCTCTTTTACGAAATCTTTGGCACTTTGATACAACAAACCGACTTCGTGCCGTAAATCGCCTATCAGGTCTTTTAAATCTCTGTTCTCTGAACGGAGTTCCTTATTTTCGTTCTTCAGCTTATAATTTTCATTGGTCTTTTGATAGACTTCCTCACGAAGCTTTTCATTTTCTATGACAGGATTCATACTTTGCAACCGCTCATAATCTTTTTTTACCGCAACCGCAGCTGTCACGATTGTTTCCAGCTGTTCCATCTGCTTAGGAGTGAAAACATAATTCCCGGTTTCTTTTTGATGGATTTCCGGTTTCCCGAACATTTTCGGAACGACTTCGGTTTTGATTTCTTTTCGCTTTGGTTTCAGCACCAAATTCTTATCAGGAACATTTTTGCTAATCGCTAAAAACTCATTTTTCTTTTCATCGACTTTCCCCTCTAACACGGCAATTTCGTTCAATAAGTCCTGTTTTTCCTTGTATTCATTCACGTCTTTATATGAATTCGTGCCAACCAATTTCCGCTCAATTCCACGA
>NZ_JTFC01000007.1 GCF_003991225.1 Candidatus Kurthia intestinigallinarum
TGACGTAGAACCAGTTTTTGGATTTCTGAAGGCTAATTTAGGTTTCACTCGATTCTCCGTCCGAGGAAAATCGAAAGTAAAAAATGAAATTGGCCTCGCATTAATGGCGACAAACTTAAGAAAATACGCAATAAGGGAATGGTAATTCCCAATTTGCGCATAAAAATAGAGAAGGTGATGTCAAATTCGACATCACCTTCTCTATTAAAGACTGGAATTTTTACTTATGTCCCAGCCTCTTTCATTAAATGAGCTTCCCATTATTAGAAGCCGTTATCGGTTTGTGTTGTGCCTGTAGAATTTGTTGTTCCAGAAGACGTAGTACCGTTCGTATCAGTAGTACCGTTTGTACCAGTAGTACCGTTTGTACCAGTAGTATCGTTTGTACCAGTAGTATTTGTTTCTTCGCTTTCTTTTTTAGGTCCATTTAAGGCCTCTGGATTGCCACCGAAAGGCTGTAAAATACTTGTTGGTGAGTACGTATTTAATGATAGGTTTGCATTTACAAGATCGCTTGAGCAACTATAACCTTGAATTGAACAAGTTGAACGTGTTACGACATCTGATGGACGACTGAAATAGTCGCCATTAGCCGTTGCTAGATCTGGATTTGTATCGTAGATTGAGTTCATCAATTGACCCCATAGGCGGTTTACACGTTCAGATGGTTTACCGTAATAGCCTGAACCATAATCTAATGTTTTAGGCATATCATAGCCTAACCAAACTCCTAATGAAATGTCTTTGTTATAACCCATAAACCATACATCGTTATAGTTTTGTGTTGTACCAGTTTTAGCTGCAAAGTCCGCATTGAACTTTAATGTGCCATTTGCTTTTTTACCTGTTCCAGAATCTAAAACATCTCGTAGCATATCATTAATAATATAAGATGTAGCTTGGGAGAATACTTTTTTAGATTTTGATTTATGTTTATAGATTGTTTTGCCATCCTTGTCAACAATTTTAGTAATCATATAAGCATCAACATATTTACCACCATTAGCAAACGTTGCAAATGCATTGGTGTTTTCCTCTACAGTAGAACCAACTTGCAAGCCACCCAGTGCAGCAGAATAAGTTGTACGGTCTGTTTCTGTGATGTATTCAAAACCTAGTTTATCTAAGTAATTCATAGGTTTATTAGCAAAGTTTAAACCATATAAACGTACAGCGGGTAAGTTTAATGAGTTTTTCAATGCGTAACGTGCAGAAACAATCCCTTTTGGTGTAGCACCGCCATAGTTTTCAAGAGGCTTAGCAGTTGACCAACCATGAGATGTTACTTCAACATCTGGCAGGGCACTACCGGCGCTAATAATTCCTTTTTCAATTGCTGGTCCATAAACAAGCAATGGTTTAATAGTAGAACCAGGCTGACGCTTAGACGATGTTGCATGATTTAAATTTTCTAAATCATAGTCGCGACCACCAATGAAACTTTTGATTTTACCAGTAGAATTTTCAATTGCCATTGCACCTACTTGCACAGGGGCCTCAACTGTTTTTGTTTCGCCGGTTTCTTTATCGGTTGTTTGTGTTGATAATGTTGTGCCATAACTTGAGAAATTCGTTTTAACATTATTCATCGCATCATACATCTTTTTATCAACAGTCGAATAAATTTTATAACCTTTTGTACGTAATTCACGGTCAGCTAAAATTTCATATTTTTCACGAAGGCGTGCTTCTTCATCAAGACGATTTGTATCAATACCATCTTTTTTTGCAAGGATTTTAGCCATTTCTTCTGTTGCACGTTTTTCAATTTCAGTTGTTACATAAGGGTATTTTTCCGTTGCGCGAGGTTCGCGTTCACGGAAATCTTTTTTTATGTTATATTTTAATGCTTTTTTATATTGTTTTGTTGTGATTTTATCAGTTTCATGCATACGATATAACACAGTTTTCATACGGTTAATACCAATTTTTAATTGCTTATTATCTTTTAAAGCACCTGATTGCGTATAAGGTGTATAAGCATATGGAGATTGCGGAATACCAGCAATATATGCAGCTTGTGCTAGGTTTAAATCTTTTGCTTTGACGTTAAAAATACCTTCTGCTGCCGTCTCGACCCCAGCGATGTTTGTGCCCGTAGAGTTACGACCATAAGGGATAACATTTAAGTAGGCCTCTAAAATTTCATCTTTTGTCATGAATTTTTCCAAACGCTTTGCAAGTAATAATTCTTTTGCTTTACGTTCGTAAGATACTTCATTCGTTAAGATTTGGTTTTTAATTAATTGCTGTGTTAGCGTAGAACCCCCTGTTTGAGAGTCTGAATTTGAAATATCTTGGAATAAACCACGTAATACCGCTTTTGGCACGATACCATCGTGATTTTCAAAGTTTTCATCCTCAGTTGCGATTACAGCATTAATAAGATCTGGTGATACTTTATTTAGTGTAATTTCTGTACGTTCCAAATCTGTACGCATTTTCCCTAAGTATTGATTGCCCGCAAAGTATAGTTTACTCGTTTCTTCATAATTGTGAACGGTAGAAACCATTTCTTGTTTTGAAACAAGTGGTTCTTCTTTTACGAGTGAGGCAAAATAACCTGCGCCAATCGACCCGACAAATACGATACCAAGAGCGATGATAAGAGCGAATAGTAGCAGAAGATTTCGCACAACGCTTGTCGTAATACGGAAATATTTCATCCAAGTTTTATTCGATAATTCATCGATTCGTGCATCAAATTGGTCGACCCATTGTTTGATTTTATTCACTCACATGACGTTGCAAAAAGCTCACCAAGGCGTGATGTTGCTACTTTCTGAACGCCTTCCTCCTTTATGTTCTAAATTAAGGGACTACATTAGTGCAACGGCTAATATAGTTTTGAATGTTGTTGTCAAAATGTATTATGTATCATTTACTGATTCATACACTACATCTTACCCTAATACGTCATTAATATGCCACTCAAAATAATTGGCACCTATTAGTGTTTTATTTCACTAAAATCTCGTCTATTATACCATATTCACGTTCTTTTATTGACAATTGATTTTGGAACAGTGATAATAGCCTATATATGATTCGAACGGTGATGAATGCGAAGTAATCAGTGGATTCCCTGTATAGAGAGCTAGCGGTTGGTGGAAGCTAGTCATAATGCATTGATGAATTACACATTCTGAGGGAGACGTATACGCTGCGATAAGGCGAAAAGAAGCGGGAGATTTTTTATCTCCAAGCCGGGTGGTACCGCGTTATACGTCCCTAACGTCCCTGCATCAATTTTTATTGATGGCAGGGACGTTTTTATTTTATACGTCATATAAAGAGGAACGGATCGTACGTAGTTTTGTTCCCAAAAAAGACGCTTAAATTTTAGGAGGAATAACAATGACAAACGCTTTAATTGAAGATTTAAAATGGCGCGGCCTATTGTACCAACAAACAGACGAGGAAGGTATGGCAAAGTTATTAGACGATGAAAAAGTAGCATTATATGTTGGCGTAGACCCAACAGCGGATTCTATGCATATCGGTCATATTGTGCCAATGTTAACACTACGTCGTTTTCAACAAGCAGGGCACCAACCAATTCTTTTAGTTGGTGGAGCTACGGGTATGATTGGAGATCCTTCAGGTCGTTCAACGGAACGTAACCTTTTAACTGGAGAACAAATTGAACATAATGTGAATTGTATTAAAGGTCAACTTGGACGCATTTTTGATTTTAATAATGAAGCAAACGGCGCGCAATTAGTAAATAATTACGACTGGTTTGGTAATATGACAACAATCGAATTTTTACGCGATTTCGGTAAATTGATTAACATCAATTACATGCTTGGTAAAGATACCATTTCTTCTCGTTTAGAATCAGGTCTATCATTCACAGAATTCACATACACATTAATTCAAGGTATGGACTTCAATCATTTATATAATCACCACAATGTACGTATTCAAGTAGGAGGTTCAGATCAATGGGGTAACATTACCACTGGTCTTGAAGTTATTCGTAAAACACATGATGAAGAAGCAAAAGCATATGGCTTCACAATTCCACTAGTAACAAAAGCTGATGGTACAAAATTCGGTAAAACAGCAGGTGGCGCAGTGTGGTTAGATGCAGAAAAAACATCTCCATATGAATTCTACCAGTTCTGGTTAAATACGGGCGATGCTGATGTTGTAAAATACTTGAAAATTTTCACATTCTTATCTCGTGAAACGATTGAAGCATTAGAAGAAAAAGTAGCAACAGAAGCACATTTACGTGAAGCGCAAAAAACATTAGCATCTGAAATGACAAAATTAATTCACGGCGAAGAAGGTTTAGAGCAAGCACTTAAAATTACAGCTGCTTTATTCTCAGGTGATTTAAAAGCATTATCAGTAGAAGAAATGAAAGTAGCATTTTCAGGGGTTCCTTCAGTAGAAGTAGCAAAAGAAGATGCTAATATTGTTGATTTATTAGTAGAAGCAAAAATTTCATCATCAAAACGTCAAGCACGTGAAGATGTAACAAATGGTGCAATTTCTGTGAATGGTGAGAAAGTAAAAGAATTAGACTATACAGTTGATACAAAAGACCGTTTAGAAGATGCCTTTACAATTATTCGTCGTGGCAAGAAAAAATACTTTATGGTGAAATTTGCATAACTAAAAAAAGAGTTTCTCTCTAACTAATGGGAGAAACTCTTTTTTATTTGCTAAGATGCTGAATAATTTTAGTTGCTTGATTAGGATCATAACCTAAAATCCAGTGCCCTTCAAGAAGTGTTTGAGGTGCCCCTAAACGTCCTGTTTGCGCCATTAAATATTGAGAAATTTCAGGTCCATCAATTAAAATTGTTTCAAATTCAATTTGTTGTTCCAGTAAAAATTTTTTCATTAATGTACAGTAACCACAGTTGGGCGTCGAATAAATAGTTGCTTTCATTTCATCACATGTCCTTTCATGTTAAGCTAACTATAGCGAATATTTTTAAAATACTCAAGGGAGGTACAGTATGCAACATATTACAGCAGAAAAAGTACAACACTTGCTAGAAGAAGGAGAAACCTTGCATGTAGTTGATGTTAGGGAGGATTTTGAAGTAGCACATGGGATGATTCCGGAAGCTATTCATATACCTCTAGGAGAGTTACCATATCGTATATCAGAGCTTGACCAAAGAGTTCCGTATATTTTTGTTTGCAAAGCAGGTGTACGTAGCTATAATGCAGCTACATATATGGAAAGTATGGGGTTCGAAACGACAAATTTAAGTGATGGTATGCTTGGCTGGTTAGGTCCATTAACATTACTAGAAGTGGAGGGAAATAAATGAATTTAGAATTATTCAAGTTAGCTTGGAAAAGTCCCAGAGAAGCAGTTCATTATGTAAATAAAAATAATTTCTCAAAATATTGGTTTGTACTATTTTTAGCAGGTTTTGGTAATGTTATTTTTAGTAATATTGACGACAAAACATTTGAAATTACTTGGTTACAAGTATTAGTGTCAGTCATTTTAGCCATTCCAAGTGTCTGGCTAGGCGCGATTATTGCCGGTTTCTTTACTCACTTTATTGCAAAGTGGTTTTTCAAAGGAACAGGGACATTTAAAGAAATGCGAAAAGGTTATTATGTATCGCTTTTACCTTATGTCATTGCTACACCAGTAGCATTGATTTATGTGATTTTATCAAAAGTAGCAGCGTTTAACTTAGAATATTTTGTTTTATTTATGAGTTTATTAATTGTTGTTATTGGGATTGTGACACTCGTCTTAGAAGTTATTGTTATTTCAGAGGTAGAAAAATTATCTATTGGACGTTCAATCGGTGTTATTATCGTTATGATTATTTTTGGTATTATTCTAGTTTTCTTCATTGTATTTATCGTTGCGAGTATTTTACTGTTAATTGGTTTTGGGTCGTAATAAATAAAAAAAGCAGATTGCCTTTTGGCAATCTGCTTTTTTAAATACGCTACTAGCGAGAGTAGAACTCTACAATGTACGCTTCGTTGATTTCAGAAGATAATTCAGAACGTTCTGGTAAACGTACGAAAGTACCTTCTTTTTTGTCAGCGTCGAAAGTTAAGTATTCAGGAACGAATGTGTTAACTTCGATAGCTTCGTTTACAGCAGTAAGGTTAAGAGATTTTTCACGAAGAGAAATAACTTGACCTGGTTTTACGCTGTAAGATGGGATATCAACGCGTTTACCATCAACTGTTACGTGGCCATGGTTTACTAATTGGCGAGCTGCACGACGAGTGCGAGCTAAACCTAAACGGTAAACTAAGTTGTCAAGGCGAGTTTCAAGTAAGATCATGAAGTTTTCACCGTGTACACCTTGTTGTTTGCCAGCTTTAACGAATACGTTGTGGAATTGACGTTCAGTCATACCATACATGTGGCGTAATTTTTGTTTTTCTTGTAATTGTAAACCGTACTCAGAGATTTTTTTGCGTTGAGTAGGGCCGTGTTGACCTGGAGCGTATGGACGTTTTTCGATTTCTTTACCAGTACCGCTTAAAGAAATGCCTAAACGACGAGATAGTTTCCAAGATGGACCTGTATATCGAGACATTTAAAGTCCCTCCTATGATTTTTATTTGGTATAAAACAAAAATCAGTCGTATTTAGTTATAACTGACATTTTGCTTTCATGTATGTTCGTTCATGCAGCCGACGAATTACTTATACACCATCTAGTTAAAAACTAGAGGAACAAACTGAACAGCTATACCATACAACCGCTGCGTTTATTTTACACAAGAGCTATTGTACGGGAAGAGATAGTATAAAGTCAAGCGTAAAACAAAAGATGCTATATACTATAAGTATTTTTCAAGTGTGCGAGCAAATAACTCAATGCCTTCTTTATCTATTTCTGAAAAACGAGAAACTGTAGGGCTATCAATATCTAATACACCGTATAAAGAGCCATTTTTAGAAAGCGGAACGACGACTTCAGAATTCGTAGCGGCATCACAGGCGATATGACCAGGGAAGTCATGTACATCTGTTACTAGCTGTGTTTCCATTGTTTTTGCGGCTGTACCACAAACACCTCGTCCAATTGCGATGTGTACACAAGCAGGCAAGCCTTGGAACGGACCAAGTAATAATTCGTCTTCTTTATAAAGGTAGAAACCACACCAGTTGACATCGTCTAAAAACTGATTAAGTAATGCAGAAGCATTGCTTAAAATAGCGATTTGATCTTTTTCTCCTTCTAATAGTGCGGATAATTGTTTTGATAATAGTGTATATTGGGCAATTAAATCGCCATCGTATGCTTTTTTTTCGAACATAATTGTTCCTCCAATTATTTTATAATGTCAGTATAATATTTGTGTAAATCTGCTACTTGATGCGCATCGGAGCCAAATATCAGTGGTAAGCCAATATTTTTTGCGTAAGTAATATATGGTTTAGGTGGATAGGGTTCTTTACAATATTTCTTAGAAAGGCCGGCACTATTCACATCCAATTCATAGCCATCTTCAAGCATCGTATCTAAAATATGATGTATATGTGCCTCATCATTAATTGTTTGGCCATGTGCGAGTTGGAATTTATGAATAAGTGTAGGGTGACCGATTCTTTTTGGTTTAAAGCGTCCTAGATCCGCTTTAATCGATTGCATAACTGTATCGTAATACAATTTATAAACTGCAGCAACAGAACCTACCTCAGCTGCAAAGTTATTAAATACTTCAGTTGAAAAATCGATACACGTGTACTGTCCTTGATGTTTTAAAAAATGAACGGATAAGATAGCATCATCAAATAGATAGCCAAATTCATTTAAAAAATCGGTTGTTTGTTTTTCGAATCCGACTATGTAATCTAACTCTACTCCTAAACGAATTTTAATTTTATTTGCATAATCCGTTTGAAGTTTTTGAATTTCGGAAACGTATTGATAAAAGGCTTTTTGCGTCATAAAGCTATCCTGATCAGGTGTGGGGTCGATAAATCCATTTGGAATGGGTGCATGCTCAGTAAAAGTAATATCACCGAATCCTTCGTTAATTGCTTTTTCAATATAGCTAATTAGTGTATCAGTTGAACCGTGTGGGCAATATGGTGAGTGAATATGGCCATCTCGTTTCATAGAATTCCCTCCAATTTAGTGGAAAAATGATGAAAATGTATAGAAATCGATAAACAAAAGTAATAAAAACATGGTACTATTAAACATAATATAGAATAAGAAAAGTAAATAGTACAAGGACAAGGGGGACTTACGATGATCAAATACATTATTCCAATCATCATCGTACTAATCGTAATTATAGCAGTCATCTTTGTTTTTCGTAACAAGCATCTAACAGAGATGCGCCGACTGCAAGCGCTAAAAGATGATCTTCAGAAAAAACCAGTACAAGAAGAGCTAGCGAAAGTCAAAGGCTTAAATATGAACGGTCAAACAGAAGCAATGTTTGAGAGCTGGAAAAACAAGTGGGAAAATTTAGATGATCAAGAGTTCCCTAAAATCGACAACTTGTTACATGCATTACGTGGTAATGTTGATCGTTTCCAATTTGGGAAAGCAACGATTGTAGAACAAGAAATTGAATCACATATTCATGGGGCAGATAAAATAATTGATCAAATTTTAGAAGAGTTAGATCATTTATTAAACAGCGAAAAACAAAGTAGCATTGAAATTGAACAACTTCAAGAGCAATATAAAACATCAAGAAAAACGCTACTAGCACATCAGTATTCATTTGGACCAGCGGCACGTCCCCTTGAAGAACGTCTAGAATTATTTAATCCACAATTTGAAGATTATCACCAGTTAACAGATGCCGGAGATTATTTGAAGGCACGTGAAATTGTGGAACATTTGAATCGTGAAGGGCAAGAAATTTTTAAATTAATTTCAACAATTCCAGGGTTACTTAGAGAAATCCAAAAACAAATTCCATCAGATTTACAGGAATTGCGTTTAGGTCATAATGAAATGGAAGAGACAGGGTTCTTTCTTAAGCATTTGGAAATTTTAGAATGGATTCAAGCGACCGAGCTAGAATTAACAGAGCTAAAAGATAAAATTGCGGAGTTAGATATTGGTACGGCAGAGCTTCGCGTTCAAGAAATTCGTGAAGACATCGAACATTATTTTGATTGTCTCGAAGCAGAATATAACTCGAAAAAATATGTTGATCAGTATGTAACACCTGTAGGTACACGTTTACATGAAGTGCTATCGTACACATTAGCTACTGCTCGTGAAACAGAAGAAGTGCAAAAGGGCTATCATTTAACGGGTGACGAAATTGCGACACCATTGAATTGTAAGCAAGAACTTGTAACCGTACAACAGCGCTATGAGACAATTGTACATGAATTAGAGGAGCATCAAGCGGCTTATACAATGGTAGAAGGCGAACTAAAAGAAATTGCAAATGATGCAGAGCGTATTTTTGAAGAGCAAGATGCATTTTCGGATCGTTTAAAAAATTTACGTATTGACGAAAATAATGCGTCTGATACGTTGAAGCAATTAACCGCAACACTGCGAGAGACGGAACGTCGATTACATAAGGCAAATATTCCAGGTATTCCAGATGACATCGAGTCTCGTTTGTCAGAAGCAGATGAACAATTGTTTGTTGCAGATCAAAAATTGAAAGCTGTACCACTTGATATGCCAGAAGTTTTTGAAGCAGTAAAAACTGCAGAATTAGCTGTTACAGAAACGACAAAGCATGTAGATAGCATGATTGAAGATGTGAAGTTAGTAGAGCTACTGATTCAATATGGTAATCGCTACCGTACAACAAAGCCTGGTATGAATGACAGCCTAGTTGAAGCAGAGGATGCATTCAATAATATGCGTTATTCAAAGGCGCTTGAAATTGTTGCAAAAGCGGTTGAGAAAGCAGAACCAGGGGCGCTTAAAAAGATGGAAGAGTTAGTTGATGAAGTATTAAGTAAATAACCATTAATTAGTGCATCAGAATAAAAAATATCTGATGCACTTTTTTTATTGGTTCAAATTCCTGTTAAAGCACATTTTTTGTTATATAATATGTACTTAGCAAAAGACATATGTTTTTGTTAGAAGGAAGGAATTGACACAATGATTTATCTTGATCACAGTGCAACAACGAAGCCAAGTGCTGATGTCATGAAAGCATTCGTACAGGCAAATGAACGCTATTATGCCAATCCTGCGTCTCTTCATGAAATGGGCGTTGAAGTGAATATATTACTAAATCGTTCTCGTGAACAAATAGCAGGGCTTATTCATACAGAACCTGAACATGTTATTTTTACATCAGGTGGCTCAGAATCAAATAATTTTTTAATTAAGGGAATTGCACGCGCAAATACACATCGCGGAAAACATATTATCGTTTCAAGTATCGAGCATGCTTCTGTTTTAGAAACAGCTCGTGCATTAGAAAAAGAAGGATTTCATGTTGATTATGTTGATGTCGATAAGCACGGTATTGTTGATCTAAATAATTTAAAAGCAAAATTAACAAAAGATACAGTTGTCGTAAGTATTATGCATGTTAATAATGAGATAGGTGCTATTCAACCAATTGAAGAAATTGCAAAAATTGTTCATGAGGGCAGTCGTGCATTTTATCATGTAGATGCTGTACAAAGCTTTGGTAAATTGCCAGTTTACTTTAACGGTGAATTAGGTCCAGATGCGATTTCTGTTTCTGGCCATAAAATTAATGGGTTAAAAGGAACGGGGATTGCAGCACTTAGAAAACGTACAACAATCGAAGCAATTATTCACGGAGGAGGTCAAGAAATGGGCCTTCGTAGCGGTACGGTGGCTGTACCACAAGATGTTGCAATCGCAAAAGCAGCTCGTTTGGCGGAGCAGCATCGCACTGAAAATGTGCAACAGTATATAAAATGGCGCAATGCAATCCACACATTTTTAGATCCTATGGAAGATGTGTATGTGCTTTCTTCAAATGAAGGAGCACCGCATATCGTATCATGCTCAATTCGTGGTATTAAAGGTGAAGTAATTGTAAATGCAATGCAACGTCAAGGCGTGATTGTTTCAACTTCAAGCGCTTGTCACTCAAAAGACAATCAAATTAGCCATGTTGTACAAGCGGTCGGGGTTCCAGACGGATTTGCACGTGGTGTTATTCGTATAAGCTTTGGGCAAGGTTTAACAGACGCAGATATTGAAAAATTTAAAGAGGCATTTTCAAATGTCGTGAAACAAGTAAGAGGAGAGATTAAAACCCATGAAATGGCATGAGATTTTAGTACGTTACGGTGAAATTACGACGAAAGGGCGTAACCGTAATCAATTTATTAATCGTCTACGCGATAATTTAAAAAGCACGTTCAAAGATTTAGAAGGTATGAAAATTCGTTTAGAGCGAGATCGTCTGTATATTAACAGTCCATCAGATGACGATATGAATGCATTAATTGAACGCTTACCAGATGTGTTCGGTATTCAATCATTTAGCCCCGTAGCAGAATGTGCAACGGATTTAGAAGCAATGAAAGCATTAGGTAAAGAAATTGTTGCAGATTTAAACTATGAAGGAAAATCATTCAAAGTGAATGTGAAGCGCTCATATAAAAAATTTGAATTAGAAACATATGAATTAAATCGTGTAATCGCAAGCCATGTATTAAGTGAATTACCAGGTATGACTGTTGAAATGAAAAATCCAGATATCGAATTACGTGTAGAAGTACGTGAAGAAGCCACATATATGTCAGTAGATGTGATTCCTGGCGCTGCTGGCTTACCTGTAGGTTCAAATGGTAAAGCCTTATTACTATTATCTGGTGGTATTGATAGCCCAGTAGCAGCTTATTTAATGATGAAACGTGGCGTAACAGTAGAAGCGATTCACTTCTTTAGTCCACCGTTTACAAGTGATCAATCGTTAGGGAAAGTAAAAGAATTATCTCAAATTGTAAGTAAATTTGGGGGTAAAATTCGTTTGCATGTTATTCCTTTTACAGAAATTCAACAAACGATTCAACAAGCGGTACCTAAAAATGTCACAATGACTACAACACGCCGATTGATGATGCAAGTAGCAGATTTAGTACGGGAAGAGACAAAATGTAAAGCGCTTGTTA
Organism: Candidatus Kurthia intestinigallinarum; assembly: GCF_003991225.1. Lineage (GTDB taxonomy): Bacteria > Bacillota > Bacilli > Bacillales_A > Planococcaceae > Kurthia > Kurthia populi. Next base: position 12,059 of record NZ_JTFC01000007.1, read on the forward strand.
CAGGTGAAAATTTAGGTCAAGTAGCTTCACAGACGTTGGATAGCTTAGCAGCGATTAACGCAGTAACAAATACACCGATTCTACGTCCATTGATTACGTATGATAAATTAGAGATTATCGATATTGCACAAAAAATTGGTACGTATGAAACGTCGATTATTCCATTTGAAGATTGCTGTACAGTATTTACGCCGGCGAATCCAAAAACAAAACCTCGTATAGAAAAAATGGAATACTACGAAAGCTTTACAGATTTTGATGAAATGATTGCAAAAGCGGTGCGTAATCGTGAAATACATGATTTCCCTAAGAAAGAAGTCAAAGCAGACTTTGATGATTTACTATAAGAAAAAAACTTTTCTGGAATCTCTCGAATTTTTTCGAGAGATTTTTGTGTTTTAAACAGAAAAAATATTCCTTTTTCGAGAAAATAAATGTAAAATATAAATGTATAAAAATTCCAATGGTTTTTATATGACAAATGTTAGTACAAGGTACTAATGTTTAGTGTTAGTATGTGGTTAATTGATAAACGAATCGAGTTATTTATTAGGGGGAGTTCATATGGAACAAAAAGATCTTATCGCACCACAACGCTATAATTTAGCGGAGGAAATTCGTCGATTTGCAACTGGGGAAAACCGTACGGCACTAATTTATGAAGATGAAGCGGGCAACAAAAATCAGATTTCATATGATGATTTAGTAAAACGCGCTAACAAGGTATCACATGCATTACAAGCACAGGGGTTACAAAAAGGTGATGTCATGCTTGTTATGGTACCAAGATTGATTCAGGCATATACAATTTACCTAGCTGCCATTCAAGCAGGCATTGTTGTAATTCCAAGCTCTGAAATGCTTCGTGCAAAAGACATTGATTATCGCATTACACATAGCCATGCAAAAGCAGTGGTTGCGTATGCGCCATTAATTGATGAGTTTGAATACGCTGAGCATGTGGAAGGCTTAAAAAAATTCACGATTGGTGAAGCAGAAGGATGGACAAATCTTTCAACGTTTGCCGATGACTTTAGCGAAGACTTTGATGTGGCAGACACAAATAGCAAAGATACAGTCTTTCTTTCTTACACAAGTGGAACAACTGGTAACCCTAAGGCAGCAGTTCACACACATTCATGGGCATACGCGCATTTACGTACAGCATCACGTGCGTGGTTAGGTGCCGAAGAAGGTCGTATTGTTTGGGCAACAGCAAGTCCAGGCTGGCAAAAATGGATTTGGAGCCCGTTTTTATCTGTATTAGGAACAGGTGCAATTGGCTTTATTTATAATGGTCATTTTGAGCCGAATAAATATTTACAACTACTACAAGATTATAAAGTCGAAGCATTATGCTGCACACCAACGGAATATCGTATTATGTCAAAAATCGAAAATTTAAGTGACTATGATTTAAGTCAGCTTCAAAGTGCTGTTTCAGCAGGTGAACCACTAAATATTGAAGTAGTAGATACATTCTTACGTGAATTTAATCTACTTGTACGTGATGGCTATGGTCAAACAGAAAATACATTACTAGTTGGAACAATGTTAGGTATGGAGCCTCGTCCGGGCTCAATGGGACGTCCGACTCCTGGGAATATTGTTGATATTATTAATGAAGACGGTGAACCATGTTTACCAGGCGTTGTTGGGAATATTGCTGTCCATAAAACGACACCAGCATTATTTAAAGAATACTTTGAAGACCCAGAGCGTACAGCTAAACAATATATCGGTGATTACTACATTACGGGTGACCGTGCACGTAAAGATGAGGATGGTTATTTCTGGTTTGAAGGTAGACGTGATGATATCATCATTAGTTCTGGTTATACGATTGGACCATTTGAAGTGGAAGATGCGCTTATAAAACACCCTTCTATCTCAGAATGTGCAGTTGTCGCAAGTCCACATGAATTACGTGGTGCGATTGTAAAAGCATTTGTTGTATTAAAAGATACAGCTCGCCGCGAAGACCCCACGTTTGTTAAAGAACTACAAAACTTTGTTAAAGAGCATACAGCACCATATAAATATCCTCGCGCTATTGAATTTTTAGATGAATTACCAAAGACAGCATCTGGTAAAATTCGTCGTATTGAATTGCGTGAAGCAGAATATCAAAAATAGTAACGACTAGAAAAGCAGGTTTGTGTTCTCTCACACATAAACCTGCTTTTTGCTATTTACTTTTGTGAAACCAACTCCCTATAATAAACACATTGATTTAAAAAGGGGATGCTTGAATGCAATATGATAAACAAGGAATGATTGCGGCATTTATTGCGTATGTTTTATGGGGGCTATTCCCACTGTATTGGAAAGCATTAACATATGTAGATAGTGCAGAAATTTTAGCGAGTCGCGTTATTTGGAGTTTTATTCTAACGCTTATTTTTGTTGTGATTTTACGAAAAGGCCATCAGTTAATTCGTGATGTGAAGGAGCTATGGCAGCATCAAAAAACATTTTGGACATTGGCTGTAGCAGCTTATTTAGTAACATTGAATTGGTTTTTATACATTTGGGCAGTCAATCATAATCACATTTTGGAAACAAGCCTAGGCTATTATTTAAACCCAATTGTTTCTATATTACTAGGCATCATTTTCTTAAAGGAGCGTTTAGCAAAAGCACAATTGGTTGGTGTCATAATAGCCGTTATTGGTGTTGCTATTATGATTATTAATTATGGTACGATCCCATATGTTTCATTTGGTTTGGCGCTATCATTTGGTTTTTATGGCTTATTGAAAAAGCGTATCCAATTAGATGCTACACGTGGTTTAGTTATTGAAACAGCATTTGTGTTACCTATCGCATTACTGTATTATGCTTATTTAGCAATTGAAGGAAAAATGTCATTTGGTATGGTAGACTTAAATACAACTGTACTTTTAATTGGCGGAGGCGCTGTAACAGCTATTCCACTTATTTTATTTGCAGTGGGTGCGCAAAAAATCCCGCTTTATCTTGTTGGGTTTATTCAATATGTCGCACCTACCATGACGTTGTTATTAGGCGTCTTTGTATATGGTGAATCATTTGGTTCTGTAGAGATGCTGTCATTTGGCTTTATATGGCTAGCATTAATTATTTTCTCTGTATCAACAATTGTAGAGGTACGGAAGCATCATTAATTGAGAGGGGTTTATTGAATATGAATGCAAAACGTTGGTGGGCAATCGGGATTGCAATTTTCCTATTTGTTGCTTCAACTGGTATTACAGCGATGAAATCACTTATGGCTCAAGATTTTAGTGGGCAGTTGACATCATTGTTAGATGAATCAGAAGAGGAAACATTATTTGAAGAAAAAACAGTAGCATCGGGTAATTTAGATTCTCGTATTGCTATATTAACAGTAGACGGTACAATTCAAGATACAGGAGATTCTGCATCTCTTTTATCTTCAGAAACATATAACCATCAAGCATTTTTAGAGCAACTTCAACAAGTGAAAGATGACGAAACTGTAAAAGGTATTATTTTAAAGGTTAATTCACCAGGTGGTGGAGTCATCGAATCAAAGCAAATTTATGAAGCAATTAAAGCAATTCAAAAAGATCGTAAAATCCCTGTGTATTCTTCAATGGGCTCAATGGCTGCGTCTGGCGGTTATTATATTTCAGCACCTGCAGATAAAATCTTTGCAGATGAAGAAACAATGACCGGTTCAATTGGAGTTATTATGCAAGGTGTTAATTATTCAAAATTAGCCGAAAAATATGGTATTGAATTTGAAACAATTAAAACAGGTCCATATAAAGATATTATGAGTGGCTCACGTGAAATGACAAAGGATGAGCGTAAAATTTTACAAGATATGGTCAATGAATCATACAACCGTTTCTTAAATGTCATTGCAGATGGCCGTGATATGTCAAAAGCAGATGTGAAAAAATTGGCAGACGGTCGTATTTATAGTGGTTCACAAGCTAAAAAAGTAGGTTTAGTAGATGAGTTAGGCTATGAGGAAGATGCGATTGCTTCAATGAAAAAAGACTATGATTTAAAAAATGCAGAAGTATTTGAATACACAGCGAGCTCAGATTGGACATCGATGTTTGCAGTGAAAGTAAACTCCATTTTATCAGGTTCAGCTGATTCGCAAATAATCGGGAAATTATTAGCAAACTACAACAGTGCACCACGTATGATGTACTTATATGGTGAAGAGTAGGAGGGCGAATCATGGAGCAAACTTACGATACAACCTATGAAGCGAAGGTAGCGGGGTTTTGGATTCGTTTTTGTGCATATCTTGTGGACATTTTAATTGTTTGGGCTGTGTTGAAACTATTAATCGTACACAATTTATTTAGTATCACAGGTCTTGATAGTGTCACAGTGTGGGTATTTCATTTAGAAGATATTGTAGCAGGTCTGTTATTTTATTTATATTTTGTCATCATGACAAAAATAAACGGTCAAACACTTGGAAAAATGATATTTGGGTTAAAGGTTGTTACGGATACAGGATTACCATTAACTTGGACGACTGTTATTGTACGAGAATGGTTTGGCCGCTATATTTCAGCCACGATTCAGCTACTTTATCTCATTGTGGCTATCACACCACAGCATAAAGCAGTGCATGATTATTTAGCTGATACGCATGTTGTTCATGAAAATACATTTAAATTAGTGAAAAAGAAGCAACTTCCTCCATTTACTGAAGTGAAAGAGTTGCAAGGTGAAGGGCAAGTTTAGTAAAATTGGGATAGATTATTTAGGAGGCGTTGTGAACATGGTACAAGTAACATTCGGTAATAACCCAGTCACTCTAGTTGGACAAGAAATTAAAGTAGGCGACAAAGCACCTGATTTTAAAGTGCTTGATAATGCGCGTGCTGAAAAAACATTAGCAGATTACGCAGGTAAAAAACTTTTAATTAGCGTAGTGCCTTCATTAGACACAGGCGTTTGTGATCAACAAACACGTAAATTTAACGAAGCTGCTAGTGAACTAGGTGAAGACTACAAAGTTTTAACAGTTTCTGTAGACCTACCATTCGCTCAAAAACGTTGGTGCGGTAATGCAGGCGTTGAAAACGTTGAAACATTATCAGACCATTATGCAGTATCATTTGGTGATGCATATGGCGTACACATGAAAGAACACCGCTTACTAGCTCGCTCAATCTTCGTAATTAACGAAGCAGGCGAAGTGACATATGTGGAATATGTATCTGAAGGTACAAACCACCCAGATTACGATAAAGCGTTAGAAGCATTAAAAGCACTTTAATCGTTATTACTTACGTTTTGAACGAGATGTCCTCTTGCATTTTTGGATGAGGACATCTTTTTCACGTTTAAAGGAGAACTTACTTAAAAATGGAAAAAATAGAACAATTATTTACGTTTATCGATAGCACAGCAGGGAGTGTACAAGAGGCTAAAAATGTATCTTATTTAGAAGGTGTATTAGCCGCATTAAATGGCTGGTTAGATGGTGAAAACGTACCAGAAGGCGAATGGGAACGCAATGACATTCGTAAAGGAATTCAATTATCCTTATTAAAAGGTATGCGAGAAAGTGCGCAAGTCAATCATCAAATGACACCGGATTCTCTAGGATTACTAGTAGGTTATTTAGTGGAACAATTCTTTGAAGAACAATTAACGAAAAAAGAAATAATTACAATGCTTGACCCAGCTGTTGGGACAGGGAACTTATTACTAACGGTTATGAATTTAATTGGTGATCAAGTAACAGGGGCGGGTATCGAATTAGATGATTTATTGATTCAACTTGCAGCAGCTTCTGCAGATTTACAACAGCAGCCAGTGGCGTTGTACCACCAAAATGCTTTAATGCCCTTATTAATTGACCCAGTAGATGCAGTTGTTTGTGACGTGCCGGTTGGTTACTATCCAGACGAAGAGTATGCAAACGCGAATTATACAATTCATGCAGAAGAAGGCATGACGTATGCGCATCATTTATTCATTGAAAAATCAATCAATCAATTACGTGACGGCGGCTATGCATTCTTCTTAGTGCCAAGTATGATTTTTGAATCTGAGCAAGCACGTCAGCTATTTACGTATATTAAAACAAATACGTGGATTCAAGCGGTTATTCAGTTACCTAGCACATTATTTAAAAAAGAACAAATGGCAAAAAGTATTTTTGTTGTGCAGAAGAAATCAGCTACAGAAAAACCTGTAAAAGATGTGTTATTAGCAAAAGTGCCGAGCCTATCAAACCCACAAGCATTAGAGCAATTTTTCGCTCGTGTGCGTCAGTGGAAAAAGGACGAAGAAAAATAATAAAAGAGGATGCCATCCCCGGCATCCTCTTTTTTTGTAGCTTTAAGGCAATTATTAAGCGTCTAATTCGCTTGGTGTACGAACAACTAATACGTCGCATTTTGCTGAGCGTACGATGTTAGCTGATACAGAACCGATTAGGAAACGTTCTACTGCGTTAAGACCAGTTGCACCACAAATAATTAAATCTGCTTCTGTTTTTTGAGAGATTTCTTTTGTAATCATTGTTTTAGGAGAACCGTATTCGATTACAGCTTCAGCTTTAACACCAGCTTGTTCTGCTTCAGCTTTGTATTCGCTTAATTTTTCTTCAGCAAATTCTTTCGCACGTTCTTGGATTGAACGGTCGTATGCTTCGATTGCAGCGAATGAACGTGTATCAATGATATTTACTAAGTGTAATGTTGCATCATTACGTTTTGCTACTTCCACTGCTTTGTGAAATGCATATTTCGCTTCATCTGAACCATCTACTGCTACTACGATATTATTATAAGTTGCCATAACTAAATTCCTCCCTACTCGTTATATCCACATTATAACATTTTCTTTTGTAAAAGATAGGCTAAAAATTAACAGATAATTGAAGAAATATTGAACTTTATTGGTGATAATATTTTAATGCTATAGTAAATAGGAAATAGAAATAACTAAAACTTCTTTCAACCATTATTTTGAAATAGTTGATTAAAAAGGATGTACAAAAAAACACCACATGTTACAATGGAATTGCTTAACCACTATGGAAGCGCTTACTAAAGAAATTATTGGAGGCTTGACGCAAATGATTATTGGTGTACCTAAAGAAGTTAAAAACAACGAAAATCGTGTAGCAATGACGCCTGCGGGGGTAGTTCACTTAACAACATTCGGACATGAGGTTGTCGTGGAAACAAATGCCGGTGCTGGTTCAGCGTTTACAGATGAAGAGTATGTAGCAGCAGGGGCACGTATTGTTGATACGGCAGCAGATGCATGGAATGTTGATATGGTCATGAAAGTAAAAGAACCGATTGAGCAAGAGTTTGGTTTCTTTAGCGAAGGATTAATTTTATTTACGTATTTACATTTAGCTCCAGAACCTGAGTTAACAAAAGCATTAGTTGATAGTAAAGTGACAGCCATTGCATACGAAACAGTGCAGTTAGCGGATGGCTCACTACCACTATTAACACCAATGAGTGAAGTGGCTGGTCGTATGGCAACACAAATTGGTGCTCAGTATTTAGAAAAAATTCATGGTGGTAAAGGGATTTTATTAAGCGGTGTCCCGGGTGTTGAACGTGGAAAAGTAACAATTATTGGTGGCGGTCAAGCTGGTGAAAATGCGGCGAAAATTGCTGTAGGTATGGGGGCTAAGGTAACAATCTTAGACATTAATCCAGCTCGTTTACGCGAATTAGATTTAATTTTTGGTAGTGATGTACAAACATTAATGTCCAATCCATTTAATATTGCACAATCTGTAGCACAAGCTGATTTAGTTGTTGGTGCTGTATTAATTCCTGGAGCAAAAGCACCAACGCTTGTAAGTGAAGAAATGATTCAAGCGATGACACCAGGCTCAGTTATTGTCGATATTGCGATTGATCAAGGTGGTATTTTTGCGACAACGGATCGTGTGACAACACATGATGACCCTACGTATGTAAAACATGGGGTTGTTCATTATGCGGTAGCGAATATGCCAGGTGCAGTACCTCGTACATCAACAATTGCATTAACAAATGATACAATACCGTATGCGGTGCAAATTGCGAATAAAGGATATGAACAAGCACTGCTTGATAATGAAGCATTGAAAAAGGGCTTAAACGTAGCAAATGGTTATGTAACGTTTGAAGCGGTAGCAGAAGCACTTGGCTATGATTATATTTCAGCAGATGTTGTATTAAATCATTAATATAAAAGAATAATTATAAAAAAAGAAGGACTTGCGCGTTGGGGCAAGTCCTTCTTTTTGTTGGAAAATAATAATGGAAGTAAGGTCAGGTGTTTATTTCATTATTTTGGTTCGATGATTTGTAATTCTTTCGGGAATGATGTTAATACGTCTACACCATCAGCTGTTACATAAACGTCATCTTCAATACGTACGCCAGCTGCATCGCCTTTGTAAATGCCTGGTTCGATTGTGAAGACCATGCCTTCAACAACCTCTTTTTCATTTGCACCGTGCATTGAGGGTTCTTCATGTACGCTAATACCTAAGCCATGGCCCATACGGTGTGTATAATATTCGCCGTAACCAGCATTTTCGATAACATCGCGAGACGTTTTATCTAAATCCATTGCGCGAACACCTGGTTTAACCGCATTGATTGCTGCTTCATTTGAGGCACGTACTGCTTCATAAATTGCGCGTTGTTCATCATTACGTGGTTCGCCAAATGCGACTGTACGCGTGATATCAGAACAATATCCTTCATAGATAACACCTAAATCAAATAATACTAAATCACCTTTTTGGATTTTTGTATTACCTGGTGTGCCATGTGGAGAAGCAGCATTAAGACCTGTTAATACCATTGTATCAAATGACATGTAGTAGCCCTTTTTCAAAATTGCTGTTTCGATTGCAGATAAAACTTCGATTTCTGTTTTACCTTCTGCTAATTCATCACAACCAACTTGAATGGCATAGTCTGCTAATTTGGCAGCTTCACGCATTTTTTCAAGTTCGTCAGCAGATTTTACAAGGCGCATACCTGCAATTTTGGCATCTAAACCGCTAATTGTTACGCCAGAGAAAATCGCTTCTAATAATTCTAAACGTTCTACAGTTACGTGTGATTTCTCAATTGCTAAAGTTTGAACTGTTGCGTATTGGGCTGCTGTATTCTTTAAGATTTCCCAAGCATTTTCTTTGTCATCATGACCTACCGCTTTAAAGTTCCAACCAGTTGCTAATGCATCAGGTACTTCCATTTTAGGGCAAATCATAAATGGATCTGCATCTTTAAACACCATTACACCAAGTAAGCGCTCATGTGGATCGCTTTTAAAGCCTGATAAATAAAATACGTTATCTGGTGTTGTGATGAATGCTGCATCGATATTTTGTTCTTTTAAATAAGTTTGAATCATTTCTACTTTAGTAGCCAATGAAAAACCCTCCTTATGAAAATTGAGTTGTCCTCACACATAATGGGTATAAGGTAAAAGGACCGTTTTGTTCTGACCTTTTATGTTATATACAAAATGCTCACTTCATAGTGTATCAAAAAAAAGGAAAAATGAATAACGGCAACGAATTAAATATAGTAATGAAGGTATTAAAAAAAGTTTTACTAGGAGGCATAAAAATGAAAGTAAGTTATCATGGACATTCAGTAGTAAAAATTGAGACAAATGGCAAGACAATTTTAATTGACCCATTTATTAACGGCAATGATCTAACCGATTTAAAGGTGGCTGATCAAAAACCGGACGTTATTATTTTATCTCATGGCCATAATGATCATGTTGGCGATACGGTTGAAATTGCAAAAGCGAATGATTCACTTATTATTGCACCAGATGAATTATGTACATTTTTATCTTGGAAAGGCTTAAAAACACATCCGCTACATATTGGTGGCGCCGCGCAGTTTGATTTTGGTAAAGTGAAGCTGACACAAGCATTCCATGGCTCCTCTTATACAACAGAAGATCAGCAAATTGTTTACACAGGGATGCCAGCAGGGATTTTATTATTTATTGAAGATAAAACGATTTATCATGCAGGCGATACGGCTTTATTTAGCGATATGAAGTTAATTGGAGAACGTCATCCAATCGATTTAGCTTTTTTACCGATTGGGGATAATTTTACAATGGGACCTGAAGATGCGGCGACAGCAGTTGAATTTTTGAAACCAAAAACAGTTGTGCCAATTCACTACAATACGTTCCCATATATTAAACAAGATCCACAACAATTTGTAGAGTTAGTTCATTCTTCGGAAGTGAAAGTGCTTTCAGCTGGAGATGAAGTAGAACTATAACAGAAAATCAGCGGAATTACAGCTTTTTCGCTGCCAAAACTACGTGATTGTTGTTAAGTTATGGTACACTAAAAGGTAGAAAGACGTTGGAAATTAGGTGATTTTTTGGTTACAAAACATGAGAAAATTATTCAGTACATCGAATCTCTACCAGTAGGTGACAAGATTTCAGTACGTCAAATCGCAAAAGACATGGCTGTAAGCGAAGGAACAGCATATCGCGCGATCAAAGAGGCGGAAAATAGAAGACTTGTTAGTACGATTGAGCGTGTAGGAACGATTCGTATTGAAAAGAAGAAAAAAGAAAATATTGAACGGTTAACGATGGCGGAAATTGTTAATATTGTGGATGGACAAGTTCTTGGTGGCAAGGGCGGTCTACACAAAACATTAACGAAATTCGTTATTGGTGCCATGAAAATGGACGATATGATGCGTTATACAGATGCCGGGAGTTTATTAATTGTCGGTAACCGTAGTGATACGCATGAAGCGGCATTAAAAGCTGGCGCAGCTGTATTAATTACAGGTGGCTTTGATGCATCGGAAAGTACAAAACAATTAGCAGATGAATTAGAATTACCGATTATTTCATCAAGTTATGACACGTTTACAGTTGCTACAATGATTAATCGAGCCATCTATGATCAATTAATCAAAAAAGAAATTCTGTTAATTGAAGATATTGTCGTAGCCATTCAAGATACCTCTTATTTAAAGGTAAATGCGACGGTTGAAGATTTCAATGAATTGAATTCAAAAACAACGCATGGTGGTTATCCAGTCGTTGATAAGCATCAAAAAATCGTGGGGATTGTGACGTCAAAAGACGTAATTGGTAAGCAAGAAAATGAATCAATTGACCGTTTAATGACGCGTAATCCGATTACAGTTACAATGAAAACAAGTGTCGCAACAGCTGGTCACCGTATGATTTGGGAAGGCATTGATTTATTACCAGTTGCAGATGAGCATGGTGTTTTACAAGGTGTTGTCAGCCGTCAAGATGTTTTGAAAGCATTGCAAATGGCACAGCGTCAGCCACAACATGGTGAAACAATCGATGATTTAGTGAAAAATGAAATTCAAATGTCTGAAGATTTCATGGATACAGTTGTTGATTTTACGGTGACACCACAAATGACGAATCAGTTTGGTGCCATTTCAAATGGTGCATTTACAACACTATTAGTAGAAGCAGGTGCGCAGGCGTTGAAAAAAACGAAGCGTGGTGAAAGTCTCGTTGAAAATATGACGATTTACTTCATGAAACCTGTTCAAATGGAAAAACAAGTACGTGTCGTACCACGTATTCTGAATTTGAGCCGTAAAGTGGTTAAAATGGATTTTGAAGCATTTTCTGATGATGTACTTGTCGCAAAAGCAATGATTACATTCCAATTGTTAGAACGCTAAAACATAAAAAAGTAGGCAATTTCGACTTTATCGAGGTTGCCTACTTTTTAATACCAAGGTTTTCCTTTAAAATGAAAGAAAAAGATGTTAGGGAGATGATTTTATGAAGCAAGAGATTATCGGGAAAATTGAACAATATGATACGATTATTATTCATCGTCATGTACGTCCAGATGAAGATGCATATGGCTCACAATTAGGATTAGCATCATTATTACGCACGAACTATCCACATAAAATGATTTATACGACAGGCTTACATAGTGCACCGCTTGATTATTTAGGGAAACCAACAGGCGTAGATGATACGGCATATGAGGGAGCATTAGTTATCGTAACGGATACAGCGAATACAGACCGTGTAGACGATCACCGTTATACAACGGGTGCTTATTTAATTAAGATTGATCATCATCCAAATGAAGATAAGTATGGTGATATGCGCTGGGTGAATATGGATGCGAGCTCATGTTCAGAAATGATTTTTGATTTGGCTAAAACAGCTGAATGGACATTAACCGCTGAATCAGCACGTTATTTATTCGCCGGAATTGTAGGGGATACAGGGCGTTTCCAATATCCAAGTACAACTGAATTAACATTTAATACAGTTGCAGAATTAATTGACTATGATTTTGATCGCTCGGCATTATTTAATGGCATGTATGAAGTATCATGCAATGTATTACAACTACAAGGTTATATTTATCAAAACTTTTCAATGGACGAAAATGGTGCAGGATACATCAAGCTAACGAAGGAGCTATTAGCGCAGTTTGATGTAACGGTTGAGGAAACCAATAATCTTGTCCCTTCACTAGGAAATGCAAAAGGTATTGTTGCATGGGCAATGTTTGTAGAGGAGGACGATCAAATTCGTATTCGTTTACGTTCAAAAGGCCCAGTAATCAACACAATTGCGAAACAGTTCCGCGGAGGTGGTCACCCTGTAGCAGCGGGAGCGACGATTTATGATTGGTCAGAAGCGGATGATGTTATTCAAGCGATTGAAGCGTTATGTAAACAGCAGTAAAAGAAAAGAGGTTGATACGATGAACGTCGTCTATACAGAAATAGTTACGGCCGCGGATATGTTACAAAGTACGATTCGTATCGATGAATTGACACAAAAAATGACACAGCAACAGGTCCAATTGGCAGCAATCACCAATTCAAAGCTTTATGGTGTGCTGCCTTTTTGGCATGCGTTAAAAAATGCAGGTTTGTCGCCGGTTATTGGCTTAACATTGCATGTAACAGTGTCACAACATAGAAGACAGCTCATTGTTTATGCGAAAGATGTCCAAGGTTATGGGCAATTATTAAAATTATCATCTGCTAGTTCGTTACGTGAACATGGAGATATTCCACTTAAATGGCTACAAGGCTACCGAGTAGGATTAAAAGCAATGATACCATTATGCGATGCAACATGGTTAAGTGACCCGAAAGAAGATTTAGCAACGTTAAAAGCTTTATGGCTAGAAGATTGCATTGCTGGAGTCGCGCGTCCTGGGGGGCATAAATCGATAGAAGAAACGTATTACGAGGAACTTTGTAGTAATTTGAATTTACCGATAGGTGCGACCCATAGAAGCACATTTTTAGAAGAAGAAGATGTATTGGCATTTGAAATTGCGCAGGCAATTGAAAGTGGTCAAAAGTTAAATGAGCGAGAAGCATTGGAAGAAACCGCTCGTTATCAATATGTACCAACGGCGCAGCAACTAACGGAATGGTTTATAGATCGCCCCATGTGGCAAACACAAATTTATGATTTTTTAGCAGATTGCCAATTAGAGTTGCCGACTGTGACATTTCATATGCCTAAATTCCCATTAGCTGAAGCGGAAACCGCGGAAAGTCGCTTAAAACAGCAATGTGAAGCGGGCCTTGTCAAACGCTTTGGACAAATTACAGCGGATTATGCGGAGCGACTACGCTATGAATTATCAACTATTAATAAAATGGGCTATGCAGATTACTTTTTAATTGTGGCTGATTATATTGAGTATGCGAGAAAGCGCGGGATTTTAACAGGACCCGGTCGTGGGTCATCAGCAAGCTCCCTTGTTGCGTATGCAATGCGAATTACAGATATTGATCCATTAAAATATGGCTTATTATTTGAGCGATTTTTAAATCCAGAGCGTGTGACGCTACCGGATATTGATGTCGATTTCGCCGATCATCGTCGACAAGAAGTTATTCACTATGTAGCTGAAAAATATGGCGCAAATTATGTATCGCAAATCATTACATTTGGTACATTGTCTGCAAAAGCAGTGTTACGTGATGTAGGGCGGATGTTTGGCTTAACAATGGAAGAATTATCACACTTATCTTCTCTTGTACCATCTAAGCCAGGTTCTACCCTTAAACAGGCATTAGCAGAAGGCGGTCTTAGACAGTGGCGTGAGCAAAGTCCACAGCATGACAGCATCGTTTCGGTAGCACTTCGTTTAGAGGGACTACCACGAAATGCTTCTACTCATGCGGCAGGTGTCGTATTGTCACCGGAGCCACTTGTTGAAACAGTGCCAATCGAAAAAGGGCATGAAGGATTGTATTTGACGCAGTGGCCAATGCAAGAAGTAGAGCAAGTAGGCTTATTAAAAATGGACTTTTTAGGCTTGCGTAATTTAACAACCCTTGAAATGATTCGAAATATGATTTTTGCGGACACTAGGAAAACATTAAAATTCGAAAAAATCCCATTACATGATGCTAAAACATTTGAATTGCTACGTCGTGGCGACACATTAGGTGTATTCCAGTTAGAGTCGACTGGTATGCGAGAGGCATTACGGGAAATCGCACCAACGCAGTTTACAGATATTATTGCAATCAATGCATTATATCGTCCAGGGCCAATGGATTTTATTCCGGTTTATGCACGTCGTAAGCATGGTATAGAAACGGCCGAAATGCCACATGAAGCATTGCGTCCTATTTTAGCTGAAACGTATGGTGTCATCGTGTATCAGGAGCAAATTTTACAAATTGCCAGCCGCTTTGCTGGTTTTACCATGGGCGAAGCGGATTTATTACGCCGAGCAGTTAGTAAGAAGAAACGTGAAACATTAGATCAAGAGCGTGCACATTTCGTTAAAGGAGCTTTAAAGCAAGGCTTTGATCAAGATATTGCAAATAATATCTATGATTTAATCGTTCGTTTTGCGGATTATGGGTTCCCAAAATCCCATTCTGCTGCCTATAGTGTAATCACATATCAAATGGCCTATTTGAAAGCGAATTTTGCACCATACTTTTATGCAGCCTTACTGTCTTCGGTTCTTGGAGATAAAGACAAAACAACAGCTTTTATGCAAGAGATGAAGGAGCGTGGCATTAAGCTATTACCACCATCGATTACGAAAAGTGGCAAGGGATTCCATGTTGAAAATGGGGATGTTCGCTTTGCATTAGGCGCGATACGGGGCGTGCCTAATGCATTTTTAGAGGAACTAAATTATTTGCGGAAAAACGAGCGTGCTACATGGACCAATTTATATGCGATGGCTGCAGATTTTCCAGCAAAACAATTTAAAGAAGCAGCGCTTGAGCCATTAATTAAAGCGGGCGCATTCGATGAATTTGGAAAAGACCGCGCCGTACTTTTAGCATCGATTAAAGGGGCCATTGCACAAGCTACTTTACAGTCAGATTTAGCAGATGAGAGTGAAGATTTTCAAGATATTGCTTTATTTGGAACACCTAAGTACGCAAAAGCAGAAGCCATGACAGAAAAACAAAAGCTAGAATACGAAAAAGAAGTGCTCGGGTTTTATTTATCACCACATCCTATTATGTCGTTAAAAAAATCGCTTAGTATTGATAGTGTAACGACAAAAGATATTAGTTATGCAAATGCAGATTCTCATGTTCAATTGATTGCACTTATACAAAGTAAAAAACAGATTCGTACAAAAAAGGGAGAGCCAATGGCCTTTTTGCAATTAGAAGATGAAGAAGGAAGTATCTCATCAACACTATTCCCACGCGATTATGCAGCGGTGATGTCATGGGTTGAAGAAGAGATGACGGTTATTGTACGTGGTAAAGTAGAACGACGTAATGGTAAGAGCCAACTCATTATCAAACAAATTGAACGTATTTTAGAAGTTTAAATTACTACTAGGTATTAAAAACTGTGCTTTTGGCACAGTTTTTTCTTTACGAATGGAATATTTTTCGGTATGCTAATAAAAAGTGGTCAGACCACTTTTGTTAGCTATTTGCTAAGGAGAGATCGGGATGACAGAAAATCAATCAAAATCAAAAGTGTTTATTGAAACAGTGAATGACTTAAAAGGAATTATTCAAGAAGAAGGAATTAAACCAGGTGATAAATTACCTTCAGAGCGTGTGTTAGCGGAACGACTAGGTGTGGGGCGTTCGTCGGTTCGTGAGGCACTGCGTAGTATGGAATTACTTGGCTTAATTCAAACGCGCCAGGGTGGAGGCACCTATTTATCGGATTATCGTAATCACCAACTTGTTGAAGTGCTTGCACAGTTTATTTTGCCAGATGAAGCTGGAAGTGGTTATGTTTTTTCAACACAGCGCATTTTAGAGCGTGATGCTATTTGTATGGTAGCGCTGGATGAAAACCTATGTAAATCGCCGGTATGGGAAAGTCTTTTACATAATGTAATCGAAGGTCAAACGGTCATGCGTGAAGATATTATTCGCGAAATGATTGTGGCGACGAACAATCGTCTTGTTTATAAAATTTGGTTATTGCTAAATCAATATGCACTTCGTCCGTATCAAGGTACTACGACGGAGAACGAAAAAGTTCATTTAGAGCGATTTTTAAGCAATTTACGAATGGGCCAACCTGCCTTAGCGCTTGAAGCGTATGAGGAATGGATAGACACATTAGCGAAGGAGCGATAGTTTATGAATATTCGAGAGATTTTTAAAAAAGGCAAAAAGAAAAAACATTTTGCAATGCCGCATGATGACGCGCGTTTAACGGAAGATTTGTTAAACTGTGAAAAATGTAATCATGTAATGAAAAAAGCAGATTTTACGGAAGTATTTGGGGTATGCGACCGTTGTGGCCATCATCATAAAATGCATGCACAAGATCGCTTGGCAATTACGCTAGATGAAGGCTCATTTGTGGAGTTAGATGCTGCGTTAGATTCAGCCAATCCATTAGAATTTCCGGGTTATCTTGAAAAAGTAAAAGCTGATCAACAAAAAACAGGCTTAACAGAAGCGATTGTTACAGGAAAAGGTAGAATTGGCGGCGAACAAGTAGTTGTTGCTGTAATGGATGCTCATTTTCGCATGGGATCGATGGGATCAGTTGTAGGGGAGAAAATTACACGTGCAGTGGAAACAGCAACGGAACTTGGGGTACCGTTTATTATTTTCACAGCAAGTGGTGGCGCACGTATGCAAGAAGGGGTATTGTCATTAATGCAAATGGCAAAAACAAGTGTTGCGCTTAAACGTCATGCGGATAAAGGGTTATTATTTATTTCAGTAATGACGCATCCAACAACAGGTGGTGTGTCAGCAAGTTTTGCATCAGTAGGAGATATCAATTTAGCAGAACCACAAGCTTTAATTGGCTTTGCAGGTCGTCGAGTGATTGAACAAACGGTACGCGAGAAATTACCAGATGATTTCCAAACAGCAGAGTTTTTATTAGAGCATGGCCAACTAGATGCCATTATCGAACGTAAAAATATGCGTCAAACATTAAGCACATTTGTGAAATTACATACGAAAGGGGCAGCACATCATGGCTAAGCAACCGCTATCATTTGAAAAACCATTAATTGAGCTACGTGCCAAAATTGATGAATTAAAAAAATTAACGACAACAGAAGCGCTAGATTTTAGCGAAGAGATTGCACAGCTAGAACAGCGCTTCAGCGTTCTTGAGAAAAATATTTACACAAACTTAAAACCTTGGGACCGTGTGCAAGTAGCACGTATGGCAGATCGTCCAACAACGCTTGAGTATGTGGAATTTATTTTTGATGATTTCATTGAGCTACATGGTGATCGTCAGTTTGGCGATGATGCAGCAATCGTTAGTGGGATTGCGACATTGAACGATGTGCCTGTTACAATTATTGGTCATCAACGTGGCCGTGATACAAAAGAAAATGTCCGTCGTAACTTTGGGATGCCACACCCAGAAGGCTATCGCAAAGCACTACGCTTAATGAAACAAGCAGAGAAATTTAATCGTCCAATTGTGTGCTTTATTGATACAAAAGGCGCTTATCCAGGTAGTCAAGCTGAAATGCGTGGGCAAAGTGAAGCAATTGCACGTAATTTAGTCGAAATGGCGGGCTTAACTGTACCGGTAATTAGTATTGTCATTGGTGAAGGGGGAAGTGGTGGCGCACTAGCATTAGGTGTTGCCAACCGTCTGCATATGTTGACGAATTCAACATTTTCTGTTATTTCACCAGAGGGGGCAGCTTCTATTTTGTGGCGTGATGGCTCAAAGGCACAGCAAGCCGCAGAGGCAATGCGTATTACAGCGCCCGATTTAAAAGATATGCATATTATCGATGAAATTATTCCAGAAGTATTAGGTGGGGCACAAAAAGACCCGAAACAGCAAGCTACATTTGTGAAAGAAACGCTCGAAAAGTCCTTAACAGAGCTGTTAGCGCTTTCAAAAGAAGAATTAATTGAGGACCGATATAAAAAATATCGAGAAATCGGTATTTTTACACAATAATTATTTCCAAACTGACAAGAAATCGGTATGATAGAACATAGAGAGAGATGTTAGACCTCATACGAGATATTTCTCGTATAAGCTCTAATTATCTCGTTGAATGATTCGGCTGAGTCATAGCAAACTGCTATGTTCAGCCCATCTTTGTTTTAACTGACTATTAGGAGGTCATCCTATGAAGAAAATTGGTGTTTTAACAAGTGGTGGCGATTCACCAGGTATGAATGCAGCCGTACGTGCAGTTGTTCGTAAAGCAATTTATCATGAAATGGAAGTCGTTGGTGTTTACCAGGGCTACCAAGGATTGATGGAAGGCGAATTTAAACTACTTGAAATCGGTGATGTTGGGGATATTATCCAACGCGGTGGTACGATGCTTCATTCTGCTAGGTCATTGGAATTTAAAGAAGACGAAGCGCAACTGCAAGCAATTGAGCGTATGCGCGCAGCAGGTATGGAAGGCCTTGTCGTAATCGGTGGAGATGGCTCTTATCGCGGGGCATTAGCACTGAGTGAAAAAGGTTTCCCTACAGTAGGTGTGCCAGGGACGATTGATAATGATATTCGAGGCACGGATTATACGATTGGTTTTGATACAGCATTAAATACAGTAATTGAAGCAATTGATAAAATCCGAGATACGGCTACATCACATGATCGAACATTTGTTATTGAAGTAATGGGGCGTGACGCGGGAGATATCGCCTTATGGGCAGGTTTAGCAGGTGGTGCAGAAACCATTCTTGTTCCTGAAGAAGCGACAAATATTGATGAAATGGTCAAACGTTTGCAACGTGGTAAAGAACGTGGTAAAAAACATAGTATTATTATCGTGGCAGAGGGTGTTATGTCAGCGAATGAACTGAAAAACATTCTATTGGACAAAGGTATTGATACGCGAGTTTCTGTATTGGGTCATATTCAACGAGGTGGTTCACCAACAGCGCGTGACCGTGTGTTAGCAAGCATGATGGGTGCACATGCGGTAGAAGTGTTAATGAATAATGTCGGAGGCCGTGCCGTTGGTATTCGTAATCAAGCGGTGGTAGACTATGACTTGAAAGAAGTATTTGAAACAGAACATCATTTAGATCAAGCAATGTTTAAATTATCAAAAGAATTATCCATCTAACTTACGGGAGTGTTCAACGAATGAGAAAAACAAAAATTGTATGTACAATCGGTCCAGCAAGTGAATCACATGAAACGTTAGTAAGCTTAATTGAATCAGGTATGAATGTTGCACGTTTAAACTTTTCACATGGTTCTCATGAGGAGCATGCGGCACGTATTCAAGCCATTCGTCAAGCCGCAAAAGAAACAGGCAAAATTGTCGGTATTTTATTAGATACGAAGGGTCCAGAAATTCGTACAAATAATATGGAAAATGACGCGATTGAACTTGTAACAGGTCAAACAATTGATATTTCAATGACAGAAGTGCTTGGCACAACAGAAGTATTTTCAATCACATATGAAAAATTAATTGAGGATGTTCACGAAGGTTCTGTCATTCTATTAGACGATGGTTTAATCGAATTACACGTAACAGGAACTGACAAAGAAAAAGGCTTAATTCACACAACAGTTGAAAATGCTGGAACATTAAAAAATAAAAAAGGTGTAAACGTACCAGGTGTATCTGTTCAACTTCCAGGGATTACAGAAAAAGATGCGGCAGATATCGAATTTGGTATTGAACAAGGCGTTGATTTTATCGCAGCTTCATTCGTTCGTCGTCCATCAGATGTATTAGAAATTCGCGAATTATTAGAACGTCATGATGCACATATTCGTATCATTCCAAAAATCGAAAATCAAGAGGGTGTCGATAATATTGATGGCATCTTAAAAGTTTCAGATGGTTTAATGGTAGCACGTGGCGACTTAGGTGTAGAAATTCCTGCAGAAGAAGTACCAGTCGTGCAAAAAAGCTTGATTCAAAAATGTAATAAACTAGGGAAACCAGTCATTACAGCAACACAAATGTTAGATTCAATGCAACGCAATCCTCGTCCAACACGTGCAGAAGCAAGTGATGTGGCAAATGCAATTTTAGATGGGACAGATGCAATTATGCTATCTGGTGAAACAGCTGCTGGTTTATACCCTGTAGAGTCTGTTCAAACAATGCATAAAATTGCATCACGTATTGAAGATACATTAAATCACAAAGAAATCGTACGTGCGCGTAGCAAACAAAATGGTGCAACAATGACAGAAGCAATTGCACAATCAGTTGCGTATACATCATTAAACTTACAAGTGTCAGCTATTTTAGCGCCGACAGAAAGTGGTGCAACAGCACGTGCTATCGCGAAATATCGTCCTGGTGTGCCAGTTGTTGCGGTAACTTCATCTGATGTGACGAGCCGTCAATTGACACTTGTTTGGGGTGTACAACCATTAACAGCGCCAAAAGTTACGTCTACCGATGAAGTCTTAGAATTAGCTGTACAGAAAGCACTTGAAAGTGATGTTGTAAAATATGGTGATTTAGTTGTTATTACAGCAGGTGTACCAGTTGGTGAAGCGGGTACGACGAACTTAATGAAAGTGCATATGATTGGCGATAAACTCACAAAAGGTCAAGGGATTGGTCGTGCTGCAACAAACGGTAAAGCACTTGTAGTGAAAAACGCAGCAGAAGCTTTAACCGAAGATGCGACTGGTCGAATTATTGTAACGATTGGTTCAGATCGAGAAATGATGCCAGCAGTTGAAAAATGTGCCGGATTAATTACAGAAGAGGGCGGTTTAACATCTCATGCAGCAGTTGTTGGTTTATCATTAGGTATACCAGTAATTGTGGGTGTAAAGAACGCAACAACTGTTATTGAACAGGGCCAAGAAATTTCTATGGATGCAACTTCAGGTGTTATTTACAAAGGGTATTCAAGTATTCTATAACAACCAAAATATTATAATAAAAAAGCGAATGGTCAAAAAAGATCATTCGCTTTTTTGCTGGATTTTAAACGTAGAACGACTAGGAAAAAAGTGGACAATCGAGCAACAATAATGTTTATAACAGCATATAAAAACATTTATAGATGACGTAATAAGCAAGGTATATAGTGTGTGAAAAGTTACTTTTTATATAAAAAATTACATTAAAACCCATTTGAGTTTTATATAACCATCTTGAAATTTACGATTTTTTCTAGAAAAAATCGTATTTCTCTACTAAAAACGCCAAATTTATTAAATGATTAGTTTTAATTCACAAAGCCGTCAAAATTGATTATAATAATTCATGTAAGCGATTTACTTATAGAATCATATAATTTTTTTGGGGTAATAAGTGGGAACATTTATTACAAATACTTATGATATGAATAGGAGCGATATTACTATGGCATCAACAAAAGGTTTAGAAGGTATCGTAGCAGCAGAAACAAAAGTAAGTTCAATCATTGATGATAAATTAACATACGTTGGTTACAGCATCGACGATTTAGCTGAAAATGCATCATTTGAAGAAGTGGTATTCTTACTTTGGAACACTCGTCTTCCAAATGCTCAAGAATTAGCAGAATTAAAACAACAATTAGCAGACAACATGGAAATCCCAACTGCAATCGTTGATTTATTCAAATCTATGCCACTTGATCAAGTGCATCCAATGGCTGCTCTACGTACAGCGATTTCAATGTTAGGAACATTCGATAAAGAAGCAGACGTTATGGAAACAGAAGCAAACTACCGTAAAGCAATTCGTTTACAAGCGAAAATTGGTACAGTAGTTACTACTTTTGCACGTGTGCGTAACGGTCAAGAACCAATTGCACCTAAAAAAGACCTTAGCTATGCAGCTAACTTCTTATACATGCTAAAAGGTACTGAACCTGAAGCTATCGAAATCGAAGCATTCAACAAAGCGTTAGTTCTTCACGCTGACCACGAATTAAATGCATCAACTTTCACTGCACGCGTATGTGTAGCTACTTTATCTGATATTTACTCAGGTATCACTGCTGCAATCGGCGCATTAAAAGGTCCATTACACGGTGGCGCTAACGAGCAAGTTATGAAAATGTTATCTGAAATTGGTTCAGTAGACAATGTTGAATCTTACATTCAAGATAAATTAGATAACAAAGTTAAAATCATGGGATTCGGTCACCGCGTATACCGTTCTGGTGATCCTCGTGCACCACACTTACGTAAAATGTCTGAAAAACTTACTAAATTAACTGGTAAACCAGAACTTTACGATATGTCAGTGAAAATCCATGACATGATCTGGGAACAAAAACACTTACCTGCAAACGTTGACTTCTTCTCAGCATCAGTTTACGATTCATTGGAAATCGAACATGATTTATTCACACCAGTATTCGCTGTATCACGTACAGCTGGTTGGTCTGCACATATTTTAGAACAATATGCAAACAACCGTTTAATCCGTCCACGTGCTGAGTACGTAGGACCTGGTTTACAAAAGTACGTTCCAGTTGAAGAACGCTAATAACTTAGCGAATTTTCGCTCAAATGCGAAATGCTTCAAATAGAACTGTATGATATAATGTAATAGTCAGTGGGCTTGTTCCTTATTGGACCAAGCCCATGATTATGATTAACTTTAGGAGGCGCAATTTACATGGCAAAAATTACTATGGAAAACAACGGTGTGTTAAACGTACCGAACAACCCAACAATCCCATTCATCATCGGTGACGGTATCGGTCCTGATATCTGGCACGCAGCTTCACGCGTTATTGACGCAGCTGTTAAAAATGTTTACAATGGCGAAAAATCAATCGAATGGTTAGAAGTTTTAGCTGGTGAAAAAGCATTCAACGCTACAGGCGAATGGTTACCACAAGAAACTTTAGACAAAATCAACGAATACTTAATCGCTATCAAAGGACCTCTTACAACTCCAATCGGTGGCGGTATCCGTTCACTAAACGTAGCATTACGTCAAACTCTTGACTTATATGTATGCTTACGTCCAGTACGTCACTTCGAAGGTGTTCCTTCTCCAGTTAAAAAACCAGAAGACGTTGACATGGTAATCTTCCGTGAAAACACTGAAGATATCTACGCTGGTATCGAATACAAAGCTGGTTCAGACGAACAAAAGAAGTTATTAAACTTCTTACAAACTGAACTAGGTGTTAACAAAATTCGCTTCCCAGAAACTTCAGGTTTAGGTATTAAACCAGTTTCTAAAGAAGGTACAGAACGTCTAGTACGCGCTGCTATCAATTATGCAATCGATAACAACAAACCAACTGTTACTTTAGTACACAAAGGTAACATCATGAAATTCACTGAAGGTGGATTCAAACAATGGGGTTACGATTTAGCTGCAAACGAATTCGGCGATAAAGTATTCACTTGGGCTCAATATGATGCAATCGTTGAAGCTGAAGGTACTGAAGCTGCAAACGCTGCACAAGCTAAAGCTGAAGCTGAAGGCAAAATCATCGTAAAAGATTCTATCGCTGATATCTTCTTACAACAAATCTTAACTCGCCCTAAAGAGTTCGACGTAGTAGCTACAATGAACTTAAACGGCGACTACATCTCTGATGCATTAGCTGCACAAGTTGGTGGTATTGGTATCGCTCCAGGCGCTAACATTAACTACGTAACTGGTCACGCTATCTTTGAAGCTACTCACGGTACTGCTCCAAAATATGCTGGTCAAGACAAAGTTAACCCATCATCAGTATTACTTTCAGGCGTATTAATGCTTGAACACTTAGGCTGGCAAGAAGCTGCTGACGCTATTACAGCATCAGTAGAAAAAACAATCGCTTCTAAAGTTGTAACTTACGACTTCGCACGTCTAATGGATGGCGCTACTGAAGTGAAATGCTCAGAATTCGCTGACGAATTAATCAAAAACCTTTAATCCTTAAGGGTTATAAGAGGTGAAGCTTGCTTCATCTCTTTTTTTATACTCAATTACCATTTTATTGTAGAATAGGAGGATTTTAATATGTCTCATAAACGTAAAAAGATTTCTATTATCGGTAGCGGGTTTACCGGATCTACAGCTGCTTTTTTAGTAGCGCAAAAAGAACTTGGTGATGTGGTGCTAGTCGATATTCCACAAGCAGAAAATCCAACAAAAGGAAAAGCGCTTGATATGGCAGAGGCTGCACCAATTTTAAGTTTTGATTCACAAGTAACAGGAACAGCTAATTATGAAGATACAGCAGATTCAGATGTTGTCATCATTACAGCAGGGATTGCTCGTAAGCCCGGAATGAGTCGTGATGACCTTGTGAAAACAAATCAACGTGTCATGGAATCGGTAGCAAAAGAAGTGGCTAATTATTCGCCAAATGCCATTTTATTAGTATTAACGAATCCAGTGGATGCGATGACCTATACGGTTTATAAGGCATCTGGTTTTCCTAAAAACCGAGTGATTGGACAATCGGGTATTTTAGATACGGCTCGTTTTCGTACCTTTGTAGCAGAGGAGCTAAATATATCGGTGAAAGATATTTCAGGCTTTGTTTTAGGTGGGCACGGAGATACGATGGTACCGCTTGTTCGTTATTCTTATGCCGGTGGTGTACCACTGGAATTATTAATCGATAAAGAGCGACTAGACGCTATCGTGCGACGTACACGTGTCGGTGGTGGTGAAATTGTTAACCTCTTAGGTAATGGTTCTGCTTACTATGCACCTGCTGCCGCGATGGTAGAAATGGCAGAAGCCATTTTGAAGGACCAACGCCGCATTTTACCGACAATTGCTTATTTAGAAGGTGAATATGGACAATCAGGTATTTATTTAGGTGTACCGACAATTTTAGGTGCAGAAGGCATCGAAGAAATCATTGAACTACCACTGACAGATGAAGAGCAGCAGGCATTGAATTATTCAGCAGATGCAGTAAAAGATGTTATGCAGGCATTAGATTAAGTAGCAAAAAAGGTTGGGCCGCCTGCTCGACCTTTTTTGTTGGCCTAAATGTTAGAAAGTAAGTAATGCAACACTTGTGCTCGATTTTTCATCCTATAACTGATACTATAAAAACAGAGTAGGAGAGAGGAGGCTGGATACTATGTTATTAGGTAAAAATAACCGCATTGGTAAAACATTTGAGCAAGTAGAGGTTGGCGATTCTATTCAAATTACAGAAAAAATTGAAGACCAGCAATTACTGCTCTATTTAGGGTTAACAAATGATAGCAATCCGTTATTTATTCAACATGATTACGCAAGTCGAACGGAATTTGGACGTCCAATTGTACCGACTGTCCTATTAAATGGCATTATTACGTCAACAATATCAAAATATTTGCCAGGTCCAGGCTCGCGAATTATGGAGCTTGCACTACAGTTTCCCGGTATCCTCTATCATTACGAAACGATTCATATCGTCTTAAACGTCATCGATAAGCGGGAATCGATTCAAGGAATTATGATTCATGTTGAAGGACGTAACCTATCGACAGATGAATTAATTGTGACTGGAACGGTAATCGCAATACCACCTAAATGAGTGAATTTGAGATGGGGGTTTCAAACGAACATTTTGGAGGCAAACAAACATGACAAATAAAATTTTAGTAGTAGAAGACGAATTAGCAATTTCAACATTATTACAATACAACTTGAAACAAGCAGGTTATGAAGTCATTCAAGCTTTTGATGGACAAGAGGGCCTTAATAGAGCAGTGGCAGAATTACCTGATTTAATTTTGCTTGATTTAATGCTTCCTAAAAAAGATGGTATGGAAGTATGCAAAGAATTACGCATTCAAAAAATTGGTACACCTATTATTATGCTAACAGCAAAAGACGATGAGTTTGATAAAGTGTTAGGACTCGAATTAGGCGCGGATGATTATATGACAAAGCCATTTAGTCCACGAGAAGTAGTAGCGCGTGTAAAAGCGGTGCTACGTCGCTCAAAAGTGCAGGAACAAACGACAGAAGTTGAACGTGAAAAGACGTATCATATTGGTGCGTTAAGTGTTTATCCAGACCGCTTTGAAGTAACATTAGATGGTAAGGAATTAGAGTTTACGCCAAAAGAATTCGAGTTACTTGTTTATTTGTTAGATAATAAAAATCGTGTATTGACGCGAGACCAATTACTAAGTGCAGTATGGCACTATGATTTTGCGGGCGATACACGTATTGTAGATGTACATATTAGCCATTTGCGTGATCAAATTGAAGAAAACAGCCGTAAGCCTAAATTTATTAAAACGATTCGTGGGTTGGGCTATAAATTTGAGGAGCCCAAAGGATAATGAAATCAATGCGAGTACGCTTATTAACAGCGTTTGGTTTCTTGTACGCAGCTGTGTTAGCAAGCCTAGGTTTTGGTATCGGTCAATTATTACCTGCTTATATTGATACGACAATTGAAAAGCGCCTTTCTGCAAGTGATGCGCTATCACAGGCTACTAATCGCCAAGTCCATGATGCATTATCATTTTGGCTTGTGTTAATTGGTGCGCTCATTGTAGCATTTATTGTACTAATGCTACTTAGCAATCGTATTTTGCATAATGTGACGTCTTCTGTCGACCATGTGACGAATACAGCTTTAGAATTAGCAAAAGGAAATTACCGTGCGCGTGCTTATGAATCTGCAGAAGCACCGACTGCTTCATTAAGTAGCTCCATTAATGTGCTAGCCCGAAATTTACAAGATATGATGATGACGCGTGAGATTGAACAAGAGCGTTTAAAAACACTGATTGAAAATATGGGCAGTTCGTTGATTATGATTGGACGCGAGGGCGATATTTCTGTCGTCAATCGTGTGTTTTTAAAGCTATTTGAAAAAGAATATGATGAAGTGACTGAGCATGTATTCCGGGATTTAGGTATGCCACTTGAGCTCGAAGAATTTGTTGACCATGTCTTTATGACAGAAGAAGCGTATCGCCAACAAATTCAGATTCCGCTTGATGGTGGAATGCGTCATATGGAAGTGTATGGTGCGCCAGTAATTGGGGAGCATGGGCACTGGCTAGGTGTGGTCATTGTCATGCATGATATTACAGAGCTTAAAAAGCTAGAACAGGTTCGTAAAGATTTTGTTGCCAATGTCTCACATGAATTACGCACACCGATTACGTCGATGAAAGGCTTCTCCGAAACATTGCTTGACGGCGCATATAAGGATGAAGAAACATTACTAACATTCCTTGAGATTATGAATCAGGAAAGCAATCGTCTTCAAATGCTTGTCAATGATTTACTAGAGCTTTCGAAGCTTGAAAAACATGGCTTTCAGCTAGATTTATTGCCGACAAGTTTGAATGATTTAGTGAAGCGAGCAGCAGAGATGTCTGCACAGCATCTTGAAGAAAAGGAAATGATACTACAGGTTGAAGCACCCGATGACATTGTTATATTAGGTGATGCGAATCGTTTGATGCAAGTTATTGTGAATTTATTATTTAATGCCATTAACTACTCGCCTGAGCACACGACGATAACGATGCGACTAAGTGACAATTCGAAATTTGGCATTTTAGAAGTGAAAGATGAAGGGATTGGGATTGCGAAAGAAGAAATTCCGCGCGTCTTTGAACGCTTTTATCGTGTTGATCGTGCGCGTAGTCGAAATTCAGGTGGTACAGGTCTGGGCCTGGCGATTGTGAAGCATTTAATTGAAATTCATCACGGTAAAATCCAGGTTGAAAGTGAAGTAGGCCAGGGTACAACGATGCGTGTTATGCTACCGAAAATACCATCTTAACAATATCTTTACAATTCGTTTATAAAGTCTTCAAAGAGTATTGGTACTATAAATAGCGAAGGCCCCCTTCAAATTCCCTTTTATTCAGACGATCCCCTTGTTGCCAATTGGTAATTTTGCGTCTGGAGCTACTTGTGTGTGGCGAAAATCGTGACGAAATCGCAGACGGACAGAAACGAGGGTGTTCTGTGACGAGAACGGCTGCTATTTTTTCACCATTTGACCGGTAGAAGTAACCGAGACTTCTACCGGTCTTTTTTTGCGTTAAAAAGAACGTGTGTGCGACGATTTGTTGCTGGCATGGTAAGATAGAAGAGATAAGTTTACTAGGAAGGGAATGTAACGATGACAAAAGAAAAGTTACTATTATTAGATGGCAACAGTTTAGCCTATCGCGCATTTTTTGCGTTACCACTTTTAACAAATGAGCAAGGCATTCATACAAATGCCGTATATGGCTTTACGACGATGCTACAAAAGATTTTAGGAGAAGAAAATCCAACGCGCATTTTAGTCGCCTTTGATGCAGGGAAAACGACATTCCGCCATAGCACATTTAAAGACTATAAAGGAGGTCGTCAAAAGACACCGCCTGAGCTGTCAGAACAATTCCCGTATTTACGAAAATTATTAGATGCGTATAATATGAAGCGCTATGAATTAGAAATGTATGAGGCGGATGATATTATTGGAACATTGAGCCGTCAAGCAGATGAACAAGGCCTTGAAACGATTATTATTTCAGGTGATAAGGATTTAACACAATTAGCATCGGATAATACAACAGTTTATATTACGCGTAAAGGCATGACCGATATTGAGCACTATACACCGGCACATATTCAGGAAAAATACGGTTTAACACCGCTGCAAATTATTGATATGAAAGGCTTAATGGGCGATTCATCAGATAATATTCCAGGTGTCCCAGGGGTTGGTGAAAAAACGGCCATTAAATTATTAACGCAGCATCCGACCGTTGAAGAAATTTATGCACATCTTGAGGACGTCAAAGGTGCAAAATTAAAAGAGAAACTTATGGCGAATGAGGAGCAAGCTTTAATGAGTAAAGAGCTTGCGACAATTAACCGTGATGTACCACTTGAGTTATCGATTGATGATTTGGCATGGAGTGCACCAGATACAGAAGCGTTATTTGGTATTTGGCGTGAGCTGTCATTTAAATCATTAATTGAAAAAAGTGATTTAGCTGTTGAGGAAACGACAGAGAAAAAAGATATCGCGTGGGAAATCGTCGATGATATGACGGATAAATTAACGGACACAATGGCTGTGCATGTCGAGCTAGAGGATGAGCATTATCATAGCTGTGCGATTTTAGGTGTTGGTTTTACGGCTGGTGAAGCTTCTTACTATATGCCATTTGAAGCGGTACAGCAATCTGAAGTAGTCAAAGCATATTTAGCAGATGATACGAAAATAAAATATGTTTATGATGTGAAGGCACAACGAGCTGCACTTCACCGCTTTGGTATCGCATTAAATGGTGTCAAAGCCGATATGCTATTAGCTGCCTATATTGATGAAGCAGGTCAAAACTTAGACGATGTGGCTACGGTTGCGAAAAGCTATGGCTATTATGATGTGCAAGTAGCGGAGCAAGTCTATGGTAAGGGCGCAAAACGTGCTATACCAGAGCAAGTCGTACTAGCAGAGCATGTAGCACGTAAAGCATTAGCTGTTTGGCATGCGCTTCCGACGATTGAGAAAGCATTACAAGTTAAAGAGCAATTTGAATTATACAAAACGATTGAGTTACCACTAGCACTTATTTTATGTGACATGGAATGTGCTGGGGTTGTTGTAAATGAGCAACGTCTAATCGAAATGGGTGAGGAGCTTACATTAAAATTAGATGCGATTGAGCAAAAAATCTACGCATTAGCAGGAACAGAATTTAATATTAATTCACCGAAACAACTAGGCGTTGTTCTATTTGAAAAACTGGAACTTCCTATTATTAAAAAGACAAAAACCGGTTATTCAACAGCAGCGGATGTGCTTGAAAAGCTACAACCTGAGCATGACATTATTGATTACATTCTAGAGTTTCGTCAGCTTGGAAAGTTAAAATCAACGTATATCGAAGGCTTATTAAAGGTCGTACATGAAAAGGATCATAAAATTCATACACGTTATCAGCAAGCATTAACTGCTACAGGACGTCTAAGCTCGATTGACCCGAACTTGCAAAACATTCCAGTCCGCTTAGAGGAAGGGCGTAAAATTCGTCAAGCATTTGTACCAAGTCATGAGGGCTGGAAGTTGTTTTCTGCCGATTACTCACAAATTGAATTACGTGTATTAGCGGATATGGCAGATGAAGCGAACTTAATCGATGCTTTCAAGCATGATTTAGATATTCATACGAAAACAGCAATGGATGTGTTTGGTGTAGCGAAAGAAGATGTGACATCAAATATGCGTCGCCAAGCAAAAGCTGTAAATTTTGGTATTGTATACGGTATCAGTGATTATGGATTATCACAAAACTTGGGTATTACGCGTAAAGAAGCGGCCAAATTTATTGAACGCTATTTTGAAAGTTACCCAGGCGTACAGGGCTATATGAGCTCGATTGTTGAACAAGCGAAAAAGGACGGTTATGTTACAACGCTACTAAATCGTCGTCGTTATTTACCGGATTTAAAGAGCCGTAACTTTAATGTACGTAGCTTTGCAGAACGTACAGCAATGAATACACCAATCCAAGGGACAGCAGCAGATATTATAAAAAAAGCAATGATTGATATGGCGGCTGCACTAAAAGCGAAAAATTTACAAGCAAAAATGCTTCTACAAGTACATGATGAGTTGATTTTTGAAGCACCACCTGAAGAATTAGCTATTTTAGAAGAGCTTGTGCCGGCTGTGATGGAAGCAGCTGTTAAATTAAAAGTACCATTAAAAGCAGATGCTGCATCTGGTAATACATGGTACGACGCGAAATAGGAGGAGAGATTTTGCCTGAATTACCAGAAGTAGAAGGTGTTGTTCGTATGCTGAAACCAGCTGTTGAACATAAAACAATTCAACGTGTCATCGTGTCTCCGGTTATTTACGCATCAAAAGCGGCTGGAAAAGAAGCAATTATTAAAGGCCAAACACCAGAAGCATTTATTGCAGCAGTAGAAGGAATGACGATTGAACATATTGAACGACATGCAAAATATATTTTCTTTACGATGTCGAAAAACGGCGGGCAACAATTAATCGTCAATCATTTAGGGATGTCAGGAGCATGGTTTCATGTTGCACATCCGGATGATGTGACAGAAGGGAAATTTCACAAGCATATGCATGTGATGTGGCAGTTAGCAGCGGAAGAATGGTTAATTTATGCGGATATTCGTCGCTTTGGCGAATTACGCTTATTGCGAGAAGTTGCGGATTATCCGCCGCTACTTGCAATGGCACCTGAACCGTTTGACGACGTTGCAATGGATTATTTTCTAGAAAAATGTACGCAGAGAAAGTACAATAATAAAGCCATCAAAGCTGTTATTATGGACGGACAAGTCGTAAGCGGCTGTGGGAATATCTACGCAACCGAAGCACTATTTAGAACAAAAATACATCCGGGACGAAAAGTGTCCCAAATAGATAAAGCCCAATTACGACAGTTATTTCAAGAAATTGTTGCAGTTTTGACAGAAAGCATCGCATTTGGTGGCTCTTCTATCTCAGATTATCGAAATATTAACGGTGAAGCAGGAGGCATGCAACACCATTTGCAAATGTATGGGATGAAAAAATGCCCAATGTGTCATACTAATACAGAGCAACAAATTATCGCTGGACGAAACTCCTTTTATTGTCCAAACTGTCAACGCTAGGGGGAAGAAAAATGATTATCGGTTTAACAGGAAGTATTGCAAGTGGAAAAAGTACGGTCGCAAAAATGTTTGAGGATTTAAAGATTCCAATCGTTGATGCGGATAAAGTAGCACGTGTTGTAGTCGAACCAGGTCGTGAAA
The DNA here is from genome assembly GCF_003991225.1 of Candidatus Kurthia intestinigallinarum. Lineage (GTDB taxonomy): Bacteria > Bacillota > Bacilli > Bacillales_A > Planococcaceae > Kurthia > Kurthia populi. Next base: position 44,157 of record NZ_JTFC01000007.1, read on the forward strand.
CATTACAGCAAATTGCGGCTCAGTTTGGCGACGATGTCATTTTAGAAGATGGCCATATGAATCGTAAAAAAGTAGGAGATTTGATTTTTCATGACCCAACAAAGCGAAAACAATTGAATGAGATTATTCATCCGGCGATTCGAAAAGAAATGCTTCGACAACGCGACAAACACTTGTCTGACGGGCATCCACACGTTGTTATGGATATTCCGTTATTGTTTGAAAGTGGTCTTCAAAGTTATGTCGAGAATATTCTTGTCGTTTCTGTTTCAGAGGAAAATCAATTAAAACGCTTGATGGCTCGAAATGATTTAACCGAGCAAGAGGCACGCGCACGCATTAGCTCACAACTGCCGATTTCAGTAAAAGAAAAAGGAGCAGATGCGGTTATTTATAACAATGATTCGGTTGCATCAACAAAAGAACAATTACATTATATTTTAAAAAAATGGGGTGTTCTACAAGAGCTGTAAAAAGCTCTTGTTTTTTTGTTTATTAAATTGTCAGAAAATAAAATCTTTAAAATTTAAGTGAAAAAAGGTTTTCCTTTTCGTTTAATGTGCTATACTAATTGCAAATAAGATGTTCAATTCAAACACAACCACATAGGAGGATTTATATAATGACAGTTTCAATTGCGATTAACGGATTTGGCCGCATCGGTCGTATGGTATTTAGAAAGGCTATGGCAGAGGATTTAAATATTGTAGCAATCAATGCTAGCTATCCTTCAGAAACTTTAGCTCACTTAATTAAATATGACACGACACATGGTCGTTTCGATGGTTCTGTTGAAGCCGGTGAAGATTTCTTAGTTGTAAATGGTAAGCGCATACAATTAGTAGCTGAGCGTAACCCACTTTTATTACCTTGGAAAGAAATGAACGTAGATATCGTGATCGAAGCAACTGGTAAATTCAATGAACGTTCAAAAGCTGCACAGCATTTAGAAGCCGGTGCCAAAAAAGTAATCTTAACAGCACCTGGTAAAAATGAAGACGTAACAATTGTGATGGGTGTAAATGATGATAAATTAGATTTATCAAAACATGATGTCATTTCAAATGCATCATGCACAACAAACTGCTTAGCGCCAGTAGCAAAAGTCTTAAATGACACATTTGGTATCGACAACGGTTTAATGACAACTGTGCACTCATACACAAATGATCAAAAAAATATCGATAACCCACATAAAGATTTACGTCGTGCACGTTCTTGCGCAGAATCAATCATTCCAACTTCTACAGGTGCTGCAAAAGCATTAACACTTGTATTACCGGAATTACAAGGTAAATTACATGGTATGGCTTTACGCGTTCCAACACCGAATGTGTCATTAGTAGATTTAGTTGTTGATTTAAATGAAACAGTAACGGTTGAACAAGTAAATAATGCATTCAAGAAAGCTTCTCAAGGCGCATTAAAAGGTATCTTAGATTACACAGAAGAGCCACTTGTATCAAGCGACTTCAACACAAATCCTGCATCAGCAACAATTGATGGCCTAACAACCATGGTTATGGGCGATAAAAAGGTAAAAGTACTTGCATGGTATGATAATGAGTGGGGTTATTCTTCACGTGTTGTTGATTTAACGAAAAAAGTAATCGCTGGTTTAGCAACAGCAGTTAACGCTTAATTTAAACCCTAAAAAAATCCTAATTCATATGTATTGAAAAAGACCGAGAATGCCACTCGGTCTTTTTGCGTTTTAAAACGGAAGAAAGTCAGACTTTTCTTTAGAAATAACGACATCTATTCGATTTTTAATGTGGTTTTTTGATATAATAAGTAAACTATAAGATATATATCAGGAGAGTAGAAAACTATGAGATGTCCAACGTGTCAATATAACGGAACAAAAGTAATTGATAGTCGCCCTGTAGATGACAATAAGGCAATTCGCCGCCGTCGTGAATGCGAATCATGTGGCTTCCGTTTTACAACATTTGAAAAAGTAGAAGAAATGCCATTGATCGTTGTGAAAAAAGATGGTTCTCGTGAAGAATTTAGCCATGAAAAAGTGCTGCGAGGGTTAATTCGTGCGTGTGAGAAGCGCCCGGTTGCATTGTCTGTACTCGAAGAAATTGTTTTTAATATTGAAAAAGAATTACGACGACAAGGTAATGCAGAAGTAAAATCAGAAGATGTTGGGGAAATGGTTATGGAGCGCCTTGCAAAAATTGATGAGGTATCTTATGTGCGTTTTGCATCTGTTTATCGTCAATTTAAAGATATTTCGGTGTTCTTGGAGGAAATGCGTGATTTGCTGGAAAAGCAAACGAAGGAAAAAGAGCAATCGAATGATGAATAGGAAACAAGGGCAATAAGGAGGCGCATTACAGTGGTAAATTTATATCGAGAATTACAGCCAGTAGACCGACTGTCGATTCGTATTCCTTTCCCATTATCAAGCTATGAACGAAAATTAATTACATTACTTTATCAACCATTAATCGGTCCCGATGCTGTTAGCTTATATTTTATGCTATGGGCTGAGGGTGAGGATATGATCGAAACAAATCTGTCGCATTATCATTTAATGAATGCGCTTGATATGCCGATTGCACAAGTGTTTGAATCACGTATTGCATTAGAAGCGATAGGATTATTACGTAGCTGGCGTCGTGAGGAAGATACGATGCGATCCTTTATTTATGATGTCATGCCACCGCTTGATGCGAAATTATTTTTTGATGACCCTATTTTATCGATGTTTTTATATAGCAAGATTGGGGAGCATGCGTATCGTTTATTAAGACAGCGCTTTATTGTGAAAGGGTCGACAACGGCAGGTTATAGTGATGTGTCGCGCTCATTTATGGATGTCTATCAGCCGGTGCAGCAACATATGCCACCAAATGACTTGCAGATGTCTACAGGTGTAGAGAAGCCAAAAGACATCCCATTTGATACACATGATTTTGACTTTGAGGCACTACGTCAAGGATTGTCAGAGCAATTAGTGCCGCAGTCTGTTTTGACACCGGAAATGAAAGTGCTAATTGCAAAAACGGCCTTTTTATATCATTTATCACCGAAAGATATGCAGCAAATTATTATGATGGCTTTAGATGAAACGATGCACATTAATGAAGCAAAATTAAAAAAATCAGCATCCAGCTATTATAAGATGACGATTTCTACAGAGCCACCGACAATGAAAAAATTTGTGAAGGTGGAAGAAAAGATACAAACTGAAGAGCCACAAAAAGAAAGTAAGACGAAAAAGGATGGCGTGATTGAAAACTTCAATGCATTGTCACCAATTGAAACGCTAAGTGCGCTTGCAGGAGATAGACCACCTTTTCCAAAAGATATTGAGTTAGTAGAAGAATTAGTTATGTCGTATGATATGCCAATGCCTGTCGTGAATGTATTGATTCATTATACGTGCTTACGAAATAATGGTCGCTTGAATAAAAATTATATGCATGCAATCGCGAGTGCTTGGCGCTACTCAGGTGCTGAAACAGCAGAAGAAGCGATGAAGATGGCACGTGACTTTGAGCATAAAAAGCAAGTGAAGGAAGAGCCGAAGACATTAGTAGCAAGTGATGCGATGCATGAGCAATATAAAGTGCTACGTGCAGCGGCGGGCGCTTTTTATCAAATCGAAGTGGCAAAAGATGGTGCGTATTCAGAAACGGAATTGAAAACGAAAACGATTGAGCTTTTTGAGCAAACAGAGCCCATGACCTTCCTTCAAATGTTGAATGACGGTAAAGAACCATTTTCTAATGATGTAAAAGTGATTCAAAAAGCGCTGGAATCATTTGATATGCCACAAGAAGTGTTTAATGCATTGATTCATTACGCTTATTTTGTGAGCACGAATTCAATTAATCTGAATTTCTTAGAGGCCATTGCAGGGAGCTGGCGTAAGGAAAATATTGCGACTGCTGAAGCAGCACTTGATTATGCAAAGGCGTACCAGCAATCAAAATCAACGAAATATTATAAAACATCCTATACGAAACAACCACAAGTAGATGAAACAAAACTACCGGGCTGGTTTAAAGATGGTCAGCATAAAAAACATGTGGAAGAACAATCTGAACAGACGACCGAAAAAGATTTTGAGGCGGAACGTCGGAAAATATTAGAAGAACTCGGCCTTGATGAAGGGTAGGTGAACGCCGTGGAACCGATAAAAAATCAAATCCAAAAGAAAATGGATGGCGCATTTGAAGAACGTTTAGCGAAGATGCAACAAGGTGTGCTGGCACATCCAGCGATTCAGGCGTTTATTCAGCAACATCAGTTATCAAAAACAACAATAGAACGTGGTATGAATAAGTTATTTGAATACACATCACAACAACATGACTGTAGTCAATGCGAGTCGGTGGCGCTGTGTAAAAATCCAATTAATGGCCTTGTACCGCAACTAATTGTAGAACGTGGCAATATCGATTTAGAGTATGTACCATGTGAGACGAAACGCATAGAGGATGACCGCCGTAAAACGGCTTCAATGATTTCGAGTATGCACATGCCTCGTGAAGTAATGAAGGCGACACTTGAAGATATTAAAGTCGATAGTGAACAGCGTCTTAATGCGTATAAAGAAGCAATGGCCTTTATTAGCCAAACGAAAAAAGATCCGGAGCATTTGCCACATATTGGTCTTTATTTACACGGGAGTTTTGGTGTCGGAAAATCCTTTGTGCTAGCAGCGATTGCAAATGAGCTTGCATCGATGCAAGTACGTACGATTTTAGTGTATGTGCCAGAATTTTTACGTGAGCTAAAAAGTGCAATTGGTGAAAATTCGTTAGAAGAAAAGATTGATTTCGTTAAAAAAGCACCTGTTTTAATGCTAGATGATTTAGGTGCGGAAACATTGACAGCGTGGACGCGTGATGAAATTTTGGGAACGATTCTCCATTATCGTATGGCGGAGAGCCTGCCTACATTTATTTCATCGAATTTAAATTATGAAGAGCTTGAGCAGCATTTGGCACGAACAAAAGGGGATATTGACCCTGTCAAAGCAGGCCGAATTATGGAGCGTATTCGCACAATTACAAAATCTGTTGATATGACAGGTGAAAATCGTCGTAGCTTTTAATCATCACCTCTTGAAGTTTTATAAAAAAACGTATATAATTTGTTTCATAAAATGAATAAATGCAACGAAAAGGACAACAATGATTTGTACGACTTTCAGAGAGAGAAGTATTAGGTGCGAGCTTCTTAGTACGGCAAATGATTTACCACCTTGGAGCAGCGGCAGTGAAGTATGAGTAATTGTCGACGGTAGCGGCCCGTTAGCCGATCGAGAGCTTCGTCTTTGTACGCCACTAGTGGGTACATGGAAGGAAGAAGGGTGGAACCACGAGTATACATCTCGTCCCTTTGCGGACGGGATTTTTTTTATGCAAAAAATCTCCAGCTTGTGGCCTAGAGCGCTCGAAACATACCAAAGGAGAGAATTTTAAAATGGCAGACATGATTAACTTAACATTCCCTGATGGCTCTGTAAAAGAGTTTGAAAAAGGGATCACTACAGATGCAGTAGCAGCGGCAATTAGTCCAGGATTACGCAAAAAAGCACTTGTTGGTAAATTCAACGGAGAACTAGTTGATACAAAAACACCACTTGAAAAAGACGGTACAATCGCCATCTTAACACAGCAAGATGACGAATCACTTGATGTTATGCGTCACTCAACTGCGCACCTTTTAGCGCAAGCATTAAAACGTCTATATCCTGGCATTAAATTAGGTATCGGACCAACAATTGAAAATGGTTTCTACTATGATGTTGATTCTGAAACACCAATTACTGCTGAAGATTTCCCGGCAATTGAAAAAGAAATGAAACGCATCGTTGCAGAAAACTTAGATATCGTACGTCATGACGTATCTCGTGCAGACGCACAAGCGAAATTTGAAGAAATTGATGATGAATATAAATTAGAACTTCTTGAAGCAATTCCTGAAGACGAACAAGTATCAATCTATTCACAAGGCGAATTCTTCGACCTTTGCCGTGGTATCCACGTACCATCAACAGGTAAAATTAAAGAATTCAAATTATTGTCAGTAGCAGGTGCGTACTGGCGCGGAGATTCTAAAAACAAAATGTTACAACGCGTATACGGTACTGCATTCTTCGATAAAAAAGATTTAAAAGCACATCTTCAAATGCTTGAAGAAGCAAAAGAACGTGACCACCGTAAACTAGGTAAAGAATTAGAATTATTCACTACAAATAAATTAGTAGGTCAAGGTTTACCATTATGGTTACCAAACGGCGCAACAATCCGTCGTACAATTGAACGCTACATCGTTGATAAAGAAGTTTCACTAGGCTACAAACATGTTTACACTCCAGTAATGGGCTCTAAAGATTTATACGTAACTTCTGGTCACTGGGATCACTACCAAGAAGATATGTTCCCACCAATGGAAATGGATAACGAAACATTAGTATTACGTCCAATGAACTGCCCTCACCATATGATGGTATACAAATCAGCAATGCGCTCATACCGTGACTTACCACTTCGTATCGCAGAGCTTGGTATGATGCACCGTTATGAAATGTCAGGTGCTGTATCAGGGTTACAACGTGTACGTGGGATGACTTTAAACGATGCCCACCTTTTCGTACGTCCGGATCAAATTAAAGAAGAATTCAAAAAAGTAGTTGAATTAATCTTAGCTGTGTATAAAGACTTCGATTTAAATGACTACGAATTCCGTTTATCTTACCGTGACCCTCAAGATACTGAAAAATACTTCGATGACGATGCGATGTGGGAAAAAGCACAAAGCATGTTAAAAGAAGCAATGGATGACCTTGGCTTAGATTACTACGAGGCTGAAGGCGAAGCAGCGTTCTATGGTCCAAAATTAGACGTTCAAGTAAAAACTGCTATCGGTAAACAAGAAACATTATCTACAGTACAACTTGACTTTTTATTACCAGAACGCTTCGACCTTGGCTATGTAGGTACAGATGGTGAATTACACCGTCCAGTTGTTATTCACCGTGGTGTTGTATCAACAATGGAACGTTTCGTAGCCTTCTTAATCGAAGAATACAAAGGTGCATTCCCAACTTGGTTAGCTCCTGTACAAGTTCAAGTAATCCCAGTATCAAATGACGTTCACTTCGACTACGCGAAAAAAGTAGAAGAACAACTTCAAGCTGCTGGTATTCGCGTAGAAATGGATTACCGTGAAGAAAAACTTGGTTATAAAATCCGTGAAGCACAAATGAAAAAAATTCCGTACATGTTAGTACTAGGGGATAAAGAAGTAGAATCTGACAGCGTAAACGTACGTAAATATGGCTCTAAAGATTCTGAAACAGTAGCGTTTGCTGAGTTCTTAGAAAAATTAGTGGCAGAAGCAAATCGCTAAATTTTATAAAAAGAGACTGTGACAAAACACGTCATTTTCCTTTTTAGCATTCGCAACGAAAAACCGGAACCGCGCCCCAGCGCGATTCCGGTTTTTTTATGCTCATAGAAGCGGTTGTTTTTACACATATGTCAAAGCCTCTTTCTTTTATGCGATTTTTTCTGCTTTTTTTGATGTCATTTGTAACATTTACATAAAAAATAATACAAATGTATGATTTATTGTTTGTTTGTGCATATTTTTGTGAAAATAGAGGAATGTAGAAGGATATAGATAAAGTACAGAATTTAACTGAAAGAGGGATTTTATGAAAAAAATATGGAAACGAGCCGCTACCGCTGTGGCTTTTACAGGAATATTATCAGCGGGAGTAATGGACGCACATGCAGATTATAAATCAGATTTTGTTTATACATATGCTGGCAGTGCCCAAACACTTGCGAATCAAATGAATTTATATCCATCTGTTATGATTGCGCAAATGGCTTTAGAAAGTAATTACGGTACGAGTGGACTAACGCAATCAGCAAATAATTTATTTGGTGTCAAAGGTAGTTATGGCGGTAAATCAATTGTGCTTAAAACACAGGAGCAAAAAGGGAAGAAGCTCGTAACAATTAAAGATCATTTCCGTTCATATCCATCTAAATGGGCATCAATGGTTGATTACACGAAAGTGATGCAAGGCAGCCACTTAAGCGGCGCTTGGGTATCAAATACATCAAACTACCGCCAAGCAACGCGTGCACTACAAGGGGTTTATGCAACAGATCGTTATTATAGCTCGAAATTAAATGCCATTATTGCACAATATGGCTTAACACGTTATGATACAAAGCAAGCGAAAACAACGAAAGTAAGCTACAAGGTGAAATCTACTTCAACATCAGGCCGTATTACACATACAGTTCGTGCTGGTGAGACATTATCGAGTATTGCGGTGAAATATGGTGTGCCAGAACGTACCATTGCAGCTAGAAGCGGCTTAGCGAATACCAATCATTTAGTAGCGGGGAAACGATTAGTTATTAAATAGTAGAAAAAAAGGGATGTGAAACTTTTATTGAAAATAAGTTTGACACCCCTTTTTCTATGTGATAATATAAGTGAGGTTAATGAATACAATAGTTTGAGGTTAAGAAGAGGCTGCCCGCTTCTCACCTAGTTCTCGTCTTTAATTAGTACGAGCGGGTTATGAAAACAAATCGCACATGCGCATTTCGCATGAACATATATATTGCGGGCGGACATTTCGAATTTCGACTATGTCCGCCTTTTTTTGTGGACATCGAAATACCGACCGATTTTCGGGCAATCAAGCCCAAACACTGTATTCGCGACACTACTTGGAGGTGGATTATCATTAGCAAAGACATGTATGTAAACGACGGTATCCGTGCCCGTGAACTTCGTGTTATCGACCAAAATGGTGAACAGCTAGGAGTTAAAACACGTAATGATGCTTTGAAAATTGCAGAACGTGCAAACTTGGATTTAGTCCTTGTGGCTCCACAAGCTAAGCCACCGGTTGCTCGTATTATGGACCATGGTAAGTTCAAATTCGAACAACAAAAGAAAGATCGCGAAGTACGTAAAAACCAAAAAGTAATCGTATTAAAAGAAGTACGTTTAAGTCCTACTATCGATGAACACGATTATCAAACAAAATTACGTAACGGGATTAAATTCCTTGAAAAGGGAGACAAAGTTAAAGCGTCTATTCGCTTTAAAGGTCGTGCAATTACGCACAAAGAAATCGGTCAACGTGTATTAGACCGTTTCGCTGAAGACTGTAAAGAAGTAGCAACCGTTGAACAACGTGCGAAAATGGAAGGTCGCAGCATGTTCTTAGTATTACAACCTAAGAACGAAAAAAAATAACTTTTTAGTTGAACAAGCTTAGGAGGAATTCGAAATGCCAAAAATGAAAACTCACCGTGGCGCTGCTAAACGTTTCAAAAAAACTGGTAGCGGTAAATTAAAATTTGACCGTGCTTACGGAAGCCACTTATTCGCAAACAAATCTACAAAACAAAAACGTCACCTACGTAAAGCTGGTATCGTATCAGCAGGCGACTACAAACGCATCAAATCTTTATTAGCTTACAAATAATCATTTAGATCGTTCAAACAACATAAAAAATATAGAATATTCATCTTACATAGAGATGAATAGCAGGAGGTAATTAGTATGCCACGCGTAAAAGGCGGTACAGTAACACGCGCACGTCGCAAAAAAGTTTTAAAATTAGCTAAAGGTTACTTTGGTTCTAAACACACATTATACAAAGTAGCTAACCAAGCAGTAATGAAGTCAGGTCAATATGCATACCGTGACCGTCGTCAAAAGAAACGTGATTTCCGTAAATTATGGATCACTCGTATCAACGCAGCTGCACGCATCAACGGTTTATCTTACAGCCGTTTAATGCACGGTTTAAAACTTGCTAACATCGACGTTAACCGTAAAATGTTAGCTGAATTAGCAGTATCTGATGCTGCTGCATTCGCTCAATTAGCTGAAGCTGCAAAAGCTCAATTAGCTAAATAATTAGAAGCACCGATGCTTCTTTAAAAGGCGCAATCTTAGGATTGTGTCTTTTTTTGCGTAAAAAAAGACTTAAGCACATGGCTTAAGTCCTTTCATTTACTCATTGAATAATAATGCGGCAATTTCCTGTTTATTATGAAGAAAATCACTTAGCTTATATTCATCAAGTACCGTTATATATGCGTGAAGTGCCTTATTTAAAGCACCTTTTAAATTACAGACTGGAGAGATTACGCACCCGATTGATTCGGGATTAAAACAATCGACTAAATAGAAATCTTCCTCTGTTTGACGGACGACTTCGCCTATTCCAATTTCTTCTGGGCGTTTTGCAAGACGAATACCACCGCCACGACCTCGAATCGTTTCGACATAGCCCATCTTACCAAGCTCATGCGATACTTTCATTAAATGGTTTTTTGAAATACCATACGCATCTGAAATTTCTTTAATTGTTGATAAAGCGTCAGGCTCTTTAGCACCAAGAAATAAAAGAACTCGCAATGAATAGTCTGTGTACAATGTTAATCGCACTTGATTCACCACCTATTCATAGATAGTATAACAGAGCAATGAAAAAGAGTCTTGTATTTAAAGATGTATTTAAAATATGTCTTTTCTGTTAAAGATGTATTTTATATATTGCTTTTAAAATTTTAGCGGAGTATATTAAAGGTGTTAAAAGAAGAGAGGACGTGTCGAACATGTTATCACAACAAACAATGAACGTTATTAAATCAACTGCTCCAGTATTAGAAGTACATGGTGTTACTATTACAAAAACATTTTATAAAAATTTATTTGAAGCACATCCTGAACTATTAAATATTTTCAACCATACAAATCAATCAAAAGGGCGTCAACAAACAGCTTTAGCAAATACAGTTTATGCTGCAGCAGTCAATATTGAAAACTTAGAAGCTATCCTACCAGTTGTTCATCAAATCGGCCAAAAACACCGCTCATTAGGAATTTTACCGGAACATTATCCAATCGTTGGACAATTTTTACTTGCAGCAATTAAAGAAGTTTTAGGTGATGCCGCAACGGATGAAATCTTAGGCGCATGGGGCGAAGCATATGGGGTAATCGCAGATGCATTCATTCAAACAGAAGAGGTCTTATATCAAGAGGCAGAGCAAAAAGATGGTGGCTATCGCGGCTTCAAACCATTTAAAGTAACGAAAAAAGTGGTGGAAAATGAATTAATTACATCATTTTACTTAGTACCAGCAGATGGTGCGGCATTACCAGAATATTTGCCAGGTCAATACATCTCTGTACAAGTAAATATTCCGGGGCATCCATATACACACAACCGCCAATATTCATTATCACAAGCGTATAACGGTCAAGAATACCGTATTTCTGTAAAAGCTGAAAAACAAGCGACACCAGCTGGCGTCGTCTCAAATTACTTACACGCAAATTTAAATGTGGGTGATGAATTAATGGTATCTGTACCAGCAGGTGATTTCGTTTACAATACAGCAAAAGGAACACCTGTAACATTTTTAGCAGCAGGTGTTGGTGCTACACCACTTGTAGCAATGTATCAAGCTGCAGTAAAAGAAAATGATGCAAAAGTGAAATTCATTCATAGTGCATCTCATATTCCATTACACCCATTCGAACGCGAATTATTAGGCATTGCATTCCCAAGTAAAAATGCGACATACGTTCCTGTAACAACAGCAGCATCAGGCCATATCGACCAAGACTTCTTAGCTGCACAAGTTGATTTAACTGGCGAAGTATACTTATGTGGTCCGGTTGGCTTCATGGAAGCGATGATTCAACACTTAACAGCATTAGGTATGTCAAAAGAAAATATTCATTTTGAATTTTTTGGTCCAGCAACGGCGCTATAAAAACAAAAGAAGAGGCTGGGACAAAACACGTCATTTTCCTTTTTTAGCGTTCGCAACGAAAAACCGGAACCGCGCTACAGCGCGATTCCGGTTTTTTTATGCTCATATGAACGGTTGTTTTTATACGTATATCAAAGCCTCTTTGCGTGGCAAAAATCCTGTGCATTCTCCAATGTTTCTACTAACTATGTTATAATGTGGAATTAGTTGTTAGCTATTGTAATAAATTTGTAACCATTTTGTTAAAGTAAAAAAAGAGTATAAATGGTACTATATTATTAATAGTTTTAAGTCATTTATACTAAATTGTTTCGAGGAAGGAAAGTGTAATATGGGAAAAGTGAAGTATTTTGTTGTGTGCTTAATTATTGCTGCAATTTCTTTTATTGGATATGAGCAAGCTGCTGCAAAAACATTAACAGCAGAAAATGATGGGCATGTAAACACAGCAAAACCAGAAAGTACAGTGCCTTGGGAGTATGGTCCGGAGACACCGAAATCTGCTATTCAGCCATTATCAACAAGTCCTGTCATTGCAGATATTTCAAAGTGGCAAGGAAATATTGATTGGTCAAAAGCATCTAAATCTTTAGACTTAGTTATTATTCGTACACAGTATGGTTCAGGCATGGAAGATTATATGCATGATTCGTATGAAAAGAGTGCAATAAAGTATGATGTGCCATTTGGTGTTTACTCATATGTATTAGCTAGTACACCCGCAAGTGCACGTGCAGAGGCGCGTAATTTTTATAATCGTGCTTCAAAAAACACAAAATTTTATGTGTTAGATGTAGAGGAATTTACAAATGAGCGCACACCATACACAATGCGTGCAATTGTTGAGGCTTATGTAGATGAATTACGAAGCTTATCAAATAAAAAAGTTGGCTTATATGTAGCCAATCACTTATATAGTAAATTAAATTTAAAGACGTCAGATTTCGATTTTGTTTGGATCCCGCGTTATAGTTCACAGAAACCTAGTCATGCGCATCATTTATGGCAGTATACAGATAGTGGTCGTGTGCCGGGGATTTCAGGTGGCGTTGATTTAAATCGTCTTGCATCAGGCGTGTCACTAAGCTTCTTTACAGGCGAATCGGTGACACAAGTAAGCAAGCCGACAACAACGACTTATTACAACACGAACCCAGGTAAAATTGTGACAAAGCAGTCCATTCCACAGTTTACAACAACGGCATTAAAAACGAAAAAAGGTACACTTAAAAAAGGTGACATTGTGAAAGTAAAACGTGTAGTGAAGACAGCTAATGGGACACCACGTTTACAACTCTCAAATGGACGCTATATTACAGCAAACAAGAAATATGTTTTAAAAGTAAATCCAGCGATTGATGTGGATGATTATTACACAGCAAAAGATAAGGTGAACTATGCATTATTAAAAAAATCGAATGCGACATTTACAAGTGTTGAATTCACAGATTCAAAAAAAGCAGATTCGATTGAAAAAGGCAAAGCTGTTAAAGTAAATGATATTTCCTATACAGCTGGTGGTACACCACGTTTAAAACTTTCAAATGGTCGTTATGTGACGGCAAAGAAAACAGTTGTTCAAAAAGTAAAAGATTCTGCGACACCAGTAAACTATTATACATCTGTAGATCATGTCAATGCAGTATTAGTGAAGCAAGATGAGTATAAATACAAAACAATGGCATTTAGTACATCTACACGTGGTGAAGCCGTTCCAAAAAATAAAATTATTAAAGTAGCTGCTGTGACTTATTCAAGTGGTGGGGTACCACGTTTGAAATTAACGAGTGGGCAGTATATGACAGCGAAAAAAACAATTATGCAAAAAGTGGCATCGAATATTAATGAGTTCTATACAGAGATTCCAGAGCAAGTTGTAACGAAGTCACCAACATATGCCTATGATGGTTTATACTTTGGTAAGGCATCAATCACAAATACAATTGCAGCAAACACATCACTTGCTGTGAAAAGGATTGTGTACACATCAAATGGCTATCCGAAATTTGTGTTAGCGGATCATTCAATTGTTGGGGCAGAAAAAGCACTTTATTATTAAAACGAAGGACTGTACTTAAAAAGGTGCAGTCTTTTTTTATTCAAGTCTTTTTCTTTTCATCGAATTTCGTTACGATAAAGGGGATAGGAGTGAAGACAGTGACAACGTTTAAAGTAGAAAAATTAACGGAAGATGCCATTCTTCCGTATAAGGCACATGCAAGTGATGCGGGTTTTGACGTATTTGCAAATGAAGAAGTAGTAATTCCAGCAGGTGAATCACGTGGCATCGCTACAGGAATTCGTATGGAATTGCCTGAATGGACAGAGGCGCAAGTACGTCCACGTAGCGGTTTAGCACTGAAGCATGCTGTGACAGTATTAAATGCACCAGGTACAATTGATGCAGGGTACCGCGGCGAAGTGAAGATTATTTTAATCAACCACGGGAAAGAACAATTTATCGTCGAAAAAGGCATGAAAATGGCTCAAATGGTCATTGCACCTGTCATGAATATTACGATGGAAGAAGGCCCTGTAAATTTAGAGTCAGATCGTAAGGAAGCAGGCTTTGGTTCAAGCGGCAAATTTTAATCGAATGCGACTCGGTTAGTAATACTGAGTCGTTTTTTTAATGTGATAGTTCGGACTTCGTAGTATAATTAGTAAGAATGAGTAAAAATAAAGGGGATGCGAAGATGACACAACAAGTAGATGAAACATTGCACATGCTAAAAGAGTTAACAGATGCACGCGCCATTGCGGGAAATGAAAAAGAATCACGTGAGGTTATGGAAAAATACATTACACCTTATGCGGATGAAATCGATCATGATAATTTAGGCTCAGTTATCGCGAAGAAGGTCGGCGATGCCAATGGTCCGAAAATTATGGTGGCTGGACATTTAGATGAAGTCGGCTTTATGGTAACGCAAATTACAGAAAAAGGCTTTATTAAATTTCAAACGGTAGGCGGCTGGTGGGGTCAAGTCATGCTTGCACAACGTGTTCAAATTGTGACATCAAAAGGGGAAACAATTGTCGGTGTTATCGGTTCAAAACCACCACATATTTTACCGGCAGCACAGCGCTCAAAAACATATGAAATTAAAGACATGTTTATTGATGTAGGTGCCACATCAGATGAAGAAGTAAAAGAATGGGGTATTCGTCCAGGGGATATGATTGCACCATACTTCGAATTTACTGTCATGAAAAATGATAAACATTTATTAGCAAAAGCATGGGATAACCGTATTGGTTGTGCGATTGCAATTGAAGTATTAAAACGCTTAAAAGATGAACAGCATCCAAATGTAGTGTATGGCTGTGGTGTTGTACAAGAAGAAGTTGGTTTACGTGGCTCAAAAACAGCGACACATAAAATTAATCCAGATATCGGTTTTGCGGTTGATGTTGGTATTGCAGGCGATACACCGGGAATTTCGAAATCAGAAGCAGCAAGTGAAATTGGTAAAGGACCACAAATTATCGTTTATGACGGCTCAATGGTGTCACACCGCGGTCTACGTGAATTAGTTGTAGAGACAGCGGAAGAAAATGATATTCCATACCAATACGAGGCCATTCCTGGCGGTGGTACGGATGCAGGATCAATTCATTTAACGATGAATGGTGTACCCGCATTATCAATCGGCATCGCAACACGCTATATTCACTCACATGCAGGTATTTTACATCGTGATGACTTCGATAATACGGTGGATTTAGTTGTAGCCGTTATTAAAAAATTAGATGCAGACACAGTAAAACACATTACATTTGATTAATTAGAACAAGAGCTAGCTTCAAGCTAGTTCTTTTTTTGTGGTAAAATATTGAAAAAGAAAGGAGCCATCAATGAATATTCCAGCAGTGATTCAACATCAAAAAATCATTTATCCAGCATTTCATTTACCACTAAAACGGGGACTTATCGGCATTCATGCGAATGTTGCCTGCAAAAAAAGCTTGTTGCAGCAATTAGCCAATAGAGAAGGCTATATTTTCACAGCGAATCAGGGAGACTATGAGCGCCTAACGGTTCGTGAGACAGTACGGTTTTTATGCCAATTGAGCACGACGAAGCAACAGGACAAAGAATGGCTAAAGCGTTATCAACTAGAAGAAATAAAACGCATGAAGGTAGGCTCACTATCAGAAAGTGAACGAGCCTTTTTAAAGTTGCTACGCATAGGCTTTGCCGAACAGCAATTAATTGTTGTAGAAGAACCTTTTTTAGAATTAATGGATGCAGAACGACAAAAAGGACTTCAATTGTTTGAGGATTTACAACATAAAAACATAGTGATTTTATCGGCTAATTTAGAGGATTTATTGTCTTGTGACGAAATTTATCGTTTAGATGAGACAGGATTACATAGTATGGATATTTCGGATGACGCGGATGAGGTAGTTGAAGAAAATTCAAAGCCACTTGTTGTCGAGAAAATTAAGACGAAGAAAAATGATAAAGTTATTTTATTTAATCCACCTGAAATTGATTTTATTGAGAGTATTGAAGGTGTTGTACATGTCCATGTGGCGGGTGAGAGCTACATATGCCAAATGACGCTGACAGAAATGGAAGCAAAATTGCAGACCTATGGCTTTTATCGTTGTCATCGCTCGTATATTGTCAACTTGCAGAAAATACGTGAGATTATTACGTGGACAAAAAATAGCTATAGCTTACGCTTATCAACAGGGAAAGAAGCTGTTGTGCCATTATCAAGAGCAAAGCTGCAAGAGTTAAAAGAATTGCTACATATTTAATTTCCCGGGAAACTTTTTTACGGAAAAATAAGTACCATTCAGCCGGTATTTGCTACTGTTAAGCAAAAAACAGCAGTCAGATGGGCTTTTGTTGCGTATTGTTGAGGTACAAACGATACAAGGAGTGAGCGACATGCTAGCAGTCGATGTACAGCATATTCAAAAGCATTTTAAGCAGCAAACCGCATTAAATGATGTAACCTTCTCGATTAAAGAACGTGAAATTTTTGGTTTTCTTGGTCCAAGTGGCGCAGGAAAAACGACGTTAATTAAATTATTAACGGGACAACTTAGTCCAGATGCAGGGACTGGGGCGTTACTAGGACATTCGTTAAAAGATATGACGAAGCCTGCGATGCGTCAAGAAATCGGTGTGCTATCAGATAATAGTGGTCTATATGAACGGTTGACGATTCAAGAAAATTTAGTGTTATACCGGGATTTATATAATTTGCCGAAGGAAGCGGTGGACGAGGCACTTGCTTTTGTTAATTTATCAGAGCATCGAAAAAAACGTGTCACGCACTTATCAAAAGGGATGCGTCAGCGTGTAACATTGGCCCGCACCATTATGCATAAGCCAAAAATTCTTTTTTTAGATGAGCCGACTTCAGCATTAGATCCAGCGAATACGGCACATATTTATCGTGGATTACGTGCGTTAAATGAGCAGGGCACGACCATTTTCTTAACGACACATGATATGGCTGAAGCCGAAAATTTATGTGACCGTGTAGCCTTTTTACATGATGGTATGATTCAAGCGATTGGTACCGTAGAGGAACTAAAGGCACAGTACCGCGAGGAATTGATGATTGTTGAGTTAGAAGGTGGCGCTTCACATGAGTTAGCTTTAAATGGTGAAGAAACAGCTACAAAGGTAAGTGAGTGGATGCGTCAGGGAATGATTCAGCGTATTTTAACGAAGGAACCGACGCTAGGTGATATTTTTATGAAAGTAACGGGGAGTGATTTAATATGAATCTATCGATAAGACGAATACAGGCTATTTTTATGAAGGATTATAAAGAGTTTACACGTAATTATGCGATTTCGATTATGTTATTGGCACCGATTATTTTTGCCGCCATGTTTGAAAAAGAATTGATTATTGTCGTATTAAACTTAACATTTGGTATGTTGACAGCGTTTGTTCAGGCAACGTTAATTGCGGAGGAAAAAGAGCGCAATACCTTGCGTTCACTGACCTTAACTCCGGCATCGCCACTAGATATTTTAATTGGTAAAAGCAGTTTAGTATTTGTGATGACGGCATTTATTATTGCAGTAGTTGCCTTTGTGATGGATTTTGTACCGGATGCACCGATGACAATAGCCCTTATTTTGATGACGATTTTATTTATTGCGCTTGGTACAATTTGTGGTCTGTATGCGAAATCAGTAATGGAAGCAACATTGACAGTATTACCTGTACTATTTATTTTCTCATTAGGTAGTATGCTAAGCAGCTTTGCTGACCGTTTTCCATTTTTAAAAGTAGCGGATTATTTACCGAGTGCACAGCTACTACTACTTGATTTAGGTGAAAAAGGTGCGCCAGCTGTTATTATGAACATTTCGATTTGGACGATTATTGCCTGTATCGCCGCGTATCTATTGTATGTGAAACGCCTGAAAGATGAATAATATACAAAATAAAGTGTATAAACAGTATATTTTGCATAATGAAATTTGAAATTTGAAAATAAAAAAGAAAAATAATAAGCGCTGTAAATATTGTTAAATCAATGTTTATAGCGTTTTTAAAATGCAAAAATTAAAATTTTTTAGAAAAAACATAAAAATGCAGTTGACTTCATAAATATACAGTTGTATGATAGGTACATAAAGTTAAACGTTTAGGAGCGATGACAAATGAAATTACTAGAAGAAATTGAATTACAACCCGTTCATACATTAAAGGGCAAACACTTATTGTCATTAGTTGATTACACAAGCGATGAAATCAAACAGCTTGTCGAATTAGCTATCAAAATGAAAATTGTCACAAAAGAATCAGGTTCACCTAAATTATTAGAAGGTAAAACATTAGCGATGATCTTTGAAAAGAACTCAACTCGTACACGTGTTTCTTTTGAAGTCGGTATGCACCAACTAGGTGGTAAAGGCATGTACATGAATGCCCGCGACTTACAAATCGGCCGTGGCGAAACAGTTCACGATACAGCGCTTGTACTATCAGGCTATGTAGATGGCATCATGATTCGCGCAAACGAACATACAATGGTACAAGAATTAGCACAGTATTCAAAAGTACCAGTAATCAATGGCTTAACAGATGTGTCACATCCATGCCAAGCATTAGCTGACCTTGAAACAATTGCTGAAGTAAAAGGCTCATTTGAAGGCTTAAAAGTTGCGTATATCGGTGACGGTAACAACGTAGCGCATTCATTAGTAGCTGCTTGTGCACATGTTGGTATGGATTCAGTTATTGCTGCACCAGTTGGCTATGAACCAGATCCAGCAGTAATCGCTAAAGTACAACAAATTGCCGCAAGCAATGGCTGTACCGTAACGGTGACAACAGATCCTGTTGAAGCCGTAAAAGATGCAGATGTTATTTACTCAGATGTGTGGACATCAATGGGTCAAGAAGAAGAAGCAGCGAAACGTTTAAAAGACTTCGAAGGCTATCAAATTAACGAGGAATTAGTAGCACATGCAAAACCAGGTTATATGTTCCTACACTGCTTACCAGCACATCGCGAGGAAGAAGTAACAGCTGCAGTTATTGATAACCCAGAGCATTCATACATTTTCCATCAAGCTGAAAACCGCATGCACGCTCAAAAAGCTGTACTTGTGTCACTTTTAGCAGACTAATAAATACGAACAATCATTAAAAGGCGTCAGAGAACGTCAATGATAGCTAATAGGGAGTTCACTGAGTCGTAATCCACAGAGGGGGATGAACACTCAGCCGCTATTATACCCGGACCAACTTGGCAGAGGACAAGTTGGTCTTTTTTTTATTTAAGTGATGAATCGACTCGTTCAGATTCGAAGGGCAAATAAAGCTTCTGACAAGCGGTGTCTAGCCGCGTAGGAAGAAGTGATTTGACCCAAGAATCTAGTCGATGAATCCGGATAAGTTCGCTGGACGCTTATCTTCCTTGAGAAAATAAAGCAAGTGACGATCTATGTCACGTAAAAGAGTGCGAAACAGCCCAAAGAGTTAGCGCTTGCATTCGGATAAATCTAAGTGATGAATCGAATCTAGTCGATGAATCCGGATAAGTTCGCTGGATGCTTATCTTCCTTGAGAAAATAAGCGGTGTTCTTCGTCGAGTCGGAATGAACAAAACGACTCGAAGCACTGGTGTTTGAATCCAGATAATTTCAACTGCATACTTCTTTTCATGCAATAAATACGAAACTAACTACTTGATAGATGAAGTGAAAAACGTTCTTATAATTTAGTCACCTAAACAAATAGCCATCTATCGTCATTGCTAATCATTGAAAATATACCTATTTTTCTCTACAATAAGTGAAGGTAGAACGGAGGAAATAATGTGGTAGGCTTTATCTATTTACTTGTTGCATTGACGTTTTTAAAATTGACGTATGATACAACAAAATGGACAGCGCAAGATGAAGGAGACGAGAAGAACGCGATTCATCGTGGGCAATCGTCATTCGTTGCGGTGTTAATGGTAACATTACGTTTTATGCCATTAGATATTCGTAAAAAGGTCATGATTGCAGTATTTGCGATTATTACAATGGTGTTCTTTGTATTATTTTGGAAAACGTTTTAAGACATGAATTTCATGTCTTTTTTTATTGAAATTTTAATTGACAGAAAAAAAGTTCGGTGCATACTGAATAAATAGTGTGAATAGCTAATTTTACTCCTAAAAAATGGTAAAAAACAACGAAATTCGATTATCTATTTGAAAATGATAATTATTTTCAATTAGATGTTTACTTTTCGAAAATACCCTTGTTAAACTGTTAGTAACTTACATAATAAAAGGGGTTTTATTGACATGTATAAAAAATTATTCACAGCACCAATTGCACTAACAATCGCATTATCAGCAATTGCACCAACAATGGCACACGCAGAAGAAAGCGTAACGACTACCGAAGCAACGCAGGCAACAGCGGTAACACCAACGATTTTATACAAAGGTGTTCCAACAGCAAACTATAACGCAATGTTTGCGAACACAGAGGTTGTCAAAGATGGCGATGTATATAAAGTAACAATGGATGTTAGCAGTCTATTCACATTATTCCAAGTAAACGGTAAAGATGTTGTGCTAGAAAAAGGGGCAACAGATAAAGACCTACAAAAAGTGACGTTTACAATTGCGTCATTAGAAGAAGATCCAACGATTAAAATTGCATACACAGCAGGTCCAATGGGCGTGATGTCGCATGAATTCACATTTGATTTCACACCAACAGTTGCAGAAGTGCAAGCAGCATTCGATAAAGCGATTGCGACTATTAAATTAGCACCAATTACAACAGCAGAAGAGTTAAAAGCAGCAACAGCACAAATTTCAGCAGTCGATAATATTGTAGCATCTGCAAAAGCTTCGAATTTAGACGAATCAACATTCGTAAAACCAGCAGTCTATGCAGCACAACAAGAGGCGATTGCAGCATACAAAGCACCGTTCACAACAAAAGCAGCGGATGCATTTAGTAAATTAACATTTACAGCGGCAGAATCAATTACAACAAAAGCGCAGCTAACAAAAGCAACAGCACAATTACAAGCAGCGCAAGCAGCCATTACAAATGCGGTAGCTGCAGGTTTAACTGAGCGTACAGATTTAGCAGGGGTAGCTGGTTATGCAAATGTAGCAGCGCAAAAGGCAGTAGTGGAAGCTGGCGTGAAGGCTCCAGTAGAAGTGACACCAGTAGAAAAGGCTAAAACAGTCCGTACATTAACAGGTAAAGTGAGCAATGTAAAAGGTGCGGCAGATATCGTAAAAGTATATGGTCTGCAAAAAGGGGATACAGTCCGTCTTTATAACGCTAAAGGGAAAGTGCTTAAAACAGCAACAGCGACTGGTGCATACTTACGTGTTGCAGATGTAAGCTTAGGTAAAGCTGCTGGTAAAGTGTATGTGACAGCACAAGCGAAAGATGAAAAAGAATCAGCGAAAAAAGCCGTAGCATTCAAGGCTGAGCCTGTAGCTAAAGCAGTTGCGAAAACGCAAATTAGCGTACAAAACAATAAAGGCAAGGCGGATGTTGTGACTGTAAAAGGAACAGCAAAAGGTCAAAAAATTCGTGTTTACAATGCAGCGGGTAAATCATTGAAAACTGTAACGGCAACAGGGAAAACAACAAAAATCAGCATTAAGCAATTAGGTAAAGCAACCGGTAAAATTTCAGTGGCGCGTATTCAAGATGGCAAGCATATTAGTGCAAAAACAACTGTGAAATTCTCAAAAGAAAAATAATATAATGTGGCGATGGCCGCTTTTTAAAGGGAGCGAACGACATGAAGAAATGGTCTACATTTTGTTTGACGGCAGCACTTAGCGTCGCGACGATTGCACCGGCAACATTCGCACTATCACCAGAAACCGCACAGGCAGCAACCATTGATAATGGTGCATATACGGTACAGGTAGCACCGTATTATAAAGGTGAGTTATCAAAAAATACGCAAGCGAATATGAATTCAACAGCACAATTGACGGTACAAGATGGTATTGAAACGGTGAAAATTTCATTGCTAAATGGCTCGAGCTATCAAGACATTATCGATGAAAATGGAAATGAAATCCCACTTGAACGTCATGCAGATGGTACCGCAACATTAACGGTTAGCGGCAAAGATGTAATTGCAAATGGCATTCAAGCGAAGTTCCATATTGTCGTTGCAGAAATCAATTACGATCACTACTATGATATGAATTTGAAATTTGATGCGTCGACATTGATTTCAACTGCGGCACCAAAAACGAAGCGTACATTAAGTGCTACGGCTACAAACCGTGTAGCGAAAAGTGATACCGTAACGGTAAAAGGTGTGAAAAAAGGCGATATAGTGCGTGTTTCTCGTGGTAGCGCGGTGCTGGCAACAACGACAGCAACGTCATCCACAGTGAAATTATCAGTGAAACAATTAGGCAAAAAAGCAGGAAAAATCGCCATTACAGCACAAGCAGCTGGTGAGCAAGAATCAGCGAAAACACGTACTGCATTTAAAGCAGAGCATGTTAGTAAAGCGGTATCTGCAAAAAATGTCACAATTACGAATAAAAAAGGCAAAGCCAATGACAAAGTTGTCGTGAAGGGTCTTAAGAAGGGCGATGTCGTGAAATTTTACGATACGCTTGGGAATGGACTCGGGCGTGTAACGGCTACTTCATCTACGGCTACCTTTAAGCCAAAGTCGCTAAAGGCAAAAGGTGGGAAGCTCGTGATTACCCGCACAGAAGCAGGGAAAAATACGAGTGCGAAAATCAAGAAAAGCTATCAAGCTGAAAAATAATCACAAGAGCAGTCCGAAACGCTTTAGGGACTGCTCTTTTTTTGCTACACTTACAAATAGATTGATTATTTAGAAAAAAGGGGTTTTGGATATGAAAGCAGTGTATGTGGAGCAGCAACAAGTATGTGTAGGGGAGCTTGAGGTGCCAAAAATTGGTGCAAAAGATGTATTAGTACGAATTAAGGCGGCGGGGCTTAATCGTCGTGATTTATATACACCAAAGCGTCTTGCAAAAGATGCTACGCCGCTTATTTTAGGAAGTGATGCAGCGGGCATCATTGAAGCGGTAGGAGATGAAGTTACGCGCGTACAAGTCGGAGATGCGGTCATCGTTAATCCATCGCTTCGTTGGTACGACGAAAGTGCGGTACCACCAGATGACTTTGAAATTTTAAGCTTGCCGGATCATGGTACCTTTGCAGAGTTTTTAGCGATTTCAGAGGAGCAGGTAGAGGCAAAGCCTGCGCAGTTATCATTTGTTGAAGCGGCAACAATCGGCATTGCACCACTGACGGGCTACCGAGCTGTTGTGACAAAGGGGCAAGTAAAGGCTGGTGATACGGTGTTTATTCCAGGAGCAGGTAGCGGTGTTGCGACCTTTATGATTCCTTTAGCGAAAAGCCTTGGTGCACGTGTTATCGTATCTTCTCGTTCCGCAGAAAAACGCCAGGCCGCACTGGAATTAGGCGCAGATATGGCGTTAGCTAATGATGCAGACTGGCTACAGGAGCTCGCCGATGAAACAGTTGATGTCGTCATTGAAAGTGTTGGTCGTGCGACGTTTAATCGTTCATTAGCGGTGCTAAAACGTGGTGGTACGCTAGTTGTTTTCGGTGCTACAACAGAAGATATGGTGGACTTTGATTTGCGTACATTTTTCTATGCGCAACAAACGTTAAAAGGCAGTACACTTGGGAGTCGCGATGAGTTCCGTGCGATGCTACAGTGGATTGAAGCACAAAATATGCACCCGGTAATTGACCGCACGTATTCACTAGATGAAGCGGCGGCCGCGCTTAAATATTTAGAAATCAACGAACAATTTGGTAAACTAGTATTTGAAGTGAACAACTAGGAGGCAAATGGAGTGACAGTTCGATTACTAGCAATTGATGTGGATGGGACGCTGGCCAATTCAAAGGGTATCGTGACAGAACGTACACGACAAGTACTACATGAGGCGGTAGCACGCGGTCTTTACGTCGTGATTTCAACAGGACGCAGTCGAAGCTTTTTACAATGTGTGTCGGACCAAGTAGCGCTTGAGCAGCCACTCATTTGTAATAATGGCGCCGAAATTTGGAAAAATGCTGCTGAATTATTAGCACGTCGTTTTATGCCGGTTGAAACGGGGCAAGAGATTATCCATATTTTTAAACGTTACGGTGTGGAGCATATGTGGGGCAATGATGAACAGGGCGATTTTTCACCTGAAATGTTTCAGCAGGTATTACAAAACCCGCCAATGAAGCTCGGTGCTTTCTTTGAAGATGAGCACCAGCTAGCTGCTGTTCGCGCAGAAATTAATGCTCTACCAGATATAGAAATTACAAGTTCGGATGAATTGAATCTTGAGGTAATGAAATATGGTACATCGAAGGCGCATGGCTTAGCAGAGCTAGCGACTGAATTTTCGATTTCGCTTGATGACGTGATGTGCTTTGGTGATAGCTATAATGATATGGAAATGTTTGAAGAATGTGGTACGGCAGTCGCAATGGGAAATGCCAATGATGAATTAAAAGCGATGGCAACCTATATTACGGCCACAAATGATGAAGACGGTGTCGCACAGGCAATTGAACAATATGTTTTTGCTGTGCAGGAGCCGATTGCGTAAAATCCATCAGAAGATGTTCTCGAAATAATGGGGACATCTTCTTTTTTCGTGTATACTATTTGGAGGACTACAAACTAAAGGCGGTAAAAACATGAAATATATTGAATCAAACCAAAACTCGCTCGTGAAATATTGGAAAAAACTTGCGACAACTCGTAAAGAACGCGATAAATCAGGAGAATTCCTTGTTGAAGGTTTCCACTTAGTTGAAGAAGCGCTAAAACATACAGAAGTATTACATTTAATCATTCGTGAAGGTGTAGCGATTCCCGTATCATGGAATTTAGATGATGTTTTCTTAATCGAAGTATCTGAGGCGATTGCAAAAGAATTATCGGAAACAGAGCACTCACAAGGTATTTTTGCACAATGTAAACAAAAAGAAGTGGACGAAGCGGCACAAGCAGGCTGGACACGTCTATTATTAATCGATGCTGTACAAGACCCAGGAAATATTGGTACGATGATTCGTACAGCCGATGCAGCAGGGATTGATGCCGTTATTTTAGGCAAAGGCTCAGCCGATCCATACAATCCAAAAACAGTACGTTCAACACAAGGCTCTATTTTCCATATTCCTGTTGTACGTGGTGATTTACATGATTGGGTAGCAGATTTAAAAGAGCGTAATGTGCCTGTATACGGTACAGCGCTTGAAAATTCAGTTGTTTACAATGAAGTAGAAAAAGAGCATGATTTTGCTTTAATTATGGGTAATGAAGGTAGCGGTATTGATGCATCACTACTTGCACAAACGGATGCGAACGTCATTATTCCAATTAAAGGCGCTGCAGAATCATTAAATGTAGCGGTAGCGACAGGAATCGTTCTTTACCATTTTGCACTGTAACAACACTTGAAGTTATGACGTGACTTGTTTATAATGAATGGGAAACATAATGGAAATGCATTGACCGGGAAAAGTATAAGGATGTTGACTAGTAGGGACGCCACGCCATAGACTGCAAGCGAGGCGAGTGCCGCATTCTTAGAAGTTCACCCCGCTAGCAGCCACCGGGACCAGCATCACGCTGTAAAGGTTGGCCGGCAGATGAGCCGTTAATTCAAATGAGTGACTGCTTTGGCAGTAACTAGGGTGGTAACGCGAATTTTAACCTCGTCCCTTTTTGGGGGGCGGGGTTTTTCTTTTTTTACTGCGATTGAATGTAACGAAACCTAGAAATGCATCGGGGTTGAAGAGACCCTACACTTGGAAGGAGGAGCAAAAAAATGCAAGAGCAATTAGCACAATTAAAAGCAGAAGTACTGGAAAAAATCGCTGCTGCACAAGACTTGAAACAATTAAATGATGTCCGTGTTGCTTATTTAGGTAAAAAAGGACCAATCACGGATTTATTAAAAGGTATGGGGAAACTTCCTCAAGAAGAACGTCCAAAGATGGGTGCATTAGTAAATGAAACACGCGCACAAGTCCAAGAAGTTTTAGATGCTCGCAAAGTGGAGCTTGAAGCAGCTGCATTAGATGCGCAATTAGAATCTGAAACAATCGATGTCACATTACCAGGTCGTACGGTGAAAGTGGGGAATCATCATCCATTAACACGTATCATTGAAGAAATCGAAGACTTATTCATCGGTATGGGCTATGAAGTAGCGGAAGGTCCAGAAGTGGAAAAAGATTATTATAACTTTGAAGCATTAAATCTACCAAAAGGTCACCCTGCTCGTGATATGCAAGATACATTCTACATCTCAGAAGAAATCTTAATGCGTACACATACTTCTCCAGTACAAGCTCGTACAATGGAAAAAGCACAAGGTAAACCAATCCGTATTATTTGCCCAGGTAAAGTATTCCGTCGTGACAATGATGACGCGACACACTCACATCAATTCAACCAAATCGAAGGATTAGTTGTGGGCGAAGATATCGCAATGAGCGACTTAAAAGGAACACTTGATTTATTCGCTAAGAAAATGTTCGGCGAGGACCGCGAAATTCGCTTACGTCCAAGCTACTTCCCATTCACAGAGCCATCTGTTGAAATGGATATTTCTTGCTTCAAATGCGGCGGCGAAGGCTGTAATGTATGTAAAGGCACAGGTTGGATTGAAATTCTAGGCGCAGGTATGGTTCACCCGAACGTACTTGAAATGGCTGGCTATGATCCGAAAAAAGTAACTGGTTTCGCATTTGGTATGGGACCAGAACGTATTGCAATGCTGAAATATGGTGTGGATGATATTCGTCACTTCTATACAAATGACGTGCGTTTCTTAGAACAATTCCACCGCGCAGAAGATTAGGAGGAGGACGAAACAATGTTAGTATCATTAAAATGGTTATCTCAATATGTTGACATCAGTGGCTTAGAACCAGAAGAATTAGCGGAAAAAATTACGCGTTCAGGTATCGAAGTTGAAGCAGTCAATCACTTATCAAAAGGGCTTAAAAAATTACAAATCGGTCAAATCAAAGAAGCAACTCCGCATCCTGATTCAGACCACTTAAATATTTGCCAAGTTGATTTTGGCGAAGAAGAATTAGCACAAATCGTTTGTGGCGCACCAAATGTAGCGGTTGGTCAAAAAATCGTTGCTGTTCGTCCAAATGGTTATGTAGGCGGCAAAAAAATCAAAAAAGGTAAACTTCGTGGTACAGTTTCAATGGGGATGATTTGCTCGTTACAAGAACTAGGTATCGACGGTAAAACGGTTCCAAAAGCTTATGCTGATGGTATTTATGTCGTATCAGATGATGTTCCTGTTGGCGCAGACGCAATTGAAGTATTAGGTCTTGATGACGTTGTGCTTGAATTAGGCTTAACACCAAACCGCGCAGATGCGATGTCTATGCTAGGTGTAGCGTATGAAGTAGCGGCAATTTTAGACCAAGAAATTACTTTACCAGATACAGCACATGAAACAATTGCTGAAAAAGCAGCAGATGTCATCAAAGTATCAGTGGAAGATACAAAACTGAATCCAATGTATGCAGCGAAAGTTGTTAAAAATGTGAAAGTGGCAGAATCTCCATTATGGCTACAACAATATTTAATGGTTTCAGGTATCCGTCCATTAAATAACATCGTTGATATTACAAACTATATTCTTTTAGAATATGGTCAACCACTACATGCTTTTGACTATGACCAATTAGGTACTGGTGAAATCGCTGTTCGTTTAGCAACAGAAGGCGAAGCAATTAAAACATTAGATGAAAAAGACCGTACGCTAAAAGCGACAAACTTAGTCATCACAAATGGTGAAAAACCAGTAGCAGTTGCCGGCGTTATGGGTGGTTTTGACTCAGAAGTAACAGAAGCGACAACAACGGTTGTCATTGAATCAGCTTACTTCGACGGCTTATCAGTACGCTACACATCAAAAGACCTTGGCTTACGTAGCGAAGCATCAGCTCGCTTTGAAAAAGGCTTAGATCCAAACCGCGTATTACCAGCAGCAGAACGTGCCGCACAATTAATGGCAGAGCTTGCTGGCGGGGACGTCTTAGAAGGTACAGTTTTAGTTGATGAATTAGATAAAGAACCAGCACGCGTTGTTGTGTCACCTGACTTTATTAACAACCGTTTAGGTATGAAAATTTCATTAAACGAAATGGTATCTATTTTAAAACGTTTACGCTTTGATGTTGAGCCTGCAAATGGTTTATTAATTATTGATGCGCCAACACGCCGTCAAGATATTAAAATCGAAGAAGATATCGTTGAAGAAATCGCACGTTTGTACGGCTATGATGAAATTCCAACAACATTACCAGTTGCTGAAATCGTACCAGGTCACTTGAATCGCAATCAACAAGTCCGTCGTACAATCCGTTACCAATTAGAAGAAGCAGGTCTTTACCAAGCACTAACATACTCATTAACATCAGATGCATTAGCACAAAAATATGCATTAGAAACAGCACCAACAACACGCCTTCTAATGCCAATGAGTGAAGAACGTAGCACATTACGTCAATCCGTTTTACCACACTTAATCGAATCACTTGTTTATAACATATCTCGTCAAGCTGACACAGTGGCGTTATATGAAATTGGTTCAGTATTCTTAGGTGAAACAGCAGAAGGCCTACCACTAGAACGTGAACATGTAGCACTTGCGATGACAGGCAAATGGGTAGAAAATGCTTGGCAAGGTGAGCACAAACAAGTGGATTTCTTCGTCTTAAAAGGCGCGCTTGAAGCATTATTTGAAAAATTAAGCGTAGCAGACCGCATCACTTACGTAGCGGCAAAAGTTGACGGTATGCACCCAGGACGTACTGCGGACATCTTATTAGATGGTGAACGTATTGGTTTCTTAGGTCAATTACATCCACAAGAACAAAAAAATCTTGGCGTGAAAGATACATTTGTAGCAGAGTTCAATTTAGCGCAAGTACTTGCGGCTGACATTGCACCATTACAATATGTAGCAGTTCCTCGCTTCCCATCAATTTCTCGTGATATCGCATTAGTTGTAGACCGTACAACAACTGCTGCATCATTAGAAGAAATTATTACAGCTGCTGGTGGTAAATTACTAAAAGCAGTCAATGTATTCGACGTTTATGAAGGCGACCATATGGAAGCTGGTAAAAAATCAATCGCATTTAGCTTAACGTACTTCGATCCTGAACGTACATTAACAGATGAAGATGTCACAGCAGTACATGACAAAGTTGTTGCTGCATTACAAGAAAATGGCGTAACATTACGTTAAGACTATAAGCAATGTAAGACACCTCCAATAAAATTTTGTTGGAGGTGTTTTTTTGTGCGTAAAAATATGTCCGGGTATTACTGCGTATGATTGTTGCTTTTTCGACCTTGAAAAAGTATAAAAAGGGATTTTTTAGGTTTGATTTTATAGTAAAATGAGGAATAGATAGATGATATAAAACATTAATGAGAAAATTTAACTAAATTTTATTGTATAAAGACAGATGTTAATTTGAAAAATACAATAAATGTGTAAATAATTGTAATATAACAAAAAACTTTCAAGCGCCTATTGGACTAAAAATAAATTTTATATAGGTATGATTCATTTTAATGTTCTAAATATATAGACAATTTAGAAATTTATGTTATATTAATAAACAATATAACATTTTAATTACCGAAATATTTTTCTTTCGTAATAGTTTTGTGAATATAAACAGAAAGGAGTGGGCATGATGACACTTTCAAAGCCATTGTTAGAAATTAATCATTTATTTACAAGTTTTCGAATTAAGGATACATATTATGATGCAATTCACGATGTGAACTTAACATTAAATGAAAATGAAGTACTTGCGATTGTTGGAGAGTCAGGATGTGGTAAAAGTACACTTGCAACATCCATTGTAGGTCTACACCCACCGGGCAATACAACCGTAATTGGCGAGATTTTATACAAAGGAGAAAATCTTGTTAATTATTCGGAGGATAAATTAAATAAAATACGAGGAAATGACATCGGTTTTATTTTCCAAGATCCCCTTTCTGCACTAAATCCATTAATGCGTATCGGCGACCAAATCGAAGAGGGGCTTGTGTTCCATACGAAGATGACCGATCAAGAGCGAAAAGCACGTGCGCTAGAGCTGCTTGACCAAGTAGGAATCGTTAATCCAGAGCGTGTTGCGCGTCAATTCCCACACCAATTATCAGGCGGGATGCGTCAACGTGTAATGATCGCGATTGCGATTGCGTGTAAGCCACGTATCATGATTGCGGATGAACCAACAACGGCACTTGATGTAACGATTCAAGCACAAATCTTAGACTTATTAATCGAGCTACAGCAAGAAACAAATGCGGGAATTATGCTAATCACGCATGATTTAGGTGTTGTAGCAGAAGTCGCGACACGCGTAGCTGTAATGTATGCAGGACAGGTAATCGAGGTAGCACCAGTTGAGGAGCTATTTAGAAATCCGAAGCATCCATATACACGCTCATTATTAAATTCGATTCCACAAACAGAGCGTGATCATGACCGTCTGCAAGTGATTCAAGGGATGGTACCAACGCTTACGAAAATGCCAAAATCAGGTTGTCGTTTTGCGCCACGTATTCCATGGGTGAGCGAAAATGCACATGAAGTGGAACCACAAATGCATGAAATTTCACCAGGACATCTTGTACGCTGCACATGCTGGCAAACCTTCAATTTTGAAGAGCAAGAAACGAAGGAAGGTGTCGTACAATGACGTCGTTTATGGAAGTAAAAGATTTAAATGTGCATTATCCGATTCGCGGTGGCTTCTTTAATACAGTCGTTGACCATGTTTATGCGGTTGATGGTGTATCAATGGAGTTTGAAAAAGGGAAAACATACGGCCTTGTAGGCGAGTCAGGTTCAGGAAAATCAACGACAGGGAAGGCGATTATTGGTCTTGAAAAAATTACATCTGGAAAAGTGATTTACGAAGGACAGGATGTGACGAATCAACGTCGAAAACGTGATAGTGCGTATAATCGTGATATCCAAATGATTTTTCAAGATAGCCATTCTGCAATGAACCCACGTAAACGCGTACAGGAAATTATCGCAGAACCGATTCGCAACTTCTTGAACTTATCACCGCAAGAGGAGAAACGCCGCATTATCGAGCTGCTTGAAATTGTCGGCTTATCTGAGGAAGCAATGGTGAAATACCCGCATGAATTCTCTGGTGGTCAAAAGCAGCGTCTTGGTATTGCACGTGCAGTTGCTTGTAATCCGAAAATGATTATTGCGGATGAGCCGGTATCAGCACTTGATTTATCGGTACAAGCACAGGTACTGAACTTTATGAAGGATATTCAAACGGAATATGGTCTTAGCTATTTATTTATCTCACATGACTTGGGCGTTGTACGTCATATGTGTGACCATATTTCAATTATGTATAAAGGGCGCTTTGTTGAAACGGGTACACGAAATGATATTTTCAACAACCCACAACATATTTACACGAACCGTTTATTATCAGCGATTCCAAATATCGAGCCTGAGACACGCATCGAGCGTAAAATCGAGCGTCAAAAGGTCGAAGCCATTTATAAAGCCGATTCACATCGTTACTACGATCCAGACGGTAAAGTATATCCATTAAAAGAAATTTCATCGACGCATAAAACGGCGATGATTGGTCTCGAAAAGGGGGCTGAATAATATGTGGAAAACAGTTGTTAGACGATTTTTAATTATGATTCCACAGCTATTCGTGCTGAGTATGTTGATTTTTATTTTGGCGAAATTTATGCCAGGGGATCCATTTACAGGCTTAATTACACCACAAACAGACCCGGCGCGTTTAGAAGAGTTACGTCAGCAAGCAGGCTTCTATGATCCGTGGTATGTACAGTACTGGCACTGGGTAACAAATATGTTCCGCGGGGACTTCGGGGATAGCTATACCTTTAAAGTAAGTGTGGCCTCACTAATTGGTGACCGTGGTCTAAATACACTATGGTTATCACTGGTAAGTGTTATTTTAACGTATTTAATTGCGATTCCATTAGGTGTGATTGCAGGTCGTTATCAAAATACATTACGCGATAAAACAATTGTGCTTTATAGCTTTGTCAGCTATGCGATTCCAACATTCGTATTAGCGTTAATTTTCCTTTATATTTTCGGCTACCAGTTACAATGGTTCCCGACGTCAGGTACTGTATCTGTAGGGGAGGACCCTGGTACATGGGGGTACTTCTGGAGTAAGGTGTATCACTTAATTTTACCAGCGATTACGTACGCATTCTTAGCGACAACAAGTATCATTCAGTACTTACGCTCTGAAATTATTGACGCACAAACGCAGGATTTTGTGAAAACAGCTCGCAGTAAAGGGATTCCGATGAATAAAGTGTATACACGTCACATTTTCCGTAACTCATTATTACCGATTGCGGCATTTCTAGGTTTCTCTATTACAGGTATTCTTGGTGGTTCTGTATTCATCGAGACAATTTTCGGTTTCCCTGGTATGGGACAATTATTCATTCAGTCAATCATGGGGCGTGACTATAGTGTTATTACGGCACTTGTTATGCTATATGGCTTCCTTGCGTTATTAGGTAGTCTATTGTCAGATATTATTTTAAGTATCGTCGACCCACGAATCCGTATCGAATAATAACTTAAACCGAAAGAAGAGGTGAATACGATGGAACAACAATTTAACAATGATCAATTAACTGAACATGAGTTAGAAAGTACGCCAGCGACTGGTTTTCGGGTCATTTGGCGTGAGTTTAAAAAAGATAAAATCGCGATGGGTTCTTTAATCATCGTCGCATTCATTATATTAGGGTCGATTATTTGGGCACCATTTATCGACAAAGAAGCATTAATGAAAATTAGTTTATTAGATGAATTTGCGAAGCCAGGTGAAAATGGCTTCATCCTTGGTGCAGACCAGGGTGGTAGTGATATTTTAGGGCAATTAATTATCGGGGCGCGTAACTCTATTGTTATCGCCATTGCCATTACAGTCATTACGGGTATATTGGGCGTTGCGGTTGGGATTATTTGTGGCTACTACGGTGGCATCATTGATAACTTCTTCATGCGTCTAATCGATTTCATCATCACATTACCATCTACAATGATCATCATCGTATTCGTGACGATCATTCCAAAATATGATGTATGGTCATTTATTCTTATTATGAGTGCGTTTATGTGGGTAAGTACCGCAAGGCTTGTCCGCAGTAAAGCATTGTCGGAAAGTCGACGTGATTATGTTAGCGCCTCAAAAACGATGGGTACAAGCGACTTCGCGATTATGTTCAAAGGTATTATGCCAAACTTGAGCTCATTATTAATCGTCGAATTAACGCTTAACTTCGCCGGCAATGTCGGTATTGAAACAGGTCTTACATTCTTAGGCTTTGGTTTACCAGATACGACACCAAGTCTAGGAACCCTTGTCAGCTTTGCCAATAATCAAACGGTAATCGCTGAGAAGTGGTGGGTATGGTTACCAGCATCGCTGCTGATTTTAGTATTGATGCTTGGCATAAATTATATTGGACAAGCTCTACGACGTTCAGCAGATGCTAAACAAAGATTGGGGTAACAAAGAGGGAAAAAAGAGGAGGAGATTGGATGAAGAAAAAGAATTGGCTGATGCTACTTCTTGTCGGTATCATTACGTTAGTACTTGCAGCTTGTGGCGGCGGTAGTGACAGTGAAAAAGGCAAAGATAGTGGTAAAGAAGAGGTAGACACAAGTAAGTTAGCAGATACTGTGAAAAATGATGCAGAAGCAAAAAGCGGCGGTACATTACAAGTTGGCCTTGTAAGTGACTCACCATTCCAAGGGATTTTTAACTGGGAATTATACGAGGATGCTTATGATTCAACAATCATGGAATGGACTTCTAACTCGATTTTTGATACAAAAGAAGACTTCTTAATTAGTGATGAAGGCTTAGCATCTTTAAAAGTAGATGAAGATAAAAACACGGCAACTGTCACAATTAAAAAAGATGTAAAATGGTCTGACGGCAAACCATTTACAATCGAAGATGTTATTTATCCGTACTATATTATTGCCGACAAAGATTACACAGGTGTACGTTATGATTCTGATTTCCAAAACATCGAGGGTGCAAAAGAATACCACGATGGTAAAGCAAAAGAAATTAGCGGTATTAAAAAAGTGGATGACTACACAATGGAGTTAACACTTAAGAAAGTTTCACCAGCAATTTACTCTGGTGGTGACGGTCTATGGGGCTACGCAGCACCTAAGCACCAACTTGAAGGCATTAAAGCAAAAGATTTAGTAAAATCTGATGAAGTACGTAAAAATCCAGTAACACTTGGTGCATTCGTTGTTGATAAAGTTGTTAATGGTGAGTCTGTTCAAATGGTAGCAAACGAAAACTATTTCCGCGGCAAACCGAAATTAGATAAAGTTGTTATCGAAGTTGTGCCTTCATCTTCTGCAGCAGCAGCGATGAAAGCAGGTAAGCACGATATTTTACAAAGCTATGCAGCAAACCAATACGAAGATGTAAAAGATCTTAAAAACGCACAAATTCTTGGTCGCCCAGAATTAGCTTACTCTTACCTAGGTTTCAAAATGGGTAAATGGGATTCTAAAAAAGGCGAAGTTGTTGTAAATGAAGATGCAAAAATGAAAGATGTTAAATTACGTCAAGCAGTTGCTTACGCAATGAACGTTGAAGAAGTAGCGAAAGCTTACTACGATGGCTTACGTACACGTGGTAACTCATTAATTCCACCAGTATTCGAGTCATTCTATGATGATTCATTAACAGGCTTTAACTATGATGCTGAAAAAGCGAAATCTCTTCTTAAAGAAGCAGGTTACGAAGATAAAAATGATGATGGTTTTGTAGAAGATCCAGACGGTAAAGAATTCACAATCAAAATGGCAACAATGGCTGGTACGGATAAAGATGATAAAATCGTTCAATTCTATATCCAAAACTGGAAAGATGTTGGTCTTAAAGTTGAATTAACAACAGGTCGTCCAATCGAATTCAACAGCTTCTACGATAAAGTACAAGCAGATGATAAAGATATCGACATGTTTATGGCTGCATGGGGTACAGGTACAAACCCATCACCAATGGGCTTATATGCGAAAAATGCACAATTTAACTACAGCCGTTACACAACGCCTGAGTTAGAAAAATTATTAGCAGATATCGATTCAAAAGAATCATTAGATGCTGATCACCGTGGTGAAGCGTTCAAAGCTTGGCAAGAGTATATGTTTGAACAAGCAGTAACTGTTCCAACATACTTCCGTACAGAAATCGTTCCTGTAAACAACCGTGTGAAAAACTACGATATTAAATACGTAGATGGCGCACAATTACAAGATATCGAAGTAACTGAAGACGCTCCTGCAAAATAAGATTTAGAACACAAAAAAAGGGGAATGGTCCATAGCGGGCCATTCCTCTTTTTTGTTCGTTAAATCATACGGTTTTTCGCGGCAATACGCGATGCTTTTGTTGTATTGGCGAAATGCCATTTTGTAACGGATTGTAACGCTTCCTCACCTTGTGATAGTAAGATATTTGCAGCGACTTGGTCTACTTTCGCACTGGCACCTTTTGGTAGCTCAACACCGATTTCCACCGATAATTGGTCCATCGTAGAAAGAAAAGCATAGCGTGCGATAATCGATGCGGCAGCGACAGAGAGATGCAGTTGTTCTGCCTTTGTTGAGAATAAAACGTTATCACGAATGATATCTTTTTCTTCTTGGATATGACGATAATATGTGTCACGCTCTTCGAATTGGTCGATTAAAATAAAATCGGGCTTTGTTGGCGCAATTTTTGATAACACATGGCGCAGTGCTTGATTATGTAGGAGCGCCTTGATTTTCCCTTGGGACCAGCCCTGTGCCTTTACTTTATTGTATTTATCATTATGCAGTGTCAGCACGCTGTAAGGGACGGCTTCCATGATGGCAGGTGCGATAGCACGCATTTTGGCATCGGTTAGCATTTTTGAATCTTTGACGCCAAGTTCTTTGAGTAACGCCATTTTATCTTGAGGTACATACGCCGCCGCTACCGTAATCGGCCCGAAATAGTCACCCGTTCCTGTCTCATCTGAACCGAGTACATTCATGTTAGCGAATTTTTCTGGGAGCTTATCACCCTTTGGTGACGTCGTAGTAGTAGGTGCTTTAAATTCGCCGAAGCGATTTGCTTCTTGCTCCGCCTCCGTACCCTGGAACATTACTTTTCCAGACTTATAAGAGGTAATCGTTGCATACGGGGTTTTCGCCATAAAGACGGCTCCAGGTGCATTTGTTGGAACAGCTTGTGCATCATAGTAGTCATGAACTTTTTGTTGATCTTGAGCAGATAACTTTAAAACGATTGTAGACATAATTTCTCGCCCTTTCTTTTAGTAGATTATTCACATGATATTGCATTTCATGGTATTATTAGAAATAGGATTTAAAAGGAGGGAACGGGCATTGTCAGAGCAACGCTTAAATCGTATTTCTGTAAACATTTATGGACAAACCTATAACATGGTGGGAACGGAATCGCCGAGTCATATGCGGCATGTAGCAAACACCGTCGACGAACAAATGCGAGGTATTCGCAGTGCCAGCCCTTCTTTAGATATTGCCAAGTTAGCTGTCCTAACAGCAGTTAATGCGGTCAATGATTCGATGAACTACAAGCAACGCATCGAAGAATTAGAAGCACAACTTAAAAAATTAAAGGATGACGTGAATGATTGATTTAATCATTATTATAGTACTAATTGCAGGTATTCTTACAGGCGTCGGTCGTGGCGTACTGTATCAGCTTGTTAATTTAGTAGGACTAGTAGCGGCGATTATTGCTGCGCTTATCGGCTACAAATCGTTAGCTGAAAAATTTGTCATGTACGTACCATATCCAACAGTTGCCGATGATACTGCGCTGAAATTTGGTATGGATGGTGCAGACTTAATGCAAACATTTTATAACGTTTTGGCATTTGTCTTGATCTTCTTTATTGTCAAATTCGTTTTTAAAATTATTGCATCACTATTCAATTTCGTACAGTACGTACCAGTGCTAGGGGGCTTTAACCGTCTTCTAGGTGGTTTATTAGGCTTTATCCAGGTGTACTTCATGTTATTCTTCTTACTTTACATTTTGGCATTACTACCAATTGAAAGTATTCAGAACTTCATTGACAGTTCTATTTTAACAAACTTAATACTTAAATATACACCACTCATTTCGACAATGTTCCAACAATTGTGGTTCGTTTATACGAAATAATAACGAAAAGCGGGCGCCTACTGTTGTGGGCGCTTGTTTTTTAATAAGGGGATGCTCAGTATGAATAAAAAGAAAATTATTAACACATTAGAAACGATTGCAACGTATTTAGAATTAAAGGGTGAAAATCCGTTTAAAATCTCTGCTTTTCGTAAGGCAGCAGCTGCGCTTGAGAATGACCCGCGTAGCATCGAAGAAATAGAAGATGTCACAAAAATTAAAGGTATCGGTAAAGGGACAGCCGCTGTTATCCATGATTTATTAGAAACAGGTGAATCAAGTGATTTGACCTCGTTAAAAGAGGAAGTGCCAGCAGGCTTACCATTACTACTGAAAATTCCTGGTCTTGGTGGTAAAAAAATCGCGAAGCTTTATCAGGAGCTAGGTGTCGATTCGGCAGATAGCTTAAAGGCAGCTTGTGAATCAGGGAAAGTAGGTGAACTTGCGGGCTTTGGTAAGAAAACGGTTGAAAAGCTATTAAAAGAGCTTGAAACGTTTGGTCAGCGTTCAGAGCGCCATCCGATTTGGCAGCTTGAGGAAAATGTTAAAGAGATTAATGCTGTTTTAGAGGCCATTGAAGAGATTGAGCGCTTTTCTGTAGCGGGTTCATTCCGACGTGTAGCAGAAACGAGCAAGGATATTGATTTTATTATTGCCTCTGCACAGCCGCTTGTCGTGAAGGACAAATTATTAGCGGCATTATCGTATACCGAAATTGTAGCGGCGGGTGATACGAAAATTTCGGTTATTTTAGCAGGAGATGATGCAGCGAATGCCGATTTCCGTATTGTGACGGATGCGGAGTACCCAACCGCACTACATCACTTCACAGGCTCAAAAGAACATAATGTACGCATGCGTCAAATCGCTAAAGAGCGCGATGAAAAAATTAGCGAGTATGGCGTCGAGCAGCCGGATGGTTCTGTGTTAACATTTGAGACAGAGGAAGCATTTTTCAATCATTTCGATTTACCGTTTATACCACCGACGTTACGTGCCGGACATACAGAATTTGAACGCCATGCCGATATTCCACATCTCGTAACGCTTGCGGATATTCGCAGTGATTTACATATGCATACGACGTGGTCAGACGGCGCACATACCGTTCGCGAAATGGGTGAGGCGTTGATAGAGCACGGCTATGACTATGCGGTAATTACCGACCATTCACACTATTTAAAAGTGGCGAATGGCTTGACGCCAGAGCGTTTAGAACAGCAAAAAGAAGAAATCTATGCTTTCAATCACGCACATCCAGAATTTCATTTATTACGTGGTACAGAGATGGATATTTTACCGGATGGCTCACTCGATTTTAGTGATGACGTGATGAGTAGCTTAGATTTTGTTATTGCATCGATTCACTCAAGCTTCTCACAACCGCAGGAGCAAATTATGGAGCGTTTGCATACTGCACTAAAAAATCCGCATGTCGATATGATTGCGCATCCGACAGGACGTGTTATTCATCAGCGTGACGGTTACAACCCAGATATGGCACAACTCATTGCATGGGCGAAAGAATATGGTAAAATTTTAGAGTTGAATGCAAATCCATATCGCCTTGATTTATGTGTTGAGCATTTAGAGATGGCTGCAAAAGCAGGTGTACCCGTAGCGATTAATACCGATGCACATGCGATTGAACAACTACGTTATATGGATATTGGAACGAAATACGCACAAAAAGCGTGGCTTTACAAAGACATGATTGTCAACACATGGAGCTTTGAGAAGTTCATGGATTTTTTAAATAATAAGTAGGGGGCGTTTTGAATGATCGCCGAGCGCGCATTGAAAACACTAGAGTTTGATAAAGTACGTGAGCAAGTAGCGAGTTTTGCGACATGCTCACTTGGACAAGAAGGATTAGCAAAACTAGCACCAGAAACAGAACTTGAAGCCGTACAAGGTTTACTAGCGGAAATGGATGAAGCTTTATCTATTTTACGTCTAAAAGGAAGTGTGCCAATGGGCGGCATTTTTGATGTTCGTCCACACGCACGCCGCGCACAAATTGGTGGGATGCTAAGTCCGAAAGAATTAATGGAGATTTCAAGCACGATTCGCGCAAGCCGTATTTTACGCGAATTTATTGAAACCGTAGTGGCAGACGAAGAAGTTGCCATTCCATTATTTGAAGCAAAAAAAGAGGAGTTACCAATTTTAACTGGTTTACAGCATGAAATTAACAGCTGTATTGATGATAATGCCAAAGTGATGGATTCAGCGAGCCAAGCATTACGCGGCATTCGTACACAACTGCGTACACAAGAAGGCCGAGTGCGTGACCGTTTAGCGAGCTTAACACGCGGTAGTGCTGCAGCGAAAATGCTGTCAGACTCAATTATTACGATTCGTAATGACCGTTTTGTTATTCCTGTAAAGGCGGAGTACCGTAGTCATTACGGCGGTGTCATTCATGACCAATCCGCATCAGGTCAAACGCTTTACATTGAGCCAGATGCCGTTGTACAGGCGAATAATGAAATTCAAGGTCTAAAAGTAAAAGAAAAAGCAGAAGTAGATCACATCTTAATGGAGTTATCTGCAAAAGTGCAAGAAGTCGCACATAGCTTATTTATACTCGTACAAATTTTAGGTGCTATTGATGTTGTCCTTGCTAAGGCAAAATACGGTCAAGCGAATAAATGCACGATGCCTAAAATGAATGACCGCGGTTATATGAAATTAACAAAGGCGCGCCACCCGTTACTAGATATGGATATGGCCGTTGCCAATGACATTGAGTTTGGCGATGATGTTACAGCAATCGTTATTACTGGTCCAAATACAGGTGGTAAAACGGTTACGCTAAAAACGGTTGGTCTTTGTACCTTAATGGCACAAGCGGGGATTCCGGTTCCTGCATTAGATGGCTCAGAGCTTGCTGTCTTTACGCAACTATTTGCTGATATTGGCGATGAGCAATCAATCGAGCAAAGCCTTTCAACATTCTCAAGTCATATGGTGAATATTGTCGATATTTTACATGAGTTTGACCATGAATCTCTTGTGTTATTTGATGAATTAGGTGCGGGTACAGACCCACAAGAAGGGGCTGCACTTGCCATTTCGATTTTAGACGAAGTGCATGGTCGCGGCGCGCGTGTAATGGCGACGACCCACTATCCAGAATTAAAAGCATATGGCTATAATCGTCCAGGTGTAATTAATGCGAGTATGGAGTTTAATGTCGATACATTAAGTCCGACGTATCGTTTATTAATCGGGGTACCAGGGCGCTCAAATGCCTTTGAAATTTCACAGCGCTTAGGCTTACCCGAGCATATTATTGATACGGCAAAAAATTATACAGGTACAGAAACGCATGAAGTTGAATCAATGATTGCGTCCCTTGAAACGTCTCGTATTCAAGCAGAGAAAGATGCGGAAGAATCAGCACGCCTTGTGGCAGAAGCGAATGAGCTACGTGCCGACTTAGACCGTAAAATAGCGGAATACGAAGCGACAAAAGAAGAGCTAACGAAAAAAGCAAAAGAAAAAGCGCGTAAAATTGTTGATGCTGCGAAGCGCGAGGCAGAGGATGTTATTGATGAGCTTCATAAAATGCAGCACCGTGCGAATGAAGCGGTCAAGGAGCATGAAATTATTGATGCGAGAAAACGTCTTGAAGATGCGACACCTGCACAGGAAAATCGCGTTCTGAAAAAACAACGCCAACTAAATGCGCGTGCACAGGAATTAAAAGCAGGCGATGAAGTAAAAGTGCTTAGCTATGGTCAGCGCGGTACATTGCTGAAAAAAGATAAGTCAGGTGAATGGGCTGTTCAAATTGGTATTTTAAAAATGAAATTACCAGAGGAAGATCTAGAATACATCAAGCCTGAAAAAGTGAAAGATACCGTTAATGTCTCAAGTGTTCGAAATCGTAGCCAAGCAGTAAAACTTGAGCTTGATTTACGTGGTGAGCGCTATGAAGATGCGATGCACCGTACGGAGAAATATTTAGACGATGCCTTACTATCGAATTATCACCAAGTATCGATTATTCATGGTAAAGGAACAGGCGCGCTCCGCGAAGGAATTCAACAATTATTAAAACGACATCCTCGCGTAAAAGGCTACCACTTTGGTAATGCGAATGAAGGCGGCTATGGCGTAACGGTTGTAGAATTTAAGTAGAGGGGAACGGTGCTCATGGACGCATTTTGGCAACATCCAGTTGTAGAAATGACCGGTTATTATACCGTTGTACTACTATGCTTGCTTGTCGCAATGGCAATGTTTGAAGTGGTAACACGCTACAAAAACTGGGAGGAAATTCAGAAAGGAAACGTCGCTGTCGCACTGGCGACCGGCGGGAAGATTATTGGTATCTGTAATGTCTTTCGCTATTCGATTGAGCATCACGCCACATTACTCGCAACAATTGGCTGGGGTATGTTTGGTTTCGTATTATTAATTATTGCGTACTTATTATTTGAATTTGTTACTCCGCGACTTGATGTTGATAAGGAGATTGCAAAGGGCAATATGGCAGTTGGCTTTATTTCATTTGCAATTTCGTTAGGTCTGTCATTTGTTATCGGTTCGACGATTCCATAAGTTTTAAAGAGACTGCGTAAAAGCAGTCTCTTTTTTTTATTCATTTGAAATCGCTCATTACACTAAGAAGCGGTTTTTGGATACGACATATCTTTAAATATGTGCCATCGCTAAGAATATAGCCATGCTATTTTGTTAAACATCTGCATAAAAATAAGAAAATGAAAAATAATTATCAAACTACTGGCGATAGTTACGACATTATTGTAATCGAGAGATAAAAAAATGACCCGTTTCAGGTGCTCTAAAGGGCTATTTTTGTCCGATTTTAATAAATTAAGGGGTATTTTTGTTGCGCTATGGTCTGGTATTTTATGAGATCTGCTTAGGAAGCTGTTTTTATAAAAAGTTGTCATTT
The DNA here is from genome assembly GCF_003991225.1 of Candidatus Kurthia intestinigallinarum. Taxonomy (GTDB): domain Bacteria; phylum Bacillota; class Bacilli; order Bacillales_A; family Planococcaceae; genus Kurthia; species Kurthia populi. Next base: position 86,716 of record NZ_JTFC01000007.1, read on the forward strand.
ATTTTTTTGTAAAGTGAATGTATCGTCTGAAACGGTCCTTTAAAGAACCGGCGGAGAGCGCAAAACAGCCCTTTTTATGTTTTTTTAGGTCAAAAATGCTTCGGTTGACTGGGCAGCGTTGCTATATTTTTGCGCGTTTGTCGCAATTTAATTGTTTTTGTTGACAGTTTTTGCAACATCATTAGGAAAACGCTAAAAATTTATCCGACAATGGTCGCTAGCTGACACTTATTTTGAAATATGTCGTAGCTAAAACACGCTTTCTGAGGTTCTGACCATTTTGTGCTAGCTAATCTTTTGGTAATACATGCAGAAAAAATATTGCGGGCAAACATCCATAATCGTGTATCAATAATTAGAAATCGAACGTTCGAAAATAAAAAATTCTATTTTTGTTACGAATTTTCTCGAAAAAACGAAAAAATGAGTGACTATTCATTGAAAGTTCTATTTCCGTCCGATATACTTAATGTAAGTTTTTAACTTATTATTGCAAAGGGGTGTTCGCAAGTGACTGAGAAACTTTGGTTAAAAAGTTATCCGGAAGAAGTCCCAACATCACTCGATTACCGAGAGATACCGCTGCAACAGTATTTATCAGAGATGGCGGATAAGACACCAGATAATGTCGCGATCTATTTTATGGGAAAAGAAGTTCGCTTCAAAGAGTTACAACAATACGCGTATAAATTTGCAAATTATCTTCAAAAACTTGGCCTTCAAAAAGGAGACCGCATTGCGATTATGCTCCCAAATACACCACAGGCGGTAGTCAGCTTTTTTGGTGCGATGTATGCCGGCTGTACGGTTGTGATGACCAATCCACTTTATACCGAGCGTGAAGTGGCGTATCAACTAAAAGATTCTGGTGCAAAATTAATCGTTACACTCGATATTTTGTATCCACGTATTATGAAAACATGGAAGGATACAGACTTAGAACATATCGTCGTAACGGGCTTAAAAGATTTCTTACCATTCCCGAAAAATGTCGTCTACCCGTTCATGCAACGAAAAGAGTATGGTTTCAAAGTTTCAGTGGAACATCAAGGGGTAAATCATTTATTTACTGAAATTTTACGTACAAGCCCAGATACGGCAATACCAATCGATGAAGCATTTGATTTTAATGAGGATCTGGCATTATTACAATATACAGGTGGTACGACAGGATTCCCAAAAGGGGTTATGCTAACGCATCGTAATATTGTCTCGAATGTGCAGGCCTGTGCAATGTGGACGAATGATTATCGTATTCCAGAGGATGAGCAGGAGCCGGATGTGGTACTTGGGGTGCTACCATTTTTCCATGTGTACGGCATGACAACGGTATTAGCACTTAGTGTCATGATGGGCTTTAAAATGCTCTTAGTGCCGAAGTTTGATGCGACAGAGCTTTTAAAAACAATTGATAAGCATAAGCCGACATTATTCCCAGGAGCACCAACAATTTATATTGGCATTTTAAATCATCCGGATATTGCGAAGTATGATTTATCATCGATTAAGGCATGTATTAGTGGCTCAGCACCGCTACCAGTTGAAGTACAGGATCAGTTCGAGGAAGTAACAGGCGGTAAGCTAGTAGAGGGCTATGGTCTAACAGAATCTTCGCCAGTAACGCATAGTAATTTCTTATGGATTGACCGACGTGTGAAAGGCTCGATTGGTGTGCCTTGGCCAGATACTGATGCGGCGATTATGGATACAACGACGATGACGGAAGTAGCCGTTGGAGAAGTGGGCGAGTTATGCATTAAAGGACCACAAGTTATGAAGGGCTACTGGAATCGTACTGAGGAAACAGCACAAACATTACGTGATGGATGGCTATTAACAGGTGATATGGGGTATATGAACGAGGATGGTTATTTCTTCGTTGTGGACCGTAAAAAAGATATCATCATCGCAGGTGGCTACAATATTTATCCGCGTGAAGTCGAAGAGGTGTTATATGAGCATGAAGGGATTCAAGAATGTGTCGTTATCGGAGTACCAGATCCGTACCGCGGTGAAACTGTAAAAGCCTTTATCGTGAAAAAAGAAGGTGCAGAGGTGAGTGATGACGAATTAAATCGTTACTGCCGTAAAAATTTAGCATCATATAAAGTACCACGTATTTACGAATTTAGAGAAGAGTTACCGAAGACCGCGGTAGGGAAAATCTTGCGTCGTCAGCTTGTTGATGAAGAAAAAGCAAAACAAAATGATAACCTTGCTTGACAAAACTTACCAGGTGCATTTATTATAAAGATGTGAATGAATAACCATTCATTTTTTGGATATGGTGGTGATACAAAGTGAGGAAAGAAAAGCCGAAGTATAAGCAAATTATAGACGCTGCAGTAATTGTTATTGCAGAAAACGGCTATCATCAAGCGCAAGTTTCGAAAATCGCGAAGCAGGCTGGTGTTGCGGATGGAACCATTTATTTATACTTCAAAAATAAAGAGGATATTTTAATCTCCGTTTTTGAAGATAAGATGGCAGTTTTTATTAACCGCTTACAAGTGATTGTAGATCGCAATGAAACAGCTTCTGAGAAACTGCAAAAGATGATTGAAAGTCACTTTAAAGTACAAACGGATAATAAACATCTCGGGATCGTGACACAACTAGAATTGCGCCAATCCAATATTGAAGTTCGAGCGAAAATTAATGCTATTTTAAAAGGTTATCTCGATTTAATCGACGAAATCTTACGACAAGGTGTTAATGCAGGTGACTTCAGAGCGGATATGGACATTCGTTTGGCGAGACAATGTATTTTTGGAACCATTGATGAAGTAACAACTTCATGGGTGATGAAAGACCAAAAATTTGATTTGCTCGCACTAGCACCCAAAGTATATGAGTTATTGCTAAATGGTATTAAGTCATAATTTAGAGACTGAGCTTTTGCTCAGCCTCTTACATATAGGAGGGAATTAGCGAATGAGCTTTCTACAATTATCGAACCAAGGCGCCCTAGCAGTCATTACGATTAATCGCCCACCCGCGAACGCAATGAGCTATGCGCTGATCGTCGAGCTTGACGGTCTATTTGATAAAATTGCCAACGATCCAGATACACGTGTTGTCGTTATTCACGGCGAAGGCCGATTTTTCTCAGCTGGTGCAGACATTAAAGAGTTTACGCAAGTTGAAACGGAAAAACAAATGCATGATCAGACAATGGCTGTGCATAAAATTTTCAGAAAAATCGAAACTTTCGAGAAACCAGTTATCGCGGCCATTCATGGTGCTGCGCTAGGTGGCGGATTGGAATTAGCCATGAGTTGCCATATCCGATATGTCGCGTCTAATGCCAAGCTTGGGCTTCCTGAGCTTAACCTTGGATTAATTCCAGGGTATGGTGGTACGCAACGATTACCGAGCCATGTTGGACTTGCTAAAGCAGCAGAAATGATGTTTACGTCCGAGTCATTAACAGGTGAGGAAGCTGTACAGTGGGGGTTAGCTAATGCCCATTTTCCAGAAGAGGAGCTGAAAGCGAGTGTACTTCAAAAAGCACAAAAAATTGCTGAAAAGAGTCCACTAGCATTAAAATCAGCCATCGACCTACTTCGTTTAGGCGATACACCCAATCTAAAGGAAACATTAGAAGCGGAAGCCGAGCACTTTGCAGCATGCTTTAAGACAGAAGATGCAAAAGAAGGCATCACAGCGTTTGTAGAAAAACGCAAGCCAGTATTTAAGGGAAAATAGATAATACACATAGGGAGGTTTACGATTATGAACATCTTTGTATTAGTAAAAAGAACTTTTGATACGGAAGAAAAAATCGTTATTAACGGAGGCCAAATTCAAGAAGACGGTGCGGAATTCATCATCAATCCGTACGATGAATATGCCATCGAAGAAGCGATTAAAATCCGCGACGCTGAGGGCGGCGAAGTAACAGTACTGACAATCGGTAATGAGGAGTCAGAAAAACAACTTCGTACGGCATTAGCAATGGGCGCAGATAAAGCCGTATTAATCAACGCTGAAGAAGATTTAGATGATTTAGACCAATATACAATCTCAGCTATTTTAGCAGAATACCTAAAAGATAAAGAAGCAGACTTAATCCTAGGCGGTAACGTTGCAATCGACGGCGGCTCAGGTCAAGTAGCTCCACGTTTAGCAGAATTATTAGGCATTAACTATGTAACAACTATTACTTCTCTTGAAATTAGTGGCGGTAAAGCAAACATCGTTCGCGACGTTGAAGGGGATTCAGAAGAAATCGAAACAGCTCTACCTCTATTAATCACAGCACAACAAGGTTTAAATGAACCTCGCTATCCTTCATTACAAGGGATTATGAAAGCGAAGAAAAAACCGCTTGAAGAATTAGAGTTAGATGATTTAGACATCGATGAAGACGATGTAGAACCAAAAACAAACGTTGTGGAAATTTTCCTTCCACCAACAAAAGCAGCAGGTCGCGTACTTGAAGGTGAATTACCAGCTCAAGTGAAAGAATTAGTATCATTACTACATTCTGAAGCGAAAGTTATTTAACATCCTAAGTAAACAAATTGATGGGAGGATTTACAATGTCAAAAAAAGTAGTTGTTTTAGCAGAAGCACGTGAAGGCGCGTTACGAAATGTATCATTTGAAGCAATCGCAGCAGGTAAAACGATCTCTGGCGGCGGCGAAGTCGTTGCAGCATTATTCGGCCAATCAGTAGGTGACTTAGCAGGTGAGCTATTCGCTTATGGTGCTGACCGCGTTATTACAGTGGAGCACCCACACTTACAACATTATACTTCTGATGGTTTCGGTCAAGCGCTTAACGCGGTAATCGATCAAGAAGGTCCAGAAGCAATCGTGTTTGGTCACACAGCACTTGGTAAAGATTTATCACCAAAAGTTGCGGCAAAACTAGAAGCAGGTCTTATCTCAGACGTCACAAAAATCGAGGGTGAAGGCGATAGCGCACAATTTATCCGCCCAATCTACTCTGGTAAAGCGTTTGAAAAAGTGGAATCTCAAAGCTCTCCACTATTAGTATCTGTACGTCCGAATAACATCGAGCCTCTTGAAAAAGATGCATCGAAGTCGGGCTCTGCTGAAGCATTATCAGTAGATATTACAAACTTACGTACAATCGTGAAAAACGTTGTTCGTAAATCGACAGAAGGCGTTGACCTTTCAGAAGCGAAAGTAATCGTTTCTGGTGGTCGTGGCGTAAAGAGCTCTGAAGGCTTCGAACCATTAAAAGAGCTTGCTAATCTTCTTGGTGGTGCGGTTGGCGCATCTCGTGGTGCATGTGACGCAGAATACTGTGATTACTCACTACAAATCGGCCAAACAGGGAAAGTTGTAACACCAGACCTTTATATCGCTGCAGGTATCTCTGGTGCAATCCAACATTTAGCGGGTATGTCGAATTCAAAAGTCATTGTTGCTATTAACAAAGACCCAGAAGCAAACATCTTCAACGTAGCTGACTACGGAATCGTAGGCGACTTATTCGAAGTAGTACCTCTTCTAATCGAAGAAGTTAAAGCGCTTCAAGTGAACGCGTAATTTTAAAAACACTGGGGAATCACAGCAATGTGGTTCCCCGTTTTATATTAAAAAAGATATGAAAGAGACGACTTTATAGGAAATCCGCATTGGATAAAAGAGATACCAGAAGATTCATTTGCTAGATTATGCGGATATATCTTTATATCAAGCAAAAAAGTCGCAGGCACCCTTGAAATGTGCTAAACTTTCGGTAATGAGAACTAAGGAGGCTATATAATTATGGCAATTAAACATGCAACAGACGCGTCATTCCATGGCGATATTGAAAAAGGTTTAGTATTAGTAGATTTCTGGGCAACTTGGTGTGGACCATGTAAAATGATCGCGCCAGTTCTTGAAGAACTAGCACCTGAAATTGAAGGACAGGCAGAAATCGTAAAAGTAGATGTTGACCAAAACCAACAAACAGCTGCTGAATTCGGTATTATGTCAATTCCTACACTTGTATTATTCAAAGATGGCGAATTAGTAGATAAAGTTGTTGGTTACCAACCAAAAGAAGCTTTAGCTGAATTCGTATCAAAACACGCTTAATACGCAACAACATATAGAAAGAAGAGCGCTTGTGCTACGGCATAAGCGCTCTTTTTTTGTGAACGCCTGTTCGATTTTGTATAATGAGTATATGAGGGGGGAACGTCGTTGAATGACTTATTAAAACAAAAGCTCGCCATCTTACCGGATAAGCCGGGTTGCTACTTAATGAAGGACCGACAAGGAACGATTATTTATGTAGGGAAAGCGAAAGTTTTAAAAAATCGTGTGCGCTCGTATTTTACCGGTTCACATAATGCGAAAACGGAGCGCTTAGTTAGTGAAATTGTCGATTTTGAATACATTATGACATCCTCGGATATGGAAGCCTTTTTACTAGAGCTTAATCTAATTAAATTACATGACCCAAAATATAATATTATGCTGAAGGATGATAAAACATATCCTTATTTGAAAATAACAAATGAACGCTACCCACGCCTAATGATTACGCGTAAGGTGAAAAAGGACCGCGCAAAATACTTTGGTCCTTATCCAAACGGCTATGCCGCTGCTGAAACGAAGAAGCTACTAGATCGTTTATATCCATTACGCAAATGTGATCCGATGCCAAATCGCGTTTGTCTCTATTATCATATCGGCCAGTGTCTTGCGCCTTGTGTCAAAGACATTCCTAAGGAAACCTATGATGACATGAAGCAGGAAATTTCACGCTTTTTAAAGGGCGGGCAGGATGATGTCAAAAAAGAATTAACGAAGAAAATGTATGAGGCCTCTGAGCAGCTTGATTTTGAGCGAGCAAAGGAATTTCGAGACCAAATTGCGCATATCGAAAAAGTTGTAGAACATCAAAAAATTATTATTAATGACTTCACAGATCGCGATATTTTTGGTTATGCGGTCGATAAGGGCTGGATTTGTGTACAGGTCTTTTTTGTACGTCAAGGCAAGCTAATCGAGCGTGAAGTATCGATGTTCCCGTCCTACGGAGAGCCGGAAGAAGAATTCTTAACATTTGTGGCGCGCTTTTATGAAAAAGGGCATTTGCTACCGAAGGAAATACTCGTCCCACAACAAATTGATGCGAAGATGCTAGAAGAGGCGCTGCATGCTACTGTACTACAGCCACAAAAGGGTAAGAAAAAAGAATTGCTAGAGCTTGCGACGCAAAATGCGCAAAACTCGATTGATGAGAAATTTAAGCTGATTGAGCGTCAAGAGGAGCGCACGATTGGAGCCTGTGAGGAACTAGGGGATGCATTACAAATCGTTACACCGCTGCGCATCGAAGCCTTTGATAACTCACATATTTTTGGTGCCGATACCGTCTCTGCAATGGTTGTATTCGTTGACGGTAAGCCGAGTAAAAAGGATTATCGTAAATTTAAAATTCAGCAGGCAGAGGCGCATGATGATTACGGAGCGATGCGTGAGGTCGTACGTCGTCGTTATACACGGATGTTACGTGATGACCAGCCTTGGCCTGATTTAATCGTCACAGATGGCGGTAAAGGGCAAATGGAGGTCGTGCGCGAGGTGCTAGAGGATGAGCTAGGGCTCGATATTCCGATTGTTGGTCTGGCAAAGGATGATAAGCACCGTACGAAGCAGCTGCTATACGGTATGCCACCGGAGCTTGTGCCACTCAAGCATAATAGTGAGGCCTTTTATTTATTACAGCGTATACAAGATGAAGTGCACCGCTTTGCGATTACGTTCCATCGTCAGTTGCACCAAAAAAATGCGATTACGTCGGTATTAGATGAGATACCAGGCGTTGGTCCAAAGCGAAAGCAGCAACTACTGCGTCATTTCGGCTCGATTAAGAAAATTAAAGAAGCAGATGAGGCACAATTAGTAGAAGCTGGACTACCAAAATCATTGAGTAATACCGTAATTGCGTATTTTTCAAAAAAATAATTGTCCTTTTCCAAATATTGTGATAATGTTAAAGCACCAAATAAAATCACTAGATTAGTGATGATAGAGGCGCGGAACTCTAATAGTAAACATTCTTAGGTTGGATAGAACCGGTGAGGAGTGTTGAAAGGGGAGGCCGCCGAAATGGTTAGGAAATCTATTCTTTCTAACTGTTGGTTCTACATTTAAGAAATGTGGAATTGTCAGAATCAGCAATGGTTCTGGAGGGCTATCACACATGAATGTTCGAACGATGAACGTACATGCGAAGGTCGGCCTAAAATTTAGGTCGGCCTTTTTTTAATTCATGTTGACTGCCTGACATAGACAATATGTGGGGAGCGAATAAATTTGAGTACTTTAGTTGTAAAATTTGGCGGTACTTCGGTAGCGACAACAGAACGAATTCAGCACGTAGCACAGCGAATTCAAAAGGAATATAAAAAAGGGCATAGCATTGTGGCTGTTGTATCTGCAATGGGGAAAACGACCGATCAACTTGTCGCAATGGCAAATGAGATAGCAACGACTCCTTCAAAACGTGAAATGGATGTTCTGCTAACAACAGGTGAGCAGGTGACAATTTCATTATTATCGATGGCGCTTCAATCTTTAGGCATTGAAGCACAGTCTTTTACAGGGTGGCAAGCGGGCATTGTTACGGAGCAAGTACCGAGCAATGCACGTATTGAAAACATTCAAGCAAAAACAATTCAGCAAGCATTAAATGAGCATAAAATTGCTGTTGTAGCGGGTTTCCAAGGCATTGATGCACAAGGGAATATTACGACGCTCGGTCGAGGTGGCTCAGATACGACAGCGGTGGCACTTGCGGCAGCTCTTGGCGCAGAACGCTGTGATATTTACACCGATGTGGACGGCGTGTATACAAGTGACCCACGCTATATTAAAGGCGCGCGTAAGCTACAGGAGATGTCTTATGATGAAATGCTTGAACTCGCACATTTAGGCGCGGGTGTGCTTCATCCACGTAGCGTGGAGGTCGCTAAAAATCATCGTATGCCGATGACCGTTCGCTCGAGTTATGAAGAAGTTGAGGGAACGATTTTGAAGGAGGAAGTTATAGTGGAAAAAAATCTAGTAGTGCGCGGAGTTGCCTTTGAAGAGCAAATCGTGCGTATGACCGTTTATTATAATGAAAGCTATACCGGCTCACTTGCCAATATTTTTACAACATTAGCTAAAAATCATATCAATGTTGATATTATTGTACAGGCGCTTGTCGCACAAGGCAGTCCAACGGTATCATTCTCTGTTAAAGAATCACAGTTACAAGAGACATTAGCCGTTTTAGCAGCACATAAAAGTACATTAGGCTATGACCATATCGAGCATGAGAGTCAATTAGCAAAAGTATCGATTGTTGGCTCAGGTATGGCCTCTAATCCAGGAGTTGCGGCGGCGATGTTTGACCGTCTATACCGCGAAGGCATCGGTGTGAAGATGGTTAGTACATCTGAAATCAAAGTGTCGGTCGTAGTAGCGCATGAAGATATGTTAAAAGCCGCCAATGCTCTACATGAGGAATTTGAATTAAGTAAAGTTTCAGTAGAAGTTTAAACGGAAAAGAAATAAAAAAAGAGTAGTCTTTTGTGTAGGCAAATGTCCAGTTATCTAAGTGGAAATTGAACAGAAATCTCTAAAAATTTTGAGTTTCTTCTATTTAAAAATGAAATGACATGAAAGGCATCGATAATAAACGATTATTTTCATAAATCAGTCATTTTATTATATAAAAAAAGGATTGCGGCTTTCGCAATCCTTTTTTGAGCATTGAAGGAATTAACGTTCGATTGGATCTTTTAAATCCCATTTTACATGGAAGGTTACGCTGTTTTTTCGTTCATGCTTATCATCTAAACATTCTGTAAGAAGTCCAGACATATTTTGGTGCTGCTCAGCTAAAAAGCCAGCTTCTAAGCGGAAGCAACGATGTGTAATATGTAGTAAATCTTCAGCACCTGATAATGTAAAGAACGCTTCATCTTTTGATTGTTTATCAAGTGTTAAGATGCCCCAACTAGCATCTGCAAAAAATTGTAATACTTCTTCTATTGTCGTAGCGGGGAATTTGCGTGCTAGCTCTTTACCAGCCCAGTAGAGAATATCTTCTTCATTTTTACCTAAGATAGAAGACAGAATATGGTCTCGAATAAGCTCGTAGCCAAACGCAGAAACATTTTGTGTTAATTCTTGCGACATATGACCACTTCTTTCTTAAAATTTGTCTAAAATTTGAATGAGATAGAAAATATTTGCTTGAAATAGATAATTCAACTCATTTATAGCGGTTTCCACACGTATAGGACGCTTTGAAATTGCTTTGGTTTCCTTGACGCTCAATAGTTATGAGAGTACAATGAACTTGTCATAATATTGTACCATGATAAAGCTTGTAGTGAAACCATACGTTAGCGAATCTAACGATGGTTAATCTTGTGCTGCAAGTTTTAAGTACTGAGGGGGGTAACAGTCTTGGCGAAAGAAAAAGAGTTTTATTGGCGTCGACTACATTCACTACTTGGTTTAATTCCTGTAGGTCTGTTTTTAGTGTTCCATTTATTAGTCAACTTCCAAGCTACTAAAGGTGTAGAAGCTTTCAACGAAGCAGCAGGCTTAGTTGAAAAAATGCCATTCTTATTAGTTTTAGAATGGGTTGTAATTTATATTCCATTAATGTTCCATGCATTCTATGGTGTATATATTGCATTTACTGCAAAATCAAATCTAAAACGTTTTGGTACAACACGTAACTGGTTCTTCATGTTACAACGTTTATCAGGTATTTTCTTAGTAATTTTCATTGCTTGGCATATCTGGCAAACACGTTTACAAAAAACGCTTGCAGATGCTGAAGTTAACTACGATATGATGGCTGACATCGTATCAAACCCAGCAATGTTAGCATTCTACATTGTTGGTATCATCGCAGCTACATTCCACTTATCTAACGGTATCTGGTCATTCTTAGTTAGCTGGGGTATTACACAATCTAAACAATCTCAAAAAGTTGCAACTTGGGTAACAATGATTTTCTTTGTATTGCTATCTGTAGTAGGCGTAATGGCAATTTTAGCTTTCGTTTAATCGATAAGCTAATTTATTGAAAACGCTAACTACTATTTGAACGAGGAGTGAGAAAAAACATGGCGAAAAGCAAACTTCTAGTTGTTGGCGGCGGTTTAGCCGGCTTAATGACTACAATGAAAGCTGCTGAAATGGGCACAGAAGTAGAATTATTCTCATTAGTTCCGGTTAAGCGTTCACACTCTGTATGTGCGCAAGGCGGAATGAATGGTGCCGTTAATACTAAAGGTGAAGGGGACTCACCTTGGATCCACTTTGATGATACTGTTTATGGCGGTGACTTCTTAGCAAACCAACCACCAGTAAAAGCAATGTGTGAAGCAGCACCTGGTATCATCCACTTACTAGACCGTATGGGCGTTATGTTCAACCGTACACCAGAAGGTCTTTTAGATTTCCGTCGTTTTGGCGGTACAATGCATCACCGTACAGCGTTCGCTGGTGCAACAACTGGTCAACAACTTCTATACGCACTTGACGAACAAGTACGTAAATGGGAAGTAGAAGGCTTAGTTACAAAATTCGAAGGCTGGGAATTCCTAGGCCTAATCTTAGATGAACAAGGCGTATGTAAAGGTATTAAAGCACAAGACCTTGCAACTCACGAAATCCGTGCATTCCGTGGTGACGCAGTTGTTATGGCAACTGGTGGCCCTGGTATCATCTTCGGTAAATCAACAAACTCAATGATCAACACTGGTTCTGCAGCATCTATCGTGTACCAACAAGGTGCTAAATACGCAAACGGTGAAATGATCCAAATCCACCCAACAGCAATCCCTGGCGATGACAAATTACGTCTAATGTCAGAATCTGCTCGTGGTGAAGGTGGCCGTATCTGGACTTATAAAGACGGTAAACCTTGGTACTTCTTAGAAGAAAAATATCCTGCGTACGGTAACTTAGTACCTCGTGATGTTGCGACTCGTGAAATCTTCGACGTATGTATCAACCAAAAATTAGGTATTAACGGTGAAAACGTTGTATACCTTGACTTATCTCACAAAGATCCACACGAATTAGATATTAAACTTGGTGGTATCATTGAAATCTACCAAAAATTCGTAGGTGATGATCCTCATAAAGTACCAATGAAAATCTTCCCAGCAGTTCACTATTCTATGGGCGGTTTATATGTAGATTACGATCAACATACAACAATCCCTGGTTGCTTCGCTGCAGGTGAATGTGATTACTCTCAACACGGTGGTAACCGTCTTGGCGCTAACTCATTACTTTCAGCTATCTACGGTGGTACTGTAGCTGGTCCAAACGCAGTTAACTACATTAAAGGTTTAGACAAACACGTTGAAGACCTTCCATCTAAAATTTATGATGATGCAGTTCGCGAAGAACAAGCTAAATGGAATGAAGTTATCTCAATGGATAAAGGTAACGAAAATGCTTACCTTCTTCACAAAGAGCTTGGTGAATTAATGACAAACAACGTAACAGTTGTTCGTTACAACAAACAATTACAAGAAACACTTGAAAAATTAGCTGAATTCAAAGAACGTTGGAACAACATCAACGTAAATGATACAGCTAAATGGTCTAACCAAGGTATTCAATTTACTCGTCAATTACGTAACATGCTTGCGCTTGCAAACGTAATTACAAAAGGTGCGTTACTACGTGATGAATCTCGTGGTGCTCACTACAAACCTGAATTCCCTGAACGTGACGATGAGAACTTCTTAAAAACAACAATTGCTGAATTCACACCGTCATTTGATCCAATTATCACTTACGAAGAAGTTGATTGCTCTATGATCAAACCTCGTAAACGTGACTACACAGGAGGTGCTCACTAATCATGGCAGAACAAAAAACAATTACTGTTAAAGTAAAACGTCAAGATAGTCCAGAGGCATCGACTCGTTGGGAAGAATTCGAAGTTCCTTACCGCCCAAATATGAACGTTATCTCTGTTCTTATGAAAATTCGTGAGAACCCAGTAACTACAAGCGGTAAAAAAACTACTCCAGTAGCATGGGACATGAACTGTTTAGAAGAAGTTTGTGGCGCATGTTCAATGGTTATCAATGGCCGTCCACGTCAATCATGTTCAGCTCTTGTTGACCAATTACAACAACCACTTACAATCGAACCAATGAGCACGTTCCCAATTATCCGTGACTTACAAGTTGACCGTTCACGCATGTTCGACTCACTTAAAAAAGTTAAAGCTTGGGTTCCAATCGATGGTACGTACGATTTAGGTGAAGGTCCTCGTTTACCAGAACGTAAACGTGAATGGGCTTATGAGTTATCAAAATGTATGACTTGTGGTGTTTGCTTAGAGTCATGCCCTAACGTAAACTCTGGCTCTTCATTCATGGGTCCAGCTCCTTTATCACAAGTTCGTTTATTCAACACTCACCCAACTGGTGCAATGGTGAAAGACGAACGCTTAAACGCTATTATGGGAGACGGCGGTCTTGCTAACTGCGGTAACTCTCAAAACTGTGTTCAAGCATGTCCTAAAGGTATTCCTTTAACAACTTCTATTGCTTCACTTAACCGTGCTGCAACAGTTCAAATGTTCAAAAACTTCTTCGGTTCTGACCACATGGTCGACTAAGAATATTGAACAAAAGCCACTCGCTTCTGCGGGTGGCTTTTTTGTTTGTAAAAAGAAAATATGTGCAATTGCGAGAAAAAGTTGGTAAAATATGAGAATGAACAACTATTCATTTATTTGGGGGGATTTACATGTTACCAGCATATATTGAGGATGTACAAACATGGTTGGCAGATTTTTATTATTTCGAGGATATTAAAGTACGTTTTTGTGAAACAGATTTATTTGGTCATATGAATAATACAGTGCCATTCATTTATTTCGAGCAAGTGCGTACAGCGTATATGGAAAATAGCGGCTTAATGGCACAAGAGCTTGAGCCAGGTGTCTTCGGTGTGCCGGTCATGGCAAATCTTCATTGTGACTATGTGCAACAGGCCTACTACAATGATGTGTTAAAGGTTGGTGTGAAAATAGCACGTATTGGCCGCTCATCGATTGATATGCATTATGTTGCACTGAAGGGTCAAGAAATTATTTTTACAGGAACAAGTACAGTCGTACAAATGAATAAAAATACAGGAAAATCTATAGCGTTCAATAATGAGCAATTAGAGTCACTTACCGGAACAGTTAAATAATTCAGAAATAACTTGCTTATTAAGGCATTTAAAGTCAAAATAGAGGTTATATATACTTTACGGGAGTGATTTTAATGCCGCATGACGAGTTAACTGAAAATATTTTAAGTGTCGAAAAAAGTTTGCGACATATCGCCGGCAACATCAAACAAAAAGGACGCGAAATTTTGAGTAATTATACAATTACGCCACCACAATTTATCGCGCTTCAGTGGTTAGATGAACTTGGGGACATGACAATTGGCGAACTTTCTACTAAAATGTATTTAGCGTTTAGTACAACAACTGATTTAGTCGATCGTATGGAACAGAAAGAATTAGTCATTCGTTCTCGCGATACGAAAGATCGTCGTGTGGTCCGTGTACATTTGTTGGAAAAGGGTAAACAAATTATTACGGAGGTTGTTGAAAAGCGACAAGGCTATTTACAAGACGTTGTTAAAGATTTTGACGATTCGGAAGTGGAGGTTCTTTCAACACTCCTCTTACGAATGTATCAAGAAATGAAAGAGGAATGAGGCGGTTAACGTGAATGCTCCAATTGGAGTTATTGATTCAGGTGTTGGTGGCTTAACCGTTGTAAAAGAAATGCTTCACTATTTACCTAATGAAGAGATTTACTATATCGGTGATACAGCGCGCTGCCCATACGGTCCAAGAACGCCTAAAGAAGTCGTGAAATTTACATGGCAAATGGCGAATAAACTGGAAGAGATGGGTATAAAAATGCTTGTCATTGCATGCAATACGGCAACATGCGTAGCATTAGAAAGTCTACAAAAACATAGCAACATTCCAATCATCGGTGTCATCAATGCAGGTGCACAAGCCGCAATCAAGGCGACGAAAACACATGATATCGCAGTTATCGCAACAGCGGGTACAGTGAAAAGCGGGGCGTATGAAAATGCCGTAGCATCACTTTATTCATCAAGTAAAATTTCATCGCTTGCATGTCCACCGCTTGTACCGCTTGTAGAAAGTGGCGAGTATGAAAGTGAATTTGCTTTTGACTTAGTGAAAAAGACATTACAACCATTAGAAAAAAATCAGTTTGACACATTAATTTTAGGATGTACCCATTATCCAATTATTAAAGATTTGATTCAACGTGCAGTTGGCGATCAGGTACATATCGTATCCTCAGCTACTGAGACAGCGAAGCAAGCATTAGATATTCTACAATTCAAAGGTATCGAACGAAGTGCCACAACTGCACCACAACATCGATTTTTTGCAACAGGCTCATTGCCAATCTTTAAAGATATCGCAACGAACTGGCTACCAATCGATGACGTGAATGCAGCGCGCATTACGTTATAACAAACAAGGGGCTGTCCCGCAGGAGCTTTTCTTCAACAGAAGAAGGTTTTGCATGGCAGCTCCTTTTCTACATATGGAGGGAATTAATTATGAAGCAAGTCGTTATCGCTACAAAAAACAAAGGGAAAGCACATGATTTTGAAGCCATCTTTAAACCACTTGGCTATGATGTATTAACACTATTTGATGTCGCACCAAGCATGGATATTGAGGAAACAGGAACAACATTTGAGGAAAATGCCATTTTAAAAGCAGAGGCACTAGCAAAAGATTTACAGCAATTAGTCATTGCCGATGATAGTGGCTTAGAAGTGGATGCACTAAACGGCGAACCAGGCGTTTATTCAGCACGTTACGCAGGCGACCATGATGATGAAGCGAATATCGATAAAGTGCTTGAAAAGCTCTCAGAAACGCCAGATAAGGACCGTACAGCACGTTTCGTATGCTGCCTAGCAATCACAGGTCCAGAGATGGACACGATGACTGTAAAAGGCTACTGTGAGGGTCAAATCTTACGTGAACGCCAAGGAGAGGATGGCTTTGGCTACGATCCGATTTTCTACATGCCAGAGCTCGGCAAAACATTAGCACAAGTAAGCGCAGAGGAAAAAGGCAAGGTGTCTCATCGAGGCAATGCACTGCGTTTACTAACAGAAAAATTAGCGGGTAAATTATAGGAGGGATTCGATGAAGATTGTCGTATTAAGTGATACACACGGAGATGCTGCGATTATTCCAGACGTTATCGCAGCACATCCAGATGCAGCGTATTATTTCCACTGTGGCGATAGTGAGCTTGCCTATGAGGATGTGCATATAAAAGACTGCAAGCGTGTACGCGGGAACTGTGATTATGATGTGAACTATCCAGTAGAGGAAGTGGTCAATGTCGAGGGTAAGACGGTATTTATGACACATGGGCATTTATTTAACGTCAAAACGACGCTGACACCACTTGCGATGCGTGCACAGGAAGTTAATGCCAATATCGTGTTATTTGGTCACTCGCATGTTTTAGGCGCTGAATTAGTTGATGGCACACTCTTTTTAAACCCTGGCAGCCTCAAATCACCACGTGGCCGTAAAGAAAAAAGCTATGCGGTTATTGAGACAACAGCCGATAGCTATAGCGTTACATTTCTAGACGATCAACATCAGCTCATTACAAAAATTAATTTCTAATTCTATATTAAAAAAATTTATTGACGCTTCTAAAAACGTCCTATATAATAAGTATTGTCCTAATCGAATTAGGCAATACCGTCTCAGTAGCTCAGCTGGATAGAGCAACGCCCTTCTAAGGCGTCGGTCGGGGGTTCGAATCCCTCCTGGGACATCAAGGTGTCATCGAAAAACGCTTTAAGTTCTTATTACATAGGAATTTAAGGCGTTTTTTGTTTTCTAGAAAATGATAAAATAAAGAGAATATGGCATAGGGAAGTGGACAGAATGATCGATTATTATCTTGTATTGCTTGTGGGTATTGTGATGGCGGCTGGCAGTATCTTTCTTTTAATCACAATGGTTAAGGACCGGGTTTTCCCGTTTTTACGTATTTTAAAAACGCTCGGGCTATTTGTAGTAGGAATCGGACTACTCGTATTTACGGTGCCGGATTTAAAATCAATTGTGGCAAAAGACTATGACCAGCTAGAGGGGAAATGTACGATTGATACCGCTAAAAGTGGGCGACATCATACGACGAAAACGTATTTTGATATGGTGTATTTAGACGAGAAAATTAGGAGTAAGGGTAAACCGGAGTTACCCGCATATGGCGAGGCCAATCCATATTATTGTGAGATTACGGTAAGTCACAATCATCAGTTTGAAATGGATTACAAAGTATATGACTGGAAGACAAGAGAATTGCTTGAGACGAGTGACTAACAGTACATACGAGAGAATAGGAATGAAATCACTAGGAGAGGGTTTTCAATATTTTAAGCTAAATTGCGATGATATTTTGAGCATATTGAAGCGGAATTTTAAACGATAGAAAGCCATATATAAACATGAAAACCCCCACCGTATTCAAACGACGGTGGAGGTTTTATTTATTAGCGCATATTTGTTAGGATAGACGAACGATTATCTTGCATTTTTTTAATGAAATTAGTCATTGTATCAAATGCTTCGTTGCGTTTATTTGATAAACTTTGAAGACGAAGCGTATCCATTTGCTGCGAATTGGCTAGCGTATCCATTTGTTGTTTAATCAATGCTCTTTCCTCTTCATTCTTACAAGTAGCTAACCGTTCATTAAGTTTTGAAATCTCAGCATTTCGTACTTGTACCTGTTCTAGCTGATTCTTTAGTTGATCTTCCAATAAACCTGCGCGCTTACTTTGCACGGCCAATAATGCGTTCTCGAGATCCATACCTTGCAAGCTTGATAAATTTGTTTGTGCTGCAGTTGTTACTGTAGTTGCAGACGAGTGTCCAGCACCTGTAAATAATAAAGCAACAGCCATACTACTACTAATTAAACATTTTTTCATTGTAAACCTCCATTCATTTTTAGTGGTAGATTACCACTTCTTACTACCTATCTTATAGGCCAAAGGTTAAGATGAGGTTAAAAAGAAAAAATAAGGTAGCATCTTTTTCCAAACATTCTCTTTACACGAATCGTCGAAAATAATGTATAGTAGTATGGTTACGTTAACAAAAAGTAGGTGAACCAAATGGGAAAATATCAATTAGATTCAAAAGGCCAGGCAGCAGTAACGAAGTTCCACGAAAAAAACAAGCCGGCTCAGTCCAATAAACAAGAACGTCTTGCACAATTACGTGAGGCATATTTACAAAAGAAACAAGCGAAGCAAGGGAAATAATAAGAAAGAGGCTTTCACATGTGTGAGAGCCTCTTTTTTTATGCTTCAATATAATATTTTTCTAATTCTTTTAACGTACCGTTTTTCTCAGCTTTCGCTAAAATGCGCTTCGCAATAAAGCGTTGAATGCTAATTGGAATACCAGCAATCCATGTGTTTTGGAAGTACAGGATAATAGCTAGATGGGTAAAATTTTTCGGATTACCTTTATCATCTGTTAGATTATCGTCCATCAGTCCATAATGAATGCGCACAGACGTCTCAAAATCACAACGTGGTGTTAGTGTCACACGAAATGTTACCGGCTCTGGATGTGCATTTGTGAAGCGGTGCGCCTGTTTTAGACGAACAAGTGCTGCATCACCTGGCTTTAAAATGGTCGTTTTTTTATTTACAGTGACCGTTAGTTGACCGCTAATGACTTCAAAATTTTCCTCATAGCGGTCATGCTTATGTAGTGGTGGGCCATCCCCGTTGGCTGGTAGTGTTACTTCAATAATGGTGTAGTCTTTCGTGCGTTCGACAAACGTAATTTGTTCGCCTGTATAACGGTGTTTTACGGTAGTTGGCAACATAGTCTAATCCCCTTTAAATCAATACATTTAGTGTAACAGAAACAGTCGAAATTGCCTATGTCCTTTTTCGCCCTACAATAGCTTACAAATTACTCCTCAAGCTTCTTAAAACCATTTTCTTTTAAAAGCATTTCGGTCTTGATTTTATTTACTTGAACCGGATTTGTCGATTCTACTTCAAACGTAACGCCCTGCAAGTTTTCAAGTGCCTCTAAATGTTCGATTTTATCATAATCAATCGTCAAATTGGTTGCAATCGCATTCCTTTTATAATTTGCTTTATAGCGTATACCAGCTTCGTGATTATATTCTTGCTCAGCATCTAAATTCGCTTCACGTGCAGCTTCTTTTGAAGCGTAGCCAAGCGTTTTATATGACATCGTCGTTTCAATTTGCTGTTTTGTAATAGTATCATCTACATAATAATTTTTGACGGTCATGTCGATGCCGTCTTGCTGCATTTCATAGGTTGCTGTATCTTCTTGTGTGCAAGCACCTAATAAAAAACTTGTACCGACGAGTAGGGTACATAGTGTGCGTTTCATCATTCGAATCACCAACCTTTTCTTTTTTTACGTTGTTAAGTGTATCGAAATGAAGGGTAATAATATAGACAAAACCGTGAAATTACATGAAATTGATAGCTTCGTTACATAGTTGAAATGTTAGAGGGGGAATTTGATGCCAATTAATAACGAACGTGTGAAAAACACACGCCAAGCTTTGCGTAAGCATTTTATTGAAACCGTGCTACATGAATTTGATGTGGACTGTATGGGACTAAGTGATGCACAGCGCCAAGCAAAGTATGACAAGATGCAGGAGAGTGCGTACCGATTTTTTAGAGGGAGCGCCTATTTGTTTTACTATGATGTGACGAAGATTCCATCGCTTTATCATACGCCTGAGCATAGACCTGTATGGATTCAAGGAGATATGCATATGGATAATTTCGGATGCTTCCAAAATGAAGCGGGACAAATCGTTTTTGATGCCAATGATTTTGATGAAGGCTATGTTGGCTCGTATTTATCATGTCTGTAGCAGAAGACGCCCACCTCAAGGAGCGAAGTGAGTAGGTGGGCGATGCATGCTGTGCTTTTGACGAATAGCACGTTTCAAGAGATGCTCGTTAAAATACTCGTTAATAGGGCTTGCTATTGATTGAAAAAGGGTATGGAAAGACTAGAACTGTTTTGCTCTAAAAACGACTGTCGGATCTCTACTGGCGGTATTTCAATCGAAACGATTAAAAACTAATGAGCGGAAGAGGTGAACGTATTGTCACAAAATAAAGCCTACAAATTTAGATTATATCCAAATAAGGACCAACAAGCACGCATCCATCAAACGCATGGTCATTGTCGTTTTGTCTATAACCATTTTCTTGCACTTTGGAACACTTCTTATAAGGAAGATGGCAAAAGCTTAAATCGTTGCCTGATGTCTAAAGTCCTCACGAAGATGAAGAAACAAGATGAAACAGCTTGGCTGAGAAACGTAGACAGTGTGGCATTACAAGCCTCTTATGAATGTTTAATCGATGCCTTCAATCGATTTTTTAAGAAGCAAAACAACTACCCTCGTTTCAAAAGCAAAAAGAATCCCGTACAAAGCTATACAACCAAAAATACAAATAACAATATCGCGATTGTCGGCAAACGAATCAAACTACCGAAGCTTGGGCTTGTGAAGTTTGCGAAGTCTTGTGAGGTAGAAGGCCGTATACTGCGCGCAACGATCAAATATCATGCAAGTGGCCATTTTTACGTATCGATTGCATGCGAAGTGCCGGATGTTCATCCGTTACCGAAAACCAATCAATCTGTAGGGATTGATTTAGGTATCACTGATTTCGCCATATTTTCTGATGGACGTAAAGTGGATAACCAACGCTTTACGGCGAAGATGGAACAGAAACTAAAGCGTGAACAACGCAAGTTATCACGTCGCTACGAACAAGCAAAAAAAGAGAACCGCGTTTTACGTGACTGCATGAACTACCAAAAGCAACGCATGAAAGTTGCGCGTTTGCGTGAACGTGTCGCGTTTCAGCGGGAAGACTTTTTGAATAAGTTATCAACGGAACTCATTCGCCAGTACGACATCATCTGCCTAGAAGACTTACACACCAAAGGCATGTTGAAAAATCATAAACTAGCGAAAGCGATTAGTGACGTTTCTTGGACTTCTTTTGTGCAAAAACTGATGTATAAGGCGAAGTGGTATGGCCGAAAAATCGTAAAAGTTTCACGCTTCTATCC
>NZ_JTFC01000070.1 GCF_003991225.1 Candidatus Kurthia intestinigallinarum
CTGCATTTCCAGCACTCGTAATGGTTGTAGTTGCGCKCTATATTCCAAAGGAAAATAGGGGTAAAGCATTTGGTCTTATTGGATCGATAGTAGCCATGGGAGAAGGAGTCGGTCCAGCGATTGGTGGAATGATAGCCCATTATATTCATTGGTCCTATCTTCTACTCATTCCTATGATAACAATTATCACTGTTCCGTTTCTTATGAAATTATTAAAGAAAGAAGTAAGGATAAAAGGTCATTTTGATATCAAAGGAATTATACTAATGTCTGTAGGCATTGTATTTTTTATGTTGTTTACAACATCATATAGCATTTCTTTTCTTATCGTTAGCGTGCTGTCATTCCTGATATTTGTAAAACATATCAGGAAAGTAACAGATCCTTTTGTTGATCCCGGATTAGGGAAAAATATACCTTTTATGATTGGAGTTCTTTGTGGGGGAATTATATTTGGAACAGTAGCAGGGTTTGTCTCTATGGTTCCTTATATGATGAAAGATGTTCACCAGCTAAGTACTGCCGAAATCGGAAGTGTAATTATTTTCCCTGGAACAATGAGTGTCATTATTTTCGGCTACATTGGTGGGATACTTGTTGATAGAAGAGGTCCTTTATACGTGTTAAACATCGGAGTTACATTTCTTTCTGTTAGCTTTTTAACTGCTTCCTTTCTTTTAGAAACAACATCATGGTTCATGACAATTATAATCGTATTTGTTTTAGGTGGGCTTTCGTTCACCAAAACAGTTATATCAACAATTGTTTCAAGTAGCTTGAAACAGCAGGAAGCTGGTGCTGGAATGAGTTTGCTTAACTTTACCAGCTTTTTATCAGAGGGAACAGGTATTGCAATTGTAGGTGGTTTATTATCCATACCCTTACTTGATCAAAGGTTGTTACCTATGGAAGTTGATCAGTCAACTTATCTGTATAGTAATTTGTTATTACTTTTTTCAGGAATCATTGTCATTAGTTGGCTGGTTACCTTGAATGTATATAAACATTCTCAAAGGGATTTCTAAATCGTTAAGGGATCAACTTTGGGAGAGAGTTCAAAATTGATCCTTTTTTTATAACAGGAATTCAAATCTTTTTGTTCCATTAAAGGGCGCGTTTATTGAAGAACGAAGATCGTCATTTGACGGTCTTTTTTTTCGTCTAAAAGCTGATGAGCTGCAGAACGAAAAACGTGGCATTCGTCAACGGTAAATGTCTGACTGACCAACGGGAAGGAATTTAAGGAGTTGACGAATTTCGCAAAACCCGAACCCTCTCGGCACGTCAAAAGGCAACACCTTTTGACCTGCCTACCGGCGAGGGAGCCCCCTCAAAATTGAGGGGGATGGGGGAGTTTTTGGAGGGGGTCGAGGGGAAACTTTTCCCTCGTGGG
Organism: Candidatus Kurthia intestinigallinarum; assembly: GCF_003991225.1. Taxonomy (GTDB): domain Bacteria; phylum Bacillota; class Bacilli; order Bacillales_A; family Planococcaceae; genus Kurthia; species Kurthia populi. The sequence goes on from NZ_JTFC01000070.1 coordinate 1,394, forward strand.
TTTGGGCAACGCCCAAGGTCTTTTCTTTTGATTTTGATCTTGGGGAAACTGTCACGCCAGAGTGACAGACCCCTGCTTTTACCCTCGGAGAGCCTTTTCATTTTGCACATGGAGCGCAGCGCAGTGTCAAAATACAGAAAAGGTTACTTTGGCAAAGTAACAAACTGTCTGGTACACTCATAGCAAGTGAGGTGATTCGTCATGAGCATGTCGGTTTCGCTCAAAAAGGCGACCAATAAAACCAACATCAAACACAATAATCGGACCATGAGTGACAAGGATAAAGAACGGAATTCACACATTGATGAATCTCGTTCGCACGAAAATGTGTACCTCGTTCAGAAGGATTTGAAAGAACTGTATCAAGAAGAATTTGGCGAAGCGTTGGAAAATTACAATGCTAAACAAAAACGCAATGACCGGAAAATTGATGATTACTTTAAGCACATCCAATCCAGTAAAAAAACGGCGCTTCAGCAGGAAATGATTGTTCAGGTGGGAGACTTATATGACTTTCCTATGCGAAAGGATTATGAGAAAGGAAATGAAATTTTATTAGAGTGGTTCGAAGATTTTGAGAAGCGAAATCCGAATTTAAAAGTATATAATGCGGTCATCCATAATGACGAAGCTACTCCTCATATGCACTTGAATTTTGTTCCGGTTGCGAGCGGCTATAAGCGAGGACTTGAAAAACAAGTGTCGTTTGACCGTGCGATTATTCAACAAGATCCGGCGTTGGATAAAACTCGCCCGTTTGATGATTGGCGGGAAAAAGAAGTCCAGTTGCTAGAAGAAAAATTATTGGATCGTGGAATTGAGCGGAAATTGGTTGGCACGAATTCATATAAAGACGTGAATGAATACAAGGAAAAACAGGACTTATTGAACGAAATTGCCGTGTTAGAGGGGAAAGTCGATGAAAAGAAAAATGAGTTTTTAGCGATTAGCAAAAATGTTCCTGATAAGAATTTGGTGCTGAAACCAAAGCGAAAAGAAATCAAAACCGAAGTCGTTCCGAAAATGTTCGGGAAACCGGAAATCCA
>NZ_JTFC01000071.1 GCF_003991225.1 Candidatus Kurthia intestinigallinarum
GAAAGTTTAGCATTTGCGGAAGAAGCAACTGCATTGCTTGATAATATGTCGTATATCATTTCTATGCTCGAAGAGCATCCTACTTCTCAAAAAGAGTTTGAAAATCAAAGTATTAATTTTTCTAATAAACTAAAAAAAATCATTAATTCTTTAGAAGAAACCGTCATAACACAAAGTCTAACAACGGGAAATTTAGAAGGAGAAATGGAAGTAGATTTAGATGATATTCTTATTAGAATGAGTATCAAAGAAATTAAAAAGATATTAGACACAGATATTCTAAAAGAAGATAATTTGAAATTTGAAATGTTGCAATCGGTATTTAACAATGAATTCAATTCTCAAATTTCTAATTTAACATCTAATAATTTAAAATCAACAATTTCATTTACAGAGGTTAATAATAATAGTGGGAAGCTTGTTTTCATAGAAGATGTATTAGACAGAGAAGCATCAACGATTAATATAAACAGAGAGTTTGTTAGACCAATTTTCATAGATGATCCTACAGTTATTGATGAGATTTCTGAATCAATTAGAATATATTTGGGAGGTAAGAAATTATCTTATAATCATAAATCATATCTTATTGATTTATTAAAACAAACAAATTCGGATGAAAATGTTTTTTCAAAAAAGAAAAATGATGAGATGATTAATGCTATTTTGAAAGAGGTTATAGATGGTAATATTTCAATAAATGGAAGGAAAAGTTTTTATGAAATTCCATATAGTGATCGTAATAAGAAACTATCATTGTCAAACCTTTCAACAGGTATGAAATCTTTTTCTATTCTTAGTATTTTAAAAAATAGCGGAGCGTTTAATACTGTAGAGTATGTAATATTAGATGAACCAGAAATACATTTACATCCAGAATGGCAACTTAAATATGCTGAATTAATAGTGCTTTTATCTAAATACTTAAATATTAAATTTTTAGTAACTTCCCATAGCCCATACTTTATAGAAGCTATAGAACTGTTCTCAATGAAACATGGAATAGAGGGGAAAGTAAATTATTATAAATCTAAGCATACTCAAAACCCTAATTTTTATACCATAGAGGATTATACACAAAGATTAAGTGATATTTATGATGAATTAGCGGAATCAATGTTTGATCTTCAAAATTTAAGAGATGAATTGGAACTAGAGGAGGAGTAATTTTGGATGTTCTAGAA
>NZ_JTFC01000072.1 GCF_003991225.1 Candidatus Kurthia intestinigallinarum
TTTTGATAAAATTAAGTTACCACACCAAACCAACCAAAAGGAGACTCTTTATGTATAAAAATTATAACATGAATCAACTCATATTACCGCTAGATTTAGAAGTGAAATTACAAAAAAAATGATATTGCCTTTCACATTCACCATCTCGTAGAAAGTATTCCGAGAGAAGCTTTCGCTCCTTTTTATCAAGAAACAGGCTGTCCATCTTATCATCCCAAAATGATGCTTAAAATTATTCTGTGTGGTTATACGCAATCGGTCTTTTCAGGTCGACGTATTGAAGATTTAACAAAAGATAGTATACGTATGAAATGGTTAGCACAAGGATATGAACCAAGTTATCGCACAATCAATCGTTTCCGAATCCATCCACAGATGCAGGAATTACTGCGTCAATGTTTTGTCCAATTCCGTTGCCAGCTTGTCGAAGAAAAGCTAATTGATCAACAAGCGATCTTTATTGACGGTACAAAAATTGAAGCAAATGCCAATAAGTTTACGTTCAAATGGAAAAAATCGATTGAAAAGTTTCAAACAAACTTAATCGAAAAATCAAATCGATTATACGGACAACTGTTAGAAGAACAAGTCATCCCAGCCATCGCACGAGAAAATGAAGAAGAACTTTCCGTTCAAGAACTTGAAATCATCGTATCAAAAGTAGAAGAAGTAGTCGACGACTACACAGCTAAAATTGAAACTTCAAATGACACACAAGAACGTAAGCAATTACGTAGTCAACGAAAGACACCTAAACAAATCGTGAAACAAATTCATGATTGGATTACGCGAAAGAAAGTCTATCAACAAGACTTAGAATTGATGGGTGAGCGAAACAGTTATTCTAAAACAGATAGAGATGCGACGTTTATGCGTATGAAAGATGACTATATGAAAAATGGGCAGCTTAAGCCAGGTTATAATCTACAAGTAGCAACTGAAAATCAATATACACTCGCGTATGATGTATACCCTAACCCAACAGATACGAAAACGTTAACGCCTTTTTTAGAAACGATTACGGACCAGTATTTCGAATTACCGAAATATATTGTGGCAGATGCCGGTTACAGCAGTGAAGTTAATTATCAAAACGTGTTAGAAACACATGAACGTATCCCTCTTATCACTTATAATATGTATCGCAAAGAAGGAAAGAAGAAGTTTCAGCAAGACCCCTCAAAAACAAATAATTGGCCATACAATGAAAAAACAGACAGCTATACCTGCCCGAATGAAAAACAATTAACTTATCAATATGATGCGAGCCGTAAGGATCGTTCAGGGTATATACGTACGT
>NZ_JTFC01000073.1 GCF_003991225.1 Candidatus Kurthia intestinigallinarum
AACGCCTACAGTATGGCGCAACGTGCCTTTAATAACATAGCCAGTTAAAAACTATTGCAACCTACAGAAAATATATGTAGAATTAAAGGGACATTAGGAAGTACGTCGAATACTCCCTAACTAGCTTCATAGCTTAAAACTGGCTATCTATTATGACAAGCTGACGCCGTACCACTCATACGGTCGTTAGTGATATGTGAAGGACGGCAATCCAACACTTATCAGTCGTTTTAGATAGCTTTTTTACGTTCATTTTTTGTTAGTAAAATGATAGCATTTTTATTTTAAAACTACAAATCAGTTCTATCACTAGCTTTTTTCCAACTGTCTGTTGGAACGTTTAAAATGCTATAACATCTTTTATCAAATTCTTTTGATTGATAACATTCAACTTCCAAGTTAGGAAACTCCTGTTTTAGAATTTTTAATTCTCTAGGACATCTCCCACCTAAAAAAGCATGAGTGCTTGGTCTTCTATTACTTTTTGGTCCTTTATCTACTAAAATGTATGTTATTTTATCATATTCTTTAAAATCGAAACGTGTTTTAAGAAGTATTAATGCCTCGTAACACTTTATACGAACTGCTGGTTTTTTCACATCTGAACTGTAACTATTTTTAAATTCTATAAGTTTTAAATGATTATTTTTATCGAAAAAAAGAGTGTCTGGAGAAGTTAAACTGGTATAACTCGGAAAACATCTTTGCTTAACCTCATTTACTTTAATTTCATCAAAATCAAATACTTGTATAGCACGATTTTGAACTAAAAATTGCGAATTAGAATCATCTTCTGAACAATCATGAAGTGTAGAAAAAGAATAGTTTTCTTCTAAATACTGTTTAATTTCTAGAACATCCAAAATTACTCCTCCTCTAGTTCCAATTCATCTCTTAAATTTTGAAGATCAAACATTGATTCCGCTAATTCATCATAAATATCACTTAATCTTTGTGTATAATCCTCTATGGTATAAAAATTAGGGTTTTGAGTATGCTTAGATTTATAATAATTTACTTTCCCCTCTATTCCATGTTTCATTGAGAACAGTTCTATAGCTTCTATAAAGTATGGGCTATGGGAAGTTACTAAAAATTTAATATTTAAGTATTTAGATAAAAGCACTATTAATTCAGCATATTTAAGTTGCCATTCTGGATGTAAATGTATTTCTGGTTCATCTAATATTACATACTCTACAGTATTAAACGCTCCGCTATTTTTTAAAATACTAAGAATAGAAAAAGATTTCATACCTGTTGAAAGGTTTGACAATGATAGTTTCTTATTACGATCACTATATGGAATTTCATAAAAACTTTTCCTTCCATTTATTGAAATATTACCATCTATAACCTCTTTCAAAATAGCATTAATCATCTCATCATTTTTCTTTTTTGAAAAAACATTTTCATCCGAATTTGTTTGTTTTAATAAATCAATAAGATATGATTTATGATTATAAGATAATTTCTTACCTCCCAAATATATTCTAATTGATTCAGAAATCTCATCAATAACTGTAGGATCATCTATG
>NZ_JTFC01000074.1 GCF_003991225.1 Candidatus Kurthia intestinigallinarum
GCTGGTTTTTTCACATCTGAACTGTAACTATTTTTAAATTCTATAAGTTTTAAATGATTATTTTTATCGAAAAAAAGAGTGTCTGGAGAAGTTAAACTGGTATAACTCGGAAAACATCTTTGCTTAACCTCATTTACTTTAATTTCATCAAAATCAAATACTTGTATAGCACGATTTTGAACTAAAAATTGCGAATTAGAATCATCTTCTGAACAATCATGAAGTGTAGAAAAAGAATAGTTTTCTTCTAAATACTGTTTAATTTCTAGAACATCCAAAATTACTCCTCCTCTAGTTCCAATTCATCTCTTAAATTTTGAAGATCAAACATTGATTCCGCTAATTCATCATAAATATCACTTAATCTTTGTGTATAATCCTCTATGGTATAAAAATTAGGGTTTTGAGTATGCTTAGATTTATAATAATTTACTTTCCCCTCTATTCCATGTTTCATTGAGAACAGTTCTATAGCTTCTATAAAGTATGGGCTATGGGAAGTTACTAAAAATTTAATATTTAAGTATTTAGATAAAAGCACTATTAATTCAGCATATTTAAGTTGCCATTCTGGATGTAAATGTATTTCTGGTTCATCTAATATTACATACTCTACAGTATTAAACGCTCCGCTATTTTTTAAAATACTAAGAATAGAAAAAGATTTCATACCTGTTGAAAGGTTTGACAATGATAGTTTCTTATTACGATCACTATATGGAATTTCATAAAAACTTTTCCTTCCATTTATTGAAATATTACCATCTATAACCTCTTTCAAAATAGCATTAATCATCTCATCATTTTTCTTTTTTGAAAAAACATTTTCATCCGAATTTGTTTGTTTTAATAAATCAATAAGATATGATTTATGATTATAAGATAATTTCTTACCTCCCAAATATATTCTAATTGATTCAGAAATCTCATCAATAACTGTAGGATCATCTATGAAAATTGGTCTAACAAACTCTCTGTTTATATTAATCGTTGATGCTTCTCTGTCTAATACATCTTCTATGAAAACAAGCTTCCCACTATTATTATTAACCTCTGTAAATGAAATTGTTGATTTTAAATTATTAGATGTTAAATTAGAAATTTGAGAATTGAATTCATTGTTAAATACCGATTGCAACATTTCAAATTTCAAATTATCTTCTTTTAGAATATCTGTGTCTAATATCTTTTTAATTTCTTTGATACTCATTCTAATAAGAATATCATCTAAATCTACTTCCATTTCTCCTTCTAAATTTCCCGTTGTTAGACTTTGTGTTATGACGGTTTCTTCTAAAGAATTAATGATTTTTTTTAGTTTATTAGAAAAATTAATACTTTGATTTTCAAACTCTTTTTGAGAAGTAGGATGCTCTTCGAGCATAGAAATGATATACGACATATTATCAAGCAATGCAGTTGCTTCTTCCGCAATTGCTAAACTTTCTTCATCTAATGAAATTTTTTTAAGTCTGTTTAACTCATTATCTATGATATTTAACTTTTGCTTGAATAATTTTATATACGAACTTTCAGCTAAGCTCGTGCCGATAGCATATAAGACTCTCCCCACCGTACTTTTCCCCGAACTATTAGATCCAGCTATTACGGTTACACCTTCTATTTTTATATCTGCGTTAGCTATTATTCCTATATTTTCTATGTTGAGAATAATTTTAAACACACCCTCTCATAAATTAATGTTTTCTCAAGTTGTATTTCTTTAATTTTATATGAGTTATTTTAAAAAAAATACAGTGTTTTTTCGTGTTTATTCGACATTTACACTACAAACACTATAAAAAATAGGTGTTCCAGTGAATTTGTTTTTATAATGGCTTCTAAATGTTGGATCTGCCCCATTTTTGAATTTTCCCCTTAGAAACTCCATTGCTTCATCTCCAACTAGCTCTAATGGCTTCTCTAAACCCTTAGAACAGTGGTAAATCTTTTCCCCTAATAAACGTTCATCTGCGCTAGCTTTATTCATGTACTTCACCATATATCCTGTGATTTTAGAAATATCATAAATATCTTTTACCTCTGCTTTCCCTAAGCCCCATTTCTCCTCTAAAACTCCTTGCGTTATATCTAGATTAACAATCATATGATAATGAATCGCTCCTCTTTCTTGAAACTCTATTACATCAATAAATTTAAGCTCTTCATTTTTACATAATCTACGCAATTTTTTCTTGAAGTTTTTTAATGCTTTATTGGCTTCTTTTACATCAGTTATATTCTTTTCAAATGTTAAAGTAATGAATTTATCGCCGTTAGAAAAATTGGCTTTGATAAGTCTTTTAACAGTATTTCTAGCTCTGATATTACTCTTAGCTCTTGATTTTAGTCGTTCTTCAGGTGTCTTGTTGTCATTTTTAGAGTAGCTACGTCTGTATTTACCTGTATCACTACTTGATAAATCTCTTAATTGGATAGGTGTTATATGAAAGTATACTTCTACACTGTCACCACTTACATATACCTTTGTTGAATAAGATTTAGAATTTTTCAAAGTTCTTGCTAAATTTGTAGCCTTTTCTTCTACTTCTGCAAGTTCCTGTTTTATATCCCATAAAGCATCCTGCTCATCTAGAGGTATATTTTCATAAATTTCTTCTGATTGTGAATTCATAATTATTTACTTCACTCCTTTGTTAAATTAATAAATTATTCAAATTTTAATTACTATGGTTCTTTTATGTAAGGTAAATAATAACAAGGTAATTACATAAAAGAACCGCTCTTTTTTTCACCCAAAACTCCTGAATATTTTTATGTATTTATTTAACTTATTATGCAAAAATATACTTATACATATTTTATAGAAAGGGTGAATATGCGTGCATACCAACCTACATTTACAACCAGTTGCAACTCAATATGATCGCTATCAAGAAGCCTTGAAGCAAATTGAAGAAAAGATTAAAAATCGAGCAAAAGACTTTGAAATACTTCTGTATGAATCTGAAGTTATTATAGAGTTCTACAGTAAAAAGAAATTACCATTCCCATTACCTGATAGTGATATCCAACTTTTCAATGGTCCAATACTAGCGATTAAAAAGGATATTCTTTATTATTGGGATATCAAAACACAACAGGTTCATAAAACCGATCAGATTACTGATTTAGAAAAAACCGAAGCTACACCGACCTCTTTTGAAGATTTAGCAAGAGAAGGCTTATATAAAGAAGCACGCCAAAATTTAAAATATCTTTATACTTGGCTAGACGAAGAAACTGAAAAGTTGTATGAACAATTAGATCGCATTTAGAGCCCAAAATAGGGCTTTTTTTATATTCTTTTTGCAAACTCTGATAATAAAGAATTACGCGTCTATGCACACCTTTTAAAAGAACGTTTGTTCTTATTCAAAAAAATAAAAAGCCTCCTCATCGGAAGCTTCTAAATTCTTTAAAATTAACATAATTAAATGCTGATCTTACAATCATTACTACATTATTTACAAATTTAACTGTAACAACTCAATTCGTCATATAATACAACTCAAAAATATAATTCTTATC
>NZ_JTFC01000075.1 GCF_003991225.1 Candidatus Kurthia intestinigallinarum
ACAGACTTAAAAAAATTTCATTAGATGAAGAAAGTTTAGCAATTGCGGAAGAAGCAACTGCATTGCTTGATAATATGTCGTATATCATTTCTATGCTCGAAGAGCATCCTACTTCTCAAAAAGAGTTTGAAAATCAAAGTATTAATTTTTCTAATAAACTAAAAAAAATCATTAATTCTTTAGAAGAAACCGTCATAACACAAAGTCTAACAACGGGAAATTTAGAAGGAGAAATGGAAGTAGATTTAGATGATATTCTTATTAGAATGAGTATCAAAGAAATTAAAAAGATATTAGACACAGATATTCTAAAAGAAGATAATTTGAAATTTGAAATGTTGCAATCGGTATTTAACAATGAATTCAATTCTCAAATTTCTAATTTAACATCTAATAATTTAAAATCAACAATTTCATTTACAGAGGTTAATAATAATAGTGGGAAGCTTGTTTTCATAGAAGATGTATTAGACAGAGAAGCATCAACGATTAATATAAACAGAGAGTTTGTTAGACCAATTTTCATAGATGATCCTACAGTTATTGATGAGATTTCTGAATCAATTAGAATATATTTGGGAGGTAAGAAATTATCTTATAATCATAAATCATATCTTATTGATTTATTAAAACAAACAAATTCGGATGAAAATGTTTTTTCAAAAAAGAAAAATGATGAGATGATTAATGCTATTTTGAAAGAGGTTATAGATGGTAATATTTCAATAAATGGAAGGAAAAGTTTTTATGAAATTCCATATAGTGATCGTAATAAGAAACTATCATTGTCAAACCTTTCAACAGGTATGAAATCTTTTTCTATTCTTAGTATTTTAAAAAATAGCGGAGCGTTTAATACTGTAGAGTATGTAATATTAGATGAACCAGAAATACATTTACATCCAGAATGGCAACTTAAATATGCTGAATTAATAGTGCTTTTATCTAAATACTTAAATATTAAATTTTTAGTAACTTCCCATAGCCCATACTTTATAGAAGCTATAGAACTGTTCTCAATGAAACATGGAATAGAGGGGAAAGTAAATTATTATAAATCTAAGCATACTCAAAACCCTAATTTTTATACCATAGAGGATTATACACAAAGATTAAGTGATATTTATGATGAATTAGCGGAATCAATGTTTGATCTTCAAAATTTAAGAGATGAATTGGAACTAGAGGAGGAGTAATTTTGGATGTTCTAGAAATTAAACAGTATTTAGAAGAAAACTATTCTTTTTCTACACTTCATGATTGTTCAGAAGATGATTCTAATTCGCAATTTTTAGTTCAAAATCGTGCTATACAAGTATTTGATTTTGA
>NZ_JTFC01000076.1 GCF_003991225.1 Candidatus Kurthia intestinigallinarum
CAACTTAAATTGGACTTTTTTATTCCAGCAATATTCGTAGCAAGTATGGTGGGCTATATGTATTCAATGGTTGAGTTTGAATTTAAAAAAGATAAGGAAAAATATAAAGTTTTAGAGGACAAAGAATAGTATTTCTGCCAGAATAAAATCAATATTTTGTTATTTTTATGATTAATAAGTATTTTCTTTTGAAAGTTAGGTTTACCTTTTGGCTTTTCAATCCCTATACATAATGTAAGCATAAAATAATTGGGGATATTGAATGTGGGGGCTATTAACAGATAATAAGGGATTTCATATGTAGATTGGATCTGGAGTAGCTGCATCTACACGAAATAGGTTGTATTTCTCCGATACGATAAGAATTATATTTTTGAGTTGTATTATATGACGAATTGAGTTGTTACAGTTAAATTTGTAAATAATGTAGTAATGATTGTAAGATCAGCATTTAATTATGTTAATTTTAAAGAATTTAGAAGCTTCCGATGAGGAGGCTTTTTATTTTTTTGAATAAGAACAAACGTTCTTTTAAAAGGTGTGCATAGACGCGTAATTCTTTATTATCAGAGTTTGCAAAAAGAATATAAAAAAAGCCCTATTTTGGGCTCTAAATGCGATCTAATTGTTCATACAACTTTTCAGTTTCTTCGTCTAGCCAAGTATAAAGATATTTTAAATTTTGGCGTGCTTCTTTATATAAGCCTTCTCTTGCTAAATCTTCAAAAGAGGTCGGTGTAGCTTCGGTTTTTTCTAAATCAGTAATCTGATCGGTTTTATGAACCTGTTGTGTTTTGATATCCCAATAATAAAGAATATCCTTTTTAATCGCTAGTATTGGACCATTGAAAAGTTGGATATCACTATCAGGTAATGGGAATGGTAATTTCTTTTTACTGTAGAACTCTATAATAACTTCAGATTCATACAGAAGTATTTCAAAGTCTTTTGCTCGATTTTTAATCTTTTCTTCAATTTGCTTCAAGGCTTCTTGATAGCGATCATATTGAGTTGCAACTGGTTGTAAATGTAGGTTGGTATGCACGCATATTCACCCTTTCTATAAAATATGTATAAGTATATTTTTGCATAATAAGTTAAATAAATACATAAAAATATTCAGGAGTTTTGGGTGAAAAAAAGAGCGGTTCTTTTATGTAATTACCTTGTTATTATTTACCTTACATAAAAGAACCATAGTAATTAAAATTTGAATAATTTATTAATTTAACAAAGGAGTGAAGTAAATAATTATGAATTCACAATCAGAAGAAATTTATGAAAATATACCTCTAGATGAGCAGGATGCTTTATGGGATATAAAACAGGAACTTGCAGAAGTAGAAGAAAAGGCTACAAATTTAGCAAGAACTTTGAAAAATTCTAAATCTTATTCAACAAAGGTATATGTAAGTGGTGACAGTGTAGAAGTATACTTTCATATAACACCTATCCAATTAAGAGATTTATCAA
>NZ_JTFC01000077.1 GCF_003991225.1 Candidatus Kurthia intestinigallinarum
GTATTTAGATAAAAGCACTATTAATTCAGCATATTTAAGTTGCCATTCTGGATGTAAATGTATTTCTGGTTCATCTAATATTACATACTCTACAGTATTAAACGCTCCGCTATTTTTTAAAATACTAAGAATAGAAAAAGATTTCATACCTGTTGAAAGGTTTGACAATGATAGTTTCTTATTACGATCACTATATGGAATTTCATAAAAACTTTTCCTTCCATTTATTGAAATATTACCATCTATAACCTCTTTCAAAATAGCATTAATCATCTCATCATTTTTCTTTTTTGAAAAAACATTTTCATCCGAATTTGTTTGTTTTAATAAATCAATAAGATATGATTTATGATTATAAGATAATTTCTTACCTCCCAAATATATTCTAATTGATTCAGAAATCTCATCAATAACTGTAGGATCATCTATGAAAATTGGTCTAACAAACTCTCTGTTTATATTAATCGTTGATGCTTCTCTGTCTAATACATCTTCTATGAAAACAAGCTTCCCACTATTATTATTAACCTCTGTAAATGAAATTGTTGATTTTAAATTATTAGATGTTAAATTAGAAATTTGAGAATTGAATTCATTGTTAAATACCGATTGCAACATTTCAAATTTCAAATTATCTTCTTTTAGAATATCTGTGTCTAATATCTTTTTAATTTCTTTGATACTCATTCTAATAAGAATATCATCTAAATCTACTTCCATTTCTCCTTCTAAATTTCCCGTTGTTAGACTTTGTGTTATGACGGTTTCTTCTAAAGAATTAATGATTTTT
>NZ_JTFC01000078.1 GCF_003991225.1 Candidatus Kurthia intestinigallinarum
TATTTTTAAATTCTATAAGTTTTAAATGATTATTTTTATCGAAAAAAAGAGTGTCTGGAGAAGTTAAACTGGTATAACTCGGAAAACATCTTTGCTTAACCTCATTTACTTTAATTTCATCAAAATCAAATACTTGTATAGCACGATTTTGAACTAAAAATTGCGAATTAGAATCATCTTCTGAACAATCATGAAGTGTAGAAAAAGAATAGTTTTCTTCTAAATACTGTTTAATTTCTAGAACATCCAAAATTACTCCTCCTCTAGTTCCAATTCATCTCTTAAATTTTGAAGATCAAACATTGATTCCGCTAATTCATCATAAATATCACTTAATCTTTGTGTATAATCCTCTATGGTATAAAAATTAGGGTTTTGAGTATGCTTAGATTTATAATAATTTACTTTCCCCTCTATTCCATGTTTCATTGAGAACAGTTCTATAGCTTCTATAAAGTATGGGCTATGGGAAGTTACTAAAAATTTAATATTTAAGTATTTAGATAAAAGCACTATTAATTCAGCATATTTAAGTTGCCATTCTGGATGTAAATGTATTTCTGGTTCATCTAATATTACATACTCTACAGTATTAAACGCTCCGCTATTTTTTAAAATACTAAGAATAGAAAAAGATTTCATACCTGTTGAAAGGTTTGACAATGATAGTTTCTTATTACGATCACTATATGGAATTTCATAAAAACTTTTCCTTCCATTTATTGAAATATTACCATCTATAACCTCTTTCAAAATAGCATTAATCATCTCATCATTTTTCTTTTTTGAAAAAACATTTTCATCCGAATTTGTTTGTTTTAATAAATCAATAAGATATGATTTATGATTATAAGATAATTTCTTACCTCCCAAATATATTCTAATTGATTCAGAAATCTCATCAATAACTGTAGGATCATCTATGAAAATTGGTCTAACAAACTCTCTGTTTATATTAATCGTTGATGCTTCTCTGTCTAATACATCTTCTATGAAAACAAGCTTCCCACTATTATTATTAACCTCTGTAAATGAAATTGTTGATTTTAAATTATTAGATGTTAAATTAGAAATTTGAGAATTGAATTCATTGTTAAATACCGATTGCAACATTTCAAATTTCAAATTATCTTCTTTTAGAATATCTGTGTCTAATATCTTTTTAATTTCTTTGATACTCATTCTAATAAGAATATCATCTAAATCTACTTCCATTTCTCCTTCTAAATTTCCCGTTGTTAGACTTTGTGTTATGACGGTTTCTTCTAAAGA
>NZ_JTFC01000079.1 GCF_003991225.1 Candidatus Kurthia intestinigallinarum
ACTGGTATGTTGTGTGTAACAGCGTCTTTTATATTGTTCGTCTTTCGTTGATGGCCTAGTGTCCACTGACCTTGCTCGTAAACATATTAAATACTATCTATGGACGTTGTACGGGTAACAGGAATTTTTTGTTCTTTATCGAATATTAGTTTTGTAACTGATTTTTTGTATAGGAGTGTTTCTATTGAAATTTGAACATCATTTTAAGCTTGTTAATGGTTTAACGTTAGTGTTTTTATTTGCTGGTTTTATTTGGTTAATCTTTGTTATTGATTTTGTATTTAAACATATTAAGGTTACATCTTACAATTCTTTATTGTCTTTATTAAGTGGTATTTTGGCTACTGTGTCTGTGGGGATTGCAGCTTTAGCATTTGTTTTTATTGATAGTTGGAGAGGTAAAACTTTGTGTTTTGCTGGTACATTCCTTTTAATTTCTTGTTCTTTAACATCTGCTTTTTTAAGTGCTAGTGATGGTCTGTTAAATTTAAAATCAATCCAACTTAAATTGGACTTTTTTATTCCAGCAATATTCGTAGCAAGTATGGTGGGCTATATGTATTCAATGGTTGAGTTTGAATTTAAAAAAGATAAGGAAAAATATAAAGTTTTAGAGGACAAAGAATAGTATTTCTGCCAGAATAAAATCAATATTTTGTTATTTTTATGATTAATAAGTATTTTCTTTTGAAAGTTAGGTTTACCTTTTGGCTTTTCAATCCCTATACATAATGTAAGCATAAAATAATTGGGGATATTGAATGTGGGGGCTATTAACAGATAATAAGGGATTTCATATGTAGATTGGATCTGGAGTAGCTGCATCTACACGAAATAGGTTGTATTTCTCCGATACGATAAGAATTATATTTTTGAGTTGTATTATATGACGAATTGAGTTGTTACAGTTAAATTTGTAAATAATGTAGTAATGATTGTAAGATCAGCATTTAATTATGTTAATTTTAAAGAATTTAGAAGCTTCCGATGAGGAGGCTTTTTATTTTTTTGAATAAGAACAAACGTTCTTTTAAAAGGTGTGCATAGACGCGTAATTCTTTATTATCAGAGTTTGCAAAAAGAATATAAAAAAAGCCCTATTTTGGGCTCTAAATGCGATCTAATTGTTCATACAACTTTTCAGTTTCTTCGTCTAGCCAAGTATAAAGATATTTTAAATTTTGGCGTGCTTCTTTATATAAGCCTTCTCTTGCTAAATCTTCAAAAGAGGTCGGTGTAGCTTCGGTTTTTTCTAAATCARTAATCTGATCGGTTT
>NZ_JTFC01000008.1 GCF_003991225.1 Candidatus Kurthia intestinigallinarum
AGAACGTAAGCAATTACGTAGTCAACGAAAGACACCTAAACAAATCGTGAAACAAATTCATGATTGGATTACGCGAAAGAAAGTCTATCAACAAGACTTAGAATTGATGGGTGAGCGAAACAGTTATTCTAAAACAGATAGAGATGCGACGTTTATGCGTATGAAAGATGACTATATGAAAAATGGGCAGCTTAAGCCAGGTTATAATCTACAAGTAGCAACTGAAAATCAATATACACTCGCGTATGATGTATACCCTAACCCAACAGATACGAAAACGTTAACGCCTTTTTTAGAAACGATTACGGACCAGTATTTCGAATTACCGAAATATATTGTGGCAGATGCCGGTTACAGCAGTGAAGTTAATTATCAAAACGTGTTAGAAACACATGAACGTATCCCTCTTATCACTTATAATATGTATCGCAAAGAAGGAAAGAAGAAGTTTCAGCAAGACCCCTCAAAAACAAATAATTGGCCATACAATGAAAAAACAGACAGCTATACCTGCCCGAATGAAAAACAATTAACTTATCAATATGATGCGAGCCGTAAGGATCGTTCAGGGTATATACGTACGTTTAAAGTATATCAATGCGAAGACTGTTCAGATTGTCCAATACGTTCTCTCTGTACAAAAGCTGCCGAAGGCGCGCATCGAAAACTGTATGTGAACACGAAATGGGAACAACAG
The DNA here is from genome assembly GCF_003991225.1 of Candidatus Kurthia intestinigallinarum. Lineage (GTDB taxonomy): Bacteria > Bacillota > Bacilli > Bacillales_A > Planococcaceae > Kurthia > Kurthia populi. The sequence goes on from NZ_JTFC01000008.1 coordinate 698, forward strand.
AAATCATATATACGACAGAAGCTTTCAGAACCAAAAACAGCTGAAATCTATCGTCAACGTAAAATTGACGTAGAACCAGTTTTTGGATTTCTGAAGGCTAATTTAGGTTTCACTCGATTCTCCGTCCGAGGAAAATCGAAAGTAAAAAATGAAATTGGCCTCGCATTAATGGCGACAAACTTAAGAAAATACGCAATAAGGGAATGGTAATTCCCAATTTGCGCATAAAAATAGAGAAGGTGATGTCAAATTCGACATCACCTTCTCTATTAAAGACTGGAATTTTTACTTATGTCCCAACCTCCTTTTTTTATGTAAAAAATAGTTCATTTGTTGTGTTAAATTATAAGAAATATTAAAAAATATGGTAAAATGAAAGGATTAGAAGGCTTAGGAGAGGATGAGACTAATATGAAGGAACGAATTGTTGTTGTAGAAGATGACATAGATATTTTAGAGGTTTTATCAATCTATATTGAAAATGCTGGCTTTCAATTATTCAAAGCATCAACAGTAGCAGATGGAGAACGTATTATTTTGGAAAGTAAGCCGGACGTCATCGTATTAGATGTGAATTTACCTGATGGTACAGGTTTTGAATTAGCTAAAAAAATCCGCAGTAAGACGAACGCGGTGTTAATGTTTTTAACGGTAAATGAAATGATTGATTATAAGTTAATGGGATTTGAAGTAGGTGCAGATGATTATATGACAAAGCCGTTTATTCCGAAAGAACTTATCGCAAGAATTCAAGCGCATTTAAAACGTCGTACTTCCAATCAAGATGCGAATGCGTTAACATTTGATGATTTAACGATTCAATTGGATGAAAAAGAAGTGTACCGTGCAGGAGAACGAATCAATTTATTTACGAAAGAGAAGCAATTACTGTTTTATTTAGTCGAAAATCGTACGCGTGTCGTAAGTTCAGAGCAGTTGCTTAATACAATTTGGGGCTATGATGGAATTGTTGATCCGAAAACATTGTCTGTACACATTAGTACATTGCGCAGGAAAATTGGTGATTCCTCAACGAAACCAAGATGGATTCAAACTATCCGAGGTTTTGGCTATAAATTTAATGAATAAGTTTGAATTTTTTGCGAATAGGAGTGCTATTGATGGTTAAGAAAACGGAATATATGCCGCAGCTATTGCATCGTAAATATATAGAAATCTATGAATCAATGATGGTATTACAAGTGATTCCGGATGTTACAACCTTACAGCAGGCACAAGAAAAATTACAATATGTAAAAAAGAATACGGAGCAGTATCCATTTTTGTTTCAACCACTCAACGTGCTTGAATTTAATGGACAATTTTTATTTTTATATGAAGATTTTACAGGCCAATCCCTTCGTCAACTGTTGTTGTCAAAACTGTCATTAAATCAAGTATTGCAAATTGTAATCGCTATCATTGCTGCAACTGAAAATTTGCATCAGCAAAATACGATATATCAGTTGATTAATCCATCCCATATTTTTGTGAATCCACAAACCCTTGAAGTGAAATTATTGGCGCCTGAAACATTAGCACAAGCGACAACAGAGGTAGACTGGGCTTATTTGGCACCAGAACAAACAGGACGCATCGACCAAAAAAGTGATGAACGTGTGGATTTATATGCAATTGGGGCATTACTTTATGAAATGATTGCCGATAAGCCCCTTTTTGAAGCGGATACAGAGCAAGAATATGTATTTGATATTTTGACAAAACAAGTTGATCACACGGTGATTGTACAAAAAAGTCGTATGCCGATTTTAGGAAATATCGTCCAAAAATTAATTGCAAAGAGTTCGGGTGAGCGTTACCAAACAGCAAGTAGTTTAAAGTATGACTTAATTCGTGTTTTCGAAGCGCTTGCACAAGGGAAAATGAATATAGATTTTCAGCTTGCTGAAATGGAACAACACTCGGATATGACGGTTGATTCAAAATTATATGGACGTACAACAGAGAAGCAAATGCTTGAACGCGCATTTCAACGTGTTGTCAAAGGGGATGGTCAAGTTGTCTTTTTGGTGGGTGCATCAGGGACTGGAAAATCTTCGCTTGCAAAATCGATTATGGAACAAACTTTTTATGCAAAAGGATATTTTATTGAAGGGAAATTTGATCAGTTAAAAAAACAGCATACGTTCGCTCCAGTTGTGGCACCTTTTCGCGATTTATTAAAACAAGTGTATTTAGCAGGTGATGCCGAAATTTCACGTTTTAAACAAGGTATCAAGCAAGTGGATTTAATCGTTATGGATAGTTTGCTTCAACTCATTCCAGAATTATCCTGGTTCATATCAAAAACAACGAAAATTATTGATGACCGCGAACAAGCAACACAACAAATTTATGCGTATATTTTTTCTTCATTGCAAAAATTACTTACTGTTTTTGCAACGAAGAAGCGCCCGCTCGTATTTTTTGTTGATGACTTACAATGGGCGGATGATATTGTTGTCGATTTGTTTAAGAAAATTTGTGCATATCATGATAGTGGCTATTTATTATTTATTGTAGCTATGCGTGATGAGGCATCTACAAAAAATCGTCTTATGGAGTGGCAACAAGAATTAGAAAATTATAGCACCATTCAATTAGGATTACTGGAGCTTTCAGCTATTGAAGAATGGGTGAAAGCAGTATTAGGCGAAGGTCCGACTGCATATGAAATCGCTAAATATTTAGCGCGTTTAACACAGGGCAATCCATATTTTATTGCTGAGGCTTTTCGAATGCTATTAAAAACAAAGATTCTTTTTTATGAGGCAGCGACTGCAAGCTGGCATTATGATGCCCAAAAATTAAATGGTATTGTGACGAGTGACGGTTTATCAGAATTTATTACCCGACGAGTTGATTTATTGGAGCCGCATTTAAAATATATTTTGCAAACAGCTGCTTGTTTTGGGCAAACATTTGAATTTCAATTATTACTGAAGTTGTTAGATGTTCCGTATTATAATTTATTAAGTGATTTACATATATTAATGGAGCGTGGGTTTATACGAATGCGCAGTGTATACCAACGTACGCTACCAAATGAAAAACAACTATTCCAGTTTGTTCATGATGGTGTTCAACAGGCCGTTTATAATTCTATCCCTGAAACAGAGAGTATGTCGATACATTTTTCGATTGGAAAACTATTGCAAAAAGAAAATAATGGTGTGGAATTATTAGAAGAAATTGTGCGACAACTGAATTACTGTAAGAGTCGTTTAAGTACGATTGAGCATGAGCAGCTGGCATTATGGAATCATCAATTAGGTGTTCTAGCAAAGTCGGCTGGGCTTGTACAAAATGCACGTTATTATTTTTTAGAAAGTAAAACATTATTACCTACAGACTGCTGGGAACGGTTACGAGTGGAAACTTTGCAAATTTATATGGATCTTGCAGAGTGTGAAGGTGTATTAATGCATATAGACGAATCGAATGACTATATGAATGAGGCGTTGACTCATGCGGAAACAAAGCTCGAAAAATTACGCGTATATTATTTGATGACACGTATGCATCAAGAACATGATTCTTCAGATAAGTTAATTGATATTGGCTTTCGTGCATTAGAACTTGGCAATATGAATATTACAAAATCAGTTAAAAAATTAGATATTGTTAAAGAGTTTGTAAAGGTAAAGTGGGCATTACGTCGTAAAACAAATGAGGATTTATTAAATTTGCCCGCCATTGATAATGAAGAGATTGATATTCTTATACAAATAATGATTGCATTTAGTCGGTTATCTTCACATCCGAATATTTCAGCGATGCTATTTTTACGTTTACTTCGTTTGCAGTTGAAATATGGTGCTTCTACGCAGGCGCCTATCGTTTATTGTAATTATGCATTAATACTCATTTCAGGGTTTGATGATATTGAAGGTGCGCTACGTTTTGGAAGTCTAGCAAAAGAGTTAGCGGATGCTTCAGAGGATATTTATATTAAGGCGCGCGTATATTTTATTTATAGTATTTTCCTACATCATTGGCAGCATGATTTACCATCAGCTATTGAATTAATGCGCCAAAGTCAGTTATGTACAAATGAATTAGGGATGAACTATATTACGACATCGCATTCTTGTTTTGTTTGTAATACACGGTTTTTATCAGGCGATTCACTAGTGGATGTGCAACAGGAAATCGTGACTCAACAGGACCGTTATGGTCAGCATCCGAATGCCTTAGCAGAGGACTTTTTAGCAGAATTGCAGTATTGGATTGAAGCGTTACGAAACGGTGATATTGTACCTGAATATCATATGCCGATTACGCTTGAAGATGAGGCGATGGTGAAAGCTATGCATTATATCTTGCGTATTCAAATGGCCTATTTCTTTAATGATTGTACAGCACAAGAGGAATTGCTCATGGAGTTAGAAAAACAAAAGCATGAAATTATCTCACTACCAATTGCACCATATTACTATTTCTTTAGAGCATTACATCAATTTGATCGACTGCGAGAGGATATTTTACCGCGTAAGGCGTTGTTGAAGGCTGTACGTGAAATTAAGGAAAGCTTATATAAATTTAAAATTTGGAGTACCAAAGCACCGCATCAATATGAGCATTTATATATGCTATTGGTGGCTGAAAATGAGTACCGTAAACAAATGTATGAGGAAGCAGCATTACGATATGATCGTGCGATTCAATTATCAAAAATTTATCACTATGTGCACCATGAGGCGATTTTTTATGAGCGTGCGGCACGTTTTTATCATAATCAACATGATGAAAAGAAAACGCAGCGCTATGTAGCTCAAAGTATTCAAAAGGTGCGTTTATGGGGGGCATCAGTTATTGCAGAGCGCCTCGTAGAACTATATACACATTATATTTTACCAGAAGAAACAACAACATCGAATGTGCCAGTTGATAGATTGGCTATATTTGAAGCAACAGAATCATTAGCACGTGAAACGACGATTGAAGAGGTTTATGAGCGCCTACTTAAATTATTAATGCGCCAGGCTAATGCGACGGCAGTCCATTTTATTAAAAAGCAAGAAGATGAATGGTGTGTCACAGCCTCTCTTTTAAGAGAGCAAGGACCAATACAATTAAATATGATTACAAAGCCATTAACGGCAGCGCAGCTTGTGATGATTCATGAAGTGCAACAGCGAACACAGCCACTTATATTGCGTGAAAGTACGGATGAGGAAATTCGTTTATATGATAATACAGCAAAAACATTAATTTGTATGGCAATTCAATATAAAGGAGAAACGAGGGCTTTTTTATATTTAGAAAATCAGTATGTTGAACATGTTTTCAAAGTTGTTGATATGGATATTTTACGTCAGATTGCCTTGCAGTTATTAATTGCAGTTGAAAATGCGGAAGTATATGCAGATTTAGAAAATCGAGTGACATTGCGTACAAATGAGTTAGAAGAGAGAAATATGGATTTACAAATAGCGATGGGGCGTCTTGAAATGAGTGAGCAGGAGCGTAAACAACTACTACAAAGTGTCTCCCATGAGTTACGATCACCAATTACTTCTACACTTGGCTATATTGAAGCAATTTTGGATGGTGTTGTAACAGATGAACAACAGCAAATGAAATATTTAGAACGCAGTAAAATGCGGTTATTAAATTTGAATGAGTTGATTCGTGATTTATTTGATTTAGCAAAATTAGAAGCAGGGCGTTTAGATTTCCATTATACACAGTTACCGGCACAACAATTGTATGAATCTTTATGCTATAACTATGCAGAGGATGTTGCAAGGGCTGGGTTGATATATGATACAACAAGCACTGTTTCTGCAGAGATTTTGGTTGTAGTAGATGTAAAACGAATCGAGCAGGTTTTTGTTAATTTAATGACAAATGCGCTGAAATATACAGATAAAGGATATATTTCATTTAGTATGCATGTTGAAGATGAGTATGTCATATTTGAAATTAAAGATAGCGGCATCGGCATTCCAGCGAAGGATCTGCCTTATATTTTCCAAAGTAATTATCGTGCGAGCAATAGTAAGCATCGTGATTCACATGGTATTGGATTAGCTATTTGTAAGAAAATTGTAGAAGAACATAAAGGAATGATCGAAGCAAAAAGTGAAGAATCAGAGGGTACATGTATTCGATTTAAGTTACCGACCGATAATGAGTCTTTAGACTATAAATAATTAAGTAAAAGATGTGCTGTTTAACGTTGTTTTAACCTTTGAAGAATATAGTCTATATACAAACTATATCTAATAGGAGGGGTTTTAATGGCAGTGGCACAAAAAAGCTACGAATACTGCACCGTTCATACTGTGTGTTCAGGAGACGAATTATATAGTGATTTACGAGTTGAAAATCAAGTTTGGATGCGTAGTGGGCATATTTTAACAGAACATGAAATTGACTTTTTGAAAAAAAGAAATATCAGGACTATTTGCGTGAAACGTAGAAAATTTAATGACATAGACGAGTCATTAAAATCTGTGACGGATTTATTTTTCCAGGCAGTTGGCTACAACAGCTTAGAGATGCGTTATGGTCGTACATTAAAGGATTCAACAGATATTCAATTTATTAAAGAGTTATTTTTATCATATATGAAAAATGCGCAGTGGCGAGAGCACTTCTTAATGCTGAAAGATTTTGATGGGTATTTGTATAGACATGCGACAGATGTTTTTACACTGGCAACATTATTTGCAAAGCATGAGAATATGCCAAATATTTCTCAATTTGCAATCGGTTATTTACTATATGATATAGGAACAGTCTATACATCGTTACTATTACTGCAAAAAAAGGACCCATTTACGAATGCAGAGAAACGTGTCGTGCAGCAACATGTGGAACGAGGTGAGATAATGCTTGAGTCACTAGGGCTTGAGCATGTTTCACATTTTTCAAAGCAACATCATGAAAGAATAGATGGAAGTGGCTATCCGTATGCACTAACAGAGGAAGATTTATCAGTAGAAGTGCAACTACTACAAATTGTTGATACGTATTCTGCACTTACAATGAAACGTGCGCATCAACCCGCAATGTCTGCATCAGAGGCTTTTGAGCATATGTATCGCCTTGGTACACAATTTAACAAGCAATTATTAAATCGTTTTATCGAGTTTATTGGTATTTATCCGAAGGGTTCCATTGTTGAATTAACAACAGGTGAAAAGGCTGTTGTAGAAGCCAATAATGAATTGATGCAGCTTTTACCACGCGTACGAACAGCGCATAAATCAATGATTTTGCCAATGGATTTAAGTATTACGATTAAACGTTTAGTGTCATATGAAGTAGATACGGCAAAAGAATTATTTACGCATTTATCGAATTATTTAATTAAAGGTGATACACAGCACGTACAGCGCTATTATGAACAACTAAAATTATGCTATGCATGTAAAGATTGGAGCACGCAAATTTTTATTCCAATTTATCATTTACTACAGATGCTAAAACGCACAAATTATTTACAAACAGAGCATTTACAACATGCTTTGTCAAAATTACAGCTGCTATTAGATGATACATTACAGCAATTTAGAAATGAAAATGTTGATGAACCAGTACTATTAGTTACGACAAATACAACTGAAAATCCTACACTTATTAAAATTTTCAAAAGCTTATTATATACACAAGGTTGGTCTGTGTATGCGAAATCAAAAGAATCTTGCGAACAAGTGTTGGAGCAGATGTATCTTGAGCATATTATTACAATTGGGAATCAGCCGTATCAATTTTCTACTAAGCAACAAAATTTTCATCTAACAGAACCTCAGTTAAATTCACTATTGGAGCATTTTTCCGGTAAATATATGACGGGGAAAGAATTAGAAATTTATTTAAATAAGTATAAAAGAACTATTTAAATGGGTTTTTAGTTCTATTTTATTAAATAATCTGATAATTTAACTATTTTTTAACCTTTTTCTCTTATTGTAGAGTGTAACAACGTCTATAAAGAAGGGAGAAAGAACGTATGCAACTACAGTTAACGAAGGCTTATCGCCATGTGAATGTTTTAAGCTCTGGAGATATTATTTGCGAAAATGTAAAAGATGAAAAAAAGTTATTATTGCGTGCAGGCAGAAAATTAACAGACCGTCTTATTTATTTGTTGAAACTGCATCATATTCGCTATGTCTATGTAGAACAGTCTTTACCACATCAATATGATGTCGAAACACGTACGTTTTTGACAGAATTTTTTAAAATGATACGTGCAAATAATGAAAGAAATCGCTATGCACATTTATTTTTGAATAAAGAATATAGTTGTGTGATTCAAACATTATTAGCTGCGTATTTACAAGATAATCGGTTGCGTGAGGAAATGCAGCATTTAATGCATGATCAGATGTTTTCGCAGGCGGTAGAACAGTTTTCACTGGGCACACTGTTAGCAAAACGTATGGGAATGGAACGCTTAGGGGATACGGCAATTGCCTATCTCTTAATACCTTGCGAAGCACTTGATGATACGTATTTAAAGGGTTATTTTGAACGAATTGGACTTGCACATCTTTCGCATATTCTAAAGTATCACTGTATAGAGCAGCCCACATTAGATGTTCAGATTTTACAGGTCGTCCATACGTATGTTACGATGACGCGTGAAAATTCAATGATTTCTTTGCAAGAAATTTACCATTTAATGCATGAACAAAATCGTTGGAGTAATGAGTTATTGTATCATTTTCGGGAGCTCTTAGAAGCGGGGGAACGAAAAAAAGAAGGTTTTATGCAGTCGACGCAAACAACAACAGTGGCGACACAAGCATTGCCGGTACGTACGACTATTACATTATGTAAAATGGAGTCACCAGATTATGAACGACTACTATGTTTATTGCATTATGTTGTAGAGGAACAATATGAGCAAGCAACGACATATGTCCAAGAACTATTAGCGAAATCGACACCAGCAGATTGGTTGACGATGATTGTTATGCCGTTGAAGCAGCTTATTGAGGCGGGGGCATATGCACCGGCTGTGGAGCGCTTTATTGATGATTTATTAATATCGTTATTAAAGGAATTACGCTTACATGGCGAGCAAAAAAATGTGGCCCTACTCATTATTAATAAGAAAATGAAAAACCCACAATTATTAGCACTACTTGAAGGGATTTTGCGTACACAAAAATTGACGGTTTATCGGCCACCTTTTATTAAATCGGCGGCACAAATCGAGCGCCTTAAAGAGCATTACGAGGCGCAGCATATTATTGTCGTTGGTCATGCACCACAACTTGCAACAAATCCAAAGCATTATTACGAATTGCATGAAAATCAATTGGCGAGTCTATTGTATAGCTTAGCGGGTGAGAGAATTCGTGATTATGCATTTATGAAAAAATTAGATAGGTATAATATGTTGCAGACCGAGAAGAACTAATTTTCGGTCTTTTTTGTTGACTTCTAAAGGTTTCTATTTTATAGTAAGTTACGAATAGTAATTAACTAATAAAAAATTAGGGGAAATATAATCATGACAACTTATCATAAAAAACCAAATGCATATGTGTCACATGTGCAATTAAATGTATCAAATTTAGCCCGTTCAATTGAATACTATACAACAATTATTGGCTTCACTGTTTTAAAGCAAACAGCAACAACTGCTTACTTATCAGCAGATGGCAAAACAAGTCTTGTATCGATTAATGAAGTACCAGAGGCGGTATCAGCAAAAGGTTATACGGGGTTATATCATTTTGCATTACTTTTACCAACACGCAAAGATTTAGGGAATTTTGTGCAGCATTTTATTGAATATGATGTACGTATCGGTGCAGGTGATCACGATGTGAGTGAAGCACTTTATTTATATGACCCAGATGGTAATGGTATTGAAATTTATGTGGACCGTCCAGATACCGAATGGCAATGGGATGATAATAACCAAGTGTATATGACAACGCGTGAAGTTGATTTTGCGTCAGTTCTTGCGGAGGCAGATGGACAATATAATGGCTTACCAGCAGAAACCGTAATGGGGCATATTCATTTATCTGTGGCAGATTTAGCGCAAACAGAAAATTTTTATACAAATGTATTAGATTATGAAGTGGTGACAAGATATGGTCGCCAGGCGTTGTTTATTTCAACAGGCCATTACCATCACCATATTGGTTTGAATACATGGAATAGTGCAGGGGCAAGTGAGCGTCCTCATAATGCAGTTGGTTTAAAATCGTACACAGTCGTATTGAAAGATGTAGCCTATGCGGATACGGTAGCAGGGCAATTAAAAACGGCTGGGTTTCCTGTTGAAGCATTTGAAGAGGCACCCGCATTTGGTGGTGAACAACGCTTTTCAACAGTAGATCCAAATGGCATTCGTATTATTTTTACAATTGATGAGAATTAAAAAAACGCACAAATAGGTATGTGCGGCTAAAATATAGTGGAAAAGAATCGCAGCAATGTGGTTCTTTTTTTACGTTAGCTTAGTGCTTTGACCATTAGCTCACACACCTCAGCACAGCGTGTACAAGCTTCTTCACATTTACGACAATGCTCATGATGCTCGGCGTGTTTGGCGCATTCGTTTGCGCAAGTATGACAGATTTCAGCGCAAAGAGCACAAAGTTGCTTTGCGAAGGGACTATTTCGTTCTAGCGCACTTGCAGTAGCATGACAAAAATCCGTACATTCTCGTGTTAATCGAATGCACTGAGCAACCATTGTGACATCCTGTTCTGCTAGGCATAAATCAAAGCAACGATTTGCAATTTTTGCTGTTGCGACACATTCTGCACTACATGTTTCCATATCCATATCTTAAACACTCCAATCTTTTTCTACTGTCAATCTCTTCCCGTCCTCTTGCAATTTAAACAAAAACAGGTAAAACTAAAGAAAAGGAGATGGTTTATAATGAAAGCAATTATTTTTGATGTAGATGGCACAATGCTAGACACAGAGCGTGCACAGCTGAAGGCGCTTCAACAAGTATTAGAGCAACATGATTTGATGTATACGATGGATGAGCTGCGAGTTGTTTTTGGTATTCCAGGTAAAGATGCATTGAAGCGTTTAGGTGTAGAGAATATTAATGAAGTACATAAAGAATGGGATAAAGCAGTCGAAGTCTATATGGACGAGGTACAATTATTTTATGGTGTCGAAGAAGCTTTAAAGACATTAACGGCACAGGGTGTAAAACTAGGAATTGTAACATCTAAAACACGCGTACAATTTGTGAATGAATTTCAGCCGTTTGGATTGAATGACTATTTTGCATCTATTATCACAGCAGAGGATGCACCAAAGACGAAGCCGGATCCAGCGCCATTACAACTTTGTTTAACGGAGTTAGCAGTAGCGCCAGCAGAAGCGATTTATGTTGGAGATACGATTTTTGATTATCAATGTGCGAAAGGGGCAGGTGTTCCTTTCGCGCTAGCATTATGGGGTGCGCATTCAACAAAAGGAATGGACGATGCGGCATATCGTCTTGAAACAGCTGAAGAGATTACAAATATTATTGTTTAAGCACTTCTTCTTGAGGTAACAGTACAACGAGGAAGGTGATTGAATGAATTCGACAAAAAAATTAGCAGATGGCTATGATATTCCATCCATTGGTTTTGGGACGGTATTTATGAAAGGTGAGGACTGTGCAAATAATGTAGCGCAGGCAATCAGACATGGTTATCGTTTAATTGATACGGCGATTCGTTATGACAATGAGGGAGCAGTCGGTGAAGGTATTCGCCGTTCCGGAGTTCCACGTGAGGAATTATTTGTGACGTCTAAATTACGTGCACAGTTTTATAAAAATCCTGACGTTGCACTCGAAATGATTGAAGAATCACTTTATCGTATGGGATTAGATTATTTGGATTTATATTTATTACATTGGCCAAATCCAAAGCAAGATTTATACGTACAGGCATGGCAGGTTTTAATTGAGGCGCAAAAACGCGGACTTGTCCGTTCGATTGGCGTGTGTAACTTCATGCCAGAGCATTTAAATCGTTTAGAAGATGAAACGGGTGTCCTTCCGGTCGTTAATCAGATTGAGTTGCATCCTTACTTTTCACAAGAAGAGCAACGTGCATTTGATGCATCTAAAGGCATTATTACCGAAGCATGGAGTCCCCTTAGCCGCGGACGTACAGTTATCTATGATGAGACATTAAAGGCTATTGCGGCGGAAAAAGGAAAGACAGTTGGTCAAATCATTTTACGTTGGCATTATCAGTTAGGTGTTATCGCGATTCCAAAAGCAGGTTCTGAGGAACATCAGCTTGAAAATTTAGCGATTTTTGATTTTGAATTGTCTGATGAAGATATGCAAAAGATTAATGCGCTAACACAAGAAAATGGACGCATTGATAATCAAGATCCGAGGGAGTTTGAGGAATTTTAACCTAATAATTGTTTAGCTGAAAAATAGGCTAGAACATATGTGTAAAAATAACCGCTCCTAGAAACATAAGAAAAGCCGGAATCGCACGGTGGCGCGGTTCCGGTTTTTCGTTGCGAACGCTAAAAAAAGGAAAATGACGTATTTCGTCTCAGTCTCTTTTTAGTCTATAAATCTCGTGCTTTTTTAATACGCTGCTTATCGACATACATCGCGTCATCTGCAAGCTGATAATAATATTCAAAATGAGCTGATACGTCAGCGTGTACAATAGCGTAGCCAATACTTGGTGAAATAATAAAGGATAGGTCTTCATACTGGAATGGATTTGACACAAAGCGAGTCCGTAAATCATCTACAAAACGCATCGCAAATGCCTCGTTACTATCAGGTAAATAAAGCACAAACTCATCGCCGCCTAATCGTGCTAACTCATGTGTTGGCTGTGCAGCATCGCGTAGTAGTTGTGCAGTAAACTGTAGCACATAATCACCAATTTTATGGCCGTACGTATCATTAATTTGTTTGAATGAATTTAAATCCATTAAAATCAATGTGCCCATTTTTAGGGTGTTGATTAAGTTCGTCACTTTTGGGATGAAGTATGCGCGATTTGGCAAGTGAGTTAATTGATCCTCATAAGCGAGTTGATGTAAGCGCTGCTGTTGCTTCATTTCTTCTGTCATATCAAAATAAGATAAGTAATAAAAATAATGATGCTCCTCTTCTAAAATGGAGGCATTGACAGATAAAAAATACGCATCATCTGAAAAAGGGTCTTCCATACGAACAATATGATTCGTTAAAATCCCTCTTTTTGTTAATAAATCATAAATTGACCCACTATGGTTGAGCGATAAATCATTGAAAAAAAGCTGATGAACAATATTTTCGACGCCGTACTGTTCAATGGGTTCTCGCGCATTGTCGTTAATTTCAGAAATACGGAATTCATGGTCTAAAATAACGATACCAATCGGTGCCACCGTGATAAGTTCACGATAACGATTGGCGATGCTCGGCGATAGCTCTAGGTGAACCATGCCAGCGCCAACCGCTAATATGCAGGCTACTTGAATGTACATCGACATAAATGGAAATGTCGTTTGAGGTGGAAGAAGCCATTCCACTGTGTAAAATGCACCGATAACAATAATGAGTACACTTGAAAAATAATAAAACATTTTCTTTTGAATGCCGCGACGGATTTTTAAAGCGATATAGCTGGCAAAACCAAGCAGGCCCAATAAGAGGATTGCCGATAAACTATAAACAAGTGATATAAACGGTGTCATCGTATTTTGGAGCCAAATATTCCCGTTTTCAAAGCCTGTCGTTGGCAGGGGTGCAAAAAATGCACCGATAAAAACCGCTGCTGCAGGAGCGTAAAAAATAAAAGGTGCAAACGGAATCCGTACTTGATTTAAGTTACGAATGAGCCAATAGGCAAGGTGCATTAGTGCGCTAAGTGATAAAATGCCAATCGGGGCATGCACATAATTTGTTAAATACGGATGGATGGTTGGCTGTAAATGCGCAAAAAATATGCTAATAAACGACACCATATAGCAACAGCAGATAAAGGCAATTAGTCGATTTTCTAGACTATGCAACCCGCGCGTTAATACGAATAAACTTAAACAAATTAAAATGGCTACTGGCAATAAAAAGGCACAGCAGTAAATTAAAAGCGTGGTCGCATCATACGTCAAAAGATTCACCCCTTTTTAAGCGTTTTTTAAATGCTTTTTTTCCTTGTACATATTTAAATCTGCTGTATGAAGCACAGTCTCCAAATTTGTAATCGGTTCCTTAGAAATAGCATATCCGAAGCTAGCGCTAATAAAAATTTCATTACCATCTTTTAAGGTAAGTGGCTTTGTTTGACATTGCACTCGTAATGTATAAATTAAGGATTCAATTGTGTCGATGGACGTACAATTATGCAAATAAATCGCAAATTCATCTCCACCTAGCCGAGCACTTAAATGAGGTGGGGTGATATATTCTTTAAAAAATGATGCAAAAAGCTGTAATAATTCATCTCCAATTTGATGACCATACGTATCATTTACTTGTTTGAAACGATTTAAATCACACAGAATTAAAGTGCCAGGTGTGTTTTTAGTGAGAATATAAGAATTAAAATACGTGCGGTTAGACAATGTCGTAATGGAGTCTACATAGGCCATTTCCCTAATTTGCCGTTGGCGTTCGATTTCACTTGTTTGGTCATACCAGACTAAGTAATAAAAAGGACCATCATTTAAATAAACAACAGAGGCATTACAAGAAAGATAGGTTGTTCTACCAGTTTCCGCGTGCTGAATCGTTAATAATTGCCCACGTAATGAATTTTCTTTTACAAGTCGGTCCATAAATGATTGGAACCGCAAAATATTTTCTTTTAGAATAAAAGAATCTTTTGCAGGCATACCTACTTTAAAATCTGCCCAAATCATTGCAGCATCATTAAAGTCAAATACGCGTTGTTTTTCATCTAGTAGCACAATTGCGTAAGGTGTTAATTTCATCATCGTTTGATAGCGATTCGCTAAACTTGAGGTAAGGTTAAAACGCAATATACCCCAAAATAGCATCAGCGTCGTGAAAATACCTAAATACAGCGGCCACATTGGTGGATAAGGTATAAGCGTGAAAGTCACAATACAGGTAATATACGTCGCAAAAACAATGAGTTGACCGATAAATAAAAAGCGAATTAATCGGAAAATATTACGATTGAGGCAGCGACGATAGCCGACGTATAAAATCGGTAACGTTGAGAGTGAAATAGAACCAAATCCGATAAAAAATAATGTGGTATAGAATGGTACATCTCGGTAATACCAAACGGTGTGCGAATAAAAGTTATCTGAATTAAGACCGATAATTGGAATCATCGCAAGCATGAATACAACAGGTACATAAAAAATAATTGGCGCGAACCGAAATGGAATCGGTGTATATTTTGCAATTACAATATACATAGTATGCAATGTAAATGAGGCGCCTAGTAAAATAAAAGGTGCTACAATAAATTCAGTTAGCCACCAACTTTGATTCATTGGAACCATGTGGCGTACAAATTCGCTTATTAATGCAACTGCGTAGCTGCTAAAAGCATAGCCGATAAGCTTTGCTTCTTTTATAGAATAAGAGCGCGTGAGAAGAATTGTAATACAGCTAATTAAAAGAATTGCAGGAAGCAAAAAGATAGTTATATATATATATAATGTAGGGATTGGCATCGTCAAAACCTCCAATAAGGCTTATAAGCATAATTCTATTTTTAATTAGAAAGAAAGGACAATTATGCATAATATATGTATAAGTTTGAGTGATTTTTTAGAATGCTCTTTTAAATAAAAAAGAAAAAAGGCTAGTGTGCCATTTTAAATATAAAACTTTTCAGCTAATCTATATAGAAAGAAGTCAATGCTTAACTTTACCCCATCGTAAAACAGAAAAACTAGATAAAATACCCTTAATAATGAATAATTAATTAAGGAGTCTATACTAGCATTATAGAATATAATAACTTTAATTTTCAGTTAATTCAGAGATTAGTAATAGTCATAAATACTCTTTTTTTAATATTATTTTTCGTTTAAAAGATAAACATTGAGCATAAAGTATTGTTTTGCTTTGGTTGTCGTAAATGATATTCAAGTATTGGGGAAAAGGGAATAAAACAAAGGCAAAAGGAGTGATAATGATGTGGGAATTAGCAATGCGCTTACGTAGTGCAGGGAAACATGAAGAAGCACTGAAACAATTTGAAAAAATAACAGTCGAAAATCCTCAAGACGCAGAGGCACAGTACTATGCAGCAACAAATGAGGTGTTAGGACGAGAAAAAGAAGCGGTACCGTATTATGAAAAAGCGATTGCGCTTGGCTATGATGAAGTGGATGCTTATATTGGATTAGGGAGTACATATCGCGTGCTCCATCGCTATGAGGATGCACGAAAAATCTTAGAGCAGGGCTATGAACAATTTCCAGATAACTTCGCTTTACCACCACTTTTAGCGATGCCCTATTATAATTTACAAGAGCATGAGAAGGCAACGACCTTATTGCTACAATGTTACGTGAAGGCTTCTTTAGACAATGATGTACAGGCATTTAGTCGTGCCATTAACTATTATGCGACACATTTAAACGATTAAAAAAAGCAGAATGGTGACTCTTCGCCTTTCTGCTTTTTAAATGAACATTTTATGTTCCCCTTTTATCAGTTGCTGGTCATGATACATGCGTACATCGGTAGGCTGGTAAAGCATTTCATATGGATCACAAGCAGGCGTTGCAACAGCGTAAGCCAAAGCTTGGGCCGAGCTCGATATGTGTATGATGATGTACGTATAGATTTAATGCAAAACTAATGTGCCATACTGGTAAGCGATTATGAAAAGCCACTTCTGACATGGGAGAAATGGCATACAAATTCATCTCTGTTAAGCATGCAAGCAAGTCATTTTTTGTAAAAGCTTAGCAGTATGTTTAAATAACTCATCTCTCTGAAAAAACCTAGTACCTTTTCTTATTTTTTCAAACTACTTTCAAGCGTTGACGTAATGAAAAAAGGGAATAGACAATAAAAAGGAGGTCTTTGGATGTTAGTTGATATGGAGTTAGAAGTAATGGAGCCAGATACGGATTTGAATGGGCATATGAATCATGTGCAATATATTTATTATTTAGAGCAGGCGCGTCACACATGGTATAAGGGCATTGGCATGCCGGTAAAAAAATTAATTGAAGAAGACCGTATTGGGACAGTGGTTGTGCATTTAGAAACGGATTTTAAAAAAGAGGCGCGGCTTGGTGATAAGCTAATTATTCATACAACATTAGCCCATGTAGGAACAAAAAGTTTCACATTACAGCAGGAAATCATTAATGAACAGAAAGAAACAATCGCAGAAGCTTCTATTATAAGTGTTATGTTTGATTTATCTGCTCGAAAAGCGATTCCGGTTTGTCAGGAAATTCGTGATGCACAAAAATCGAGTAATTAATAAGTTCGTATGAAAGAAGAAAGATGATTTCTTCTTTTTTATTTTGTGCAAATACATAGAAAAAAACTTTTTAAAAAAAATTTGTACTTTTTTGTAACGAAATGAAAACTCAAGGTATTAATACTATGAACGAACCAAGAAGGGAGGTCGCTGATGAATAAAATTGAAGAATATTATGTGGATTTGCAACCGCAAGTCGAAGCTTTTTTCTACGCTAAAACGGCTAATCGAATGCTGACACAGGATTTATGCCAAGACACATTTTATGAAGCATGTAAAAGTGTCGATACATTTTCTGGGGCAAGCACATTAAAAACATGGATTTTTTCGATAGCGAATAACTTATTAAAAAAATATTATCGAAAAAACCATTATGAAAACGATTTGCTAGGTATGTTATCAGCGCTCCCAGAACAAGAGGTGCCATCAACCGAACATTTAATTGAAGTGCAAGAAGATATGAAGCATTTTTTATATGTATTGTCGAAATTAAAAAAAGATGAGCAAGAACTCGTTTTACTACGGACATATGGTGAGCTAAGTTTTGCGGAAGTAGGCGAAATGCTTGGCAAGAGCGAAAACTATGCGCGTGTGACGTTTCATCGACTGAAGCGCAAGTTACAACAAGAAATGGAGGACATGTAATGAAAGAATGTCAAATTGTCGAAGACTTATTACCCTCATATGAGGAAGATTTATTACAGCCCGATTCAAAAGCATTTGTCGACGAGCATTTAAAGCATTGTGAGAAATGTCGAAAACTCGTAGCTGATATGGGGAAACCACTTCCAGCCTTTGAAGTGAAGCGTGATGTAAGGAAACTTCAAAAAACAATTAAAAAATCAAGCTTCATGCAAATGCTGCTCATTGTCTTAATGGCAGCGGGTGCGGCGTATAGCGCATATGGAGCTGAAGAGGGTCTTTATTTTATCTTAATTTATCCGCTGCTAGGTGCGCTACTATACGGATTTTATGGCAAGATGCGCATACCACTTGTGATAGCAACGATTACAACGACAATCTTTGTGGCACTTATTCCGGCATTAGAGATGCCGACAATGTATGATACGTTGCAAGAATTTATCGGATTATTTATATACGTTCCAATTTTGTTATTATTCTTTATGATTGGCTTTTTACTAACAAAATGTTGGAACATGATGACAGGGAGAGAGAAATATGAAAAAAAATAAAATGATTGGTGCAATTGGCTTTATCGTCATTGTCGCCGCATTACTAATCGCTTACTTTTCAGCGAATGGCAATCCCATTGCGAAACAAAAAGCAAAAGATGTCGTGAAAAATTATTTAGAAATGACATACTCAAACGCGAAAGATATGGAAATTGTGAAGGCGGGCCACAACTGGTATATGGACACCTATTCTTTTGAAGTAGAATTTAAAGATGGTTACGGTAATACAGAAACATTTATTGTTGATACAGTAGGTGATCGTCCATATGAAATTAATTATGATACGCGTTTTTCTAAATTAGAGGATACAAAAAAAAGTGAGCTATTTACAGAGCAAGCAACAAAAGAATTAAGAAAACAGTTGGAGGCAGAAAATGTGCCACTTGTAACGAAGGATTATGCCGCAGACGAACTTTTAATTATTAATGTTGATAAAAAAAATACAGATAAAACATGGTCTCCAAATGTGAAAGCATTTGGCCCTGTAGGTGGGAACATCATATTAGATAACCATTTATCAAAAGAACAGTTTTTAGCTGAAGCAAAAAAAATCCAAGTGGTGTTAAATAATATGGGTGTGACATACGATAAAATAAATGTTTCAACAAATAATTACGATTATTATGTGACACCAAAGAAAATCGAAGACATTGCATATTAATGAAGGCCTAGAAGAGCAGATTTGCTTCTTCTAGGTTTTTTATGTGTGAAAACTGTATTTTAGTGGAACTATAATGATAAGGAGGGGATGCCGATGCATCAGGATCAATTAATTGTCAAAGAAGCGTTAGCTGGAAAGTCAGCCAAGGAAATTAAAAAAGTATTAAAAGATGAAAAAATTAATATGAAGGCAAAAGAAATTGTTGCAAGTCTTTCCACATATGGTTTTGTGTATGATGAAGAGGAAGGAAAATGGGTACAGGTGATGCCACTCCATCCATTCACAGATGACGAAGTGAAAAAATTAAAAGAACTTGCGACGGTGGAGTCGCAGGGGAAATTAAAACAAACACTTACGAAGGATATTACAGATGCAGCGGCAGCTCTATCATCAGAGGAACGGAAAAGTAAGACATTTTATATTGACCAGGGCATGGCACAGCAGGCAAAAGAGTTTGCGGAAGAAAAGGGTATAAAACTTGCTGAATTTGTTGAGATTGCTTTATTAGATGCTATGGAAAAATATCGATAAACGAAAATGATTCAGAAATCGCACTAGTAAAAGGTGCGATTTTTTTGATGGGTTATTTTGGGTTATTTTTAAAACAATTGATGTGTTTTTGATAATATAAGTGAAAAATATTGAAAAAAATATCATTTTTTATATAATTGACTAGTCAACAATTGATGCATCAATAATAAAGGAGTTTTTGTCATGAGTCAGGAAGAGATGAAGCAAGTATTAATGGAAATAAAGGGCATTGAACGTCAAGTGACGCAATGCTTTGAGAAATCAACGCATATGAGCTTGACGCGCTATGAAATGCTGCAACAACTCTATCATAATGGGCGCATGGTACAAAGCGACTTACGTGATGTACTGAAAATCGACCAAGCTGCTGTTACAAGGCACTTGAAAGTATTAGAGCAAGAAAACCTTGTGAAACGTGAACGAAACGCTGACAATAACCGGGAAGTGTTCGTAGAGTTAAGCTCACAAGGACAACAGCGCCTGAGTGGCTGTTCATGCAACCGTACGCAGTTTTTTGATGAATTGTATGCAGGGTTTTCAGAAGCGGAATTTTCACAACTGCAACATTTTGTGAAGCGACTTAATCAAAATGTAATAAATATGAAAGAAGGATTAACACAATGATCTCTACACAAACTGAACTTCAACGAATTATGAATGACCGTAAATCGGTACGTAAATATAAAGAGGGTGTCACAATTCCTCAAGAAAAGTTAATGGAATTAGTACGACTTGCAACAACTGCTCCATCATCAAGCAATATGCAACCTTGGCGTTTCCTAATTATCCAAGATGAAGAAGCGAAAAAAGAATTATTACCAATCGCATTCAATCAAGAACAAATCGTACAATCATCTGCAACAATTGCTGTATTAGGTGATTTGAAAATGTATGAAAATGCACAAGCAATTTATGATGCAAACGTGGAACAAGGTTTTATGACACGTGAAATTGCGGACAATATGATTAAAAACTCTGTAAACTTATATGCTGGTTTACCAGAGGAAGCATTGAAAAATGTGATTCAATTTGATGCTGGTTTAATCTCAATGCAAATCATGTTATTAGCAAAAGAAATGGGTTATGACACCGTACCAATGGGTGGCTTTAACAAACAACAATTTGCAGAGCACTTCAATCTTCCAGAGAATGAATTCCCTGTATTATTAATTTCTATTGGTGAAGCGGCAGCGCCAGCATATGGGTCTTCACGTATTCCTGCTGAACAATTAACGCGCTTTATCTAAATTATCGGAAGCAAAAGGCCGCCATTGTGCGGTCTTTTTTTATCGTACATAATTTTTTTTGGCATTATTTTTAGGCATGAAAAAATTTTTTATGCAAATAGGCTAAAAATAAATACAGATTTTCAGTATAAAGAGTTGAATTATCTTTTTGTCTTTTACTCATTTAGATATGATGAATAGGAAAAATTAGATTAAATTGTATAATATATCATGTAATCGTATGTTTATAACTTTTGATAAGCTATTTATTGCTATTTGACAGTGGCATTTTTTTAGGATAATTTCAATAAGGTTAACCAAAAAACATACTGATTTACTATTATGAAACTACATATCCTAGGCAATAGTGCTGTAATAAATTTAAAGCTATACGGAGGCCCAACATTTATGAAAAAAGAATTAGCAGTGACACTGTCTTCGGCTGTATTTTTTGCACCGATGACAGCTCTTGCTGATACTTATAAAGTGGAATTTGGTGATAATTTGTGGAACATTTCTAAAACACGAAATAAAGATTTCAATGAAGTATTGAAACTTAATAATCAAATAAACAATAAAGATTTAATTTACAAAAATCAATTAATCCAATTGCCACCGACAACTATCAAAAAGGCAACAAAAACGTACAAAGTCGTTGTTGCTGATAATTTGTGGTTAATTGCACAAAAGAAACAAGTTGATTTCGCTGCATTACTAAAAGCAAATCCACAAATAAAAAATAAAAATCTTATTTATCCGGGGCAAGAAATTAATTTGCCAGCAACCTTTACAGATGTGAAAGAACGAACGAAAGCAACAAAAGCGTTAGATGGAGCAAACGCATGAACGAATAAAAAGGAAGCAACGAAAAACTTGCCATCGGATGTAGCAACGAACAAAAAGCAACCAGCGAAAAAGAAAACAACCAAAGTTTTGGCAGGTGCTACGCTATGGAGCATTGCGAAGGATAATCATGTTAGTGTGCCTGAACTAGTGAAGGCAAATCCGCAAATAAAAGATAAGAATCTCGGATGAAACGTCGGAAGCGGCAACGTATGATATCATTGCTTATGATAAAAAATTAGGTACGACAAAGGCAACAACAGTAAAAGCACAATAAAGAAAAAGGAGAAAGCGCTAAACTCGCGCTTTCTCCTTTTTCTACTTTAAGGCACTCGTTTAATGAATGGCCCATTAAGTGAAATTTCGATTAATGTTTTAGCCATTTGCCCTGGCTCCGTCGCATAATTGGTTTTTATCCACCAACGAATGCATTCTAAATAAGCGCCTACCACATATGAATTAATTAAGTTTTCATCTACATCAATAAGATATGGACGTGTGGCAGAAAGATGCAACCCATTTTTTACATAGTCTCTTAAAATTCTTTGAATACCATTACTTAGTAATGCATCTGCTTTATAAATTAATAATGTTTCATAAGCTTTTTGATTTTTTTGTATATGTTCAAATAAAAGCGTCAAATTAATATAGCGTTCTTCTACAGGCATTTGCTCTAAAGGCTTTGTATTTTGAATCGTTAATGCATGCTCTAGTTCATTTAAAAGTTTAGCAATCAAGTCTTCACGTAAATCTTGTATGTCCTTATATGATTTGTAAAAAGTAGGACGTGTAATTTCAGCTTTTTTACAAAGTTGCTGAATACTTAATTGGTCATAGCCTTCAATCAATAATGCTAGGTAGGCCTCTTGTAATTTTTCTTTTGAACGTACTTGTCTTGGATCTAATTTCATTTTCATCACCTATTAGTTATAGTAGCATGAAACGATTGTTTAGATGCATTAAAGTGCTGCTTAGCTGTCATCAAATGAATAGCCATCACTTTATTTCCTTTAAAATCTCTCCTTTATAGCAAACTTAGTTTACAAAGTGTAAATTAGTTTATATAATAATCTAGCAAAGCAGTATTATTTTTGTAAGAAAAAACGCTTTGTAATAAAAATTGAGGTGTTTAACTATGAATCGTTTAGAAAACAAAGTAGCTATCGTAACAGGTGCTGCTTCTGGCATGGGTGAAGCAACAGTAAAATTATTCGCCGCACAAGGTGCTAAGGTAGTCGCTGCGGATATTAATGTTGCAGGATTAGAGCGCGTGGTGAATGAAGTACAAGCAGCTGGTGGAGAAATTATCGCTAAACAAGTGGATATTGGCAATGAGGAAATGATCAAAGATATGATTCAAACAGCTGTTGACACGTACGGACATATTGATATTTTAATGAATAATGCCGCACGCCTCGATTTCCATCATGATGTTAATGTAAAGGATATGGATATCTTTGAATGGGACGAAACGATGCGCTACAATTTAAAATCTGTCATGTTAGGTATAAAATATGTGCTACCAGTCATGTTAGAAAATGGCGGTGGGTCAATTATTAATACAGCATCAATGGGTGGACAAGTTGGGGAAATGACGAAATCAGCATATGCGGCCGCTAAAGCAGGCGTTATTTCATTAACACGTTCAACAGCGGTTCAATTTGGCAAGCAAGGCGTTCGTTGTAATGCCATTGCACCTGGAATGGTTTTACCAAAGGAGCGTATTGAAAATGCTCCTGAAGGTTTAGCAGCATTAATTGATATTTATAAAGATGTTAAATTACTAGACCGTATTGGAGATCCAATGGACATCGCTAACTTAGCATTATTCTTAGCAAGCGATGAATCTTCTTTTATTACAGGACAAGTCATCAATTCTGATGGTGGCATGCTTGTACAAAACCCAACGGTCAGTGCTATAAAAAATGCAAATCTAGCTTGGTAATACAAAAAGGAGAAAGCGCTAAACTCGCGCTTTCTCCTTTTTTAGTCGTTTAATTCGTTTGTAATGTTTTTTTGCGTAATGCTTTTGCTGCTTCGACCATATGTTTTAGTGAGGCAACGGTTTCAGGTTCCTGGCGTGTTTTTAGGCCACAGTCTGGGTTGACCCAGAAATGATTTGCTGGAATGACCGCAAGACTTTCTTCTAAAATCGTTGTCATTTCGTCTGCTGATGGGACACGCGGGCTATGGATATCATAAACACCTAAGCCGATACCATACGGATAAGGATTTTCTTTTAGTGAATGAATTAATTCGCCGTGGCTACGTGATGTTTCAAGTGAAATGACATCGGCATCAAGTGCGGTAATTGGGTCAATAAAGTCATTAAACTCACAATAGCACATATGTGTGTGAATTTGTGTCGTAGTATTGACGCTTGACGTGGCAAGCTTGAAGGCATCAATAGCCCAGTTTAAGTAAGCTTGCCAGTTGTCTTGACGCAGCGGTAACCCTTCGCGTAGTGCAGGCTCATCCACTTGGATAATGCGAATGCCCGCTTCCTCTAATGCATGAATTTCTTTTCGAAGTGCTAGGGCAATTTGTGCTGCGACTACATCACGTGGAAGATCATTTCGAACGAATGACCAGTTCAAAATCGTGACAGGCCCAGTTAACATACCTTTCATCCATTTATCGGTATGTTGCTGTGCAAAGACGGTTTCTTTTACAGTCATTGGCGCAAGCCAGTCGACATCACCGTAAATAATTGGCGGTTTAACGCAGCGTGAGCCATACGAGACGACCCATGCAAATTTAGTGAACGCAAAGCCAGCTAATTTTTCACCAAAGTATTCAACCATGTCCGTACGTTCAAATTCACCATGTACAAGAACATCTAAATCAATTTCTTCTTGTAAGGCAATCCAGCGCAATGTTTCAGCATCTAGTTTTGCTTCATATGCCGCGTCGTCTAAATCGCCACGTCGCCAAGCAGCACGCCATGAACGGACTTCTTTTGATTGTGGGAAGCTGCCAATTGTTGTCGTTGGGAATAATGGTAAATGAAGTGCCTGTTGTTGTAATGCAAGACGTTCTGTAAATGGGACGGTACGCTTGAAATCTTTCTCTTCTAACTTAGCAAGTGCTGTAGACACACTTTCATTTTGACGACTTGCATGATTTTTTAATGCTTCAATGCGCTTCATGCTAGCAGATACCGCCGTTGGTGTTGGCCACTCACTGCTTTCGATATAGCCACTTACTTCGACAAGTTCACCTAATTTTTCATCACTGAATGCGAGTGCATCTTTTAGCGTATCGAAGAGCATTGTTTCATTCGCAACGGTCACCGGGCAGTGCTGCAAGCTACAAGAGGGTTGCAGCCAAATAGCTTGTGGCGATACAAGTGTTTGAACAGCTTGTACATCTTGTGCAACTTCCTGTAAATTACTTGCCCAAATATCACGACCATTAACCACGCCAAGTGCTAATGTTTTTTGTGGTGGGAAGCCATGCTGACGAAGCGCAGCTAAATTTTCTTTTTTGCCATGGATTAAATCTAATCCGATACCAGCCACTGGTAAATTCGTGATGCGTTCAAAATCTGTTAACGCTTCGAAATAGGTTGTCAGCATCACTTTTGCTTGTGGCACAGCCTCGACAAGTTGTGTATAAATAACTTCTGCTAAGCGACAATCTTCCTCTGATAGGGCAGTAGTCAAAATCGGCTCCTCTAATTGAATCCACTCTGCTCCAACATCTACAAGTTGCTGTAAAACCTGTGCGTAAAGAGGCAGTAGCTCCAATAAATAGTGGGCAAGTTCTTTATCACGATAGCCTTTCGTTAATTTAGAGAAGGTCATTGGCCCGATTAGTGTTGGTTTCACGTCAATATCAACCGCTTCTTTTGCCTCTAAGAACCAATCTACATAATGATTATGATTTAACTTCAGTGTCGCGCCCTCGTATTCGGGAACGATGTAGTGATAATTAGTATTGAACCATTTTGTCATTTCGCAAGCGACCGTGTCAGTCGTACCACGAGCCATCGCATAATATGTAGTAAGAGAAGGTACATCTTCTAGTGAGCGATAACGAGATGGGATTAAGTTAAAAAGAAATGCAAGATCGAGCATACGGTCATACATCGTAAAATCACCAGATGTTACTTGCGTTAGGCCGAGTTTTTGTTGTTTTTTTAAATGGGTAATGCGTAATTTTTTCCACTCTGCTTGTAATGTATCTTCGCTAATCGCTTGTTTCCAAAATTTTTCTACGAGACGTTTCCATTCGCGGTTTTCTCCGATATACGGGTAACCAATTGTTGTTGTAATCATGTATATTCCTCCTTTGGTGTATTACATAACTCCAAATAAAAAAGCTATTTCAATTAAGAAATAGCGGAAGAATCTATGCATTATTAAAAAAGTCGAATCCTTTTGACCGACCATCGCACAGAACACCGCCCATCTCCACGTGAGCCTTTGGTGTGTACTCAAAACAGGCAGGTCTCCTGACTTATCATCAACATGCTTAAAGCCTTCCCATTTACACAGTGGCGAATTTTTAAGCACTCCGAATTACAGTTGCGGGACAGCGATGGATTCACACCATACTTCCCTTTTAAGCATGTTCTCACATGCACCGGTTTGTAACACGTTATGTAATTGAACAATACTATAGCATATATTTTTCAGAAAATAAAATATATTTTGAAAATGAGCAGAATTTTACTTAAAACCATCTAAAACAATACGAGATGAATTATTTGATGTTATACTGTAAGAAAACATCGCTACACTCAATAATTTATACATAAAACGTAGTGTGCGAAAAACTTAGGTATATAGTATAACGCCAAATAATGGGCTGTTTTTAAATACTTATAGAAGAAATTAGGAGGGATACAATGACGATTCTACTAGTGGATGACAACAAGGTAAATCTATTTGTCATGGAGAAAATTTTAAAAAGTGCTGGGTACGATAATTGTGTATCTCTGACATCGGCTCAGGCACTGTATGATTATTTGAAAATTGATGAACTAAAGTATAAGCCAGATTCAGTGGATCTAATTTTACTAGACATTATGATGCCAGAAATTGATGGTATCGAAGCGTGTCGGACGATTCGTCGTGATGAGCGTTATAAAAATATCCAAATTTTATTTACAACTGCACTTGATGATAAGAAAAAATTATCAGAAGCACTTGGCGCTGGTGGTAATGATTATATTACAAAACCAATTAACAAAACTGAATTACTAGCGCGCATGGATGTGGCGCTCCGTTTAAAACAAGAGCTGGATTGGCATATGATTCATGATGAAAAGATTGAAAATGAATTAAATTTAGCAGCACATGTGCAGCGCAGTTTATTAAGTGAACCTTTTACTGGTGACAAGCTTGCTGTACAAGTGGCGTATAAACCGTCATTTAATTTAGCTGGGGACATGTATTACTGGGAACAAATAGATGAGGATCGCTATGCCGTAATGTTATTTGACATGATGGGGCATGGTATTTCGGCTTCCCTCGTTTGTATGTTTATTTCATCTGCGCTGCGTGATAGTGTGAAGAAACGTGTAAAGCCGGCTGAAGTGATGATCGAATTAAATCGCTATATGTCCTTATTGCATACAGATAAAGAAAAAATTCCATACTACTTTACAGGTGTTTATATGCTAATTAATACGAAGGAAAAAACGATTGAGTATGTCAATGCAGGGCATCCGCACGGCTATGTGTGGCTGAACGAAGAAGAACTTGTACATTTGAACAACAATTCCTGTGCAATTGGCTTTTTCGATGATATTGATGTGAAATCACAAACGATTTCATACGAAAGCTCGGCGCAAATTATTCTGTTTACAGATGGTGTGCTAGAGGCGATGCATCCAGATGAATTTGAAGCGGAGCGACGTATGGATAAGCTTGCTACACAAACATTATCACTTGATAAACCATTACTTGATTATGTTATTCCGCGTGAACAGCAAGAGAATCAACCAGATGATATGTGTATGCTTGTGATCCAGGCAAATTAAAAAGAGGCTTTGACATATGTGTCAGAAAAGCCGCTCCTATGAGCATAAGAAAAACCGGAATCGCGCTGTGGCGCGGTTCCGGTTTTTCGTTGTGAACGCTAAAAAAGGAACATGACATGTTTTGTCCCAGCCTCTTTTTTAGTCATAGATTTTTTGATAAATTTTTTCATTCGTAATCGTTTCTTCAAATTTAGGCATAATATCTGAGAAGCGGAGCGATTCTTTTGCACCGAGGCAAAGGAAGCCACCACGTGATAGACTATCGTGGAAAAGCTTATATACTTTATTTTGAAGTGGTGGTGAAAAATAAATCAATACGTTACGACAAATAATTAAGTGAAATTCATTAAATGATTGATCTGTCACTAAGTTATGCTGTGCAAAACTAATTGATTCAAGAAGCTCCGGTTTTATATACGCAAAATGACTGTCCGTATAATAATATTCAGAGAAAGCTTGGCTACCACCCGCAAGCATATAATTTTTCGTATAGTTTTGCATTTTTTGAATGGGGAACCGGGCAGCCTGCGCACGCTCAAGTACGTCCTCATTCATGTCGGTTGCGTAGAGAGTAGCTTTATCAATCAACCCAAGCTCTGTAAGTAAAATGGCGACGGAAAAAACTTCTTCTCCCGTAGCGCAGCCGGCATGCCAAATACGAATGTCATCTAATTTTTTAAAACGCGGTAAAATGTCTTCGCGTAATGCTCTGAAAAAGCTAGGGTCACGAAACATTTCCGTGACATTAATCGAGAAGTCATTTAATAATTCTTTGCGTATTTTCTCATCATAGATTACTTTTTCCGTTAAACGAGAGATGTTTGGTAAATGCTCGAGTGCTAGACGATTATGCACTCGACGTGTAATAGAGGGGCGATTGTACTCTCTAAAATCATAAGAGGTTAATTGATAAATCGCTTCTAATAAAAGTGCTACCTCTAATTCTTCTGTTGCCGTTGTTTCCATTACATCACCTCAGTAGTTAACCAAACACGTAAAACAGAGAAAAGTTGCTCTAAGTTTAGTGGCTTACTAATATAATCGGTTGCACCTGCAGCAATGCATTTCTCGCGGTCTGATTTCATTGCTTTCGCTGTTAATGCAATAATCGGTAGCTCGATATTCATATCTTCGCGTAAAATTTGCATCGTATCATAACCATCTAGTTCAGGCATCATAATGTCCATTAAAATTACATCGACATGACGGTCCTTCTCAATAAAGTTTAAACATTCACGACCATTGCGTACACTATCTACAATCATGCCATGTTGTTGTAATGTTTTTTCGAGTGCAAAAATATTGCGTTCATCGTCATCAACAATCAACACGCGCTTGTTTTTAAAGAAATTCTCTTCTACAATAGCTGGCATGTCAGTTTGAGTCGCATCAGGTGTTTCTTCTACTGATGGTACTTCAAAGATTGATTCTGCTGGCATCTCGACATTATTCGGTAAGCCCGTTTGTAAGCTAGGAATATAAAGTGTAAATGTACTACCCTCACCCTCCGTACTATCGAGTGTAATAGTACCACCAAGTAGTTGCGCAAATTCTTTACAAATGGATAGACCAAGACCTGTACCACCATATTTACGAACAGTTGCTCCGTCTGCTTGTTGGAAAGATTCAAATATAAGCTCATGTTTTTCTTTTGGAATACCGATACCTGTATCTGTGACAGAAATAGCTAACCACTGTTCAGAAATTCTTTGCTGTTCCTTCGTAAGTGAAGGATTGTAGAGATGGACATTCACAGAGCCATGTTCTGTAAATTTAAAGGCATTTGATAATAAGTTTTTCAAAATTTGCTGGAAGCGTTTATGGTCTGTATGAATAACATCTGCGACATCATCCTCTTTTACAACGTTAAAGACAACATCTTTGTCGTTACTAAAATGTGTAAAGGATTGTTTTAAATAAAGCGGCAATTCATTGATATTGACTTCTTCATAAATCATTTCTAATTTACCAGCCTCAATTTTTGATAAATCTAAAATATCATTAATTAAGTTTAAGAGATCTTTACCAGAAGAATTAATCACACGTGCAAATTCTTCATCTTCTTCTTGATTTTCCGCTTTTGCATTCTCTGCTAGCATTTCAGATAAAATTAAAATACTGTTAAGCGGTGTTCGCAGTTCATGTGACATATTCGCAAGGAATTCAGATTTGTATTTAGAACTTTGAATAAGCTCTTCGGCATTTCGTTCTAAATCAGATTTTGTAATTTCAAGCTCTGCTGTCTTTTCTTCTGCTTCACGCGTACGTTCTTCAAGCTGTTCATTAATATTTGTTAATTCTTCGGTCTGTGCTTGTAGTTCCTCTGATTGTGTTTGCAGTTCTTCCGATTGTGTTTGCAATTCTTCAGTCTGTGCTTGTAGTTCCTCACTCATGGCACGAGATTCATTTAATAATTGAACGACTTCCATACGAGTTAAGACGCTGTTAATCGTTAAACCAAGTGAACTTACGACTTCTTTTAGGAAAATACGATCTAACTTCTCAAAGGCATTAACAGTGGCAAGTTCTAAAATTGCAATCGTTTTTTCTTCAAATGTAATAGGAAGAATGATTACTTCTTTTGGCGGCATATCACCAAGACTCGTTGAAATCATTTGATAGCCTGTCGTATCCGTTAAGTGAATGACACGACGCTCAAGTGCAGCTTGACCTGCAAGACCTTCGCCTAAAGCAATGGTTTCACGGCCAATTTTCGTATAAGAATTTGCAAAAGAGGTCTGCTGCTCAAATATTTTTCCTTCTTTATCATTGCGTACGTAAAGCGAACCATAACTAGCACGCGTAATACGAGCGACTTGCGATAAGAAAATAGAAGTTAATTGTTTGATCGCATCAATGCCTTGGTAATTTTTCACGACTTGTGTGGCATTGCTTCGCACCCATTCGCGGTTTTCTAAGTCATCTAATAAATCATTCGTAGCAACCGCTAGGTCACGTACCTCATCTTTAGTTGTAATTGGAATACGTGAAGTAAATGTCCCTTTTTCTTGTGCAATGTGACGAATAGCAGCGGTTGTACCGGTGATTGTATTTGTAATCGATTTAGAAATAAATGATGAAAAGAAAATTGCAACGATGGCTGCTATAAATAGGAATAGGCCCAACGTAAAGACAATTTTATTGTTTACGTTATCCAGTTTTTTCGCCTCAGATGCTAGGTGAGAAATTTCATCACTACGAATTTTCCCAAGTGTTGCCATGGTTGACTGGATTTCAGAACGCCCTACTT
Source organism: Candidatus Kurthia intestinigallinarum (assembly GCF_003991225.1). GTDB lineage: Bacteria > Bacillota > Bacilli > Bacillales_A > Planococcaceae > Kurthia > Kurthia populi. Next base: position 31,778 of record NZ_JTFC01000008.1, read on the forward strand.
CTTCGCGGTAGAATTTTTTAATACCAGCTTCATCATTGTTTCGTTTTAAATTAATAGAAGGCTCACCCGCTGTTTCAATCCAACGTGTGATATGTGTTTTAACAGAGTCTAGAGATTCTTGCTGGTCTGGGCGTCCCTCCATTAATACATTTAATTCATTCCAATTATCTTCCCAGTTTGCTTTTGCTTCACGATAAGGGTCTAAATAGGAATCCTTACCTGTCACGATGTAACCACGCTGAGATCGGTTCATATTTAATGTGTGATTTTCTAAAGTGCTAAGAAGCGTTTGTACTTTTGCAGTGTTTGTCATTAATTTATTGCGCTCTGTTTGTAGTGTACTGACTTGAAAGCCGACTACAATGACGCCAATAATTAAACAAAGAATCAATGCAATATACCCGCTCGTTATTTTAGAACGGATTTTAAAATTCACGTTATTTCCAACCTTTCTTTCTAAATTGATAAAATATAGCATTTTAAGTGAATCATAGATGACTAAAAAACGCAAGAAAACGTCGCCCTTTCAATGAAAAAGCGACGTGTCCCTCCAGATTTTATTTCATTTTTAATTCAGGTTTATTTTTTTCTTTTAGGCCAGTTTGATTCATACCTGTAAGTGTGTAAGCTTCTTTTACAGTTGCTGTTAATTTACCACGTTTTGTTTGTACGTTAATCCACATAGAGTCAGGGCGTGTATTATTACTCATCGCTTTCTCTTCTAATTCCTCGATGAGGGCTTTAATTTGTTTTTCATCGTCCATTTTTGTTTCAATTGTATATTGTTGCATGCCGCGCACGACGGTATCTTTTACTACTTCATAGTCAGTATCGTTGCCACCACAAGCACTTAATAGTAAAACTGAAGAAAGCGCCATAGCGGATAAAATCTTTTTCATGTGTAAAATCCTCCTTACGAACTTCTTCTATTATAGCACCTCTACATGACGAAATTGTGACCGATTATGACTATTTGAGGACAATCACCGTTTAATTGTTTACTGAAAGGGAAGGCAATAAGAGAGGGAGTTTTAGCGTTTTTTTGATACAAGCCATTTAAACAAAATAAAGGTACAGAATCGATTTAATGCTACATAAAACACTTTTTAACCATTTATAAAATAATTTTCCAATAGTGAAAAAATTTACTATTACTTTTTTTGATGTTACAGTAAAAAAGTATAGTGAGAAAATTTTAAACGAAAAGGAGAAAAAAATGAAGAAATTAGGGATTGTTTTCTGGGTATCTGCAGTGGTTGCAATATTTGCAGCAACAGTAGGATTAATTGCACCAGAAATGTTTGAAACAGTTACTGGAAATATTCAAAGCTTTTTGACGACGTCATTTGGCTGGTATTATTTATTAACCGTTGCCATTATCGTCGCATTCTGTCTATTTTTAATTTTAAGTCCGGTTGGTGGTATTCGCTTAGGAAAGCGTACAGACCGACCAGAATATAGTAATAAATCATGGTTTGCGATGCTATTTAGCGCTGGTATGGGGATTGGTCTTGTATTCTGGGGTGCCGCAGAGCCATTATCACATTTCGCGATTAGTGCACCATCTGCGGAGGAAGGATCTCAACAAGCACTTAAAGATTCGTTTCGTTATACATTCCTTCACTGGGGAATTTCTGCATGGGCAATTTATGGGATTGTAGCCCTTGCCCTTGCTTATTTCCAATTCCGAAAAGGGATGCCGGGCTTACTAAGTTCAACACTTTATCCATTAATCGGCGAACGTGCTAAAGGATGGATGGGGCATACCGTTGATGTTATTGCCGTATTTGCGACGGTTGTCGGTGTAGCAACAACACTTGGTTTTGGTGCTCAACAAATTAACGGCGGTCTATCGTATTTAACATCGATTCCAAATAGCTTTACTGTACAATTTATTATCATTATTATCGTAACGGTACTATTCATGATTTCTGCTTCTACAGGTCTCAACAAAGGGATTCAATTACTGAGTAATGCAAATCTGTATATTGCCTTTGTGCTATTCGTACTCCTGCTTATTTTAGGGCCAACAGTACAAATTATGAATAACTTTACGAACGGCCTTGGTGGCTATTTACAAAACTTCGTACAAATGAGTCTACGTACCTCTCCAGGTGGAGAAGGGCGCGACTGGATTAATAGTTGGACCATTTTCTACTGGGCATGGTGGATGTCTTGGTCTCCATTTGTTGGGATTTTCATCGCGCGTATTTCACGTGGACGTACAATTCGTGAATTTTTAATGGGTGTTATTTTATTACCAACGATTGTTAGTTTATTGTGGTTCGCGGTATTTGGTACATCTGCGATTGATGCATCGAAAAAAAATCCTGGCATTATTGATTTACCGACGGAGCAAGTGCTCTTTGGAGTCTTCGATCAACTTCCATTCGGTATTATTTTATCAATTATTGCGATTATTTTAGTAGCGGTATTCTTTGTGACATCTGCCGATTCAGCAACTTTTGTACTTGGTATGCAGACAACAGGTGGCTCGTTAAATCCATCATTTAAAGTGAAATTAATTTGGGGGATTTTACAAGCGGCCATTGCGACAAGTTTATTATTCTCAGGTGGTTTACAGGCGCTACAAAATGCTGCGATTATTGTTGCCTTCCCATTCTCGATACTCATGCTCATTATGATTTATTCGCTTTATAAAGCATTAATGCACGAACGACGAGAATTAGGCTTATACATTCGTCCGAAAAAACAACAGAAATAATGAAAAAAGGCAGGAAGCGCATAGGCGTTTCCTGCTTTTTTATTCGTTACGGGGCAACTGTTAAATAATGCGCTTTCCATACATCTCTGCGTTCTTCATAACTAGTAGCAGTTAAATCTTCATTATCAAACTGTAGTGTGTAATGATTTGGCGCATGGAAAATAATATTAATTGTCGACCAATTTTCATTATATAGTTCAACCCATTTATCATGGAATTGTATTAAAATTTGTGCGAATGATTTTTCCTTCCATTCGGTCGGTGTGTTGTAGACAACATCATCGCGGTATTCAAGCTCACCCTTTGTATTGTAAAGGCAGTGATGACCAAGCAAGTATGGGTTAGGTTCTGCAATCTCGCGGTAAAGCACACCATGGCCTTGCGTATATTTACGGGCAATGCGTACCGCTTTTTCCTCTAAACGATGTAGCTGTGCAAATTCTCCGAAGACATCTTCAGGAATGGCATTGACTTGTTCTACATCCCAAAGGCCGTCCTCAGGGTGCTTTGTAGCAATTAAAAACACATCACGTTCATTTTCCTCACAGTGTGGTAAAATTTCTTTTTTTAATTTTTCAAGAAGCTCAAAATAGCGTTCATCATGAGCTGGAATAAGTACTTTTTCATTTTCTAAACCGAATGTGACTTTAAGAAAAATAGCAGGATAAATGATTTCCGCATCAATTAATACCTTATTTGCATTTGCGGGTAAATAAGGTGTTACGATTTTTTGGAAACGAATTAAATTTTCAGTGTTTAAACGCATAATTATCACTCCTCTGGCCAATCTATAAGCATCTTTGTATGCTACTTCTATCATATAGTAAATATAGGTAAAATGGTAAGGATATGTATGAAATTACGCAAAAAAAGATGTACAAAAACTGACCCACGAAAGTAAGACAAAGAAAAAGACAGGTTCTTTCAGTTGAATTTGACGGACGCTTTCCTGAGGCATGGCGTAAGCCTTCTCGCTCGCAAGCTCACTTCGGGGTCTTCCACTCATGCTAGGAGTCCTCTAGGAGTCGCCGTCAAATTCTTGTTGTGCCACCTTTTTCCGGTATTCAACTGGGGCTTAACTTTGAAAAAATTCGCGTATGATTATCGTAGTTGATGTATGCTTGAACGGTTTGAACGACAACATCATTTGTCGCACTTTAAGCTATCGAAAGAAGCAACCACCGGGTAATCTAAAAATTAGTGTGAGTGAAGTATGTCCGGATGTCGGGGCTAAGTTATTTTTCATGGAATGTACGATGATGCACAATGGCAAGCGTTTATAAACGCGCATTAAGTTCGGTGAAATTATTTGAAAATCTATAATAAAAACCAGGAGCCACGCAATATGCGGTTCCTGGTTTTTAATGTATAGGATTAGGCCTTTACTTTCTTCTTCGCATTTTTGTATTCAATATGCCAAGAGAAAGCTTCTTCTAAAATATGTGGGGTTTGTGCATTATTCGTTTCTTCTACAGCACGGTTGTAGTAATCCCATAGTTTGTCTTTGAAGTTCGGGTGCGCGCAGTTATCGATAATGGCTTTCACACGCTCTTTTGGCGCCATGCCACGTAAATCTGCAACACCTTGCTCTGTAATGATAACATCAACATCATGCTCGGTGTGATCGACATGCGATACCATTGGCACAATTGATGATACGCTACCAGCTTTTGCAGATGATTTCGTAACAAAAATACCGATACGCGCGTTACGGGCATAGTCACCTGAGCCGCCGATACCGTTCATAATTTGTGTGCCAAATACGTGGGTTGAGTTGACGTTGCCATAAATATCCGCTTCAAGTGCTGTATTAATGCACACAAGACCGAGTCGGCGAATAACTTCTGGATGATTTGAAATTTCTTGTGGACGCAATACAAGCTTATCCGCGTATTTTTCAATATTGTTGTACACCTTATCGCAGTAACGTTCACTTAATGTGATGGATGTACCAGAAGCGATTTTAATTTTACCAGCATCGATTAAATCAAAAACTGCATCTTGCAGTACTTCTGAATATAATTCTAAATCCGTTAAATCAGATTCTAAAAACCCGTTTAATACAGCATTGGCTACTGTACCAACACCAGATTGGATAACCGGTAGCTCATCTACGCGACCTGATGCCACTTCTTCACGTAAAAATTCGATTAAATGGTTGGCCATCACTTGTGTTTCTTCATCTGGCTCAATGATTAATGCAGGCGCATCACGTAGCTCTGAATGCACAATACCAGCAATCTTATCGACATCAACGCGAATGCCTAACTCACCAATACGGTCTGCAGGGTCAACAATTGGAATCGGCTGACGGCGACCTTTACCTGCTTTTTCCGGCACGTAAATATCATGAATACCTTCTAAATCTGGCTGAGCTGTATTGAGCTCGATTAAAATTTTATCCGCATATTGTGCATAGATGGGTGTATTACCGACCGAGTTTGTTGGAATGATAAGACCATCTTCTGTAATAGCCGATGCTTCGATAATGGCGAAATCGATTGGCCCGATGATGCCGTTACGTACAAGCTCTGCATTATGTGATAAATGCATATCTGTATAAAGGGTAATCCCTTCATTGATTGAGTTACGCATTAATTTTTCAGCTTGGTAAGGACCGCGCTTACGAATAATACCCGCTTCTACCATATAATGATCGACTTCTGGACCAAGAGATGCTCCTGTATAAACATCTAATTGAAATGGTTCTTTTTTTGCACGTTCGACAAGCGCTAATGGAATTTCCTTGGCGTCACTTGCACGACCAAAGCCACTCATGCCTACCACCATGCCATCTTTAAACCATGATGCTGCTTCTTCTGCTGAAACGATTTTATCGATAAGTTTTGGTAATCGGATACGTTCTTTCATTAAGTAATTGCCTCCTCGAATAGTGAATGTATAAGTTGGTGTTGCATTCAAAACATGATTTGGATAACTTTTTACAGAAAATCGTGACGCAGTCTAGAAGCTGCGTGCACGTAGCTATAAGATGTTTTAGTTCTAAGTTGTTACAATAAGTATAACTTTTGGAAATAAATGGTCCAACTGATAATTTCTATGATTATTATAGCGAGAAGCTATCATTACTTAGCAAAAGTAATGACATATGATCTTTTGCGACGATTCCTTTCGTACCTAAAAACCGTTCAAACATCGGTAAATATTCTTTTACTGCATAAGGTGGTTTTTCTTTTTTCGGAATAATTAGCACGACTTCTTTCAAAATATCACTATCAATAGGGCGTGCTTCGATATATGGATTACGGAGATGCGAATACAACGAACGTAGCATTACCGTGCTACCAAGGCGCTGCTCTAAAAAATGTAGCATCGCATGGGTGTTCTCTGTTTCAAAAATCGGATAATATTCAAGTCCCTGTTCAGCGAGCGTTTGATTTAATAGGATACGGCTATGATGCGTTTCTGGGAATAATGTTAATGGCTCATCTACAATATCTTTCCATGCCAATACCTCTTTTTGAATGAATGGGTGACTACGATGTGCGACAAAAACAAAGCTTTCATCATATAAAGGGATTTCGACGTAGCTACCATTAATGCGGTTGTCCTCATGATACGAAAAGGCGATATCTACCTCATCATTTTCAAGAAGCGTCGTTACGCGCTCATGTGCGAGCACTTTCGCTGGGGCAGTCGGAAATTGTTCAATATAATGAAGTACACTGAGTGAGATTAAATCGTAAATGGCGCCAGGGTAAGCACCAATTCGTAGCTGTTCATGATCAAAATGGTCGAGTGCCTGTAGCTGTATTTTTGTTTGTTCAAGTGTCGAAAAAATTTGTTGGCACTGGCTATATAAAATTTCACCGGCCTTAGATAAGGTGATTTTTTTGCCGATGCGGTTAAAAAGTAGCGCGCCAACAGTTTGTTCGAGTACTTTAATTTGCTGACTTAATGTTGGCTGTGAAATATGTAAGCGCTGCGCTGCACGGGTAAAGTGTAGCTCTTCACTGAGGACCATAAAATATTCTAGTTGTCTAAGTTCCATAAGGCACTTCCTTCCAAGCGATTAAAACATATCTAAAAATGCGCGCGTCGCATAAGATAAGTAACGTTCTTTTTTTGTAATCATGGCGATTTCCCAAAGATAGGGCTCATCACTATCGATAGCAATCATTTTGACATGCGGGTTGTTATGCTTTTCAAAAATGGATTTTGGTAATACGGCAACACCCATGTCAATTGCGATTAATTCGACCATTAAATCCCACTGTGAGGATTCATAGGCGATATTTGGTTTGAAGCCATTTTTTGCACATAGCTTAATAACCATATCTCGCAGTGTAAAATCGGTTGTGAAGACGATAAATTTTTCATCAGCTAGCTCCGCGATTTTAATACGTTCGCGGTAAGCGAGAGGATGATTATGAGATAAATAAATCATAAATTCATCAACGAAATACGGCTTTACACGGAAATTTCCTTCTGAGAAAGGCTTTACCGTAAAGCCGACATCGATTTTTTCTTCTTCCGCTAATGTCAAAATATGTTTGGCACCAAGCTCGATCAAGCGTAGCGTTACATCTGGAAAAGCGTGGCTAAAGCGCTGTGCAATCGACGGGAAGATGAGGGTTCCGATAACGGGTGGAATTCCTAATACAATTTCCCCTTTTTGTAAATTTTGAAGCTCATTCAGTAAATTAGGCATGTCTTGGAGCGGTTTTAAAGCCATGCGCCCTTGTTCGATAACGATTTTACCGGCATCAGTTAATTCGAGTTTACGTGTTGTGCGATTAAATAATGTGACATTGAGTTCTTCTTCTATTTGCTTCACAACCTTACTTAAATAAGGCTGTGTGACAAACGTTTTTTCAGCTGCCTTTGTGAAGCTTCCTTGCTCCGCAACAGCTAAAAATAATTCGATTGCACGTAAGTCCATTTTTGCACCTCCAAATATTTATAACCAATAGTAATAAAAAATATTCTTTATATGAATTTTACTAATAATTTAGAAGAATGTAAAATTTAGTAAGATAGGAAGGGGAGAGAGTATGAGAAATGTTGTAATTGTTGAAGCCGTTCGTACGGCAATTGGTAGCTTTAATGGCACATTACAAAATACAGCAGCGACGGATTTGGGCGCTGTTGTTGTGAAAGAAGTGCTAGAGCGTGCAAATGTTGCACCGGAGACGGTTGATGAAGTAGTATTAGGAAATATTTTGCAGGCTGGTCTCGGTCAGGGTCCTGCACGTCAGGCTGCAGTCAATGCAGGTGTGCCATATGAAGTACCATCAACAACAATTAATAAACTTTGTGGTTCAGGTTTAACAGCAGTACATTTAGCCGCGCAGGCGATTCAGCTTGGGGAAGCTGATATTGTCGTTGCGGGTGGTATGGAAAATATGACACAAGCGCCATATATTCTGCCACAGGCGCGTCAGGGATACCGTATGGGCGACGGTAAACTGATTGATACAATGTTACATGATGGCTTGACTGATGCTTTCCATCACTATCATATGGGGATTACAGCAGAGAATTTAGCAGAGAAATACAACATTACACGTGAAGAGCAAGATGCATTCGCGGCACAAAGTCAGCAAAAAACAGAAGCAGCTCAAAAGGCGGGGCGCTTCAATGATGAGATTGTGTCAGTTGAAGTCAAATCACGTAAAGAAACAATCACTTTCGACCGAGATGAATTTCCGCGTGCAGGCGTCGTAGCAGAGAAATTAGCTAGTATGCGTCCTGCATTTAAAAAAGATGGGACCGTTACAGCAGCAAATGCTTCAGGGATTAATGACGGAGCGGCAGCGCTTCTATTAATGTCAGAGGACAAAGCCAACGAGCTAGGCTTAAAGCCATATGCACGTATTGTAAGTAACGCTGTTGCGGGTGTAGACCCTGCAATCATGGGGATTGGGCCTGTACCTGCAACGAAAAAAGCACTTGAAAAAGCAAATTTAACAATCGATGATATCGATTTAATTGAAGCAAACGAGGCATTTGCTGCGCAGTCACTGGCTGTAGCGAAGGAGCTTGCTTTTGACATGAGTAAGGTAAATGTCAACGGCGGTGCAATCGCACTGGGGCATCCAGTTGGTGCAAGCGGTGCGCGTATTTTAGTAACGCTTCTGCATGAGATGAAAAAACGCGACGATGTAAAATATGGCTTGGCAACGCTTTGTGTAGGTGGCGGCCAAGGGGTATCAACAATCGTTGAAAAGCTATAGCATTTAGGCGATAACATGGGACTAATTTTGATAGACACAGCGTGTGGGAGCGCTGTGTTTTTTTGCGTGTAATGATTTTATGGAAGGGAATAGAGTGCTAGAAAGTAGGTGTCATAATGAAGCATTTTTTTGAATATAATTGGCAAAAGCGAGAAGAGTGGTTTGACTGGTGTGAAAAGCTTTCAGAGGAACAGTTATGGCAGGAACGTGTAGGTGGTGTCGGGAGCATTGGCGAGACATTACTGCATATCGTAGGTGTAGAATATAGCTGGATTTGCGATATTTTAGAGAAGACAGATGAGGCGGTACCGAGGCATTCACTCGCAGGGATTCGCACCTTGTCTAATGAGCTACGTCCAGAAATTGTAGCATTTCTAACGACGAAGTATGACCCACAAAAAATCGTAGTTGACCACGGTGATCGGCATACGATTGATGCCATTTTGCATCATATTATTATTCATGAAATTCATCATATCGGGCAGCTTTCTGTCTGGGCGCGCGAGCTTCATCTAGCGCCTATTTCCGCAAATTATGTCCGTGAACACTTCCCATCACTTGAAAAATATTTCGAAAAGTGAAATAATTCGATTAAGTAATGCACTATTCAGTTAATTATAGGGGGAATGAATATGACAACGTATTCAGAAACATGGGATTTAAATGCGTTTTACGAAGGCGGTACGAGTGACTCAGCGGCTTTTTTAGCGCATATTGCGGAAGTACCGACATTGATTGAAGCATATAAGGAAGCGGTAGAGGCAGCAATTGCACAGCCATCATCTGCTACAATTGCAACCGCGCTTGATGTGCAAACAACGACCGTGCTTAATTTACAAAAAATTGGCGTTATGCTGTCTTGCTTAACAGCACAAAATACAAAGGACGAAGCAGCTCAAGTCATTCAAAGTAATATGCGTACACAATATGCCGCATTATCGGATGTGCGTAATCGCTTTGATAAATTAATTGAAGAACTAGATGATGCGACATTTCATGACATTATTACGAGTGAAGCACTAGCGCCTTTTGAATTTATTTTAACGGAGACACGTAATCAAACGAAACTACTACTGTCAGAAGCAGAGGAATCCATCATTACGAGTTTACGCGCAGATGGTGACCAGGCTTGGAGTAGCTTATACGATTTATTAATTGCAGATACGAAAATTCGTGTAACGGTTGATGGCGAGGAAAAAGTATTATCCGTTGGTCAGGCGAATAATTTACGCAATCATGAAAGTGCGACTGTACGCGCAGATGTCGATGCCGCGATTGAAGCGGCATTTACTGAGCGAGAAGCCTTTTTTGCGCATACATTAAATCATTTAGCAGGCTTCCGTTTAACAACGTATAAAAAACGTGGCTGGGAGGATGTTTTAGAAGAGCCACTGCGCATTAATCGTATGAAGCGTGAAACATTGGATGCGATGTGGGGGGCGATTGCGAAAACGCGTGAGCCTTTCGTCAATTACTTACAGCGGAAAGCAACTATTTTAGGGAAAGAGGCCATGACTTGGGCTGATTTAGATGCACCGATTAGCGCATCGACAACAGCGTTAAGCTTTAATGAAGGCGCCGAATTTATTTTACAGCATTTCGCGAAATTTGGACCAAAGCTTGAGGCTTTCGCGCGTCAGGCATTTGAAAATTCATGGATTGAGGCAGAGGACCGCGATAATAAACGACCTGGTGGCTTTTGTACGACGACGAAGCTTGACAATGCATCTCGTATTTTCATGACCTATGCGGGCACGATGAACAATGTATCAACGCTTGCCCATGAGCTAGGCCATGCGTTCCACTCGTATGCACTGCGTGATGTTCACCCACTCAATTCAGGCTATGCAATGAATGTCGCAGAAACAGCCTCTACATTTGCTGAAATGATTATTGCGGATGCAGCGGTGCAAGAGGCGACAAATGCGGATGAGCGACTTGCGCTATTAGAGGATAAAGTCCAGCGCTCTGTAGCAATGTTTATGAATATCTATGCAAGATTCACTTTTGAAACCCGCTTTTACGAGGAACGTAAAAATGGTGTTGTGCCGGCCGCACGTTTAAATGAATTAATGAGTGAAGCACAGCAGGAAACATATGGTGGTGCACTTGAAACAACGCATCCGCATTTCTGGGCATCGAAGCTTCACTTCTATATTACAGGTGTACCGTTTTATAATTTCCCGTACACATTTGGCTACTTATTCTCACTAAGCATTTACGCGAAAGCAAAGGAAATCGGTACGGATTTTGAAGAGCGCTACATGGCCTTACTACGTGATACAGGGTCAATGAATGTGGAGGACCTTGTGATGAAGCATTTAGGCGAAGATATTACACAGGAGGCTTTTTGGTTAAAAGGAGTGCACTTAGCGGCACAGGATGCGGAAGAATTTCTGACATTGACTGAAAAAGCGTAAATTAACGGATCTTTTCTATGGGAATATATTCACAAAAATGCATAAATCGAGTATGATGAGGTGAATGTATACATAGAGAGAAGGCTTACGCATGGGAAAGTATAAAGGCGAGCTGCTCCTTGTGATTACCGCATTAATGTGGGGGAGCGGCTTTGTAGGCATGGCAGTCGGCCTAGAATATTGGACTGTCTTTCAGCTAATGGGACTACGCTTTACACTTGCAACGGTGTTACTATGCTTAATTTTCCATAAAAAACTACGGTTGATTAATAAAGCTGTGCTATGGAAGGGTGCTGTGCTTGGTGTCATTTTATTCGCTGCATTTGCGGTGCAAACGTATGGGTTACTCTATACAACACCTGCAAAAAATGCATTTTTAACCGCCATCAATGTACTGATTGTACCAGTGCTTGCCTATTTAATTTATAAACGACGCTTTGATCGCTATGAGGTAATTGCGGCAATCTTAGCTCTTGTCGGCATCGGCTTCTTATCTTTAACAAGTTCATTCACGATGAATGTCGGTGATATTTTATCAATCTTATGTGCGGTGCTATTTGCATTCGACATTTTTTATACGAATGTTTTTGTGAAAAAAGAGGATGCACTTGCGCTCACAATTGTGCAGTTTATGACAGCATCGGTGTTAGGCATTGTGATGATGATTATACTCGGTGAAGTGCCAACGGTTGTTGAACCAACTGGGCTTTATATTATTATTTATTTAGCAGTATTTTGTACATGTGTCGCCTATGTGTGTCAAAATATCGGTATGCAATATGCGAATCCTACAAAGTCAGCTATTATTTTATCAATGGAGTCGTTGTTCGGCACATTATTCTCGGTATGGCTTTTAAATGAGTTATTAACAGGCCGTATGATTTTCGGCTGTTTCTTAATTTTAATCGCGGTATTATTTGCCGAGCTTAAACCGAAGTTTGGCCTCGCGCATATGAAACAAAAAATTTAATGACGATACGAGCATTTCTAACTAGGAGATGCTCGTTTTGTTTTTTTCGAAACCTTTGCGGGTAAGAAAAAAAGGGGAGGGATACATATGAAGGAAACATGGATTGCGGCAGATGATACGCTCGTATTATGGGGCATTATTATTATTGTCGCATCAATTAGTATTGTATTAGAGCAACGTTTTAAATGGGCCTCACGTATTTCAGGGGCCATAATCGCGCTTGTTATTGCGATTATTTTGTCCAATACTGGCATTATTCCGACTGAATCTAGCGTATACGATGCGGTTTGGTCAGTCATTGTGCCACTAGCGATTCCATTATTACTGTTTCAAATTAATTTAAAAAAGCTTTTTCGTGAAAGTGGCCGGCTCTTACTGATTTTCTTAATCAGCTCGATTGGTACAGTAGCAGGAACAACGATTGCCTTCTTTATGCTGAAAGATCACATTCCAATGCTTGATAAGATGGCGGCGATGTTTAGCGCGAGCTATATCGGCGGTGGGGTCAACTTTGCGGCAATGGCAGCGAAGTTTGAAACACCAGGTGAGCTTGTTTCTGCATCCGTTGTTGCGGATAATTTGACGATGGCCGTTTTATTTGTCGTATTGATCATTATTCCGACGATGAATTTTTTCCGTAAACGCTATAAGACGCCACATATTGATGAGGTGGAAAGTCGCGCGGGGAAGAATGAAAACTTAGCCAAGTCATACTGGAAGCCGAAATCGATTTCATTATTGGACATTGCGCTTGCTGTCGGGCTTGCCTTTACGATTGTGTTAGTTGCGAAGAAATTATCGGAATACTTTGATAAAGTGATTCCATCTGGGGATAATGTTAGCTTCTTTTGGAATTTAGCGAATGGTCTTTTTGGTGATATGTACTTGATGCTGACGACGTTAACGTTCCTAGCATTGCTATTATTCCCACACTTTTTTGAGCGTCTTCAAGGAAGTCAGGAAATTGGCACGTATTTAATTCATATTTTCTTCGTTGTCATTGGGATTCCAGCGTCCATTCCGCTTATTTTACAGGAAGCACCATTATTATTCGTCTTTGCGGTGACGATTGTGATTGTTAATGTGACGATTTCACTCGTATTTGGTAAACTACTACGTTTTGATTTAGAAGAAATTATGTTGGCGATTAATGCAAATGCAGGGGGACCGACAACAGCCGCTGCACTGGCGATTGCGAAGGGCTGGCAAAATCTTGTTGGCCCGATTTTAATTGTCGGCACATTTGGTTATATTATTGGGAATTATGTTGGCACCGTCATGGGACTGTGGCTTGGGTCCTTTTTATAAATGGGGGAAACAGGGATTACTTCATGGGTAGTCCTTGTTTTTTTATTTTTTAAAATATAATAGAATTTTAATGGGTTTATATTTACCTAAGTAGTGTAATTATAATGGTATAAATACATACTGGAGGGAGATGCAAACATGAATGAATTTTTGGATAGTTTAGACCGTTTAATTCAGTTAGAAGAAGCACAGCCACAAATCCTCTGAATCAATAAAAAAACGCCAGCGCGTGATTGAGGCTGGGCGTCTTGTCTTATTAGAATCTGATATGCAGTCCATTCACTTTTTATCGGTTGAAATGGTTGCGAAGTATGAAGAATTAAAAGCAGCTTATATTGAATCGCTCAATAGCTTCTCTTATGAAGAGGTGTATCAAAGGTCAAATCATATACTAGCCTTTCATCATTTTCAATCTCAAAAAATCATTTGATTTGGTGCACATTTGTCCATGATAACGTACCACCTGCATAGCTATCACATCGTACATAACTTCCTTTTGGAAATAAAAATGTCCACGGCATACTCGTATGTGGTGGTATTTTTAATTGCGGCAGCGTAAAAAGAGCCGTCGCAATGTGCTGTCCATCAAGCTCATAATCAAGGGATGTTTGATCGAAAACGAGTGTTTTCTCACTGTGATTATGAATAAGCACACTAATAAGGAGTGTTTCCTGGTGATTAACCGCTTCTCGAATAGCTGTAAAATTTTCGCTTTTTTTTGCGTGAAGAAATAATTGTTCGATTCGCGTCCTATCAACGCTTGCGAGCGCTTTATCCCAAGATTTCTCGTACTGTAACTGCATAGAATTCACCTCTATTTTTAAGTTTATCATAAAATGAACTTTACAAATGCCTTATTTATTTGTAAGATTTAACTGATAATGATTATCAATTGAGAAAGAAGTGATGATAATGAAAACAGAAGAAGTCATGTCTTACTATGCACATACAAAAATTGAATTTAATGATATGTTTACACACCGCGTCCCTGCAACGATTAATGGGATGGTTCACCACAGTTCAACAGGATGCTGTAGCTTTGTGTTCCCACTTTCGGGTCAGGGGTATTTTACTTTTGATAATGTGCGCTATAAATTAATGCCAGGTATGGTGCTCCATATTAATAATACGGCTGATATCGATATGAAGCCGATCGGTAGCGAGGGCTGTCATTATGCGGTAATTTACTATGATGTCGAAGAAACGGTTATTGCGCATGATCCATTTGTCATTTCAATCGATGATTACACTACTTGTCAACGTGCGGTTGAGCAAATGATGAAGGCATTTACGACACCAGGGAATATTTCACGTGTACAAACAAAGGCGTACTTTATGCAATTTATTAGTGAAATGCTTGTCGCACACCAGCGCAGCAAGCATGTAGATCGTGAGGATGCGATGAGTGAGGCATTAGCCTTTATGCGCCAGTATTATCAATCTGGCTTAACGGTGACGGAAGTAGCGGAGCGCTTTAATATTGAACGTCGTCGTTTTGCGCATTTATTTGAACGTTATACAGGCATTAATCCAAGTAATTATTTGATTGAACTACGCATTCAGCATGCCAAAGAATTAATGCGTGCTACAGATGAAACAATCGCATCTATTGCTGAAAAGGTTGGCTATGACGATCCATTTTATTTCAGCCGTATTTTCAAAAAATATACAGGGAAAGCGCCGACTGCCTATCGTCAGTGTCTATAAGCGCAAAAGTCTATTTTTTTAAGCTACAATGAGAATGCTTTTCATTTGGAATTACATAGGTTGATGCTTTAGGCATCACCAACAAAAAAGCCGAAATCTATTAGGATTTCGGCTTTTGCTTATAGCTGCTGTAAACGTACAGCTTGCGCTAATTTTCGTAAATACTGCGTTTGTTCATTTAATAAGGCATAGCTCTCTGTGAGTGTCACGCATTCAAATTGGATGCTGTCGCCTGGCTTCATTTGGGCGAATACATGTAAATCACTCGTGATAACTTGTGCGATTCTTGGATAGCCGCCGGTCGTTTGACGGTCAGCTAATAATACCGTGGGCTGTGCATCATTTGATACTTGAATGGTGCCAAATAACACCGCATCTGATAACAGTTCCTCTGCTGAAACACGCTGCAGGGGGGTACCCTTTAGACGGTAGCCCATGCGGTCAGCTGCCGCCGTAATGTCATATCGTGTTGTTAAGAATTGCTGCTGACTATCGGCGGTAAACTGTGCCCACTCAGGACCGGCTGTTACATGCACGGTCCAGTTCTTCTTTGCATAATGTGGTGGTTCTGCCTGCCATTTTACTTGCTGTGCTGTATGTTTGTAGACGGTAAGCGCATCACCTTTTTTAAGTGCACGTCCTTTGTAACCTCCAATACCTGCCCGTAAATATGTGCTTTTTGAGTTCATAATAGCTGGTACATCGATGCCGCCGCGAAAGGCAATATAGTTGCGACAGCCGCTAAGTAATGGCCCAAGCTGTACGGTATCGCCGGCCTTGAGTGCGACAGGTCGGTAGCTTTGAAGCGGGTCTCTACCGTTAATGGTTCCTTGAATGGCTGCGCCTGTCATCGCCATGACACAGTCATCGTCCGTCTTAAAACGTAGTCCACCCATCGTCACCTCAAGGACAGCCTCATCCTGTGCGTTGCCCACTAAAATATTCGCTGTTTGAAGTGCTAACGTATCCATGGCACCACTGACAATGACGCCATACTGTTGAAAGCCCTGACGCCCGATATCTTGAATGGTCGTCAGCATGCCTGGTTTTTCAATGTGAATCATGCCATCATCTCCTCAAAATCTGCCGCTGAAATGGGCACGAATCGAATCATTGCACCCGCTTCGAGTAAAGTTGGCGGCATTTTTTCAGGCTGGAATAAAGCAAGTGGTGTCCGCCCGATAATCTGCCAGCCCCCGGGTGTTTCGATCGGATAAATTCCTGTCTGACTACCTGCGATGCCAACAGAACCTGCCTCGATTTTTAAACGAGGGCTCTTTTTCCGTGGCGTCGCAATGGTTTCATCAAGTCCACCTAAATAAGGAAAGCCTGGTGCAAAACCGAGCATATAAATTAAATAATGCGGTGTACTATGACGTTTAATCACTTCTTTGACCGAGAGCTGATGATAACTAGCCACTTCCTCTAAATCAGGCCCGTATTCTCCGCCATAGCATACTGGTATATCAATGATTTTTGTAGTTGCCGCTGAAGTGGCCGCATCGACTGATACACAAGCTGTTAATGTCTCAATGACTGCCTGAGCAGGATTTTTAATACCTTGTGTTAGTAAATAAATGGCGTCATAGAGCACCGTTAGTGTTGTATAAGCAGGAATCATTTCTTGAATGTATGGGATGTTTTGCGCGTCAATTTGCGCCATGGCCTGCGTAATCTGTCGTTGTGTAACGTCCGATACACTTGTGCCAAACTGCATACGAATGGCCATCTCCCCAAATGGCATCCACTCAATTGCTTGCGTATTATGCATCACGTTGTCCCTCCAAATACCATTTTTCGGAATTGAAATTCTGAATATAGGAATAATTATAACGAAAACTAGGATAAATTCAATAAATTATCAGAAAAAAAATACAATTCGCAACTTTACATTAAATAGTTGATTGTGATAATATTCGGAATATAAGTTCCTAAATACGGAATTTAAAAACTGAATTATGGTTTTTAAAATAGCAATAAGGGGTGATTTGATGTATCAAATTGATTTAAATTGTGATCTCGGAGAAAGTTTTGGTGCGTATACACTTGGCAATGATGCGGCCATTCTCGATTATGTGACATCTGCTAATATTGCCTGTGGCTTTCATGCGGGTGATCCAACTGTTATGAAAAAAACGGTTGAGCTTGCGCTTGAGAAAGAGGTTAAAATTGGCGCCCATCCAGGATTGCCAGATTTAGTTGGCTTTGGTCGCCGTAATATGGCGATTGCACCAGAAGATGCGAAAAATATTGTCATCTATCAGCTTGGGGCACTGCAGGCATTTACGAAGGCTTTAGGGGGACAAGTCGAGCATGTGAAGCCACACGGGGCACTGTATAATATGGCCGCAAAAGATGCACGGCTTGCTGAGGCCATTGCAGAAGCGGTGTATGCTGTTGATCCATCGCTTGTCTTGTATGGCTTAGCAGGGAGCGAGCTTATTACAGCAGGTAAGCGCATTGGTCTTCAAACAGCAAATGAAGTATTTGCTGACCGTACATATCAGCAAGATGGTAGTCTGACACCACGTACACAGCCTCATGCGATGATTGAAACGGATGAGGAAGCGGTACGCCAGGTGATGATAATGGTCAAAGAGGGACATGTTCAAACACAGCAGCAAACGAATTTTGCACTTGATGCGCATACGGTGTGTATCCACGGGGACGGTGCACATGCACTGACTTTTGCAAAATACATCCATGAAACATTAACAAACAACCAAATAGACGTTACGGCGTATCGTTAGACTTAGGGGGAACCACAATGGGAGAAAAAGTCACACAAAAAGCGAGCCGTAGCGTCCTGCTCGGTGCCGCATTCTTAATGGCCACTTCATCAATTGGGCCAGGATTTTTAACACAAACAACTGTTTTTACAGAGCAGTTACTCGCAAGCTTTGGATTCGTTATTTTAGTATCTGTCTTACTCGATATTTTCGCGCAGATGAATGTTTGGCGCATTATCGTCGTTTCAGGCCTACGCGGACAAGAAATTGCGAATAAAGTATTGCCAGGGCTAGGAATTGTTTTAGCAGTGCTAATCGTATTTGGCGGTCTAGCATTTAATATAGGGAATGTCGCCGGTGCAGGGCTTGGCTTAAATGCGATGCTTGGCATGGATACGGTGACGGGGGCCATTTTAAGTGCCATTTTTGCCATCGTTATTTTCTTATTTAAAGAAGCAAGTAAAGTAATGGACCGCGCTGCACAAATTGCCGGTGCTGTCATGATTTTCTTAATGTTTTATGTGGCTGTTTCAACACATCCACCTGTTGGCGAAGCGATTGTGCGTACGTTCGCACCAACGGATATTAGCATTTTAGCAATTGTTACACTTGTTGGTGGTACAGTCGGTGGGTATATTACGTTCGCAGGTGGTCACCGCCTACTCGATGCGGGTCTTAAAGGAGTCGAAGCGATTCCAGAGGTCAATAAAAGCTCGATTACAGGGATTATAGTGACAGCAGTTATGCGTATTGCTTTATTCCTAGCAGTATTAGGGGTTGTATCACAAGGACTTAAACTTGATGCCGCAAACCCAGCCGCTTCTGTATTCCAATTAGCATTAGGTGATATTGGGTACCGTATTTTCGGTGTGATTATGTGGGCTGCCGCTGTAACGTCAGTTGTAGGTGCCGCTTATACATCTGTTTCCTTCATTAAAACCTTCCATAAAAATATTGCGAAGTATGAAAACTGGATCATTATCGCGTTCATTGCTATCTCAACATTGATTTTCGCATTGATTGGCAAACCCGTAAATGTTCTTGTATTAGCAGGCGCATTAAACGGCTTAATTTTACCATTAGCACTAGGGACATTATTAATTGCGGTATACAAAAAAGATGTTGTCGGCAGCTACAAGCATCCGATATGGTTAACGATTACAGGTGCCTTTGTGGTTGTCGTGATGGGTGTTCTTGGCATTATGACATTAATTGAACAAATCGGTATTTTAGTAGGCTAGGAGGAATGACAATGAACTATCAACAACAATCACCACAAGCAATTCGCGAAGCCGTTCGAGCGGGTGTCATTACAGGACCGACAGCTGGCTATGCGATGGGCTATGCGCAAGCTAATCTAGCTATTTTGAAAAAGGAGCATGCTTTTGATTTTCTATTGTTTGCACAACGAAATCCAAAAGCCTGTCCAATTTTAGATGTCATTGAGCCGGGGAGTGTATCGCCATCGCGTATCGCAAAGAACGCGGATATTCGTACCGACATTCCAAAATACCGCATTTATAAGCACGGGGAATTAGTCGAGGAAGTGAGCGATTTGAAGGACTACTGGTCAGACGATTTTGTGTGCTTCTTAATTGGCTGTAGCTTCTCATTTGAAAATGCATTGATGAATAATGACATCGACGTGCGTCATATTTCAGAAGGCTGTAATGTCCCAATGTTTAAGACAAATATTGCCACAGAAAAAGCCGGTATATTTGAAGGGCCAACCGTTGTATCTATGCGTCCGATTCCTGAAGCAGAGGTCGTGCGCGCTGTTCAAGTAACATCACGCTTTCCGTCCGTGCACGGCGCACCACTGCATATCGGCAATCCAGCGAGCATTGGCATTCGTGACGTGACAAAGCCAGACTTTGGCGATGCAGTACCAATCAAAGACGGCGAAGTGCCAGTGTTCTGGGCATGCGGCGTAACACCACAGGCCATTGCCATGCACGTTAAGCCGGATTTAATGATTACACATGCACCAGGGCATATGTTTGTGACCGATGTAAAAGATGCGTTTTACGGGGTTTTATAGCCACATAAAAGAGGCTTTGACATACGTGTAGAAATCACCTCTCATAGGAGCATAAGAAAAACCGGAACCGCGGCACAGCGCGATTCCGGTTTTTCGTTGCGAACGCTAAAAAAGGAAAATGACGTGTTTTGTCCCAGCCTTTTTTATTTTGGCTCAATTGTTGCGTTTTTTTTCAGCAATGGATTTTTCCAAGCCATCGCAAGTCCTAGTCCAGCAAGGATAAAGACAGTTGCGAAGTAGTATGGATAGTTAATATCAATATCGAATAACACCCCGCCGATAACGGGACCAAACACATTGGCAAGTGATGTGAAAAATGAGTTCATCCCACCAACAAAGCCTTGGTCATTACCTGCAATACGTGATAAATACGTAGTAGCAGCCGGACGAATTAAATCAAAGCCGATAAATACCGTAAACGTTACCGCCATAATCATCCAGTAAGAGTTAACAAGTGTCATCGCAAATACGAGAACGGCAGATAACAGTAGCAT
Organism: Candidatus Kurthia intestinigallinarum; assembly: GCF_003991225.1. Classification (GTDB taxonomy): domain Bacteria; phylum Bacillota; class Bacilli; order Bacillales_A; family Planococcaceae; genus Kurthia; species Kurthia populi. The sequence continues at coordinate 52,369 of NZ_JTFC01000008.1, forward strand.
AATACGAATTAAATTAATTTCGCCGAGCGCCTTCATCATTGGATCAAAGAACACCACTTGGAAAATCGCGCCTAAGATGGCCCCGCCGGTAATCGCAATGGCGATATCTGACGGGCTAAAGCTGAATTTATGGTCTACATATAAGCTAAAGAATGATTCAAAAGCGGCTAGACCAAATGATGAAATGAAAATAACAGCAAATGCGATGAAAAACATCGGCATTAGTAATTTACGGAAGCTACTTTTTCCTGCTGTCTCATCTTCTGTAACTGGAATAATTGGACGCTCTGGCTCACGTAGTAAAATCATTGAACCGACAGCGGCCACAAGTCCAAGGATACCTGCTGAATAGAACGGGACACGCGTGCCAATTTCTGCTAAGAAGCCGCCAATCCCCGGTCCGATAATAAAGCCTGTCGAAATTGCTGCTGACATATAGCCAAGTGCTTTTGGACGGTTATCTTCCGTTGTAATATCGGCGATAAAGGCAGTGACAGCTGGCATAATAAATGCCGCACTCAAGCCGCCTAAAATACGGGAAATAAATAACACATCAATCGTTTTCCCAAAACCGAATAATAGTTCTGACAAACCGAAAATAATTAAGCCAATGACAATCATAATCTTTCGTCCGAAACGGTCTACCGCCTTTCCGGCAAATGGGGAGAAGATTAACTGTGTTAAAGCGAACGCCGCTGTTAAATAACCAACGACCTGTCCACTAATGTTTAATTCGTTCATCAACCTTGGCAGTACAGGGATAACTAACCCAATACCGAGGAAGGCAATAAACAAATTGACTAATAAAACGCCTAACGTGATGGATACTTTTTTACTCATGTTGTTTTACCTCTACATCTTAAAGTACCTATAATGTTAAAGCCTACAGTAACTGTAAGGTCAAGCCTTAATTTTTACTTTTATCTCCACGATGTACGTAGGAGCTTCGTTTGGCGAGAAGCTTGTCGGTAAAAACAGCTCATACACAGGTGACTGTGCTTGCCATCCGCGCGTGTTAATGGCCTGATAGAACTTTTGATAATTTGATAAATAGTGATCAAATGTATATTCAAACGCAATGCATGCATAGTGGCCCGCTGGAGAGGTAATCAGATCCATGTTCGTCTGCATATAGTCAAAAGTATGTGATGTAAGTAGTGGCATAAACAAATAATCATAGCGTAAATCCTCGATTTTTTGATAATCCTGTAGCGGATAAATGCCGCCATAGCGTACATTTACAGCACTTCCACTTTGTTCTAGAGTTTCAATTACCGAATTAAAATAAATACTAGGGTCATCAGGGAAGGTGAAACCGGGTGTTTTGACAGCGAGTAGGCGCTCACCTTCATCATCCTTCTCATAAATTTCTTCATATACAGGAATTTTAATTTGCTCCTCCAACTGCTTCATCGTTTTTTGCAGTACGAGCTGCACCTCCTGCATTTTACGCAATTTTTCACTCACACGCTCTTGCTGTTCATTTAGAAATGAAAATAACTGCGCAGGCGTAAAATTTTGTGCATGTTTAATATCATTTAGCGATGTTCCAATATATTTTAATGATTTAATCAAGTCCATATTTGCTAGCTGCAGCTCACTATAATAGCGATAATTCGTTGCAGGGTCGACATAGGCGGGCTTAAATAACCCGATTTCATCATAATAATGAAGTGTACGTACGGGTAGATGAATCATTTTAGATACTTCACCAATTGTAAAATAATTTTGCTTCATGTTGTGTCCTCACTTACGATTCAATATAGCCAAGCTTTGTCGAAATATCACTGGCTGCCTGTTTGCCAAGTGTAATAAAACGTTCAAGTTCCGCGCCTACGTAATCCTTTTCAATACCTGCAATGCTAATACCAGCGATAATATCCCCTTTATAATCTAAAATCGGGAAGGCAATGGCTGCGGTAAAGTCCTCAAGCTCTGAATAACTAATCGTGTAGCCAACATTTCGCGCTTGTGAAATGGAGTGACGCAACTCTTCAATCGTTGAAATCGTCCCTTTCGCAAATGGAATAAGCTCCACGCGCTTTAAATATTCCTCGCGCTCCTGTGCCGGTAGAAAGGATAAAATGACACGCGCACAGGCCCCCGCATAAAGTGGTGTCCGGCGACCAATCATTGTATACAGGCGCACTGGTTGAATCGATTGGATTTTTTCGATATACACTGCTTCGTCGCGGTCACGAATAATTAAATTAATCGCCTCGCCAAGCTCCTTATGTAACTTCTCCATCGCGGGCATCGCTAATTGACGGATATCCATACGTTCCGACACAAGATGACCAAAGCGTAAAAAAAGCACTCCGAGGCTATAGTGACCATTTGTATCCTTATCAAGTAAATCCATTTCTTCAAGTGTTTGCACCATACGATAAGCTGATGTTTTTGGAATGCCTGAATACTCGACAATTTCATTAAATGATAATTTAGCATGTCGAATAAATAAATTTAAAATTTCCATCGAGCGCATAACCGTTTTATTTTTACTCTGCATGTTGTAACTCCCCCTCGTGCTAGTCCTTTTATTATACCGAAAGAGGGGACGCATGACACAATGAAAAGAAGCACCCAAATAGGAGTGCTTCTGACGTACTATCGTTCACAGGCAATGCCATCCCGGTCACGGTCCAAATCTGAATTTTGACGTGTGGCCGCTTTGTAAATAGAAGCCGAAACTTTTGCGCGACTTGCTTCATAGACAACGCGACCATTCCGCTTCTTCACTTTATTTTTCGTACTTGCTGACTTTCGAACACCATAAGGATATGCTTTGTTAAATGCGGTACAATTATTATACGTGCTTTTTGCGTCGGCTGTTACTGGTGCTGCAGTTGTCGTACCAAAGAACGTCGCACTGAGCATCATAGCCGCAAATGAAAATTTCACCATTTTTTTCATTTGAATCCCTCCCATTCCTTTGCTCGTTACCCGTATTTATATACATTATTCATATTATTTAATAAGGAGGAATTAAAAAGTGGACGCATTTACACTTCATAACTATCAAATAACGGTGACAATCCCTGAAAAACCCCATCCAAAGGAAGGGTTTCCTGTGTTGTATGTACTAGATGGTGAGCATAATGGTCCGGTTGTACGTGCCATTATTGATGCGCAGATGATGATGCGTAAGCTGACAAAAATTTCGCGCATGATTGTCGTGACAATCGAGCAGCCACCTGCAAAGCGCTTTTTTGATTTTACCCCACAAGCTCCGCATTACAATGTCTCTAACACATTTCCGATGCCAAAAGAAGGACCATTTGGCGGAGCAGAGGCGTTTCAACAATTTTTAGTACATGACGTAAAGCCATTTATAGCGGCACATTATCCAGCCAGCTCCCGTAGTACCTTATTCGGTCATAGCCTATCAGGATTTTACGTGCTGTGGCATCTGCTAACAGCGCCAGAAGATTTTACGAGCTATATTGCGCTTAGTCCATCCGTTTGGTGGAATGACGAGGAATTGTTGACGTACAGTACAGCACTTCTTGAAGCGCATCCGCCAAAGAACTTGTATGTGGCCGTAGGTGAGTTTGAGCGCTCCATGCATGCACCTATTGAGCGCTTACTAACACATTTATCTGCTGTGCCACACACTTTTTATATGGCACCAGAGGAAAATCATTTATCCGTTTTACCGACAGTGCTAAGTCGTGCGTTGCGATTTATTAAATAGCTCAGAAAAAATCATCGATTCGCTCAGAAAGCAGCTTTTCGATACGACATATTTTTCGATAAGTGACAACTGTAAGTATATAGGCATAGTGTCGTCGTATTCATTTGCTCTTTATCAGCATTATCACAAATCATTATGATTTTTTTGGCGATTTGTAGTAAAAAGTCGTACACTATCCGAATTAAAAACACCCGTTAGAGCTACTCTAGCGGGTGTTTTTTGGCCGTTTATCGGCTTATAAGGGTTTTTTTAGCACAGAGAAATCATCCGGATCATGAAAATTTGTCAACCGTCGATTTTTTTGAATAAATGTCATTTTACTTCTGCTATTGCGGCTTTTTGTATGTCCGAAAAGGTCTTTTTTTGGTAGGAATTGTCCTTTAGGGAATCATTTTTGCCCTAAAATCGTTCTTTTTGGGAATTAAAAATAGTATTTATTTTTGATGACGTCGCGAAATAAAAGTTTAGTTGACAGATTTTGCACGATAAGTAGGACTTCGATGAAAAAACGTGCGCTAATGGTCCTGTTTTGACACATATTTTAAACTATGTCGTATCCAAAACACGCTTTCTGCACGTATGATTGATTTCTGAAAAATCATTTCTCAAAAGCTACATTGAACTTTCAAATCGATTATAATGAAACTAAGAATGGATAAAGGAAGTACATATGATGAATGAAAAACAATTTGCGATGCAAAAGGCGGCGCATCGTTTATTTAAAGAAAAAAGCTACGTAGAAACATCAATTGCGGATATTGTGAAGGAGAGTAATGTGTCGCGGGGCACATTTTACAATTATTTTGCATCGAAGGCGGCATTGCTCGTTGAGATTACGCGTTCTTTTCAGGAACATTTAAAAGAGGAGCGCACTTTACTAACAGTGCAGCATCGTGGAACGGATGAGGAATTACTGCGAGAGATCATTTATTTATGTCGTGAGAAGGAACAAAACTCACGCATTAATCAAATCGTCGCGGAGGCAGCTGGGGAGAAAGATATTGACTTGGTGCGCTATGCAGAAGATTTGCGTATCAATCGTATGCAGTGGCTTCATGTGTATGTAAAGCGGGCTTTTGGTAGCACGTATCCGCACGCGACACTTGCAGCTACACAGTTTGTCGAATCAACTTTAAATTATCATATTAGTTTTAATCGTATCGTCAATAAACCACGTACCTTACGAGAAATTGTTGATTACTGTGTGGATTTAATGATTTTTGCGTTGCCAAAACTAGAAGAAAAGCCACTTTTTTCTACAGATGATTTTTTATTTGATGACCAAATGACATGTAAGGAACGCTTTACAGAAGCGGCGGATCAGTTAATTCAATGGCTCCTAACGCATGAGGTTGATAATACAATGCTGTTTAAAGAATATATTGAGCTTCTCCTTAGCCACCGCGAATTACCACTTACAAATCCAGCGCTAACAGCACATATAAAAAAACAGCTAGTCGAGGCGTTAAATCCAGACTACCCAGCAATTCATAATTTTGTAAAACTCATTGGTTAAGGACAATGAGTTTTTTTGTTGACATTCAATAGTTCACAGGGATAAACTATCAACATTAAAACAGTTCATGCATATGAACTATATAAGGAGGGCTAAAAGATGGAGCGTATTGCACATGCTATTTCACTGCTTGAGCGTGTGATGATTTCAGGAAGTGAACTCGTGACGAAGCAATTGAACGAAGAAAACTTCAAAGGATTATCATCAGAACAGTACGAGGTTTTGAATTATTTGAAAATCCAAGGCGATAAATATCCGAGTGAGATTGCGAAATTTCAAGGAGTCCAAAAAAGTGCGGTGTCGAATCGACTGAGTAAACTGCTCACGCAGGGGTATATTGAATATGTATCATCTCCAACAGGGGATAAGCGTTATAAGCATGTTCATCTGACAGATGCAGGAATCGCATTATTGACGCAAATTAACGAAAAATATTGTGCGTTAATTCAAGAATGGTTTGAGGACTTTGAAGAGGATGAGCAGTTGGAGAATTTTATTAGCACATTAGCAATGATTCAGCAACGTATTGATGAGAAAGGGGCGAAAGCATGAAGAACTTAAAAAATATGCGGACCGTAGCGCTTATTTTTTGGATTATCGCAGTAGTGGTAGCAGTTGTTGCATTACCAGATTTACAAAAGCTTGGACAGGAAAAAGGCCAAGTTGCATTACCGGCTGATTTTGAAAGTGAAAAAGCAGCAGCCATTTTAAATGATATGAATAACAACGGCAAGTCCACGTATGATTTTGCGATTGTCTTCAATGATGAAAAGGGAATCTCAAAGGCAGATAAGAAGAAAATGAATGAGGTTCTACAATATTTTGAGGATAATAAAAAGAAATATGGTATTACGGATACGCTGTTTTATAACGATAGTAAGCAAACAGAGGAACAGCTTGTTAGTAAGGATAAGACGACGATTATTAATCAGCTGTCAATTAAAAAAGAGTTAGAAAGTGCTACGGAGGTAGCTGATAAATTAAATGCGAAGCTAAAGGATTTACCGATGAAGACATACATTACAGGTAGTGATGTTGTCATGGATGACTTCGCGCAAACATCTCAAGAAGGGGTACAAAAAACGGAAATTGTGGCGATTATTTTCATTATTATTATTTTGATTATCGTTTTCCGCTCACCTGTTGTACCGTTTGTGTCTCTGTTATCTGTAGGGGTTTCTTATATTGTGTCACTTAGCATTATTGCGCAGCTTGTTGACGCATATAACTTCCCCTTCTCAAACTTTACACAAGTCTTTCTTGTCGTTATCCTGTTCGGGATAGGAACCGATTATAATATTTTATTATTCACGCGGTTCCGCGAAGAGCTTGCGGCGAAGGGGCATGTGCTACATGCTATTAAAGAAACGTATCGCACAGCAGGGCGCACCGTACTTTATAGCGGCATTGCCGTATTATTCGGTTTAGTGGCGTTATTCTTTGCGGAATTTAGCTTCTACCGTGCAACGGGTGGTGTTGCAATTGGCGTGCTCGTGCTCTTACTCGTACTGTTTACATTAAATCCATTTTTCATGGGGCTACTTGGTATGAAACTTTTCTGGCCAGTGAAAAATGTGAAGTCTCATGCAGATAATAAGCTGTGGGGCTTCCTTGCATCCCAATCATTTGCGCGCCCATTTGTGGCGTTAGCCATTGTAGCCATTATTGCGGTGCCATCGATTTTAATGTATTCAGGAAAGCTGAACTTTAATGATTTAACGGAAATTAGTGATAAGTATGAATCGAAGCAGGCGATTAACCTCATCTCAGATAAATTCCCTGCTGGGATGAGTTCACCAACGACATTAGTCATTAAAAGTGATGAGAAATTAACGTCAGCAGAGGCGCTACAAGAAATTGATAGACTGACTGCGAGACTAAAAGAAGTAGATGGCGTTGATAAAGTATATAGTGTCACACGTCCAGAAGCGAAAAAAATCAAGGAGCTGTATTTAGGTGATCAGCTTGATACGGTGACAGATAGCTTAGATGAAATGGAAAAAGGTACGAATAAAGTTCGGATAGGTTTAGAGGATGCGGCAAGCCAATCGGCGGCTGCTACCGAGCAAACCGCAGCAATGCTTCCTCCACAAGCTGCTCAGCAAATGGCTACTCAGGCAGAAGCACAGGCACAGGGCTTAAAGCAAGCAACAGGTGGCTTAAAGCAAGTGGAAGATGGCCTAAAGCAAACGCAGGATTATACAAGTGAAGCGGCAAAAGGCAATGCGAATGTCTTAAATGTGCCAGATGATGTGCTGACAGGTAAGGACTTTAAACAAAGCTTAGATACGTATATGAATGATGACCAAAATACGACAACGATGCGGATTATTTTAAAGGAAAATCCATATACCGCAGAAGCAATGGATGTAATGAAGGAAACGCAAAGTGTCGTGCATTCATTCGTTGAAGGCTCATCTACATTACATGATACAGACGCTTATCTAGGTGGTAAAACGATGTCAAACGTCGATTTACAACAAATGTCGGATAGTGATTTTAAACGCAGCATTATCATTATCTTAATCGGTATTTCACTGATGTTACTGTTCATTACGCGTTCACTTGCACAGACAGCTACAATTTTAGTCGCACTTGTTGTCGCAAGCTTCGCAAGTCTAGGTATTACCGAATGGATTGCTGCAACCTTCTTAGGAGAGGAAACACTGAGCTGGAACGTACCATTCTTCACGTATATTATGCTCATCACACTCGGCGTCGATTATTCTATCTTCCTAATGATGCGCTACCGTGAAGGTGAGAATTTAGGACTTGAAATGATTGTAGAAGCTTGTAAGAAAATGGGTGGCGTCATTTTATCAGCCGCTGTTATTTTAGGTGGTACATTCGCCGCACTCATTCCATCAGGTATTAATACATTAATTCAAGTGGCCGTAGCCGTTATGATCGGGCTTGTGTTCCTAGCCGTGCTACTCATGCCGGTGTTTATCCCAAGTACCTTTGGCTTATCAAAGAAAATGAATGAACCGAAGAAAAAAGCATAATGAAAAAAGAGCTTAGCAAATGCTAGGCTCTTTTTTTGAGCAATACTATGTGCAAATGTCATTTTTACTCGTCATAGTGACTGAAATAGTTCCCTTTATCGATGATTTCCTGTGTGCTTAAGCTTGTCCATTTCTCGATGGAAGTACTCGGAGCGTTTGCTAAATACGATTCAATCATTTTATACCCTTCGCTATAGCCATAGAGAAATGGTAACTCATTGCCACCTCGTAGAATTTCGAGTGAACGAGTTGAATTGATTGTGTCCAAATCCTTTTCAATTTCAGCCCAAAAATTCTTATCGTATGTAGGGTCTACAGGGGTAGATTCTAATGTAGGATAGACCATTTTTTCAAACATTACCGCTTTTCCTTCAAAAATCAAATTGTCTAAAACGGTATTTATATCATAATGAAGCCCTTTTTCCGCATACATACTATGATGATATTCATGTGCTATCGTCGTTTTTAAAAAATCCGCATCAAATAAATTATTATAAGGAATGATGATTTTTCCAGCGCCAACCGTGTAGGGAGATGCATTAGTATCAATACTAGGGAAGATACACACGGTTACACCTTTTTCAGTCGGTAATAAGGCTGCAGACTTTTCTAATGCCTCTTGGATTTCCTCGTTTATCTGTGTTTGATTGGTTGCAAGAAAATCATTGATTATCTTTAATTCCGTTAACCTTGTAGGTGCGTCATAGAGTGTAGCATCTGCCATATAAATGTATTCACCTTTTTTAAAGCACTCGTCATAAATTGGTTGAATAACCGTTTCTTGATACAAGTCTGATGATGCTTCACTTGGATTTTTTTGCGCCTGTTCGATGTAGTTTTTAAATAAGGCGGCCGTGTGAATAATTTGGAAATTTTGCTTATCTTGTTCAAAGGAATAAATGTCCTCTGTAGGTGCAGCCTGCTGACAGGAGCTCAGCAAAGCCAGTACACAAATTACTAGAAAAAGAATGCCTGATTTCAACTGCTTTCCACCTTTGCTGTGAATGGTCTTTTATTTCATTGTAACAAATTATGGAAAAAATATGTGCTGTTTCTTTTATTTTATCCGGTAAAATTGGCGATAAATCAGCTGTTACACGATTGCGAGATCTTATAAAAAGCGTTATGACAATGAAGTACTTGTCATAACGCTTGTATATTTGTAAAAACGAATACTTATTTACATGTAAACAAATTATTGCTTTACTTTTTCTAAATTCGCAACGGTTCCACCGTCAACACGTAAGTCAATTCCTGAAATATAGGACGCATCATCGCTTAATAGGAATGCAACAGCTGTGGCGATTTCACTTGCTTCACCTTCACGTTGTAGCGGTGTTAGCTCAAGCATCGTTTGCATTTCTTTTTGCTGTGACGCTTCCTGGCGACCCATTGGTGTATTGATTGTGCCTGGAGACCTACGAATTTCTGCAAATTGTGGGTAAGTTAATGAAAACTGGGCCGAGCGTGTGGATGCACGAATTGAGGGGATGGAATGAGAGGAAATTGCGCAAAAGCGTAATTTCCTCTTTTTTTGTGTACACTAGCTACAAAGGATGTGAGGCATATGTTAAATCGTTTGAAAAAAGGGGATAAAATTGGTATCTTTTCACCGTCCTCCCCAGCATCAGTTACCGCAAAAAAACGCTATGACCGCGCGAAGGCCTATTTAGAGAACAAAGGTTTTATCATTGTCGAAGGGGAGCTGACCGGGAAAAGTGAGATTTACCGTGCAGGAACACCAAAGGAACGTGCAGCAGAATTGAATGCGCTTCTTCGCGACCCGTCGATTAAAATGATTATGTCGATGATTGGAGGCACGAACTCGAACAGTATGCTGCCCTATCTTGATTATGCACAATTTGCGCGCACACCAAAGCTCGTCGTCGGCTACTCTGATACTACGGCGATTTTACTCGCGCTATATGCTAAAACGGGGATTTCGACCTTTTATGGCCCGGCGCTTGTGCCATCTTTTGGTGAATTTCCTCCACTTGTCGATGACACCTATGCGTATTTTGAGCAGTATTTTTGCGATGCACAGGTCCCCTATACACCGAATATGCCTGCTATGTGGTCGGATGAAGCGGTCAATTGGCTTGACTATGAACGCCCGAAAAAGCTATCTAAAAATGAATGGCATAGCATAGGCACAGGCAGAGTCGAAGGACGTCTAATCGGAGGCAATAACAATGCGATGTATGGCTTTATTGGGACCCCTTATTTCCCGGAAATCCGTACCGGTGATATTTTATTGATCGAGGATACGATGAAATCACCAGACGTCGTTGAGAAAAATATGGCGATGCTCAAGCTCCATGGTGTCTTTCATAAAGTGAGTGCCATCTTACTTGGGAAGCATGAGGGTTATGATGATCATGGCACAGGAAAACAGCCACTAGACATTCTCCTAGAACAGCTAGACGGCGCAGCTATACCGATTTTATCAGGTATTGATTGCTGTCATACTCATCCCATGCTGCCACTCGCCATCGGGAAAAAGATTCGAGTAGACTTTGAACATAAAACAATTACAAGCATTGAAGATTGGTTTGTTAATAAGTAAAAAAATATACATGTTTACAAAAAATAAAAGGAATCGCAGCTATTGCGATTCCTTGTTTATTTAGCGTTTTTTAGCACTTGTTACTTTATAATACGTCACTTGCTTACCTTTTTTCTTAACCGTGATTAAAACAATCCCATGATTTTTCGCAATAAACGTATAGCCACCATCTTGGTTTTTAATGCGGATCACATTTTTATACGTTTTGTTGCCAACCTTTTTCGTCGTATTTACTGATTTCACTTCGTAACGATAGCTGTAGGCATTGCCCTCTAAATCATATTCTTTCAGCTTATACGTTTTTCCGCTTGTCATTGGAAATTTATATGCGGGCGTTAAATAGACATCTGAATACGCTACACCGAGCGAAAGATATTTATCATTATAGAGATGGGTGTAGCCGCGATAATTTGTTGTTGTACATTGACGCAGGGAAGCAGGGCCACTACATTTGAGATTTGACAATCGTTTTGGTGTACCTTCTAAATCGTACGTACTGTAGCTATAACCTTTACTTGGCACATAATTGGAACCAGCAGAAACGGTTGCCGCGGAACTTGTCATCGGTGCGATGGCTAAGGACAGAGTAGTGACGGCAGTGATGAACCATTTTTTCATAAAAACACCCCTTTTTTGTATTTTATTGACTGTACCACATCTTTCTCATGAATGAAATAGGCTATAATTAGGATAATCATAAGGGGGATTTTACGATGCTAAAACCACTGAAGCACCAACAATTTAATCACGAACAACAACCAAATAGCGAATACCACGAGCACGAATTAATCGACGTTCAGTTTACGAATACGAATTTAACAGGAAGCTATTTTAATGATAGTCAGCTTACAGATGTGTCATTTGAGGGCACTGATGTATCCAATACCGATTTTACAGGCGCTACATTCGACCAGGTTTCCTTTAAAGATGCGCTGTTGACGAATACGAATTTCCATCTTGCGGAGTTTCATCATGTATCATTTGTCGGTGCCACACTCACGAATACAAAATTTAATCAGGCTGTTTTCCGCCAGTGTACTTTTTTGAATGACCAGGGAGAGAGCGTAGATTTAAGCAGCTGTGATTTTACCGAAGCGGATTTTGCCTTTGAGGATATGAACCATATACATTTTGGTCAGGCAAAGCTACAAAATTTAAACGGCGAGGGTACACAATTTACCCATGCGAATTTAGCGGGAGCTAATTTAAAAAATGCAGACCTACTCGGCGCAAATCTTGTCGGTGCTGATTTAACAGATGCAGATCTCACTGGCGCCTTCACAAAAAATGCGGTGTTTACTAAAGAAAATGCATCTGAAGCTAAACCTACCAAACCCACTCCAAAGAAATCCATCAAAGGCTTTATTTTTACAATGCTATTTGTCGTTGTAATTGCCCTATTAATTTGGGAGTTTGTGAAATAGATGGGCTACATCAACGATTTACGTAAAAAATAGGCACCGCACCAATCATGATGGTCGGTGCCTGTGTGCTGATTTTCAACGAACAAAGCCAGCTCCTTCTACAAAAACGAATTGATAATCATTGCTGGGGACTTGCAGGAGGCTCGATGGAACTTGGCGAAACCCTTGAGTCGCTATGCGCGAAATGCTTGAGGAAACCGGGTTCACACCGCGTGAACTAAAGTTATTTAATACATTTTCCGGACCCGAACTTTATTATAAATACCCACATGGCGATGAAGTGTACAACGTTGTCACTGCCTTTATTTGTACTGACTATCATGGAACCCTCGCATTTGATGAAGCAGAAGCAAGCGCCATTCAATTTTTTGATTTGGATAAGCTGCCAAAGGAAATAAGCCATCAGTACCTGCATTTGCTGTTGTTTCGTAAATTTAATTATTTTTAAAATCAATATCTACCTAAGTTAAAGCGAGGCCTCACCTTTCCACTTCTCTGCAAGTAATGGTTTAAATACTTTCGGGATATGGCAAAGGATATGAAAGTGTACATTACCATTCGTTTGAAATTCAATTGCTCCTACATAACGTAAATCTGTAGTAACAAGCTTCTTGCAACGTTTTAAACTTTTCCAGAACAAGTTAAATTTATCACGACATGCATAGAAATCTTTTGTATCAAACTCATGTGTACGTCTAAATGTTAACGTTAACATACAGAAGTTATGTTTAAAGTTCGCATGAATGATATCTTTAAATGTACATCTGCTATTGGCAATAGAACAAAGTCTATTCTCGGCTGCTTGTTCTTTATCTACAGGTAAGCTATCCATTTGGCATGCTTTCTTTTTACACCCGCCCTTTCTATCATAAGAATCTTCTGATACATATCTTTTAATTGCTTGTGTAACAGTTGGCGTGTGCTTAATTGTTACTTGTAAATTTCTCATCTAAGTTCACATTCTTTCTTATAGTTTATGCTTGTATTAAATATCCTCATAACATCTGTTATAGAAGGACTTATCATCTTTTTCTCTTAATAAAAGTGGTCGAAATTAATTACTATTAAAGTGGATAAGGTTATTACTTTTAAATGACGTCTGTTATTGTCTGCTATTACCTTTTATTGTTTGAACAGTTATAATTGTAAGTAATGTAACTTTAGAAAGCTAATTGTTAAATGGGGTACTATGGACCACTAGAATTGATGAGGTATGATTTGCGTTAGTTTTCATATCAAAAAAGTACATATTATTCGAAATTCCTCCATGTAGCTCGACTAGAGAGTGTGTCAAGAGGGAAATTTAAAAAATGAGGTATCAATTATGATTAATTTCCAAGACAAAGTAAGCTTCATTTGGTCAATCGCAGAGATTTTGCGTGGACCATATAAGCCAGAAGATTACGGTAAGATCGTTTTACCATTAGCAGTGTTACGACGTTTTGACTGCGTATTAGAAAGTACAAAAGAAGAAGTATTAGCGAAAGCTGAACAGTTTGCGACAATGTCCGAGGAAGCTCGTGAGCCGATTTTAAATCGTGTATCAAAACAAAACTTCCACAACATTAGTAAATATGATTTCAAAAAGTTGTTAACAGATTCAGATAACATCGCAGATAACTTACGTGATTACATTAATGGGTTCTCAAAAGTAGCACGTGATATTATGGAGCACTTCGATTTTGATCGCCAAATTGACAAGTTAGATCAAAACAACTTGTTATATTTAACGATTAAACGTTTTAGCGAATTAGACTTGCATCCAGAGACGGTGTCAAATGTTGAAATGGGTTATGTATTTGAAGAATTAATCCGTCGTTTCAGTGAACATGCAGAAGCAGGGGATCACTATACACCACGTGAAGTCATTCGTTTAATGACACATTTACTGTTCTTACATGATGATGCCAATATTTTAACGAAACCAGGTTTAACACAAACGTTATATGATGCAGCAGCTGGTACAGGTGGTATGGGGTCTGTTGCACAAGAATACTTGTTAAATCTTAATCCAACAGCGCATTTAGAGTTTTTCGGTCAAGAAATCAATCCAGAATCATATGCCATCTGTAAAGCAGATTTATTAATTAAAGGGGAGGATGCAACGAATATTCGTTTAGGGAATACATTATCCAACGATAAATTCCCGACAGATAAGTTTGATTACTTAATTTCAAACCCTCCATACGGCGTTGACTGGAAATCATATGAGAAACCAATTAAAGCAGAGCATGAACAACAAGGATTTGACGGTCGTTTCGGTCCAGGGACACCACGTACAAGTGATGGACAGTTATTATTCTTACTACACTTACTTTCAAAAATGAAAGACGTCACACCAGAAAACCCACAAGGTTCTCGTTTAGCGATTATTATGAATGGCTCTCCTTTATTTACAGGGGATGCAGGTTCGGGCGAAAGTGAAATTCGTAAATATGTGTTAGAAAACGATTTAGTAGAAGGCATTGTCGCATTACCAAATGACCTTTTCTACAACACAGGTATCGCAACATATATTTGGATTTTAACGAACAACAAAGCACCGTTATCAAAAGGAAAAGTACGCTTAATTAATGCGGTCGATTTCTATAAAAAAATGAAAAAATCAATGGGTAGTAAACGTAACGAAATTAGAGAAGATCAGTTAAATGAAATCGTTCGTTTATATGGCGATGCACAACCAAATGAATATGTGAAAATCTTTGATAATGAAGATTTCGGGTATGCAAAAATCACTGTCGAACGCCCGTTACGTTTAAATTTCCAAGTGAGCGAAGAACGTCTAGCACGTGTCGTTGAAGAAAAGGGCTTTGCGAACTTAGCGACTTCAAAGAAAAAAGGTGACGCAGCGCACTTTGAAATGGAAGAAGGTAAAAAACTTCAAGCACAAATTTTACACGTCTTACGCACCTTAGAGAGCGATGAAGTATACAAAAATCGTGAAACGTTTACGAAAATTTTAAAAGATGCGTTAGCAGAAGCAACTATTAAACTCGGTGCACCTGTACTAAAAGCGATTTTAAATGGTTTATCTGAAAAAGACGAAACAGCCGATGTATGTATGAAAAACAAAAAAGACATCGAGCCAGATACAGATTTACGTGATACAGAAAGTGTGCCATTAAAAGAAAATATCGAAGAGTACTTCGCACGTGAAGTATTGCCACACGTACCTGATGCATGGATTGATCAGTCGAAAACAAAAATCGGCTATGAAATTCCATTCACTCGTCAGTTCTATAAATACACAGCATTACGCAGTTCAGCAGAAATTATGGACGAAATTCGTACATTAGAAGTGGAGATTGCTGAGCAGTTGAAGAAGGTGATGGAATGAGTAAGATTAAAGAATTAGATGTGCCATGGTTAGGTGATTTACCAGAAAATTGGAGAGTGTTAAAGCTGAAATATTTATGCGAAATTAATACAGGAAGTAAAGATACTCAAGATAAAATACCTGATGGAAAATATCCATTCTTTGTACGTTCACCGCATATTGAAAGTTTAAATGAATTTACACATGATGAAGAAGCGGTTATGACAGCTGGAGATGGAGTGGGTGTGGGGAAAGTATTTCATTATTATGAGGGTAAATTTGCTGCACATCAACGAGTATATGTTTTTACAAAATTTAAAAATGTATTAGGTAAGTACCTATACTATTACGTAATGTCTAATTTGAAATTTGAAGTATTAATGGGTGGAGCAAAATCAACAGTTGATTCACTGCGAAGACCTATGCTCTCTGAGTTTCCAGTAGTATTCCCAATGATAAATGTTCAAGATAAAATAGTGAAATATTTAGATCGAAAGGTGAAACAATTAAATTATCTAATTAATTCTAAAGAAAAATATATCTCATTATTAGAAAAACAACGCCAATCAATCATCACAGAAGCTGTAACAAAAGGTTTAAATCCGAATGTGAAAATGAAAGAATCAGGTGTTGAGTGGATTGGTGAGATTCCTGAGCATTGGGAAGCTAGTAAGTTAAAAAATATGTTTATTTTACAGCGTGGTCATGATTTAACTCACGAACAATTCAATAAAGGTATTGTTCCTGTATATGCTTCTAATGGAATTATGGGGTACCACGATTTGATTACTACTAAAGGACCCAATGTAACAGTAGGACGTAGTGGAAGTGTTGGAAAAGTAAATTATGTTGAATGTGATTTTTGGGCGCACAATACTTGTATTTATGTGAAAGATAGTAAAAAGAATAATATGAAATATATTTATTATATTCTAAAGTCTCTAGATATGGGTAATTTAAGTACTCAGACAGCTGTTCCAACATTAGATAGAAAAAATATTCAAAATTCTATGTTCGTTTATACGTTAGATATTGAAGAACAAAGAGAAATTGTAATTTACCTAGATAGAAAATTAGATGAAATAGAGACGACTATTGGGGTTATTGAAAAGCAGATTAATAGTTTAAAGGAATACCGCCAAGCTCTAATTTATGAAGCAGTAACAGGTAAAATTGATGTACGTGATATGGAACTTGATTAAGTGAGGTGAAATGGAATGGCTGTAGATACATCTGAAAAAGGATTTGAAACGAATATTGAATTGGCATTGATTGGTGTTGGCTATAAAAAGCGTGTATTAGAAGATGAAGCGAGCAAGGCGTTTAAAGAGCATGCGATTGACGTTGAAGAACTGTTTGCATTTTTAGAAGATACACAAGAAAAGCGTATGCGCACATTAGAAAAATCATACGGTCCTTCTTATAAAAAAGAAGTATTGAAACGTATTAAAATGCAACTTCATAAACAAGGTCTTGTGGAATGTTTGCGTAAAGGGATTAAAGATCGTGGTGTGACATTACAGCTTGCCTATAATAAACCACCGACAGATATGAATAAAACATTGAATGAGCAATATGCAAAAAATCGTTTTAATGTTGTACGCCAAGTTTATTACAGCGATAAGCATAACAACAGCTTAGATATGGTGTTATTTTTAAACGGTTTACCAATCGTTGTGATGGAGCTGAAAAATCCGTTAACGAATCAGACAGTAGAACATGCGATGAAGCAACTGAAAA
Organism: Candidatus Kurthia intestinigallinarum; assembly: GCF_003991225.1. Classification (GTDB taxonomy): domain Bacteria; phylum Bacillota; class Bacilli; order Bacillales_A; family Planococcaceae; genus Kurthia; species Kurthia populi. The sequence continues at coordinate 69,630 of NZ_JTFC01000008.1, forward strand.
AAGACCGTGATCCACGTGAACAATTGTTTAAGTTTAATGAACGTGTCGCTGTTTATTTTGCTGTTGATCCAGATGAAGTATTTATGACGACAAAGCTGGCTAAAGAGAAAACATACTTCTTACCGTTTAATAAAGGCAATAATGGCGGTAAAGGGAATCCGTTAGCTTATGGTGATAACTACCGTACGCATTATTTATGGGATGAAATTTTAACGCCTAATAGCTTACTAGATATTTTATATCGTTTCGTTTTCGTGAAAAAAGACGATATTAAAGATTCAAATGGTGAAACGATTGGTGAACGTCAAATGCTCATTTTCCCTCGTTTCCATCAATTAGATGCAGTGCGTAAATTAGAAGCTGACGTCAATGAAAAGCAAGTAGGCCAAAACTATTTAATTCAGCACTCTGCTGGTTCTGGGAAAACGAACTCGATTTCATGGCTCGCACACCGTTTAGCAAAATTACACAATGAAAATAATGAACCGATTTTTAGTAGCGTTATCGTTATTACAGACCGTCGTGTATTGGATAAACAATTACAAGACGCCGTTTATCAGTTGGAACATAAAGCTGGTATGGTTGCGCCAATTGATAAAGATTCTGAGCAGCTTGCACGTGCACTAAATAACGAAACTCGTATTATTATTACGACGCTTCAAAAGTTCCCATTTGTATTAGAAAAGGTAGCAGGATTAGAACGTAAAAAATATGCGGTCATTATTGATGAAGCCCATTCATCACAAGGTGGTAAAGCCTCTACTGCGTTAACGAATGTATTATCTGATAAAACGCTTGAAGCAGCATATGAAGAAGATCGTATTGCGGAAGAAAACTTAGATGATGTTGACGAAAAAATCGTTGAAACGATTATGAAAAGTGGTAAGCAAGATAATGTATCGTTCTTCGCATTTACTGCTACGCCAAAACCGAAGACACTTGAAAAATTCGGTACGATGGGCGCGGATGGAAAACCACATGCATTCCATCAATATACGATGCGCCAAGCAATTGAAGAAGGCTTTATTTTAGACGTACTTGAAAACTATACGACGTATCAAACGTTCTGGAAAATTGCGAAGACAGTTGATGATGATCCAGAAGTGTCTAAAAAACAAGCAACTCGTAAGCTTGCACAATATGTTTCATTGCATCCACATAGCATTGCACAGAAAACGGAAATCATAATGGAACATTATCGTAATTTTGTGCAACGTAAAATTGGAGGTCGTGCAAAAGCAATGGTTGTAACGGCAAGTCGTTTACATGCTGTTCGCTATAAAATTGCTTTTGATAAGTACATTAATGAAATGGGCTACGAGGATTTAAAAACAATTGTGGCTTTTTCTGGTACTGTGAAAGATGATGAGATTAATTATACAGAGCCTGATATGAATGATTTCTCTGAAAAAGAGCTACCAGAAAAATTTAATTCAGACGAATATAAAGTGTTACTCGTGGCGGAGAAATATCAAACGGGATTTGATGAACCACTATTACATACGATGTATGTAGATAAACCTTTAAGCGGTATTAAAGCGGTTCAAACATTGTCTCGTTTAAATCGTATGTGTCCAGGAAAAGAAGATACATTTGTGTTAGATTTTATTAACGATCCAGATGTCATTAAAGAATCATTCCAACCTTATTATGAATCAACAAGTCTTTCAGAAGTAACGGACCCGAATATTTTATATGATATGCAAGCGGAAATTGAACCGTACCAAGTGTTTACGGATGATGAAGTACAACGAGTGAATGAAATTGAAGTAGCAGGTGGTGTTACGAAATCAACAAAAGCGCAAACGACTTTAAATGCGATTCTTGATAAAGGTGTCGAACGTTTCAAAGACCTTTCTGAAGAAGAACAATTTGCTTTTAAACAAGTCGCAACTAAATTTACACGTACGTATGGTTTCGTACTGCAAGTTGTAACGTTCATTGATTTAGACTTACACAAGCAATATATTTATTTAACATATTTACTACGCAAACTACCACGTGGTAAGGGTGATAAAGATATTTATATCGCAGATGATGTTGCGTTGGAATACTACCGAAATCAGAAAGTTTTTGAGGGTAGTATTGAATTGGAAAAAATGGGTGATGCTGAACTTGATCCACAAAGACATGGCGGAGGCGGTCAGCAAGAAGATGAGAAGATTCGTTTATCAAGCATTTTAGATAAATTAAATGACCGATTCGGCACGAACTTTACTGAAACAGATTTTCTTTCACGTGAACAAGTAAAAGAGGATATGCTGAATAGTGAAGAAGTACGCCAACAAGCGCAAAACAATACAAAAGACAACTTTAAATTTGCTTTCGAACGTTCATTCATGGATTTTGTTATTGATCGTATGGGTAGTAACCAAGAATTCTTTATGAAGATACTGGAGAATGAGGAATTTAAGACATATATCATGCAAGATATGATGGATGAAGTGTATGGAGAAGTGAATAGATAAAAGGGAAATGAGGACATTACGTGTCCTTATTTTCGAGTGTTTATTATCTGAAAAATCAATTTAAATTTCCGGGGGGATAAAATATGGGGTTTAATACTGAAAATAGAACAATACTTGATATCTTTCAAAGACCATCTAGATATGTAATTCCTAGATATCAGCGTGAATATGTATGGAAGCAAAGAAATTGGGACGAGTTGTTAAATGATATTACTTTTACATTAGGTTTTAAAAATGAAAAAAATGAGTGGACACACTTTTTAGGGACAATAGTGTTGAGTAGTAATGTTAAGCTAAAATCTTCAGACTCTATCAGAGGAATTAAAGATTATGAAATTATCGATGGTCAACAACGAATTACAACACTATTCTTACTATTTTCTTCGATATGTAGCAGACTATATAAAATTAAAGATAATGAAGAAGCTTTACAAAGAGCAAAATATATTGAAAATACTTTTATTAATTCAGTTACACCGCAAAATGAATTAATACCCATATTATATAATAGTGAGTATAAAGATTTTATACTTGAATTACTTCATAGTATGAAACAATCTCAGCATCAAAAACTATCAAATGAAAATCCGTATAAAGCAGCATTTGAATATTTCTATGCATATTTTTTAACGAAAAGTTTTATTGAGATAGATCAATTTTTAGATAAATTATATGATATTAATATTGTTGAAATTGTTTCAGAACAGGAAGAGGAAATATATAATATATTCGAAGTATTAAATGCTAGAGGCCAACAACTTAAGCAGATAGAATTATTAAAAAATCATACTATGAAATATATCTATCCTAAAGTAGATGATTATATTGACGACGCTAGAAAAAAATGGATTGATATTTATAATCAAACGGATAACTTATCAGATAAGGATGATTTATTGAATCATTTTGCTAAATGTTATTTAAAAAGAAAGGCTGAAAACGCTGATGATGTCTATAGGTTATTTAAAGAAGAAATAAAAATTGAGGGAATGTCTTTATTTTTAAATGATTTACATAGATTTTCAGGGTTATATGCTCAAGCAACACATAAAAATACGACAGACAAATATATCAAATACTTCAATTTAAAGAATAATAAGCAAATAAGGTCATTACTTACATCAGTTTTAGAAATATTTTATAAAGGTATTATAGATGCGAATGCAAAAGAAGCTACTTTGAAAAATGTAAGGAATTTCTTTGCTATTTTTAATGCGTCTAGAGAAACTAGTAATAGAACAGATACTGCTATTAAAAATGCAGCTTATGCTGTATACAATTCGAAATCTGAAATAGAATTTAAAGTAGAAATATCAAATTTATTCTATGAATTAAACAAATTGATTTCATATGAGCACTTTAAGAATAATTATAGTTCAGCTCTTAAATATTCAAATAAAGATAAACGTTTAAAAAATAGTAGATTAATAAAATATATATTAATGGAGTATTATAGTTATTATCAAACAGATGCGTATTTAAGCGAAAATGATATTACAATTGAGCATTTATTAGGTGACAATGGTGATACAGAAAATGCACATATTCATAATTTAGCATTAGCTAATAATATTGTTAACAGTGATAAATTGAAAAATAAACCAGTAAGAGAAAAAATTTCGATTCTAAAGGAATTTTCTAATTTAAATATAAATCATTGTTTAGAAAATTATTTAGATGTTACTGATTTTAAGTCTGAATTAAGAAAAGATGAAATGGCATCACAGCTATTTAATGAAGTTTTTAAGTTTCAACCAGATGTATTTGGGTGGAGTAAAAATGATTTAACACAGTATTTTTCAAAGTTAAAAAAAATAAAAGAAACAGAAGTGAAAAGTGAAAAAATGAAGTTGGATAAAGTTAAATTGGAAGAGGTTTTGAGAGCGAAAGGCAAATATTTTGATGTTGTAATAAAAAATAATCCAAATTTTGAGCATTTAAAAGAAATCTATTCAATTTTGTTTGAGGATACATTATTTTTAGTTGAATCGTAGTTAAACCTGTAGTTAATACTTTTATCACGTCTGTTGATTAACTAATTTTTACCAATAAAATGCAATAAAAAAGAGAGATTCCATGTAAAATGTAAGTTACCACACCAACATTTACGAGGAGGAATCTCTCATGGCTAAGAATACCACGATTTTCACATTACTTCAAAACTTTATTTCACAGGAAGAAATCAACGAGATTCTTGCCGAATTTGGCTTTGAAGATACCGCTCGTAAATGTGATGTACCTACACTTTTAGCTTATTTAGTTGGTGCAGCTGCTTTCGAGTGGAAAAGCTTATGTCACGCTGCGGATGTGGCTTCTGCGCAAGGCTTGAAATCTGTGGATTATTCGACGCTTTCTAAACGTTTAGGCGAGCTGAATTACCACATTGTCAAACGTATTTTTGACGTCATTGTTGACCGTCTAAACCGAGCAGCACGACGCAAATTAAAGCTCAAAAAAGACTTACTGGCCATTGATTCGACAACGATAACCGTTGGAAAAACACGTTTACCATGGGCTTTATATCACGGTGAGCGCTCAGGCATCAAGTTGCACGTTAGCTTCACAAATACGACTGAGATGCCCTTGAAAGTCGTGGAAACAACGGGCTTAAAACATGATGGTCCCGTCGGTGTGAACTTAGAAGATAAGCGCTTCATCTGAAGAAATCGCCGGCATGTACAAAGAGCGTTGGGCCATCGAATCCTTCTTTCGCTGGATCAAGCAAAACTTAAATGTGCCTGTTTTGTTTGGCACGACTGAAAATGCAGTCTATAGCCAACTATTCGCCGCTTTAATTGCCTACGTGTTACTCAAGTTTTTACACACCGAAGGACACAAGAAAAAGAACTGCAAACGCTTATCTTTCGCTGGTTTCACACGCCAGCTTCTTTGTGATACCCTGCCGGTTGAATGGCGGATAGGGCTGAAGGAAATCATCACATTTCAGTGCGAACTTTATCAAGGAGATATTGGGTGATTTTGGTTAATCAACACGTGTGTACTTTTATAATTGTTTTAGAAACCCTTATAAACACTGCTATTACAGCAATTCTCGGTAGTGCTCCCAAAAGCCCCGCCGTCTCCAATCAACAAAGATCAAAATCTTGTATAATTTCTTCTTTAGATCTCTTACTATATTTTTGAATATAGGCAATAAGCTTGGCATTTTCGGTGATTGATTTAAAATGATTTACTATTTTCGCTTCGAAAAAAGTGTTTTTGATTTCATTGGAATGATATATTTCAAGAAATGCAGGATAACTTTAATTAGCAATAATATCTTCTAAATGAATAAAAATTGTTTCCCAATTCTTTTTCCAAATCGAAAACTTAGAATTTTTAATTTTAATGTATTGTTGCTCAGGACTGATTTATTCTATAAAGCTTCTTACTTCGCTTTTTTTCATAATTAATTCAATGTATTTGTAGGAATGAGCTTGAGGCATAATATTTGTTAAGTATTCTGTATAGCGTTGCTTTCGATAAGGTGTTTTTTCCAACCATGGCCATGGCTTAGATGATTTATTCGCAGGAATCGTAAAGCCAACGCCTGCATTTCAGGCTATGCCATTTTAGCGATTTATGAAAAACGTATGCAACAGAAGCAGTGGCAGCTTATCTGGCCTCTACGAACAATAGCATTAAAAAACCTCTACTTTTTCAAAAAGTAGAGGTTTTATTGTGTAAAAAGAATGTATTTAACTTATAAAATAACATTTATAGAAAATAAAAGTAATCTTTATGATGTTAATAATTTACTTTATTAACCATTTAAGGGTGATGCAAGATGGAATTTTTTTAACTTTATGTTTTAAGCGCCCAAAACATGGCAAGTAATTAATTAAGTTCGACATTTTGAAAAAACAACAAAGGAGGTAACACACAATGGCATTTCTATGGTATATCATTATCGGCGGTATTTTAGGTTGGTTAGCAGGTCTTATTTTAGGTAAAGATGTTCCCGGTGGTGTAATTGGTAATATCATTGCAGGTATTATTGGTGCTTGGATTGGTGGCATGCTGCTTGGTAGCTGGGGTCCAAAAGTTAGTGATTTCTACATCCTGCCAACTTTACTAGGTACAATTATTTTAATCTTAGTTGTAAGCTTCATCATGAAAGCGATGCGTAAAGCAAATTAATCGACGAGGAGAGGCGAGAAAATGAAACGTTTTTTTAGTTTTCTGTTAGGGCTCTTTCTTCTCATCCTAATTGGTACATTTACATTTCTATATGTAGATGATTCTCGTTTGACTGATTATCAAGAGCAACTTGTTTCTTATTCTTGGTTTGAGCCAACGCTGTACATCATGGCGGCTGTTGGTATCGTTTTAGCTCTTGCTTTTCTTATTTATTCATTCACACCTTCTCATAAAAAACGCGGTTTATATTTGTCGTATAATGACGGTGAGATTTATATGAATAAACGCTCAATTGAAAAGGTTGTGCTACGTACGCTTGATAAGTACGAGGCGGTACGTCAGCCAAGTGTATCAATCAAAATGTATCAAAAAAAGCAAAAATCTTACATGGATATTGCCACAGAATTTTTTGTGGGGCCGACGGGAAATGTTCAGTCGTTGCTTGAGCGCATTAAAGAAGACATTAAGGAACAAACAGAGCATTTTTCTGAAGTACCAGTAAGGGAAGTAAAGGTAAATGTAGTCGATCAAAAGGCACTGAATAAGCGCGTAATTTAACGAGGAGGGGTTCCATTGCAAAATAATTCAACAGTCGATTGGCTTCGTGAATATAAATGGCGCATTCTTTTCGTACTAGCGATGCTTGTAGTAGGTGTGCTATTTCTCACAATTGGCTTTTGGAAGACAATCTTACTCATTGTACTATGCGGTATTGGATTACTAATTGGTTTTGCGAAAGATAAGACCGAACAGTTTTTCCACTTTATTGATAAAATTAGAAGATAGGAGCCGGGTAAAATGGTAAACAATCATAATACAAATTTAGAAAAACAATACAATGATCAAATAGGTGTAAATAGTAAAGAGCAGGACAATACACCAAAATTTGAAAACTCACTGTCATTTGACGATTCTGTAATTGAAAAAATTTCAGGTATCGCCGCACGTGAAGTAAAAGGTATTTTAGACATGAAGGGCGGCTTTACTTCTCGCTTCGGTAACGACAGTGTGACAAAAGGCGTTTCTGTAGATGTCGGCGAAAAACAAGCCATTGTTGATCTAAAAGTTATTTTAGAGTATGGCCAAAGTGCTCCGGCAATCTTCGATAAAGTAACACGCCTCGTAACTGAGCAAGTTCGTCATATGACAGGTTTAGATGTTGTAGAAGTGAACATGCACGTTAGTGACGTTATGAGTGAGAAAGAATATTTACAACAAAAAACAAAAGATACATCAAACTCAGAGTTACAATAACAGAAAAAGGCCCCGCTCATGCGGGGCCTTTTTTTATGCAATAGGTTGCCAATGAAAAGGTACGGTTGTTGGGTGCGTCTCGGTCCATTTTAAAAATTCAGCGATTGTTTGGACGCCAAACTCCATAACGGCCTGATAAATAAAAACCGAAGAAAAATCCAGTTGGCGTAAAATTAATGCTTCTTTAATAGTTAAAATCACTTCACGATTTTGTGCCGTTAAATAGGTAGTCATATAAGGAACCAGATCACGTGACAGTGCTCCTTTGCGGTCATTTGAAAAAAGCCACATATCAATTGTCCACTCAATTTCTTTTTTTACATAAATGAGTTTAAAATAATGTCCTTGAAAATCATGCTGCGTAAAATCATGGTATTTTAATTCAACAACATTTGGATGGCAAACAAGTGATGCGAGCATACTCATGATTTTTGATGGTTCAGGATTATCGCAAAACGTCTCGATATCAATATCAGGTGTCACGATAAGGTTGTAGGCAGTGGCACCTACCACGTAGCAATCTCCTATCAAACGCCATTTTTCGAGAAGCTGTAATTCTTCTAAAATGGCATGAGCTTGTTCGTTTTTCTGTGCGGCCCTCATTAAACGATTCATCTGTATACTTCCTTTCAATTTTTAAGTGATATTCCAGTGTAATGGAAAAAATGTCCAAAGTAAATGGCCTATATAAAAAAACACGCGCTATGCATAGGCGTGTTTTCATCGATTAATCTTGTTTTGTTAGGTCCACATTTAATAATTCATCTTTTGTGGGAGCATTTTTTAAATCTTGCTTCAGCTCAAGACGCATTTTATCTGTCTCTAATTGATAATTTTTATACTTTAATTCTTCAAGCTTAATTTGCTCGCGCATCATTTCAATTTCCATTTTTTGTGTACGCTCTTTGCTTTTAATGATTTTTTCAATAATCCCACCTGTAACAGAAATCGCAACAATCAACACAATCGCTAACCAAAACATACAGATACCTCCTTATTTGTGAAGTCTTCTATTTAAGTATACGGATAATACAGCAAATAGTTTCTTTTTTTCAGAAAATACGGATAAATCGCTTATTTTGTGAAGTAGAATAGTTAAAAAGTATGTGAATTTACGTCTTTGAAGTATGGGAACCCGCGTCTTTTCGGTATAAAATGCTATAATAAAGACAATGAATCGATAGATGGAAGGGCGTGAAAAAATGAATACAACAAAACGTCATATTGTATTTGTTTGTGATGTAGGGATGGCGTTAAGTGCAATGGGAGCGGCTGTTTTCCGTAAAAAACTACAGCAGGCCCATATCCAAGCGACTGTTACGCACTGCGCACTAAGGGATTTACCTACGAATGTGGAGGTTGTTGTGACACAGCAGCCTTTTGTGGAACGCGTCAAACAGCAGGTCCCGACAGCACAGATTGTTGTTGTTGAGCAATTTTTAACAAGTCCAGCATATGATGAGCTGATAGTAGCATGGAGGTAGGGGAAGTATGTATTTATCAGCGAGGGAACGCTTAGTACTAGATGCATTATTGAAGCAACCACTAAACGTTCAGCAGTTAGCGGAGCAGCTCCATGTGAGTCGCCGGACAATTCAACGAGATTTAGAGCGCCTACATACCGTCGTAGAACAAAGTGATTTGATACTTAGTAAAAAAACGGGCATAGGGATTTCGATTTTAGGAGAGGAATCTCAAAAGCAAGCGCTTCGTGATATGTTAAATGATTTGGATATTTTAGAGGTGACAGCGGAGGAGCGTCGAGCCTTTTTAAAAGCATCTCTTCTTCGTGCAAATGGGGCGCTAAAGCTTTCATCACTTGCAAGTGAGCTCGATGTCTCCGTTGTGACGATGAGTAATGATTTAACCGAATTGACGTCGTGGCTTGAGCGTTTTGAGCTAACGATTGTGCGTAAACGTAGCCTAGGCGTTTTTCTAGAAGGTGCTGAAAAATCAAAGCGACTTGCATTAATGCAGTTATTTATAGAATTTATTAGCGAGCAAGAATTAATTAGTGTCATTCGGGGGCATGCGACGCATTTTTCGGCAGTATCGAAAAAATTATTAGGCCATACGATGCTTGAGTGCGTTCATGAAGTGGAGGCAGTATTTAGAGACCTGTATGAGGAGCTTCCGTATACCATTACGGACCATGCCTACAGTGAGCTTGTGCTATATATGGCACTTGCAACAAAGCGCATGGAAAATGCCTTTTATATAGAAGAAACGTTATCTCTAGAAGTGAGTGAGGAGTATCATCTGGCGGAGAAATTAATGCAGGAGCTTGCAAAGCGATATGACATAACGGTAGAGCTTGCTGAAATTCAACAACTGACGATTCATTTACGCGGTGCGAAATTACGCCATGACCAGCAGTTAGCATTTGAGGATTTGGATTTACGCCTTGCTTCGCAAATCACGAAATTTATTCAATGCCTAGATGATGAAATGAATACGGCCCTAAGTAAAGATCATCAACTTTTTCAAGGATTGCTGGTTCATCTAGAGCGCGCCATGTATCGACTCACGCATCAGATGCCCATTTACAACCCGCTTCTAGCCCGTATACAGGAGCGCTATGCGGCACTTTTTGAAACAGTGCGAAAAGTGAGTGAACGTTGTTTTCCCGCGATTCATTTTCCAGATGACGAAATTGCCTTTTTAGTGATGCATATTGGCGCGGTGCTCGAACGCGCGACGCCATATGCAAATTTATCTGTATTAGTCGTTTGTTCAAGTGGACTCGGGACCTCTAAAATGCTCGCGAATCGCTTACGTAAAGAGGTGCCGGAAATTCAGCACGTATCGACAACTTCATTACTTGAATTATCAAAGGTGCAATATACATTATATGATGTCGTGTTATCAACAGTGCCACTGCCGATTAACGAAGCAGATTATCGCCTCATTTCGCCGTTATTGACGGATGAAGATATTGCGAATGTGCGAAGGAGCTTAACGCCGAAGCCAATTGTAGTGGTGACTGAAACAAAGGATGCGCTTGCACGACTACGTGAGGTGCAGCAATTGACGACACAGATGGTTACAATGCTAGAAATGTTTGAGTGCATCGAGCTGAAAGAGGCTGTATTTGAGGATGCGTTAGAGGAAGCGGCAAGCTATTTACAGCAAAAAAAGTGTGTAAATGATGTACGAAAGCTCGTGGAAAAACTACTTGAGCGCGAGCAACTTGGTGGCTTAGGGATGCCAGACTCTGTACTTGGACTTTATCATACGCGCACAAATGCAGTGAATGCTGCAACCTTTCATATGTTCCGTTTAAAAGAGCCTGTAATCCGTCAAGGCATGGATGGGCAAAGGATGCCTATCCAAACGATTTTAATGCTACTTGCACCTGAGGATGTTTCCGCGGTAGCACTCGAAACGTTAAGCTATATTAGTACGCTGCTTGTTGAGAGTACGGAAACATTGCGCTTATTTGAACAGGGTACAACAGGTCAAATTGCCAATTATATTGCCAATAAATTTCAGCGTTATGTCCTGACAGGTAGCTAACGAAAACGATGTCACTAATTCGGCGACAAGATTATCATTAGAAGCGTTTGTATTCGCTTACATGTTATTTTACAATTTAAGTAAGATGAAAATGGAGAGCAGATAGAATGAAAAAACCGGTACTTACACCTGATTTAATTCGATTAAATGCCAACCCTCATACAAAACAGCAGGCCATTCAAATGGCTGGTGCCCTGCTTGTTGAGCAAGGCTATGTTGCGCCTGACTATATTGAGGCAATGTTACTGCGTGAGCAAACATTGTCAACCTATATTGGCAATGGTGTCGCCGTCCCGCATGGTGTCGATGAAATGGGCACGCTCATTCATCACGCAGGGATAGCGATTCTTCAAATGCCGCAGGGAGTTCACTACGGGCCACAGCTCGTGACATTACTGATTGCGGTTGCTGGACATGATGCGGCGCATTTAGCTTTATTATCACGCATTGCAACCGTTTGTATGGAGGAAGAAAATGTTGCACGCTTAGTAGCGGCGACATCGACGGATGAATTGATGACAGCGTTTTTACCATCTGTATCGTCCAACGACTTGCTATAGGAGGAAAATAACATGGTATCAAAAGCATATACAATCACAGCAAAAGAAGGACTTCACGCGCGTCCGTGTTCATTAATCGTGACGGAGGCAATGAAGTATACAGCTGACTTATCATTAGCCTATAATGAGAGCGAAAAGAATTTAAAATCAATTATGGCCATTATGGCTCTTGGTGTTCCACATAATGCAACAATTGAAATTCGTGCAAACGGAGCCGATGAAGAAGCGGCATTAGAAGCAATCAACGCTATTATTTACGCTGAAAAATTAGCACAATAAGGAGTGGATGAGATGAGTTCAATTATTCAAGGTATCGCGGCATCTGCAGGGATTGCCATTGCAAAGGCTTTTACATTACAAGCACCAAACTTAACGGTGGAAAAACGTACGACGACGGAGGCAGCACCTGAGCATACACGTTTAGATGACGCATTAGCTGCTTCAACAGTTGATTTAGAAAAAATTAAAGACCGTGCTCTTACCGAGTTCGGTGAAGAGCAAGCGGCTATTTTCCAAGCGCATTTATTAGTATTAAATGATCCGGACTGGATTTCCCAAGTGAAGGATTATGTGAGTAATGAACAAGTAAATGCAGAATTTGCGGTTCAAACCGTATCACAAACCTTTATTGATTTATTTGAAGCAATGGATAATGAATATATGCGTGAACGTGCGGCAGATATTCGTGATGTAACGAAGCGTGTACTGGCGCATTTATTAGGCGAGCGCTTAGTTGATTTAACAGCGATTGATGAACAGGTCATCATTGTTGCAGAGGACTTAACACCATCAGATACAGCACAATTAAATAAAGACTTCGTACAAGGTTTTACAACAGATATTGGTGGTCGTACATCACACTCTGCTATTTTAGCGCGTACGCTTGAAATTCCTGCAGTTGTTGGGACAAAAGAAGCGACAACGATTAAACACGGTGATACAGTGATTGTCGATGGGTTAGCGGGACAAGTCATTGTGAATCCAACGGAAGCAGAAATTGCGACCTATCGTGAAAAACAAACACAATACAGTGCACAAAAAGCAGAGTGGGCAAAACTTGCGCATGAACCTTCTCAATCAGCAGACGGACATCACGTTGAGTTAGCGGCAAATATCGGTACCCCAGAGGATATTACAGCTGTGTTAGAGTATGGCGGCGAAGGTGTTGGCTTATATCGTACAGAGTTTTTATATATGGGACGCGATGTACTGCCAACAGAGGAAGAGCAATTTGAAGCCTATAAAGCAGTACTTGAGAAAATGGACGGCAAACCGGTTGTGGTACGTACACTCGATATTGGTGGCGACAAAGAATTACCATACTTACCACTACCACATGAAATGAACCCATTTTTAGGTTACCGTGCGATTCGTTTATGCTTAGATGAACAAACAATTTTCCGTACACAGCTCCGCGCATTATTACGTGCGAGTGTTTATGGTAATTTAAAAGTGATGTTCCCGATGATTGCGACAGTAAATGAATTCCGACAAGCAAAAGCTGTCTTACTTGATGTGAAAGCAGAGCTACAGCAAGAAGGCATCAAGGTATCAGAAACAATTGAAATCGGTATGATGGTTGAAATTCCATCTTCTGCTGTGATGGCGGACATTTTTGCGAAGGAAGTTGATTTCTTCTCAATCGGAACAAATGATTTAATTCAGTATACGATGGCGGCAGACCGCATGAATGAACGTGTGTCGTATTTATACCAACCATACAACCCAGCTATTTTAAAATTAGTGCAAATGGTAATTGATGCAGCACATAAAGAAGGTAAATGGGCAGGTATGTGTGGGGAAATGGCAGGCGATGAAGTAGCATTGCCAATTTTACTTGGTCTTGGCCTAGATGAATTTTCAATGAGTGCAACATCGATTTTACGCGCACGTAGTCAGCTAAAACAACTGTCTCGTGAGCAAACACAAGCAGCCATTGCGGAAATTATGACGATGGCGACTGCAGATGAAGTGGAAGCTTATGTTCGTGAACACTTTATGACAAAATAGCGAAAACACAGCGTTCTCAAGCAATTGAAACGCTGTTTTTTTATGGAATTTGGTTAAAGTCCTTTTGGAAGGGGTATACATATTTATAGAAAACAAGATGGAGGTTTTTAACATGGCTAAAAAGAATAATTACTTACTAGCAGCTGCAATCGCGGGTGCGGCAGCTTATTTACGAAAACCAGAAAACCGTGACAAAGCAATGGCAATGTTTAATGACACGAAAGGGAAAGTAAGCGAATTCGTGAATCAAAAGAAACAAGAGATGAATAGTAAACAAAACGCTGATAATGAGACAGGAGATCACACGATTATTCCTGACCGTAACACAGCTTACGAATTAAATGATAAAGAAATGGTAAGCGAAGGCTCAACACAAACAGCAGTTGACTATGAAAACTTAGCCCAAGAAAAAGCAACACATGACACTGATACATCTTTATCAGAAAATAAAGAAGAGCTTGACCCAGAAGGCGGCATTCAAAAGCAATAAACCATCTAAGGCAGTGACATTTAAATGTCACTGCTTTTTTGTATGGAAAAAGGGTATAGGACAGTAACTAGATGAGGAGGGATTTATATGGATATGATTAATAAACCGACTGAAACGGCGAAGTCCGCTGTGATGAATCAGCCAGAAGTCGATCAAAACCTAGCGAGTGAGTTCCATAAGCGCATTATGGAAATGATTTTAGATTTTGAAGAGGAATTGGATGAAGAACATGAAATTGGTGTAAAGCTCGTAAACTTTGGTCAAACGGTGCAATTTAATATTACAGGCATCGGGTATTATAATCCAAGTTTGATTCATTTTCATGGGCAAACAGAGCAGGGAAATCGTATTGAGCTTGTACAACATGTATCGCAAATAAGTTTTTTACTGATGGCTATGAAAAAAGCAGATCCCGATCCAGAGGTACCACCAAAGCGTATTGGATTTATGAAGGATGAAGAATAGGGGGCCATTATGGATTTAAAAAGAGGACAAAAAATCGCAATTGAGCCGGTGGATAGCTGTACGCTTACAGTAGAATGGTCTACTCCGAAAAAAGCAATGGATGTTGATGTGTCAGCCTTTTTGTTAGATGCAAATAATCGCTGTGTGCGTGATGAACATTTTATTTTTTATGGGCAGCCACAGAGTCCGAATCAATCTGTACAATATCGTAAACAAACGGAGCAGGATGGCACGATTGAAGTGTTACTAAATCAAGTGCCGCAAGATGTAGAACGGATTGCTATTACGTTAACGATTCACGAAGGGGATACACAAAATTTGCGCTTTGAGCAAATCGACAAAATTCATTTGACGGTTGGAAATCGTCATCATTATCATTTTGGTGAGGACTTACAACAGGAAACAGCGATTGTTGTAGCAGAGCTTTATCGTCATAATGGCGCATGGAAATTAAATGTCATTGGTAGTGGTTTTAACGGTGGACTTCAGGCATTATGTGAAAACTATGGTTTAGAAATCATTGATACACCGAAAGAATCTGTAGAGAAACCAGCGCCTGTGAAGCTTGAAAAAATGAATGTTAATTTGGAAAAGCGTCAATCTGTGTCGATTGCAAAATCAGAGAAATTTATTGCAACGCTTGAGTGGGCCAATCCGAAAAAAGATTTAGACTTGTATTGCTTTTATGTGTTGGCAAATGGAGAAACAGGAAAAGTGTATTACCGAGATATGGGGAATGCGAGTAAAGCACCGTATATTACATTAGATGGTGATAGTAAAACCGCGGGACAGGAAACGATTATTATTCACCAGCCTTCAAAAATTAGCTATGTGCTAATTGCGGCGTATAGTGCTGTAAGTAACGGCTTTGGGAGCTTCAAGAAGATGAAGGCACAGGCTGTTGTGGATAATCAATTAGGGCAGCGTGTGACAAGTGGTTTATTTGAAAAAAACAACTTTGCCTATTGGGTAGCCATTGCTCATATTGATTTGAGTGAGACATCAAATGCGCGTGTGAGCCATGTCGAGAAATATTCAAAATCTGGCTCTGAACGTTCACCGGCCTTATATACGGATGGAACATTTGAAATGGATAAAGGACCAGTAGAATTTAAATAATGATCGAAGCGGGAACGCAATTATGAGCGTCTCGCTTTTTAAATGGCCTCATCTAATAAAGAAAAATGACCATTTTCAATCATTACTTGACCGCTTAGTAAGCTACCATGTTTGATTACTTCTTTGTGAAAAAGTGGACTGTCATCTTGAAACGGTAATTGTTGGACGAATAATGCATAGTGAATGAGCTCATGAATCAACACACGACGAAAAAGCTGTCTATTTTTACTACTAGCAAGCGAAGCATCAATAGCAATATAAGATGGCTCATACGCATTTTTCATCACAAAAATGCCGAGGCTACCTTCGCGTAATATTTTTGTAGATACATAAATAGGTACAGTTAAATCGACATTATAGTGTTTTCGTAAAAAACGTTTGGCAAAATGTCGTTCATTCATAACAATCAATGCAACGATTAAATAGGACCACCATTTTTTCATTCCTATCACCACCTCATTTTATTTATTTTTAGTATAGCAAACGTTTGTTCGTATTTCAAGTAATCTACTTTTCCCCTCATATTTAGTAAGGGTTTAAATTGCGAAAAAACCACAATATGGTAAAATATAACCTACATTAGATAAAAAAGGAGCCTTTTTCGATGTATGGTATAGCACTATGTATTGCCGCAATGATATTTATCTGTGGAATGATTATTAAAATTAATAGAAATTCAGTTATTCCTAGTGAGCATATAAAACAACGCAAAAAATTATTAAAGCAAGCAGCAAAGGGTGATATCGACGCTCAAATTACGGTGGCACATTATTATTTTACAGGGCAATATGGTTTTGAAGAAGATGAGCATAAAGCCTATGAATGGTACTCAAAAGCTGCCAAACAAGGTAGTGGCGATGCCATGAGTAAAATAGGGGAGCTATATCAGTATGGTTTTGGTGTTGAAAAAGATAATGTGAAAGCAAATTTATGGTTCCTTAAAGGTGCTGACCAGGGAAGCGCAGAAGCCCAGTTTCAATATGCGAATGCACTTAAACAGCAAGGTGATTACCGACAAGCCTATCAATATTATTATTTAGCGGCAGAGCAGCAGTATCCAGAAGCAGAGGATGAAATGCTACGCTTGAAACATACGACAGCATTAATTGATAAATAAAAAAAGAGAGGCTTCGACATACATGTAAAAACAACCGCTTTTAGGAGCATAAGAAAAACCGGAATCGCTGTGGTGCGGTTCCGGTTTTTCATTGCGAACACTAAAAAATGAAAATGACGTGTTTTGTTCCAGTCTTTTTCTTATTTATTTGCCTGCATTTTAATGCGTTCGCGGAAGACAGGGTCTGTGACAACTTGGTCAAAGAAGTTGTTAACGCTCATCGATAGTTTCATTTGTTCCTGAGGTGTTAAATTGTAAAGGAAAATGGCCATTTCTAAGCGGTTTCCAGCGTGGTCTGTCGTATAGAGAATGCCATTGACAGCTGATGCAGTAAGGCTTAGGAACTGAGCGCCATGCGCGGCTTCTTTTTTAGCCTTTGGTGCAGTTAAAAGGCCATCAAGTAAAGTCATTAAATATGAATAAATTTCTTTACCAAATAATGTAGCATTATTTAATTTTTTCACTAATGATACATAATCTTTAGCAGAGCCTTTTGGTAAATGCTCGGCCCATGTTTTCTTCGCTGCATTTTTCTTCGCTGCATTTTTTTGCTGAGCGGATTTTGGATTTTTCAGTAGCTCTGCATGAATGGCTGTTGCTTGCTTACGGTAGTCATGTAATGTGGCGTGTTGGTCCTCTATATACAGCGCACTAGCTGTTGGATAGATGGGATCATGCTTTGTCATTTTCAGCTTGCGTAGCTGTTCATTGATTTCGGCAATACCTAGTACATGCATTAAATATTCAGCATTCGCAAAGGAATTATATTGCAACATTCCTTTGGCAACTTCGCGAAGTGGTACGTCTTTTTTATAGCGAGCTTGCTTCATTTGTGCAATCCATTCGCGGTGTAGATCGCCTTCTAATTTAGGAATATGGAAGGCTTCGATATCATCAAATGAGACAAGTTGTTCGGCATCGATTTTTCCTTCTGCAGCCTGATGCGCATATTCAATCGCAATAATTAGATTGCTTGAATTAACAAGTGGGGCCGCTTGAAGTGGATTCACAGAGCCAATGCTTTTACCGTTGTAGTGCATCGCAAAGGATACTTTTGATGGGCTTTCTTTCGTAAATGTGAGAACGGATTCTGGTGTTAACATTTTCTTTTGCGATAGCGACATGAGCCCCATGAGCGCAAAAAGAACGATAAACACGATTAATCCGAGAATTAATAACATGTCATGATTCACTCCTTATGTAGACATCGATTTTATTATACCGCTCCATACTTAAAAAAACCTCCAATAAAGGAGGCTAGTTGTTACCGTAATGTGTCTTGTAAATATGTGATTTCCTGCTCAGTCATCCCATGAGCCCCGTCTAACAACTTAAGTGTCGTATTTGGGAATACCGCTTCAAGTTGTTTTGTAAGTTTCATTGTATCACCAGGAAGGGCTAACGTATCCATTGCGCCGCTTGTGACAATAATTTGAGCATTGCTACCTTCAGTAAAGGTATACGCTAAATTTGATGGATGCAATAGTACAACGCGGTCTGCAATAGCAGGCTCTTTTTCTAATAAACCTAATACAAAGTTTGCGCCATTTGAAAAGCCCATAAAAGTAATACGCGTTGCTTGTTCAGGTCGTAGCTGTGGCCAGTCTTTTAAAAAAGCATCGATGCGTGCATCAAAATCAGCACGGTCAAGAGTACCAGCTTTTAATGGAGCAAAGAAACGGCGATTCGCGCCTTCATCTACATCTCCTAAAAATGATAATACATGTGCGTTCGGCTCAATATCACCTGCGATTTGCAACAGCGAATATTCATTACCTCCTGTGCCATGAAAAAGAACAATCCATTCATTCAGTGGACCTTCTATGGTAAAATGATTCATAAAGAAAAAACTCCTATCAATTAAATTAAAGGAAGTGCACGATGACAAGTCCAATTATTCACCACGTCTCTGTTATTAATCGAGACGTACAACGTTCATTTGAATTTTATCATAAACTACTCGGTATGGAATTACTATTAAAAACGGTAAACCAAGATGATATGGAAATGTATCACTTATTTTACGGGGATACGACAGGGCGACCTGGTACAGAATTCAGTGTGTTTGAAATGAAAAGCGGTCCAACAAAAGCATACGGTACGAATTCATTAGAGCGTACGATTTTTGCGGTACCGTCCGAGGAATCACTCGTTTTCTGGGAAAAACGTCTACGCGAGCATGATGTATTTAATTGTGAAATTGAAGATTATAATGGCTCAAAAATTCTACGCTTTGAAGATTATGATGGCGTACTGCTAGGTTTAACACCTGTTAAGAAACAGGACATTTATTTCCCTCGTGAAGCAGCAGATATTCCGAAAGAGCATGCGATTTTAGGTATTGATTCTGTACATTGTCGTGTACGCTATGCGAAAGCTTCTGTTCGTGCATTTGAAAAAATGTTTGATGTACAAGAGATAAGTCAGTTTGAAGATAATGGGTACCAAGTGACGGTACTTGGACGCGAGGATGCTTTATTTGGCCAAACGTTGCATCTTTATGAGGATCGTACACGTAATTTAGAAGAAATGGGTGTTGGTGCAATTCAACATATCGCGTTAAATGCACGTGATTATAGTGAACTTTTAGCAGTTGAAGAGCAGATTATTAATAAAAATTTCCGCTACTCAGGCATTAAAAACCGAGAATTCTTCCAATCACTTTATTATCGTGAGCCGAATAATTTATTAATCGAAGTGGCAACAGAGCAAACAGATTTCCAAAAAGTCGACATGGATACAGCTGACTTTGCGGCAATCCCGTTATATTTGCCGCCATTTTTAGAAACTCGTCGAAGCTTTATTGAAAGCAAACTATAAAAAGAGGCTTAAAAATAACCGCTCCTATGAGCATAAGAAAAGTCGGAATCGCGCTGTGGCGCGGTTCCGATTTTTTTGTTACGAAGGCTAAAAGGAACATGACGTGTGTTGTCCTATAATGCCTCTATTTTTTCAAAAATACTTGTATACAAAGCGGGTAAGTCATCGTCATTTTCTAGTAGGAAAGTCCATATTTCTTCCTCATTTGTTTTAGCATCTGATACGTAAAGCGTTGTATGAGAGCCATCGTTGAAGGAGTCGCTAGAGGCAGATGCATAGCTCATTCCTTTTTCAACAAATGGATAATGCCGCTTTTTCGAATCAAAGAAAATAATCGGCATATTTGCCTTATGGTAAACAGCGCTATATGTATCTTTTGAAGCCTTATCAAAGGCAAGTGGTGTAATCATCACCGCATTGTAATTTTTTGCGATATGTGCGCTATCCTCCTTGAATTTCTCCAATGAAATTTCCTCAAATGTTACGCGGTCATTGTCATACTCAGGTATTTCACCAATGACAGCAATTTTTAGCGGCGTCCCTTCGTAGCTCACATTCTTTTGGGAGCAGGCCGCTAGCATAATAAGGCCTAGCATAAGAATCACCATTTTTTTCATAATATCACCTCCGTAGAAAGTGTAACATATTATAACAATTATACAAATTATGTAAATAACTGTTCGTTCAATAGTTCAATTTTTCCGCGTTCATATGTAATGTATTGAGCCTTACGCCAGGCACTTAAATTTGCAGTCACTTTTTGACGACTACAGCCGATTAGATTGGAGAGCTCCTCATGTGTCATCGGTAATTCAACGAAAGGCCGCCCATTTTTGTAGGTAATAAATTGTTTTAAAAACCAAGCTAAGCGTTCAGGGACCTGTAAATTTGTAATGGCACGCATGAAATTTTGTGTTTCGATTAAGCGCATGGCCATCATTTCACTGAGTGGTTTCCAAAGAATCGGTCGCTGCTTTAGCAATGCCTCTAACTGTTCTTTTGAAAGCGTATAATAATCAACTTCCGTTAAACTTACTGCATAACGAAGTCGTGTAGCAGTATGCGTCAATACCTCTGCTAAGCCATATAAATCGCCAGCTTTTCGAATGGATAGGGTAATATCCTGACCATCTTCGGTTTCTTGACCAATTTTCACCCAGCCTGCTTTTAAATAATAAATATGTGTCGTATTTTCAGCCATTTGAAAAATAGAGCATCCTTTTGGACGCGTATTTTTTTGGCCATGTTTTTCGATGTATGTAATGACTTCTTGCATAAAATCCCTCCCTACTATATTTTACCTTTCTTTTTACAGTTTCGTCACCTAAGTGACAGAATTGTTAGAAATTTTGCTTTAGAATCAGCTATATCATACAAAACATACTAAACTAATAGGTTTTATAAGTAGGAGGTGGCACGATGAATGAACCACATATCGTATTAAGCAATTTACATAAGGCATTTGACCAAAAGGGGCAGGACCCTGTTATTGCATTAGATAAAGTGAATTTAACGATTCATAGGGGAGAGTTTTTATCTCTGCTAGGACCATCTGGTTGTGGGAAATCGACATTATTAAATATTATTGCAGGACTTGATAAACAGACATCTGGCGCTATTGAGGTTAATGGAAAGCCGATTAAAGGACCAGGGAATGACCGTATCGTTGTATTCCAAGAGTCGGGATTATTCCCTTGGATGAGTGTTCTTGAGAATGTGATGTACGGCTTGTTAATTAAAAAGGTACCAAAAAAAGAAGCAGAGGCACGTGCGATGACATGGCTTAAAAAAGTTCATTTAGCGAAATTCGCTCATGCACAGCCACATGAATTATCTGGTGGTATGAAGCAGCGTGTCGCTATTGCGCGAGCGCTTGTGATGGACCCAGAGATTTTATTAATGGATGAACCTTTTGCGGCGTTAGATGAACAAACACGTATGGTACTACATAAGGAATTAGAGTCATTATGGCGTGAAACGAAAAAGACGATTATCTTCGTTACGCATAATATTCGCGAGGCGGTCGTTTTATCCGACCGTATTTTGTTAATGAAAACGCGTCCTGGTGGCGTGAAGCGTGAATATACGGTGCAGGCATCGAGACCGCGCCAGGCGACAGATAGTGTACTCATTGATTTAGAGGGACGCATTTTATCTGAGCTACAGCTAGAAATGGAGAAAGTGTTGAAGGAGGAATTTGGGGATGATTACGACTTTAAGAAGGATCAGCTTCGTGGTAATACTGATAGCCATATGGGAAGCGATATCTAAGTTTGAGCTTTTCCCAGCCTTTATGTGGCCGCCACTTATTATACCGAATGAGCCTGGTGGCGTAACGGTAATAAAAACACTGATTAGCGGCTTAATAGATGGGCAGCTGCTAGAAGCAACAGGCCAATCACTCGGTCGGTTACTTATCGGCTTTATTATCGCCGTCATTTTAGGCACAATTATCGGATTCTTAATCTATAAATCCGAGCTTGTTGATGATACATTAGGCTTCTTCGTATCAACGCTCCAGTCGGTGCCAAATATCGTATGGTTCCCATTAGCTATTTTATGGTTCGGTTTAGGGGTCGAATCGGTATTATTCATTATTATTTTAGGGGCGACATTATCGCTATCGATAACGCTTAGCACCGCCTTTAAAAGTGTGCCACCACTTAATATTCGCGTAGCGCGTACGATGGGCTCAAAAGGATTCCATTTATTCCGCACCGTTATTTTTCCAGCGAGTGTCCCACAATTCATTGCTGGTCTACGTGTTGCCTGGGCGCTTGCATGGCGTGCAGTGCTAGCAGGGGAATTACTAGGTGGTAGTGGCGGTCTAGGGACGTTGCTTGATATGGGGCGTTCGCTACAATCGATGGATTTAGTGTTTGCGATTATGATCATTATTGGTGTCATCGGCACAATTATTGATAACTTTGTTTTTGTAAAATTAGAACGCGCTGTGTTACGTAAGCGCGGTATTCAAGTAGTGAAATAGGAGGAGAATCTATGAAAAAGTTCAACAAATTTTGGCTATTCGCAGTCTTATCGATTGTGACGCTCGTATTAGCCGCATGTGGTAGTGAGGATAAAAAGGGTGCAGCAGAAGACAAGGATAGTGTGAAAGAGGTACGCATTGGGTACTTTCCAAATATGACGCATATCGCAACAATTGTGGCGCTTGAAAAAGGCTTCTACCAACAACAATTAGGCGATGATGTGACCATTAAAACAAATACATTTAATGATGGCTCGGCTTTTATGGAGGCGATGTCAACGGATGCGATTGATTTAGGTACAGTTGGGCCAACACCCGCACTAACAAGCTATATGAAAACACCGAAGCATCAAATTATTTCAGGTGCCGTTAATGGTGGTGCTGTACTTGTGGTCGGCAAGGATTCAGGTATTAATTCTGTCAAAGATTTAGCAGGGAAAACGGTAGCTATTCCAACATTCGGTAGTACACAGGATATTGCATTAATGAAAGCATTAAAAGAGGCAGATTTAAAAGTGAAATCAAGTGGCGGTAACGTAAATACGGTAAAACAAGCACCAGCAGATACCGCAGCATTATTTGTACAAGAGCAAGTAGATGCAGCCGCAACACAGGAGCCTTGGGGCGTAAATATCGAGAAAAATGCGGATGCTAAATTATTATTAGGGCCAGACGAATTCGCGTGGGGGAAAGAATCAACAAATACGGTTGTCGTTGCACAAACAGATTTTACATCTGCAAATCCTGAAACGACGAAAAAAGTGCTAAAGGCACATGCAGAAGCCGTCGATTTCATTAATGATAATCCAGAAGAAGCCATTGATTTATTTTTAAAACATGTGAAAGATATTACAGGTAAAGAGCTATCGAAAGAAGAAGTGACAGAGTCATTCAAACGTTTAACACCAACAACGGATGTTAATGAAAAAGTGCTTCAAGAAATGGCGACGATTTCAAAAGAAGCGGGCTATATTTCAAAAGATGATATTAAAGGCTTCGTTGATTTAAGCTACTTAAAAGAAGCAACGAAATAATATGAAAAAAGGAATCGCGATTAGGAACTGACCTAAAAATCTGAGACAATATAAAAAGAAAAAGACACGTTCAAGGGTATACAATCTTTGGAGGTGTTTTTTGATGGAAAAAAAACAAACGTATTCATACGAAACAAAAAGGAAAGCCACTCGAGATAAAGTTGGCAAATGTTTCAGTGAATAAAATGATACGCAGATTTATCAATGGGTGAAGTGGTATCAAGACGGAGAGGTGCATCGATTACAACAGCCTCTTGGAAAACAATACAGCTATGGAAAAGGACCATTTCAAGAAGATTTAGATGAAGGGATAGCGCATAACAATCCGCAAGCAGTCAAAGAAAAAGGCGTTATCATGAGCATGTCTCGCAAAGGCATGCCCGCTGATAACGCCATCATTGAAACGTTCCACGCCAGTCTAAAGTACGAAACGTTTTATCTTGAAGGGCTTTTGAGAACAACAAATGACCTTGTCGTTCAAACCGTTCAAGCATACATCAACTATTATAATAATACTCGAATTTTAGCAAAGTTAAACCACCTTTCTCCAGTTGAATACCGGAAAAAGGTGGCAAAACAAGAATTTGACGGCGACTCCTAGGGGAGCCCCTAGCATGAGTGGAAGACCCCGCAGTGAGCTTGCGAGCGAGGCGGCTTCCGCCATGCCCCAGGAAAGCGTCCGTCAAATTCAGCTGAAAGAATGTGTCTTTTTCTTTGTCTCACTTTCATGGGTCAGTTCCTCAGCGTGTCCTTCTTTTTATTTCAATTCATCACGCACATACTCACGGAAGCGTGCATCGGTAACGAATTTACCGATGAAGCGGTGAATGGTGCGTTGTAATTTACGTTGTTCTTTTAATGAGTCCGTATTAGCGAAAAAGGCTAATTGCATTGTTGTGCCATTGACCTTAGTTGCATACATCGCCATTGTCAGTACCCATGCAGTAGAGCCACCTTTTTCAGCGTATTGTTTATAGCGGCGCGGATTAACCTTTGCTGTATCAACGATAGGGTCTAATACATCGTAAAAAGCATCGTTGAAAATAGCACGGGTATTTAATTGCTCCATTAATTTTACATAGTCTGCTGTAGATGCTTTTGGCAGGCGATCTGACCACACACGCTGTACATCGAGTGGTAAATAACTCAGTAATTCTTTGCGCTGTTCAGCAGAGAGTTGAGTATTCTTTAGTGTTTCATGGGCTTCTAGAATCCCCGCTTCATATGTGGCTGCATCCATTTGACGCAGTACCTCAGCACCTTGCTCAGGCTTTAATTGATGTGCCTTCATATACATATAAGGAAAATACTGCGATGCAGAGAGCGGATACAACGCCGTTTGGTGAGTGAGTCCCATTTTCTTTGCACATGCATTAATATTATCTAAGCCAAGAAGCTCGATTAAATAATCTGTATTTGCATTCGAGCTATTGCGTATCATGCCTTTTGCGACATCTTCTAATGATACGACTACACCTTCTAGCTGTGATAGCCAGGCGGAATGCGCGCCGCCATCAAGCTGAGGTAAGTAATAATGCTCCATTGCCGTGACAGGAATTTCTTTTTTCGGATTGATCGTGCCTTCCGCAGCTTGACGTGCAAACTCTATTGCAACAAGCCATTTTACCGTACTTGCAAGGGGCATTTGCTGTGTCTCATTGACGCGAACCCATTCTTTATCCTCGAATTGGATGCGAAGAGATACAGTGCCGTTGTCGCGATGGTTTTTAATATAGTTGACTAAATAACGCGGGCTTGGACCACGCATTAATAAGACAGCGACAAAGACAGAAAAAATGATAATTGCGATACCGATTGCCATAACTTTCAGCTCCTTCATACCTCTATTATACGGGAAAAGAGCTAAATAGTTCCATAAAAGCTATGACAACTCTGAATTAAGCCATTTCTCGCATACGTACAGCAGGAAGTTGGCTTAGAATCAATGCACCAATAAGCTGTAAGACTGTCTTGACGATAATTTGCCCGATAATCGCAGCAGGCACCGCTTCCCACGGTAGAATATTCGCACCAAGGGGACTTAATCCGATGATGACAAAGACGGCAGAATCGAGAATACCACCAACAATGCCACTATAAAAGACGCGCCAAGCCATAGGTAGTTTTAGGCGTGAATAAATTTCTGTATCGGCTGTTTCCGATAATAAAAAGGATAGCGCAGACGCCGCAACAATTAATAATGTATCACCAAGAGAAGCGGAAACGATAGCAGATAATAAAAGAGCTAGTGCAATTAAGCCATATGTTTTTTTACGCCCGTATTTATTTTGTACGAGGTCACGTAAAATGAATGTTGCGCCGATGAAGAAGGTCCCCATTGGTACGATAAATATCCCGAAGTGAAAGGGTGCGAGTGACGCGGTGACAACATTGGCTGTTACAATGCAAATTAAATAAAAAATCACACGAATCATGCCTTCACCTTCTTCTCTAAGTACAGCTCAAGCCCGTGCTTTCGTAATAAACAAGAAGGGCATTCCCCACATCCATCGGCGATAATGCCGTTATAACAAGTAAGCGTATTTTGACGGATATAATCAAGCACACCAAGCTCATCAGCAAGCGCCCATACTTCCGCCTTATTGCGCCACATAAGCGGTGTATGTAGAAGCAACTGCTCATCCATGGCCAAATTAATCGTCACATTTAAAGACTTCATAAAATTA
Organism: Candidatus Kurthia intestinigallinarum; assembly: GCF_003991225.1. Classification (GTDB taxonomy): domain Bacteria; phylum Bacillota; class Bacilli; order Bacillales_A; family Planococcaceae; genus Kurthia; species Kurthia populi. The sequence continues at coordinate 96,299 of NZ_JTFC01000008.1, forward strand.
TCGCGACAATCGGGATAGCCACTAAAATCCGCTTCACTAACACCCGTAATAATATGCTGTGCCCCAATTTGACGCGCTAAAATACCAGCGAACGAAAAGAAGACAAGATTACGTCCCGGAACGAAGGTATTTGGTAACCCACCATTTTCTCCGGCCTGTACGTCGATATCATCTCGTGTTAAGGCATTCGGTGCTAATTGATTTAATAAATCCATATTTAAAATATATTGTTTAACCTGTTGTTCATTAGCAATTTTCGTCGCACAGTCTATTTCAAGCGCATGACGTTGGCCGTAATCAAATGTCACAACTGCTACTTCCTTAAAGCGTTTTAGTGCCCAAAAAAGGCAAGTTGTACTATCTTGACCGCCGCTAAATACGACAAGTGCTTTGTCTCGTTTTTCCATAAATAAGCTCCTCAATGAAAAAAGCGATACCCTAAAAGAGTATCGCTCTCTTAGTTTTTTTTAGATGGTCGCTAAGAACATCTCGTGTTTATCGGTTATCTACTTTTTCAGGGTACATATCATGATTCATTAAGCGATGCATCGCCATGTCTTCATATTTTGTGCCGGGGCGTCCATAATTACACCAGGGATCAATCGATAACCCGCCACGTGGAGTGAATTTACCCCATACTTCAATATAACGAGGCTCTAATAAGTTAATTAAGTCATCCATAATTTTATTCATGCAATCCTCGTGGAAATCACCGTGATTACGGAAACTAAATAAATAGAGCTTCAACGACTTGCTTTCGACCATTTTTTTGTCTGGAATATATGAAATATACACCGTCGCAAAGTCAGGCTGCTTCGTCATCGGACATAGACTTGTAAATTCAGGACAGTTGAATTTTACGAAAAAATCACGTTCCGCATGAAGATTGTCTACTGCCTCTAGTACCTCAGGAGCGTAGTTAAAAGCATAATTTGTGTGTTGATTACCAAGTAATGTTAAGTCACTTAGTCCTTGCTCATCTGTTCGTTGTGTCATGTTACTTCCTCCTTCCGCTAGAAGAAGAGAAAATATGAAAAAAAGCCGTATCCACTATCGGATACGGCATAACTGTCATATGATCCCATAGTTTTTTATAGAGGGTTTCAGCTATGAACCTCTTCTTTTAGCTTTGTGACTTTAATTTATCACAGTTATAAGAATTGCACAATATTTTCTTTAAAAAGAAAGATTGAGACGATAAATCATCCAGGTATCCATCTCTGTAAAGCCATATTTTTGATAAACCGGTTTTCCCATTGTAGAAGCTTCTAGCAGCAAGACCGGCACATGACGTTTTTTCGCTTCACTTACCAATTTATCGAGCAGAGCAGATGCAAGTCCTTGTCCACGATAAGAGGTATGTGTATAAACATTCGTGATATACCCTTTTATACCACTTGCATTCGTATAACTTGGTGGAAAAGCATAAAAAATTACACCGGCTGTTGCAATGATTTCGTCCTGTTCTTCGACAATCCATTGCACAAGCGAATTATCTCTAAAATTGCGCTCAAAAAAAGTATTTAATTCATTGTCAATAATGGTATCCGGCGTACTGCCCTCATCAATTAATTGCCGTTTTCGTAGTTCGATTAAAACCGGAATATCTTGAGGTGTTGCAAGGCGGTATAGCATGGAACCAGCTCCTTTCCCTATTATATAAATGAACATAACAGAAAATTGATACAGCACGCAATGTTAAATACTAGACTTTTCAATTCCTTTCAACGACCATATTTAGTAAAATAAAGCATATACTACTTATCCTTTTGCCAATGGTGAATCGTGTATGAGGAGGGATTTTCAATGAATGTAAAAGAACGTGTTTGGAAAGGTTTTATTGCACAGGATTCAGTTGATTTGACAATTCTCCCGGAGGAAGTGGCAACGTCTTGGCTGCATTGCCGAGCATTAGAGGTTGACCCATATGCACGTAAAAGTGAGGCAATCTTAACGCCGCCCCAGTTACGTGAGCAGCAAAGGAAAAATGAACGATTGATTGCGCTTGTACAGCAGGAACTACGCATGTATGAAGCTTATTTCAAATTACAATTACCCGTTTTTATTTTAACGGATGCAAATGGATACATATTGTGGCGCGACGGTCATGAGGGAACAAAACGCATTGCAAATGACATGTCATTTTCAGAAGGGCATCGCTGGCATGAGCAGGATGTTGGCACCAATGCGATTTCGTTAGCGATTCAGACGGGGGCTGTGATGTCATTGACAGGTTATGATCACTATGCGGTAGGCTCTCATGCATGGGCTTGTACTGCGGCGGCAATTTATGATGAGCATGATAAGGTATGTGCAGTACTAGACATTTCCTCACATTTAAACGATTCTGCGGCAGCACAAGAAGTAAATACGTTTATGAAGCTACTGACAGCAACGATTTCATCCAAAATAAAGTCACGTTATCTAGAAGAGAGAAAGCAACTTGTAGACTATAGCTATCGTATGACACAGCCAGGGGTTGTCTGTGATGAATTTGAGCGTATTGTCAAAATCTCGGCGCAACTTTTTGTTGACGAGGCACAGTGGCAAGGACAACCGATTCATGCACTTTTAAAGGAACAAGTGCTACAAGCATTGCCACAGCCTATTTTTCTAGATGACCAAATGATTGGTTACTTTTATCCGATCGTACAGCAGGAAGAGGAAACAAAACAGTTTTTCTATCAAGGAGTGCCTTCTAAAAATGAAGCATATCGTGCATTTATGGCGCAAGTGGAAAAGGTGGCAAGCAGTCCACTACCCGTGCATATTTATGGGGAGTCAGGAAGTGGGAAAGAAGTCATCGCTAAAACATTACATGAAAATAGCGCCGTTGCGAATGGGCCACTTATAGCGATTAATTGCGGAGCCATTAGTGAAAGTTTATTAGAAAGTGAATTATTTGGTTATGCGCCGGGTGCCTTTACCGGGGCAAATGCGAAAGGCTATAAAGGGAAAATTGCCGAAGCGCATGGGGGTACATTATTTTTAGATGAAGTAGATAGTATGTCAAAGCGTATGCAAGCAGCGCTCTTACGCGTGTTAGAAAATCAAGAGGTGACCCGTATTGGTAGCACGAAGGTCGAGCAAGTATCATTTCGCATTGTGACCGCGAGTAACCGGGATTTACGTGCAGAAGTCGAAGCGGAAAATTTTCGAATGGATTTATTTTATCGACTATATGTTTGTCCGCTATCGATTCCACCATTGCGTGAACGTAAGGAAGATATTTTCGTCTTTATGCAAGATTATTGTATGAAGAAAAATTGGTATCCTTATTGGCTCGCTACTGCCTATGAAGTGGCACAGCACTATGAGTGGTACGGCAATATTCGTGAGTTAAATAACTTTTTAGAGCGGCTACATGTCTATTATGAACATGTAGAACCAACGAGAGAACAACTGCAACAAACGATTGAAATGGGGACAATTGAACGGACAAAAAGAAAGCGTTTGCAACAAAATGTAGCGCCAATGTCTGAGGAGGAGAAGCAATTACGAGCCGTACTTGAACAGCATCATTATCACATTTCAAAGGCCGCCGCTGCGTTAGGAATGGCGCGCAGTACACTGTATCGTAAAATGAAACGCTACAATTTGAAGTGAATTAAGACAAAAACGCAACAATGTGTTGCGTTTTTTTTATTTGTTCAAAAGAAAAATACCGGCGTGACGGCATTTTTAAAGTTGGCATGGTTTTTGCATAAAGAGAGGTGTAGGCAAAAGAATGGAGGGGGTAGCAGTGAAGCACTATGACGTAGTCGTCATTGGCGCAGGACCAGGGGGGTATGTAGCGGCTATTAAAGCGGCGCAGCAAGGGATGCAGGTGGCAGTCATCGAGAAGAAAAAAATTGGCGGCACTTGTTTAAATGTCGGCTGTATACCGTCAAAAGCATATTTAAAGCATGCCGAATGGTTATTAACTATGAAAGAGGCACAGGCATACGGTATTGAACATACAGTTGGGCCAATCCATTTCGACCAATTAGTAGCACGAAAAAATAGCGTCGTAACATCTTTACAAGGCGGTATTCATCATCTGTTTAAGCAAAATGAAATCGCTTACTTTGAAGGAGAAGCAACAATTACGCGCGACAAAACGGTGCAAGTAGGAGCGCAGCGCTTAACAGCAGATAAGCTTCTACTTGCGACGGGCAGTACACCATTTGTACCACCAATCAAAGGGCTTGAAAATGTGCGCTATCATACGACTGATACATTTTTTGATATGACAACCTTACCGAATAAGCTTGTTATTATCGGAGGCGGCGTTATTGCAGTTGAGCTCGCTTTTGCGATGGCTCCGCTTGGTGTCGAGGTCAGTGTATTAGAAGTAGCACCCGATATTTTAGGAACAGAAGATGTGGCGGTTCGTACATTATTGAAAAAGAAATTACAGGAACTTGGCTGTACGGTGCACACCGGCATTACGCTACAACAGGTCACAGCAACAACCGTACACACATCAGTTGGAAACGTTGACTTTGACGAATTATTAGTGGCAACGGGACGCAAAGCGAATCTAGCGCTCGCTACGCAACTTGGCCTAAAGGCGGACCGATTTATCGAGGTCAATGCACATTATGAAACATCGGTGGCTGGTGTATATGCGATTGGGGACGCGATTGGTGGCTATATGCTAGCTCATGCAGCGAGTGCAGAGGGCTTACATGCCGTCGCACATATGACCGGAGCCAATCCAGAACCTTTACAGCAAACACTCATTCCTCGTTGCATTTATACGACACCGGAAGTCGCAAGCTTTGGTTTAAGTGAAGAGGAGGCAAGAGCGAATGGCTATGATGTTCAAGTGAGCAGTATGCCGTTTAGCATTATTGGTAAAGCCATTGCCACGAATGACACAGAAGGATTTGTCAAAATCATTTCTGAAAAAACGTATAACGAAATTTTAGGCGCGGTTATTGTCGGCGCCCATGCGACAGAAATGATCCATACGATAATGGCTGTCAAAAAAGCAGAGGGCTGTGTTGATGAATTGGCAAATTTAACATTTGGGCATCCAAGTCTATCTGAACTGACAGGAGAGGTAGCGAACAGTCTGATTTCACAAGCGATACATGGCTAATTACAAGGAGGAATTACGATGAAAAAACTGACAAAACAAAAAGCGGCATGGATTTATGAAAAAATGAATGATATTCGCAATTTTGAGGATGAAGTACATCGCATTTTCACGAGTGGAGAGATTCCAGGGTTCGTGCATTTATATGCAGGAGAGGAAGCAGTGGCAACAGGTGTTTGTGCACATTTAACAGATGAAGATTATATTACAAGTACACACCGAGGTCACGGACATTGTATCGCAAAGGGTTGTGACTTAAATGGCATGATGGCAGAAATCTATGGCAAGGAGACGGGTCTTTGTAAGGGGAAGGGCGGCTCGATGCATATTGCTGATATTGATAAAGGCATGCTTGGTGCGAACGGGATGGTTGGCGGTGGATTCCCAATCGCTGTTGGTGCAGGACTGCGTAATCAATACTTAAAAACAGACAGTGTAGTTGTTTGCTTTTTCGGTGATGGTGCAGCCAATGAGGGTGGTTTCCACGAAGGCATTAATATGGCGGCGATTTGGAAGCTTCCGGTTATCTTTGTTTGTGAGAATAATATGTTCGCGGAATCGACGCCACAGTCTTATTCATCCGCCTCTAAAACCATTGCGCAGCGTGCGGCGGCGTATGATATTCCAGGTGTCAAAGTAGATGGCATGAACTTAAAAGAAGTATATGATGCGGCAGGCGAGGCGGTAGAGCGTGCGCGTAAAGGTGAAGGGCCAACACTAATTGAATGCCTCACATATCGTAAATATGGTCACTTTGAAGGGGACGAGCAAAAATATAAAGCAAAAGAGGGACCTGAAAAAGAGCATGCAGATACAGATTGTATTGAGCTATTCCGTAAAGAAGCGATTGCAGGACGTTTATTAACGGCAAAACAGGCAGATGATATTGAAGAAAAGTCGCGCCAGGATGTGGCGGCAGCAATTAAGTTTGCAGAGGAAAGCCCTGTACCCCGTCCAGAAGCATTACTAGAAGATGTATACGTAGACTAATAAAAGGAGTGAAGGAACATGACAAGAAAAATTACATTTATGCAGGCGATTAACGAGGCTTTGGATCAATCAATGGATCGTGATAATAACGTGATTTTGCTCGGTGAGGACATTGCCGGTGGCGCAACAATCGACCATCTAGGTAATGAAGGTGCATGGGGCGGCGTATTTGGCGTCACCAAGGGACTGGTTGAAAAACATGGTCGTGAGCGCGTCATTGATACGCCAATTTCTGAGATGGGCTATATGGGTGCTGCGGTAGGTGCAGCAGCAACTGGCTTACGTCCTGTACCGGAATTAATGTTTAATGACTTCCTTGGCTTCTGTTTCGATACATTACTCGCACAGGGCTCAAAAATGCGCTATATGTTTGGCGGAAAAGCGAAAATTCCGATGACGGTACGTACATGTCACGGCGCAGGAGCATCTGCTGCGGCTCAGCACTCAGGCTCTTACTACGGGATGCTAGGCTCGATTCCAGGGATTAAAGTGGTTGTGCCATCTAATCCATACGATGCCAAGGGACTGTTAAATGCGGCAATTGAAGACGATAATATTGTCATTTTCTCTGAGGACAAAACGCTGTATGGGATTAAAGATGAGGTTCCAGAAGATTATTATACAGTGGAAATTGGTAAGGCTAAGGTGAAGCGAGAGGGCAGCGATTTGACGATTGTGACGATTGGGAAAATGCTGTATGTCGCAAATGATGTAGCGGATGCTCTTGAAAAGGATGGGGTTAGCGTAGAGGTGATTGACCTTGTAACGGCGGCACCGTGGGACCAAGACACGATTGTGAATTCTGTGAAGAAAACAGGGCGTCTAATTATTATTGATGAAGCGAATCCGCATAATAATACAGCCACAGACATTTCATCCGTTGTCGCGAATAAGGCATTCGACTATTTAGATGGACCAATTAAATGTGTTTGTGCACCAAATACGCCTGTACCATTTGCAACAAACTTAGAGCAATTATACTTACCGAATAAAGAAAAAGTACTCGATGTAGCGGCTGAATTAATTCAAGATTTAAAAAAATCGTAGGGTGGTGATTGTATGGCAACAGCAATTTTAATGCCAAAGCTTGGCTTAACAATGACAGAAGGTACTGTTGACGCATGGTATAAACAGGCAGGAGATTCAGTTGAAAAGGGTGAGGTCATCGCGACGATTAGCTCGGAGAAATTGACGCATGACGTGGAAGCCCCAGAAGCGGGTGTTTTGCAAATTGTGACAGCAGAAGAACAGGAGCAAGTATGCAAGGAGCCAATTGGCTATGTTGGTGCAGCTGGTGAGGAGGTTGCAAGCGTAGCGGTCCCAGAAGAGCCTGTGATGTCTAATGAAGCTACAGCAGAAGCACCGATTGAAGTGAAAGCGCCAGTAAGACAGCAAGGTACACGTATTTTTATTACACCAATTGCACGAAAAATCGCAGCAGAACGTGGCTATGATTATACGCAAATCCCAGGTACGGGTGGCAATGGTCGTATTACACGACGTGATGTGGAAAGCTATGTACCGGTAGCTGAAGCGGCACCGGTAAAAGCTATCAGTAATACCGGTGAAGGACTAACAGGTATGCGAAAAGTGATTGCAAAACGCATGCACGCAAGTCTTCATGACACCGCACAAGTAACGTTACATCGTAAAGCAAATATTAGCCCATTAATGAAATTCCGCGAAAAAATGAAGAAAAAATTGGGGGACGAAGGCAAAGCATCGCTCGGCATTAATGTCCTGCTAACGCGCGCGGTCGTACTCGCACTAAAAGACCATCCTGAAATGAATGCTTCTTACGCAAATGGAGAGCATACTAAACATGAGGCGATTCATATTGGTATGGCGGTGGCAGTGGATGCCGGCTTAATTGTACCAGTTATGCGCGATGCAACCAATCAATCCTTATCCCAGCTTGCCGATAGCCTGCAAAATGTCGCAACGGGTGCGCGTAATAATACACTAAGCAGTGATTTATTAAGTGGTTCAACCTTCACCATCTCAAATCTAGGGCATGCCGGAGTAGAATATTTTACGCCAATTTTAAATACACCAGAAATCGGCATTTTAGGCGTTGGCGCATTATCTACAAAGCTTGTATTTACTAAAAAAGGCAAAGTGAAAGAACAGCAGGAACTACCACTAAGCTTAACATTTGATCACCAGGTGGTAGACGGAGCACCGGCAGGCGAATTTTTACAAACAATCTGTCAGTATTTAGAAAATCCGTATCGATTGGTGTTTTAGAGGAATGGAGAGATGAATATGTCAAAAGTGGCCGTCGTAACAGGTTCCGCAGGTGGACTTGGTCGAGGAATTGCAGAGCAGCTTATTCAGGATGGTTTTCGAGTAGTGTTACATGATATCAATGAAGTGCTATTGAATCAAACAGTTGAAGAATTAAAGCAGCAAGGTGCAGATGTCATAGGTGTTCCTGGGGATGTTTCTAAACGTGCCGATCAATTTTACGTTGTAGAAAAAGCGGTAGAAGCATTTGGACAACTTGATGTTTTTGTTAATAATGCTGGAATTGATGTCGTGACACCATTTTTAGAAATTAATGAAGCTGAACTTAATCGTGTTTTTGCGATTAATGTTAACGGTGTCGTTTTTGGTACACAGGCAGCGGCGCAGCAATTTATTAAGCAACAAACAAAAGGAAAAATCATTAATGCGTGTAGCATTGCCGGACACGAATCTTACGAGATGCTAGCGACCTATTCTGCTTCAAAACATGCTGTACGCTCATTTACACATGCATCGTCAAAAGAGTTAGCAAAGTACAATATTACCGTCAATGCCTACTGCCCAGGCGTTGCGAAAACGAAAATGTGGGACCGTATTGATGAAGAAATGGTTCGACACAGTGATGGTGCTCTTCAAATTGGTGAAGCCTTTGAACAATTTTCGGCAGGTATCTCACTAGGACGCTATCAAATTCCTGAAGATGTAGGGAATCTTGTATCCTTCCTTGCATCAGATAAGGCAGATTATATAACGGGTCAAGCCATTATTACAGATGGTGGGCTTGTCTATCGTTAATGACCTATTAATAAAAACACCTCCAAAATCATGGAGGTGTTTTTTGATTCGCCTGTATAACTTCGTGATACACTAAAGAAAAAAGTAGGTGTGATATGAATACAAAAACGATAGCAGATTATGCCAATGTTCATGTGAATACGGTCCGGTTGTACGAGCAGTGGAGTTATATTTCCCCTGTGCCGCGTGCCGCAAATGGTTACCGACAATATTCAGCAGTGCATCAACAGCAGATGATGATAGCCCGTCTCGCTTTTCGCCAAGAGCTCATTCAAAATAATTTGCGCAAACGTGCGACTAAAATCGTTCAACTAAGTGGGCGAGAGCAGTTTCAAGAGGCACTGAACGAAGCAACAAGCTACTTCAATCATCTAAAGGCAGAGCATCAATTTGTGCTAGAAGCAATTCATGAGGTAGAACAGCTTTTATGCGAAACGCCTTCAGCGCCTGTGCCACTTCAGACGCATAAACAAATGGCACAGCGGCTTCAGTTAACTGAGGAGACCTTGCGTAATTGGGAGCGTAATGGTCTTTATAAAATTGAGCGAAATCGTCAAAACCGTCGACAATATTATGAACGAGATTATCAAAAGCTACTAATGATTCGTACGCTACGAAGTGCGCATTTTTCGATAGCGGCTATTTTGCATTTATTTGAGCAGCTCGATAACTTTACACCGGGTGTGGATATAAAAAATTTATTAAATAAACCGAAATTTACGCAGTACTTTCTTTATGTGACGGATCAATTAGAACTTAATTTACGTAAAGCCATGACAGATGTAACAGAAATTAAACAGCGTCTATCAAGCTTAATAGCATCAACTCATGCATAGCACGTGTACAGCCGATATAGAGTAGTCCCTTATCATAATCGGTTGTGTAACTTTCTTTAAATGGAATAATGACCGTATCAAACTCAAGACCTTTTGCATATTGAACAGTTGTTAGTAAGGGTTCATTTGTAAAGTGAACGGTTGAACTATCTAAAATAGGTAAGGCAAGCAGCGGCCTTAAAAGCTCTAACTGCTGCTGGTTTTTGCAAATAACAGCAGTTGAGGGAGAAGTTATTTTTTGTGAAATTGTACGTGCAAGTTCTTCAAGCGTAGTACAAGTAAGATCTAAAGGCTCCTCGCCGTGTCGTGCAATAGGCGTCACATTGGCATTCCTAAATTGCTTGGCATACTGCATAATTTCATAAGATGAGCGATAACTCGTGTCAATTAATTTTTCTAATCGCTTTTTCGCAAGCACTTTCGCATGGCCTTGTTTATCGATCATCGAAAGGGTTTGCTGATGATTGTAAATCTCCATTTTATCGAGTTCCGCATGATAATCAATGGTATATTGCTGTAGGTCTTTATAGGCGTCATCTTTTTGTGTCACCGCCTCTGCTGTAGTGGTATACGCTTTTGATAATTCCTCTAAAACATGTGTTAAATACTGTTGCTCTTGTTGTGGTATCATTCGAATTCCTCCTTTAACATCAACTGATTATACGCAGGCATTTGTCGCTGGTGTTAAAGTGGAGGGTTTGATGGCCAAAAAAAAAAGCATCTTAGAATCTAAAGACCCTACGATGCTCGTCTCGTTTACTTTTTCATTAATTTATGACCGCGTACCCAGCCATAATTTTTCGTGCCTTTTAGATTTACATAGACATACACTTTTCCTTGGTATGTTACTTCTTTCAGCATATAAACAGCAGTCCCTTTTTCTAAAGGTTCATTTTCAGCAAAATATTCTGATGAGCCATAGTTGGGTAGTAAATCTGTAGGACCGGTTGTGATGTAAGGTATTTTTTGTGTTGCCTTACTATATGTTTTAGTCGCATTAATTGGTAATTTTTTAAGTAATGATTTTGGCATGTAGCCAACATATTCACGGTAACCAGCATCCGCCACTTTCACATAGGTTTTGCCGTTAATATTACGTTTTCCTAAGATAATAACACGAGTGTCGTTATCGATGACATTGTTTTCTGTTTGCGTGATACCAAGACGGTAATTTAAGCGTAAATTATATGCTTTTGTTGGTGTATATTGTTCGACTATACCTAAATCGTCAATATGGTTTAATTTTTTATAGGTACCGTAACGATTTTTAATAGCTTTTACGTGGATTGCCTTTACATAGCCTGTATAAACTACGGTATCGTCAATTTCGCCCCATAAAAGGTCTTTTAAATCTGCATTGTAGTTGGTGAATTTTACTTTATAGTAAGAAACACCATTAATTTTAACTTTTTTCGTCACTTGTATGTATTGATTTTTAGGGATTTTAACAGCTACTTTTTTTAATGAAGTAGCGCTATAAAGTGATGTTGTTTTAACCGCTTTATAATCTGTTTTTGCTTGTGTCTGTGTTGCGGCCTGTACGGTTGTCTCTGTGCTAAAAGGTGCTATGCTTGACGTCACAAGAGCAGTTGCTAAAAGTGCCGTACCGATAATTTTTTTCATATTTTAGGTCCTCTTTTCTCTATAATTTACCAATTATAATAAAATTTTATCATTTAATTAGTTTGCTGAGAAAGTGTATAAGGATATAGAAATCTCACTTGCTTTTTAAATAAAAAAGCCTATATAAATGAGGGCGGGACATATGTGTAACAATCCTCTCCTATGAGCGTAAGAAAACCGGAATCGCGCTACGACGCAGTTCCGGTTTTTCGTTGCGAACGTTAAAAAAGGAAAATGACGTGCTCTGTCCTAGCCTCGTTGCTGTTAATACCAAAATTTTTTATTTGAATCGACATACCCTGTTTGATAATACGTTGTTTTCGTCCATTTGAATTTCGACGACTTCACATAGTAAGTACCACCGCAACTCATGCACCAGCCCTCAAGCTTCACAATTGAATTTTTCTTTACTTTCACTTTTTTCAGCACATAATCCTCCGCATGAGAACGGCCTTTTTTCATCTTATAGACGTAAATTGTTTTTTTGAGCTTGACTGATTTAAAGCCATACCAGCTATTTGGATTTGGTGAAGAATATGATTTTGCTGTTGCAGTAGTTGGCTGTTGATTACTCAATGTAACGGGACTAGCGAATAATGTGACGCCAAGTGCTAATACAGTTGTTACGTTCAAAAAACTTTTTTTCATATACATAAAGCTCCTTTAATAAAGGTTTTTAAAATAATATAGCCAATAAATATGCCCTTTTTCATATGAATATAAACGGATTTTCTTATTTTACTCAAAAAAGAACATTTTGAATTATATTTATAAAATTCATATAAGTCAAATGGCTATTTAAGCGAAAATAATAGTGTAAGAAAACATAAAAATCTCGTGAAATATGGTCCTCTAGATGCCTACTAAACACGTTGTTTTTGCATATAATCTAGTCATAGAAAAAGATTTGAGCTTAAGACGAAAGGTGGATGGCACTATGAGAAAGGTATCAGAAGAAGTTTTACGTGTATGGATAAAGCAGGCACAGCAAAATCGAATTGAAGCAACGGAAAAGATTATTGAGCAATTTACGCCTTTATTAAAGTCGTATGCAAAAAAATATAGTAAACATATGCATGCTTATTTTGAAGATCTTTATCAGGTGGGCGTTGTCGGATTACTACATGCCATTAAAAAGTTTGATTTGACAGCAAAAAATCCATTCTACAGCTATGCAGTGTTATGTATTGTTGGAATGATTAAAAATCATTTTCGAAATTGCACATGGGGTATTAAAGTACCGGCAGCTATTAAGCAAAATTATGCTCGCTTTAAAGATGTATCAGAAGCATTAGAAATTCAACTTAATCGTCGACCTACTATCGATGAAATTGCGGAAGAAATGGACATTACTGCACAGCTTGCGCAACAATTATTTGTGAGTTCTATTCATTATCAATCCTTGTCCTTTGATGGCAACTATAATAAGGATGATGAAAGTTCATTTGATGAGGTCATAGGGCGAGAAGATTTAAATTTTCAGCAAGTAGAATGTGAAACTTTTTTCCAGCAGCTTGAGACGATTTTATCCAGTCATGAAAAAGAAGTGATTTACAAGCTCTTTTTAGAAGAGTGGCCGCAATCGCGTATTGCGAGTTATTTAAATGTATCTCAAATGCAAGTATCTCGCTTACGAAAGCATGCATTAAATAAAATCAAACGAATGCTCGAAAAAGAGCAGCTCAGCTATATTTAATTTATAGACGTGGACGACGATGGGAATTGAAAAATGTATGGTAGCTTATGAAGCGACAAGCCGTTAGGAGTTTTTCTCATTACCAATCAGAAAATAACTATCAAATGACTATCTCATGGAAATATTCATAATTAAACTTTAAGGGTATGTAGCTTCTGACCATACAAAAAAACTCGGTCATTTCAAAGAATTTTAAGGAGTTGTTTTTTGGAGAAGAATCGATGAAAATATAATTTCTTTGCTTTCCTTGCAAAAAAAACGTAGAATATATGATATAGTGCCTTTTTTAAGAGGACGCTGTATGGATTTAATACCTAAATGTATCCTGCAAATATGAGATAGGTGGAAGAAGAAATTATGAATTATCGTGTTTTATTGTATTATCATTATACAACAATTGAGAACCCAGAGTTATTCTCTAAAGAGCATTTAGCTGCTTGTAAAGAAATTGGCTTGAAGGGTCGTATCCTAGTAGCAAATGAAGGTATCAACGGTACAGTTTCTGGTACGGTTGAGCAAACAAATGCATATATGGAAATGATGAAAGCAGATCCTGTATTTAACGGTATCGTTTTCAAAATTGATGAAGCAGAAGGCCATGCATTCAAAAAAATGCACGTACGTCCTCGTCCAGAGCTTGTTAACTTAGGCTTAGGTGAAGATGTAAATCCGCTTGAACTAACAGGTCGTCATTTATCACCAGAAGACTTCTTAGCAGAAATGCAAAAAGAAGACACAGTTGTACTTGACGTTCGTAACACATATGAATATGATGTCGGTCACTTCCGTGGCGCGATTCGTCCAGATGTCGAAACATTCCGTGACACACCAGAGTGGGTCCGCGAAAATCGTCATTTATTTGAAGGAAAAAATGTTTTAACATACTGCACAGGCGGTATCCGCTGTGAAAAATTCTCAGGCTGGATGAAGCGTGAAGGATTTGGTGATGTTGGTCAATTACATGGCGGCGTTGCCACATACGGTAAAGATGAAAAAACAAAAGGCCAACTTTGGGATGGCCAAATGTATGTCTTTGATGAACGTTTAACAGTGCCAATCAACCAAGTTGAGCATGTGGTAGTCGGTCGTGACCATTTTGATGGTGAGCCTTGCGAACGTTATATTAACTGTGCAAACCCAGAATGTAATAAACAAATTTTAGCATCTGAAGAAAATGAAGCGAAGCATTTAGGCGGCTGTACAATCGAATGTACGAAGCATGAACGTAACCGCTACATCGTGCGTCACAATCTTTCACAAGAACAAGTGACAGCGGCAATTGAAGTATTAGAAGCTGAAACAGTAAAATAAATTGTTAAACTAGAGGAGCTACGTTTAGGCGTAGTTCTTTTTTGTTTAAAAATATACATGTTTACACGTAAACAATTTGCTTTTTTATCATTTCTTCGCAGAATACCCCTCCCTCAAGGAACGTAGTGAGGAGGGAGGAGATGAATGCGAACCCAATTATTCTGCCAGTACTAATTTGTTGAAAAGAACATCTGTTCCCGTTATACTATTCAAAAAAAGGAGGTGTCTATCATGCCACATCAAGCGTATAAATTCCGTATCTACCCAAATAAAGACCAACAAGCGTTCATACATCAAACCCATGGGCATTGTCGTTTTGTTTACAACCATTTTCTTGAGTTATGGAATACTTCTTATAAAGAAGAAGGAAAAGGGTTGAATCGTTCCATTATGTCCAAAATGCTCACGAAAATGAAGAAACAAGATGATACGGCATGGCTACGCAACGTAGATAGTGTGGCATTACAAGCCTCTTATGAAAATTTAATCGACGCTTTTCAACGTTTCTTTCAAAAGCAAAATAACTATCCTCGCTTTAAAAGTAAAAAGAATCCAGTTCAAAGTTATACTACGAAGAATACGAATAACAATATTGCGATTATCGGTAATCAAATGAAGCTACCAAAACTAGGACTCGTAAAATTTGCGAAGTCGCGTAATATTGAAGGTCGCATTATGCGCGCAACCATTAAATACAATGCGAGTGGTACGTTTTACGTGTCTGTCCAATGCGAAGTACCAGACTTTAAGCCATTGCCTCAAACAAAGGAAGCTGTAGGAATTGATTTAGGTATCACCGATTTTGCGATTCTGTCTAATGGACGTAGAGTGGATAACCAACGCTTTACAGCCAAAATGGAGCAGAAGTTAAAACGTGAGCAACGCAAATTATCCCGTCGCTATGAGCAAGCAAAAAAAGAGGGTCGTAACCTACGTGAGTGCATGAACTACCAAAAGCAACGTCGTAGAGTGGCTCGTTTGCGTGAGCGTGTCGCGTTTCAACGTGAAGATTTTTTAAACAAGCTATCAACGGCATTGATTCGTCAATATGATGTCATCTGCATCGAAAACTTAAATACCAAAGGCATGTTGAAAAATCATAAGTTAGCGAAAGCGATTAGTGATGTTTCCTGGTCCTCTTTTGTGCAAAAACTGATGTATAAGGCGAAATGGTTCGGTAGAAAAATTGTTGAAATCGACAGATTTTTCCCATCGAGCCAAATTTGTCATACTTGCGGTCATCGAGATGGCAAGAAACCATTAGCTATTCGTGTGTGGACTTGCTCAGCTTGTGGTACGATACTAGACCGAGATATTAATGCAAGTAAGAATATCTTAATCGAAGGGTTAAGACTTTTAAAGCAACAACCGTAGGAACTACGGGGATAGCCTACTAAAAAAAGTGAAGCCGCTGTTTCGAGCAACTGGAAACAAGCAAGCACTGTTCGTAGGAATCTCTCACTTCAAGCAACGTTCGAAGAACGGCTAAGTGGGGGTAGTTCAATAGTATTTGTTATAATTATCCAAATTATAAAAGGGGTGATTCGATGATTCGACTATTAACACAGGCAGACCATGAGCATGTCATGGCACTCGTTAGCGATAAGCCAGCTGAGAATTTGTTTATTATTGGTGACATTGAGGCGTATGGCTATGATGCAGAAATTCAGCAGCTATGGGGCCAATTTGAAGAAGATACGCTAATCGCGATATTACTGCGCTATGACCGCAACTTTATTCCATATAGCAAACGTGATTTTTATGATGTGGATGGCTTTGCGGACATTATTTTACAGCATGATGGCGACTTTGAGCTATCAGGTCTGTTAGAAGTTGTAGCACCACTTAAAGAAAAATTTCAGTTCAAAACGTATCGTGACAGCACATTATATTACGCTAAATGTGAAAAACTAGCTTATGATACGGAGCAGCGTGATTATTCGAATGTAACGACATTACAGCCGCATGAATACGAGGAAAATATTGATATGCTCAAGTCGATACCTGAATTTGTGCATGGCGCATTTTCAATTGAGGTACGAAAGCGCGAAGCAAAAAACAATACCGGTCGTACATACATTTTGCGTAATGATGAAGATGTGATGGTTGCCTCCGCTTCAACAACTGCGGAAAATTCACAGTCGGCGATGATTGTCAGCGTAGGAACGAATCCCCCGTATAAGCGTAAAGGCTATGCAACAATCTGTATGGAGAAGTTATGTAGCGATATGTTTAAAACAGGTCGTACATTATGTTTGTTTTATGATAACCCAGAAGCGGGACGCATTTATAAGCGCCTAGGGTTTGAAGATATTGGCTACTGGTCAATGACACGTTATAACAGGGGGTAAAGTATGAAAAAAATATTAGTGGCAGTGCTTGATTTTCGTGTGAATGTATACGATATTGATGCGATGGGTATCGTTAGTAATCTTGTGTATATTCGCTGGTTTGAGAATTTACGTATGACATAGAAAAACCGGAACTGCGCTGTAGCACGGTTCCGGTTTTTCGTTGCGAACGCTAAAAAAGGAACATGACGTGTTTTGTCCCAGCCACGTTTTTCTGATGGCAAAATAAAACCACCTTTCTTGAAGTGTAGACTGAAAAAGGTGGTTGAATGAGAAGTTAGCGACGATGCGCTTTTTATTTTGGCTTAACGTTTACGATCACATATTCTGAATGATGCTCTGTACGGATTGGGTAGCCCCAGCCGGCGATACCTGACGAGACAATTTGCTGCATATGAGACCAATCCTTTTTACCGTAGCTGACCTGTCCCATTAATTCAATCACATATCCAGCCGGCCAAATTTGCCCACCATGTGTGTGACCAGACATCATTAAATCGACAGCTAGGGCATTATTTTCTTTTGTTTCAACGGGTTGATGGTCCATCAGTAATAAAAAATCATCCGCATCGGTTTTTTTCATTAATTGTGCGGCTGTTTTTCGTGGAGCTAGTGACAAATCGCGGCGACCGATTAATGTGAACTGATCATCAACTGTCTTGATAGCATCATCTAAAATTTTAATGTTATTTTTTGTGATGGCATCATCTAGCTGCTGCTTTGAATAGTTTTTGTTGTTCGAATAGTTGGACTCATCATGATTACCATATACATAATAGGTACCGAATCGACTGTCAATCGTACCGAGCACCTCAAATGCCATCTGAAGTTCATCAAGTGTTGTACGTTCATCGACCAAATCTCCGCCAAGTAGTACAATATCTGGCTTCTGTTGTTCGATTTCACGTGCATATTTTTTAAGACCATTACGATCTAACGTCAGACCGGTATGCAAGTCCGAAATAAAAGCGATTTTATAACCACTTGCCGGAATCGCTTTTTCTGTTTCAACGGTATAGGTTGTTTTGATTGGGTGATGAATATTGTAATAGCCATAGACCATTAGACAAGCTGTCGCAATTAATGGAATAAGTGTAATGTGATGCAACTTTGCAAGTTTTTTAGGTAACCATTTGCGTGTTAGGAGGTAAAGAATATCGCAAACAATTGCTAATGCCGCGATATGAAGCACAATAATAAGCCATGAGCTAAAGAAATTTAACGTTGGTGCCATAACAATCACCGCTAAAACAATACTAATGATGCGAATTCGTTTTGTTTTCTTTTGCGGAAAAAACACATGGAGTGCTCGTCGAATCAACACATAAATGTAATAGGCGAGGGATAGCATAATAATGAGAAAGACGCCAAGTGCAAGAACAAAATTCATAGTGACTACCTCGAACTTTCTTAGAAGGAATTAATACAGTTCGTATTAGAGTTAATTTTAATGAATAGCATGTGCACTATGCAACAATTAGAGCCGATATGACAAGTTGAACTACAAAATAGTGCGCAAAAAATTACTAACTTTGATGAAAGGGCAAGTTAAAAAAGAAAAAAGCATTTTTTTTATAAAAAAACGTAATTTAATGAGTTATTCAATGGATTTATATCATAAAATAGATTTTTTTAAAATTTCTAAAATCCTTATGCGCAGCAATTTCTAAAGAGATTAAGCTCTAAAAAATATAATCTTGTGTTTATTGTTGAAATAACAAGGTAATAAGTAGTGATAAGTAATAAAATTTCAACAAAAATATGCTTTAACATAAACAGGAGGAATGCGAAATGGATACAAACAATAGTAAATTGTACGGAATTTATGATACGGAAGTAGAATTACAGAACGAAATGGATCGCCTTTGTGAACAAGGTTATAGCGAAGAGGATATGTATATCGTTTCTAAACGTAATGACGAGCTATCAATGTATCATGGTTCGGCAGATGTTCATAATGAGCATGCTGAGGAGGGCTCATGGTGGGATCGCTTTAAAGCCTTTATGATGGGTGAAGATTCTGTGCGTAATCAGCACTTTACGCAAATGGGAATTCCTGAAGAGGACCGTGATCGTTATTATGGCGATTTAGAAGCCGGTAAACTATTCTTATACGTTGATAAAGATAAGGGCTACGGCACATATTTTGCAGAAAATTCTACAGGTTATGACACGACAACAGGTACGGTAACAGGTGCAGCTTCAACTAATTATACAGAAAAAGAGCCTACCTTAGACCCGACGAATGATGCAACATTAAATGACACAGCTTATAATACGAATAACGCATTTGATGATACAACGCACAATACGGCATTAAATGAAACGGCACATCATGATGCAACGATTGATGATACGCTAAATCATACGGATGATGAGGAAGCGCGTTTACGTCTTCACGAGGAACAGCTTGAAATTGAAAAGAATCGTGTGCAAACGGGTGAAGTGCAAGTTGATAAGCATGTTGTAGAAGAGGAAAAAGTAATTGAAGTGCCAGTAGAACGAGAAGAAGTGTATATCGAGCGACGCCCAGTAGATGGCACAGCATCGGTAGACACTGATACAGCATTTAATAACGGAACAGAACCGTATGAAAATGATGGTAAAATCCATATCCCTGTTTCTGAAGAACAAATCGAAGTAACGAAAAAAGATGTTGTAACAGAAGAAATCGTGGTCGGTAAACGAAAAGCAATGGATACAGAGCGCGTTTCTGAAACAGTGCGTCGTGAAGAAGCAGATATTACAGATACAACGAATTCGCTTGATCCGACAGATAAAGACCGTCCGCTTTAATGAATGAAACAAACAGTAGGCTAAAATAAGTTATATTCGAAATAGAAGCGTATAAGTAAGGAGGAACCGTGCTTTGGCATGGTTCCTTTTTTGCGTGGAATTGACTAGAAATACGCATTGCATATTAGAAATAATCTAAAAAGGCGTTCATTGGAAGATTGATTAGTTCCTTTCTAGCTATCTTCGTTTCTTTTTTGTGATAAAAGTTTGTTATAATAAGGGAACAAACATTCGGAAAGGAATAGTAATGTGCAAAAGAAAACGATACAAGAAGTTATTTTCGAAATAAAAGAGCGCGTAGAAAAAACACAGCGCAAGCAGGCGCAGCTTAATTGTCGTACTTTTTTACGAAAGCTTGGCTACAAAGCGCGGTCACAGCGACTGATTGATGACGTAGCAAAGGAAGTGGAAAAACAGGGACTCGTATTTGTATTTGAAAAAGGGATTCATAGCTGGAAAGAGATTGACCCAGATGGGACCTTAATCTGGCAGTTAGCGACAACACCAACGAAACAACCTGCTACTTTACAGCGCATTACTTGCGGAGGGCGTTTCCGAGAGTATCCACTCTATGCCTATCAGTTGGAGGCTATTAAAACGATTAATGAGGCCTATCGTAAATACACACAGATGCGAGGGTTATTAGTGTTGCCAACAGGTGGCGGCAAAACAACGACCGCGGTGGAATGGGTGCTACCACATTTATTAAAAGGGAAGCAGGTGCTATGGCTCGCGCATCGACATGAGCTTTTAGAGCAGGCCTATCACGCGATCGTAACAGCGGCACAGTTTCAGCCTAGTGATTTACCGGCTATATCTTATCGCATCATTTCAGGTAAGCATGCGCATAGTAAAACACTTTCGACTGAGCAACTCGTCATTGCAAGTAAGGATAGCTTAGTAGCACATCCGGAGAACCTGGCTCGTTGGGCACAGGAGCAGGATGTGATTGTCATCGTGGATGAGGCACATCACGCGGTGGCAACGACGTATCAACAAGTTATTGAGCAAGTACGGAAGGCTGCTACGACGATGCAAGTACTGGGTTTGACGGCGACGCCATTTCGGACAGATGAAGAGGAAAAGGGCGCGCTCAAAAGGCTTTTTACGCATGATATTATATTTAAACGAGATTTGAAAACATTGATTGCAGCCGGTATGCTAGCAGAACCCATTTTCTTAGATTTGAAGACGGATGTAACAGTAGGCAAGGAAATGACAACAGTGC
This sequence comes from Candidatus Kurthia intestinigallinarum, assembly GCF_003991225.1. Lineage (GTDB taxonomy): Bacteria > Bacillota > Bacilli > Bacillales_A > Planococcaceae > Kurthia > Kurthia populi. The sequence continues at coordinate 117,255 of NZ_JTFC01000008.1, forward strand.
AAAAGCAAGTAATTGAGCGCTTTGACACATTACCTGATCAAATTGTTACACAGCTCGTTAAAAATCAAAGGCGAAACCATTTGATTGTGAGTGAATATGTACGTAACGCTAAAAAATATCGTAAAACGATTATTTTTGCCATTAATCAGGCACATGCGCTGACACTTCATACGTTAATGCAGCAGCAAGGCGTTAAATGTGGTGTCGTCATTTCACAGCAGGCACAGAAAAACGCAGCTGTCATTAATGCATTTCGAGCAGGAGAGCTCGATGTTTTAATCAATGTGAATATCTTGACGGAGGGAGCTGATTTTCCAGATGTACAGACGGTTTTCCTCGCGCGTCCTACCACATCAAGTATTTTAATGACACAAATGATTGGGCGTGCGCTGCGTGGAAAAGCAGCAGGTGGTACACAGCAGGCCTATATTGTGAGCTTTGTAGATGATTGGATGGAGCATATCACCTGGGCAAACTCGCAGCGTTTAGTTGAAGGACCGGACCGTCTAAATGAGGCAATGGCACACAATCGTGTTGCTACAACAAGGATGATTTCGGCACCGTTAATTGAAAAAATTACAGCTGAATTAGCCAAATCCTTTGATGCTTCCCGGATGACGCATGTGACGTTTTCAGAAAGTGTGCCGATTGGGATGCTAGCATTTTCCTATTTGCTGCCAGATGCTGAGGTACAGGTAGAAATTTTAGTATATGACCATTTAAAAGAAGGCTTTCATCAAATGCGAAAAGAATTGTCACTTGTTTGTGCGGCTTATCCATTAACTGATTATCCAGAGGAACGGGTGCTACGTGCCATTGCACGTGAGCTAGAAGTGCGCTGCTTTACGGGAAATTACCAGGCGCCTACGATTGAACGCCACGATTTAGTTGCTATTATTCGTCGTTATATTCAAACGAAGCAGTTCCCGCCGTTATTTTATTTTACAGAGCGTCAAGAGGTCGATTTAACGGCACTTGCGACCAATATTTTGTCACAAGATATGGGACCAAAAAAGAAAGCGGATTTTTTACAGCACTACTGGCATGAGCATAAGTTTACGCAAATTTATTTCAATTATAATGAATATTACTTTCGCCATTGTGTAGATGGGGAGCTACTGCGTATCGAGCTAGCGCCTCATCGTTTAGAAGATGTATCATTGAAAGTTTGGCGTAAGGAACAACCTGCACTCTACCGTCGTATTGTCGCTGACCTCTTTAGGCAGGCACGTGTCAAAGGTGGCTATAAATGTGAAAAAACAGGCATCGTTAGTGCGGATAAAAAAGACTTTGTGTTAGCGTATCGAACCCCTTTATCGAAGGGAGGTAAGACAAATTTGCAAAATTTACAATTAATTAGCAAAAAATTAACGTTTCCTCGGTAAAAGAGGGAACTTTTTTTTGTTTAAAACGTGATATATGGGAAAGATAGGAATTGGAGGGGAATTTACATACATATGTAACTGCTTGGACAGCAGAAGATTTACATGGAAAAGTATCCATGTGTATTAGTTTTAGTATATTTGCCATATGACTTTTTAAGTAAAGTTTAATAATTAGCTTTTTAGGCAAAGGTATTAGTAGATTCTTATTAAAGGGGGATATTATCATGTCAACGATTTCGTTTATTTTACCGGCATTTAATGAAGAGGAAAATGTGCCGAAAATTTACGAAGCGATCTACAAAGAAGTACAGCAAATGCCGTACGATTACGAAATCATTTATATTGATGACGGAAGTGAGGATAACACGTTAGAAAAAATCAAAGCATTGCAACAACAAGATTGCCATGTGAAATATATTTCTTTCTCACGTAACTTTGGGAAAGAAGCGGCAATTTATGCAGGGCTACAACATGCAGAAGGGGATGCGGTACTACTGATGGATAGTGATCTTCAGCATCCACCGTCTCTTATGCGTGATATGATTTCAGGTTACGAGGCAGGCTATCATCAAGTAGTTGCATGTCGCGACCGCCAAGGTGAAAGTGCGGTTCACCGAGGCATTACCAATTTATTTTATCACTTAATTAATAAAATGAGTTCAGTAGAGCTTGAAAACGGAGCAGGAGATTTCCGATTATTAAGTCGTAAAGCTGTGAATGCATTGTTGTCATTAAGTGAAAATAATCGTTTCTCAAAAGGTCTCTTCGAATGGATTGGCTTATCGAAGAAAAATATTTATTATGAAAATGTTGAACGTCAACATGGCGAAACAAAATGGTCATTTGGTATGCTATTGTCTTATGCCATTGATGGCGTCCTGTCGTTTAATACAAAACCGCTCCGCATTTGTCTTTATTTAGGTTTACTCTTTATGTTTGGTGGTAGCCTGTATATTGCAGCAATGCTAGGAAGTATTTTCATTCAAGGGATTGAAGTTCCAGGCTACTTTACCACAATTTCGGCGGTACTAATTTTAGGTGGTCTACAGCTTGTTAGTCTAGGTGTTATCGGTGAATACATCGGTCATATTTATAATGAGGTAAAACGTCGCCCACACTATATTGTCGGGGAAGCAAATGTAGATCGTTCATTAAAAATTGTGAAATTTGAGCCGAAAAAATTAAAATTAAAACAGAAAAAGAGTAGCTAATAATGAATACAAAAAATGAATATATTAAATTTATTGTTGTTGGCGTTCTGAATACAGCACATTACTATGCGTGGTATGTGCTGTTTTATTCGGTTGTAGGCTTGCCTTATTTGGTAAGTCATATTGTGGCAACAATTATTAGTATGATTGGTTCATATTTTATGAACGTTTATTTTACGTATAGAGAAAAACCGTCGTGGAAATCTTTTTTATTATTCCCATTGACGCAACTTACGAATATTGCCATTCAAACAATTTGTATGTACGTGTTTGTAGACTGGCTCCATTTATCACCTTATTTTGCACCGATTGCAACAGTAATCATTAGTGTGCCTATTACTTTTGTTGTAACGAGGAGGATCATTCGTGTTTCAAAAACGTAAGGCATCTTTAGTCATCATGCTATTTAGTATGATGGCTTTTTCTATCATAGCCCATTTATTTTTCATTATTATGTGGCAGCAAGGATTTGTGATGAAAGGCATTAATGATGGTCTTTCACAAATGTTGCCGTTTAAGCAGTTTATTTATGATAAGTATGTAGCGGGTGATTTTTTCTATGCGGCTGATTTCGGATTAGGAGGCGGCTTTTTTAGCTCCATTGCTTATTATTTCACAACGAATTTATTTTTCTTACCATGGGTACTCTTGACGTGGCTTGCGAGTATGTTAATCGGTTTCACGCCAAATTTTGAATACTGGGCAGCGCTTGTTATACCGATGAGCATTGTCAAACAAACAGCGGTTTTTTATGTGGCATATTTATTTTTACGTAAAGTAACGAATATGCCACGTGGTGCGTATGTCGGAGCGGCTGTTTATGCGCTAAGTCCGTTCTTTTTCCGTCATGAGGTGTATTGGGATATTTTAACGGATTCGCTATTTTGGGTTCCACTTATGTTACTCGGTATCGAAAAAATAATTCGCAAGGAATCTTCACTGCTCTTTATTTTAGCAGTCGCACTTGTTATGATTAGTAATTTTTATTTATCGTATATGACATTATTAATTGGGGCAATTTATGCGATTGCGAGGATGTTCTACCACTTTACAGAAAATGAGCAGCCAGTGAAGAAACAACTATGGCGTTATATCGGAGGCGGTGTGTTAGCAGCGGGCATTGCAAGCTTTGCCTTTATTCCAGCGGCCTATAGCTTTATTGGCAATGTGAGACCACCATATAAAGACGCGATTAAATTATTTGATATAAACGATGATATTTTTACGAATCCGCGTGTACTATGGGTTCCAGTCTTTATTTTTGTGCTATTTTTCGTTAAGGAATTGTATCAACATCGTTTATTCCGCTTCTTTGCGGTGTTGTCCATTGTCGGTATTATAGCGCATTTTATTCCGTATGTAGGCAGTATGTTTAATGGCTTTTCAGCACCTCAACAGCGCTGGGAATCGATTATTATTTTGAGCTTCGGGGCGATGCTTGCGATTGCGCTAAATAGTGCCAGCTATTGGCATTTCAAACGTTGGCCATTAATCGCGGCTATTTTATCAATTATGACATTATTTTTATATAAATGGTTATCACCTGATCATGCTATTTCAAATGGCTTGATAATTATCTCACTACTATGGCTCGCCTTTTTCATCGTCTTTTACTATCGTAAATGGGCATTTAAATGGCTAGCGGTCAGTATAGTCATTGTTGTATTAATCGCGGCGAATATTTTCTCGGCCAATTTAGCAAATGGTGGTGAAGGGGTAGCGACAAAATCGTTTATTTATTCACAGGCGTATCACGCACATGAACAAGAAAACCTTGTACAATGGATGCAACAGCAACTGACATCAACGGATAATCGTATTGATTGGCTTGTACCAACGCGTAATAATACGCCAATGGTCCAGGATTTTAAAGGAACGAGCGTTTATTCAAGTATTTTAAATGGTGATTTACTGCATTTTTATTTGCGTGATTTACAAATTGATATGGGGCGAGAAAGTGTCAGCCGTTATGGCACACTTGGTAATCGTACGAATTTAATGGCGCTTGAGCAAGTGCAGTTTTATATGCGTCCTAGCAGCGACGAATCTGTGCCATACGGTTATGAGCTGGCAAAACAAACAACGAATTACCGTGCATACGAGAACACAGATTTATTACCCGTGTTCCGTGTGACAAATGAATCGTATAATGAGCAGGCTCTTGAAAAAGCACCGGTACTTGCAAAAGAGCAGGCGATGCTAAAAGGTGTTATTCGCGAAGCCGGTACGATTACGGCACCTGAAGTCGCAACGATACCTATTAAGCAGACGAAGGTTGAAGGCGCTACATGGTTAAATAATGAATTGATTGTCGACGGAGAATCAGGTCACATTCAATTAACATTAGATACACCAAAGCGTATGAAAACGCTATATGTTCAAATGCATATTGAAGGAATTAAACATCCAACAGGCTTTACACTTCAAGTGAATGAATATAAAACAACACGTAAAAAATCAAATTCGATTTATCGAACAGGTTTTAATGATGTGACAGTCGCTGTAAATGCAGCGAAAACGGTGACCATCACGCTGCCTAAAGGGCATTATCAACTAGGTGATTTAGCGATTTACGGGGAAGATTATCAAACACTTGATAAAGCACTTGAGCGTAAAAACACAGCGCAGATGATTTGGGATGATGGCAAGGCCTTTGGGGAAGTTACGGCACAAGATGGTGATGTGCTCGCAACCTCTATTCCATATGGCAAAGGTTGGCGTGCAACTGTTGACGGTAAGAAAGTAGCGGTGGAAAAAGTGAATTATGCATTTGTTGGCATTCCACTTGAAAAAGGCAAGCATACGGTCGAGTTCACGTATTTACCACCGTATTGGCCAATTGCCGCCTGGCTTTCAATTTTGTCAGTCCTTGTATTGCTCGTATTAAGAATATATAAAGCTAAAAAAATGAACTAACGAGACAATATAAAAAGAAAAAGACACTTTCAAAGGGGATAAAACCTTTGGAGGTGTTTTTTGATGGAAAAACAAGTGTATTCATACGAAACAAAAATGAAAGCCACTCAAGATGAAGTTGGCAAATGTGACAGTGAATGAAATGGTGAGGTATGTGGGATTAAAAATAACACACAAATTTATTAATGGATGAAATGGTGTAAAGACGGAGATGTGCATCGGTTACAACAACCTCTTGGAAAACAATACAGCTATTGGAAAGGCATATCTAAAATGACTTTGCCTGATTATTAGCACTCAATCAAAAAAGGCGTTATCATGAGCATGCCCTTCAAGCATATATCAACTATGATAATCATACGCGAATTTTGGCAAAGTTAAACCCCAGTTGCATACCGGAAAAAGAGGGTTTAACAAGAATTTGACGGCGACTCCTAGGGGAGCCCTAGCCCTTAGCATGAGTGGAAGACCCCGCAGTGAGCTTGCGAGCGAGGAGGCTTTCACCATGCCCCAGGAAAGCGTCCGTCAAATTCAGTTGAAAGATATTGTTTTTTCTTTGTCTCACTTTCGTGGGTCAGTTCAAACATTTGTAGGTATTTTTTGATGGAAAAAAAGTGTATTCATACGAAACAAAACGGAAAGCCATTAGAGGTGAAGGAATAGAAAGCCGGTGAAATACATCATAAAATGGAGCTAGATGTTTGTTCTAGTATCTTTTTAAGTGTTTATAACTATAATTTAATAACCAAAAAAGGATAATATTTCTATATAAAAAAGTAATTTTAATGCGTAAAATTGTATATGTATTAATTTTTTTATAAAGGAGTCCTATTTTTTATGAACGCAGCAAAAGTTTTAAGCATGATTTCGATTGTCTGGAATGCGCTTGTTTTAATTACGGTGGCAAGCTCTGGGGTATTTCTAACAGCAATACTACTTGCAGATCAACCATCACGTGAGACAGGCTACATCGTTTTCGTATGGGCAATCTTTTTTGCAATTATTCTTTATTTACTCGCTATTCTTGTGTTATCTATTTTTGCACACAAAAGCATCAATACCGCAACAGAGGGTGGCTGGGCGATTTATTTAATCGTATCTGGTATTTTTACAAACTGGTTTGCGGTAGTTGCCGGTATTTTATTAGCAGCAAATCCTTCTCAACAAATCACAGCGCAGGGTCATTATAAAATGGCGCGTGGCTTTATTACCGCTTCTATTGTTTGGAATGCACTGATTGTTTTGGCGATTATCGTGCTAAACATCGTGATTTCATTTATTGAAGGTCAATCATTTGGGGATGCAATCATTAGCGTCGTACTAGCTGGCTTCCCAATTATTGCCGGTATTATTTTTATTATGTTAAACATCTTTGCGCGTAAAGCCATTGGAAAGCCTACGCAAAAAGGTTGGGGTATCGCAATGATTGTTATTGGCGTATTTACAAATATTTTTGGACTTATCGCTGGTATTTTACTTGTGACAGCAAAAGAACAAGCTAGTGAAAAAAATGTGGCAGAGCCTGTGTTAAATTAATTGCGTCATTAAAAGAGGTTGGGACAAAACACGTCATGTTCCTTTTTTAGCGTTTTTCTTATGTTCATAGGAGCTGTCTTACATGTATAAAGCCGCATTTTTTCATTATGCAACGGGCTGTGGCGGCTTGACATCATCTGGAATAGCGGGTTTATACGTAATACCGGCACGATTTCGGTCAAATTCCTCACGTGCTTTTTGAATAATATCAGGATTTGTGAAGCTATCAAGTGCGGCACCTGCCATAATTTGTGCGGCTAAATGCATACCCTTCATGCCGATGCTAGAGCCGAACGATGCGGTAGCCTGCCACGTATGTAGCTGAACAGCAGACGGCGCACAAGTGGTCATGATTTGGCCCATTGGTGTAATCCAAGACACATCGCCAATATCAGATGAGCCCGGCATTGGAATGCGGAACATCTGGGGAATATGCTGGAAGCCTTGTGCTAAATCGGTCGTTTCTTGAAAGCCCATCTGCGCCATCGATGCTTTAGAGCCTGCTACAACCGATGGATCAATATTTTGTTGTAATGTTCTAGCAAAGGCTTGTTCCTCCGCTGTATACGAAATGTCTGGTAAGAGCTGTGCATTGTCATACATGACTTCATTTAATGTTAGATTTGGCAGCGTATCATAGCACCCCGCTTTAATTTCTGCGGTCACTGTCGTTTCCGTCATCATTGCTGCACCCTCTGCCACTAAATGCAGGCGGCGTAATAAATCATCTACTTCCGCGCGATTTTTCCCACGTAGAAAGTACAGTACGCTGGCGTTATCTGGGACAACATTTGGTGCTAAGCCACCATTTGTAATTTGATAATGAATGCGCGAACCATCTGGCACATGCTCACGCAAATAGTTGGCGCCAACATTTGTTAGCTCTACGGCATCAAGCGCGCTACGACCTAAATGAGGGGCGGCTGCTGCGTGCGCTGTTCGTCCATGGAAGAAAAACTCTACACTTGATAGTGCCTGCATCGATAAATTCGTTGTCATATTAAATGTACCAGGATGCCATGTGTAAACAAGGTCTAAATCGTCAAAGACACCGGCACGTGCCATAAAGGTTTTCCCTGATAAGAGCTCCTCAGCTGAGCAGCCATAGTAACGGAGTGTCCCCTCGATATGATGCTCCTCCATATACTTTTTAAGTGCAATCACCGCTTCAAGCCCCGCAGTGCCAAGTAAGTTATGACCACAGCCATGGCCAGGCGCATCCTTTTCAAGCGGCTCGAGCGTAGGAGATACCGCTTGTGATAAGCCAGGCAGTGCATCAAACTCGCCTAAAATTCCGATGATTGGTGAGCCACTACTGCATTCAGCAACAAAGGCCGTTTCGACCTCACCAATATTTGCGCTGACACGAAAACCAGCTTCTTTGAGTGTTTGCTGTTGTAAAGTAGAGGCATAGCGTTCACTATAGCCAAGCTGTGGATGGTCCCAAATATCTTTTGCAATCGACGCAAATTGGTGTTGTGAAGCAGTCATCGCGTCGAATAATTGTTGTTTTGACATGGAAATCCCTCTTTTCCTAAAGTTGTGGTTCGTTTACAGGTAATAGTTTTTTTTCTTTCCTGGCAATGTAAAGGCAATATGACAGACACCTCCTTTTTTCGAATAGTATAACGAGAACAGATGTTCTTTTTAACAAATTAGTACTGGCAGAATCATTGGGTTCGCATTCATCCCCTCCCTACTCACTACGTTCCTTGAGGGAGGGGTATTCTGCAAAGAAATGATAAAAAAGGCACTAATCGCAAGACCAAGTTGTGTTTCTGTAAGTTGTAAATCTTTACCCATATTAACAAGCGCTAAACTAATAGCCGTTCGGTCAACATACGACACAATCCATGCAAAAAACAATGCGGCGAGAATCCACTTACTCTTATCTTTTTTCATTTGGAAATACCTACCTTTAGAAGATGTACCTTTATCATAAAAAAATCTTTCTTAATAATCATTGGATAAAAAAATCGAATTTTCTAATAAAAATTGTGACATCTTCCAATAAAATTTGTTTTAATTAGAATAAATACTATATGTTGTGCATATAAGGGGGACAATATGACATGAGAAAGCCACAACAGTGCTATATTTTTCATCAAGGCGCGTATGAACGTACCGAACATTGCCCGACTAGAATTTGGCAGCAGCAATGGGATCCAAGCAACCGATGCTATACGTTATACCAGCTATAGGGAACTTTTATTTGTATAAGTGAAGCACTATATACTTTGCGAAAAAGTAACAACTGATAGACAGGAGCAAGCGTTGCGCCTTTGTGTGACCTTTTTTATTAAAACGTATGAAGAGGCGGAAAATACGCTTCATTATATGCAAATGCGTAAACAAATTGGCGTGCTATATTATGAAAAGTTAGGTGTCAATCAATTGTTTATGAAGCAGGACCCAGAGGCGATTACGCAGTTTTTAACGCAAACACTCGCCCCCCTTCAAACGCCACGTGCACAGGCTAGTGAGCTAGAGGAGACGCTGCGAAGCTATATCTATCACAGTCGTTCTATTACAAAAACTGCAGCTGCGCTTCATATTCATCAAAATACGCTCTATCATCGTCTTACGAAAATCGAAGAGCTTGTGCAAATGAATTTAAATGATTGGAACGATTATCTAGCATTATCACTCGCATTTCATCTACAACAATTTGAGTAATCATGCTATGCTTTAACTATCAAGTATTCATTCATATAGGGAAATGAGTGCAAAGCTCATGCAGCCCCCGCTACTGTAATGCTGACGACTTCACAAAAACCACTGAAAGGGAAGGTGTGAACGAGGATGATGCACAGCCAGGATACCTATTGCAATACTTGAATCACATGCTTTTCGGTGGGAGAAGCAGGGGCTTTTTTGTCGCTCCTTTTTTCAACCAAAGTCAGGCAACAAGGAGTGAACAGAATGCAAGGCCCATTAAAAATTGATTTTGAAAAAATATGGCAAGAAGGTATGCACGACTGGCAAGGGAATATGCCGGAGCGAATGGTTGATGACGCACTCGAAGAAGATTTCTGGCGTCAATCCATGCAACGTAAAAAGCCGAAACAAACCGATGCCCATGCTATCCCTATTTTTGACGCAATGAAGACGCATATTTCCCCGCAGGACTCTGTACTTGAAATCGGTCCGGGTTGGGGTAATTATACCTTTCCATTAGAAGAGTATGCGGCTAGTCTAAGCTGTGTGGATAGCTCAAAAAGCGTACTCAGTTATTTAGCACAGTATACAAATGCAGCACTTATTCACGGAAAATTTGAAACATTGCCTCTTGAGCCACATGATGTTGTCGTAGGGGTCAATTGTTTTTACCGTATGTATCATATGAATGCAACCTTACGAAAGATGAATGCGCTCGCACGAAAAAAGGCGATTATCGGTATGACAACAGGACCTATCCAGCCGCATTATGAAGTACTAGATAAGCAGTTTGGCTATGCTATTAAATATCCACGCCGAGATTATATTGAAATTTTAAATATGCTGTATCAGCTTGGCATTTTTGCCGATTGCCAAATGTTGCCGCTTGAACGCATTTATACATATCCAACAAAGGAAGCCTTACTGACCGCACAAAGTAAAAAAATTCGCGACAATGCGTATCAGCTTGAGCATGTTGAACAGGCGTTGGCTGATTTTGTTACCTATGACGGGGAGCAATATATATACAAGCATCGTTTTTATGCGGCTATTATTTCATGGACACCACAATAGAAAAAAACGTAGACATGTTTACATATTTACATGTCTATGTTTTTTTGTGCGTAAACTTCTACTAGCTGTGCGGCGAGATGCTTCATTTCACTTCCAATTTGATCGCGTACCCTGCGAAATGCTTGTAGCTGTTCTAGATAATCCTGTTGTACAAGCGGCTCTTCAATAGAAATATGAATATGTAGTTTTGGTTGAATTGGAATATGCACACCTACTTTTTCCTCATAAATCTTGTGAATGAATAATGCAGTAGCATGCATAAATAATTTGCGAATATGCTAAACATTTTCTCAGACGTAACCGATTTTCATACGCTTTAAGCAATTTAATAGAGACTCTTACCTATTGCCTGTATAATGGAGGATAACATAAATAGTAAGAGGAGCCGATTCGACATGAATCACTACGCAACGGATTATATACGTGTTGGTGAAGCATTGAATATTGTGGAGTGTCGCCTGTACCAATTGGATTATCACATGCGTCATGAGCTTGATGGACATATCGAACAGTGGCAGGAGCGCCAAATGATTTATGGCTTGCTACAAGCTGTATATATTCGTTTATATGAGCTGAATGAGATTGATGATGTGACGTTAGTGTGCAAGCATGAGCGTACGGATTTATCGAGTGCTACAGCCGTATTAACATTTAGAAAAATGTATTTTATTAGTGATCAAGTCGTGCGCCACTATCCCGCAGATTTTGAAAGATATTGGGCATCGCGCATTACCATTGAGCAATTTACGCCGCTAAGTGACGCTATTTGGCAACAGTTGAATCATGCAATGCAGCAAAAAATTCAACTCGATGGTGAAGCGGATGTTGCACGAGAGATTAAACTACTACAACGATTTTTAGCTGAATAATTAATGAAACCCTTCGACGAAACTGTCGAAGGGTTTTTTAATCGTTTGCTTGCAAATCGTCAGAACGCTAGAAAGCAGGTTTTGGCTACGACATATTTCAAAATATGTGCCAATTAATGCTAATAGGCGCATCGATTTTAAATTGTTTAATAACAATATTGCAAAAATCGTCAACAAAAAAATTTATTAGGCGACACCGTCACAAATAACCATCATTTTTGATAACTGAAAAAGGCTGTTTTATGTGAAAACGGCGCTTCTGCGGGTTGTTTTAGTTAAAAGTGGGGCCCCTAGAGGTGTTATAAATAGGGGATTTTCCTTAAAGAAAAAGATTTATTCAAAAAAACGATATGCAGCGAGATTCTGCTACTTTTTTTAATTTTTATGTGTGGAAATTGCCCTTTTTAAGGCTAAAACGGTCAAAAAATACCCGTTAGAGACCCGGAAAAGGGCCGAATTTGAACGAATGACTTGCTAAAACATAATATTTATCGCTTTAAAAATAGTAATTATCACGTAAACCCTTTAAGTGACGCAAATTATTATAATAATAGTGTGTAAATAAGCTCAGTAGAGACGCTTATTAAAAAATATGTCGTATCGAAAAGACGCTTCCTAACGTAATGAACGATTTCAAATGAGGATATAGAAAAAAGAGGCTGGAGAAATCCAGCCTCTTTCGTGATTAGCGTTGTTTGTAATTGGCCTTTTGTGTTTTCGATATTTTTTTCCAGCGGCGCTTTTCAGCAAGCTGTTGCTGCGCGTTTGTTTTGCGCTCGATAAAGGCAACCTCACGTAATAGCTTAAAATAATTTTGTAGACGGCCAAGTTCCAGCTCGCCACGCTCGATTGCACCGCGAACAGCACAGCCAGGTTCATTTTGATGGGTGCAATCGCGGAAACGGCAATCTTCTGCATAGCCTTCAATATCCTTAAAGCCGGTATCCAAGCTGTTTTGCTCGCTCCAAATATGCAGTTCGCGCATTCCAGGGGTATCAATTAAGCACGCACCGCTAGGTAATTGGACGAGCTCACGATGTGTCGTCGTATGGCGGCCCTTCGCATCGTCCTCGCGAATACTAGAAACCTTCATTGCGGTTGTTTCTACTAAGGCATTGGTTAGAGAGGATTTACCAGCACCAGACGAACCAAGTAATGCCGCCGTTTTTCCAAGCGTTAAATATTGACGCAAATCGTCGAGCCCTTCGCCTGTTACTACACTTGTCACGACATAATCAACACCCATCGCGGCTGTTTCTGTTTCACGAATAAAGGGTGTGACGTCCTCGCACATATCTGCCTTCGTTAAGACGACAACTGGCATTGCACCTGATTCCCATGCGGCAACGACATAGCGTTCAAGGCGGCGGCTATTAAAATCATCATTTAAGCTCATTACTAAAAAGACGATGTCAATATTTGCGGCAACAACCTGTTCTTCTACTTCAAGTCCGGCAGCCTTTCGCGTGAAGACCGATTTACGCTCGAGTAGATGATGGATGAGGCATTTTTCCTCGCCTGGCATTTGTTCGACGAGCACCCAGTCGCCGATTGCAGGATAATCAATGGCATGTAATGTATGAAAAGAATAGCTACCACTGACGGTTCCGAGCCAGTTGAAATGCTCACCCTGTACGCGGTAAGCATGTTTATGTTGTTGAACGATACGTGCAGGATAAAGTTGTTTTTTCGTGTCGATTTGTTGCTGTTCAAAATATGTTGTGAAGCCTAATGTTTGTAAATTCAATGTGAATTCCTCCTATTTTTGCGTATAAAAAAACCTATGACTGAGCCATTTGGGCGCATTCATAGGTCAGAATTCCATCGTACAAAAATAGATACACTCATCACTAGTGTAGGTGTCGGTGGATGACTAAAAAAGCGCACAAAGGCTCATGAGACGATACAATCGCATTCATATTTTTCATAGTCAGCACCTTCTTCCGTTTCAATGTTACTCTCACTATAGCGTAAAATATTTTTTTAGTCAATATTTTACAAAAAGATTGCATAAAGCAGAATATTTGTGTTAAAAATAGATAAAGGGTGGTGAGGCCATGCGGAAATTAACAGTGAAAGAACGCGTCGTCGAAGCAGCGCTCGATTTATTTCAGGAAAAGGGCTACCACGGTGTTAGCGTTGAGGAGCTGGTTGAGCATGCCGAAACCTCAAAAGGTGGCTTCTATCATCATTTCAAATCAAAGGATGATTTGCTGTATGAGATTCATGATATTTTCATCTCCTATGTATTGAATGAAACAAAGCGGGCGAGCGAGCAATATGATTCCGCGATTGATCAGCTAGATGCTTTGATGCGTACGTTTATGAATGTCTTTAATATTTATCAGCGGCATATTACGGTTTTTTATAATGAAAGCGTTTACTTGCTGCCAAATCATGAAGAGGCCATTACGAAAAAGCGTACGGCGTATCGAAAGCTACTGGAGCAAATTTTAATCAATGGACAGCGCCAACAGGTTTTTAGGCAAGAGCTGTCGATTACCATTACAGCGATGTTGATTATTGGGACAGTCAATTGGACATACAAGTGGTATAAGCAAGACGGTGAACTAACGATGCAAGATATTACAACGTATTTCAATGATGTGATTTTGCGCGGTGTAATGACAGAGGCGGGGTACCGCGAAGCTGCCACAAAACAGTACTTATTGTGAGCTTTTATACCACACAGACCGACTAGTCGGTTCAAATTGAGGAGGAATAATAATGAATTTTGAGTTAACGAAGGAACAACAGATGATTCGTAATATGGTACGTGATTTTGCACAGGCGGAGATTGCTCCACATGCTCGCGAGTTAGATGAAACGCATGCCTTTCGTGAGGAAAGCTTCAAACGCATTGGGGAGCTTGGCTTATTAGGTATTCCATTCCCTGAAGAGTACGGCGGCGCGGGTGGCGATATTGTGTCGTATGCACTTGCGGTAGAGGAAATTGGACGTGCTTGCGGTGGTACGGGCTTATCGTATGCGGCAGCAGTAAGTCTTGGGGCAACACCATTTTATAATTTTGGTACTGAGGAGCAAAAGCAAGAATATTTAGTGCCACTTGCAAAGGGTGAGACACTAGGAGCTTTTGGGCTGACTGAACCAAATGCAGGGTCAGATGCTGGTGGTACGCAGACACGTGCGGTGTTAGACGGAGATGAGTGGGTGATCAACGGCGAGAAGCAGTGGATTACGAATGCCTCTTATTCACGTCAAATCGTTGTTACAGCAGTAACAGGTAAGGATGAGCGCGGTAAAAATATTATTACGGCGATTATCGTACCGAGTGATACACCAGGGGTCACAATTCGCTCGGATTATCAAAAGATGGGTGTTCGTGCATCGAATACTTGTGAAATCATTTTAGATAATGTACGTGTACCGCGTGAAAATGTGCTGGGTGATGAAAAGAAAGGTTTTGGGCAATTTTTAAATACACTAGATGGTGGTCGAATTTCAATCGCGGCATTATCGGTAGGGATTGCACAGTCAGCGTATGATAAGGCATTGGCTTATTCGAAAGAACGCGTCCAGTTTGGGCAATCAATTTCAAAACTACAAGCCATTCAATTCAAGTTAGCCGATATGGCAATGGAAATCGAGCTCGCGCGTAATATGGTTATGAAGGCGGCTTGGTTAAAAGATAACGGTAAGCCATTTAAATTAGAGGCAGCGTATGCGAAGTTATTCTCTTCTGAAATGGGCTTCCGCACATGTAATCAGGCCATTCAAATTCATGGTGGCTACGGCTATATGGCCGAGTACGATGTAGAGCGTCATTTACGTGATATTAAGTTAATGGAAATTGGTGAAGGTACATCAGAGATTCAACGTGTTGTAATCGCACGTCAGCTTGGCTGTTAATCCAAAACGAAAGAGAGGTGACACTACTGCTTTTTAAATAGAAGTAGTAGGACTCATTTGGCTCAATTAGTGGAACAAACGATAGGCGAATTTCTTGAACAACGTGTAGTCCAGGTCCCGGATAATGAAGCATTAGTTTATGAAGATCTTAATTTACGTATGACGTACACGCAGTTTAATAATCATGTCAATGATGTCGCAAAGGCATTGATGGCGGTGGGGCTTGAAAAGGGCGATCATTTCTCTGTATGGACGACCAATGTTGCCCAGTGGCCTGGCTTACAGTTTGGCTCAGGTAAAATGGGCGCACCACTTGTGACGATTAATACAAATTATCGTGCCAATGAGCTCAAATATATTTTGAAGCAATCTGATTCGAAAATGCTCGTACTCATTGATCAATACCGTGAGCATTCCTTTATTGAAACATTGTATGAAATTTGCCCAGAGCTGCGAGATAGCTCACCGGGTAGCTTAGAGAGTGCTGCACTGCCGCTTTTAAAAACAGTCGTCGTTATTAGTGATCAGGATTATCCAGGCACCTATAGCTGGCATGATTTTATTAAGCGCGGGGAAGATGTGCCGGATAAAGCACTAGCACAGCGAAAAGCTTCACTGACGGCACATGACGTCATCAATTTACAGTACACATCAGGGACGACAGGCTTTCCTAAAGGTGTTATGCTATCGCACTACAATTTAATTAATAATGCGCTTAACATTGCAGAATGTATGAAGCTCACGTCAGATGACCGGCTATGCATTCCAGTGCCATTCTTCCACTGCTTTGGCTGTGTCATTGGGACGCTAACGATTGTATCAGCAGGCGGGACGATGGTGCCGGTGCGAGAGTTTGAGCCGAGCATTGTGTTAAAAACGGTTGAACAGGAGCGCTGTACAGCTCTTCACGGGGTGCCGACGATGTTTATTAGCGAGCTGAACTTACCAAATGTCACTGATTTTGATTTATCCAGTCTTAGAACGGGTGTTATGGCTGGATCAACTTGTCCAATTGAAGTGATGAAAGGTGTAATGGATACACTTGGTATGAAAGATATTACGATTTGTTACGGCCAAACCGAATCATCACCTGTTTTAACGCAAACGCGTACCGATGATGCCATCGATTTGAAAGTGGAAACGGTTGGACGCGCGCTACCAAATACGGAGGTACGTATCGTTTATCCAGGTACGATGGATGAGGTGCCAAGCGGCGTACAAGGTGAAATTTGTGCTCGCGGCTATTGTGTAATGAAGGGTTACTATAATAATTCTGAAGCAACACGTGAAGCAGTTGATGCTGATAACTGGCTCCATACCGGAGATTTAGGCACGATGGATGAAGCGGGCTATGTACGTGTGACAGGACGTCTGAAGGATATGGTCATCCGCGGGGGCGAAAATATTTATCCGCGCGAGGTAGAGGAATTCTTATATCAGCATCCCGCTGTTCTTGACGTACAGGTTGTGGGTGTACCGGATGCCAAATACGGCGAAGAATTAGCCGCTTGGATTATTCCAAAGGATAATCAGGCAGTGACGGAGAAAGAGATTCGTGCATTTTGCGATGGCCAGATTTCGCGTCATAAAATTCCGCGTTATATTTTCTTTATGGCCGAGTATCCGATGACCGCTTCTGGGAAAGTGCAGAAATTTAAGCTACGAGAACTGTTTGAAAATATGCGAGGTGAAGGATAATGTTTCAAAAAGTATTGATTGCCAATCGCGGTGAAATTGCACGCCGTATTATTCGGACGTGCAAGCGACTAGGTATTCAGACGGTGGCCATTTATTCAGAGGCCGATGAAAAGAGCCTACATGTATGCGAGGCTGATGAAAGCTACTGTGTCGGTGAGCCGCCAGTGAATCAAAGCTATTTAAATGTCGATGCGATTTTAGCAGCGACGAAGGAATCTGGTGCAGAGGCGATTCATCCAGGATATGGTCTATTATCTGAGAATGCGGGTTTTGCGAAGCGCGTTGAGCAGGAGGGGCTTGTGTTTATCGGTCCGACTTCTGAAGTTATTGAGGCCATGGGTAGTAAGCTTGAAGCGCGTAAACGTATGGCTTCTGCGGGCGTGCCGATTATCGAAGGGGTCAATGAAGCGATGGCTAGTGCAACAGAAGCAGCTGAAGTGGCCGCAAAGATTGGCTATCCAGTCATGCTGAAGGCTTCTGCGGGTGGTGGCGGTATTGGCATGCAGGTTGTACATGATGAGGCCGAGCTGTTGAAGGCATTTGAAGGCAATCAAAAGCGTGCCGAAAGCTTTTTCGGTGACGGTACGATGTTTGTCGAGAAATTTATCGCTGAGCCACATCATATTGAGGTACAGGTGCTCGCCGATCAGCATGGCCATACGATTCCTGTGTTTGAGCGAGAATGCTCGGTCCAGCGTCGTAATCAAAAGGTCGTTGAAGAGGCCACATCACCATTTATTTCAGCAGAAACGCGTGAAAAAATGCTCGATGCAGCAGTTGCAGCCGCTTCAAGTATTGGCTACACGAATGCAGGCACAATTGAATTTTTAGTTGATGCCAACGAGCAATTTTATTTCTTAGAAATGAATACACGCCTACAAGTAGAGCATCCGGTTACAGAAGAAATTTCTGGACTGGATTTAGTCGAATGGCAGCTAAAGATTGCATCTGGTGAAGAGCTAACGATTGAGCGCTCGCAATTAAGGATTCATGGGCATGCGATAGAAGTGCGTATTTATGCAGAGGATCCGGTACGTTTCTTCCCGTCACCAGGAACGATTACGAAGCTTGTGTTACCACAAGAATCAGGTATTCGCCATGAGGCAGGTGTCGAGGAAGGTAGTGTTGTGACGCCGTTTTATGACCCCATGATTGCAAAATTAATTACGACAGGGACGACACGTGATGAAGCGGTTACGCGTATGCAACAAGCGCTCGCAGATTATGTGGTAGAAGGCATTAAAACGAATATTCCGATGCTACGGGATGTAGTGGCACATCCGGAATTCCAGGCAGGACGCACAACGACAAAATTTGTTGAACAATATTATTTGCCAGAAGTGGCGAAAAAATAGAGAGGATGGATGAAAAATGATTAAAGCAGAGATGGCAGGCACAGTATGGAAAGTGTTAGTAAAAGAGGGCGATACAGTGGAAGAGGGGCAAGAAGTCATGATTTTAGAGTCGATGAAAATGGAGATTCCCGTAGAAGCGGAAGAAGCAGGCGTTGTAAAACGCGTGGTTGTCAACGAGGGCGATTTTATTGATGTTGATGCGGATTTAGTCGAAATCGAATAGGAGGGTTTTTCATATGAAGCAACCAAACGCTGTACAGCTAAAGGAAGTCGGACCGCGCGATGGGCTTCAAAATGAAAAGGCCATCATCACAACGGAAAATAAAATCGAGCTCATTAACCGTTTAAGTGATACCGGTCTTGATTATATTGAGGTGTCGAGCTTCGTGCATCCTAAATGGATTCCGCAGCTAGCTGATGCGGTTGATGTGTTAAAAGGCATTGACCGAAAACCAGGTATTACGTATGCGGCACTCGTACCGAACTTAAAAGGGCTTGAGCGGGCACTTGATGCAGATATTGATGAAGTGAGTGTCTTTATGTCCGCATCTGAGGGCCACAATAAAGAAAATATTAATAAAACGATTGCTGAAACCTTTCCGGTGCTCCGGGAAGTCGTTCAGGCAGCACGTGCAGCAGGAAAGACGGTGCGTGGCTATATTTCAACGGTGGTTGCCTGTCCATATGACGGCTACACAGAGCCAAGCCAGGTGAAATATGTTGCCGATCATTTATTTGATATGGGCGTACAGGAGATTTCGCTTGGCGACACAATTGGCGTTGCTGTTCCTACACAGGTAGAACGCTTACTAGATGAATTACTAAAGCACTACAAACCTGAGCATTTGGCGATGCATTTTCATGATACGCATGGCACCGCAATTTCGAATATTGTGGCAAGCCTACCCTATGGTATCACACGGTTTGATAGTGCGATTGGCGGTCTTGGCGGCTGCCCATATGCAAAGGGCGCATCTGGTAACGTTGCGACGGAGGATGTCCTCTATTTATTTGACACAATGGGCATTGAAACAGGTGTAGATATGCAGAAGTTATTACATGCATCACAGTTTATGGAACAACAAATGAAACGACCGCTAACATCAAAGCAAATGGCGGTTTTCCGAGGTGAGCAACTATGAGCTATGTAATCGTAGAAGTAGATAATCATATTGCGACCATTACATTGAATCGTCCGGAGGCGGCGAATTCGATGTCACTGGCGATGTTAGAGGAATATAAGGCAGCATTAGAAACCATTGCACATAACCGTGAAATTCGTGTTGTATTACTGACGGGAGCTGGAGATAAAGTATTTTGTGCAGGAGCAGATTTAAAAGAACGACAATCGATGGATGAGGTACAGACGCGTCAGACGGTCGCACTTATTGGCGAAGTGATTCGACAGACAGAAGCGTTACCTCAGCCAGTCATTGCGGTCATTAACGGAGTAGCGGTAGGTGGGGGTTTAGAAATTTCACTTGCCTGTGATATCCGTGTAGCTAGCACGATGGCAAAGGTTGGCTTAACGGAGACGGCACTAGGCATTATTCCAGGTGCAGGTGGTACGCAGCGTTTAGCACGATTAATTGGTGCGGGGAAAGCGAAAGAACTCATTTACACCGCACGCCGCATTTCAGGCGAAGAGGCACTGCAGCTTGGGGTCATTGAACATTTATATGTGCCGGAAATGCTAATGGAGGAAGCGCAGAAACTAGCGCAGGAAATGGCAAAAAATGCACCATTATCACTGATTCAAGCAAAAAAAGCAATTCAAGCGGGCTTGCAGACGGATCTCGCGACAGGACTTGAAATTGAAGCATTAGCATACGAGCGTCTTTTGCATAGTGAGGACCGTTTGGAAGGTTTACAGGCATTCAAAGAAAAACGCGCGCCGCAGTTTAAGGGGCAGTAAAGGGAGGAACGAGAGATGATGGAGAAATCATATCGTGAATATAAAGAGGAAATTGCAGCAGGGGGTGCGCCGAAGTACCATGAAAAAAATGCGGCGCAAGGGAAATTATTCGTACGCGATCGCTTAAAGCGCCTATTTGATGATGATGTATTTGTTGAGGACGGCGCCTTTGCCAACATTATGGCGGGGGACCTACCGGCAGATGGCGTTGTAACAGGTATCGGAAAAATTAATGGACGCACAGTTTGTGTGATGGCAAATGATTCGACAATTAAGGCGGGTTCTTGGGGAAAACGTACAGTCGAAAAAATCATTCGCATTCAAGAAACAGCGGAAAAATTAGAAGTACCGATGCTGTACTTAGTCGATTCAGCAGGAGCGCGTATTACAGACCAAATTGAAATGTTCCCAGGTCGCCGTGGTGCCGGACGTATTTTTTATAATCAAGTGAAGTTATCTGGACGTATTCCACAAATCTGTTTATTATTCGGCCCATCAGCAGCGGGTGGCGCTTATATTCCGGCGTTTTGCGACATTGTGGTTATGGTACAGGGCAATGCGTCGATGTATTTAGGGTCACCACGTATGGCAGAGAAAGTAATTGGTGAAAAAGTCGATTTAGAAACGATGGGTGGCGCGAAAATGCATTGCTCGGTTTCTGGATGTGGCGATGTTTTAGCGAAAACGGAAGAAGAAGCGATTGATTATGCACGCCGTTATTTGACGTACTTCCCGCAAAACTTCCGTACAAAGCCTGATGTAGCAGAAAGTAAGCTACCACAAAGCTTTGATGATACATTAGAGGATATTATCCCGAAAAATCAAAATGCGGCATTTAATATGTATCATTTAATTGATCGTGTTATTGACGAGGGCTCATTCTGTGAGATTAAAAAGCTCTTCGCAAAAGAGCTCATTACAGGCCTTGCGCGTATTGATGGGCAGCCTGTCGGAATTTTAGCCAATCAGCCAAAATCAAAGGGCGGCGTATTATTCCATGACTCAGCGGATAAGGCAGCGAAGTTTATTAATTTATGCGATGCCTTCCATATTCCGCTTATTTTCCTATCAGATGTGCCTGGCTTTATGATAGGTACGCAAGTAGAGAAACTTGGTATTATTCGTCACGGTGCTAAAATGATTTTTGCGATGAGTGAGGCGACGGTGCCCAAGCTATCCGTTATCGTACGCAAAGCTTATGGTGCTGGTCTTTATGCAATGGCTGGTCCAGCATTTGAACCAGATGCTTGTATTGCCCTAACAACGGCACAAATCGCAGTAATGGGGCCAGAAGCAGCAATTAATGCGGTATATGCTAATAAAATTGAAGCAATGCCGGAAGATGAGCGAGCTGATTTCATTGCACAAAAAACGGCTGAATACAAAGAGGAAATCGATGTGTACCGCTTAGCATCAGAGCTCGTTATTGATGATGTTATTGAGCCAAATGAACTTCGTCAGTCATTAGTTCAAAGACTTGCGGCATATAAAACGAAAAATGTATCTTTTACAGAGCGAAAACATGGTGTCAATCCAGTTTAATTATGAAAACCGAGCAGTCCATATATTGGGCTGCTTTTTAAATTTGTCTAAAATTAAAAAAGAAGATACCTCCTGGTTATAGAAGGTACCTTCTTTTTAAGACAGCTGAATATTTAATGATTCGCTTAGCTTAATCAATTCTGATTCGACGTAATCTTTGGCATAATCGAAGCCAAGAATGGCGATAATTTGGCCTTTCGTGTCATATAAAGGCGCACAGCATGTCTTCCATTCGCCGTACTCATCTGTATAAATCGGTGTCACACTAATAATGCCATTATAGGCTTGCTCAATCGTTTGTAAAATAACCTCGCTACCAATATACACAACACCATTTGGAATAATAAAATCCTCACTTGCGGTTAAATTGACGATTTGACCGGCTTTATTTTTAATAAAAATAAAGCCCCACTGTACCCCAACTTCCTTCATATAAACTTGTGTTAATTGCTCGGATACGGGCGCTAAAAAAGTATCATCTCCTAAATGTGCAATAGCCTGTTCTAAATCGATTGGTAAAATACCAATTGATGTGACAACAGCGGTCGCGCGTAGCCGTTTATCGAGCTCCTTTTCTAAAATAATACGCGTGCTAAAGCCCGTATCCTGCTTAGCTTGTGCTTCTTTAATTTTTTTGTATTTTCTACTCATTGTGGGCTGACTAATGCCTAATACCTTCGATGCTAACTTTAATGAATTGTATTGCTCCATAGCCATTGAAATTAACTGTTCCTCGACTAATTCTTGTGCTTCTTGCAGTGGCATCAGTGTATGAAGCGAAAAATCCTTATGAGAAGACTTATTTTTTGAAACATTTAAAAATTCTTGTGCTGTTTGAATTGAAATGAGAGATTCATCCGATAAAATAATCGCTCGCTCAACAAAGTTTTCAAGCTCACGCACATTTCCTGGCCATTCCTGGAGGCTTAAAAAATCTATAGCTTCTGTAGAAAAATATTTTGAAAAGTGATATTTTTCATTGTACCGTGCATTAAAATGCGCAATTAGTTCCGGAATTTCTTCAATACGATTTCGTAGAGGTGGAATGACAATTGGAATAATATTTAAACGATAAAATAAATCCTCGCGAAATGTACCATCCTCGACCATTTGAATAAGTGATTTATTCGTTGCAGCAATAATTTGGACATCAATTTTATATTCTTTAGAGGACCCAATGGGTGTAACGATTCGTTCTTGTAGCACACGTAAAAGCTTTACTTGCATTGTTAAAGGTAGTTCACCTACTTCATCCAAAAAAATAACGCCATGATTAGCTTCTCGAAACTTACCGATTTTTCCTGATTTATGGGCATCTGTAAAGGCACCGGCCACATAGCCGAATAATTCACTTTCAATAAGTGTTTCTGGCAAAGCTCCGCAGTTAATCGCAATAAAGGGCTGATCTTTACGAGGTCCTGATTTATGTATTGTGCGTGCTGCAACTTCCTTCCCCACACCAGACTCTCCGAGTAACAGTGTTGTTCCAGAAGCCTGAGCGGATTTTAATACTTTTGATAACACCTCTTTCATCGCATCACTTTTAATAATGAATTCACTATTTAATGAGGCAAGTGCCTCTTTTTTTGCATTCTCTTTTTTTAAAATATTGTAGGCAATAATGTACTGATTGTCAGAAGCAATCACATACGTTAGTACACGCCGGTTATTCCAAGTGACTTGCAAAAATGTTTGCTTTTCTACATGTGGTTGTAGCTTTTGAAAAATGGAGGTTTGAAAGGTTGCTTGCTCATAATCTGTAAAATGCTGAAATCGTTCCACATTTTCTAAAAAAGATGTATTTGTTGAAAAGGCCTGCATTATTGCGCCATGTTGTTCGATGACCATTGATACATCAAACATTTGGCGTAGTACGGTGAATTGATTCATGAAGATATCCCCCTCAAAGTCGATTAATTTCATTTGTGAATAAATAATTTCATAAATGAAAGACACTCCTACTGATTTTATAAGAAAAACCAGAAAAATCAAACAATTTATTCTTGGCATGGTTCTTGCATTATACATATCGAGGGGGAATGAATATGGAAAAACCAATCACTTTTACACAATATGAAAAAAGCTATGAAAAAGAATTGAGATCAGAAGAACCTTTTGTACGAGGGATGTACGAAAATTTAGAGAAACGAATTGAACAGTTCGAAAAGGATCTTATTGAAAAAAATACAAAAGTTAAACTGAAAGATTTTTTAGGTGTCAGCGTGGTAATGGCAGTCATCACAATCATTGCTTTTACTCTATAAGCTTATGTAAAGGAGAAATAGAATATGTCTAAAACGAAATCAAATGTTAATTCAGATATTGCCTTTGCCTATTTGCCGACAGCTACGAAAGATCGCAAAATGACCTTTTTTGATTTATTACTCGTGCAAACCGTTATCGGGTTATCTGCTTTTGGTCTCTTAACAGGAGCCTACGCAGGAAATATGTTGGAGACGAAAGATTCGATGGTCGCGGTTATTTTTGGTAATGCGTTCCCGATGTTTTTAATCGCACCAGTCGCGATTTATTTTGCTAAATACGGTGTGGATACCTTTGTGGGCTTTCGGAGTGCACTCGGTTATAACGGCGGGGTTGCATTCTTCGTTTTATTTTATTTATTATCACTCGGTTATAGTGCAGTTGCTTTATTTATGGCAGGAGAGGCCATGGCGACAGCGAGCAGCCTCTTGTCACTACCAATTAGCCTAACAGGAACGACCGGAACCTCCATTTTTGCGATTATGTTATTTTTCATCGCACTTTTCATTGTCTTTAGGGGACCAGGAGCCATTCGAATTTTTAATTTAGTAGCGGTTCCGGCATTTTTCCTTTTTTTAATCGGCTTGATTGTGGCAATTATGTTTTCTGATCATATCCCAGCACTTAGTAAATTATCACCAGTTGGGGCATTTGAAAATCATCAGCGTTCCTTTATGACTGCTCTTGAAATCAATATTGCACTAGGTTTTTCGTGGCTACCGTATTTAGGGCAATATAGCCGTCTAGCTAAATCGACAAAGGCTGCTTACAGCGCAAGCTTTTATAGCTACGGTGTTATTGTCGTTGTAGCAGCAATTGCGGGCGCACTCGCTGCTTTAGTATCTGGCTCCCTTTATCCAGGTGACTGGATGAATGCTGTAATGGGCAGTAAATTTGCTATTGTCGGGCTATTACTACTAACGGTTGCCAATTTAGGCGCAACATTATTCTTAATGTATTCCTTTGCGATTAGCTTTAAAACGATGTTTTCAAAAAGCTCATGGATTCTAGCGGTGTCGATGATGCTACCGACCGTGTTTTTATTGCTAAGCTCTTCTTTCTACGACGCCTTTAATATTTTTATGTCGGTGATTTCGTTCTCGATGGCGAGCTTAGGCGGTATTTTAATTGCCGATTACTTCTTTATTAAACGCCAAAATATTTCGATGCGCGACTTGTATAACACAAAAGGTGCCTACCGCTATTGGTTTGGCTTTAATCCATCGGCACTCGTTGCGCTACTTGTCGCTTACTTTTTCTACTGGGGTATCTACAACCCCGTCACATTAGAAGCGCATAGCTTATTTTTAAAAATTTCAGCAGGAGTGCCAACGTTCTTCTTATCGTGCATCGTTTATATAATATGTGCGAAATTTGTCTTCCGCTTCGAGGTAGACCGTGTAGCTACTAGTGATCAAACGTTTAAACAATATGTCATTCAACATCAATCGGATGAAATTCATAATTAGGAGGAATTTTATATGTTCACACAAAACTTAGATTTTAAAACAACAGATTTAGATACATTTCCATTTCCATTCCGCTCGGATAATTATCGTTACTCAAATGATTTACGCAAGCTAGAGGATGTTAACCTCGTGACGATTACACCTGAATATGAAATGCAAGTGCGCGCCAAACGCCGTCTGTTAGATGAGCAGCCAGAAGTACGCTATCAATCATTCCCGCATACGATGGAAATGCAGTGGGAGTTTTTGGAGATGGTTTTTGAAATGGCGATTCAGAAGTATCCACAGCATTTTGAGCTACACAAGGACGGCGATGAGTGGACGTTTAAAAATAATATTTTAGACGAGCAACAAACGTTTACCTTTGGGGATGCATCGACATTACCGTATGAGCCGTATGACTTTGCGGGGCGTCACTTCCACCAGGATTTCGTATTGATGGTACACCGTGATGACAACTATTATTTAGAGGTTGGGCAAGTATCGTATGCGGCGCTTTTCTCAGCACATTGGAATACGGGCATGTCATTTAATGAAATTCATGGCCCTGTACCGTTTGTATCACGTAACGGCGATGATTTAGTAGACCGTATTCGCCGCTTTCTTTTAGGGATTAACCCGGGGGAGCCATGGACGCGTATTAACTGGAACTTGATGGCAGATCGCTGGGATGTAAACTACGAAACGATGGATGTATGGGAGCCTCAACGTAAGCTCGTAACTGCTGAAAATGCTGGTAAACTTGTACGGTTACGCGTAGAGGAGCAAAAATTTTACCGTATGCCACGTAGTAATGCCATTCTTTTCGTGTTAAATACACAGTTCTTACCACTCGAAGATTTAAAGCTACGCCAAGAATGGTTTGATTTAACGTATAGCGTGCTACAAGATATTCCTGAACCAATGGCTGAATATAAAGGAATTGCACCATTTTTACCACAATCAGTTGAATTTTTG
Organism: Candidatus Kurthia intestinigallinarum; assembly: GCF_003991225.1. Taxonomy (GTDB): domain Bacteria; phylum Bacillota; class Bacilli; order Bacillales_A; family Planococcaceae; genus Kurthia; species Kurthia populi. The sequence continues at coordinate 143,972 of NZ_JTFC01000008.1, forward strand.
CGCCGAGAAGATGAAAAGTTAAAGGCACAAGGGGGCGCATAGTATGTACAACAGTCCAGTATTATTTGACGCATCCCCTGCATTAACCACGCAGTTAGTGCCGAATGCTTATTTTAAAAAAGCGGCGATTATTACTGATCAGGCACAGCATAGCGCAGTAAGTGCATTAATTGAAAAATTATATGATACACCGCATGACGTTCATGTCTTTAAGGATGCGGAGCAGGCACGTGCCTTTATTGTAGCGCAGAAAATGGGTACACATTTTTATGTTGTTGCCAACTGGGACGAAGCCACGACTATTTTCACAACAGCCGTTGAAGAAGGCGTTTCTGAAGCTGAAATTCAGGTTCAACTTCGGGATGATGTAAAAAAATATATTTACTGTATGAAATGCTTTACATCGAGTGAGATTTTAAAAGAAGCGGTGAACGTACAGTGTGCATGTGGTGCGCATCTAGAGGTAGGTCCATTTTATTCAAAAGTACGCCAAGGCTATATTAGCTATCCATTTATACCAGAAGCATAGGAGGAATTTGTATGAGATTAGCTGGAAATATTCCTGTGAAGATTACACAAATTGTAGAGGAGTCGCCAACTGTTAAACGCTTTACATTAGCTCCGACAGTGGATGATAAACTTCCAGCATTCACTGGGGGTTCTCATTTAAAAACATTTATCACAACAACAGACGGTACGCAAATCGAGCGTGAATATTCCCTTGTGAGCCATCCTCAAAATCGTGCATACTATGAAATTGCGATTAGTAAGGATACGAATTCACGTGGCGGCTCTGTTTACTGGCATGAATGCATGGCAGTAGATGACGAGCTAGAGGTGACATTCCCACGAAATTATTTCGCGCTAAACCCTTTTGCGAAAAATCACGCATTTTATGCCTCTGGAATTGGGATTACACCATTTTTAGCGATGATGGAGGATATTCAATTCGACCAAACGTTTGAGCTACATTATGCTGCACGTACACCAGAAGAATGTGCTTTTTATGAGGAGCTACAGAAGCGCTACGGCGATAAGGTAAAGTTTTATTTTTCACGAGTTGAGGAGCCAAACCGACTTTGTACGGAAGTAATGAAAGAGCATCGTATTGGCACGCATGTATATTTCTGTGGCCCTGTCGCAATGGTCGAGGAATTCCGTGATGCAGCTCTTGCTTATGGCTATCCTGAAAAGGCTGTGCATTTTGAGCTGTTTTCAACAGGGCAGGACACGAGAGAGCGCAATGCCTTTACCGTCGCATTAACCGATAGTCAAAAGGAGATTGAGGTACAAGCGGAGGAAACGTTACTAGATGCGTTACTACGCGAAGGCATTAATGCCCCATTTGCTTGTAAAATCGGTGGCTGTGGCAGTTGTGAAGTTGAAGTAGTAGACGGAGAAGTGGATCACCGCGATCATTTTTTATCGAATGAAAATAAAGCAAAACGTAAAAGTATTTTAACTTGCTGTTCACGTGCTAAAGAACAAAAACTATCACTGAAACTATAGGGGGAATCACAATGACAACATTAACAAATACACAGGTACTAGAATTAAAGAGCTATATTAACGGCAAATGGGTAACGGCGGATAACACGGTGGATATTATTAATCCAGCGACGCAACAAGTGATTGCAATTGCCCCACGTATGACAAAGAATCAGACAGAACAAGCGATTACAGCAGCACGTACGGCATTTGATAACGGGGAATGGGCAAAAACAACGGCACAGGAGCGCGCTGCGATTTTACATAAAATCGCAAACAAAATCGAGGAGAGTTTCGAAGAATTTGTGACACTAGAAACAATGGATAACGGGAAAGTATATGGCGAGGCCGAGGGGGATATTCAAGATACGATTGCGTGCTTCCGCTATTATGCGGGCATTATCTTGCACCCAGACGGCGAAACATATCCAGTGCCAGATGATGTTCAAGCAATGGTTGTGAAGGAACCAGTTGGCGTAGCGGGCTTAATTGTTCCGTGGAATTTCCCATTATTAATGAGTGCATGGAAAATTGCACCGGCACTAGCGGCGGGGAATACGATTGTTTATAAGCCTGCTGAAATCACACCAGTTACCGCCTTTAAATTATTTGAAATTATTGATGAAGTTGGTTTACCTGAAGGTGTAGCGAATATGGTACTCGGTCAGGGCTCAATTATTGGTCAAACGATTTCAGAAAGCAATGATGTCGATATGGTGTCATTTACTGGTAGTACAGAGGTTGGGCGTGGTATTATGCGTGCAGCAGCAGGCAATTTAAAGAAAATCTCACTAGAGCTAGGCGGGAAATCACCGAATATTATTTTTGCAGATGCGGATTTTGAAACGGCAGTAGATTACGGTTTATTTGGGATTTTCGTTGGCTCAGGGCAAGTTTGCTCATCAGGAAGTCGTATTTTAGTACAAGATACTATCTATGATGATTATGTGAAGCGCTATGTCGAGCGTGCTGAAAAAATTAAGGTAGGACCAGGACTTGCGAAGGATTCACATATGGGTGCTATTGTCAGTGAAGCACAAATGAATTCTATTTTAGGTTATATTGAAAAAGGAAAAGAAGAAGGTGCAACACTATTAACAGGCGGTCATCGTTTAACAGAAAATGGTCTAGATGAAGGCTTCTTCTTAGCACCAACTGTCTTTGCAGATGTGACACAAGATATGACGATTGTACGAGAGGAAATTTTTGGTCCAGTTGTGACAATTCAAAAATTCTCAACTGAGGAAGAGGCGGTTCGCTTAGCAAATGACACAGATTACGGTCTAGCAGGTGCAGTTTTCTCAAATGACGGCGCGAAAGCCCTACGTGTTATTAAACAAGTACGTGCGGGCATTACTTGGGTCAATGATTATCACCCGACCTATGTGGAAGCGCCATGGGGGGGCTATAAGCAATCAGGTATCGGTCGTAGCCTAGGAAAATATAGCTTAGAAGAATTCCAAGAAGTGAAGCAAATTAATATTCGCCTAAATGTAGCGCCAGTTGGTTGGTTCCCCCAATAAATAAGAAAAGCACGTGTGACGAGGAAATTCGTTACACGTGCTTTTTTACTGTTATAAAAAACAAATCATCTGCAATTCATTTAAGTAATGACCATCTGGCATCTTCATTACTTTTGGATCATGACAGAGAATTTCAAAGCCCATGCGTTCATAGAGACGTACAGCAGGTATCATCGAATCAACGACCGATAGGCGAAGTTGCTCAAGCTGTGGGTTTTTGCGAGCATCGTCAACCACGAATTGAAATAGCCCTTTACTATACCCCTTTCCTCGGTGCTCTGGTGCTAAATAGACACCCACAATTTGCGCTAGATGCTTCATTTTTTCGTATGGATTTTGTTCGAGTGTTGTGACACCTACAAGCTCCCCATTATCAAAAATGCCATAGGTTGTTGTGAATGGATTGCTTAGTTGCTGTTCATAAACAGCAACATCTTTTTTCTGTTCCTCCTCAAATGTTGGTGAAAAGGATTCAGGCTCTTCGCGTACAGCGCGGTGACGGATTGTTAAGTAAGCGCTTGCATCATTTGCGGTTAATTTTCGAATGTCCATACTAAAACCTCCCGTAAAATAGTAATACAAAGATATGAATTGTAGTACACTTTACCCTTTTTCGATGGATTTCATTCTATATAGTTGAACTATTCAGTTGGACTGTATATAATCGGATTATAAAGTTGAACTGAATAGAGAGGTGAGCATATGAAGAAGCATCCGCTATTACCATTATCCGAAACGATGCACTATATTTTAATTGCGCTACAGGAGCCGCTTCATGGCTACGCAATAATGCAAAAAATTGACGAGTTAAGCGAAGGCGCAGTCCATCTAGCAGCCGGGACGCTATACGGTGCACTTGACAATATGGCGAAATACGATTGGATTGAGCAGGTTGGCTTAGAGGGACGTCGAAAGATTTATCATATTACACCAGAGGGACAGCGGATTTTAGCAGTAGAAAAGGCTCGATTAGTCCATTTACTATCACTTTACTAGGAGGGTTTGCGATGAAAAAAACAAATTGGTTCCGAATAAATGTCTTAAAAGAAGAGCAATGGCTAAATGGCTTCCTACAGCAAGGCTATAAAATTACAAAAGTTACCTCATGGCGGTCAGGTTTTGTCTTTGAAAAGACATCACAAGCCTATGTTGTACGAATTGATTGTCAAAAAGCTATGAAAAAAGAAGCCTTTGAAGAATATAAGCTGATGTATGAGGATTTTGGATGGAGCTATCTACAAGGCTCCCGTAGCTCAGGAAAGCATTACTGGCAAAAGGTATCCGAGGGACAAGAGGCAGATCAGCTTTTCTCCGATAGACAATCGACGAAAAATTATTATAAGCAGCTTATGAATTATAGTCTTATGTTTGCCCTACCATTTTTCGTGTTGTCATGTATTCTTTTCCAGCAAGGCACTTTGTCACCAGACAATATGTATTTAACAAGAGGTTTGTGGGACATGGAAGGCTCGCTGTTTTGGAAGGCCTTTCTGTTTGAAACGCCGTTCGCGCTACTGCGTTTATTCTGCCCATTAATTGTTATTGGCTCGGCTATATTATCACTGAGCGCATATTACGAATATCGTAAGCTACAGCAGCAAGTATAAAGGGATTAAAATCCTGCTAAAGCGGGGAAAGGATAGGGAAGAATGGAAAGGTGGCGAAGGTTTTGGGCGAACGGTTAAATTTAGCGTTGAATTTTGATGGTATCATTGTAGCCAATGTTTATTATCATTGGAGTGCAACGACATTTGAAAGCATTTGTATGGCAATTGATATTGTAAAAAGATTACAAAGAGGGCTACCGACGCTCGCATATGACAATGTGCTGCTCGCGGATTTTGGGCTGACGACTGAAAGTGATGCCGGGTATAACGAAGAAAGCCTTCAGTATATGACGGCTCACTATCCACAGCATAGTTTCCGAAAACCACAGAGTCGTACGTATGGATTAATTGGCATCACACCGCAAGACAAAGAGAAAAACGCGGCATTTGCAGATGCGACCGTCACGATACGGATTGATGCAAAAAAAGAGATGGTTATCGATATGGGCATTATCGAAGGCTACCCAGATTACGCCACATTTGAGCGTGAATTTATCGACGAGTATGAGCTAGAGGATGTCGAGGGTGTCGATTTAAATACCGTTCTACCCGCCGGCCTCGATTTTTATAAATTAACATTAGATGAGGCGCGCATTTTAGCAAAGGCCTTTTATGAAATAGAAGATGCTGCCCCGACGTATTTCACGTATGGGCATAAAATATATCCCTATTTAACAATGTAGAAAAGACACTGAAACACTATCTCAATTTATAGCTTCATAACAAAAAGAAGGAACCGCGCTTTTTTGCGCGATTCCTTCTTTTTTAATCCCTATTTACCAGAAGCTAAGAACGGGAAGAATCCTTCTAAAAAGCGTTCTGTTGCTGGCATGAAGTAAGAGCCAAAGTGGTAGTCTGGGTCTAATGTTGTGACAATCCAGCGGCCACCTGTTGCTAATTTTTGGTCGTACATAATCGCACCACCATCTTCTGTTGCAATTAAAATTTCAGCATCATCTGTAGGCCAGAAGCAACCATGTTGGTGCCAAGTACAATCATCAAGTGTTAAGAAATCTTTAAATAGCATATGCTCTGGTGCTGTTAAGACAAGACCGCTTTTCGCGTCTTTTTCTAACCACCACCAGAAGTTTGTTTCACGGTTTTTCCATTTTTGCTCAGGAATCCATTCCCAAGGCTGTGGACCAAATGCGACAACTGTGCCGCCGTTTGCCGCGAATTCACGAATTTTTTGTGCACCCTGCATTAATAATTCCCCGTTTAACTGTGAAGGAACAACAAGGACATCTAAATCGCTAATGTCTGTGCCTACAAATTGAGGGTGGTAAATTAATTTTTCGATAAATTGGTTGATTTTTGGTTCATGAAATGTGCGGTAATGCGCTTCATTTCCTGAATAAATAACACCGATTTTTTTCATATTATTGTGCCTCCTGTAAGCGTGCTAGTTCTTGTGTTAAGAACGCAAGGAATTGTGTGCGAATACGATCTGTTGTTTTATTATGACCACTGTAGCCTAGTAGCGGACGACCTGCGTGAACAACGATTGTACCATTTGTTGCATGACGATCCACATATGTAACGACATGACCGCTCTTAAAGCGTAAATGAACTTCTTGCTCAGCTGTTGTATGGTAGTAACCACGTGCGAAGAAACCAGCGACACCTTTATTTACCGTCATATCCTCTGTTTCGACACCATCAAAAATTGGCGTATTGTTTTGTGGATAGATATTATAGTCTGTGTGGTGCTGAATGCGCTCAGGCATAAATAATGACGCACCTGGTAGCCAAGGGCGGAATAGGTGACCACAGAAAACGACGATGTTTTTGTCAGCTAAGAAGCGTTCGATAATGTTTTTATTAGCATACAAAAATTCTTGGTCCACGAAGTTTGGAATGATTAAAACGTTTACATCTTCTAGCGCAGCGGACGTTAAGGTATATTGTGGAATGTTTTTAATCGCTAAATCTGTCATTTTCACCATTTGGCCATTGATGCCAAATGCATGACCCGGATCTAGGCGGGCAATTGATAAATTCATAGAAAGTCTCCTTTAGTTTTACATATAAATGATAATCACTCGCAATTAGCATACTATATTCGCTATCATTCGACATTAATTTTGTGGAAATATCGTCTATTACACGTATTTTCGACAAAATTCGTTGAAATTGAAAATGATTATCAATAGAATAGAGAAGAATAAATAATTGATAATGATAATCAAATAAATAGTATAGAAAACGCTTTATTTGTAGAAGGAAGACAAAAATGAAAAAGAAATATGGCTTTTTAGCAGCGGCAACATTAGCAGCTGGGCTGTTAGCAGCATGTGGGAATGAAGAAGGCAAAACAACTTCTTCAAGCGACAAGCAAACAACAGCAGAAGAAAAAATGATTCAAGACCAATTAGGTAGAGATGTAACGATTCTAGGAGATGTGGATCATGTCGTTGTAGGGGGGATTTTACCGTACTTTTCAACCTGGTTCGTTGCGACAAACTCAACAAAAGAAATCGTTGGGATGCACCCGAACTCATATAATGCAGCATCAAACTCAATGCTTGCGAAAATGTCTCCAGATGTGTTAAAAGTATCAACAGACTTTATCCAAAATGGTGAGTTAAATGTCGAAGAGTTGATGAATGTTGACCCGCAAGTTTATTTTGAAATTGCAAATGATACAAAATCAATCGAAAAATTAGATGAAGCGGGTATCTCAACAGTTGCCTTACAAACTGTTGAAGTAGCAGATGCAAATCCGGTAGAAACATTCAACAGCTGGTTAAAAGTAACAGCAGAAATTAAAGGTGGCGACGCATTAGATCGCGCTGACAAATATGTTGATAATGTTACAAATGTGCAAAAAGAAATCGATACAAAGCTAAAAAATGTTGAAAAAGAAGATAAACCACGTGTCCTTGTGCTACACCAACATAGCGATAAATCAATCGTTGTAGCGGGTCAAAACCTATGGGGCGAATACTGGGTCAATCAAACAGGTGGCTATGATATCGTGTCAGGCGAAGGTGTCCAAGGCCAAAAAGAAGTGAATATGGAACAAATCTATAAATGGAATCCAGATATTATCTACATTACGAACTTCACTGAAACACAACCAGAAGACTTATTTAACAACAAAATTTCAGGTCAAGACTGGAGCGACGTGAAAGCCGTTCAAGATAAAAAAGTGTATAAGATTCCTCTAGGTATTTATCGCTGGTTCCCACCATCAGGTGACGCACCACTTATGCTGAAATGGATGGCAAATCATAACCAACCAGAATTATTTGATTACGACATGAACGATGAAATTAAAACGTATTATAAAGATTTCTACAACTTTGATGTAACAGATGATGAAGTGGAAACGATTTTACATCCTTCTTCTGAAGCTGCAAAACAATAGGAGTGTCCTAACATGAAGAAATGGCAAATTGCGTTAATGTGGCTACTGCCGATTGTTGTAGCTGTTGTGTCACTTGGGATTGGTCGTTTTTATGTAGACCCTATAACGATTGTGAAAATTTTTACATCACAGGTTTTCCCAATTGACCAAACGTGGTCGAATATGGAAGAAACTGTTGTGATGAATGTACGTTTCCCACGTATTCTTTTAGCACTACTAATTGGTGGTGGCCTTGCGATGGCAGGTGCTAGCTTCCAAGGGATGTTCGGAAACCCGCTTGTATCACCTGATATTTTAGGGGTATCTGCAGGTGCCGGCTTTGGTGCTTCACTAGGTATTTTATTATTTGGTCAAGGCGTAACAGCACAATTACTTGCGCTTGTCTTTGGTCTATTAGCGATTTTATTTACATTCTTTGTAGCCGGAAATCGTAAAAATGCGGCCATTTATATGTTCGTTTTAGCCGGGGTTATTACCTCTGCGTTATTTAATGCACTTATTTCATTAACGAAATTTGTGGCCGATCCAGAGGAAAAATTACCAGCGATTACGTATTGGTTAATGGGGAGTCTTGGTACAGCAACGTATCGTGATTTATCTATTGCAGGTCCGATTATTTTATTTGGTATGCTGATTTTATATGTATTACGCTGGCGTTTAAATTTATTAACATTACCTGAAGATGAAGCGAAGTCAATGGGGATTCCGGTGACAGCGCTGAAATGGGCAGTTATTGCGGGTGCCACAATTATTACAGCGGCGACAGTAGCGGCTGCAGGGATTGTTGGCTGGGTTGGTTTAATCATCCCCCATGTCGCGCGTATGTTTGTTGGGAACAACAATCAATTTGTCTTACCCGTATCACTGGCAATTGGGAGTGTTTACTTATTAATCATTGATGATTTAGCACGTAGTTTAACAGCAACAGAAATTCCGTTATCGATTTTAACAGCGATTATCGGTGCGCCATTCTTTGCTTACTTATTACGTCGTATGGGAGGTCGTTGGGTGTGAAGTTAGAAGTACGTAACGGAAATTTCCACTATATGAAGCGCAAACAAACGCTACCAAACTTATATGCGAAAAATGTAAACTTTACACTTGAAGCAGGCGAGATTTTATCAATTCTTGGTCCAAATGGTGCAGGGAAAACGACGATGCTTAAATGCATTACCGGCTTACTTGACTGGACAGAGGGCGAAACAATTATTGATGATCAGCCAATGACAAGCTATTCAAAAAAAGAGCTGTGGAAGCGTATTGGCTACGTACCGCAAGCACATAAAATGACATTTGGTTATTCATTAGAAGAATTAGTCATCATGGGACGTGCACCATACATTAGTACGTTAGCACAGCCTTCGAAGAAGGATAAAGAAGCGGCACTTGAAGCGCTTGATACAGTGGGCATTCGTCATTTAGCCCATAAATCATGTAACGAAGTCAGCGGTGGGGAATTGCAGCTTGCATTAATCGCTCGTACACTTGTATCGAATCCGGAAGTCTTAATTTTAGATGAGCCAGAATCGCACTTAGATATTCAAAAACAAATTGTTATTTTACAAACAATTCGTCGTTTATCGGAAGAAAAAGGCATTTCTTGTATTATTAATACGCATTATCCAAACCATGCCTTTTACTTAGCGGACCATGTCTTAATGACAGGTAAGGATAAGGGACTTGTTTTTGGTCCAACTAATGAAGTGATGACGGAATCACGTATGAAGCATTTCTTTGGCATCGAACTGAAAAAAATCATTTTCGAAGAAGAAGATTTATTACTCGAAACGATGGTGCCACGTGCACTAGGCCTCCGTCGCGATATTAGCACATGTAAGTTTAACGAAGAAATTTAAAAACAAAAGAGGCTGGGACAAACACTTTATTTTCCTTTTTAGTATTCGCAACGAAAAACCGGAACCGCGCAACAGCGCGATTCCGGTTTTTCTTATGCTCATATGAGAGATTGTTTTACACTTATGTCCCAGCCTCTTTTTTGATGCCTTATTTTTTCATTGTTTTGTCTGTAGCAAGGCGTGTATGCCAAGAAAGTGCTTCCTCTAAAATATGCGGCGTTTGTGCGTTGCCGGTTTTTTCAACGGCGCGGTCATAATAATCTTGTAGCTGTGCTTTGTAGTCCGGATGCGAACAATGCTCGATAATGAGCTTAGCACGTTCCTTTGGCGCTAAGCCGCGTAAATCCGCAATGCCTTGCTCGGTTACAATTACGTCAACATCATGCTCAGTATGGTCGACATGCGATACCATTGGGACAACAGATGAAATGGCACCGCCCTTCGCATAGGATTTTGTTACGAAAATACCAAGGCGTGCATTTCGAGCGAAGTCACCAGAGCCACCTAGACCATTCATCATTTTAACGCCGGATACATGGGTTGAATTGACATTGCCATAAATATCAACCTCCAGTGCAGTGTTAACGGAAATTAAACCTAAACGACGAATAATTTCGGGGTGATTTGAAATCTCTTGTGGGCGTAGTACAAGCTTATCTTTATAGTTATCAAGATTACCATACACTCGATCGCCGCATTCTTTACTTAATGTAATCGATGTTGCAGAGGCAAAACGAACCTTGCCTGCATCAATTAGGTCAAATACCGCATCCTGCAGTACCTCTGAATACACTTCTAAATCATGAAATTCTGAATTTAAGAAGCCATTTAACACCGCATTCGCCACAGAACCAACACCTGATTGCAGTGGTGCTAATCGTTCTGTTAAGCGTCCAATTTTAATTTCTTCACGTAAAAAATGAAGCAGGTGCTCGGCAATTTGTGCTGTTTCCGCGTCAGGCTGGACAATTAAAGACGGGGCATCCGTAATGTCAGAGAGCACAATGCCTTTAATCTTTGCTGGGTCTAAAGGAATGGCTGTTGTTCCAAGACGCTGCTCGATATTTGTCATTGGAATTGGCTCGCGATGCCCTTGATCCCCTGGAATATAAATATCATGTAAGCCCTCTAAATCAAGCGGGTGAGAAGTATTTAATTCAATAATAATATTCTGTGCATACTGTGCCATGATTGCTGAGTTACCGACAGATGTTGTCGGTACAATATGGCCCTCTTCAGTAATCGCAACGGCTTCAATGATTAAGTAATCAATTGGGCCAACAATGCCTGTACGGACTAATTCAGCATTTTGAGATAAATGCGCATCCATATAGAGTACCTTACCCGTATTAATAAGGTTACGAATGACCGGATCTCCTTGATAGGGTGCACGTTTTCGAATAATGCCTGCTGCTGCCATTTTTTCATCAACTTCTGGGCCAAGTGAAGCTCCAGTAAAAACATCAATTTGGAAACGCTCCTTTTTAGCGCGTTCGACAAGCGCTAGTGGGACTATTTTTGCATCCCCTGCACGCGTAAAGCCACTCATCCCCACAAGTGACCCGTCGTTAATCCATGATGCTGCCTCCTCAGCTGAGACAACCTTATCTTGTAATGTAGCATAGCGAATACGATTTTCCATTTGCAACTTCCCCTTCCAATCATAAAGATTCATTTAGATGGAGACCGACACTACGACAACTGATGATGTGCTAATTACTCTATCATACCTGAAATTATGCGTTTATGTGTGAAAAATTGTGTTTTCTGTATTAGAATGAAAGAAATGATGTTAAAGGGGTGGGGTAAATGTTGCATGAATTATATTGTCGAACATTTCAAAAGGGGTTTAAGCTTGCGTCAAAGGTGATGACATACCGAGAGCCTGAGCTATTAGAGGGGGAAAATAGTTTAGCTCGCTTACCTGCGCGTATTCGCCAGCAAGTGAACCATGTGCTTGTCGTAACAGATAAAGGATTAATGACGGCTGGGCTTGTTTTACCTTTTTTAGAGAAGCTAACGAGTGAAGGAGTCTCATTTACACTATATGATGATACTGTTGCCAATCCAACGATTCAAAATATTGAAGAAGCATATGCTCTTTATAACGAGCATAGCTGTGAGGGAATCGTCGCTTTTGGTGGTGGGTCACCAATGGACTGTGCGAAAGGGGTAGCTGCTTGTGTGGCGCGGCCAAATTTAACGATTCCTCAAATGAAGGGCGTGTTAAAAGTTCGTAAAAATATGCCACCATTTTTTGCAATTCCAACAACCTCTGGGACAGGAAGTGAGGCAACGGTTGCGGCAGTTATTTCAGATAGTCAAACACACGAAAAATATGCCATCATGGATCCGGTTTTAGTACCGCATGTGGCAGTGCTTGACCCACTGCTCACAGTGAATTTACCGCCTTTTGTGACAGCGACAACAGGCATGGATGCACTTACACACGCCGTAGAGGCCTACATTGGAAAAAGTAATACAGCAGAAACACTTCGAGCGAGTGAGGAAGCGGTGCAATTAATTTTTGACAATTTATATGAAACGTATATACATCCTGAAAACCTTCAGGCTCGCGCTAATATGCAACGCGCATCCTATGTAGCAGGCTTTGCATTTACCCGTGCCTTTGTTGGCAATGTTCACTCTATCGCCCATACATTAGGCGGTTATTACGGCATTCCACACGGCTTAGCAAATGCAGTGCTATTACCTTATTTACTTAACTTTTATGGTGAAACGGTACATACGCCACTCGCAAGATTAGCGGCACTTGTTTCGATAGGAGATGACCATGATAGTGATGCTGTACGCGCTAAAAAATTCATTGAGGCCATTCAGCAGTTAAATGCGGATATGAATATTCCAACAAAACTAAAAGGTATCCAGAATCGAGATATTCCAGTGATGGTAAAACGTGCGTTAGCGGAATCAAACCCTTTATATCCTGTTCCGAAAATTATGAATGAGAGTGAAATGCATTATATTTATCAGCTAGTAAAAGGATAAATAATTAAGTAGTGTCAAAATATATTAAAAAATCGGAATCAATTAGAGATTCCGATTTTTTAATGCGAAAATTCATAAAAAAGATTAAAAAAGTCTTGAAAAATAAGTAAAATAGTTCTAAAACTTATTTAAATGAGTGTATCTATAGTAATGTAACAGGTAAAAGCATCTTCAACCGTCACATGAAGCGTTTATCAGATGCCCAAAAGGATATGCTAGAATATACCGAGAATACGAAGAAAATGCTGCAAATGATTAATAATATTGCGAAAAGCACGCGTATTTTAGGGTTAAATGCAGGGATTGAAGCAGCGCGTTCAGGCGAAGCTGGAAAAGGGTTTTCAGTCGTGGCAAGTGAAATTACAAAGCTAGCGAATCAGTCTACCGATTCGGTGAATGAAATCAATCAAGTGATGGACAATTTAACACAGCAAGTTGTTGAAATTTCAAAAATTGTGGATGACACATATACGATTTCAAGTGAGCAGGGCGAGGCAATTACAAGCATTACTGAAGCATTAGATCAACTAACACTTGTTTCTGAAAAAGTAAGTGAATTGTCGAAGAAAATGTAGCATAAAAAAAGAAGGAATCGTGCGTTGTTGGCACGATTCCTTCTTTTTATTTTGGATTAATATGAATAGGGAGATAAATGCTTTCTAGCGTTTTTCTTATTGGCGAATTAACCCAGTCGTTTTCGCAGCGAGCTGTTCCTGTGCGGTTATATATTCTTTATATAATTGGTCTACATAGGCTTTTACTGGTTGTACGGTTTTAATCGCACCGATCCCTTGCCCGCTTCCCCAAATATCTTTCCACGCCTTTGCATCGCCACCAAAGCTCATTTTCGATGGGTCACTTTCAGCTAAATCATTTGGATTAAGCCCGGCATTTTCAATGGATGGTTTTAAGTAATTGCCATGAACACCTGTAAAAAGATTACTATAAACGATATCATCGGCCTGGCTAGTCACAATCATCTCTTTGTAAGCCTCGACCGCATTGGCTTCCTCTGTCGCGATAAACGGGGAGCCAATATAGGCGAAATCTGCCCCCATTGCCTGGGCCGCTAAAATCGATTGACCTGTCGCGATAGAGCCCGATAAAGCAAGTGGACCATCAAACCATTCGCGAATTTCCTGGACAAGTGCAAATGGGCTAAGTGAGCCGGCATGTCCACCAGCTCCAGCAGCCACCGCAATTAAACCATCTGCGCCCTTTTCAATCGCTTTTTTCGCAAATGTATTGTTAATGACATCATGTAGGCATAGACCACCGTAGCTATGTGCCGCGTCAAATACTTCCGTACGCGCGCCGAGCGAAGAAATGATAATCGGCACTTTATATTTCACGCAAAGTTCCATATCATGCTCTAGGCGGTCATTCGTGTGATGGACGATTTGATTAATGGCAAAAGGGGCTGCTGGATTCTCTGGATTTTTCGCATTATAGCTTGCTAGTTCTTCTGTAATTTCCGCGAGCCATTCATCTAATAATTCCTTTGGACGGGCATTGAGCGCCGGCATCGAGCCGACAATCCCGGCCTTACATTGTTCAATCACTAACTTTGGTGTGCTAATAATAAACATGGGTGAACCAATTACAGGTAAACGTAAATTTGAAATTGCTGTCATACAAATCGCCTCCATTTTCTAGTTAGCTTCACTATACTGTATTTTTTTTACAGTATATACATACAAAGTGTAGGAATGGATAAAAAAAATTACTACAAATTGTGTAATTCCTTTAATTTTAATGCCAATTGTAACGTAAAGCGCGTTTCGCTATGCTGTAACGAGCAATGCAGTGCCTCTTCGATTTTTTCAAGTCGATATAATAGCGTGCTACGGTGAATGAACAGTGCTTTTGCTGTTTCAGAGGCATGGCCATTATGCGCTAAGTACTGCTTCAAGGTGTCAACTAGCTGCGGGGATAGGGCAGCTAATTGCTCCGTCACAAATGCGTCGTAATGCTCGATTTCTTGCAGTAGCGGTAATACACCTAAGGTTGCATAGTCTATACAGGCTGTACTAATTAACGGAAGCGCCTGCTGAAGTTTTGTGAGCTCTGTGCGTACATCTTGAAGCTTTTGAATAGGTCGGCTATACAGCAATTTAATCGGTGCAGATTTTTGAATATGGTCATAAAAAGCATGACACTGTGTACGGTCTTTAAATAATAAAACAGCGTGCTCATAATGCTGGATAACGGTTAATGCGGGCTCAAATGGCTTTGCTTTTTCCGTCATATCGATAGTCGTTTCGACAACGGCAATAAATAAAGGCAATGTTAGATCAATATTTAATAAATTGGCCTGTGCTAACACACTTTGCATATCAAAGGGTTGCTGTAATAAGCGCTCAAGTAACTGCTCCTTTTTCTTCTCATAGGCCTCAACCGCAACTTTTTGTTTCATAAATTGAATCGCATACATGTTTTTCGCCACTTCAATCGATAGCTGTACATAATGCGTAGTAGGAGAGGGCTTGAGTAAGGCAATATAGCCGAGTACATCATGACCGACATGAATCGGGTGGTGTTCATTCAAACTGTCATAAGGCTGCTTCGTATCAAGCCAGGCTTCAGATAAAACGTGATGGAAGCGGTCGAAAATAACAACAGAATTTTGTAGAAGTTCGCTAATTTTTTTCGTGAGACCGTCAAAAGCATCACCAATTAATGTTTCGTTTAATAATGTTTGCTGATAGAGCAGTAATTGCTCGAGTTGCTGTTTATCATCTTTTTCATGCTGATACAACATGGATACACCGACATCTTTACCGAATTCATTAAAAACGGTGCCCATATCTGGAATGAGCTCAATCGGCGTTAAATAACCGATTAAACAAAAACCAAAGCGCGTGTCATCGATTTTAAATGGGACTGTAAACCATGACGGGACATCGGTATACTGCATCATTTGAAAAAGCGCACAGCTTTCTAACAAATGTAAATGTGTTACGACTTCCTCGGTTAGAAGTGGTGTACATTCATTGACGTTTAGCGGAAAGGAATTGGCTAATGGATGTGCCTCGCCACTCCAAGCCTTTAGCACATATTGCCCGTTATTTGCCATGGCAATTGCTGAAAAATCGATTGGGAGCTCTTTACGACAAGCATCTGCTATATAAGAAAAGGCATCCTCTGTTGATAGGTGAACAAGCTGTCTTGAGGCGTCACGTAGCTGTTTCGCTACACGCTCGACAAGTTTCTGTGTTTGCATCATAAAGCCCCCCTTTTTTACTATTATAGTCTGCTTTTTTCAAGATTGCGAAAAGGTACTATAGACGCGTTAGAGAATGAGAGAAAAGGGAATACCATAAGGGAGGGTTGCTAGAGAGAATTTACTGTAGCAGCACATCAAGCTTGAGAGGAGAAGGTATAATGCTAAGCTTTATTTGGTATATCATTATTGGTGGTATTTTAGGATGGCTCGGAGGACTAATTGTTGGTAAAGATGTTCCAGGCGGAGTAATCGGCAATATTATCGCCGGGATTATCGGGGCGTTTATTGGTGGTTCGTTATTAGGTCATTGGGGACCCAAAGTAAGTGACTTCTATATTTTACCTACTTTACTTGGTACGATCATTTTAATTTTAATTGTCAGCTTTATTATGAAAGCAATGGGCAAATCAAGAGCATAATTAGTAATCTAAAAGGAATTCCTGTTACTTGGGAATTCCTTTTTCATGTTAGGAAAGAAATGCATGAAATCTTGTTATCCAGCGGTAAATAAAGGGCCTATAAAGAAAAGTGAACGTGACATCAGTATGTAATTATTCATTACTACTGCATTTTTATACAAATTTCGCTCGAATTCATCATAACAGTTGGAATTTTCTAAATTTATTGTACAATTTATCATAATCATATATATACAGGGGGATTTCATTCATGACAACAAAAGTTGGGATTATTGGATACGGAAATTTAGGTCGCGGTGTAGAAGGAGCGATTGCACAAAATGATGATATGGAGCTAGTAGCGGTATTTACGCGTCGTGATCCAAAAACCGTAACGATTGCAGGGGATGCGGCGATTCATCACGTTGATGATGCTAAGCAATTTATCGGTAAAATCGATGTCATGATTTTATGCGGTGGTTCCGCAACGGATTTACCAGAACAAGTGCCACATTTTGCACAGTGGTTTAACACAATTGATAGCTTTGATACACACGCAAAAATTCCAGAATTCTTTGCAACGGTTGATGCGGTAAATACGGCATCAAATACCGTGTCAATTATTTCAGTTGGTTGGGACCCAGGTCTATTTTCATTAAATCGTGCATTAGGAGAAGCGGTCTTGCCACAAGGGGATACGTATACATTCTGGGGAGATGGTCTAAGCCAAGGTCACTCAGACGCTGTTCGCCGTATTGATGGCGTAGCGAAAGCCGTACAATATACACTACCTGTTCCTGCAGCAGTAGAGCGTGTACGTAACGGTGAGGCGCCTACGCTGTCAACACGTGAAAAACATACGCGTGTATGCTATGTGGTAGCAAAAGAAGGCGCAAATACAGAAAAAATTACAGAAGAAATCGTCACAATGCCAAACTACTTTGCAGATTATGATACGACAGTTCACTTTATTTCAGCGGAAGAATTTGCGAAAGATCATACAGGTATGCCACATGGTGGATTTGTGATTCGTAGTGGTCAGTCACAAGCAGGGCATAAACAGATTGTAGAATTCAATTTAAAATTAGAAAGCAATCCTTACTTCACATCAAGCGTTTTAGTTGCCTATGCGCGCGCGGCACATCGTCTAGCGCAAAAAGGTGATTTTGGTGCAAAATCGGTATTAGATATTCCAGTAAGTGCGATTTCACCAAAATCTGGTGAGGCATTACGTAAGGAACTACTATAGACAGGCAACAGTTGCATTCCCGCAAATAGACATGCTATACTAGAAAAAATTAAATGTTCGTTTTAGGAGGAGTCTGTCACAAAAGGGTATCTATGCTCTTTTGTGATAGGCTTCTTTTTTGCGTTCATTTTATTTTCTATTAAAAAAGGGTATTTATAGAAAAGGAAAAGGAGGCGTTATCTATGCAGCTATGGATGATTTTTTTACCGGTTATTGCCGCGCTTTTTATGCCATTGTTATTTAAAAAAATCAAACTACATACAGGCTGGTTTGTGTTAATCGTGCCAGTTGTGCTCGTCAGCTACTACGCGTCAAAAATTGGTGACCGGGCAACCTACGCATCATGGACATGGGTAGCAGATTTGCAGCTTAAAATTGACTCATCTCTTGATGGACTTGGGTTATTATTCTCCATTTTAATTACCGGAATTGGGGCACTTGTTGTACTGTACTCCATTTTTTACTTAGATAAGACGAAGGAGCAACTACATAATTTCTATATGTATTTACTGCTCTTTATGACAGCGATGCTTGGCGTTGTTCAGTCAGACAATGTTATGAGTCTTTATTTATTTTGGGAGTTAACGTCGATTTCGTCATTTTTATTAATCGGTTATTGGTTTACGCGTGATGCTTCGCGTTTTGGTGCTTTAAAGTCAATGATGATTACCGTCTTTGGTGGCCTTTTAATGCTTGGTGGGTTTTTAATTCTCGCCAACATCACAGGCACGATGTCAATTTCTGAAATGCTTCTGCATACGACAGAAATTAAAGAAAGTCCGTATTTCACACTAGCGGCTATTCTTGTTTTACTCGGTGCGCTTACGAAATCTGCACAGTTCCCATTTTATATTTGGCTACCTGATGCGATGGAAGCACCGACGCCTGTTAGTGCGTATTTACACTCAGCTACGATGGTAAAGGCAGGGATTTATTTAGTGGCGCGCTTCACGCCCATATTTGCCTATAGTACGACATGGATTTGGCTCATTGTTATTCTTGGCCTTATTACATTATTCTGGGGCTCCTTCTTTGCGACGAAGCAGCGTGATTTAAAAGGCATTCTCGCCTTTTCAACAGTCAGTCAGCTCGGCATGATCATGTCGATGCTTGGTGTTGCGGCGATGAGCTATCATGTGGATGGCAATGCCGAAAATGTCTTTAAGTATGCAGGCTTTGCGGCGCTATTTCATTTAATTAATCATGCGACATTTAAAGGTGCCTTATTTATGATTGCAGGAATTATTGACCATGAGACTGGCACACGAGATATTCGTAAACTTGGTGGCCTGATGAGTTTAATGCCGATTAGCTTTACGGTTGCGATGATTACAAGCCTTTCAATGGCCGGATTACCACCATTTAATGGCTTTTTATCAAAAGAATTATTTTTCACAACGATGCTTAGTGCACAAGACTTCAGTTGGTCAACAGTCGCAGTACTGATTCCCGTTGTTGCATGGCTAGCGAGCGTTTTTACGTTTGTGTACTGTTTATACTTCGTGACCGGTATTTTCTTTGGAAAACGTCACGAATTACCGAAAAAACCGCATGAGGCACCAATTGGTATGCTTATTTCGCCATTGGTGTTAGCATCATTTGTTGTTGTGTTATTTTTCATTCCAAACGTTGTGACAGATGCATTAATTAAGCCAGCTGTTTTGGCGATTCAGCCAAATCAATTCTTAACAGTTGGTGATATAGACATTCACATTTCAATGTGGCATGGCTTTAATACGGAGCTGTTGATGACAATTGGTGTGGTTGTCGTTGGTTTTGGATTATTTATGACGGTTAAACATTGGCGTAAGGTGTATTCACTTGTGCCAGAGTGGTTTTCACTAAATCAACTGTATCGTCGCATGATGCGTCTAGCCGATGAGGATATGACAAAGGTATCGAAGCGCTATATGACAGGCTCGATTCGTACGTATTTCATTTATATGTTTGCGGCAATTGTCATCATCGTCGTGTCGACGCTCTTTATGAAAGACGGCTATGCCTTTGATACAGCACACGCTAGTGATATCGGTGCCTTTGATATTGCCCTCGTTGTTGTGCTTGTGCTCGGGACATTGACCGTATTATTTGCGCGTACACGTCTTACGGCGATTATCGCGCTTGGTGTCGTCGGGTATTCGGTGGCGATGTTCTTCGTATTATTTAATGCACCAGATTTAGCGCTAACACAGCTCTCGATTGAAACGGTGTCCGTTGCGCTATTTTTATTAGCGTTTTACCATTTACCGAAGCTTAGTCGTCATGAGGCACGCTTACCCTTTAGATTAGGGAATTTTGTGATTGCGCTCGCGGTAGGTGTCATGGTGACGCTCATGGCGCTCGCTTCACAGTCGCAAAAATTATTACCATCAATTAGTGAATATTATAAAGAAACCGTTTATAAAGAAGCGGGCGGCGGAAATATCGTCAATGTTATTTTAGTCGATTATCGTGGCTTTGATACATTGTTTGAAATTACCGTATTAGCGATTGCAGGTATGGCGATTTTCGGCATGATTAAGCTACGTCGTAAGAAGGGAGCGGATAAAAATGAAATTAAATAATGTCATTATGCGCACGATGACGCAAATGGTGTTCTTTATCATTTTCTTGTTCTCAATTCATATTTTCTTAGCAGGACATTTCGCACCTGGAGGCGGCTTTGTCGGCGGTTTATTAATGTCATGTGCCATCGTTCTACTACTAATCACCTTTGATTTAAAAACGGTGCAGACATTATTGCCGATTAATTATATGACGCTAACAGCAATCGGGCTGGCATTAGCGCTACTGACGGCTTGTATTTCAGCTTTTGCGGGCGAGGCCTTTTTCACGCATTACTTTGACTATTTCACACTGCCGCTTCTTGGTAAAACAGAGCTGCATACGGCGATGTTATTTGATACCGGCGTGTATTTAGTCGTTGTCGGTGTGACAATGATTATTATTCAATCGATTGGAGGCGACGAATAATGGAAATATTAATGGCCTTTGTGATTGGCTTTTTATTCTTCGCAGCCATCTATTTAATTTTATCGAAGAGCCTTTTACGCATTATTATCGGTACAGGTTTACTAAGTCACGGCGCGCATATGCTTATTTTAACAATGGGTGGCCTTGGCAGTGATGCGCCACCGGTTTTAGCAGATGGGGTTGCGAATAGTAGCATGGCCGATCCATTACCACAGGCGCTTATTTTAACGGCGATTGTTATTAGCTTTGGGGTAACGGCTTTCTTCCTAGTGCTCGCATACCGTGCGTATCAGGAATTAAAGACAGACAATATTGATGAAATGAGAGGAGAAGAGCATGATGAATAGTCCATTAATGCCGATTATTATTCCATTCGCCTTTGCGATTCTCCTAATGTTTGCGCCTAAGCAATTACGATTCCAGCGAGCGGGCGCATTAGTTGGCGCGATTTTAACGGTTGCTGCGAGCATTTGGCTTTTACAAAAGGTGCATATAGACGGCATTCAGGTCGTGACATTCGGTAGCTGGCCTGTGCCATATGGCATTACAATGGTGTCGGATATGGTATCGATTTTATTCGTACTTACATCGTCGATTATTACGCTATTTACGATTTGGTATAGCTTCCGAACGATTGGTATCGCACGCGAGCAATTTTTCTATTACCCAGGAGTTTTACTAATGCTCGTTGGTGTAAATGGCGCCTTTACGACAGGCGATATTTTTAACTTATTCGTCTTTTTCGAAGTATTGTTGATGGCGTCGTACTTACTTAGCGTTCTAGGTGGCGAAAAAATTCAATTCCGCGAATCGATTAAATATATTTTAGTTAATGTTGTATCATCTGCATTATTCGTTATTACCGTGGCGATGCTCTATTCTGTTGTAGGGACACTGAATATGGCAGATATTGCGCAAAAGGTGAGCGACGTCAATCAGCCTGGCATTTTGACGGCGATTGCAATTTTATTCCTTGTTGTTTTTGGTCTAAAAGCAGCGATTTTCCCACTATTTTTCTGGCTACCAAGCTCGTATAGCGGACCGCCAATTCCAGTACTAGCACTTTTTGGTGCGCTCCTTACAAAGGTCGGAGTATATGCGATTACGCGTACTTTCACACTTTTCTTCACAGGTGATATTGCCTTTACACATACCGTATTACTTTATTTAAGTGTCGCAACAATTGTTGCTGGCTGTATTGGCGCACTCGCTGTCTGGGATGTTAAGAAGATTATTATTTATAATATTATCATTGCTGTGGGCGTCATTTTATATGGTGTTGCAACGTATAATGACACAGGGTTACTCGGTTCGATGTTTTATGTTGTGCATGACATGCTTATTAAAGCGGCTTTGTTCTTCCTTGTTGGCATTATCGTGTATATTACAGGACAAACGAATTTGAAGAAAATGGGCGGCTTAATGAAGCGCTACCCAAGTCTTGGTTGGCTTTATTTAATTGCTGCATTTAGCTTAGCAGGTATACCACCACTAAGTGGCTTTATCGGAAAAATGCTACTTGTAAAAGGTGGCTTTGAAGCAGAGCAGTTTGCGTCTGGCATTTGGATTTTACTATCGAGCTTAATTGTTTTACTATCGGTGATTCGTATTTTTGTTTACGCTTTTTGGGGCAAAGAACAACAACTACCACCTGTTAAAAAAACAGTCTATTGGCAGATTTGGATTCCGACAGCTATCCTCGTCCTGTTAACAGTAGCTTATGGTGTCGGTGCAGATGCATTGATGCCTTATATGACACAGGCTGCAGAAGTGCTTGCGAATCCCCAGCTCTATATTGATGCTGTAAAAGGAGGTAAGTAAGATGGCTGTACAAATCTTATTAAATGTCTTCCTAGCGCTTGTGTGGATGTTTTTATCGAATACGTTCACAGGAGTAGGCTTTATTACTGGCTATCTTCTTGGCCTTATCATGCTGTATATGATGCGTCATATGTTTAAAAGTCGCTTTTATTTACACCGCGTCTGGGCCGTTATAAAGTTATTCCTGTTATTTTTCAAAGAGCTTTGGAATGCCAATATCGATGTTGTGAAGCATGCGATGAAGCCGAAAATTACGATGACACCAGCCTTTTTCGCGTATCCAACAGAGCTAACAGCAGATTGGGAAATTACATTATTATCGAATTTAATTACGCTAACACCTGGCACAATTGTTGTACACGTATCAGATGATGGCAAAACGCTTTACATTCATGCCATTGATTTAGATGATGTGGATGAGGCCATTGCATCGATTCAAAATACATTTGAAAAAGCGATTGTGGAGGTGACACGTACATGATGACCTTTATGCAAATTATCATTATTATTTGTATTGTGGCGATTGGGCTCGCGATGCTAGGGATTGTTTACCGTCTCATCAAGGGTCCTACAGCACCAGACCGAGTTATCGCATTAGATGCGGTAGGCGTAGCAATCATTGCACTTGTCGGCCTATTTTCGATTTTTGTCGGCACAAGTTTTTACATTGAAATCATTTTACTGCTGGCGATTTTATCATTTATTGGCACAATCGCCTTTGCGAAATTTTTAGAGAAAGGAGAGATTATTGATCGTGACAATTCTAATCAATAGTGTCATCATTCTTTCTCTTTTACTCGGGACGTTTTTCATCGTTATGACGGCAGTTGGACTTGTCCGTTTTCCCGACGCATATACGCGTGCACATGCCGCATCAAAGAGTGCCACATTAGGCGTACTCTTCATTTTAATTGGTGTCTTTATTTACTTTTGGCAAATAGAGGGAACTTATAATTCCCGCATCATTTTAGGCATTGTGTTTATTTTCATTACGGGCCCCATTGGTGGTCATATTATGGCGCGTGCAGCGTACTTTTCAGGTGTGAAACCGACAGAACGTACCGTACGTGACGACTTAAAAGAAGAGTATGAGCGAAAAAAGCGTTCATTATAACACTTTATAAAAAAACACGTTTGAAGCGTCGCTTTGAACGTGTTTTTTGTTTCTACATTTCATCGGAAGGGAACAGTGTACAAGAGGTGATTGTGATGACAGAAAAAGAAAAAATGCTAGCAGGTGAGCTTTATGATGCAAGTGACAAAGACTTAGTGCGTGATCGACTAAATGCACGTCGGTTGACACGCTTGTTTAACGAGGCAATGGAGACAGAAGGATATCGCCGAAAGGAATTATTACAAGATTTATTTGGCTCAACGGGTGAGGAATTATTTATTGAGCCTAATTTTCGTTGTGACTATGGTTACAATATTCATGTGGGCGAAAATTTCTATGCAAACTTCTCCTGTGTCATGCTAGATGCATGTGAGATTCGTATTGGGGATAATTGTTTTATGGCACCAGGCGTACATATTTATACTGCAACACATCCGATTGACCCACAAGAACGTAATCGGGGACTTGAATATGGCAAGCCGGTCACAATCGGCGATAATGTATGGATTGGTGGACGTGCTATTATTAATCCAGGTGTCATGATTGGCGATAATGTGGTCATTGCATCAGGCGCAGTTGTTGTAAAGGATGTGCCAGATAATGTTGTAGTCGGCGGAAATCCAGCGAAATTTATTAAAAAGGTCATTTAGTTACCAAATAACTATAACTCGCTAGTCTATATAATAAAAAGAAAAGAGTGGTTACTACATGGAAACTTTCGGTTTATTAGGCTTTCTCTTAGCTGCACTTGCCTTTATACAAATAACTATAATGAATCGTAAAATAAAAGACCTCGAAAAACGTATTGGTAGCCGTCCAATAGAACTATCAACGGAAGAGCAGCAGCATGTAAAAGAGTTGAAAATGCAGAAGCAAACTGTCCAAGCTGTTAAATTTGTACGTGAAAAATCAGGTGCTTCATTAATTGAAGCAAAACAATATGTGGATTCATTGTAACGACGTTTCATAAAAATTAAATGAAGGAAATATAGAAGATGGGGGTGATGATTATGCATGTGAGAGCCGCAACGATAAAAGATGCAGAAGGGATTGCACATGTCCACGTGGATACATGGCGTACAACCTATTTAAATATTATGTCACCAGCGTATTTGGCGACATTAACATATGACATACGAAAAGAATTATGGCAAAAGCATCTTTCAGATAAAGAAAAACATATCTTTGTGCTAGAAAATGAGCAGGCAGAGATTGTTGGGTTTGCGGCATGTAATCAACGCCCGCTAGAGCCACATATTGGTGATTTAACAAGCATTTACATTATCAAAGAGGAACAACAAAAAGGATATGGACGCTTACTAATGAAAGCTCTTTTTCAAACGTTTAATGAGTTAGGTTGCGAAAAAGTATTTGTTGAAGTGCTAGTAGAAAATGATACGCGTCATCTATATGAATATTTTGGTGCTAAAATCGTTGAAATTGATACGATGAACCTTGGTACACAAGAACTAGAGTTTTTCATTTATAAATGGGACTCCGTAAAAAATGTCTTAGCACAGCTAGCATAAAAAAGCCGCAATTGTCATTTCTGACAATTGCGGCTTTTTTAGTTGAATTTAATGGCTATTAAAAATCGTTGCCATGTCATTACAAAATGTTAAATGTTTAAATGGTTGCTTTTCAGTATAGATTCTTGCACCTTCGCCACCAATGACGAAGCGAATATGCGGATGCTGTGCCGCAAATTTTTCGAGATTGAGTAATTCATCAGGAAATAATTCAAACGGCTTTAATGTAGCTGCTGATAATAAAACGACCTGTGGCTCAAGCTTTAATATCAGTGCTTCGATCGTAGAAACAGAGGGTGAGCTACCAATCATAAAATTACGATAGCCTTTAATACTTGCTTGAATTAATAAAATTTCAATAGCAATTTCGTGATTTTCTCCAGGCAGGCACGCACCTAAAACTAATGGACGTTCATTATTGACCGGGAAGCTTCGTCGAATGGTCGCTAAAAAATCGCGAATAATCGTTGAAGCAAGTGTTTCTTGGTACTCAAACCAAGAATGATTTTGCCAATTGTCGCCTACTTGATGCAAGAAGGGAATAATCAATTGATGTAAAAATTCATTGATACTTAAAATAAGATGTGCTTCCTGTAATATTTTATGAAAAGCTGCTTCGTCGCAATTCCAACCATACTCTAATAATTTAAATAAATAATGAGTCGTTTGTGGTTGGAACGCTGGCAACGTATTTGTCTTTTCCATTGCGCTACGAATCGTTGCACCGTCACGAATATAGTGTTGTATTTGCAATAAACGTAAAACATCTGACTGCGTATACTGGCGATAACCATTCTCTAGCCGGGTTGGTTGAATAAGTTGATGACGTTGTTCCCATTTTCGAATTGTTTCTTTTGTAAGACCTGTAATATGTGACACTTGTGAGATTGTATAGTAATAATCTGAGTGATTTAGCATGATGACCCAAATCCTTTCTTCCTTTAAATTATAGGCGATTTTGAGCATTCATTCAAATTGTCTAATATTATTAAAAAAACATTATACAAAAAAATATAAAAAATAATAAATTTATAAAAAAGAAAGGAACTTAGTTTGTATATTTATAATTAATTAAGTCTTTTTTAAATATTTATATACTTTTTAAGGTCTAAATGCTTCTAAAAGACATTTTTTTAAAATTTTTTTAAATATAGATGTTTCAAAGAGACTATTGATGATGATTCATTAGTATAACTTTTAAAAAAATAAGTTTGACAATGTTTAAGTAGAGGTAAAGTCATTTTAGATTTATCAGAAGTTCATATTAATTAAACAGGAGGAACTTAACCAATGAAAAAGAATTCATTTAATGAACAAGAGATTCACGCATTATTAAAAGACGCACAAAATGGAGATACTGATGCAGCAGCCGAGCTTGTAGACAGATTCCAGCCTCTCGTGTTGTCAATTGTAAATAAGTATTCACGCAAGATGAATGAACGTGAAGATGTTGTACAGGTGGGCATGATGGGGCTAACGAAAGCGATTCAAAAATTTGATTTGAATTTAGAAGGAAAATTCATTTCATACGCTGTTCCGACAATCGCTGGGGAAATCAAACGGTATTTCCGAGACTGCACATGGGACGTACATGTGCCGCGCCGCGTCAAAGAATTTTATATGCATGTCAATAAAGCAGTGAATGAATTAAATGAACAATTACAGCGCTCACCTAAAGTTTCAGAAATTGCGGAATATCTACAGGTAAAAGAGGATGTTGTATTAGAAACGATGGAACTAATGAGTGGCTATAACACATTATCTCTAGAAGCTCCTGTAGAAATGGGCACAACAGATGGTGCACCCTCTACATACAATGATTATCAAGGGATGATAGATGACAATTACGAGAAATTTGAAGATCATCTAGTGTTAAAACAGTCTTTAAATTATTTAACTGCGCAAGAACGGGAGATTGTTGAACTTTTATTCTTTAAAAACTGGACACAAACAGAAGTAGCGGATAAGTTTGGCGTGTCGCAAATGCATATTTCACGTATGCGTCGAAAAATCCTTTTAAAATTAAAAAATACAATTCGTGCGCATGATCATTTAGATATGCCACAGCGTTTTTCAAAAAATGCGTAGTATCAAAGAAAATCGTGTCTAAAAAAGAGACTGGGACAAAACACGTCATTTTCTTTTTAAGCGTTCGCAATGAAAAAACCGGAACCGCGCCACAGCGTGATTCCGGTTTTTCATATGTTCCTAGGAACGGGGATTTTTACACGTATGTCAAAGCTTCTTTTATGCCCTACATATGCGCTGGTGCCTCAATACCTAAAAGATTTAAGCATTGCTCTAAAATAATAGACGCGGCATACAGCACGGTTAAGCGGTCCTGCTGCGTGTCATCCTGTGTTAAGACTTTTTGCTGACCATAGAATTTATTAATGGTGCGAGAAAGTTGTAAACTAAATTTAGCAATTTGAGAAGGGTCTGCCTGTGTATAGGCACGCGCAATCGTCGCTTCAAATGTTTCGAGCACTTTAATGAGCGGCCATAATGTATCATCGATTGCTTGAAGCGGAGTAGTATGTGCTTTAAAATCGGCTTTTTCAAGTAATGTATGAATACGTGCATTCGTATATTGCACGTATGGACCGGTCTCGCCTTCAAATGTTAGCATTTGCTCGATTGAAAATTCGATATCATTTAGACGGTCGTTTTTTAAATCATTGAATAATACGGCGCCGATACCAACTTGTTTGGCAACTACATCACTATTTTTAAGCGTTGGATTTTTTTCTAGAATGGTTTGCTTTGCAGCTTCCATTGTTTCATTCAATACATTTGCTAATAAGACAATTTTGCCCTTACGTGTCGACATTTTTTTGCCGTCTTTTAGCATCATACCAAATGGAATATGGGCAAATTTTGATGCGTCATAGCCCAGTTTATCAAGCACTTGGAACCATTGTTTGAAGTGTAGTGTTTGCTCGCCACCAACAACATAAAATAGTTTTTCAGGTGCGTAGTTTTCGAGACGATAAATGGCAGCAGCTAAGTCACGCGTTGCATAGAGTGTCGCGCCGTCTTTCTTTTTAATTAAGCAAGGAGGCAGGGTTTCACCTAAATCAACGACCTGTGCACCTTCTGAAGATGTTAGTAATTTTTTAGCTTCTAGCTCTTCTACGACGCGGTCCATTTTATCATTATAAAAGGCTTCGCCATTCGTTGAATTAAAATGAACGCCTAAAAGCTCATAAATTTCATTAAATTCGAGTAAGGAAGCTTCGCGGAATTCTTTCCAAAGCCCAAGTGCTTGTGCATCTCCGTCCTCAAGCGCTTTAAATGCCTGGCGTGCTTGCTCATCAAGTGTAGCATCTTTCTCCGCTTCCTCATGGAATTTCACATAAATCTTTAATAACTCTTGGATCGGCTGCTGACGAATTGCCTCAGGATTGCCCCATAAGCGATACGCAACGATTAATTTTCCAAACTGCGTACCCCAGTCTCCAAGATGGTTAATGCGAACCGCTTCATAACCCATTTTTTCTGCAATATTCGAAATTGCTTGCCCGATAACCGTTGAACGTAAATGCCCCATTGAGAAGGGTTTCGCGATATTTGGTGATGAATAGTCTACAACCACTTTTTTGCCATTCTTCGGTGCCGTCGCATAGGCAGCTCCCTCGCTCACAATTGCTGGAATAATCGTATTCGCGATAGGAAGCGGCTGTAAGAAGAAGTTCACATATGGGCCGTTTGCAACCACTTCTTTAATACGCACATCTTGCAATTTTTCTGCTAAATCCTTCGCAATGTGAACAGGGGATTGGCGTAGCTGTTTCGCTAAAATAAAACAGGGAAAGGCAATGTCACCTAGTTCATCATGTTTTGGTTTTTCAAGTAATTGTTCGATTGTCGCTTGGTCAATGGCGTGATCAAGTGTGTCATGTAGTAATTGTGCAATCATTGTTTTCATTTTTTTCTCCTCCAATAAAAAAGCCCTCGCCTCTATAAAAGAGACGAGAGCATAGATTCCCGTGGTACCACTCTAGTTGCCAAAATTTGGCCACTCATCATTGTTAACGAGGATTGCCCCGATACTTCCTACTACGTTTCAGAAGTTTTCTCCAAAGTGCGGTTCACCGTATGGATTTGTCTAGGCTTACACCAATTCCTAGCTCGCTTAACCCTCTCATATCGGCTACTCTCTTTTTCATCGAATTTGTCGAATCATTGAATTGTGTTTCATATTACTAGAAAAAAATACATTGTGCAATGTTTTTTTGAAAATAAAAAAACGCCCTTTCGGAACGTTTGTTCTATTTTTGCCGCAGTTTAAATAAATTACGTATTATTCGATTTCTATTATTTTTAGTATACCTGATTGTAAAATATAAGTCTATTTTTTACTAGAAAAGCTCGGTATAGTAGACGATACAGTGAGGGGGAAAGCGCATGAAATGGAATAAAAATTTGAAAATTCGTCTTGTAGGAGAAGGGTTATTTAACCTATGCTACTGGATGTATTTCCCGTATATGGCCATTTATTTTAGCAGTCAATTTGGCGTACAGCTAGCAAGTATATTGATGATGATTCCACCGTTTGTGCAGCTATTCGGCCAATTGATCGGTGGGGTTATTGCCGACACACTTGGGCGACGAACAACGATGCTTATTGGTGCTAGTATTCAGGCCGTGATGTTTGCATTATTTGCGTTATCAACGGAAAGCTGGCTTGATTATGTCGCCTATGTGTTGATTGGCATTGGCGGTGCCCTTTATAGCCCCGCGAGTGACGCGATGGTTGCTGATTTAGTGCCGGACGAAGAGCGCAAACACGTATTTGCGACCTTTATTACCGTCAAAAATATTGGTGCGGTACTGGGCCCGGTAATCGGGGCCACGTTATTTTTCTCTTACCGCACGCCTTTATTATGGGCCTGTACGCTTATTTTAAGTGTGTATCTACTCATTATTTTTATTGAAATGTCCGAGACCTTACCAGGAAAAAAGCCCGCTAAAAAAATCCCACGTAGCCTCCTAGAAAAGGCCGACAATTATCGCCTGATTGTGCAAGACCGCGTATTTTTTCTCTATATTTTAGCTGGTGTACTATCGATTTTTACCATTATGCAGCTCGACTTATTTATCGCTAAATACATCGTTGATGAAGTACCGGCACAGTGGCATTTAGATAGTCGTTCTATTCTAGGACTTCTTTTAGGCATTAACGGCTTGATGTTTGTAGTGCTTATTTTACCGACGACACGCTTACTTAAAAATTGGCGGGACCGAGATGTGTTTATTTTATCCTGCCTACTAAACGGTGGTAGTTTATTTCTTATGAGTATAACAACCAATCTTGTGCTACTCATTGTACTCATTGTGACATTCACGCTGGGTGAAATTGTTCGTGCACCTGTCATCAATCATTTTGTTAGTAGGCATGCACCAGAAGCGATGCGTGGCCAATATATGGGTGCTTCTAACATGCAATATACGATTGGTCGTATGTTGGCGCCTCTTATTTTTTTCGTCTCCTCTCCTATACTAGCAGGAACAACGCTATTTATCGTATCAATAATAAGTATGATGCTTTATCTAAAAATTTCTCACTATCCGTACAAAGTAAAAGGATTGGAATAATCAATTCCAACCCTTTAATTTTAGTGAGCAGCTCGTAATTCATTTTCTGTTACCCATTTATGATTTTTAATCATTTGTCCATCTGCATCTTTATAATCGACCATATAAACGGTCGTTTTTTTAGCGGAATCAATTGTCGCTCTAGCACCGGCCATTCCTTCCATATGGTCAGCAGTTAGAGTTACTTTGTCACCCTTTTTATACGAAGTAGGGGAGGCTTTCTTGATTTCTTCATGAATGACCCATTTATGGTTTTTGACAGGTTCTTTTTTACCCGTAGTCGGCGTGTAAGTCACGCTATATACCGTAGTGTCGTACGCACCTGAGACAGTCGCTTGTTGTCCGTCCATACCAGGCATATGATGGGCCTCCATGATTACCTTACTA
The DNA here is from genome assembly GCF_003991225.1 of Candidatus Kurthia intestinigallinarum. Taxonomy (GTDB): domain Bacteria; phylum Bacillota; class Bacilli; order Bacillales_A; family Planococcaceae; genus Kurthia; species Kurthia populi. Next base: position 175,120 of record NZ_JTFC01000008.1, read on the forward strand.
CCTACTGAAAATTTAGGATTCTTTTCTTTTTTAACAGCATCCGGTGCTCCTTCACTTGACGAATGATTCATCGATTCATGATTCATATCATGTTGCTGTTTTGGCTGTTCTTCCGTCGTGTCAGCTTGTCCACATGCACTCAGACTTATTCCTCCAATGATAGCTGTTGTCATAATCCATTTTCTCATGTATTCTCATCCTTTCTTTTGTTTCATTATAAAAAGAACTTATGTAGAACTTATGAAGAATGGCGAGGGAGATCAATTTGACAAGTCATGCCACCTATATCATTATTTTTCATCATAATGGTTCCTTGATGGGCTTCTACTAATGCTTTTGTAATCGTTAGTCCTAACCCTTTATTAGAAGAGGATGTACTACTAACATAGCGCGTAAATAGCTGTTCAGGAGTGGGTGAGCCACCACCTGTATCTGCGATAATAATACAAAGAGATTGCCCATTTTCCTTTGCATAACATTGAATACGTCCATCTGATTCGACAGCGTGAATGGCATTTTCAAAAATATTTTGTAAAATTTGTGTAAGTCGTTTTTCATCGACGAAGCCCTTTAAATGAGGTGCTACATCAATCGCTAACTCCATTTTTTTTGATAAACAAATCGGCGCATAAAGCATCGCCGTTTTTTCGATAATTGGTGCAATGAATTGGTTTTTTCGCTCAATAGTGAATTTTGGATCATTAATCACATTTAATTGATCGAGCTCTGCTACAAGACCAATCAATCGATCTAACTCCGCTGTACAATTCGATAAACGTGCTGGTGTTACTTCCCAAAGACCATCTTCAAAAGCACTTAATTGACTTTTTAAAGTAGCCAATGGATTCCGTATTTCATGTGCCAGATTTTGAGTCATTTCATTTCGTGATTGCTCATACTGAGCGAGTGTTTTATCGAGTGTCTGTAGGGAACACCCCAATTGTCCGATTGCATCATTTGGCATAGAAGGTAAGGAGACATATCTTTCTCCTTTGACGAGCTTAAGCGCAAAAGCTTGAAGAATGTGCATTGGCTTAATAATCATTCGCGCTAATAAAAAACTCGCAATGCTAATTACTACGAAAAGAATGAGTAATGTCCAACTAGCTGTTTCTCGTAAAGCCATATCAAAATGGGCGAGGAGTGCGTCATTTTGACTAGAATCGAGCATTTGAAAATGCTTATGTGCTTTATGTAATAAGATATACATACTGATTATTAGCGTAGAAAATGTGAAAAGAGTCAACAGAATCGTTATTTTCACTACAAGTTTCATGAGAGATGACTCACTTCTTCTAATTTATACCCAATACCAAAAACAGTTTGAATGAGTGGGTAGTTTATTTTCTTCCGAATATTTTTTATATGCTGATCAATAACCCGTGGGTCTGTCTCTTCACTAAATAAATTTTCAATCATTTCATAACGACTAAATACTTTCGTTGGATTCTCAAGTAGTAATGTCATAATTTTCCCTTCATTCTCTGTCAACGTAACGGCTTCATCCGGTAAGGTAAGCAGTCGTGCTGTTGCTTCATAATTAATTGCACCCACTTGAAGATTCGCTGATTTCGGTAAAAGCCTTTTTGCACGTGCTACGATTTCTTTTGGATGAAAAGGTTTAATCACGTAATCGTCAGCTCCAATATGAAATCCATTGAGCTTATCTTCAATGCTAATTTTTGCGGTAAGCATAATGACCGGAATCGATGTTTCTAGCTTTAGATAGCGACAAATATCTTCACCACGCATGTCGGGCAGCATTAAATCTAAAATAACTAAATCAACAACATGTTTTTCAAGCAAATCTAATGCCTGACTTCCTGTATGCGCTATAACTACATGCGCTGGTAATTTTTCAAAATACGTTTGTAAAACATCGGTAATAGGATGTTCGTCGTCAACAAGTAAAATGGTGTTCATTTTATCCCCCCCACCCCTTATTGTTGACTAATTAGAGCGAGGTTGCAAGAAACTTGCGAACAATCAAAAAAGATAGCATCTCTTTTTTTAGAAGAGAGCTATCTTTTTTAAAATCGTAAATGTTGCTTAGCTGCTTTTCGTGCCTCACGTTTTTCAATGGAACGCCAAATCGCCAAATACACCGGAATAAAAATAAGACTGAAAAGGGCGATGACACCGATTAAAAGTGGTACATTCGGTGCTTTAGCCATCGTGTTATAAAAATAAGCACCCACGAAAACGAGTACATAGATGATAAGAAGCCATAACCAAAACAACGCCTTCGTTGTGTAATTTCTCATAAAATCCCCCCTGCATGTAAGTGTACCATGAAGCGAACATACAAGGCATCTAACTTCTGGGGGTATTTTGTTAATTAATTAAAGAGCGTTTTAATCTGCTCAAGCGCCCAGTCTAGCTCTTCTTTTGAAATCACAAGAGGTGGTGCAAAGCGGATAACGGTTGCATGCGTTTCCTTACATAATAAGCCCTTTTTCATCAGTGCCTCGCAGTACGGACGCGCATCTGTGTGTAGCTCAATACCAATAAAGAGCCCTGTGCCACGAATTTCCTTAATAGCTGCATGGTTGATTGTTTCAAGTTGCTCTTTAAAGTACTGCCCAAGCTCAAGCGAACGCTGTACAAGGTTTTCCTCTTCAATGACTTCAAGAGAAGCAGCGGATACTGCACAAGCTAGTGGATTGCCGCCAAATGTTGAGCCGTGTGAGCCAGGATTTAAGACGCCTAAAATATCATTATTCGCCACGACCGCAGAGATTGGCATCACACCGCCGCCTAATGCTTTTCCTAAAATAAGCATATCCGGCATGACATCCTCCCATTCATAAGCGAATAATTTCCCTGTACGCGCAAGGCCTGTTTGGATTTCATCACAAATGAATAATACTTGATGTTTGCGACAAATTGCTTCTACTGCTTTTAAATAGCCTTTTGGTGGCATAATAATGCCCGCTTCCCCTTGAATGGGTTCAACGATAAACGCCGCCGTATTTGGCGTAATCGCTTGCTCGAGTGCCTCTGCGTCCCCGTAAGGCACGACCTTAAACCCTTCTAACATTGGCCCAAAGCCTCGCTTATACTCCTCCTCAGATGAGAGGGATAAGGCACCCATTGTACGACCGTGGAAATTGCCGATACAGCCAATAATTTCTGCTTTCCCTGCTTCCACACCTTTGACATCATATGCCCAGCGACGTGCCACTTTAATTGCGGACTCCACCGCTTCGGCGCCTGTATTCATCGGCAGCACCATATTTTTTCCGGTCATTTGTGTCACCTTTTCATACCACGGTGCCAATTGGTCATTATGGAATGCACGTGATGTTAACGTGACCTTCTGTGCTTGGTCGACAAGTGCCTGAATAATTTTAGGGTGACGATGCCCTTGGTTGAGTGCCGAATAAGCCGATAGCATATCCATATACTTCGTGCCCTCCGGATCATATACCCAAACACCTTCGCCACGCTCAATCACGATTGGCAGTGGGTGATAATTGTGTGCGCCTAATTTTTCAGTTGTTGTCATAATCGATGAAGATGCTGTTGTCATAATCAATCCGCCCCTTTAAAAAAGTATGTGTCGACTTTATCTATGCAAAAATCATGCCAACTTCTACTAAGCGTCAAATCCGCATCATAAAACGCTTTTTATTGTATGATAAGCCAGAAAATTAAGAAATTTTTTGGCGTTTTACCCATTTCGCCAATTTTTTTTGCTATGCTAGTGAAAAGAGGTGACAAAATGGAAAAATTATTAATCAATGCCATGGATTGTTTGAATGTAGGCGTTCATATAATTGATGTGACAGGCAAAACCATTGTATACAATCATAAAATGTCCGAGCTAGAGGCGATGAATCGTAGTGAAGTGCTCGATAAAAATATTCATGATGTCTTTCAGTTTCAGGAAAATGAGGAAAGTACATTACTAACGGCACTTCATACCGGGGAAGCAGTGCTAAACGTAAAGCAGCAATATTTTAATAATATCGGGCGTAAAATTATGACGGTTAATAATACCTATCCGATTGTGGAAGCGGGTGAGGTAACAGCCGTTATGGAAATTGCGACGGATGTTACGAAAATAGAGCGACTTTTACGACATCAAAAAGAGGCACTAAAGCCATCCTTCCATTTTGATGATATTATTGGTGAAAATAGTGGGCTTCTCGATGTTATAGAGCTCGCAAAACGTGCGGCGCGTACAACGTCTAATGTGCTATTAATTGGCGAAACAGGAACCGGAAAGGAATTATTTGTGCAAAGCATCCATGATGCTAGCAATCGCTCCGATAAGCCACTCATTGCACAAAACTGTGCGGCGTTGCCTGATACGCTAATGGAGAGTATTTTATTTGGTACAACGAAAGGGGCATTTACTGGTGCAGAGGATCGTCCAGGCTTATTTGAGCAGGCAAATGGCGGTACGTTATTGTTAGATGAGTTAAATTCATTACCTAGCCATCTACAGGCCAAGCTACTGCGCGTACTACAAGAGAAAAAGGTGCGCCGGATTGGCGGCTTACAAGAGATTTCAGTAGATGTGCGCATGATTGCGACCATTAATGAGGATCCATTTGAATTAATTGTACAGGAAAAGCTGCGTAAAGATTTATATTATCGTCTTGCAGTTGTTGCACTAATGATTCCGCCGCTTCGAGAGCGCATGGATGATTTAGATTTACTAGTGGAAAGCTTTATTCATAAATACAATGATTTGCTGCAAATGAATGTCCAATCGATTTCACCCGCTGCACGCGAGCATTTTCGTCAGCATGACTGGCCGGGGAATGTGCGTGAGCTTGAGCATGCGATTGAATCAGCCATGAACAGTATGGAATATGAGCAAATTATTGATGAGGTACATTTGCCGTATTATTTCCGGATGAAAGCTCCTAAACTTCAAAAAGCGATGTTTACACCATTTGAGCAAGATTCGTCAAAAAACTTAAAGGAGCAATTACTCGATGCAGAGCGTGTCATTTTAGAAAAAGTATTAACGGATACACAGCATCATATTACGCTTGCCGCAAAACAGTTAGGCCTTAGCCGACAAAGTCTTCAATATCGTATGAAACGCCTCGGCTTACAATAAAAAAGCCGCCTGCGTCGAAACGCAAGCGGTCAAATGAGAAGAATATGAAAAGTACACTTATAATATAACCACTATATGCTTAGTGTAAACCTTATTTTTTCAAAAAAAGTAAATAAAGTTGAAAAAGTAAAATATACCTATTTTTCAGTTTCTTCCTCAGATTTTGTTAAAAGCGCTTGAATGCGCTCATTATACATTGCATGAAGCTGATTGATTTCTTGCTGATGCTCACGGCTCATTGCGACAAGCTCATTATTTTTCGCCGCAGATTCCTGCATACGCACAAGCTCAATATCTTTTGCATGAGATGTTTCAATCGCCTGTAATTGATTTTCTAAGTCGTGGTTTAGCTGATATGCTTTTTGAAGCTCGTTATCTTGCGCTTTCAATTCTTTTTTATGTGCTGTCACTAAAGCTGTATGCTCTTGCTTCGCTAATGCAAGGTCATTGCGGAGGCCCTTATAAGAGGCAATCTCTTCCTCTAGCTTCGCGATTTTTTCACTATAGCTCGCAATTAATGCCTGCTTGTCGCCCATTGTACCGGCAAGCTCTGCATTTTTTGCTTCAAGCTCTGCGATGGCGTCATTTAGTTCATCATACTGTGTGTTCATCGACTCCACAGCCGCATCCTTTTCCTGTACTTGCTTTTGCAAGTCTGCGATGGTGCGGTCTTTTTGTTTCACAAGCTCTGTGGAATCAACAATTGCCTGGTCACGTAAATAGCCTGAGCGCTCGATCATATTTGCGACTAATGTATAAATACGCTGTGTATGATGTTCTAGCTCATCTAAATCTGGCGTAAATTCCGTCGCTTTATCCTTCATCGTTTGAACCTGGTATAGGGCGACTGCTTTTTCTAACCATTCTTTTGCTGAATAGCCACTTTCCTCGATGATTTTTTTCGTTTTTTCATGCATTTCATCTGTGATTTTGAAGCCCATTGTTTTATCTGCCATTTGAAAAACTCCTTTGTTAACATTTTGTGATTTACGCGGGGTTAACTAGCCTTATGTACGTTAACATCAGTATAGCATAATCATCTTTTCTTTTTGTAGCGCGTTGTATACAATGAAATAAACAAAGGGGGAGTATGATGACAGCATTAACGTATTTTTCAATTGGGAAGCCTAAAAAAATGAGTTATGGGCGCGATAAAACGATGGAGACTGGCATTTGTAAAGAGGCCGTAACAGAGGCTTTTTTAACAAAGAATGGCTTTACAGGCGATGGTGTAGCGGATTTAAAGCATCATGGTGGCCTAGACCGTGCCGTTTGTGTGTATCCGTATGAGCATTATTTGCAGTGGCAGGAAGAATTCGGCGATACATTACCACCCTCTGCATTTGGCGAAAATATTACGGTACGTGAGGCACTTGAAGCAGATGTCGCAATTGGTGATATTTATCAGCTAGGGGATGCGGTCATTCAGGTGACACAGGGGCGCATTCCTTGTAATACAATCAATCGTCGTGTAGGGAATCCACAGATGATGAAGCGCATGGTAGAGACCGGCTTTACGGGCTATTTATGCCGCGTACTAGAAGAAGGCAGCGTCTACAGTGATTCAGAAATGACGTTACTGCAAAAGGACCCGGCGAATATAACGGTGCTCTTCGGGAATGAGACATACTTCCATCATGCGAAAGATGTAGAACGAATGAAAAAAATCATTGCGGTCGATGCACTTGCAGATGATTGGCGCGAGCGCTTTGATACACGATTAGCAAAATTAACATATTAAAAAAGGCCTTCCAAATTTGGAGGGCTTTTTTTTAAAGGCCAAGTTGTTTCTTTAAGGCTTGCGTTAATAATGGAATGAAAAGATATACATACTCAACTCCCCATCTACAAAAAAACAGTATACTAATAATATATGACATAACTAGTTAAATCTCATGTTAAGGTAGGAAATGGGCAGCGAGTATTTAAAAAGAAAATACTAATTACATTTAATCTGCATAAATATAATGATTTAATTCTGTCACCGTCGTTGGACCATAGTCAAAGCAGCGTGTAATGTCCTGACCATTATCATGTAGCTCGATTGGATCGACCTTTAAGCCTGCATATTCTGTAGCACGTAGGTAGAAGTATTTTGTCTCCGGAACATGTGTAAAGCCTAATGCTTCAAGCTTTCCTTTTTCATATTGTGGTGCTTCAAAAATAATAATAGGGGCTTTTAATTGATTAAAGACGAATTGCTTCATTTCCTCAATCGCAAATGTCGTATAGTCATTGTGTACGGTATCACTTAATACAGTGAAATTTTCTAAAAAGACAATATCAGTGAAACCCGCAAGTGCATGGAAGAAGCCATATTGCGCAAATAAATGATATTCACGTTCGATATTTAAGTTTTTATAAGAATATTTTAAAACGTTTAAACGTAATTGACGTAATGATAATTCAATCATCGGTGTATGCTGGCGCACATAAGGGTACTGGACCACACGGTTTTCTGCTTGAATCACGCCACGAATACGGCGCTCATATTTACGAGACACTTCGATTTCATTTAAAAAGGTGAAACGTGCCATTGTACGGTCCTCTAAATAAGTAAGCTCAACTTCACTCTTTTGTGGAACAACCGGCACAAATTCGCCGTAGCTTAAATCGGTTGTGCCATCAAAATCTAATTGTAAAAAGGCAATTTCCTGCATCATTGGGTAAATGCCTGCATCTAAAAATAAATAATCGAGTGATTTACGCATTTTTGTGCTTAAATGTTGCATGTGAATGTATAGACTTTTAAGTAATAATTCATACACTTCATGCTGGTCAATCATTTCCTCTTCGTTTACCCATTTGCTGTAAAATGGACGCGTCATAAAGGCAAGTGTTTGTGTGTCATGTTTCCAAATTGTTGGCTGCATCGCCTCATAATTTTTATAAAAAGCATGGTGAATTTTTAAAAGAAGCGGCGACCAATTAGCAGAAGCCGGCTTTTCAACGAAGTAAAGTGTTGTTTGCGGTGAATCTTCTTTTTCAAAGAAACGTGCCTTCGGGTAGTCGACGCGCGCTGTTAATTTTATGTAAGGCACTGAAAGCCCATTTATATCAACGGTTAAATTTGTTTCAATTATTTCTACATATTTCTGATCTATTTCATAATACATATTGTACACCTTCCGCACATAAGATATATGAATTATACCAACATAACAAATGTGTGCAATATCCTATTTAATAAAGAGCTGTTTTAGCTCAAGACATTGGTTTTATTCTCCATAAATAGGTGCTTTTCCGTACGATACTTTTAAAATTACTCATTTAAAACAGTTGAAAATAAGCGTATTTATCTATTTTAAAATAACAAAAAAAGGATGAATCATTAAAAATAAGCTTTTTAAATAAAAAATACTTAATAAAATCCCTAAAACATCCATTTGCTATATAATTTGTGGGAAAGGAGCTATGTCTTTTAACACAAGTTTGAATTCACTCATTTTTTTCGTATAATAAGGAACACAGAAATGAGGGACATTCATAAATGACGGATATGATGTGGCTTTTTTTAAAAGGTGTGATTATCGGCGTGACAATTGCTGCGCCAGTTGGACCTATTGGAATATTATGCATCAAACGTACGTTAGAGCAGGGGAAATGGATTGGCTTTGCGTCCGGTTTAGGTGCCGCAACAGCAGATGGTATTTATGGTATTATTGCGGGTCTTGGGTTAACGGTTATCATTCATTTTTTGACGGGCATTTCAATGTGGCTACAACTCATTGGCGGCGTCTTTTTACTTTATCTTGGTATACAAATGCTACGTGCGAAACCTTCACATGAAGCAGCAAAAGCAAGTCGTGGCAAAACGCCGTTAAAAGCGTACCTTTCTACTTTATTTTTAACGATTACAAATCCCGCGACGATTTTATCTTTTTTAGCGATTTTTTCGAGTCTCGGAATAACAACTGCCGAGTATAGTGGCGTCATTTTAGCAATTGGCGTCTTTATCGGATCAGCCATTTGGTGGTTATTGCTAAGCCGCTTCATCGGCAAAAAGCTTTTTCAAGGCATTCATTATGCATCCGGTATCATTTTAATTGCCTTTGCGATAGCCGCATTTTTTACACTTTAACTAAAAAAACAGACAACCATTTTGGCTGTCTGTTTTTTAATTCCGATCTTTAACGTACACGAATAGTGACACGAGCACCATAATACCGACAACAATTCCTGTACCCGTTGCCATCAGTGCCTGCTCATTCGCAACAGAAACGCCGATTAAAGCCCAAGTTGTCACTAATAGGAAGAATAAATCACGTGATACTTTCACGGCTAGTATCGTTAATAACGCTGCAATGATAACTAGCACAAATGAGCCAAATACTTCATTAATGCCAAGTGAGACACCATTGTATTTTAAAACAAAGCTAATATTTGCGATTGTCGCAACTGAAATCCATGCTAGATAAAATGAAAAAGGTAGTCGCTTTCCAAAGCCTTGCTCATCATTTTTATACTGTAAATAGATGAAAATGAGTGTCACAAGCAGTAATAGCATGAAAATAATTGATGTACCAAAGAATTCGAAGTGCCAGCAAATCAGCCACGCGATATTCCATACACAAGTTGCGACAAAGGCAACACCAACTTTTGTATTAAAATCGCGACGCTTTACACGCTTGTAAATAACAATCAGCCAGACAATTAATAGAACATATATTAAAGACCAAATTGAAAAGACATAGCCAGCTGGTGTAAAGAGTACATTGATTTTATTCGATATTTCACCTGTTGTTTGCCCGTTAAGTGGCAATAAATTGGCGAGGGCATTAACGATGACCATCGCTCCAAAACCAATCCACATTGCAATATATAATCTCATTCTAGAGCCTCCTTTTACAATCTATACCCAAAAGTAGATAAAACAATCCGAGAAAAAATAAAGATAGTTACAATTCTAAAAAGAATGATAGGAGCATTCCTGTTAGAAGGATTTTCAGAGACTTGAAAACAAAAAAGCCCTCCTGTATGATGCTTGAGTGTCAACTGGCATTGACGCGCATAATATACAGAGAGGACCCATCCGAATGAATTTTAATACGAATGAAAAAATAAATCAAGTTTCTGAAAATACACTCGTTATCGGCATCGATATTGCCAAACGTAAACACTATGCTTGTGCAGTTGATGATCGAGGACGTATCCTTCAAAAATCCTTTCCGATTATCCAATCTAAAATTGGGTTTGATGACTTTTATGAGCGTCTTATGACGCTAAAAGAGAAACACGAAAAACAGGAGATCCTAGTTGGTTTCGAACCCACAGGCCATTATTGGATGAATCTCGCTGCCTTTTTAACGCATTACGGAATTCCATTTGTGATGGTCAATCCGATGCACGTTAATCGCTCGAAAGAACTTGACGATAATCTGCAGACGAAAAATGATCAAAAGGATGCGCTGGTCATCGCACGTTTGATACGTGATGGCCGATTTAGTTATCCACGCCTTTTAGAAGGCGTAGAAGCAGAATTAAGAAACGGTGCGACCTTACGTTCAAAGCTTCAAGAAGATTTGAGCGCACTTCAAAATCGCATTATCCGTTGGCTAGATCGATTTTTCCCAGAGTTTACACAAGTATTCAAAAGCTTTGGGAAAATGGCGTATGCGGTGCTTGAAAAAACACCGCTACCAATGGATATTCAAGGGAAAAC
>NZ_JTFC01000080.1 GCF_003991225.1 Candidatus Kurthia intestinigallinarum
CTATTTTTTAAAATACTAAGAATAGAAAAAGATTTCATACCTGTTGAAAGGTTTGACAATGATAGTTTCTTATTACGATCACTATATGGAATTTCATAAAAACTTTTCCTTCCATTTATTGAAATATTACCATCTATAACCTCTTTCAAAATAGCATTAATCATCTCATCATTTTTCTTTTTTGAAAAAACATTTTCATCCGAATTTGTTTGTTTTAATAAATCAATAAGATATGATTTATGATTATAAGATAATTTCTTACCTCCCAAATATATTCTAATTGATTCAGAAATCTCATCAATAACTGTAGGATCATCTATGAAAATTGGTCTAACAAACTCTCTGTTTATATTAATCGTTGATGCTTCTCTGTCTAATACATCTTCTATGAAAACAAGCTTCCCACTATTATTATTAACCTCTGTAAATGAAATTGTTGATTTTAAATTATTAGATGTTAAATTAGAAATTTGAGAATTGAATTCATTGTTAAATACCGATTGCAACATTTCAAATTTCAAATTATCTTCTTTTAGAATATCTGTGTCTAATATCTTTTTAATTTCTTTGATACTCATTCTAATAAGAATATCATCTAAATCTACTTCCATTTCTCCTTCTAAATTTCCCGTTGTTAGACTTTGTGTTATGACGGTTTCTTCTAAAGAATTAATGATTTTTTTTAGTTTATTAGAAAAATTAATACTTTGATTTTCAAACTCTTTTTGAGAAGTAGGATGCTCTTCGAGCATAGAAATGATATACGACATATTATCAAGCAATGCAGTTGCTTCTTCCGCAATTGCTAAACTTTCTTCATCTAATGAAATTTTTTTAAGTCTGTTTAACTCATTATCTATGATATTTAACTTTTGCTTGAATAATTTTATATACGAACTTTCAGCTAAGCTCGTGCCGATAGCATATAAGACTCTCCCCACCGTACTTTTCCCCGAACTATTAGATCCAGCTATTACGGTTACACCTTCTATTTTTATATCTGCGTTAGCTATTATTCCTATATTTTCTATGTTGAGAATAATTTTAAACACACCCTCTCATAAATTAATGTTTTCTCAAGTTGTATTTCTTTAATTTTATATGAGTTATTTTAAAAAAAATACAGTGTTTTTTCGTGTTTATTCGACATTTACACTACAAACACTATAAAAAATAGGTGTTCCAGTGAATTTGTTTTTATAATGGCTTCTAAATGTTGGATCTGCCCCATTTTTGAATTTTCCCCTTAGAAACTCCATTGCTTCATCTCCAACTAGCTCTAATGGCTTCTCTAAACCCTTAGAACAGTGGTAAATCTTTTCCCCTAATAAACGTTCATCTGCGCTAGCTTTATTCATGTACTTCACCATATATCCTGTGATTTTAGAAATATCATAAATATCTTTTACCTCTGCTTTCCCTAAGCCCCATTTCTCCTCTAAAACTCCTTGCGTTATATCTAGATTAACAATCATATGATAATGAATCGCTCCTCTTTCTTGAAACTCTATTACATCAATAAATTTAAGCTCTTCATTTTTACATAATCTACGCAATTTTTTCTTGAAGTTTTTTAATGCTTTATTGGCTTCTTTTACATCAGTTATATTCTTTTCAAATGTTAAAGTAATGAATTTATCGCCGTTAGAAAAATTGGCTTTGATAAGTCTTTTAACAGTATTTCTAGCTCTGATATTACTCTTAGCTCTTGATTTTAGTCGTTCTTCAGGTGTCTTGTTGTCATTTTTAGAGTAGCTACGTCTGTATTTACCTGTATCACTACTTGATAAATCTCTTAATTGG
>NZ_JTFC01000081.1 GCF_003991225.1 Candidatus Kurthia intestinigallinarum
AGAATTAATGATTTTTTTTAGTTTATTAGAAAAATTAATACTTTGATTTTCAAACTCTTTTTGAGAAGTAGGATGCTCTTCGAGCATAGAAATGATATACGACATATTATCAAGCAATGCAGTTGCTTCTTCCGCAATTGCTAAACTTTCTTCATCTAATGAAATTTTTTTAAGTCTGTTTAACTCATTATCTATGATATTTAACTTTTGCTTGAATAATTTTATATACGAACTTTCAGCTAAGCTCGTGCCGATAGCATATAAGACTCTCCCCACCGTACTTTTCCCCGAACTATTAGATCCAGCTATTACGGTTACACCTTCTATTTTTATATCTGCGTTAGCTATTATTCCTATATTTTCTATGTTGAGAATAATTTTAAACACACCCTCTCATAAATTAATGTTTTCTCAAGTTGTATTTCTTTAATTTTATATGAGTTATTTTAAAAAAAATACAGTGTTTTTTCGTGTTTATTCGACATTTACACTACAAACACTATAAAAAATAGGTGTTCCAGTGAATTTGTTTTTATAATGGCTTCTAAATGTTGGATCTGCCCCATTTTTGAATTTTCCCCTTAGAAACTCCATTGCTTCATCTCCAACTAGCTCTAATGGCTTCTCTAAACCCTTAGAACAGTGGTAAATCTTTTCCCCTAATAAACGTTCATCTGCGCTAGCTTTATTCATGTACTTCACCATATATCCTGTGATTTTAGAAATATCATAAATATCTTTTACCTCTGCTTTCCCTAAGCCCCATTTCTCCTCTAAAACTCCTTGCGTTATATCTAGATTAACAATCATATGATAATGAATCGCTCCTCTTTCTTGAAACTCTATTACATC
>NZ_JTFC01000082.1 GCF_003991225.1 Candidatus Kurthia intestinigallinarum
GAAGCTTCTAAATTCTTTAAAATTAACATAATTAAATGCTGATCTTACAATCATTACTACATTATTTACAAATTTAACTGTAACAACTCAATTCGTCATATAATACAACTCAAAAATATAATTCTTATCGTATCGGAGAAATACAACCTATTTCGTGTAGATGCAGCTACTCCAGATCCAATCTACATATGAAATCCCTTATTATCTGTTAATAGCCCCCACATTCAATATCCCCAATTATTTTATGCTTACATTATGTATAGGGATTGAAAAGCCAAAAGGTAAACCTAACTTTCAAAAGAAAATACTTATTAATCATAAAAATAACAAAATATTGATTTTATTCTGGCAGAAATACTATTCTTTGTCCTCTAAAACTTTATATTTTTCCTTATCTTTTTTAAATTCAAACTCAACCATTGAATACATATAGCCCACCATACTTGCTACGAATATTGCTGGAATAAAAAAGTCCAATTTAAGTTGGATTGATTTTAAATTTAACAGACCATCACTAGCACTTAAAAAAGCAGATGTTAAAGAACAAGAAATTAAAAGGAATGTACCAGCAAAACACAAAGTTTTACCTCTCCAACTATCAATAAAAACAAATGCTAAAGCTGCAATCCCCACAGACACAGTAGCCAAAATACCACTTAATAAAGACAATAAAGAATTGTAAGATGTAACCTTAATATGTTTAAATACAAAATCAATAACAAAGATTAACCAAATAAAACCAGCAAATAAAAACACTAACGTTAAACCATTAACAAGCTTAAAATGATGTTCAAATTTCAATAGAAACACTCCTATACAAAAAATCAGTTACAAAACTAATATTCGATAAAGAACAAAAAATTCCTGTTACCCGTACAACGTCCATAGATAGTATTTAATATGTTTACGAGCAAGGTCAGTGGACACTAGGCCATCAACGAAAGACGAACAATATAAAAGACGCTGTTACACACAACATACCAGTGCAGTACAACGTCCATAGATAGTATTTAATATGTTTACGAGCAAGGTCAGTGGACACTAGGCCATCAACGAAAGACGAACAATATAAAAGACGCTGTTACACACAACATACCAGTGCAGTACAACGTCCATAGATAGTATTTAATATGTTTACGAGCAAGGTCAGTGGACACTTTTATAACTCTTTAATCAGCTTATTAATATAGCTTTTGGATACACCCATCATTTCAGCTAGTTTACGCTGTGATGCTTTTGGATACTTTTCTTTAAGTTTACGTAATTTTTCAAGGTTACTATTAACCTTTTGTGCTCGTTCAGCATTATATTGTTCCATTGAT
>NZ_JTFC01000083.1 GCF_003991225.1 Candidatus Kurthia intestinigallinarum
GGAGGAGTAATTTTGGATGTTCTAGAAATTAAACAGTATTTAGAAGAAAACTATTCTTTTTCTACACTTCATGATTGTTCAGAAGATGATTCTAATTCGCAATTTTTAGTTCAAAATCGTGCTATACAAGTATTTGATTTTGATGAAATTAAAGTAAATGAGGTTAAGCAAAGATGTTTTCCGAGTTATACCAGTTTAACTTCTCCAGACACTCTTTTTTTCGATAAAAATAATCATTTAAAACTTATAGAATTTAAAAATAGTTACAGTTCAGATGTGAAAAAACCAGCAGTTCGTATAAAGTGTTACGAGGCATTAATACTTCTTAAAACACGTTTCGATTTTAAAGAATATGATAAAATAACATACATTTTAGTAGATAAAGGACCAAAAAGTAATAGAAGACCAAGCACTCATGCTTTTTTAGGTGGGAGATGTCCTAGAGAATTAAAAATTCTAAAACAGGAGTTTCCTAACTTGGAAGTTGAATGTTATCAATCAAAAGAATTTGATAAAAGATGTTATAGCATTTTAAACGTTCCAACAGACAGTTGGAAAAAAGCTAGTGATAGAACTGATTTGTAGTTTTAAAATAAAAATGCTATCATTTTACTAACAAAAAATGAACGTAAAAAAGCTATCTAAAACGACTGATAAGTGTTGGATTGCCGTCCTTCACATATCACTAACGACCGTATGAGTGGTACGGTGTCAGCTTGTCATAATAGATAGCCAGTTTTAAGCTATGAAGCTAGTTAGGGAGTATTCGACGTACTTCCTAATGTCCCTTTAATTCTACATATATTTTCTGTAGGTTGCAATAGTTTTTAACTGGCTATGTTATTAAAGGCACGTTGCGCCATACTGTAGGCGTTACGTGCTTTTTTCGTTTCTAAGGAGCGGAAAATAATAATGATGAATTTATCTTATGCACCGCATAAACATCAAGAAAACTTGATTAGCGAATGGCAAGACTGCTATATCACAGCAGAAAAGAACGTGGGCATGATAGCTACATTAGACCTGTCTAGAATTGCGTATAACGAGCCTAAACAGTTTTTCTGGACATATGAATCGTTAGGAAAGTTATTAAGCCTTACAGAGCGTGAGAAGCCTTATACCAACGTCTATTTAT
>NZ_JTFC01000084.1 GCF_003991225.1 Candidatus Kurthia intestinigallinarum
GATTCATACAGAAGTATTTCAAAGTCTTTTGCTCGATTTTTAATCTTTTCTTCAATTTGCTTCAAGGCTTCTTGATAGCGATCATATTGAGTTGCAACTGGTTGTAAATGTAGGTTGGTATGCACGCATATTCACCCTTTCTATAAAATATGTATAAGTATATTTTTGCATAATAAGTTAAATAAATACATAAAAATATTCAGGAGTTTTGGGTGAAAAAAAGAGCGGTTCTTTTATGTAATTACCTTGTTATTATTTACCTTACATAAAAGAACCATAGTAATTAAAATTTGAATAATTTATTAATTTAACAAAGGAGTGAAGTAAATAATTATGAATTCACAATCAGAAGAAATTTATGAAAATATACCTCTAGATGAGCAGGATGCTTTATGGGATATAAAACAGGAACTTGCAGAAGTAGAAGAAAAGGCTACAAATTTAGCAAGAACTTTGAAAAATTCTAAATCTTATTCAACAAAGGTATATGTAAGTGGTGACAGTGTAGAAGTATACTTTCATATAACACCTATCCAATTAAGAGATTTATCAAGTAGTGATACAGGTAAATACAGACGTAGCTACTCTAAAAATGACAACAAGACACCTGAAGAACGACTAAAATCAAGAGCTAAGAGTAATATCAGAGCTAGAAATACTGTTAAAAGACTTATCAAAGCCAATTTTTCTAACGGCGATAAATTCATTACTTTAACATTTGAAAAGAATATAACTGATGTAAAAGAAGCCAATAAAGCATTAAAAAACTTCAAGAAAAAATTGCGTAGATTATGTAAAAATGAAGAGCTTAAATTTATTGATGTAATAGAGTTTCAAGAAAGAGGAGCGATTCATTATCATATGATTGTTAATCTAGATATAACGCAAGGAGTTTTAGAGGAGAAATGGGGCTTAGGGAAAGCAGAGGTAAAAGATATTTATGATATTTCTAAAATCACAGGATATATGGTGAAGTACATGAATAAAGCTAGCGCAGATGAACGTTTATTAGGGGAAAAGATTTACCACTGTTCTAAGGGTTTAGAGAAGCCATTAGAGCTAGTTGGAGATGAAGCAATGGAGTTTCTAAGGGGAAAATTCAAAAATGGGGCAGATCCAACATTTAGAAGCCATTATAAAAACAAATTCACTGGAACACCTATTTTTTATAGTGTTTGTAGTGTAAATGTCGAATAAACACGAAAAAACACTGTATTTTTTTTAAAATAACTCATATAAAATTAAAGAAATACAACTTGAGAAAACATTAATTTATGAGAGGGTGTGTTTAAAATTATTCTCAACATAGAAAATATAGGAATAATAGCTAACGCAGATATAAAAATAGAAGGTGTAACCGTAATAGCTGGATCTAATAGTTCGGGGAAAAGTACGGTGGGGAGAGTCTTATATGCTATCGGCACGAGCTTAGCTGAAAGTTCGTATATAAAATTATTCAAGCAAAAGTTAAATATCATAGATAATGAGTTAAACAGACTTAAAAAAATTTCATTAGATGAAGAAAGTTTAGCAATTGCGGAAGAAGCAACTGCATTGCTTGATAATATGTCGTATATCATTTCTATGCTCGAAGAGCATCCTACTTCTCAAAAAGAGTTTGAAAATCAAAGTATTAATTTTTCTAATAAACTAAAAAAAATCATTAATTCTTTAGAAGAAACCGTCATAACACAAAGTCTAACAACGGGAAATTTAGAAGGAGAAATGGAAGTAGATTTAGATGATATTCTTATTAGAATGAGTATCAAAGAAATTAAAAAGATATTAGACACAGATATTCTAAAAGAAGATAATTTGAAATTTGAAATGTTGCAATCGGTATTTAACAATGAATTCAATTCTCAAATTTCTAATTTAACATCTAATAATTTAAAATCAACAATTTCATTTACAGAGGTTAATAATAATAGTGGGAAGCTTGTTTTCATAGAAGATGTATTAGACAGAGAAGCATCAACGATTAATATAAACAGAGAGTTTGTTAGACCAATTTTCATAGATGATCCTACAGTTATTGATGAGATTTCTGAATCAATTAGAATATATTTGGGAGGTAAGAAATTATCTTATAATCATAAATCATATCTTATTGATTTATTAAAACAAACAAATTCGGATGAAAATGTTTTTTCAAAAAAGAAAAATGATGAGATGATTAATGCTATTTTGAAAGAGGTTATAGATGGTAATATTTCAAT
>NZ_JTFC01000085.1 GCF_003991225.1 Candidatus Kurthia intestinigallinarum
TCTTTTTTGAAAAAACATTTTCATCCGAATTTGTTTGTTTTAATAAATCAATAAGATATGATTTATGATTATAAGATAATTTCTTACCTCCCAAATATATTCTAATTGATTCAGAAATCTCATCAATAACTGTAGGATCATCTATGAAAATTGGTCTAACAAACTCTCTGTTTATATTAATCGTTGATGCTTCTCTGTCTAATACATCTTCTATGAAAACAAGCTTCCCACTATTATTATTAACCTCTGTAAATGAAATTGTTGATTTTAAATTATTAGATGTTAAATTAGAAATTTGAGAATTGAATTCATTGTTAAATACCGATTGCAACATTTCAAATTTCAAATTATCTTCTTTTAGAATATCTGTGTCTAATATCTTTTTAATTTCTTTGATACTCATTCTAATAAGAATATCATCTAAATCTACTTCCATTTCTCCTTCTAAATTTCCCGTTGTTAGACTTTGTGTTATGACGGTTTCTTCTAAAGAATTAATGATTTTTTTTAGTTTATTAGAAAAATTAATACTTTGATTTTCAAACTCTTTTTGAGAAGTAGGATGCTCTTCGAGCATAGAAATGATATACGACATATTATCAAGCAATGCAGTTGCTTCTTCCGCAATTGCTAAACTTTCTTCATCTAATGAAATTTTTTTAAGTCTGTTTAACTCATTATCTATGATATTTAACTTTTGCTTGAATAATTTTATATACGAACTTTCAGCTAAGCTCGTGCCGATAGCATATAAGACTCTCCCCACCGTACTTTTCCCCGAACTATTAGATCCAGCTATTACGGTTACACCTTCTATTTTTATATCTGCGTTAGCTATTATTCCTATATTTTCTATGTTGAGAATAATTTTAAACACACCCTCTCATAAATT
>NZ_JTFC01000086.1 GCF_003991225.1 Candidatus Kurthia intestinigallinarum
CCTCTCATAAATTAATGTTTTCTCAAGTTGTATTTCTTTAATTTTATATGAGTTATTTTAAAAAAAATACAGTGTTTTTTCGTGTTTATTCGACATTTACACTACAAACACTATAAAAAATAGGTGTTCCAGTGAATTTGTTTTTATAATGGCTTCTAAATGTTGGATCTGCCCCATTTTTGAATTTTCCCCTTAGAAACTCCATTGCTTCATCTCCAACTAGCTCTAATGGCTTCTCTAAACCCTTAGAACAGTGGTAAATCTTTTCCCCTAATAAACGTTCATCTGCGCTAGCTTTATTCATGTACTTCACCATATATCCTGTGATTTTAGAAATATCATAAATATCTTTTACCTCTGCTTTCCCTAAGCCCCATTTCTCCTCTAAAACTCCTTGCGTTATATCTAGATTAACAATCATATGATAATGAATCGCTCCTCTTTCTTGAAACTCTATTACATCAATAAATTTAAGCTCTTCATTTTTACATAATCTACGCAATTTTTTCTTGAAGTTTTTTAATGCTTTATTGGCTTCTTTTACATCAGTTATATTCTTTTCAAATGTTAAAGTAATGAATTTATCGCCGTTAGAAAAATTGGCTTTGATAAGTCTTTTAACAGTATTTCTAGCTCTGATATTACTCTTAGCTCTTGATTTTAGTCGTTCTTCAGGTGTCTTGTTGTCATTTTTAGAGTAGCTACGTCTGTATTTACCTGTATCACTACTTGATAAATCTCTTAATTGGATAGGTGTTATATGAAAGTATACTTCTACACTGTCACCACTTACATATACCTTTGTTGAATAAGATTTAGAATTTTTCAAAGTTCTTGCTAAATTTGTAGCCTTTTCTTCTACTTCTGCAAGTTCCTGTTTTATATCCCATAAAGCATCCTGCTCATCTAGAGGTATATTTTCATAAATTTCTTCTGATTGTGAATTCATAATTATTTACTTCACTCCTTTGTTAAATTAATAAATTATTCAAATTTTAATTACTATGGTTCTTTTATGTAAGGTAAATAATAACAAGGTAATTACATAAAAGTACCGCTCTTTTTTTCACCCAAAACTCCTGAATATTTTTATGTATTTATTTAACTTATTATGCAAAAATATACTTATACATATTTTATAGA
>NZ_JTFC01000087.1 GCF_003991225.1 Candidatus Kurthia intestinigallinarum
ATCAATAACTGTAGGATCATCTATGAAAATTGGTCTAACAAACTCTCTGTTTATATTAATCGTTGATGCTTCTCTGTCTAATACATCTTCTATGAAAACAAGCTTCCCACTATTATTATTAACCTCTGTAAATGAAATTGTTGATTTTAAATTATTAGATGTTAAATTAGAAATTTGAGAATTGAATTCATTGTTAAATACCGATTGCAACATTTCAAATTTCAAATTATCTTCTTTTAGAATATCTGTGTCTAATATCTTTTTAATTTCTTTGATACTCATTCTAATAAGAATATCATCTAAATCTACTTCCATTTCTCCTTCTAAATTTCCCGTTGTTAGACTTTGTGTTATGACGGTTTCTTCTAAAGAATTAATGATTTTTTTTAGTTTATTAGAAAAATTAATACTTTGATTTTCAAACTCTTTTTGAGAAGTAGGATGCTCTTCGAGCATAGAAATGATATACGACATATTATCAAGCAATGCAGTTGCTTCTTCCGCAATTGCTAAACTTTCTTCATCTAATGAAATTTTTTTAAGTCTGTTTAACTCATTATCTATGATATTTAACTTTTGCTTGAATAATTTTATATACGAACTTTCAGCTAAGCTCGTGCCGATAGCATATAAGACTCTCCCCACCGTACTTTTCCCCGAACTATTAGATCCAGCTATTACGGTTACACCTTCTATTTTTATATCTGCGTTAGCTATTATTCCTATATTTTCTATGTTGAGAATAATTTTAAACACACCCTCTCATAAATTAATGTTTTCTCAAGTTGTATTTCTTTAATTTTATATGAGTTATTTTAAAAAAAATACAGTGTTTTTTCGTGTTTATTCGACATTTACACTACAAACACTATAAAAAATAGGTGTTCCAGTGAATTTGTTTTTATAATGGCTTCTAAATGTTGGATCTGCCCCATTTTTGAATTTTCCCCTTAGAAACTCCATTGCTTCATCTCCAACTAGCTCTAATGGCTTCTCTAAACCCTTAGAACAGTG
>NZ_JTFC01000088.1 GCF_003991225.1 Candidatus Kurthia intestinigallinarum
CTTTATTAAGTGGTATTTTGGCTACTGTGTCTGTGGGGATTGCAGCTTTAGCATTTGTTTTTATTGATAGTTGGAGAGGTAAAACTTTGTGTTTTGCTGGTACATTCCTTTTAATTTCTTGTTCTTTAACATCTGCTTTTTTAAGTGCTAGTGATGGTCTGTTAAATTTAAAATCAATCCAACTTAAATTGGACTTTTTTATTCCAGCAATATTCGTAGCAAGTATGGTGGGCTATATGTATTCAATGGTTGAGTTTGAATTTAAAAAAGATAAGGAAAAATATAAAGTTTTAGAGGACAAAGAATAGTATTTCTGCCAGAATAAAATCAATATTTTGTTATTTTTATGATTAATAAGTATTTTCTTTTGAAAGTTAGGTTTACCTTTTGGCTTTTCAATCCCTATACATAATGTAAGCATAAAATAATTGGGGATATTGAATGTGGGGGCTATTAACAGATAATAAGGGATTTCATATGTAGATTGGATCTGGAGTAGCTGCATCTACACGAAATAGGTTGTATTTCTCCGATACGATAAGAATTATATTTTTGAGTTGTATTATATGACGAATTGAGTTGTTACAGTTAAATTTGTAAATAATGTAGTAATGATTGTAAGATCAGCATTTAATTATGTTAATTTTAAAGAATTTAGAAGCTTCCGATGAGGAGGCTTTTTATTTTTTTGAATAAGAACAAACGTTCTTTTAAAAGGTGTGCATAGACGCGTAATTCTTTATTATCAGAGTTTGCAAAAAGAATATAAAAAAAGCCCTATTTTGGGCTCTAAATGCGATCTAATTGTTCATACAACTTTTCAGTTTCTTCGTCTAGCCAAGTATAAAGATATTTTAAATTTTGGCGTGCTTCTTTATATAAGCCTTCTCTTGCTAAATCTTCAAAAGAGGTCGGTGTAGCTTCGGTTTTTTCTAAATCAGTAATCTGATCGGTTTTATGAACCTGTTGTGTTTTGATATCCCAATAATAAAGAATATCCTTTTTAATCGCTAGTATTGGACCATTGAAAAGTTGGATATCACTATCAGGTAATGGGAATGGTAATTTCTTTTTACTGTAGAACTCTATAATAACTTCAGATTCATACAGAAGTATTTCAAAGTCTTTTGCTCGATTTTTAATCTTTTCTTCAATTTGCTTCAAGGCTTCTTGATAGCGATCATATTGAGTTGCAACTGGTTGTAAATGTAGGTTGGTATGCACGCATATTCACCCTTTCTATAAAATATGTATAAGTATATTTTTGCATAATAAGTTAAATAAATACATAAAAATATTCAGGAGTTTTGGGTGAAAAAAAGAGCGGTTCTTTTATGTAATTACCTTGTTATTATTTACCTTACATAAAAGAACCATAGTAATTAAAATTTGAATAATTTATTAATTTAACAAAGGAGTGAAGTAAATAATTATGAATTCACAATCAGAAGAAATTTATGAAAATATACC
>NZ_JTFC01000089.1 GCF_003991225.1 Candidatus Kurthia intestinigallinarum
ACATATACCTTTGTTGAATAAGATTTAGAATTTTTCAAAGTTCTTGCTAAATTTGTAGCCTTTTCTTCTACTTCTGCAAGTTCCTGTTTTATATCCCATAAAGCATCCTGCTCATCTAGAGGTATATTTTCATAAATTTCTTCTGATTGTGAATTCATAATTATTTACTTCACTCCTTTGTTAAATTAATAAATTATTCAAATTTTAATTACTATGGTTCTTTTATGTAAGGTAAATAATAACAAGGTAATTACATAAAAGAACCGCTCTTTTTTTCACCCAAAACTCCTGAATATTTTTATGTATTTATTTAACTTATTATGCAAAAATATACTTATACATATTTTATAGAAAGGGTGAATATGCGTGCATACCAACCTACATTTACAACCAGTTGCAACTCAATATGATCGCTATCAAGAAGCCTTGAAGCAAATTGAAGAAAAGATTAAAAATCGAGCAAAAGACTTTGAAATACTTCTGTATGAATCTGAAGTTATTATAGAGTTCTACAGTAAAAAGAAATTACCATTCCCATTACCTGATAGTGATATCCAACTTTTCAATGGTCCAATACTAGCGATTAAAAAGGATATTCTTTATTATTGGGATATCAAAACACAACAGGTTCATAAAACCGATCAGATTACTGATTTAGAAAAAACCGAAGCTACACCGACCTCTTTTGAAGATTTAGCAAGAGAAGGCTTATATAAAGAAGCACGCCAAAATTTAAAATATCTTTATACTTGGCTAGACGAAGAAACTGAAAAGTTGTATGAACAATTAGATCGCATTTAGAGCCCAAAATAGGGCTTTTTTTATATTCTTTTTGCAAACTCTGATAATAAAGAATTACGCGTCTATGCACACCTTTTAAAAGAACGTTTGTTCTTATTCAAAAAAATAAAAAGCCTCCTCATCGGAAGCTTCTAAATTCTTTAAAATTAACATAATTAAATGCTGATCTTACAATCATTACTACATTATTTACAAATTTAACTGTAACAACTCAATTCGTCATATAATACAACTCAAAAATATAATTCTTATCGTATCGGAGAAATACAACCTATTTCGTGTAGATGCAGCTACTCCAGATCCAATCTACATATGAAATCCCTTATTATCTGTTAATAGCCCCCACATTCAATATCCCCAATTATTTTATGCTTACATTATGTATAGGGATTGAAAAGCCAAAAGGTAAACCTAACTTTCAAAAGAAAATACTTATTAATCATAAAAATAACAAAATATTGATTTTATTCTGGCAGAAATACTATTCTTTGTCCTCTAAAACTTTATATTTTTCCTTATCTTTTTTAAATTCAAACTCAACCATTGAATACATAT
>NZ_JTFC01000009.1 GCF_003991225.1 Candidatus Kurthia intestinigallinarum
CCAAATATACTTTCATGTCACAGTTTATCCAGTTTTGAAAGAACAATCTTTCAATGAACTTACGCTAAGTTCACAACATCCGTGTTGTAACGCGTAAGTACGTACATCCTTGTACGAAAGTCTAGTAATGATGGCAAAGAGGTCACACCTGTTCCCATGCCGAACACAGAAGTTAAGCTCTTTAGCGCCGATGGTAGTTGGGGGTTTCCCCCTGCGAGAGTAGGACGTTGCTAGGCGAGTCATTAGCTCAGTTGGTAGAGCATCTGACTTTTAATCAGAGGGTCGCTGGTTCGAATCCTGCATGACTCATATTAAAAAAACACGTCATATAGATGGAAAAATCTATCTATATGACGTGTTTTTTTCTGTCCTTTTTTATTGAAATTTATTTTTTATACTTAGTATTAGTACCAGGTGACAAATATCACTATTAATAACTTATACAAGCGTTTATACTCAAAAATGTCATCATTGCTAAATTATTATATTTAGAAAGAAATATATAATATATTACTATTTCTAATAGCTGTGAAATAAGTAATTATCAGAAAATTACGAATATACTTATATATTGTAAAATAATTCATAATCGAATATGATAATAGTATGAACGATAAAATGACTTTAAACAGCTAAAAATAACATAAACGAGGTGATTTCTGTGGAAAAAGTGTTGTTTACAGATGTTGGTGAAGGGCTACATGAAGCTGAAATTTTGCAGTGGTTTGTTGACGTTGGCGATACCGTAGAACGTGATGAAGCACTTGTAGAATTACAAACAGATAAGGTGGCAATCGAGGTAACAGCTCCAAAAAAAGGAATCATTATGCAACGCATTGGGGATATTGGCCAACGCATTATTGTTGGTGATACACTCGTAGAAGTAGATACTGGGGAGGCTTCTAGCACGGTAGTTGAGGAATCACAACAAGTAGCAGCACCTGAACAAGCTATCGAATCTGTTGCGACAACCGAAAAGAAAGCTACTCTAGATGAGAAAGGGCCAAAACGTATTAAGGCAGCGCCGAGCGTACGTAAATTGGCACGTGAACTAGGGATAGATATTCAAACGGTACAGGCCTCTGCAGCACATGGGCGTATAACGAAAGAGGACATTCGAAATGCTACTTCAGGAAGTTCAGCAGAAGTATCACAAGCTGATCCAACAAAAGAAGCTGCAAAAGTATCGGTACATCGTGTAGCACCTATTATGGGTGAAAAACGTCGTGAAAAAATTTCTGGTGTACGTAAGCAAATGTATCAAAACATTGCGTATTCACTAGCGAATATCCCACATACGACAGCGATGTACGACATGCAAGTTGATGAACTGAATCGTGTGCGTAAAGACTTGAAAGCGTTTACAGAACAGCCATTAACCTACTTACCATTCTTTATTAAAATTATTACGTATGTGCTACAAGAAAATCCGATTTTTAATGCGAGTATTGATGAAGAAAAAGAAGAAATTATTTATCATGAAAATGTAAATATTGGGATTGCGATGGCAACAAAGCAAGGTCTTGTCGTACCAGTTATTCATAATGTAGAAACATTATCGCTAGAAGAAATTGCCACACAGCTTCAAGATTTAACAGAGCGTGGGCGTAATAATAAATTATCACTACATGAATTAAAAGGTGCTACATTCACTATCTCAAGTACGGGTATGCGCGGAGGTGTTTATGCAACACCTGTTATGACAGCACCTCAAGTAGCAATTTTAGGGCTACATGCAATGGTGGAAAAACCAGTTATTTTACCAGACCGCACAATTGGTATCGGTACGGTAATGGGGTCAAGTCTATCATTTGATCATCGTATTATTGATGGGGAAGCAGTCGGCTACTTTATGGAAGCATTTAAGAACTATGTAGAAAATCCAAAACGCTTGTTATTAAAAGCATAGGAGGTGCCTTAAATGGAAATGACAAAATGGTTAGATGAGCAAGGGAACTTAATTGGCGATGTAGCGGTGCCATCAGATGATGTATTAAAGACGATGTACGCAGAAATGAAACGTGGCCGTATGATTGATACAAAAATGTTTAAAATGCAGCGTCAAGGGCGTATGGCACTTGTGGCGCCAGTGAGTGGTCAAGAAGCGATTCAGGTAGCGAGTGCGCTTGTATTAAATAAAGAGGACTGGATAGCGCCAAGTTACCGTGATTCGGTTGCGACGATGCTTCATGGTATGCCGCTTGAAAATATTATTCGTTATTTCAAAGGGTATAGTGACGGCGGTGGTGCTCCTGAAGGTGTCAATGTCTTGCCGGTACAAATCATTATTGCAGCACAAATGCTTCATGCGACAGGTGTGGCGTTTGCATCGAAAATTAAAGGCGAGCAGGCACGTACGGTGACGTTTTTCGGCGATGGTGCAACGAGTCAGGGAGATTTCCACGAGGCGCTAAACTTCGCAGCCGTTTATAAGCTACCTGTGATTTTTGTATGTCAAAACAACCAATATGCGATCAGTACGCCAGTTAGTAAACAAATGAACACAGAAACAATTGTGGAGCGTGCAAAGGCATATAATATGGCCTATGAATATGTAGATGGCAATGATATATTAGCTTGCTATGATGTAATGAAACGTGCCTATGACAAAGCACAGGATGGGCCTGTATTTGTCGAGGCTGTGACGTATCGTTTAGGACCACATACAACGTCAGATGACCCGAAAAAATACCGTGAACAGACGGAAGAACAGCAGTGGCAACAAAAGGACCCACTTGTACGTATGCGTGCTTTTTTAGAAGCGAGAGGTCTATGGGACGCGGCATTTGAACGTGCTATAGAAGACCGTGCATCGGAGGAAATCGAGGAAGCTGTGGCGAAAATTGAAGAAACCCCGCCACCGACATTAGCGGATATGCTAGAGAAAGTTTACGAAACACCTCCAACGCTTATTCAAGAGCAAATCGATGGTTTAAGGGGGAATGAATAATGAGCGAAAAAACGATTGTACAGGCGATTAATGAGGCATTATTTCATGCGATGGAGCATGAGGATGTTGTGTTATTAGGCGAAGATGTAGCAACAAACGGCGGTGTATTCCGTGTGACGGATGGGCTGAAGGAAAAGTTTGGCCCGATGCGTGTCATTGATACACCACTTGCAGAGTCTGGCATTATCGGTACAGCGGTCGGTATGAGTGTTAACGGTTTACGTCCAATCGCAGAAATTCAATTTTTCGGCTTTATTTATGAAGCAATGGATCAAATGGTTAGCCAGGCTACGCGTATGCGTTACCGCTCAAATGGCCGCTTCCATTCACCGATTGTCGTACGTAGTCCGTATGGTGCAGGCGTTAATACACCGGAGCTTCATGCAGACAGTATTGAAGCGATTTTTAGTCATTCTCCAGGTATGAAAATTGTGATGCCATCGAGTCCATATGACGCAAAAGGCTTACTTCTTGCAGCAATTGAGGACCCCGATCCGGTACTGTTTTTAGAGCCGATGAGCATTTATCGTTCGGTACGTGAAGAGGTACCAGATGAAGCGTATACGGTACCGATTGGTGAGGCAAAAATCGTCCAAGAAGGAACGGATGCAACGATTGTGACATGGGGACCGCCTGTTGTATGGCTACAGCAAGTTGTAGAAGACTATGCAAAACAAGGGGTATCGATCGAGCTAATTGACCTGCGTACAGTGGCGCCGCTAGATATTCATACAATTGTAGCCTCAGTTGAAAAAACCGAACGATTATGTATTGTACATGAAGCAGTTAAAACAAATGGTATCGGTGCAGAAATTGCTGCGCTTGTTTCAGAACGCGCTATTTTCTCGCTTGTTGGGCCGATTAAACGTGTGACAGGGTTTGATTCACCTTACCCGGCAGGCACCATTGAACGAGACTGGATGCCAAATCCAAGCCGTGTAAAAATCGCCATTGATGAATTACTAACATACGAATAAAAATTAAAAAGTCGCATAAAATGTTCGATAAATGCGACTTTTTTTCTGTTGTCTAATTTACAGTATTTATGCGTTTTCTTTAGTTGTAAAATAAAAAAATTCTTGAAAATTTTCTAAAAATTTATTGACATTAAAACACGGTGTTGTTACGATAAATGCGTTGTTCAACAGGGAAGTCGTTTTCGAGTGAGTCTTTCCGAGCAATGATTATTTGACCACTCCTTTAAGGAGTTAAGGCCATACGGACAGCCGGGTCGACTGCCGCTTGGTGGAGCCATTCCACCTATTGATTGAGTTAAAAGCTCAAGTTTTATAAGTTGGTTACTTTACAACCAGTGTTTAAATGCACATCAACTTGTGAAATTGGTCAATATGAGTAGTAAAAGTAATTATTTGCTATATAGACTCTAAAAAGCCATGATAGGATTAACTTCGAAACCGATACGGGAATTTAGGCGATTTTTTCTGTTTTTCTGAACTTGTCTATTTTTTTACGAATTCGTATGTATATATCCAAGAGCAAGTGATGCCAAAGTGCATTGCTTGCTCTTTTTTTGTTGGAGGTGTGGAAAATGAAACGATTAAAGCTGTATGGATTTAATAATTTAACAAAGGCACTGAGCTTCAATATTTATGATGTGTGTTATGCGGAGACGTCTGCAGAGCAACAAGCCTATATAGACTATATTGATGAGCAATACAATGCAGACCGCCTAACGGATATTTTATTGCATGTGACGGAAATGATTGGTGCGCACGTGTTAAATGTCTCAAAGCAAGATTATGATCCGCAAGGCGCGAGCGTGACGTGTTTAATTGCTGAGCAACAACTAGCGCGCTATGGTAGTGATACACTCGTTGCTCATTTAGATAAAAGTCATGTGACGGTGCATACATATCCGGAATTTCACCCAGAAAACCATTTAGCGACGTTCCGTGTAGACATTGATGTCGCAACTTGTGGTGAGATTACACCGCTATCGACACTCGACTATTTAATTTCATCATTCGATTCAGATGTCATCACAATGGATTACCGCGTACGAGGATTCACGCGTGATATTCATGGCAATAAAGTGTATCTTGACCATCCAGTTCACTCGATTCAAGACTATATTGCGTCTCCTACACTTGCTAAATACGACGTTGACGATATGAATGTCCCACATGCCAATCTGTTTCACACGCGAATGCGTTTAAAAGATTTACCACTCGAAAATTATGTATTTGATATGGATTTAACTGACGTGTCGTCGCTTAAAAAAGAGCAGATGCTTGCGGCGCTTCACGTCGAAATGGAAGAAATTTTTCACGGAACGGGAGTGTAACGATTCATGCAGCAACTTGCAACAACGCAGCAAAAGGCACCGCTTTATGAAGCACTGATGCACTTTAAAAAACAACGCATCGTACCGTTTGATGTACCAGGTCACAAGCGAGGTCGTGGTAATCCAGAACTTGCTGCTTTTCTAGGCGAAGATGCATTGGCCGTCGATGTTAACTCGATGAAACCACTCGATAATTTATGCCATCCTGTATCGGTCATTAAGGAAGCAGAAGAAGTCGCTGCACAAGCTTTTGGTGCAAACGAAGCCTTTTTTATGGTCGGTGGAACGACATCGGCTGTACAGGCAATGGTCTTTAGCACGACGAAGCAGGGCGATGAAATTATTCTACCGCGCAATGTCCATCGTAGCGTACTCAATGCGCTCGTGTTAAATGGCGCGATTCCGGTATATGTCAATCCAGAGGCGAATGATGAACTTGGGATTGCACTCGGCATGTCGATTACCCAAGTACAGCGTGCCATTGAAGAGCATCCAAATGCGAAGGCCGTATTTGTGAATAACCCAACGTATTACGGGATTTGCTCAGATTTAAAAGGTATCGTTGATGTGGCACATAAAGCAGGTATGAAAGTACTTGCGGATGAGGCACATGGTACGCATTTTTATTTTGGTAAAGATATGCCGATTTCGGCAATGGCAGCTGGAGCTGATATGGCTGCAGTGAGCATGCATAAATCAGGCGGCAGCCTAACACAAAGCTCCTTTTTATTAATGGGGCCTGGCATGAACGCCGATTATGTACGTCAAGTAGTGAATTTAACGCAGACGACAAGTGCATCGTATTTATTAATGGCGAGTCTGGATTTATCACGTCGCAATTTAGCGTTAAATGGTCATGACATTTTCCAACAAGTCGTCGATTATACGAATTATGTGCGCGACGAATTGCATGCCATTGGGGGTTATTATGTGTTCGGTAACGATTTGATTAACGGCGATAGTGTCTATGATTTAGACCCAACTAAACTTTCTATTCATACTTTAAACGTAGGTTTAGCGGGAATTGAAGTGTACGATATTTTACGGGATGATTACGATATTCAAATTGAATTTGGAGATCTTGGAAATATTTTGGCATACATTTCCGTTGGCGACCGCGAGCGTGATATTGAGCGCTTAGTCGGAGCATTAGCCGATATTAAACGTCGCTTTGAACGTTCGAAAAAAGGCATGCTGACGCAGGAATATCTTGAGCCAGTGGTTGCCATTTCACCGCAACAAGCCTTTTATGCACAAAAAGAGCTGTTGCCACTTCATGAGGCAATTGGCCGTATATGTGGTGAATTTGTTATGTGCTATCCACCGGGTATTCCGATTTTAGGACCAGGGGAAGTCGTGACTGAGGCCGTTGTGACGTATATTGCCTATGCGAAGGAAAAGGGCTGTCAGTTAACCGGCACAGAGGATTTACAAGTAGAAAAATTAAATGTCGTCAAGGAAGGTGTTTAGATGGAGCTATGGTATAGCGAGCCACATACGAAAGATGTCAAATTTTCGATTAAAGTGAATAAACAACTCTATAGCGCACAAAGTGAATTTCAGCGCATTGACGTATTTGAATCAGCGGAGTTTGGCCGTTTTTTAACGCTTGATGGCTATATGATGCTGACGGAAAAAGATGAATTTATTTACCATGAAATGCTTGTACATGTACCAATGTCTGTGCATCCAAAAGCAGAAAATATTTTAGTTATTGGTGCAGGAGATGGCGGTATTTTACGCGAGCTAGCACAGTATCCATCGGTTCAAACGATTGATCTTGTAGAAATTGATGAGCAGGTTATTGACGTGTGTAAAAAGTATTTACCACAAACAGCATGTGGCTTTGACGACCCACGTGTAACGGTGCATATTGCAGATGGCTTAAAATATGTACGCCATGCAGAAAATCAATATGATGTCATTATCGTCGATTCAACAGATCCCTTTGGACCAGGTGAAGGGCTCTTTACGAAAGAATTTTACGGCAACTGCTACAACGCGCTGAAATCAGATGGTATTATGGTCAACCAGCATGAAAGTCCATTTTACGAAGAGGACCGTTTAGCGATGCAGCGTGCACATAAGCGCATCGTGGAAAGCTTTCCGATTAGTCGCGTTTATCAGGCGCATATTCCGACGTACCCATCAGGTCATTGGCTTTTTGGTTTTGCGTCAAAACAGTATCACCCAATTGAGCACCAGCAGGCGGAGCGCTTTAAAAAATTGAATATTCCGACGAAATATTATAATCATCAGTTACATATCGGAGCGTTTTGCCTACCAAACTATGTAGAGGAGCTATTAGCAGATGTTGAAGACTAATATTCAAACATTTATCGGCTGTGAAGCGGATTACCGCGACGCAACGCATGTATTATACGGCGTGCCATTTGATGGGACGACGAGCTATCGTCCGGGGACACGTTTTGGTCCATCGGCCGTACGCGCAGAATCATTTGGTTTAGAAACGTATAGCCCGTACCAAGATAAGGATTTAACGGATTATGCAGTGTTTGATAGTGGCGATTTAGAGCTACCATTTGGTAACCCAGTGCGTGTGTTAGAGGCAATTGAAGCACGTGCAACAACCATTTTAGACGATGGGAAATTTCCATTTATGGTTGGCGGTGAGCATTTAGTGACCCTTGGAGCCGTACGTGCAGCGTTTAAAAAACATCCAGATTTACATATGATTCATTTCGATGCGCATACGGATTTACGGGATGATTATTTAGGCGAAAAATTATCACATGCGACCGTATTACGTCGCTGCCATGATTTACTAGGCGACCAAAAAATTTATCATTTTGGTATTCGCTCAGGCGACCGTCCAGAATTTAAATGGGCAGACGAGGGCCATACAACGCTTCAAAAATTTAATTTCGATGGTTTAGCACAAGCACTACAAGCCATTGGTAATAAGCCAGTCTATTTCACGATTGATTTAGATGTCCTCGACCCGTCAGAGTTTCCGGGAACGGGGACACCAGAAGCGGGTGGTGTAACATTTACAGCACTTATTGACGCATTGATTGCTGTTAGTAAACAGGCCAATGTTGTCGCTTGTGATGTCAATGAGCTCGCACCAATTTATGATCCATCCGGCCGTTCAACGGCACTTGCAGGAAAAGTTATTCGCGAGTTTTTAATCGCACTTCAAAAATAGAAAAGGGGTTATGTAAAAATGGGTAAAGCATTAATTATTGGCTGTGGCGGTGTCGCATCAGTCGCAATTCATAAATGTGTACAAAATAGCGAGGTATTTGAGGAGATTTGTATCGCAAGTCGTACAAAATCAAAATGTGATGCCTTAAAGGAAAAATTAGATGGCCAAGGAACGATTATTACAACGGCACAAGTAGACGCAGATAATGTAGAAGAATTAATCGCTTTAATTAATGAAGTGAAGCCAGATATCGTCATGAACCTAGCACTTCCATATCAAGATTTAACAATTATGGATGCATGTTTAGCGACGAAAACGCATTATATGGATACAGCCAATTATGAGCCTGAAGATACAGCGAAATTTGAATATAAATGGCAATGGGAATACCGCGAACGTTTTGAAGAAGCGGGCATTACGGCATTACTTGGTTCAGGTTTTGACCCAGGTGTGACCGGTGTATTCTCAGCACATGCATTAAAACATCATTTCGATGAAATTAATTACATCGATATTTTAGATTGTAATGCTGGCGACCACGGCTATCCATTCGCTACCAATTTTAACCCAGAGATTAATATTCGCGAAGTAACGGCAAATGGCTCGTATTGGGAAAATGGTGACTGGGTAGAAACAGCGCCAATGGAAATCAAACGTGTATACAACTTCCCGGAAGTCGGCGAAAAGGATATGTATTTACTACATCATGAAGAGTTAGAATCGCTTGCATTAAATATTCCGGGTATTAAACGTATTCGCTTCTTCATGACATTCGGTGAATCGTATTTACGCCACTTACAATGTTTAGAAAACGTTGGTATGACAGCGATTGAGCCTATTATGTATGAAGGAAAAGAAATCATTCCGCTCCAATTTTTAAAAGCCGTACTACCAGATCCAGCATCTCTTGGTCCACGTACAAAAGGGAAAACAAATATCGGCTGTATTTTCCGCGGTAAAAAAGATGGCCAAGATAAAACATATTATGTTTATAATGTGTGTGACCACGAGGCGTGTTACGCGGAGGTTGGCTCACAGGCAGTATCTTATACGACAGGTGTACCAGCCATGATTGGCGCAGCACTTGTGATGAATGGTACATGGCAAAAACCAGGTGTCTACAATATCGAGGAGTTTGACCCAGATCCATTCATGGAAGGCTTAAATAAATGGGGCCTACCATGGCAAGAAAGCTTAACGCCGGAGCTTGTTGATTAGCATGAAGATAACTGATATTGCGACGCCTGCCTATGTGGTAGACGAAACATTAATTGAGCGGAATCTGCGCATTTTAAAGGAAGTCATCGACGAAACAGGCTGTCATATTTTATTAGCGCAAAAGGCATTTAGCATGTATAGCTTGTATCCGTTAATCGGGGAATATTTACATGGGACAACGGCAAGCGGTTTATATGAAGCAAAGCTTGGCTATGAGGAAATGGGCAAGGAAAATCATATTTTTTCACCAGCCTATAAAGACAGTGATTTTGCGGAAATCGTATCGATTTGCGATCATATTGTCTTTAACTCATTTTCACAGTTAACACGCTTTGGCGAGCAAGTAGTAGCTGCAGGGAAAAGCATTGGGCTGCGTATTAATCCAGAGCACTCCACACAAGTAGGACATGAAATTTATGACCCTTGTGCGAAAGGTTGTCGTTTTGGCATTACCGCACAGCATTTTGACCGTGAGGCACTTGCGAATGTTTCGGGGCTGCATTTTCATACATTATGCGAGCAAGATAGTGATGATCTGTGGACAACGATTTTAGCAGTAGAGGAGCGCTTTGGTGATGTGCTGTATGACATGGAATGGCTGAATTTTGGCGGAGGTCATCATATTACAAAACCGGGCTATAATCTAGCGCTACTAAAAAAATGCATTACGTATATGAAGCAAAAGTATAATTTAAGCATTTACTTAGAGCCAGGCGAGGCTATCGCATACGAAGCGGGCTATCTTGTAACGACCGTTCTAGATACGACATATAATGACGGAGATATCGCTATTTTGGATACGTCTGCCTCTTGTCATATGCCAGATGTGCTTGAAATGCCGTACCGTCCACCACTTCAAAACAGTGGGGAAGCGGGTGAAAAAGCACATACGTATCGTCTCGGTGGCCCGACCTGTCTTGCGGGGGATGTCATCGGCAATTATTCATTTGATGCACCGCTTAAGCCGGGTGACCGACTTGTCTTTGAAGATATGGCGATTTATTCAATGGTGAAAAATAATACGTTTAATGGGATGGCATTACCGGATTTAGTTATTCAAGATCGCGATGGAAATTGTCGTTTACAAAAACGCTTTGGCTATGAAGATTTTAAAGGGCGCCTTTCCTAAAACTTGTCTGAAACACTTCCAAAGAGATTTTCTCTTTGGAAGTGTTTTTCGTTAGACTGCGTACAACACAGTCATACAAAATTCCTACATTATTTTACATTGTATGATAGGATAAGATTTAGTTTAAATGATTTTGGAGGAACAGCATGAAGAAATATACACATTTACTATTTGATGTAGATAATACGATTTTAAATTTTGACGCAGCGGAGGAAGTCGCGCTCGCTAAAATTTTATCCAAGTATGGTCCGACACTTGACCAAGAAAGTCTCCATGCGACGTATCAAAAAATCAATCGCAGTATGTGGCACGCGTTTGAACGTGGGGAGATGACACGCGAATATTTACTTGATACACGCTTTTTTGAAACCTTTTATATTTATGATATTATGGTGGATGGTGTTGCACTAGCGGCCGAATATCAAGCCTTGTTAGCGGAAGGTCATGAGCAAGTAGAAGGCGCAAAACAAGTGCTTGAAGCATTATGTGATATACCAAAATACGTTGTCACAAATGGTGTTGGCTCAACGCAACATCGCCGTCTAAAAGATTCGGATTTCACGCAGTATTTCGAGGCGATTTATGTTTCAGAGGAGCTTGGCTATCATAAGCCTCAGCGTGAATTTTTCGATATTGTCTTCGCTGAGTCCCCTGAAATTATCCCGGAAACGACATTAATGATTGGCGATTCGTTAACGAGTGATATTCAAGGTGGTATTGTCGCAGGGCTTGATACATGTTGGTTTAATTTCCATCATACAGCAAATGATACCGGCATTGAACCGACCTATACGATTGAGTCCATTGCTGAGGTATTGCATTTATTACCCGAGTTAGTCTAGGCAATAGCGTCTGCAGAAGTGCAGACGTTTTTTTTATAGAATAAAAGTTTTTAATAGAATAATGTTGATTTTATGAGAAAAAATAAGACATAATATAGGTGGAGGTGTTAAACGACACTATGGTGATGAAATGGCATTCTGTTGGGGAAGAAATGTTAAAATTGGGGAATTACGAGGATTATTTTTTTCAAAGTGTGACCTTAAAAGATGATGAACAAGCAATTGTCTATGCATCCATTCAAGGACGGTTTCTAGTTGACTTTATTGATGCGTTTGTTGATTTATATGAGCAACCAGGTACGAAGGAAATTTATACGTATCGCAATAATACAGTTAAATTGACACGACAAGCGCAACAATTAATTGTAGAATCTGAAAAATGTGGACGATTTGTTTATCCATTTGACGATGGCTTTGAGCAAATTTTTATTGCGTTGAAACGTTATTTAACGAAAATAAAACGAGATAATGCACGCGTTGCTTTAAATGATGAATATCCGCAACTTGCAAGTCGTGTTTATTGGTATGAGCAACTGAATTGTCGTACATAGAAACGAATGAAATATAAAAAACAGGCAGCGCTTTTTAAAAGCAATGCCTGTTTTTTTGTACTATGCTGCTTGTTGTTTTGAAATGAGTACTTTCAACATCGGCGGTGTCACAAGTGTTGAGACGACGATGGCAATCACCATTGGCGTGTAATATTCTTGTGAGAATAAGCCGGCAGCTAAACCAATAGAAGAGGTAATCAACGCCACCTCACCACGTGAAATCATCGCAGTCCCGATAATAAGCGAGGAGGACATATTAAATCCAGTAATACGTGCACCAAAGCCGGCGCCAATTACTTTTGTCGCTACAGCCACAATTGATAACACAATGATTAATAAGAGATGCTCTGCTAGGCCATCTAATGACACAGCTAAACCAATGCTTGCGAAGAAGATTGGAATAAAGATGATATTAACAGACGGTAATAATTTGCCTTCTAAATTTTCACGTAATAGGTCATTATTTGCGAGTGCTAAGCCCGCGAAGAATGCGCCGATAATATTACTAATGCCCATAAATTCAGCGAACCATGAATACAGGAAGCATAAAATAACGCCATAGAAAATGGCCATATCCGGAATCGGCATTCGAATGATGATTTTTGTCAGATGCGGTAATAGCTTGTGCATCGCAATAATGACAACGAAGAAAATTACTTGCTTTAAGACAATAAGTGATAACGGATCACCACTACCAACGGTCATACTAATCATAATTGCTAAAATAATTAAGCCGATAATATCATCAGCAATTGCTGCGCCGAGGACAGTTGCGCCTTCGCGCGTACTCATATAATGAAGCTCGCGGAAGGTTTGCACTGATATACTAACCGATGTGGCAGTCAGTACAATACCTAAAAAAATCGCGTGCAATGAATCCATACCAAAGCTTACACCGACGATATATCCGCCAATAAACGGTAAAATAACGCCGAATACCGCGACTGTTAATGCCGACTTCATACTACTTGTTAAATCCTTTAAATTCGTTTCAACACCTGCGAAGAACATGAGGAAAATAACACCAATTTCACTTAGTAAATGGAGCACATCATGTCCATTTGTATGTACAAGTCCAAATACAGCCGGTCCGATTAAAATACCGGCAATAATTTCGCCTAATACGCTCGGTTGACCAAAGCGTGAGGCGAGAGTGCCACATAATTTTGCGGCAACAATAATTATCATGAGTTGAGCTAATAATTCGCCTAACTCTACCATATAAAAAACCTCCAATTAAAATTACTGGAAAATTCAGAAAAATAAATAATGTAAAATCGTGTCGAGTCAATTGATGACCTAGCATGAGTTGTTAGCAATAAAAAGCTCATGCAATTACTATTATATCATAATATAAAGAAGATGACGGACAATTTATGTTGGAATTATTCGTTGAGGAATAATGTATAAAAATTAATTTTTAAAATTAAAAATACATTTTATTCACTATGGGAAATCGGAACCTTTCAACACTTAAATGAGTGAACGTTCGTTAATAAATGAAATATGTCGTATAAATATTTTTAATGTTCGACTATGATCCCGTAGAGAAATGCCTATATCTTTGTTTTTCAGACAGTAATGTGTATAAAAATAGAAAAAAAGATTCTTAATAGATGAAAAAACATAAAAGACATAAAATCTTTAAATTGTTCGAATTATTTTATTTTTTTATATACATTGACGTCGTTAAAATGAATTGATATTGTATATTTACAACAATATAATTTCCATATTGGGATTGGAAATATACTGCTATAAAAAAACGAGTGATTCATTTTCACAAAAGGGGAGTTTGCTTATGACAGTAACAATTGAATTAACACAAGCATTACAAATTGAAGCATTACGTAGCAATGGTTTAACGAATGATGAAATTTTATACAAAGTAAAACGTAATCAACTAGAAGCATTCA
Organism: Candidatus Kurthia intestinigallinarum; assembly: GCF_003991225.1. GTDB lineage: Bacteria > Bacillota > Bacilli > Bacillales_A > Planococcaceae > Kurthia > Kurthia populi. Next base: position 14,081 of record NZ_JTFC01000009.1, read on the forward strand.
CAAGTAAAGTAGCAAACATGGAGTTTGAGACATTAGTAGAAGCGTACAACGCCAATGCAACAATGTTTGAGCAAGTATTACGTGTAGGATACGAAGCGAAAACGATGACAACAGAAGCTGCCATCGCATTATTAGGTTATTTATTCTCTGCAAAAGAAGGCGATCATTTTGTAGTGGTGAATGATCGTATCCAAATTACACGTCTTTCAGACAAGCAACGCGCACGATTTAATGCAATCTTACCAGCGAGCTGGAAAGAATCATTGTTACAAGCAAACTAGGGGATATGAATTATTTTCACAAAGAATGATTCATAAACGAGTAACGGACAATGTCTAGCACTCACTAAAAAAGAGCTATTGCGTATGTACGCAGTAGCTCTTTTTTTATGTCGTCATGCAAAAAAATAGCGTAATAGGGCCATTGTCAGAACACCGACAATAACGGTTTTTGATAAACTTTTTGTCCAAATCGCAACGAATAATGTCGGAAGGAAGGCTGCAAAATTTAACCAATTAATCGATGTCATAAATACACCTTTTGTATAAAGGGAGTCAAATACGAGTGCGCTTAATATACATACCGGAATATACGTTAAAAAGCGCATCATAAATGCAGGAAGCGTTACAGCTTTTACGAGAATAAACGGGATGACGCGCGGTAGCCATGTAACGACTGCACATCCTAAAATAAGCCAAACCATCGTCCAGGTTGTCATTTTTCGGTTAACACCCCAATCAATGCAACAAGTACTGTACTAATGAGCACCGCTAAATGCCCAGGTAGAAAATTCATTAACACGAACATGGCAATACCCATATAAAGAATTAGTGATAGATAATGCATTAATTTATTTTTGGGTGTACTTTCTAAATTAAGAATGAGTAGTGCTACAAACATGGCTGTTAATGCAAAATCTAAACCCCAATTTTCAGGGTTAGGAATCCATTTTCCAACAAAGGCTCCGAAGACAGAGGCAATAATCCATGATAAATAGGCAGTTACATTTAAGCCGTCCATCCAGCGCCCCGATAATGTATGCCCCTGTGCAAGCTTTGTCATCGCTACGCCGTAAGTTTCATCAGTCAGTAAGGTACCGAAGCCTATATTTCGTGCCAACGATTCGTTTTTGAAGGACGGGGCAACAGAGAGTGCCATTAAAAAATGTCGCAAATTGACGATAAAGGTCGTCAAAATAATGGCAGACACTGGTGTACCTGCTACAAAAAGACCACAAAAAATAAATTGTGCTGCCCCTGCGTAAATAAGCAGTGATAATAAAAAGATTTCAAAGGTGGATAAATGTGATGCGATGCCGACGACACCAAATGCAAAGCCGATACTAATATAGCCTAGTAAGGTTGGAATGCAATCTTTGATGCCGTCTAGAAATGTTTTTTCAGTATGTATACTTTCTGCCAATGAAGACACCTCCATTTAAATAGTACCGAATATTCAGATTTAATGCTATCTATTATTCAATAGGCCTTTTATCAAAAAATAAGTAATAATAATTATTTTACAAAAATAACCTGCGAAACGACCCGATTTATTGATATTATTAGTAAATAAAAGAGAATTCAGGGGGATTACGAATGAAAAAAATGACAAAAACAGCGATGGCTACTTTATTTACAGGAGCGATGGCACTAAGTGCTGTGGCAACACCTGCAAGTGCACTTGAAAAACGTGTGATCGATGAAACAACAGCAAAAACAACTACGACATCAATTAACGGGCAATTAGATACTGATTCAATTGATGTCGTTAAAGTAACTGTACCAACTAATGGTGAGTTAAAAGTACATATCGCAGATGCGAAGAATAAAGGTTTATCCGTTATGTTAACAACAAAATTAAATCCATTTTACTCATATGAGTTTACAACACTTGGGGATATTTTTGATTACTTACGTCCTGTTAAACTAACAGATGTAGAATCTGTATTAGAAGAATTACTTGATTCTTCATCAGCAATCAACTACGGTGTGAACGAAAAATTCTTAACAGAAGGTGACGATTCATACGAAAGCTTAACAGGCGAGTATTTACCATTAGAAGAGCCTTCACCAACATTTAAAACCGGTTTAAAAGCAGGCACATACTATTTAGTTGTAACAGGTGGGTCATTAAAAGAGTATAAAGATTCAACGTACCGTCTAACAACAAAATTTGAAGCGAAAAATAAAATTGAGTTAGAAAGCAATAATGATCGTAAATCAGCAACAGCATTACCATTAAATAAAACATTTACGGGCGTTGCCAATGATTTAGACCCAATGGATTACTTTAAAGTAGACGTTGCAGAAGCAGGGAACCTTGTGTTAAAAGCGACATCATCAAATCCGAATGCAGATTTAGGCTACACATTATATGATGCCAACCGTAAAGGCGTTAAAAACTTTGAATATGTTGCGAATCGCCAAGCAACTAAATTAACAAGCTCAACTTATGTTAATAAAGGAACATACTATGTACGCGTAGCAGGTTCTGACGAAGAAGTATTTGGTCATTCAAATTATTCATTGAAAGCAAATGTTGTTACTAAATCTGTAAAACGTTCAAATGTTGTCGTGAAAAATGCTGCAAAATCAACAATTACTTTAAAAGCATTACCAGTTGGTGCAACAGTAAATGTCTATAGTGATGCGAAGAAAAAGAAAAAAGTAACAAGCTTCAAAGCGACAAGTGCCACAATGACAAAAGCCATTAAATTAAATAAAAAAGGTGGCAACCTATACGTAGCACTTAAAAAATCAACACTTGCAGAAGGTGCTGCCACAAAAGTACCATACAACAAAGCAAAATAGTTTAGTACACATGCTATCGGGTATAGAAAATTAAGACAAAACTAGAGGAGTTGGTAATGTGAGTTTGCTTGATTTGCTCGGACAGGTGCAGGCAATTACCGGAGGGAAATATGGCTTATCTGATTTATTATCAGAGGATTTTATTCGTGAAAAAACCGATTTTGCTTCGATTGAACAGCTGTTGAAAGAATTGCCAATTGATATTAACAATGTTGCCGATGTCCAACGCTTATCGGAAAGCGACTTAAATGTTTTTGTAAAAGAACATTCATCCTATGACACATGGAAAGGTCTTTTGGCAGAAGCAATGCATTTTCTAGATAACCGACAGTAATAAAAAAAGAGGAGTTGCGTCTTTCGCAATTCCTCTTTTTTTCATAAATGCTAACTCAATTTAACATAGCGATAGCGGTTTTTAATTGAACGCGTGAAATACGTGCCGTGCGAATCGGCAGCCATGAAATCATTATAGACAAGTTCAGGCACACCATAGTATTCGAAAACGCCATCTTTATGGAATTCAACACGTAAAATCATCGGGCTTGCTTCATATCCAATAGCGTTAATTTTAGACGACTCTACAGGAATCATATGTGTTTGCATTTAAAAAACTCCTCTCTTTTTTGAAAGCGTTTACATTTTTGTAAGTAAACTATATCGAAAAAGGAAATGAAAGTCAATACAAACTGTTTTTAAGCATCAATTTCCTGTTTTTTGGCATAAAAAAACAGAAATCAATGAAGTGATTCCTGTTTGTAAAAAGCGATTGATTATTCGAATGTACGGTCCTTTTCGATAACCGCATGAACGGCCTCGTGGACAGCATGCTCAAATGAATGCGCTTTTAATGTCATAACACCTTCAATCGTTGTACCACCAGGTGAGCACACTTGATCGACTAGCTCAATCGAATGCGTTTGACTCTCTAACACCATTTTGGCACTACCTAATACAGCGTCTGCGGCAATTTGAAGAGCAATCGGTTTTGCCATGCCTTCTTTTACTGCGGCGCGTGCAATAGCATCCATATAAAGGTAATGGAAGGCAGGTGCTGCACCAGCGATAGCAGAAAAAATCGCAAACTGCTCTTCTGGTAAGGCAATCATCGAACCCGTTGCTTCTAATAATGTAACGGCTTGCAGTTGTTGTGCAGTTGTTACGGCATCTGACACGGCATAGCTTGTTGTCGAGTGGCCAACAGCTGCATTAACATTTGGCATGATACGCATGAAGGCATCGTGTCCAAATAATGCTTGCAATGCGTTAAGATCTTTCCCAGCTGCCATTGAGACAACTAATTGTTCGTTTCTTAAATGCGGGCGAAGCTGTGCGGCAATCTCATGTAATTGCTGTGGTTTGACACCAAGGAATACAATGTCTGCCTGTGCGGCTTGCTCGATTGTTGTGGCAGCAGTAATGCCTGTTTCAGCGGCAAGTGCCTCTGTTTTTGTCGTTGTGCGGTTATAGCCAATAATAAAGCTTGCATCATCGTGAGCAGCAGCAATGCCACGAACAATGGCCGAAGCCATATTACCAAGGCCGATAAAACTAATCTTCATGAATAGAAAACTCCTTTCGAATGCCTTCAGTATAACGAAAGCACTGTCAGAAATATAGATAGTTGCCTACGATAGTAATTAATGAATCGTGTCTTTTATGTGAAATCGTCAAATACAATAGGTAATTGAATTATTTTTTGTTATGATAGACATATTGCAAGAAGGAAGCACGAATAGGATTAGTCGCATTTTAACGCACTAATTTGAAAAGGAATGAAGTACATGCGAAGTCAGCAAAAAACAAAAAATATGGCAAGTCAACATGCCGCACTCGATGTAGAAAATCCGACGATGATGAAAGTTTTAGCACAAACAATTAAAACGGGCATTATTAAATCGAATTTAATTACGATGATTGCGGGTCTTATGCTTGCGATGTACACATACCATGTCAATCCATTTGATGAAAAGCTCGCCATTTTACTCGCGATTGCAGGAACGGCAGCTGTTATTGGTGGAGCGGGCGCGTTTAATAACTGGTATGACCGTGATATTGATGCAAAAATGCGTCGTACGCAAAAACGTCCAACCGTAACAGGTGAAGTTTCACCTGTTATGACGTTAGTGATTAGCTTTACATTATTACTTGCCGGTTTGGGCATGCTTTATATTGCATCTCCAATGGCGGCACTACTTGGCTTTTTAGGCTGGTTTTTCTACGTTGTACCGTATACAATGTGGACAAAGCGTCATACGGTTTATAACACCGAAGTCGGGAGTTTATCAGGCGCGATGCCTCCGTTAATTGGTTGGGGTGTTGTCAGCAATGATATTTTCCATCCGGCGATTATTAGTTTATTTATTATCGAATTAATTTGGCAAATGCCACACTTTTATGCGATTGCTATTCGAAAAATGGAAGATTACCGTGCCGCTGGTGTACCGATGCTACCGGTAGCAAAAGGGATGAAGCGCACATATGTGACCACAAATGTGTATTTAGTTATCTTGATCCTTTGCTGTATTCCACTTGGTTCATTAAGTACAGGACTTATGCTCGTAGCGATTATTTTAAGCGCTGTATGGCTTGTATTAAATATTTATGGTTATCATAAAAAAGATCCGAAAAAATGGGCGAATTTATTATTTGTCTATTCATTGCTGCATATGGTGATTTTATTCTCAACAGTCATTCTTTACGCATTGATTGGCTTATATTTAGATTTTAATTAATATATATAAAAGCAGGTAGCTTATCGGCTACCTGCTTTTTTTATGGTTGTAACGTAAATGTTGTTTGTTTTGTGAGCTGTTGTTCATGTTCGTCAAAAACCGCACTCGTTGTAACAGTAAGCGTATCATCACCCGGCTCGGTAATGTAGCCGATATTGCCTTGCTTTTTTTCTGAAGGGGCAAAGGAGCCACTTATATTATCTAAATAAATATCTCGTTCAAATGATTGTGTGCCTGAAGCGGCTTTTAACGTTGCAACAGGGGAGAAGTGACGTGTTTCTTTGGCGGTATTTTCAATCGTCACATACGCTTTTACAAAATCGAATGTTTCCTTATGTGTGAGCTGATGGAAATAATCAACCATACTATAGTCTGGCTCTAAATGGATACGCTTCACATCATGAATCGTTAAATGAATATCGCCAACGACAATCGTTTGCGGCTCAAAGTTTGCCTCCTTTAAGGTCATAAAGCCCTTTTCTGCTTGAATCGTATCGTTTTCCTTTAACAGGGTACGGTCATCTGGAATTTGTGCATTACCGTTATAGCCTGTTACATAATCGGTTCGTGGTAGATGGTCATCTGCCGTCGCCTTCTGTTGACATCCCGCTAACAGGACGACGAGCAAGATACCAATGAAAAAGCGAATCGGCATCCTCTAGCTCCCTTAGTTCATTTTTTTATCGTTGATTTTTGTTTTCTTTTTTGTGTTTTGTTCGAGTAATTCAAATACGAGCTTGGCTTGGTCGGTATTATCGATTTGACCAGCAAATTTTTCTGCCTGTGGCCCATACGCATAAACATTAACATCTTCGCCTGTATGACCACCTGTCGTCCAGCCGGTGTTTGAACGGCTATCTGCAATTTTTTCGATGGCATTATCGATATCGGTTACTTTTTTCGTTGTCGCGGCTTCTTTCACTTGGTCGATTTCAGCTGTCGTTAAATCAAGCTTGATATATTGTTTAAGTGTTTGTTCCACGTCCGCACCACCTGCGATTTGTGCAGCTAGATAATCAGGCGTTTTTGAGAAAGCTTGCAGTGCTTCAGGATTCCAGTTGTAGTCCCCGTTAGCAGCAACTGAGAAGCCACCTGTTGAGTGGTCAGCCGTCGCAATAACAAGTGTGTTTTTATCTTTTTTTGCATAGTCGACAGCTTTTTGGAATGCAGCATCAAAGTCCTTCATTTCACTCATTGCGGCGACAATATCATTATCATGACCTGCCCAGTCGATTTGACTGCCTTCAATCATTAGGAAGAAGCCATCATCGTCTTTTTTCAATTGCTTTAATGCCGCCGTGGTCATATCGCGTAGAGAGGGGGTGGTGCTCTTACGATCGATCATTTTATCAAGACCGCCATCTGCGAAAAGACCGATAAGCTGGTCCTCTTTATTTTTTGCTAAAGCTTTTTTATCCGTTACATAATGGAAGCCGGCTTTTTCAAATTCCTTTGTTAAGTCGCGGTCTTGTCGCACGAAATTTGATTTACCACCACCAAGCAATACATCGATTTTATGCTTTTTACCAACTAATTCATCAAAATAATCATCTGCAATGGCATCCATATTTTTACGGGACTCATCATGTGAGCCAAATGCCGCCGGTGTCGCGTGGGTAATCTCTGATGTAGCAACAAGACCCGTTGCTTTTCCTAATTCCTTTGCGCGCTCTAACACCGTTTTTACAGGTTGTTTATCGTTGTCGACGGCGATGGCATTATTATAGGTTTTAATGCCCGCAGACATTGCCGTAGCGGCAGAAGCAGAGTCCGTTACATTTTGTGCGGGATCTTCAGGATAGGTCATTTGCTGACCGACTAAGTATTGATCTAGTTTGGTTTGTTTCACGAATTGCTGCTGTGGTGCGTTTTGCATATAACGATACGCAGAAGTATAGGAATTTCCCATGCCATCACCGATTAAAAAAATAATGTTTTTCGGTGAGTCCTTCTTTTTGGATGCTGCCTCGGCGTTTGTAGCACCAAAGGCACTTAACGCAAGCGCAGAGCTTGCTAAAACTGCAGCGAATTTCTTAGACCAAATTTTCATGTAACTTCCTCCTTAAATGGTATAACTTTACTGTAACGAAGAAATGTAAGGAGAGCTTTAACGCAGCGTAAAGAAATGTAAAATTCGTGAACAGGATGCGAGGAAATTTCATTGAAATGAAAGAAAAGGTTGTTCGACCATAGAGAGCTATGGCATGATGGAGAAATGTAGGAAGGGAGAGATAAAAATGGAGAACATTCCAAACTGTCCGAAGTGCAATTCGGCCTATACGTATCATGATGGCTCAGCGTTCATTTGCCCAGAGTGTGGCAATGAATGGACGGCATTTGAGCAACAACAAGCAGAGGAAGCGGCGCTTATTCGCGATAGCGTCGGCAATATTTTAAATCCAGGTGATAGTGTCACAATTATTAAAGATTTAAAAGTGAAAGGTGCCACATCTGACTTGAAAGCTGGTACAAAAGTGAAAAATATCAAATTTTGTGGCGATGTTGACGGGCATGATTTAGAAGCGAAAGTAGAAGGTTTTGGCTCTTTATATATTCGTTCACAATATGTGAAAAAAGTTTAATGACAAAATAGGCTTTAACATACGTGTAAAAACAACCGCTCCTATGAGCATAAAAAAACCGGAATTGCGCTGTGGCGCGGTTCCGGTTTTTCGTTGCGAATGCTAAAAAAGGAAAATAAAATGTTTTGTACTAACCTTTTTTTATAATCAGGTGACTGGGGTAAGTTGTTTTGACGATGTGTCTACAATAAAACGAATGGCGGTTCTTGTAATCGCGTATTGCTGCTTTAAGAGCGTCAGCACTTCTTGTTCAACGGTTTGAATTGGTGCATCAGCTGTAATATATAGCTGACAACTAAACGTCATTTCTTCGCCAACAACCGTCCATAATTGTAAATTTGCAATGTCTGTAACAGCATCTAAACGATACAAACTTCCTTGAATAGCGGCAAGTTGACGTTGTTCGGAGGTGCCTTCTGTCATTAAAATGAGCGAGCGTTTTAAAATGTGATATGCTTGGTTAAATAGGGTAAGTGCAAGCATAAACGCCAATACTTCATCAATAGTAGATACTTGCCATCTAATTAACAGGAAAGATACTAAAATGACAAGCAATGCATTTAAGCCGTCTGCACGCAGTAAATAACGTGTAAATGCTTTTGAACTCGTTTCGTATGATGACAGTAGCAAATAACAACAGAGGTTACTAATTAAAATAAGCACGGCGATTTGTAAAATCGGCTCAATAGCAACTACTATAGGCTCAGGCTCCATAAGGCGTAGCATACTCATAACTAATAAGAAGCAAGCCATAAGCGAAAAAACAAGCCCGCAGCATAAAATTAAAAAGCGTTCAATCAACCACATATGGTACATCTGACGAGATTTTGCTTTTTTTGCGATATAGTTCTGGTTTACAATATAGAAAAGGAGCAATGAAATCGTCATCAGCAGATGACTTAATGCGCAAAAAAGCGCTAAACTTTTTGTCTCAAAGGCGATTGTCATAGTAATTACATATGAAATAATTAATAAAAAACAAGCCATTGCTGTTTTTGTCGTCTGCCATTTTGATGTGTTGGACAACATTGTAATGATAATAACCCCCTAGCATTACTCTAGTTATACCCGTATTGTCTTTATTTGTAACGCAACGAAAGGAGGGAAACGTATGCCAACAACCGGCTTTTCATTGTACGATTCTTTTCATATAGGTTGGCTAGCATTTGGAATACTTGCGATTTGGTTTGTCGCGCATCAATATCGTTTAGCAACAGACGAGGCGCGAAAGAAAATTCGCATTGCTTTAGCCTGGGCACTTATTTGTGCGGAAATGATCCGCGATAGTTATATTTTCTTTCTTGAGACTTGGTCAATCCGTTCATTGCCACTAGATTTGTGTGGTATGGCATTAGTCGTTATTTTAATTTATGCTTACACGCAAAATAAAACGGTTGGCGAGTTATTATATAGCATCTTTTTACCGGGTGCATTCGCCGCACTCTTATTTCCGAACTGGACGCATCGTGAAATGTTTAGTTTTATGAATAATTATAGCTTTACGTATCATATTTTAATTGTGGCATTTATCATCATGCTAATTGCTTCAAAAGAACTACGCCCACAACCGAAAAACTTATGGAAACCGGCCTTATTTTTACTAATTTTAACGCCGATTATGTATATGTTTAACAAGCATTATGAGACCAATTTCTGGTTTTTAAGCACACCATCAGCGGGCTCACCAATCGTGCCGCTTGAACATATTTTTGGAAACCCAGGCTATATTTTTGGCCTTGTTTTATTATTATTTATCGTGTGGCTTGTGCTTTATTTGCCATTTGCATTACGTAAGAAATCATAAAAGAGAATGTCATTTGATAGTGATGTGCAAAAAAAAGAAGGAGTCGCGTGTTGGCGCGATTCCTTCTTTTTTTATGCTTATATATGGTTGTTTCAGGTTCATGTAATACTTAAAGAGCAGCTTTGAAAATCGCTTCTGCGTCAGAGGCTGTAACGGTCGCGAAATTCCCGAAATCCCCTTGACGCATCGCGCGATCGACAATGATATTAAGCGTCGAGTCGTCGATTTGATACGTAGCTAAATGTGTCGGAGCACCAATTGACTCCCAGAAGGCTTCAAGTTTTTCGATGCCTTTCATTGCTACTTCTAAATCACTTAATCCCGTCGTATTGACATTGAATACACGTGTTGCGAGCTTACGGAAGCGCTGTACATCCTCGTGAACATAATGGCGCATCCAGCGAGGGAATAAAATCGCCAGGCCGCCACCATGTGGAATATCGTGTACAGCAGAGACGGCATGTTCTAAATTATGCGTTGCCCAGTCGCCGCGATAACCCATATTTAACATGCCATTTAACGCCATTGTACTGCCATACATTAAGGTAGCACGTGCATCATAGTTTTCAGGGTTTTTCAGCACATCGGGTGCGGCTTCCATAATCGTTAATAATAATCCCTCACACATACGGTCTTGGAACTCTGTATGGTCGGCCTCGTGGAAATAATGTTCGAGTACATGGCTCATACTATCGACAATACCATAAATTGTTTGGTCTTTTGGTACAGAAAATGTATAGGCTGGATCTAATATTGCAAATTGTGGGAATGTTTTTGAAGAACCCCAGCCGTATTTTTCTTTTGTCTCCCAGTTTGTAATAACAGAGCCTGAATTCATTTCTGAGCCCGTTGCCGCCAGTGTTAAGACAACACCAAATGGTAGTGCATCACGCACTTTTGCTTTACGTGTCACAATATCCCAAGCTGATGCATCGGTTTTCGCGCCTGCAGCAATTAATTTAACGCAATCAATTACAGAGCCACCACCAACGGCTAAAATAAAGTCAATGCTCGTATCACGACAAATGCGGATACCTTTTTCAGCTGTATCGACACGTGGATTTGGCTCAACGCCACCTAACTCGACAATATTAGCACCTGCGTCTGATAACACTTTATAGACATCGTCATAGACACCATTTTTAAAAATACTACCGCTTCCATAAACGAGTAAAACGTTTTTACCGTAATGTGTTAGCTCCTGCTCTAATTTTAAGATTTGTCCCTTCCCAAAATGAAGGCGCGTTGGATTATAATACGTGAAATTTTCCATAAAATCCCTCCCTCTCTTCATAGTAAGAAATTGTGCGCATTTGTACAACTAATTCGCACGCTTTATAATAAATAAAAAGGGGGAATCGACATGATTCGGCGAGCTACATATGAAGATATACCGATGATTCAAAAAATCGCCGTTGAAAGTTGGCGTCAAACGTATCAACAAATTATTCCACCGAAGCTACAGCAGCAATTTTTAGCATTTGATTATAATTATCGTCAATTGCGCCACCGCATTGATACGACGCTATTTTTCGTTGCGTTGCAGCAAGATGTCATTGTTGGCTTTGCTAATTTTTCAATAGGTACACGAAATGAGCTGGAGACAATTTATTTAAGCCCAGCCGTTTTTAGTGAGGGGATTGGGCATCAATTATTGATAACAGGAGAATCCTTCTATCCAGCAGGCACTGAGCTATACGTACGTGTCAATGCATTGAATGAGCGAGCGATTGCTTTTTATACAGCGCATCAGTTTACGTTCGTAGAGCAGCGCTTGGAGCAAATTGAAACGATTCAGTTTAGAACGAATACGATGCACAAAATCCTGCTATAACGTGATACAATCAACAAAGAAGAAGGGACGAACCACATGATGAAAAAAATGGCCATTCAGCTCGTATTTATTATCGTGATTATTGCGTATTTGATATATCATAATTTCAATTTACAAAATATAAACGGTGTTATTATTACAATTATGATAGGGCTTTGGGTACTAGCTACTGTGATGATGGTGACATTAGATCGTTCAAAACGAAGTTGATTGTTACTGTAAAAAAGAGGCTTTGACATACGTGTAAAAATAACCGCTCCTAGGAGCATAAGAAAAACCGGAATCGCGCTGTAGCGCGGTTCCGGTTTTTGTTGCGAACGCTAGAAAAGGAACATGATGTTGTCGCAATCTCTTTTTATGGTTGAGTTATACTTCCGCAATTAATTTGCCTGGGTTTAAAATGTTTTTAGGATCTAATGTGTGCTTAATGGCACGCATAACATTTAGCGATTCGCCGTGCTCGCGTGATTGATAAATCATTTTACCAACACCAACGCCGTGCTCACCTGTACAAGTACCACCATTTTCAAGACCAAACTCGACAAGACGTGCATTATAGGCTTTCGCACGTGCTACATCCTCTGGGTTATTTAAATCCATCATCACAAGTGAGTGGAAGTTGCCGTCACCGACATGTCCAAGAACGCCACCAATCATGCCCGTTTCATCAATTAATTGACGTGCAAATTCAATCGCATCTGCTAACACACCAATTGGCACCACGACATCGGTTGTCATCATTTTTTTGCCAGGATACCCATGAATATAAGCATAAGCCAAATTATGACGCGCTTCCCATAGCTCATGACGCGCTTTATTGTCTGTTTCAAAGAAAATTTCTAAGCAGCCATTATCATTCATGATTTCTGTTGTAAATTCGACGTCTTGCTTCAAACCTGCCTCATTACCATGGAATTCTAAAAATAATGTTGGTTTTACTAAGTAAGACGTTCCGCTATAGGCATTGGCTTGCTCCATTGATTGCTCATCAACTAATTCAATACGTGCAATCGGCACACCTGCTTGTAAGACCATTGTAGCCGCTTCAATTGCTTGACGAACCGTAGGGAATACAGCACGTGCGGCCATTTCAAATTCAGGAATACCATATACTTTTAATGTCAGTTCCGTAAAACAACCAAGTGTGCCTTCTGAGCCTACGAATAAGCCATTTAAGTGATAACCAGATGATGATTTCGCGGCAAGATTCCCCGTATGCATAACACGTCCATCTGCAAGCACGACTTCTAAGTCCCGTACTTGGTCACGCATGACACCATAGCGAACTGCTGTTGTACCACTGGCATTCGTTGCGGCCATCCCACCAAGCGTAGCGTCAGCTCCTGGATCTACTGAGAAGAATAGGCCATGTTTTTTCAGTTCTTTATTTAATTGCATACGTGTGACACCAGGTTGTACACGCACTAATAAATCTTCAGGGCGCACTTCTAAGATTTGATTCATTTGGCTAAAATCAATTGTTAGCGTATGTGTTACTGGGATAATATGGCCCTCTAAACTAGAGCCTACACCAAAGGGGATAACCGCAATTTCATATGTATTTGCGACTTGCATAATTTTTGATACTTCCTCAGTCGTACGAGGGAAGACGACGATGTCAGGTAGAGCCATTTCATGATAGGATTCATCACGACCATGATTCTCACGGACTGTCTCATTTGTCGAAAGCTGATCCTTCCCTAAAAAGGTCTGTAATTCTTCGAGGATTTTTTCTAGTTGAGCGTGCATCTATATCACCATTCCTTTTGAAAATTCGTTATTTTCTGATAATTATATCGTGAAATGGAAGATTTGAACAGTAAAAAACCATCATTCTTTAAAAGAATGATGGTTGACTGAACTATGGATAATTTACGATGCTTGTGGGCCTGGATTAACGACAGCGCTATGCGTTGACTGAATCAAAAGTAATAATTCTTTTAAAGCTGCTTCGATGTCTTCGAAAGAGACAGATGCATCAAGGAAAGCAGGGATTTCAACGTTTGTGTCATACGGGTCAATAGCAATATTTTTAACATTCATAGCCATTCCTCCTAGTGCCTTTTCTCTATTATACCTAAAAAGACAGAAAATTTCAAACAAATTTTATTATAATATGTAAAGCTTTTGTAAAAATAAAAGACTTAAAAAATTAAATTTTCTGAAATTAATTTGCTTTTTCATCGAAAGCATGATAAAGTAGTGTACATTTATAGCGAAATAGAAATTTAAGAGGTGACGCATGTGCAACAAGTGCTGGAACAACATAAACCATTTTTACGACAAGTATATGAACAACTACATGCTATTCCAGAAGTTGGCTGGCAAGAATATAAAACGACTGCGTATTTGGCAAAAATCTTACGTGATCAAAATTTCCATGTCACAACTTTTGAAGGTTCGACTGGCTTATATGTTGAAATCGGTGAAGGTGCGCCAGTTATCGGACTTCGCACAGACATCGACGCTCTATGGCAACAAGTAGATGGCGAGTTTCGTGGCAATCATTCATGTGGTCATGATGCACATATGACGATGGCAGTAGGAGTACTTTTACTATTAAAAGAGTTACACAACCCTGCATCAGGAAAAATTCGCGTCTTGTTTCAACCTGCTGAGGAAAAGGGTAACGGCGCATTATCTTTTGTAGAACGTGGTTTAGTTGATGGTATGCAGTTTTTGTTTGGTATGCATATTCGTCCTGTACAAGAAATGCAAGATAATAGCTATAGCCCGGCACTTTATCACGGAGCAGCACGTTTAATTGAAGGCACCATTGTTGGCCAAGAATGCCACGGTGCACGCCCGCATTTAGGGAAAAATGCCATTGAAATCGGCTCAAGTCTTGTAACGGCCTTATCTCATATTCATATTGACCCGATGATCCCATCGTCTGTTAAATTAACAAGCTTCCAAGCAGGAGATATTCAAAATGCGAATACAATTCCTGGCATTGCGCGTTTTACAATTGACGCACGCTCCCAAACAAATGAAGGTATGGAACAGCTAATGGCTCAGCTACAGTTAGCGATTATGGGTGTTGAACAATCCCATCGTGCTAAAATTGAATTTGAAACGAAAGCAACGATTGTCGCAGCGGAGGTAGACGATACGGCTAAACAATTAATGAAGCAAGCCATTATTGATACATGTGGCTTAGATCATTTAGCGGCAGACGTTGTAACGCCGGGGGGAGAGGATTTTCATTATTATACATTGAAGCGTCCATACATTAAGGCGACGATGCTAGGTGTAGGTTGTGGCGTTACACCGGGGCTACATGATCCACATATGACGTATAATCGCGACCGTTTATTTACAGGTATTGAAATTATGACAAAAACCATTTTACATGCGGTAGCCTTTAGTCAGCGTAGCGTGATACAACGCGGTGCAACCTCTTAATAAAAAAAGAGGCTGGGACAAAACACGTCATTTTCCTTTTTTAGCGTTCGCAACGAAAAGCCGGAACCGCGCTACAGCGCAATTCCGGCTTTTCTTATGCTCATATGAACGGTTGTTTTTATACGTATGTCCCAGCCTCTTTTTTACGATATTACTTGCTGCTCAAATTCGTGAATTAATTGCTCAATATCATCAATTCGCGAAAGCTCACGAATCCAGTGTGCGGGGATATGATGTAGACCGTAAAGCATACCAGCGAGTGAACCCGTTAGTGCGCCAACGGTATCTGTATCACTACCTAACTCAATTGCTGTGAAAATTGCCTGCTCATAGCTAAAAGACTGTGCCATGCTCCAGCAAACCGCTTCGAGTGTATCGATGACATAGCCGGAGCTTTTTATTGTTTCTCTAGGTGCAGTTAGAATTGTTGTGTCCATTAATCTTGCAAAATGCGGTCGCTCACCTTGGAATGTCATAAAATGTGGCTGTGTGTAGCGTTGTGCCAACTGAAAGCTATCAGCAAATGAATGACCATCTTTTAATGCTAAAACGATATGACCGAAGAATGTGCAACTTAAAATGCTTCGAATATGCAAATGAGTCAGTGCATAGCGGCGACTTAATTGGAATACGTCATCATGCGAGTTTGCTGCCAACATAACGGGTAAAATACGCATAAGGGCTCCATTGCCGTTTTGATGCTCATCACAAGGCAATTCCGTATCAAAGCCATATTGTAGCCACCGATCAATAGCATGTTTTGTTGTATTGCCGACATCAAAGCTTGCTTTTCGGTTATATGTCCAGTAGCCATTATAAAGCCAATCACAAAATTTCTGCTTTAAGTCATCGATGTCACTGTGCTCAATTTGATGGCGCATTGTACAAAATAGCATCGATGAATCATCTGAAAAACTACCTGCTGGTACGTCCCACGAGCCAAAGCCTTCATAATCTGTCACTGTAAAGGTATCGCGCGCACGAAATTCAAATGGTACACCCATGGCATCGGCAATTGCATGTCCAAGTATTGCTTGTCGAATCATCAAAAATCCCTCCTTTCTTTAAGCATACAAAAAAGCGCTGGCAAATGCCAACGCTTAAAAAAATGCTAGTTTGCTGCTTCGATTTCTTTCACAGCTGCATATAATAAATCGAATAATTCTTCGATGCCATCTTCTTCAATACAAGAGAAGGCAACGCGTAAATCCGTGTCACCAAGTGCAATCGCACCAACACCAAATTGTTCTAATGCTACTTTACGTAGTGCATCTGAAGAGACAGTTTTAAGTTTTAAGCACATGAAGTAACCTGAGTTGAATGGGTAGTAGCTCCATGCATCATCATATTTACCACTATCAAGGACGGCTTTTGTTTTTAAAGCACGGCCTTTCATAATATCGAATTTTTGTTGTTTTTGTGCGTCGAATTCATTGCTTTCAAGCGCTTTTAAGACGAATGTTTGGGAAGGGTGTGGACCTGAAGAAATCGTTGCACGAATAATACCACGCGCTTTTTCTTCTAGTGCATGAATTACATCCTGTGATTGTGCAGCAAATGTAATGAACCCTACACGGAAGCCCCAAACGTATTCTTCTTTTGTAGCACCGTCGACTTTGATAGCTAATACATTTTCATGTACATCAGCTAATTTACCGAATAATGATTCTGTAATTGAATCCTCAAAAAATAATGAGAAGTACGCATCATCCGTTACCGCCACAACTTTTACGCCTGTTTCTGCCGCTTCTTTAATCGCTTGTACGATTGATTCACCTTCAGCAGCATTAGGTGTGTAACCAGTTGGGTTGTTCGGGAAGTTTAATAGAACGATTGCTTTACCAGTCGCATCTTTTTGTGCAATGATTGTTTCTTTTAATGCCTCGGCATTGAAAAGATCTTGTTCATTATAAAGTGGGTATGTAACGACGTTTGCGCCGCGGCGAATGCCGAATACCATATCGTAGTTTTCCCAGTTTTTATCGGGAATGATGAGGGCATCATTTGTATCAGCAAATAAATCTGCGACAATTGATAAACCATGTGTTAACGCATTTGTTACGATTGGTGTACCGAAAGTTTTGCCTTCTAATGAAGGATTTTCTTTCAGCATTTTTTTACGCCATGCTTGGCGAAGCTCTGCTTTTCCTTCTGGAGGAGCATATGGGTATAAATCTTTTGGCTCGTATGCAGAAAGTGTATCTTGAATGACTTTAAGGTGCATCGGTTTGCCATTTTCAAGTGCAGTACCAATTGTTGCATTGTACTTTTTAGCTGATTTGGCTTCAGCAGATTGCGATAAAATACCTTCTGTTGGGTAGTACATTTCTTTACCAAGGTTTGAAAGCATGTCCAAAACAGTTGGTGCTTGTTGTTGTAATGTGTCGTTTAATTGAGCTGCTAATTTATGCATAAACGTCGCCTCTTTTTCATAATAGTATGCAGGTTTGTAATGGGACGCATGAAAATAGAATTATAGAAATTATCGAATAATTTTATAAGCAGGTCTACTTTCATTCGTGTTTTGCGTGAGCCTCGCCATTACTCTCCTCCATAATAAGGTCTAAATGCCGTAAAATCAATGATTTATCGTGAATATAGAAAATTTTTCTATTCCCGTTAGCCATTCATTAATGATATAATTTTGAAAATTTTGAATTAAGGAATTTGTATTTTTCATAGAAGTGGCATGAAAATCATGCTAGAGAAAAACAATCATCCCGTATAAGGAGGGATTTATATGCAATTTGAAGAAGCGTTTCATCTAAGTGTGGAAAAGATTTTACAAGGGAATCGTGAGCAGGCGCACTCTTTTGAACAATGTGCACAAGCATTGTATGATCCCAAAAAGCATGCCGACTTTTTTTCAGTAGATGGCTATAAAAAATACATCGTGCACAAAACGGCGAACTATACACTTGAATTTTATAAATGGCAGGGCATCGCTCGGGGGATTGTGGCAGCATTTGATACGGTGGAATTAACCGTAGATGATCCGATTTTTTCAACATATTATATTAATAATCAACAATTAGACATCGTTGCATTGCGACGTAATCGCATCGACTATTATTATGAAGATATTTCACAGGCGCACTACAAGGCATTAACAGCCGCTATTTTTAAAAATTATAATAAGACCTTTGCTTATGGCACGAGCCTTGCTGGTTATTGTGCGCTGTATTTAGGTGCCGTTATTCCGAATGTGAAAATTCTTGCATTTTCGCCTCGAAATTTAGGAAAGCAAACGTATAAACAATTTCCGATTGTTAGCGCACCCGTTACCTTATTACTCGATGTAAAAAACGCGACAGATGGGCGCTTTTATGAAGAAAATTTAAAGAATACACTACTTCAGTGCACCTTTTTAGCGCTACCATATGCAGGGCACCGTGTCCCGCTTTATTTAAAGGAAGTAGGACAGCTTCGTCATGTGTTTGAACAATTTTTTGCAGAGCAACCCGTTACTTTAGCATTTCCTCGTAGTCGGCGCTACGAATCTGCTGAATATATGACGAATTTGGCGAGGCGTCTGCGTAGGCATCAGCATTATAAATGGGCGCTACAAGCAAGTGAGCACGCGCTACGCTTAGCTCCTAGCCTTGACCGAGCGCTTTATGAGCAGGCATTAATTTTACATGAAATGGGCAATATAACAGCTGCCATTACGTGCTTAGAAGAAGCCATCGAAAAAGGAACCACATTACTAGAAATCCCCAAAACCTTGGCGTTATTTCGTGCCGAATAGATGCAGTGAAACAGCGCGTACCATCGTATTGGTAAACGGCGCTGTTTTTAGTTTTCAATTAGTAAATCAATGCATGAAATACATTGACAGGAACGTTAAGTGGAAATATACTATATATGAACATATAATCATATAAGCATAAGAGGTGATGGTATGGATGTACAACCAACGATAGATTTCACGCAGGAATTAGATGAAGAAACGCTATTTATCGTGTCGCAAACATTTAAAGCGATTAGTGACCCGACGCGTATTCGTATTTTATATTTGTTATTTGATCGAGAATATGCAGTGAATGAAATTAGTGACGAGTTAGCATTAAAACAATCGACTGTGTCACATCAATTACGATTTTTAAAAAATATGCGTCTTGTAAAATCTCGTCGAGAGGGAACAAGCATTTATTATTCACAAGCTGACAAGCATGTCATGCAAATATTAAAACAAATGATTGAGCACGCCGCTCACTGCTAGGAGGAGTTTTATGGGACACTCACATGATCATGGTCACGGTGGCCATGGACACGACCATACACATGGCGCAAACAAAAAAACATTATTAATTGCCTTTATTATTATTACGGCCTACATGGTCGTAGAAGTAATCGGTGGCTTTATGACCAATAGCTTGGCATTATTATCTGATGCAGGGCATATGCTAAGCGATTCGATTGCACTTGGTGTCGGGGTTGCCGCTTTTGCGATGGCCGAAAAAGTAGCGAATACGACGAAAACATTTGGCTACAAACGATTTGAAATTTTAGCAGCTGTTTTTAACGGTGTTACGCTAATTGCAATCGCCATTTTTATTTTTTTTGAGGCAATTCAGCGCTTTATGCAACCAGCAGAAATTGCGACTACTGGAATGCTGATTGTGGCTATTATTGGCTTGCTTGTGAATATTTTAGTAGCGTTCATTTTACTACGCGGTGGCGATACACATGATAATTTGAATATGCGTGCAGCATTGGCGCATGTCATCAGCGATATGCTAGGCTCATTTGGTGCTATCATTGCGGCACTGCTTATTATGGCATTTGGCTGGAGTTGGGCGGATCCGTTAGCAAGTATTATTGTTGCGGTACTTGTTTTACGAAGCGGTCTTGCCGTAACAAAAGATTCGGTTCATGTTTTAATGGAAGGAACACCAACAAATGTAGTGTTTGATGACATCGTTAAAACGATTGAGGAGACACCTGCTATAAAACGTCTGCATGATTTGCATATTTGGACGATTACAAGCGGTACGAATGCACTGAGCTGTCATATCGTTGTAGATGATAATTTAACGATTCGTGAAACACAAAAAGTATTAGACGATTTAGAGCATAAATTACAGCATAAAAATATTACGCATATAACGGTGCAGTTTGAATCAAGTGAATCAACGCATCATAATGAATTGATTTGTGACTTAAATGAAGAGCATCATCACGATCATGACCACGTACATTAAGTAGGTTGAGGTAAGAATAAAAACAAATTCAGTCAAAAAGAGAAGGCATTGCGCATGAGCGCGATTCCTTCTTTTTTTGTGAAATTGTCGATAGTTGTTCATATACAATTCATATTTCTTCGGTATACTATAGTCACAATGAAAGGGTGGAGAAGACGTGAAAAAAACACTCATCGCATCATTACTTGTCGGCACAGCATTATTAGCAGCATGCGGCAATGAAAATGCATCAACAGAAGACACAACAGAAGCCTCAAAACATCAGCATTCGATGGCGAATACGCATCAAAATGGCTCGATGGACCATGAGCAGCTCGTATTAAAGGACAATAAAGGAACAAATACATTAACATTCCCAGCAGTAATAAAGCCGGATAGTGTAAAAGGGAAGAAGGTCGAATATTCGTTAACAGCACAAGCCGGTACAACGGAACTATTTAACGGCTATGAAACAAAAACATACGGCTATAACGGTAATTTACTTGGTCCAACATTACGCTTAAAAGAAGGCCAGCATGTGACGATTCACTTAAAAAATGATTTACCTGAAGCAACAACATTCCACTGGCATGGGTTAGAAGTTTCAGGTAAGGCAGATGGTGGACCGCATGCTTTAATTGAACCAGGTGAGGAAAAAATAATTCAATTTACGGTGACACAACAGGCAGCGACACTTTGGTATCATCCGCATCCAATGGGCAATACAGCACAGCAAGTGTATAAGGGGCTAGCAGGGCTCTTGTATATTGAGGATGCCAATGCAGAAGCACTTGATTTGCCAGAAGATTACGGTGAAAATGATTTCCCAATCATCTTACAAGACCGTGCATTCGTTAAAGGAAAACAGCTTGATTATAGTAAAGTGGCCAATATTGACGGCACTTATGGGGATACAATGATGATCAATGGCGTTATTAATCCCGTATTAAAAACAGAGAAAAAATTAGTTCGCTTACGTGTGTTAAATGGCTCCAATGCGCGCAATTACAACGTCCATTTTGATAATGATATGGCTTTTACGCAAATTGCGACAGATGGTGGCTTTTTAAATAAACCACAAAAAATGAAGGAATTATTATTAGGTGCGGGTGAACGTGCAGAGATTTTAGTTGATTTATCGAAAGTGAAAGGAAAGCGTGTATCACTAGTAAATGACCAAAATGTTGTGTTATTACCGATTGATGTAAACGATACTAAATCGGCAGTGAACGCATCGACAAAGCTAAATACGATTAAAGTAGACAAAGCGCTTCTAGAGCAACAACCAACAAAAGTTGTCAAAATGGAAGGCATGCGTGAGAACGTGACGATTAATGGCAAAAAATTTGATGAAAAGCGTGTTGATTTCACACAGAAAAAAGGTGAAACAGAAGTCTGGGAAATTGACAATGCTATTACCGATGAAGGCGGTATGATTCATCCTTTCCATATTCATGGTACACAGTTTTTAGTACTAAGTGTGAATGGTGAAAAGCCAGAGCCAAGCTTACAAGGCTATAAAGATACAATCACGTTACAGCCTGGTCAAAAAGCGCGTATTGCGGTTAAATTCCCATACGAAGGGATGTATATGTTCCACTGTCATATTTTAGAGCATGAGGATAATGGTATGATGGGCCAAATTGAAGTGAAGTAGTACAAAAAAAGACGCGTTTTTATGCGTCTTTTTGCATTTATATATAAAAAAATTGAAAAAACAAAAAATTTACACTGTTCTTGAATTGGCGTATGATATAAACTGTCTTATTTTTAATTAATGGAGGAATGACATGCAGCGAGCAAATAAATGGGCGCTATTGCCCTTCGTTGCGTTTATCGTGTTATTTATTGGCATAGGGATTATTAGTGGTGACTTTACGGCAATGCCGTTAAATGTTGCGGTATTAATTGCCTGTATGATTGCCTTTTTGATGAATCGACAAGAAAAACTAGCAACGAAAGTAGAAATTTTTACGAAAGGTGCCGGCAATTCAAATGTGATGTTGATGGTCGTCATCTTCGTGTTAGCAGGAGCCTTTTCAAGTGTTGCGAAGGGGATGGGAGCCGTTGATTCAACGGTAAACTTAGGTTTAGACTTTGTACCACCAAGTTTATTATTAGTAGGTCTGTTTATTATAGGATGCTTTATTTCCGTATCAATGGGAACATCGATGGGGACAGTAGTCGCGCTTGCGCCAATAGGTGTTGGGATTGCAGAAAGCACAGATATTCCAATGGCACTTGCTATGGCGACGGTTGTTGGTGGTGCAATGTTCGGGGATAATTTATCGATTATTTCAGATACAACGATTGCTGCCGTACGTACGCAAGGTACGAATATGCGTGATAAATTTAAAGTGAACTTCTTTATCGTGTTACCAGCTGCGATTTTAACTTGTGTTATTTTATATTGGTTAACAGCAGGTAGTAGTGCGGATGCCGTAGAAGTAGCAAAGTATTCATTCGTAGAAGTGTTACCGTATTTAATTGTCTTAATTGTGGCGTTAGCAGGTCTGAATGTTATGCTTGTTTTAGTCATCGGTATCGTATTGTCTGGTATTATCGGTTTTATGAATGGCTCGTATACATTTTTAACATTTATCAAGGCTGTAAGTGACGGTGTGATTGGGATGGAAGACATTGCGCTTATTGCGATTTTAATTAGTGGTCTCGTAGCACTGATTGAACATCATGGTGGTTTAGCATATTTACTAGAAGTCGTGTCAAAACGTGTCAAAAAGAAAAAAGGTGCTGAATTGGGGATTGCTTCATTAGTATCAGTTGTTGATATTGCGACGGTAAATAATACCATTGCGATTTTAATGGCTGGTCCATTAGCAAAAACAATTGCTGATAAATATGAGGTGGATCCACGTAAATCAGCGAGTTTACTCGATATTTTCGCCAGTTTTTGGCAAGGGTTATTACCGTATTCACCGCAATTACTAGCTGCTGCTAGTATTGCCGGTATTTCGACAGTTGGTATGTGGCAAGTGTATTCAATTTATCCACTCTTGATGGGTGTGATGGCGATTATTGCGATTTTAATGGGCTATCCCGCATTAAAGAACAAAAAGAAAACATCTCATAAATAAAAAAGAAGGGATTAGGCTACTGATAGCTTGATTCCTTCTTTTTTTCGGGTATAAAGGGCAATAAAGGAGTGGTAAAGATGACTGGAATTTATGATTATATGACAATGCATATGAAAGAGATTCAACAAGACATTTTAACGCTCGTTCAAAAAGAATCCCCATCGATAGATCGTGATGCTGCCAATCAATGCAAAGAGGCAATCCAACAATTGCTAATGCGTGAATTCAAACAACGTGCAGAAGAATTTCCACAACAAGAGCATGGTAGCCATCTACGTTTTGAGTACGGAGATGGCGCAGAACAATTATTACTAGTTGGACATTATGATACGGTGTGGAAAAAAGGGGTATTTCCAATAAAACAAGACGGCGATAAATTGTATGGACCCGGTATTTTAGATATGAAATCGAGTATTGTGATGGCGGTTTGGGCAGTGAAAGCTTGTAGAGAATTAGAGATAGGTATCCCTTATAAAATCGTCTGTATTTTTAATAGTGATGAAGAAGTTGGTAGTAAAACATCGCGTGAATTAATTAAGGAAGAGGCGAAAAAAAGTAAAGTAGCACTCGTGCTAGAGCCACCAGAGGCAAGTGGTGCGCTAAAGACAAGTCGAAAAGGCATTTTATCGTATGATATTGAGATTATTGGAAAGGCGGCGCATGCAGGGAATGCATTTACCCTAGGCGTTAGTGCTATTATCGAAGCGGCGAAGCAAATTGAACATTTAAGTCATTTGACGGATTTAGAACTTGGCACAACCGTTAATATTGGGACTATTCAAGGTGGTAGTGCCAAAAATGTCGTTCCTGAGCGTGTTCACTTAGGTGTTGATGTGCGCGTGCTCACGAAGCATCAACAAAGTCATATCGAGCGCCTTTTTAAACAGTTAAAACCAACGCGTAAAGACATTACATTAACCGTTACAGGCGGTGTCGATCGTCCACCAATGCCACGTTTGGATAGCACCGAGCATATTTTTGATGAAACATATGCTATTGCTGGAGAACTTGATTATATTGTAAAACAAATTGCGGCAGGTGGAGGCAGTGATGCGAATTTTACGAGTGAGTTTACGCCAACATTGGACGGTTTAGGGGTTATTGGTGAAGGTATGCATGCGAGTAATGAACATATTGTGTTATCAGAAATTCCAAAGCGCTTTGCGTTATTGGCCAAATTAATAACGGAATTAAAATAATGCTGTTACTTTTTGTAGAAATTGTGTGGATTGTCGCACAATTGAAGAAACGTGTCATTTTCCACTGTAATGCGACTGTTAGAGTTGAAATAGAAAAGCTATAATAGAGAAGAACTGAACGATAGATAAGGAGAGATTTAGATAATGAAAGGTTTAAAATGGGCATTTGCAACATTTGCAACAACAGGGCTATTACTAGCTGGTTGCGGTGAAGATGTCACACAACCACCCAAAAGTGAGTTGATGACAACGAATAATAAAGATAAAGGTGTTTTAGGCGATTATTGCTGGGAAGTAGAAGGAAAAGAAAACTGCGAAAAAGGCGAGGACATCGTTGAAACATTAGAAAAAGCAGAAGCTATTCCAGCAACAATGGGGACAGCGTTAACATTCGCAATTGATAGTAAAGATCGTCCGACTTCAGGTGAACTAGAATGGGTTACAGAAGAAGGAAAAAAAGGGAAAGAAAAATTAAAAGGTTCTTTATTATTCGTACCGCAAGATAAAGGTATTTATTATTACACGTATACAGCGAAATGGGACGGCTCTGGTAAAAAAGGATATAAAGGTGAAGCGGAATATTATTATAAATTACGCGTTCAATAATTTGCAAAAAAGGAAAAACTTGAAAAAGTTTTTCCTTTTTTCTTTTTGCTTCAACTACTCGATTTTACATAAAATCGCTTAATTATAAGTAAACTTGTAGGAAATGTATAAAATCACGTTACAATATTCAAATGATTTACTATAATAAATCATATAAATTTACTGGGTTTTGAAGGAGTTTAGACGAATGACATTTATGATTTTAACAGGTCTATTTGTAGGTGCCCTATTAGGCTTCGTGTTGCAACGTGGTCGCTGGTGCCTAACGGGTGGTTTCCGTGATATGTATATCGCAAAAGATAATCGTATGTTTTATGCATTATTACTGGCAATTACTGTACAAAGCGTTATGGTTTACGCGTTAATTGCTGCTGGAAAAGTTCAATTTACAGCAGGCACATTTTCATTAGTTGCGATTATAAGTGGTGCTTTTGTATTTGGTATAGGTATTATTTTAGCGGGTGGCTGTGCGACCGGTACTTGGTATCGTGCGGGTGAAGGCCTTATTGGTAGTTGGGCTGCACTTGGGTTTTATATGCTGACAGCAGCGATGATGAAAACAGGTGTACTTGCAGGGATTACAACATCTGTATCTTCTGCAGGTGTCGTTAATAATTCGATGGCTGAGACACTTCATGTGAACACATGGATACTGATTGCTGTGCTTGTGCTTGTTGTGTCAGTAGTGCTAATAAATTATGCACGTCGCCCAAAAGTGAAAATTCCACAATTAAAGCCAAAAAAATCAGGACTTGCGCATATTTTATTTGAAAAGCGCTGGAGTCCCTTTGTAACAGCTGTACTGGTCGGTTTGATTGCTGCAATTGCATGGCCTGTATCAGAAGCCACAGGTCGTATGTTTGGCCTTGGCGTTACAGTACCGACGGCTAATATTTTACAATATGCAGTAACAGGAGATAATCAATTTTTAAACTGGGGTATGTTTTTAGTATTAGGTTTATTTATCGGTTCATTCATTGCGGCGAAAGCAAGTGGTGAATTCCGCTGGCGTGTACCAAATGCTAAAACGATGGTGACAAGTTCAGCAGGTGGCGTTTTAATGGGTATTGGTGCAAGTCTTGCAGGTGGATGTTCAATCGGTAACGGTTTAGTAATGACAGCAATGATGACTTGGCAAGGCTGGATTGCGCTAGTATTTATGATTTTAGGCGTTTGGGTAGCGTCATACTTTGTGTTTGTACGCCCAACAAAACAACGCGCCGCTTAATTTAAGGAGGAAATAATAATGAAAAAAGTATTAGAAACAGCAGGGAAAGTTTGTCCATTCCCGTTAATCGAAGCAAAAGATGCGATGAAAGACTTACAATCAGGGGACGATTTAGTTATCAATTTTGACTGTACACAAGCGACAGAATCAATTCCACGCTGGGCTGCAGAAGAAGGTCATACCGTATCAAACTATGAAGCATTAAGCGATGCTGCATGGACAATTACTGTGACAAAAAAATAATTTTAAAAAAAGGAAGTGCGATGAATCGTGCTTCCTTTTTTTGTCTAACGATATTTTATTTTCAAAAAAATAACATTATAACAATTAATGATATAAAATAGAGTGTAAAGTAATTGATTTTTGGAAGTTGGTGTCGTAGAATGAAAAACTTATATATGAATGTGTTTGCAAGTTTAATTATTTTTGCGGCCATTTTAATTGCAGTATTTAGTTGGTTAAATTATATGATGTTACGAGAAATGCAAGGAAATCAACAGCAAGAGCTTTGGAATTTAGTTGAGAACAATGTCATGACAGATATGCAAACGGTTGATAAAGCCTATTTATATTTTGATGAATCATATACAGAGAAGATGGAGAAAGAATTAAAATCACTGCGCAATTACTATAAAAAGAATCCCGAAGTTGAAACGTGGGACATTGCAGCGATTAAAGAACGTACAGAAATGGAGTTTTACATAATTGATACAACCAATACAATTATTAAAACAACCTATCAACCGGCACAAGGTTTAGATTTTAATGAGTGTTGTGAAAAATTTGCCAAGTTATTAAATGAGCGACGTGCACAAGAGACATTTGTATCGGATGGCTTGGATAATTCAGCAGCGACGAAAGATTTATGGAAATATGGTTATATTGCTACGGCAGATCATCAATATATATTAGAATTAGGCGTGCCATTAAGTGATACACAACTATTTAAATCCTTTAACTTTTTTGATTCATCTGCATCGTTAAAAGAAAAATATAATGATTTAAAAGATATTCGTATTATTAGTAGTGAAGGATTTTTTTTGGAGTCATCCGATGATAAAGAATCTATTCATGATATGCCAAAAACATGGCAATCAACATACAACAAAGCTGTAGAAAGTGGTAAAGCACAACGCTATGAGAGTGAACTTAAAAATGGTAAAAAAATGATTTATCGTTTTAAACCATATACAGCAGAAAATCGACGTGGAAATTCAACAGATCGAGTGATATACACTGCTTATACGAATGATACGGAAATGGCCATGTTAAAAGAAAGTCGTAGACAGCTAGAAGTAATGCTTGCTGTAGCTTTTGTCACATCAATTATGGCGTTATTAATTATCTTTAAAATTTTCACACGCCCACTACGATTAGCAACATATGATGTTTTAACAAATGTTTATAATCGTGCATTTTATTTACAACAAATGCATAAAATGATGCAAAACAAACAAAAATATCCAATTGGTTTATTATTAATGGATTTAGATAACTTTAAACAAGTAAATGATCAGTTTGGACATCCAGTAGGAGATGAAGTATTAAAGCAATTTGCACAGATTTTGCATCAAAATATAGAAAAAGGACACTATGTAGTTCGTTTTGGTGGAGATGAATTCGGTATTATTTTAGAGAAGGCTACAGAGCAAAAAATGATACAACTTTCGCAAAAAATTATGAATAGCGTCCATGATAAAACAGGTGAATGCTGGAACTTATTGACGACGTCGATTGGTGGAGCAATTCAACAATGTGAGGATGAAACGGAAAATAGTTTATTTGCAAGGGCAGATGATGCGCTGTATAAAACAAAGAAAAAAGGAAAAGATGGCTATACTTACGCAGCGTAGCATTTACAAATGCCAGTATACTATGGCATCATAAAACAGATAATGAAATAAAGGAAGAGATAGAGTGACAAACAAATTTACAGTAAATAATATGTTAACAGAACGTGAAACCGGTCGCGTGACAAAAATTTATGCGATGACACCTGACCGTCAGCCATTTGATTTATTAGACGTAAGCATTTTAAAACATTATGGTGCAATTACAATGGAAGGCTTACACGAAAAAATGGCCGTTTATGCGATTGAAGGCGACTTAAAGCAACAAGGTCATAGTGTAACGCTAACGCTTGCTACACGTGAGGACGCAGAAAAATTCATCACGCATATTGCCCCACTTTACAATGACGTTTTACAATAAACATCTATAAAAAGAGCCCCTTCCTTATTACGAGGAGGGGACTCTTTTTAATTAGTAGAAAACTGCTTCTAAAAAATCGAGTTCAATACAGTCTTCAGGCGCTAGTGGTAAGTTTTCTAGCTCTCCATAGCTTACTGACAAATGTTGAACTGAAGCGTCATGCTCACGTGCTAATTGTGCAGCCGCTTCTTCATTAGTGAAGGCATAGGCAGCTTCTTGGTTCATTGTGAACATGCTGCCATGAGAATAAAAAAGGCCGTCTTTTTCGACGACATAATAATGAATACAATCGCTCGCTTTCATACGCTTAAGTCCTTTCCGTTCTAAATTAAGACACAAAGAGTAATTTAACATAGTTTAGCTAAAAAAGAAAGAGACATTTCCACTGTGAATCTTAAATGACGCGCTATTTATCACGATAAAAATAGAAACGGCATATGAGGTGACGGAAATGGAATTTTTTAAAAAGCGACGAGAACATCAAAGTATTCAGCGCACGTATGATAAACGAGGTTTTAATAAAGCAGGGTTGCATTTAAACGGCACAAGCTACGATTATGATGGCTATGATCATGCGGGCTATAATGCGGCTGGCTTTAAGCAAGACGGCTATAACAATGCAGGTTTCGATGTAGCTGGCTTTAAACGAGATGGTTTTGATCGTCAAGGTTACAATCGCCAAGGCTATGATGCGCGTGGCTTTAATCAAAAAGGCTTTGATCGACGCGGCTTTACAAGAGAAGGGAAACGCTATAATGCACGTGGTTTTGACGTGCAGGGCTATAATGTGCGTGGCTTTAATCAAAAAGGTCGGCATCGTAATGGGACGATGTTTAATGATGACGGCTATAATGCGGTTGGGTATGATGCGCTTGGTTTTAATAGACAAGGCTATAATGCATCGGGCTATGACCATAATGGTTATAATCAGGAAGGCTTCGATAAATACGGAAAAAAGCGCTTTGAACAACAAGTAGCCGAGCTAAATCAACGGCAGCAGCCATTGACAAAATTAGAACAACAATTAATTTCAGTAGCACAACAACCGCTACAAAAGCGAACTTTTTCACCGAGACGGGATTATACGAATCAAAAGGCATACAATCCAAAAGGCAAAGCAGCAGGCCCGTATGATGTGTTTGGGTTTAATGAGTACGGCATGCACAAAAATGGGACTCCGTTAGATGAGCAAGGGTATTCAAGAGAAGGTTTAGATAAATACAGCTTTGATCAACAAGGTTTTAATAAAGATGGCATCAATGAAAAAGGCGAAAAAAGAGATGTTTAATCAAATAAGGCAATGTGTAACGAAGTATGCGTTGCTTTTTCTTCTATTATAATCCAAAAAATTCGCCATTTGGAAATTATAATGGATATATTAAAAACAGAAAATTCCGATTTTTTGAAAACCGTTGACACTTTTTCAGGCTCGTGATAATATTTCAGTACATTAGTGATTTAGCAGACGAAAGTAAAATGGTAAAGAGCTAGAGAATAGGATATGAAATAGGAGGCATTTTGCATGAAACGTATTTTTTCATTGCTGTTCATGTTAGTAGGGATTGTTTCGGTTCTTGCAGCATGTGGCTCATCTGATGAGAAATCAGGAGCAGAAGGCAAAGACAAATTAGTAATTGGGATTGACGACAAATTCGCACCAATGGGTTTCCGCGATGATAAAAACAACATTGTCGGTTTTGATATTGACTTAGCGACAGAAGCAGCAAAACATATGGATATGGCTGTTGAGTTCCAACCAATTGACTGGTCAACAAAAGAATCAGAGCTTGCAAGTGGACGTATTGATTTAATTTGGAACGGCTATACAATTACAGACGAGCGTAAAGAAAAAGTATTATTCTCAAAACCATACTTAGAAAACGCACAAGTACTTGTTACATTAAAAGATTCTAGTTTAGCGAAATTAACAGATTTAACAAATAAAAAAATCGGTGTACAAGCACAATCTTCTGCACTTGACGCATTCAATGATAATGCGATTAGCAAAAAAGTAAAAAACGTTTCAGAGTTTAAAGATAATGTATTAGCATTAAATGATTTAAAAGCGAAACGTGTAGATGCAGTTGTTATTGACCAAGTAGTAATTGATTACTATATGACGCAACAACCAGATACATTCAAAATCATGAATGAATCCTTAGCACCTGAGCAATATGGTGTTGGGATTAAAAAAGGGAATGAAGCCCTTCAAACAAAATTACAAGAAGCTTTAGATAAAATGAACGAAGATGGTACAGCTGAAGAGATCTCAGACAAATGGTTTGGTGAAAACAAAGTTCTAAAATAGCGTATCTTTCTGAAGGGGATGTCCAACAACGGGCATCTCCTTCCCTCGTTTCAAAACCCTATTCTCGCTCACTATAAAGGAGGAACTATCGATGGCAGATTATTGGTCATCCGTCATTATGCCGATGCTTGAAGGCGCGCAAATGACATTGCTATTATTTTTTATCGCAATTATTGTATCTGTGCCAATTGGCTTTTTATTAACGCTTGCGATTAACAGTAAAGTGAAGCCACTTTCTTGGCTTGCAACAATTTACGTAACAATTATGCGTGGGACACCACTCTTACTACAATTATTAATTATTTGTTTTGGTCTACCGATGATTCCAGGAATCGGTGAATATTTAACGATTGACCGTTTTGCAGCGGCTTGCTTAGGTTTCATTTTAAATTATGCAGCCTATTTTGCTGAAATTTTCCGTGGCGGTTTATTGTCAATTGATAAAGGTCAATACGAGGCAGCGAAGGTACTTGGTTTATCAAAATCTCAAACAACGCGTAAAATTATTTTGCCACAAATGTTCCGCGTAGCACTACCATCGGTTGCCAATGAATCGATTACATTAATTAAAGATACTGCATTATTATATGCGGTTGCTGTACCAGAGCTTTTACACTTTGCTGAAACAGCCGTTAACCGAGATTTCTCGATTGTACCGTACTTTATTGCAGGTGCGATTTACTTAATCATGACGATTATTTTGACGGTTTTCTTCAAATGGTTAGAACGTCGCTTTCAATACGAATAGGAGGACATTGACATGTCATTAATTGAAGTTCAAAATTTAAAAAAATCATTTGGCGATAATGAAGTATTAAAAAATATTACATTTAACGTCGAAAAAAACGATGTCATTGCGATTATCGGTCCTTCAGGTTCTGGTAAAAGTACGATGCTTCGTAGCTTAATTCATTTAGAAGAAATTAACGGTGGTACAATTAAAATTGCCGATGAAGCCTTTGTCGAGGATGGCGTGTATAAACGTCCAGAAATTATTAAAAAGGCGACATCTAAAATGGGCATGGTGTTCCAGCAATTTAATTTATTCCCGCATTTAACGGTCAAAGATAATTTAGAGCTGGCTCCAAAAATGGCTGGTAAAAAGACTACAATCTCAGCAATGACAGCCGATTTACTACAAAAAGTTGGGTTGTTAAATAAAGAAAAAGCGTATCCAAAAAGCTTATCTGGTGGTCAACAGCAGCGTGTAGCCATTGCGCGTGCGCTAATGATGAATCCCGAAATTTTATTATTTGATGAACCAACTTCTGCACTTGATCCAGAATTAACAGGCGAAGTATTAAAAGTTATGAAAGATTTAGCAGAAGAGCATATGACGATGATTGTGGTGACACACGAGATGGGCTTTGCACGGGGTGTGGCCAATAAAGTTGTCTTTATGGATGGCGGCGAAATCGTTGAAGCGGGTACACCAGACGAATTATTTGGCAATCCACAGCATGAACGGACAAAAGCATTTTTAGCGAAAAATTTAAAATAAATGAGTGGTATATGATGAGAAAGAACGTCCAAATTCATGACGAATCGGCGTTCTTTTTTTGTGTTTTTGCCTATGAAAAAGCATCTGCCGTTAAAATTTTTTCTTCTTTCCATGAAAAAGGTGTTGTACAATAAAAACAGTTATCATTGAAATTGGCGATATTTGGATGATGCATAATGCATGAAGGAGGCTCTTTTAGTATGGAAAAGTCGGATTTAATGAAACAAAAAATTGATGAGCTTTCAGAGAGTCAAGCAAAAAATTTATTGCTGGATTTATATATGGAATTAGATGAAAACGATGAAATATGGTTTAATGAGCATTTAAAACATCAATTAGAATGGGATACGTCTACGGTACATATTGTCTTTGGACGTACAGCTTGTCTTAGTCTTAAGCAAGCATTAGATGAACGGGTTATTGCTTTTCCAGATGTCTTATCAATGGGGCCTATTAAGGCACTTGATACGTGGAAGGGAATGGAGGCGCGTTACGCATGGTTTAAAGAAAACTTACATGATACATATAATGAATTTAAAAAAATGAAGCGTAAAATGATGCAGTCTTTCCGTGATCTAAAACGGTTAACAGCAGAGCAAGATGTCGTGATTTGGACATGTGCAAATTCTGCGGAGCGTTTAGGCACAAGAATCATTATGGCGGCATTGCCACAAGTGCATACGATTCAATTAGTGGATACATACCAAGGATACCGAGATATTGAACAACATGACACACCAGGTTTTCCACGGACGACAGGCGAGGTAGCACCTGAGTTATTATCAAAAATGGCGCAGCTACCGCCAACACATTTAACGGCACAACAAGTTACAGAGCTTAAAGAAGAAGGTAAGCTGTGGTTAATGAGCGAAGCGAAGCTCCATTTATTTGAGGCAGGGGAACTAAAAGCGTTTGATGAAACGATTTTAGATGATTTTATTTTAGAACATGTCGCAGATTTACAACAAGGCAGCTATGTAAAAGCAGCTGAATTACTAGGTGACGTGTATAGCACAATGCGCGATTATACCGGTGATACTTTTTTAGAATATCGTGTGCGTTCACTAATTGATCAGCAGAAGCTGAGCTACAAGGGGGACCTCAGTGATATGATGTTATATGAAATTAAATTAGCAGAACCGAGTGATGAAGATGTGGATGAACTACTTCAGTAAAATGAAAGGGAATGGACAAAATCCATTTACCGTTTATATGAAAGATATTATTGTAACATTTATTGGCACGTTTATAACAATCGCTGGGTTAATCTATTTAACGCAATATTTGCATTCCCAGTGGATCATGGCATCATTTGGTGGTAGCTGTGCGCTGACCTTTGGGTTATGGCAAGCACCGGTATCCCAGCCACGAAGTATTATTGTAGGGCATGTTTTATCGACAACGATTGGACTTGGTATGTATCATTTGGCCGGGAATCATGCTGTTGTTGTCGGGCTTACAATTGCTTTAGCGGTGGCAGCAATGATGCTAACACGTACGATGCATCCACCGGCAGCAGCCAATCCATTAGTAATTATGCTGGAAGGCAGTCACAATTGGGGCTTTTTATTATTTCCTGTATTAACGGGCGCAGTGTTTGTTGTTATTATGGCACTACTGATTAATAATTTGCGACAAACGCGTAAATACCCAACGTATTGGTAACAATTTGTCACCGGATATCCATTGCTCTTCATGTAGGATATTGCTACTATTAAGGAGATACTGGGCATTTGCCTATTAGACAGAGGAGTATAAAAGAGCATGAATATTGTCGTTCTCGTCGTTTTCTACTTAGTGTCTGTATCACTAGGGATGCTAGCTATTTATTTAGGTGTGCCAACGAAATATGCAGTCGGATTTTTCGCTGTATTAGCGTTTGCACTTGTAGCTGGTTATTCATATGTGATTACATCAAGTAAGAATACGAAACTTATTTTACGCTTAATGCGTATGCAAAAAACAGATCCATTATTCCAATATCCTATTACGTTATTGGAAGGTACTAAAGAGCAAGAATTAGATGAAATTGAACGCATCTTACATAAGCATCGTAAAAATGTAGATACGTTATCTGATTTCCAATTCCGCAAAGCGATTTTGGAAAAGGATTTAACAACAGCAAAAGCAGTTGTTGGTTCAATGAAAAAGAGCCCATTAAAAAGATTTAACCAAGCGCAGTGTGAAGTATATATGGGTAAATTCGGGATGGCGCGTGAAATTCCACAAGTTCAATTATGGATGGACCATGCAATTGAAGCATTAATTGCTTATGAACAAGGTCATAAAGATAAATATATTGAAGAAATGGATAAATCAATTGAAAGTGCGAAAGGTACTTACCGCGTACAACAATATGCGATTAAAGAGAAAACATTACGTGAATGGCCAGAAAAGAAACCATCTCGTAAACGTTTCCACTAATATGTAACGCAAAAGACGCCTATTATGTCTAAGCATAATAGGCGTCTTTTGGAATTCCACATAAAAAGGCAGAGAAGCTATATTGAAAAAGGATTAAAAGTCAGATAGAATTAAAATACATATTGAGTAAAATTGTAGATAAAATAGAAAAAAAGATTGTTTTCGTAGAAAAATAACTTTAGCCATCGAATTCGGTATATATGAGGGGTCAGAAAATGAAGAAGACACTGGAAAACTTCCAAGAATTGTCGACGAATCAAAAATTTTTAGAGTATATCGCAACAGATACACCCTTTACGTATTGTGGAATATTGCGAAAAAACTCCACCAGTATTTTATATTTAGTAGAAAATCGCCGAACACATGAAAAAATTATTTTAAAAAGAATGCGCAAGCGCACGTTAAATCGTACAAAATATAAAAAAAGCTTCGAGCAGGAGCAACAAGTATTGCAAGCGCTTGAGTTAGCGTATGTACCTACTTGGTTAGGCAATGGGATGGTCGGAAAAGTTCCTTTTTTTATGATGACGTATATGGAAGGAGAAAATATTCTTGAACATGGACCATATGCTGCTTTAGATGCGTTACGTATTATTAAACAAGTTAGTAGCCTACTTCAAAAAATTCATGAGCAAGGCTATGTGCATCGGCATTTAAAACCTGAAAATATTATTTTTAAGCATCAACAATTGGCTATCGTTGGATTTGATCAAGCAACAAAAATAACAATGCCTAATAAAATGACGAGCGAAGAACTTTATAAACAAACGACGATTTGTAGTGATATTGATCAACTAGCACGCTTGTTTTTAACATTAACCGATGAAACAGGTCATTTAAAATGGAAAAAGGTCGAGATTGCGCTTGAACAACGTCGTTATACAAAGTCAATTAATCGGTTATTGTCACGTGCGATGGGCATACGCAAACTGTTTTCATCCTTAGAAGAATTTGATGATGCGTTAGAACACTGTTTGAATGAATTATGTACACCGTCGATGTAAGCTTCGATAAGAAAGTAGCAAAATAGTTCTAGTTGCTTTCTTATTTCTATTTGACAAAATATTCAATTAATTTTACTGTTAAACCATATAGATGGGAGGAATTTACATGTCAAACGAAGTATTTCAAACATTACCAACAACTGCGGTAAGTGATGCGTTAAAGGGGAAGAATCATTTGCCATCAACTATTAAAGTGCTTGATGCACGCCATCATATTGCCGGAAAGGCAGTGACGGTAAAGTTGCCGATTTATGAAAATGGTGCAGTAATGGAAGCAATGTTACGTGCAGAACCTGGTGATATTTTAGTTGTTGATATCGAAAATAATACGTCGCGTGCAGTTGCTGGAGACTTCGTTATTGGAATGATGAAGAAGTTGGGTATCGGTGGCCTTGTCGTTAATGGTGCTATTCGTGATGTTGAAGCAGTGCTGGCATTAGATTTCCCAGTATTCGTGACAGGCATCACACCAGCCGCAGGTGTTAAAAATGGCGGAGGCAAAGTGAATATTCCAGTAACAATCGGCAAAACAACGGTACAGCCAGGTGATATTATTGTTGGGGATGTTAATGGTGTAGTCGTTGTACCACAAGAGGCTGCACTAGAAGTAGCTGCGCGTGCAAAAGAAAAAATCGTCCAAGATGAAGAGCGAGAACGCACAGTAACAGCTTCTCGTGAGTCAATTATCGCACATTTAACAAAGGTGACAGATAGTTTAAAAGCATAGTATAATGAGTCATGAGGTGTTTTAATGAATCGTTTTGGAATGTATTCCATATTATGTGGTGTAATCGCGGTGCTTGCATTATTTATTTTAAGTGGTGTACATATGCCGATTTTACTGTTTGCTATTGTATTCCTTGCTTTAACAATTGTAGGTCTTGTATTTGCAGTAAAAGCAAAGAATGCGATTTACTTATTAACGGGTGGTCTATTAAATGGTCTGTTATTAATTTATACTGTCATTTTAACGTTTGCATCTTAAATAATCTTAAAAGAACGCTATGAAGCTTCATAGCGTTCTTTTTTTGTGAAAAAAACGTATAGCTGTGCATGGCAACAACGATTAGATAATGCTAAAATTTGGTTAACGATGATTTAGGAGGGGTTACGATGGGATTAATTAAAGCAGGATTAGATGCAGCAAAAGGTGTTTTAGAAGATCAATATCGCGATTATTTTTACTGTGAGGCGATGTCATCAGATGTATTAGTACAAAAAGGAATGCGACGTCAAACAAAACGCGGTTCAAATAAAGGCAATGAAAATATCATTTCAAATGGTTCAATCATTGCTGTCAATGATGGGCAATGTATGCTCATTATTGAGCAAGGAAAAGTAGTTGAAGTTTGTCAGGAACCTGGTGAATTTGTGTACGACACTTCCACGGAGCCAAGTATTTTTTATGATGGCAACTTCATGGACAACTTAAAAGAAACATTTAAAGAAATCGGCAAACGTTTTACATTTGGTGGAGAACCAGCGAAGGACCAACGAATTTATTTCTTTAATACAAAAGAAATTATGGGCAATAAATATGGTACACCTGCACCGATTCCATTCCGTGTAGTTGACCGCAATATTGGACTTGATATTGATATTTCGATTCGTAGTCACGGGGAATATTCGTATCGTATTACGAATCCACTCTTATTTTATACAAATGTGACAGGGAATGTGGCAGAGCAATTTACGCGTGATGCCATTGATGGACAATTAAAATCTGAAATGATGACGGCATTACAGCCTGCTTTTGCACAAATTTCTGCGCAAGGCGTACGTTATAGCGAAGTACCTGCTCATACGATTGAATTAGCGAATGCCTTAAATAAAGTTTTGTCTGAAAAATGGGAGCAAACGCGTGGTATTAAAGTTGGTACAATTGGTGTCAGCACGATGAAAGCTTCAGATGAAGATGAAGCAATGATTAAGCAATTACAACGAAATGCAGCATTACGTGACCCAACGATGGGTGCCGCGCAAATTACTGGTGCACAGGCAGATGCGATGATGAAAGCCGCGCAAAATGAAAATGGTGCTATTGGTGGCTTTATGGGAATGGGTATGGCGCAAAATGCTGGTGGTATGAATGCAGGAGATTTATATAAAATGGGTGCACAAACTCAGCAACAGCAACAAACTCAACAAAATAAGGCGAATCAATGGACCTGCGAATGTGGTACTGAAAATACGGGGAAATTTTGTTCAAATTGTGGTAAATCGAAGCCTGAAAAAGACACATGGACATGTAGCTGTGGTACTGAAAATACAGGGAAATTCTGCTCGGATTGTGGCAAACCAAAACCACAAGCAAAAGCATGTAGAAACTGTGGTTATGAAGTGCCTGCTGGTCAAACATCACCGAAGTTTTGTCCAGAATGTGGCCAAGCCTTCAATCAATAGGAGGGTTTTGATATGACACAACAACATGAAGATGGTGTGAAAGAAGTAAAGGTTGATTTTAATACGGAATGTCCGATGTGTAGTGCTTCCATTGCATTTGATCCAAGCTCAGGGAAGTTAACATGTCCGTACTGTGATTATGAGGCGGAAATTGCAACGCCAGAAAAAGAAGCACAGCGTACAGCACAAGAAATGGATTTTAAGGCGACAGATCGCCGAGAGAGCTATGATTGGGGCGTTGACAAAAAAACACTCGTTTGTGAAGAGTGCGGTGCAGAATCCATTTATGATGCACTTCAGGTGGCAGACACTTGCCCGTATTGTGGCTCTCACCAAGTAATGGAAGCCTCTACTATTGATACACTAGCGCCAAATGGTGTCTGTACATTTAATGTTACAGAAAAAGAAGCGGGTTCTAATTTTCAAAAATGGATTAAAGGACGTCTTTTCACACCGAGTGCCGCAAAAAAATCAGCGAAGCCAGAAGCTTTTAGTGGCGTGTATATTCCGTATTGGACATTTGATTCCAATACGATGTCACATTATACGGCAGCATACGGTATTACACGCATTGTAGAGGACCGTGAAGGCAATACGCGTACAGAAATCGATTGGTACCGTACATCAGGCGTATATCAACGTTTTGTTGATGACGAGCTTGTACTTGCGTCAAAACGCTATGACGGTGAATTACTGCGAAAAGTAGAGCCGTATAACACGACTGATAATAAAGTGTACAAGCCAGATTATTTATCTGGTTTTTTAGCGGAGCGCTATAGTATTGGCTTAGATGAAGGTTGGGGAATTGCGCAACGACAAATTCACACAACACTTGAGTCAGAAATTACACAACGTATTTTGCGCCAATATGGTGCATCTCAAGTAGCTAATTTACAATTTTCAACGACGCATGACCAAATCACGTACAAGTATTTAATGCTACCCATGTGGCTGTCATCATTCCGTTATAAAGAAAAAGTATATCAATTCATGGTTAATGGTCAGACAGG
The DNA here is from genome assembly GCF_003991225.1 of Candidatus Kurthia intestinigallinarum. GTDB lineage: Bacteria > Bacillota > Bacilli > Bacillales_A > Planococcaceae > Kurthia > Kurthia populi. The sequence continues at coordinate 53,420 of NZ_JTFC01000009.1, forward strand.
TAAGGTAGGTGGCCGCGCACCAATTTCACCAATTCGTGTGACGATTGCGGTAATTCTTGCACTAATTGCGATTTATGTCATTTATGTCTTTACTCAATCTTAGAAAGAGTATGCTACAATAAAAGAAAAATGTCTGTATGAAGGAGCCACTCGGTTTGCTATGGTTTAAACGAATCTTCTTTTCATTATGGGTTGTTGCAGGGCTATTTTTCACGATTATATCGTATGATAGTTTATCGCCTGAAGCCAATATGGTAATGCATTTAACGGCAGCAGCAGTACTGGCGATTGGTGCAGCACAAGTATATTTTACATTTGAAAGGAAAAAATAACATGAAAAAAGAGGCTACGCATGTTGCGTAGCCTTTTTTTTCATGTGCAAAATCTTTTCTCAAAGGAAGTTTTTATTTTAAATTTTTGGATAATTGTGTAAAATAAGAGCAAGAACATTGTGAAATGGAGAGAATATACGCTTTAATTAGGGGGATGGACATGAATACAACAACAGCTTTAGAAATGAACGCTTTACGTATACCAGACGAGGTGTGTTTAGAATTTGGAGAAAAGAATTATACGTGGAAAGAGTTAGATGAGTTAGCTAATCGCTATGCAAAGGGGTTTGCAGACCGTGGTATTCGCCGGGGGGATCATATCGCTGTCCTAATGAAAAATTCTGATGACTTTGTTGTCATTAGCTATGCGATTTGGAAGGTAGGCGCTGTATTAGTACCCATTCATTATTTATCAGCAACACCTGAAGTAACTTACATATTACAGCATGCTAATATCGTAGCATTTATTTTTGATGATGTCTTTATGCACATAGCTGAGCAAGCATTATCACAACTAGAACAGGCCTTAAACTTAGTCGTTCACCGAGGAGACCAACAACATCCACAATTTTCACCATTAGCTTCTTTATGTGCTACTTCAATCAAACCAGTCGGTACGCATATAGAAGACTCACATTTTGCAGAAATTCTATATACACAGGGAACGACAGGGAAACCAAAAGGTGCATTATTTACACATAGTCAAGTGATGGATACTGCATTTATTTATGAACGATTAAGTCAAATGACGCGTCAAGATAGCTATTTAGTTAGTGTCCCATTATGTCATGGACTATCATTAAATGCGATTATGCTAATGGCTGCTTTAGTAGGTGGAAAATTAGTTATTCAAGAACATTTTGATGCATCAGAAATTTTAACATGGATGCAGACGAGAAAAATAACACATTTCTTTGGTGTCCCGTCGATGTATCATGCGTTAGTAGAGCAAGCGCCAGTAGATTTTTCAGCACCTGATTTACGAGTAGTAAGCTACGGGGCTGCACCAATGCCTGTGCCACTAATTGACCGTGCCATGGCGTTGTTTTCAGGCGCACAATTTTTTAATATTTATGGTACGACGGAAAGTGGCCCTACAGGCTTAATGCTATTGCCTTCTGAACATCATCAGCATAAAGGGAAAACAGGTAAAGCCATGCCTCTAACGGCTGTTCGTTTAGTTAATGAGTATATGGAAGATGTACCACAAGGCACGCAAGGAGAAATCATTATTAAAAGTCCGACAGTTATGACGGAGTATTATAAGGACCCTGCAGCGACATTTACAATGAAGAAAAATGGCTGGTTATTCACAGGAGATTTAGCAACGGAGGATAAGGATGGGTATATGACCATTGTTGGGCGAAAGGATAATACGATTTTATCTGGTGGAGAAACGGTATATGCAGTAGATATTGAACATGTTTTGCTCACACACCCAGCCGTACAAGAAGCGGTGATTATGGGCATTCCTGATCAAGTATGGGGAGAAATTGTTGCGGTAACAATTGTGCCTAATCCCGGGAAAACGATTACGGAACAAGAATTAGTAGCGTATTGTAAAACACATTTAGCAAGCTATAAAATACCGAAGAAGTTTTTATTTATGGATGAATTGCCACGTAGTACATCCGGGAAAATATTAAAAGATCATTTGAAAGAAACATTAAAAAAATAAATAAATTATGCGAAAAGCACCGTCATGCTCGTCAGTGGCGGTGTTTTTATATGGGAACCTGTGCGAACTATTGGAGTCTAGTAGGCGTCGTTATGTATAATACAAATGAAAGAGGTGTTGTATGAGAGCATTATTTAAATTAGTAATGATTGCACTCGTGTTAGCCCTTTGTTTTCAATATGTAAAAAAAGAGCAACCACAATTATTACACGATGCAAAAGAGAGTTTTCAAATGCTGTCAGAAGGTAGCCAGCGAGTTGTAGAAATGGCGCAAGTCGGCGTTGATTCCATAAGTGATACGGCGAATGAACCTAAAAATAAAATAAAGGTTGATACATTAGAAGTAACACGTCTAAAAAGTGAATATGGTGTCGATTGGATTGTGTCACATAATCACTATAAAGATTTCACATTGAAATTAGCCGATGATTCAGGTGGATATATAGCCGGAAAAGGACGCAGTATTTTAAATGTGACGATTGGAAAAACCACAAAAGATGCTGTAAAGAAACAATACGGTGAGCCGCTAGATGGCATTCGTCATGGGCTAACAATGTATCAGTTTTCTAAGGATGATCAACAAGAACAGCTCGTTTATGAAAAAGATGGCTATTATTTATGGTTCTTTATTGATAAACATAATAATAATCGCGTGCGAGCCGTTCAATATGTGACGGTTAAAACCGAACAACGTATGAAAAATTACTATGCGACAGCGAATAAGGAGTTGCGTTTGAGCTACGAACAATTAATGGTTCTATTAATGAATCAAAGTCGTGTAGAAGCTGGATTAAAGCCACTTTTGTATGACAAAGGTTTAAAAGGTGCAACACGTGCACACAGTCAGGATATGATTGATGAAGGCTATTTCTCTCATACAGGAAGTGATGGGAGCCAACCGAAAGATCGAATGGTTGCTGCCGGTCATACAATGGAAAAGCTTTATGCAGAAAATCTAGCATATGGTCAAATTAGTTCGATTTTTGCACATGAGGGATTGATGAATAGTTTAGGGCACCGTGAAAATATCTTACGTGAGGAAGCAACGAATGTTGGTGTAGGCGTTGCGTTTGATAATAAAAATGTACCATATTATACGATTAATTTTTATACACCAATGTAAAAAAATAGGTTTTAGGCTAAAAAAGAGCGGAAAGGATTTATGAAACCGTTCTTTTTTATTTAGACAATAAATTGATAGTTAGAACTATAAAAAATACAATATTTTATGATACAATGTAATCATTATATAGTATAAAAAAACTATAATACGCTTTATTTTAAGAAGTAAAAAAGTATCAGATTATTGAGGGGAATATGAATGGATATTATTCAGGCACAACGTGAAACGCGCGAGCTTATTGTAAATACACAATATATAGCAAAAATGGTGGATGGCGAAGCATATGAGGGCTTTAATAGCGCATGGGCAAAAATGAGAACAATTAGTGCACGCAAAGAACAAATATGCTCGAGTTGTTTCGTGACGATTCATTATATGGAGCCAATGAATGTTTATTTAGCATTATCCCATGATGATGGTCATTTTCATCGTCAAAATATGTGTATGAATTGTATGATGAAGGAACGTCGCCAAACAGCCTCATACATTGCGACAAAATTCGAAAAAGAAATAAAGAGTGTTAGCGTTCTTAATACCACACATTTAAGAAATATGACGTTGGAAAAAGGTGAGGAAGTTGCACAAAAAATGTGTGAAGATGCGATCTATTTACATGGACATATCCCGGTGAATGTTATTGTAAGAGATGGAATGTATTTGTATGAAAATATTCGAGCTGTCACCGCAAAATCCAAGCATTATTGTTATCGCTGTAGTGCGATAATTCCTGTTGATGAAACGACATTTGTTATTCCTGCAAAAGTAAAAAGTGTCAATCGTCAAGAAATGAACTTTATTTGCCAAACGTGTGCAACAAAATCATTACGCGCTTCTAGTAAACGAATTGAACAGTATGAACGTGAAAAACAACTATAAAAACACGCAAAAAAGTAGGATGCGTCTGAAAAGACGCATCCTACTTTTTTGTGTGTTATTCATCTCAATTTGGCATGTATCTAATAATTAAAAAACAAATAAATGCTTTATTTATCGAAAAATGATATGAAGAATGTAGTATTTATAGATGATAACGCTTACTTTTGAGAATAAAAAGCATAAAAAAATAGAATAATTAACTGAAAATATTGAAAACTATCTCATTTTGAGCAAAAATAAAGATATCAACAAAATGTTAGAAAACCTCACATAAAAAAAGTCGTTTTCCTAACATAATTAGGAGGAGAAGCATATGGATGAAGCAATGTACTTGATGAACAGTCTTTGGACGATGGTAGCAGCAATTTTAGTTATTTTTATGATTGGTGGTTTTATTTTATTAGAAGCAGGCTCATTACGAATGAAAAATGCAGGACATGTTGCCGGCAAGACAATTTTTACATTTGGCCTAGCATCATTAGTTTTCTGGGCAATCGGATATGGCTTTATTTTTGGAGATAACGCAAACTTTTTTGTGGGGATGTCGAATTTCTTTTATGGGGGAACATTAACAGAAGGTGACAGTTTAGCAGCGACTGTATTTTTTGTTTTCCAACTAGCATTCGCTGGTATTGCTGTAACAATTGCACTTGGTGGATTTGCAGAACGTGCGAAGTTTTCAGTGTATGTAATCTTTACAATTTTATTCGGTATGCTTGTTTATCCAGTCGTTGCACATTGGATTTGGGGTGGCGGATGGTTAGCAGAGCACGGCAAACAAGATTTTGCTGGCTCAACAGTTGTTCACTTAACAGGTGCGATGGCTGCCTTAGCAGCAACAATGGTTTTAAAACCCCGTATTGGTAAATTTAATAAAGATGGTTCGGCAAATAAATTTGCTGGTCATAACCAAGTATACTCAGCGTTAGCTGTACTGATTTTATTTGTTGGATGGTTAGGGTTTAATGCCGGTTCAACAGTGTCAGTAGAAGGCGTATTCTTTGGCTATGTGGCAGTTAATACAGTGTTAGCCGCATGTGCTGGCGCGGTAGCAGCAACATTTATTTCGTGGGTTGTGCTAGGGAAATCAGATATTCCAACGATTTTAAACGGCATGCTAGCAGGGCTTGTAGCGATTACGGCATCATGTGCCTTCGTAGATGTATGGGCGTCTGTTGTAATTGGACTAATTGCAGGTGTTATTACATTCTTCGCTGCACGATTCCTAGAAGCAAAACAAATTGATGATCCAATTTTTGCAGTATCTGTACATGGTATTCCGGGAATATGGGGTACATTATCAACAGGCTTCTTTGCAACAGGAGCACTTGCAGAATCCACAGGTGTTGGTCAAGCTGGATTATTTTATGGTGGTGGTGTTGAGCAATTATGGGTACAATTTATGGGTGTAGCAGTTTGTGGTATTTATGCCTTTGTTGCATCATATGCTATCTTATGGGTAATGAAAAAAGTGATGGGCACGATCCGTGTTAGTGAAGAGGAAGAAATTATGGGCTTAGATATTTCAGAACATGGTGGGTACGGCTACCCCGAGCATTTAGGGGCAACAGCTTCTACAATGAAGGACGACGAACCAGAAGTGACAAATGCAACGCAACAACCGAAGCATATTTAGCTAGTAAATAATCGATAGACGCCATCCTAACGCGCTCGTTAGGGTGGTTTTTGTCATAAAGGAAGTGAGCGCGTGACAAAATTTCTAAATGAGACACAGTATCAACATTATTTTGCCAATTGCCAATCTGTTTCAATATTAAATGAACGTCACGATAAGTTAATGCAGCAATTGATTAATGATACGTTACAGCAATTGGGCGAACCACCTTGTCCATTTACAATATTTATCACAGGAAGTGGCGGACGAAAAGAACAAGGTTTCTGGAGTGATCAGGATCATGGCTTAATTTATAGTGATGATGCGCATAAAGCGTATTTTCATACATTCGGGCAAGTGTTTTCCGATAATATGGCTACTGCTGGTTATGTGTACTGTGAAGGAGGCATTATGACGTCAAATCCGCAATGGAATGCTTCGGTAAAAGAATGGCAGCAACAGTTAAAGCAATGGTTACAAGCGGCAGAATGGTCTCATATACGCTACACACAAATATTTTACGATGCACGCATATTATATGGTAGTGAAAAGTTATTAAAGAAGTTGAAAACACAGATTGATCATTATATTTCACATTATCCGTATGTACTTCAGCGTTTCACACATAATATTATGCATTTAAAGCCTGCCTTAGGACCGTTAGGACAATTATTACCGGAACGCTACGGGGAGCATCAAGGAGAAATTGATTTGAAATATAGCGCTTTTTTACCATATATTAACTGTGTTCGTTTAGTAGCTTTAGAACATCATATACATGCAACCTCTACACAAGAACGTATTACCGCATTAGCAGCTAAAGAAGCAGCATTGTTACAAGATGTAGCGTTTTATTTTGATGAGTTACTGAGAATGCGTTTTCAGTATCAAAAGCCTGAAAAGTATAAAGATACCCATTACATCTCATTGCAAGAGATGTCACTAGAAGATAAGCGAATGTTAAAAAAGATATTAAAGCGTGCAAAACGCCTACATGATGAGGTAATTGCGCGTTACGCCTAAAGGATGATGAGTAATGCATGCATTTGAAGCTTTTACACAATTAGTTCGTACATTAACAGGAAAATCGACTATTTCAACGATAACGGATGTTCAAAATGCCGAACAATTAGCTTTTTTACGAAGTTTAAAGCAACAACAATCGAGAAATAAAGAAGCATTATTAATGCCGTTAGATCAGTTAGAATTAGTCGTTTTTGATATTGAAACAACCGGTTTTAGACCTCAAAAGGGAGATGAAATTATTTCCATTGGGGCTGTGAAAATGAATGGCTTGCAAGTAGTAGAAGAAACATTTTATACACTTGTGAAGCCAACACAGCGCATTCCTCAAAATATTATTGAATTAACAGGGATAGATCAAGAAATGACAGCAAAAGCCCCAACTTTGCGTGAGGCATTACTCGCTTTTCTTATTTTTGCAAAAGGTTGTACATTAGTGGCGCATCATGCGAATCATGAACGGAATTTTATGAAACACTATAGTCAACAGCTATTGCAAACGCCTTTTAACCAACGCATTGTCGATACCGCTTTTTTAATTCAAATTTGCGAATATAATCATACACTTATAACGCTAGATGATGTTTGTCTGCACCAACAAATTCCGATTATTGGGCGCCATCACGCTTTAAGTGATGCTAAAATGACAGCGCAAGTTTGGCTAAAATACGTGCAGCAAGCTATGAATCTAGGGTGTGATAATTTACAAGATGTGTATGAGCGCTTTGCACGATTATAATAGTTACCAAAACACGAACGAAGCCTCTGTTTTTTGAACAAAACATGTCGACAATGTTAAGTTTTCGTTAAATACGGTTAGTTTTGAGTGTTTTATGTTTACTTTTAGCTATTTTGTGTTATATTTATTCTATCATCTTTTGATTAGATGATTTTTTGAAAATTCATATTAGGAGTGGATGTATATGTTAAATGTTACAGTTTCAAAGCAAGATGCTCATTATGTAGTAGCGTATATTACAGAAAATTTTGAACGAAAGGTTGTCCATACAGCAGAATCATTCATTGACAGCATTTACAACTTAGGGCGCAAATGGCATTTAAATGAGGTTCACTTTGAATTACCAAAGGAATTAGTTAGCTCGGTTACATCATTTTTACGTGTAGAGTATCCAGGTGAGCTATATGAGCACCGCATCACAGTAGCGTAATACCTCTTTATGTCATGAAAATCCTTGTCATTTATATAAAGTCATCATCCTTTAGAGAGGGACGGATATCCAAATGTTTAGCCAAGCATGTCAATGTGTAGCTATCGAGCTTATTGAGTAGCGTATCGTCTACATCAATTAGTGCGGTAGCTATTTTGCGTTTTAAAAGAATTTAATTTAGTAGAGCAATCATAGTGAATCAACGAAAAATGTTGCTATTTTTTTCATTCTTCTAGAGGTTTTGAATATGGTATAATTTAAATAAATAATCGATATGTGGAGGAAGTTATGAACAATAGTAAAGTTGTCCTTTTTTATGGACTGTCATTAATTGGTACATTATTGCTTATAGTATGCGCAGCAAAATCGACGCTTTCTCAAACTGGTTCGTTGGAAAATCAGTGGATGGGTCCAGGAATGTGGCTTGCCATTATTTTTGCTGCTGTATTATACATAGTAACAATAGCGCTATATGTTTTTTTAGAAGAAGCAAAAGTAGTACATATTATTTTACAAATTATTGGTTTATTATTAGCTATTTTATTTGCGGTGATCTTAGGAATGGAAGCACTTGCTTTAAAAGACACGATATTAGCGTATGCAACATTTATTGCTGGCGGTATCGTTGTTGTAGCTAATATCATTATTTTGGTGTTATTATTAAAACGTTCTAAACGTAATTATTATGGTAGTTATACAATGTATCGTTAATGAAAAAGAGGAATCCCGCCAACGCGCGATTCCTCTTTTTGTTGAGACAGATAATCAAATTGTTTCTTTTAAAGACTTTTTATGCGCCAAAGACATTATCTGGACTCGTTATTTCACGTGAAATAGTAATCGCACCAAATCGGCGTAAGTGAACGATATTTTCAGGTGTTGTATTGATAATTTTATCGATGTAATAGGCTTGTTTCTCTTCGTCAATACCCATGCTATTAAATTCATCTTTTAGTGCATAGATGTAAACATTACGTTCATCATTTGTAAGGACACTAGGATTTTTTGATGTTTCCATATTCATATCGCAAAACTCCTTTTTCTTTAATAGTATAATTTAGTATAGCATAAGACATAAATTATAGTGTTTAAGCTTATTATTACAATTTGCCGAACATTTTTGAGTTATATTGCTTTTCGTCCATAATATTTGTTAGAATAGGCAAGACGATATAATGCAAGATGTAAAAACTGTCGTATAAATATATGAAAATGCAGGAGATGACAATAATGAAGAAAAAATCTTTATTTGCAGCCGCAGCACTTTCAGCGGTATTATTAGCTGGTTGTGGCGAAAAAGCTGTAACATCTGAACAAGTGAACGCTTCTAAATTAGAAGATTTCGCAACTGAATATTACAATGAAGCAAAAGACGGTAAAGACGCTGGTCTAATCGTTATTCAAAATGCGACGAACCAATATTTATATGTAAAAGATTTAACAGACAAAGATGGTAACGCAGTGAAAATCACAGACATGAAATTCACAAAAGAAAACAAAACACGTAACTCAAACTACCGTGTAGACGTTACAACTGAAAAAGTTTCAGATGCTTCAGAAGGCGAAGCAATTTACAAATTTGAAAATGCTAAAAACATTGAAACACTTGATTTCTATGTAGATGGCAAACGTGATAGCGTAGATAAAGTTTACGCAAACCACTAAGCATCATTAAAAGAGCCCATGTGCAATTGCGCATGGGCTCTTTTTTTATCTTTTCTAGTCAGAAGACGCCCATGTCAAGGGAATAGTAATAGTTCAACTAAAGAAGTAATCATACGTATTTTTAGCAAGTAGTGCAATTGTGACGACAATGAATAATCCTCGTACATAGCCACTGCCTTTTTTAATGGCAAAGCGTGTACCAACGATTGCGCCAAAAACTTGTGCAATGCCCATTGGTAGACCGTAGGCATAATTGATTTGCCCAAGTGATGCAAACACGAGTAGAGCTGCGATATTACTACCAAAATTTAAAAAACGGGCACTTGTAGCAGCACGTAAAAAATCAAAGCCGATCATGAGAAATGCAAAGATAAAAAATGAACCAGTCCCAGGTCCTAAAAAGCCATCATATGCACCAATTAAAAAGACGATGAGCATAAAGCCAACAAGTCGTTTTGTCGTTAATTTTTTATATGTTGACATAGAGCCCCAATCTTTTTTGAACAAAGTATAAATTAAAACGGCAAACAGCATAATAAGCATGAGTGGTTTCATAACAGCGGGATCTATTAAATGAACTGCCCCTGCACCAATCATCGACCCGATAAAAACGAGTGGAAATAATTTTTTCACCGCAGTTAAATCTAATTTACCTGAACGATAAAATGTGATGACGGATGTTAAAGAACCCATCGTTCCTGCTAATTTATTTGTTGCGATAGCGGCTGCAGGATTTAAGCCAGCAAATAATAATGCCGGTAAACCAATTAATCCACCACCACCGACAACAGAATCAATGAAAGCAGCTAAAAATCCGAAGAGTACAAGAATAAGAAGTAATTGTAGATCTAAATCAAAAATCAATGTATGCCATTCCTTTCTTCTGTTACTACCGTAATAGTAACTTAATGTGCTATACTTGTAAATAAGAAAAAAAGTAATGGAGGGTATAACATGGATGAACTAATTCTCCAATTAAAACAATTAGGCTTAACGGAATATGAGGCAAAGGTATATATTGCGCTCGTACAAGAAAGTCCAGCGAGTGCTGCCCAAATTAGTAAATTATCAACCGTGCCAAGAGCGCGTGTTTATGGCACATTAGATACTTTGGTTGATAAGGGGATTGTTTTAAAAGAAAATGCTGAGAAAACGACGATATACCGTGCGTTGCCTGTTGCTTTGTTTATTGAAAAGGCGCAACAAGATTTTACAAAAACAATCGATCAAATGGATGAGCAATTGACTGCATTAGAAGCTGAATCAATTGAGCAGCAAACGCAAATTTTATCTCTACAAGAAAAAGAATCCATTATGCAATATTGTCGCCATCTATTAGAAAAGGCTGAGCATACAGTGATGATTTCTATGTGGGAGGATATGTATACATTATTACGTGAAGATATTGAACGTGCTGCTGCGCGTGTGACAGTTAAGGGCATTACAATCCGTGCGGAGGATGTCGTGCCAACAGTTGATACGCATCGTACAACACATCACTTAGCGACGACGCATAATCCACATTGGTTTATTATTGCGATTGATCACAAGGAAGCGTTATATGGCTCTCCTGTGACAGAGCGCTTGTCAGCATTTTTAACGGATGATGAAATGCATCTTTATATTTTAGAGGATTATATTTGGCATGATGTATTAGTAAATCGTCTTGTAAAACGGAATGGCGATGACTCATTAGAAGAGTGGGTGAAAAAAGAAAGAGCTAATTTTTTCAATAAATAACAACTCACTAGTCTATATAAGAAAAATAAAAAAACAAGCCTATTAAGCTTGTTTTTGAAACGCTGCTAACATTTGATTCAATTTTTCTTTTTCTTTTAAATATTGTTCTTCCGTTACCGCTGGATTATTAAGCAATTGTCCAAGGCGTAAAATCTCTTGTTGAATCATTTCTTTTGTAATTGGCTTTTTTTCTGTCATCATCAAAGCTCCTTTAACTATCGTATATTCATTGTACTATGCAAAAAATAGCTTGTCACGCTTCTAAAAGTTTTGCAAATTAGTGACAATCGTGAGGGACAATATCGTTTGTGCGCGCATTGTGCTATGCTACATATGTGAAAGATATAAAAGGAGTTTTGTTGTATATGGATGGTAAATTGAACTGGATTGGCTTTTTATTTTTATACATTGGTTTGTTTTTAATGACACAACCATTTAGTGCGGATTTGCGTATTGAGGCATTAGCAAATTGGACAACGGTCTTTATCGGCTTTTTAGTGTATTTCGTTGGAGTTATTTTCGGGATTTTTGGATTCCTTCGTGAGCAAACACCACTACGCTGGATTAATTTAGCCGGTTTATTTATTGGAATTGTTTTAGTGAGTATTTTTATGTTTCTTCCAAATTCATAAAATAGATAAAAGGGCAGGAATCTTCTAAATGATTCTTGCCCTTTTATCTATTTTCTATTGAGGATGCCCAGTGAGTGGTAGTTTATACCATAATCGGATAATCAATGACGTTATAGGTTCCATCATCATACGAAGCTGTGTAATAATCGCAGCGGCAATAAAACCAATAGCGATACCTGCTAATACGTCGCCAGGGTAGTGATTACCGACATAAATACGAGAGAAGCCTGTTAATAAGCCAAATACTACCGGTAGCCAGCCCCATTTAATATGACGTAGTAATATAGCAAATGTTATCCCCATTGCGCCTGCTGTATGGTCACTTGGGAATGAAGCATCCGCGTCATGCGCAACGAGCACATTAATCGTATCGTATGTTATGAATGGACGCGGCTCAAAATAAAATTGCGCGATACATATATTAATGATAATTGCTAATACACCTGCAAAACCAGCATAAACAGCTGTTTTTTTCGTATATGTATTGCCAAATAAAAATAATGCTAAAAGCAACATAGCTAGAATATATAATGCTGCATTTGTCGTGAAAATCATCATGTGATCGAGGAATGTAGAACCGTCTCCTGCTAGCCCATTAATATTCTTTAATAGTTCATAATTCAATTAAAACCCTTCTTTCCATATGACATTATAAACGATTTTGTCAGTAGAAAGTTGCGAAGAGATAAAGATTGTTTAGGAAATTCTTACGTACTGATTGAATCTTCGCCGGGATTATGTTTTCTAAGTAAAATAACGAATAAACTTCCTAGTACACAGAAGATACCGGCTAGGACAAAGGCACTTGTATAGGAATCAAAGGCATTATAAAGTAACCCGCCACCAAATGTCGCAACAGCTGCGCCTACTTGATGAAATGCGACCATCCATCCGTACATCATAGCAGATTTTTTTATACCAAATTCGCGTCTCGTTAATCCAATAGTTGGCGGGACAGTAGCAATCCAGTCTAAACCATAAAATATCGCAAAAATAACTAATAACGTCACAGAACCATGTTGTAATGCGAAGGGGAGGAAGATTAACGACAGTCCACGGAATGCGTAGTAAATAAATAGTAACCATCGATTATCGAAGCGGTCGCTTAACCACCCTGAAAGTGTTGTGCCAATTAAATCAAAAATTCCCATGAAGCTCAGTAAAGAAGCGGCAAATACCATAGGAATACCAAAACTCATACAATAGCCAATAAAATGAGTGCCAACAAGGCCGGTTGTGGACAATCCACAAATAAAGAAACTACCAGCTAACAACCAGAATGTTTTACTTTTAATACCTTCTAAAAGTGAGTCCCAGACCATTTTAAACGGATTCCCGGAAGGTTTTGCGTCTGTTGGCTGTGCAGCTTGAGAGCGTGCTGTCAAACCTAGAGCAGTTGTTTGTATGTCGCGTGGCCATTCTTTAATGAAAATTAAAATCAGCAGTAGCATAATAACGCTAAGCACTAAAATGAGTCCAATCGCATATCGCCATGAATAGTATTCCACTAAAGCGGCTAAGACAGGTAAAAGAACGAGTTGACCGGTTGCGGTAGCCGCTGTCAAAATTCCGACGGCTAACCCGCGGCGTTTAACAAACCAACGATTGGCGACTTGTGTACTGAGTACAGTGAGGAAGAGCCCAGAGCCAATGCCAATCATGACACCCCAAATTAAAATGAGCTGCCAAGAAGAGTTCATAATAAAAGTTAGTGATAGTCCAATTGCTAATAAGGCCATCGAATAGAGCATGACACGTTTTAAGCCAAAGCGTTCGACAAATGCAGCCATAAAAGGCCCAGAAAAGCCGTAAAGAAAAAGACCTACTGCAAACGCAAATGAAATCATAGGTCGACTCCAATTAAATTCTTGTTCGAATGGCTCAATAAAAACGCCAGAAGAGGAGCGAATAATACCGGCTACAATGATTGCAAAAAATGCAACGATTAAAATAATCCAACTATAATGTAATTTTTTCATGTACTTGCGCCTCTTTCATTATGTAATAGTACAATGTTATTTGATTGTTCAGAAAAATACAATATTTAGATAGAGATAAAAAAAGCAGTATACTTGAAAAACCAATATGAAATATTGCGATAATGGAATGAAATGGTGAAAAAAACACAAAAAATTTACATACGTCATATTTCCTAAAAAATACAGAACGTGGTATTATTTATGGAGTATAAAGATAACGTTCACTTCAGGAGGAGAAGAAAATGAAATATAACATTAAAGTAGCGGCAGCTGTATTGACCGCATTTACAGCACTGTCAACGCCTTTAATGACATCAACTGCTAGTGCAGAAGAAATGACCGTACAAAATACACATTTCAATCAATCAACAACAGGGAATGCGTTTATCGATAAAATTTCAGAAGATGTTATAACGATTGCTAATGACTATGATTTATATGCTTCGGTTATGCTGGCCCAGGCATCCCTTGAGAGTAATTATGGTAAAAGTGGCCTTGCAGCTGCGCCAAATTACAACTTGTTCGGAATTAAAGGTCAATACAATGGTCAAAGCTCGTCATTCGCTACAAATGAGCAAACAGAAGATGGCACGGTTTTCCGTACGACAGCATCATTTAGAAAATATAACTCATATGAGGAATCATTAAAAGACTATGCAGTGCTACTAACAGGTGGAACATCAGGAAATAGTACATACTATCAAGGTGTATTAAAGAACAACACGATGTCTTATAAGCAAGCACTTCAAGCATTAGAAGGCCGTTATGCAACAGATACGAGTTATGCGAGTAAATTACAGGAAATTATTGATGATTATGATTTAACACGCTTTGATACAATGGCTGGAACAACTGAAATTGTTGCTAACGAAGATGGTACGACAACAACTGATGTTGAAGCGAAAAAAGTAATTTCAGTTGTTTCTGGGGATACATTGAGCGCGATTGCCAAAACGTATCATGTGACGGTTGAACAATTAATGGCATGGAACGGCTTAAAATCAACATTGCTAGCAATTGGTGATGAATTAGTTGTTGAAATCAATGATGGTACAACAGAGGTACAACCGACGACTGAAAAAATTGTGGTGAAACAACCAAAACCACAACTAATTAAAAAGACTTATACAGCCACGAAAAAATATAAAGTAAAAAAAGGTGATTCATTAACAGCCATTGCGAAGAAAAATGACATTACAACAGCGCAGTTAAAAGAATGGAATGATTTATCATCTGCTTCACTTAAAAAAGGTCAAAAATTAGCAATCGCTGTGAAAGAAGCTCCAAAGAAAGTAACAAAATCAGTAGCAAAAGAAAAAACGACAACGACTAAGGTAGTAAAAACTGAAAAATCATCAAAATCACAAGAAAAAGTACAACAAGTATCGACTGAAAAGAAAACACAAGCAAAAATTCATGCACGTTACTATACAGTGCAATCGGGTGATTCTCTAGCTTCTATTGCTCGTGCATTCCTAACCACAGAGACGAAACTAAAAGAAGCCAATCAATTATCATCTAACTTAGTTTATGAAGGCCAAAAAATTAAAATTCAATAACAAAAAACCCTCTCCGTTATATGGGGAGGGTTTTTAAGTACCTTCTATTAACACTTTCATTAATTGACTTTGAAGCGTATTAATTTCATTCATTGCGTACTTTTCAAGCGCTATATATTGGGTATCTTTTTTTATGATTTTTCGTTTTAATTCATTATTTTGTTGGCGAAGTGCCGATACTTCTTCTTGTAGAGAACGTAATAATCGCTGATATTCCCAAGAAGATTGCGAAACAATTAATTTTTTTGTCATGTATATCACCTCTATAACTGTTCTTAATAGAATAATACCCACTGAAAAAAGAAAAAAACATATTTTCACATAGTGCAATTTAAATGAAAGTTTATGAATAATTGGCAGAAAATTATATTTATTCTATAATTATTACTAGTAGAAGTTATAGGGAGTGACAGCAATGATGAATTCCGAAGAGTATGACAATCTAAAACGTAATTTGCGTAAATATGATGCAGCTGGATTTGATAAACGTGGATTACATAAAAATGGAACACCTTATGATGATGAGGGCTATGACGTAAGTGGTTATAATTATGGCGGCTTTAATCGCCAGGGTTTTAATCGTAGTCGCATTCATGAAAATGGCACTGCATATGATAAAGCAGGTTATGATGCACTAGGGTTTGATATGAAAGGCTATGATGCCAAAGGATATGACATGAATGGTTATAATAAAGCAGGTTATGATGAACAAGGCTATAATCAGACCGGGTTTAGTTTGTCTGGTATGCATAAAAATGGCACACTTTATAATGATGATGGTTATGACTGCGAGGGCTATGACCAGCAAGGCTTTGATAATCGACAACTTGATCGAGAAGGATTTAACCAAGATGGCTATAATATTTTAGGTTATAACCGTGAAGGCTATAATGAATTAGGCTTTAATAAAAAAGGAAAGCATGAAAATGGTACAAAGTATGATGATACAGGTTTTACAGTGAAAGGCTACAATCGTGAAGGCTATAATCGCCAAGGTTTTAATAAACAGGGTTTTAATATAAATGGTATGCATAAAAATGGCACACTTTATAATGATAATGGCTATGACATGAGTGGCTATAATGCAGCAGGTTTTAATAAAAAAGGCTATGATCGAGATGGTTATAATGCAGCAGGTTATGATAAGCACGGAATTGATAGACAAGGTTTGACACGCGAGGGCTATGATCGAAATGGCTTTAATGAACAGGGGATACATAAAAACGGCACACCTTTTGATGATGTCGGCTTTGCGTATGATGGCTACAATCAATTAGGGTACAATCGCCAAGGTTATGACCGGGGTGGCTATGATGTGGACGGCTATAATGAAGCGGGATATAATCGCGTAGGCTTTAATAAAAAAGGCTACGATATACAGGGTTTTGACCGATATGGCTTTGATAAACAAGGTTATGATAAAGAAGGCTATGATAAAGAAGGCTATACGATTTTTGGTTTTAATCGTGAGGGATTTGACCGCCAAGGCTATGATGAACATGGTGAATTCCGTCCGTTTATGGATGTTTTTATGCAAAAGCAGCAACTACAAATTCAACAAAATGATTTTTATACGGTCGAATGGAAGCATGTTTTATGGCAATTAGCAGAAATTGAACGTCAATATGCGAATTATCAATACGATCACCTCGTGGTATTGTTACAGCAGACGGTGGATGATTTTGTTGTAGAGTTATTGAAAAAACATCATCTAACGCAAGGATTTGCTTGTAAGGATTTACAGTATGATGCGCTTTATAACAACGATTTGTTAGCACCAACTCATTATGAATTATTAAAAGCGATGGGGTCACTTGAGGTTTATAATGAGATGACCTATAGTGCGATTCGTAAAATGATTGTATTAACGCTCGCAAAATAGAAGCCTTTCTTAAAAGATGAGCATAAGAAAAGAAGGCATCGCGCCAATGCGCGATGCCTTCTTTTTATTAATTAATTTTCATGAACCCATTTTTTTTGGAATCGTGCAATATCACGATATTCATCTTTGAATAGACGAGAAATACGAATATAAATAGGAATTAATTCTTTATATACTTCGAAATTATCTTTGATTGGTTTATGTGCATGTGTTGAGCCAACCCATTCAGAAATAATAGAGAAATCCTCAATTTCGCCTAAGGCATACATTCCTAAAACGATAGCGCCAAGGCATGAACTTTCAAAGCTTTCAGGTACAGTTACCTCTTGGTTAAAAATATCTGCCATCATTTGACGCCATAAATCAGAGCGTGCAAAGCCACCGGTCGCTTGGATCTTTTCAGGTGTACCAATGACTTCTTCTAAAGCAATGAAGACAGTATATAAGTTGAAAATAACACCTTCAAGTACAGCGCGAATCATATGCTCTTTTTTATGATGTAAGCCTAAGCCGAAGAATGAACCACGAGCATTAGCATCCCATAATGGAGCACGCTCACCAGCTAGGTAAGGGTGGAATAATAGACCATCGGCACCTGGTTTTACACGTGCTGCAATTTTTGTTAGCACATCATAAGGATCGATACCTAAACGTTTTGCCGTTTCAACTTCACTTGATGCAAGTTCATCACGAACCCAGCGGAATGTCATCCCACCATTGTTTACAGGTCCACCAACGACCCAGTGTTTATCTGTTAGCACGTAGCAGAAAATACGGCCCTTTGGATCGGTAATCGGCTTATCAACAACTGTACGGATTGCACCAGATGTACCGATTGTAATGGCGACAACACCAGGGTCAATGGCATTCACACCAAGATTTGATAACACACCATCATTAGCGCCAATAACAAATGGTGTAGTAGCACTAATGCCTAGCTCAGATGCAATACCAGGACGCAATGAGCGTAAAACATGTGTTGTCGGTACGAGTGTTGATAATTGCTCTTCTGTAATCCCTGCAACGTTTAGTGCTTCAGTGTCCCAGTTACGTGTTTCTAAGTTAAACATACCTGTTGCAGAAGCAATTGAATGATCGACTACATATTCACCGAAGAATTTTTCGAAAATATATTCTTTAATACCGATAAATTTATGAGCAACCTCGAATGTATCAGGGTGTTCGTTGCGTAACCATGTAATTTTAGCTAATGGTGACATCGGGTGAATCGGCGTTCCTGTGCGGCGATAAATTTCATGACCATTTAAATCTGTTGAAATTTTTTCTGCCCATGCAGTTGCACGGCTATCTGCCCATGTAATAGATTTCGTTAAAGGTTTGCCGTTGACATCAATCGCAATGATGGAGTGCATAGCTGCGCTAAATGATACAAGATGTAAGGCATCTTTGTCGATATGTCCTTTTTGAATAGCTCCCGCAATTGCTTTTTTACAAGCAATGTAAATTTCATCGGGATCTTGCTCGGCCACTTGTGGAGTCGGGCTATATAACGGATATGTTTCGTGGTGCATACTTACAACCTCACCATTATTTGAAAACAATACCGCTTTTGTACTTGTTGTGCCAATGTCGACGCCTAAGTAATAAGCTGATTTTGACATAATCGATCATCCCTTCATTTTATAAAATTTTATTTCAATATTAATTATTTATTTATGAAAAAATATTTCTTATGATATAATTTTACTCAATTTTAATGATAATTGAAAGTGTTTTCTTTCGCACGTCTGAACTATTCCGGTATTTTATAAATTGCAGTATACTAAAACCATTCTATGAGAAATGAAGGGATTCTATGCAACAAATGAAAACAACCATCGAAGGATTACTAGTAAATAATTTTTCATTCGATGAGCGTGCACGTTTTTACGTACTGACAGATAATACAACAAAGCAACTTGGACTAGCGTTCGCTGATGGCTTACGAGAGAATGGCTACGCTGTCACAGCGGAGGTGATGGAAGATCGTACGAAAAATGGCGAAGAACCTCCTGAAGATATTGCAAAAAAATGGTATGACTTTACGGCTGTTTTTTGTTTAACACGCTATTCGTTAACCCATACAGTAGCACGTAAGGAAGCAAATAAGCGCGGCGTGTCCGTTATTACGATGCCTGGTATTACGGAAGATATCTTTTATCATGGGGCAATGACAGCTGATTATTCGAAAGTAGAGCAAGAAACTTTAGTCCGCACTGCCCAGCTTAGTGAAGCAACAGCCGTTACTATTCGTACTGGGGGACAATATGAACTGCATATTCCGGTGAAAGGTCGCGCAGGGTATCCTTCTACAGGCGTGTTTAAAAAGCCAGCCGCTTCTGGGAATCTACCATCAGGTGAAGCGTATATTGCACCGGTGGAAGGGAAGGCTTCTGGACAAGTATTGATCACAGGTTCGATTGCAAGTATTGGTCTTGTTAAAGCGCCTGTATTACTAACGATTGAACAGGGTCAGTTAGTGTCAGCAAGCGGAAAACAGGGGGCACAATTATTAGCTCTATTAGGTGATGGTTTAGGGCGTAATTTAGCAGAATTAGGCATTGGTACAAACTATAAAGCACGTATTATCGGTACAATTCTAGAAGATGAAAAAGCGTATGATACGATTCATGTAGCGTTTGGTTCGAACCACACATTTGGTGGTACGGTTAATGCGGGCGTTCATATTGATTGTGTCACAAAGAATCCAGAAATTATTTTTCATTAAACGTTATTAAAAAGAGGTTGGGACATAAGTAAAAATTCCAGTCTTTAATAGAGAAGGTGATGTCGAATTTGACATCACCTTCTCTATTTTTATGCGCAAATTGGGAATTACCATTCCCTTATTGCGTATTTTCTTAAGTTTGTCGCCATTAATGCGAGGCCAATTTCATTTTTTACTTTCGATTTTCCTCGGACGGAGAATCGAGTGAAACCTAAATTAGCCTTCAGAAATCCAAAAACTGGTTCTACGTCAATTT
>NZ_JTFC01000090.1 GCF_003991225.1 Candidatus Kurthia intestinigallinarum
TGTTTATATTAATCGTTGATGCTTCTCTGTCTAATACATCTTCTATGAAAACAAGCTTCCCACTATTATTATTAACCTCTGTAAATGAAATTGTTGATTTTAAATTATTAGATGTTAAATTAGAAATTTGAGAATTGAATTCATTGTTAAATACCGATTGCAACATTTCAAATTTCAAATTATCTTCTTTTAGAATATCTGTGTCTAATATCTTTTTAATTTCTTTGATACTCATTCTAATAAGAATATCATCTAAATCTACTTCCATTTCTCCTTCTAAATTTCCCGTTGTTAGACTTTGTGTTATGACGGTTTCTTCTAAAGAATTAATGATTTTTTTTAGTTTATTAGAAAAATTAATACTTTGATTTTCAAACTCTTTTTGAGAAGTAGGATGCTCTTCGAGCATAGAAATGATATACGACATATTATCAAGCAATGCAGTTGCTTCTTCCGCAATTGCTAAACTTTCTTCATCTAATGAAATTTTTTTAAGTCTGTTTAACTCATTATCTATGATATTTAACTTTTGCTTGAATAATTTTATATACGAACTTTCAGCTAAGCTCGTGCCGATAGCATATAAGACTCTCCCCACCGTACTTTTCCCCGAACTATTAGATCCAGCTATTACGGTTACACCTTCTATTTTTATATCTGCGTTAGCTATTATTCCTATATTTTCTATGTTGAGAATAATTTTAAACACACCCTCTCATAAATTAATGTTTTCTCAAGTTGTATTTCTTTAATTTTATATGAGTTATTTTAAAAAAAATACAGTGTTTTTTCGTGTTTATTCGACATTTACACTACAAACACTATAAAAAATAGGTGTTCCAGTGAATTTGTTTTTATAATGGCTTCTAAATGTTGGATCTGCCCCATTTTTGAATTTTCCCCTTAGAAACTCCATTGCTTCATCTCCAACTAGCTCTAATGGCTTCTCTAAACCCTTAGAACAGTGGTAAATCTTTTCCCCTAATAAACGTTCATCTGCGCTAGCTTTATTCATGTACTTCACCATATATCCTGTGATTTTAGAAATATCATAAATATCTTTTACCTCTGCTTTCCCTAAGCCCCATTTCTCCTCTAAAACTCCTTGCGTTATATCTAGATTAACAATCATATGATAATGAATCGCTCCTCTTTCTTGAAACTCTATTACATCAATAAATTTAAGCTCTTCATTTTTACATAATCTACGCAATTTTTTCTTGAAGTTTTTTAATGCTTTATTGGCTTCTTTTACATCAGTTATATTCTTTTCAAATGTTAAAGTAATGAATTTATCGCCGTTAGAAAAATTGGCTTTGATAAGTCTTTTAACAGTATTTCTAGCTCTGATATTACTCTTAGCTCTTGATTTTAGTCGTTCTTCAGGTGTCTTGTTGTCATTTTTAGAGTAGCTACGTCTGTATTTACCTGTATCACTACTTGATAAATCTCTTAATTGGATAGGTGTTATATGAAAGTATACTTCTACACTGTCACCACTTACATATACCTTTGTTGAATAAGATTTAGAATTTTTCAAAGTTCTTGCTAAATTTGTAGCCTTTTCTTCTACTTCTGCAAGTTCCTGTTTTATATCCCATAAAGCATCCTGCTCATCTAGAGGTATATTTTCATAAATTTCTTCTGATTGTGAATTCATAATTATTTACTTCACTCCTTTGTTAAATTAATAAATTATTCAAATTTTAATTACTATGGTTCTTTTATGTAAGGTAAATAATAACAAGGTAATTACATAAAAGAACCGCTCTTTTTTTCACCCAAAACTCCTGAATATTTTTATGTATTTATTTAACTTATTATGCAAAAATATACTTATACATATTTTATAGAAAGGGTGAATATGCGTGCATACCAACCTACATTTACAACCAGTTGCAACTCAATATGATCGCTATCAAGAAGCCTTGAAGCAAATTGAAGAAAAGATTAAAAATCGAGCAAAAGACTTTGAAATACTTCTGTATGAATCTGAAGTTATTATAGAGTTCTACAGTAAAAAGAAATTACCATTCCCATTACCTGATAGTGATATCCAACTTTTCAATGGTCCAATACTAGCGATTAAAAAGGATATTCTTTATTATTGGGATATCAAAACACAACAGGTTCATAAAACCGATCAGATTACTGATTTAGAAAAAACCGAAGCTACACCGACCTCTTTTGAAGAT
>NZ_JTFC01000091.1 GCF_003991225.1 Candidatus Kurthia intestinigallinarum
AGCTTATTAATATAGCTTTTGGATACACCCATCATTTCAGCTAGTTTACGCTGTGATGCTTTTGGATACTTTTCTTTAAGTTTACGTAATTTTTCAAGGTTACTATTAACCTTTTGTGCTCGTTCAGCATTATATTGTTCCATTGATTTTTGCCCTTGATCTCGACGCTTATCAGTACGTCTACGCTCTTTTTCCTCTTTGCCAATCAATACCTCTAAAAATTCCATTTCTGCTGCTGTAATGGCCTGCTGGCGTATGATTGTACGTGTCTGTTTAGGTTTAACTAAATTACTGTCTAAACCTCTCATACTGTAATTATTCTCTTCATATGCTCTCCAAAACTTTGTAGCTCGCTCATATGCACTCTTTACAGTCGTTTTGAGGACGTTTTTCTTCTGTGAAGATGTGAAACTAATATCAAGCTGAAAAGTCGCTGTAAGGACTTCTAAATGGCTCATATCGCTTCCTAGCGTCAGAGCAAATGCATAATCATACGTTAAGATGTTACGATTCTCAATTTCTCCATTTCGGATATGTACAAGATTTAAAATGTCATTCGCACGTGCCATGTTCATTTGTGTAAGCGTGCGTGTGCCTTTTTTATACCCCTTTAATGGTGTTACTGTACGCAATTTAGAACGCTTTTTCATTGGCTTATACGGCTTCACATAATCCATCAATTCATTAAGATGCCATTCTCTACGATTCCAAATTTCAGCCGTTACTAGCTTTGTGGGATAACCCTCTTTTTTATTCAATGTATAAGGCAATCTAAATACTCGTTCCAGTGTACAAGTTTGGTAATCCGCTCCTAAATCAATCAATTGACCAGTTAGTTCCCTTGTTATGTACATTGTCAGCCATTTAATTTCATTGGTAGGTGCTGCTCCCCCCTGTATTGAATAAATAAGCTGTACACCATTGCCCGAATTAATTACTAAATTAGGATTAGGTAACTTACTATGTGCAATTAGTTTAAACAGTTCTTCTTTACATTGATCTGGTGAGATGCCTAGCTTGTAGCAATCTAAATCGATACCTACATTACGAATCTGCGCTAAATTATTAGCACTACGTTTCATCTGACCATTTACTTCACAAAAAGCATTAAGTGATAAATAGACGTTGGTATAAGGCTTCTCACGCTCTGTAAGGCTTAATAACTTTCCTAACGATTCATATGTCCAGAAAAACTGTTTAGGCTCGTTATACGCAATTCTAGACAGGTCTAATGTA
>NZ_JTFC01000092.1 GCF_003991225.1 Candidatus Kurthia intestinigallinarum
TCGATTTTTAATCTTTTCTTCAATTTGCTTCAAGGCTTCTTGATAGCGATCATATTGAGTTGCAACTGGTTGTAAATGTAGGTTGGTATGCACGCATATTCACCCTTTCTATAAAATATGTATAAGTATATTTTTGCATAATAAGTTAAATAAATACATAAAAATATTCAGGAGTTTTGGGTGAAAAAAAGAGCGGTTCTTTTATGTAATTACCTTGTTATTATTTACCTTACATAAAAGAACCATAGTAATTAAAATTTGAATAATTTATTAATTTAACAAAGGAGTGAAGTAAATAATTATGAATTCACAATCAGAAGAAATTTATGAAAATATACCTCTAGATGAGCAGGATGCTTTATGGGATATAAAACAGGAACTTGCAGAAGTAGAAGAAAAGGCTACAAATTTAGCAAGAACTTTGAAAAATTCTAAATCTTATTCAACAAAGGTATATGTAAGTGGTGACAGTGTAGAAGTATACTTTCATATAACACCTATCCAATTAAGAGATTTATCAAGTAGTGATACAGGTAAATACAGACGTAGCTACTCTAAAAATGACAACAAGACACCTGAAGAACGACTAAAATCAAGAGCTAAGAGTAATATCAGAGCTAGAAATACTGTTAAAAGACTTATCAAAGCCAATTTTTCTAACGGCGATAAATTCATTACTTTAACATTTGAAAAGAATATAACTGATGTAAAAGAAGCCAATAAAGCATTAAAAAACTTCAAGAAAAAATTGCGTAGATTATGTAAAAATGAAGAGCTTAAATTTATTGATGTAATAGAGTTTCAAGAAAGAGGAGCGATTCATTATCATATGATTGTTAATCTAGATATAACGCAAGGAGTTTTAGAGGAGAAATGGGGCTTAGGGAAAGCAGAGGTAAAAGATAT
>NZ_JTFC01000093.1 GCF_003991225.1 Candidatus Kurthia intestinigallinarum
TAAAAATAACAAAATATTGATTTTATTCTGGCAGAAATACTATTCTTTGTCCTCTAAAACTTTATATTTTTCCTTATCTTTTTTAAATTCAAACTCAACCATTGAATACATATAGCCCACCATACTTGCTACGAATATTGCTGGAATAAAAAAGTCCAATTTAAGTTGGATTGATTTTAAATTTAACAGACCATCACTAGCACTTAAAAAAGCAGATGTTAAAGAACAAGAAATTAAAAGGAATGTACCAGCAAAACACAAAGTTTTACCTCTCCAACTATCAATAAAAACAAATGCTAAAGCTGCAATCCCCACAGACACAGTAGCCAAAATACCACTTAATAAAGACAATAAAGAATTGTAAGATGTAACCTTAATATGTTTAAATACAAAATCAATAACAAAGATTAACCAAATAAAACCAGCAAATAAAAACACTAACGTTAAACCATTAACAAGCTTAAAATGATGTTCAAATTTCAATAGAAACACTCCTATACAAAAAATCAGTTACAAAACTAATATTCGATAAAGAACAAAAAATTCCTGTTACCCGTACAACGTCCATAGATAGTATTTAATATGTTTACGAGCAAGGTCAGTGGACACTAGGCCATCAACGAAAGACGAACAATATAAAAGACGCTGTTACACACAACATACCAGTGCAGTACAACGTCCATAGATAGTATTTAATATGTTTACGAGCAAGGTCAGTGGACACTAGGCCATCAACGAAAGACGAACAATATAAAAGACGCTGTTACACACAACATACCAGTGCAGTACAACGTCCATAGATAGTATTTAATATGTTTACGAGCAAGGTCAGTGGACACTTTTATAACTCTTTAATCAGCTTATTAATATAGCTTTTGGATACACCCATCATTTCAGCTAGTTTACGCTGTGATGCTTTTGGATACTTTTCTTTAAGTTTACGTAATTTTTCAAGGTTACTATTAACCTTTTGTGCTCGTTCAGCATTATATTGTTCCATTGATTTTTGCCCTTGATCTCGACGCTTATCAGTACGTCTACGCTCTTTTTCCTCTTTGCCAATCAATACCTCTAAAAATTCCATTTCTGCTGCTGTAATGGCCTGCTGGCGTATGATTGTACGTGTCTGTTTAGGTTTAACTAAATTACTGTCTAAACCTCTCATACTGTAATTATTCTCTTCATATGCTCTCCAAAACTTTGTAGCTCGCTCATATGCACTCTTTACAGTCGTTTTGAGGACGTTTTTCTTCTGTGAAGATGTGAAACTAATATCAAGCTGAAAAGTCGCTGTAAGGACTTCTAAATGGCTCATATCGCTTCCTAGCGTCAGAGCAAATGCATAATCATACGTTAAGATGTTACGATTCTCAATTTCTCCATTTCGGATATGTACAAGATTTAAAATGTCATTCGCACGTGCCATGTTCATTTGTGTAAGCGTGCGTGTGCCTTTTTTATACCCCTTTAATGGTGTTACTGTACGCAATTTAGAACGCTTTTTCATTGGCTTATACGGCTTCACATAATCCATCAATTCATTAAGATGCCATTCTCTACGATTCCAAATTT
>NZ_JTFC01000094.1 GCF_003991225.1 Candidatus Kurthia intestinigallinarum
AAAAGACGCTGTTACACACAACATACCAGTGCAGTACAACGTCCATAGATAGTATTTAATATGTTTACGAGCAAGGTCAGTGGACACTTTTATAACTCTTTAATCAGCTTATTAATATAGCTTTTGGATACACCCATCATTTCAGCTAGTTTACGCTGTGATGCTTTTGGATACTTTTCTTTAAGTTTACGTAATTTTTCAAGGTTACTATTAACCTTTTGTGCTCGTTCAGCATTATATTGTTCCATTGATTTTTGCCCTTGATCTCGACGCTTATCAGTACGTCTACGCTCTTTTTCCTCTTTGCCAATCAATACCTCTAAAAATTCCATTTCTGCTGCTGTAATGGCCTGCTGGCGTATGATTGTACGTGTCTGTTTAGGTTTAACTAAATTACTGTCTAAACCTCTCATACTGTAATTATTCTCTTCATATGCTCTCCAAAACTTTGTAGCTCGCTCATATGCACTCTTTACAGTCGTTTTGAGGACGTTTTTCTTCTGTGAAGATGTGAAACTAATATCAAGCTGAAAAGTCGCTGTAAGGACTTCTAAATGGCTCATATCGCTTCCTAGCGTCAGAGCAAATGCATAATCATACGTTAAGATGTTACGATTCTCAATTTCTCCATTTCGGATATGTACAAGATTTAAAATGTCATTCGCACGTGCCATGTTCATTTGTGTAAGCGTGCGTGTGCCTTTTTTATACCCCTTTAATGGTGTTACTGTACGCAATTTAGAACGCTTTTTCATTGGCTTATACGGCTTCACATAATCCATCAATTCATTAAGATGCCATTCTCTACGATTCCAAATTTCAGCCGTTACTAGCTTTGTGGGATAACCCTCTTTTTTATTCAATGTATAAGGCAATCTAAATACTCGTTCCAGTGTACAAGTTTGGTAATCCGCTCCTAAATCAATCAATTGACCAGTTAGTTCCCTTGTTATGTACATTGTCAGCCATTTAATTTCATT
>NZ_JTFC01000095.1 GCF_003991225.1 Candidatus Kurthia intestinigallinarum
TACGTAATTTTTCAAGGTTACTATTAACCTTTTGTGCTCGTTCAGCATTATATTGTTCCATTGATTTTTGCCCTTGATCTCGACGCTTATCAGTACGTCTACGCTCTTTTTCCTCTTTGCCAATCAATACCTCTAAAAATTCCATTTCTGCTGCTGTAATGGCCTGCTGGCGTATGATTGTACGTGTCTGTTTAGGTTTAACTAAATTACTGTCTAAACCTCTCATACTGTAATTATTCTCTTCATATGCTCTCCAAAACTTTGTAGCTCGCTCATATGCACTCTTTACAGTCGTTTTGAGGACGTTTTTCTTCTGTGAAGATGTGAAACTAATATCAAGCTGAAAAGTCGCTGTAAGGACTTCTAAATGGCTCATATCGCTTCCTAGCGTCAGAGCAAATGCATAATCATACGTTAAGATGTTACGATTCTCAATTTCTCCATTTCGGATATGTACAAGATTTAAAATGTCATTCGCACGTGCCATGTTCATTTGTGTAAGCGTGCGTGTGCCTTTTTTATACCCCTTTAATGGTGTTACTGTACGCAATTTAGAACGCTTTTTCATTGGCTTATACGGCTTCACATAATCCATCAATTCATTAAGATGCCATTCTCTACGATTCCAAATTTCAGCCGTTACTAGCTTTGTGGGATAACCCTCTTTTTTATTCAATGTATAAGGCAATCTAAATACTCGTTCCAGTGTACAAGTTTGGTAATCCGCTCCTAAATCAATCAATTGACCAGTTAGTTCCCTTGTTATGTACATTGTCAGCCATTTAATTTCATTGGTAGGTGCTGCTCCCCCCTGTATTGAATAAATAAGCTGTACACCATTGCCCGAATTAATTACTAAATTAGGATTAGGTAACTTACTATGTGCAATTAGTTTAAACAGTTCTTCTTTACATTGATCTGGTGAGATGCCTAGCTTGTAGCAATCTAAATCGATACCTACATTACGAATCTGCGCTAAATTATTAGCACTACGTTTCATCTGACCATTTACTTCACAAAAAGCATTAAGTGATAAATAGACGTTGGTATAAGGCTTCTCACGCTCTGTAAGGCTTAATAACTTTCCTAACGATTCATATGTCCAGAAAAACTGTTTAGGCTCGTTATACGCAATTCTAGACAGGTCTAATGTAGCTATCATGCCCACGTTCTTTTCTGCTGTGATATAGCAGTCTTGCCATTCGCTAATCAAGTTTTCTTGATGTTTATGCGGTGCATAAGATAAATTCATCATTATTATTTTCCGCTCCTTAGAAACGAAAAAAGCACGTAACGCCTACAGTATGGCGCAACGTGCCTTTAATAACATAGCCAGTTAAAAACTATTGCAACCTACAGAAAATATATGTAGAATTAAAGGGACATTAGGAAGTACGTCGAATACTCCCTAACTAGCTTCATAGCTTAAAACTGGCTATCTATTATGACAAGCTGACACCGTACCACTCATACGGTCGTTAGTGATATGTGAAGGACGGCAATCCAACACTTATCAGTCGTTTTAGATAGCTTTTTTACGTTCATTTTTTGTTAGTAAAATG
>NZ_JTFC01000096.1 GCF_003991225.1 Candidatus Kurthia intestinigallinarum
TGTAAGGTAAATAATAACAAGGTAATTACATAAAAGAACCGCTCTTTTTTTCACCCAAAACTCCTGAATATTTTTATGTATTTATTTAACTTATTATGCAAAAATATACTTATACATATTTTATAGAAAGGGTGAATATGCGTGCATACCAACCTACATTTACAACCAGTTGCAACTCAATATGATCGCTATCAAGAAGCCTTGAAGCAAATTGAAGAAAAGATTAAAAATCGAGCAAAAGACTTTGAAATACTTCTGTATGAATCTGAAGTTATTATAGAGTTCTACAGTAAAAAGAAATTACCATTCCCATTACCTGATAGTGATATCCAACTTTTCAATGGTCCAATACTAGCGATTAAAAAGGATATTCTTTATTATTGGGATATCAAAACACAACAGGTTCATAAAACCGATCAGATTACTGATTTAGAAAAAACCGAAGCTACACCGACCTCTTTTGAAGATTTAGCAAGAGAAGGCTTATATAAAGAAGCACGCCAAAATTTAAAATATCTTTATACTTGGCTAGACGAAGAAACTGAAAAGTTGTATGAACAATTAGATCGCATTTAGAGCCCAAAATAGGGCTTTTTTTATATTCTTTTTGCAAACTCTGATAATAAAGAATTACGCGTCTATGCACACCTTTTAAAAGAACGTTTGTTCTTATTCAAAAAAATAAAAAGCCTCCTCATCGGAAGCTTCTAAATTCTTTAAAATTAACATAATTAAATGCTGATCTTACAATCATTACTACATTATTTACAAATTTAACTGTAACAACTCAATTCGTCATATAATACAACTCAAAAATATAATTCTTATCGTATCGGAGAAATACAACCTATTTCGTGTAGATGCAGCTACTCCAGATCCAATCTACATATGAAATCCCTTATTATCTGTTAATAGCCCCCACATTCAATATCCCCAATTATTTTATGCTTACATTATGTATAGGGATTGAAAAGCCAAAAGGTAAACCTAACTTTCAAAAGAAAATACTTATTAATCATAAAAATAACAAAATATTGATTTTATTCTGGCAGAAATACTATTCTTTGTCCTCTAAAACTTTATATTTTTCCTTATCTTTTTTAAATTCAAACTCAACCATTGAATACATATAGCCCACCATACTTGCTACGAATA
>NZ_JTFC01000097.1 GCF_003991225.1 Candidatus Kurthia intestinigallinarum
TTTTATGAACCTGTTGTGTTTTGATATCCCAATAATAAAGAATATCCTTTTTAATCGCTAGTATTGGACCATTGAAAAGTTGGATATCACTATCAGGTAATGGGAATGGTAATTTCTTTTTACTGTAGAACTCTATAATAACTTCAGATTCATACAGAAGTATTTCAAAGTCTTTTGCTCGATTTTTAATCTTTTCTTCAATTTGCTTCAAGGCTTCTTGATAGCGATCATATTGAGTTGCAACTGGTTGTAAATGTAGGTTGGTATGCACGCATATTCACCCTTTCTATAAAATATGTATAAGTATATTTTTGCATAATAAGTTAAATAAATACATAAAAATATTCAGGAGTTTTGGGTGAAAAAAAGAGCGGTTCTTTTATGTAATTACCTTGTTATTATTTACCTTACATAAAAGAACCATAGTAATTAAAATTTGAATAATTTATTAATTTAACAAAGGAGTGAAGTAAATAATTATGAATTCACAATCAGAAGAAATTTATGAAAATATACCTCTAGATGAGCAGGATGCTTTATGGGATATAAAACAGGAACTTGCAGAAGTAGAAGAAAAGGCTACAAATTTAGCAAGAACTTTGAAAAATTCTAAATCTTATTCAACAAAGGTATATGTAAGTGGTGACAGTGTAGAAGTATACTTTCATATAACACCTATCCAATTAAGAGATTTATCAAGTAGTGATACAGGTAAATACAGACGTAGCTACTCTAAAAATGACAACAAGACACCTGAAGAACGACTAAAATCAAGAGCTAAGAGTAATATCAGAGCTAGAAATACTGTTAAAAGACTTATCAAAGCCAATTTTTCTAACGGCGATAAATTCATTACTTTAACATTTGAAAAGAATATAACTGATGTAAAAGAAGCCAATAAAGCATTAAAAAACTTCAAGAAAAAATTGCGTAGATTATGTAAAAATGAAGAGCTTAAATTTATTGATGTAATAGAGTTTCAAGAAAGAGGAGCGATTCATTATCATATGATTGTTAATCTAGATATAACGCAAGGAGTTTTAGAGGAGAAATGGGGCTTAGGGAAAGCAGAGGTAAAAGATA
>NZ_JTFC01000098.1 GCF_003991225.1 Candidatus Kurthia intestinigallinarum
TCTGTATGAATCTGAAGTTATTATAGAGTTCTACAGTAAAAAGAAATTACCATTCCCATTACCTGATAGTGATATCCAACTTTTCAATGGTCCAATACTAGCGATTAAAAAGGATATTCTTTATTATTGGGATATCAAAACACAACAGGTTCATAAAACCGATCAGATTACTGATTTAGAAAAAACCGAAGCTACACCGACCTCTTTTGAAGATTTAGCAAGAGAAGGCTTATATAAAGAAGCACGCCAAAATTTAAAATATCTTTATACTTGGCTAGACGAAGAAACTGAAAAGTTGTATGAACAATTAGATCGCATTTAGAGCCCAAAATAGGGCTTTTTTTATATTCTTTTTGCAAACTCTGATAATAAAGAATTACGCGTCTATGCACACCTTTTAAAAGAACGTTTGTTCTTATTCAAAAAAATAAAAAGCCTCCTCATCGGAAGCTTCTAAATTCTTTAAAATTAACATAATTAAATGCTGATCTTACAATCATTACTACATTATTTACAAATTTAACTGTAACAACTCAATTCGTCATATAATACAACTCAAAAATATAATTCTTATCGTATCGGAGAAATACAACCTATTTCGTGTAGATGCAGCTACTCCAGATCCAATCTACATATGAAATCCCTTATTATCTGTTAATAGCCCCCACATTCAATATCCCCAATTATTTTATGCTTACATTATGTATAGGGATTGAAAAGCCAAAAGGTAAACCTAACTTTCAAAAGAAAATACTTATTAATCATAAAAATAACAAAATATTGATTTTATTCTGGCAGAAATACTATTCTTTGTCCTCTAAAACTTTATATTTTTCCTTATCTTTTTTAAATTCAAACTCAACCATTGAATACATATAGCCCACCATACTTGCTACGAATATTGCTGGAATAAAAAAGTCCAATTTAAGTTGGATTGATTTTAAATTTAACAGACCATCACTAGCACTTAAAAAAGCAGATGTTAAAGAACAAGAAATTAAAAGGAATGTACCAGCAAAACACAAAGTTTTACCTCTCCAACTATCAATAA
>NZ_JTFC01000099.1 GCF_003991225.1 Candidatus Kurthia intestinigallinarum
AAAACTTTGTAGCTCGCTCATATGCACTCTTTACAGTCGTTTTGAGGACGTTTTTCTTCTGTGAAGATGTGAAACTAATATCAAGCTGAAAAGTCGCTGTAAGGACTTCTAAATGGCTCATATCGCTTCCTAGCGTCAGAGCAAATGCATAATCATACGTTAAGATGTTACGATTCTCAATTTCTCCATTTCGGATATGTACAAGATTTAAAATGTCATTCGCACGTGCCATGTTCATTTGTGTAAGCGTGCGTGTGCCTTTTTTATACCCCTTTAATGGTGTTACTGTACGCAATTTAGAACGCTTTTTCATTGGCTTATACGGCTTCACATAATCCATCAATTCATTAAGATGCCATTCTCTACGATTCCAAATTTCAGCCGTTACTAGCTTTGTGGGATAACCCTCTTTTTTATTCAATGTATAAGGCAATCTAAATACTCGTTCCAGTGTACAAGTTTGGTAATCCGCTCCTAAATCAATCAATTGACCAGTTAGTTCCCTTGTTATGTACATTGTCAGCCATTTAATTTCATTGGTAGGTGCTGCTCCCCCCTGTATTGAATAAATAAGCTGTACACCATTGCCCGAATTAATTACTAAATTAGGATTAGGTAACTTACTATGTGCAATTAGTTTAAACAGTTCTTCTTTACATTGATCTGGTGAGATGCCTAGCTTGTAGCAATCTAAATCGATACCTACATTACGAATCTGCGCTAAATTATTAGCACTACGTTTCATCTGACCATTTACTTCACAAAAAGCATTAAGTGATAAATAGACGTTGGTATAAGGCTTCTCACGCTCTGTAAGGCTTAATAACTTTCCTAACGATTCATATGTCCAGAAAAACTGTTTAGGCTCGTTATACGCAATTCTAGACAGGTCTAATGTAGCTATCATGCCCACGTTCTTTTCTGCTGTGATATAGCAGTCTTGCCATTCGCTAATCAAGTTTTCTTGATGTTTATGCGGTGCATAAGATAAATTCATCATTATTATTTTC